>NZ_BMQQ01000001.1:0-42827 GCF_014648195.1 Streptomyces purpureus
AAGCTCCCCAGCCCTCATACAACCAGCGAACTACCGAACACCCAATGTGACAAGACCCGCTAACAAAGCACTACTAGATGGCGTCCCGGAGCAACTCCGCCAGATCCTCGTCCAGATCGAGGTACTGGTGCTCGCCCCCCGACGGCACCAGAAGCTGCGAACGGTGCAGGAAACCGCGCACCTCGGACGTACGGATATGGACCATCGCCACACCCTCCGGAGCATGGAACTCCAGCACCGTGCGGTCGTACCCGTACGGCCTCACCCGTACGTCGCCGACACCGGCCGGCCGGTCCATGCCCGCCGCAAGCAGATCCCGGGAGAACGCCCAGGACACCTCGACGCCCTCCAGCGTCGCGGGCGGCGGGAACGCCATGCTCACCGCGAACGGGTCCTTGGGGTCGTAGCGCAGCGTGGCGTGCACGGTCTCCATGCGCGGCGCTGACGCGACCATGCGGGCCTGCACGGCCTGCTCGATGACGGTGGACAAGGCCTTGCTCCTCGCGCGCGGCTTCTGTGACGTCTCCCTGACACCTGGGAGGACGACGAAATCCGCCGGGGCGTGCACTGTCATACGGCGTGACCTGCGTCACCGCCATCGTTGTCAGTGCACCGCGCAACCGCACGTCGCAGCGTGACATCGCACGGTCACCTCGCACCCTGGACGGGACCTGCCCCGTCGGCTAGCTTCCGGCGCCATGACGTCCATGGGGAAGACGAGACGAACGGTGTCGGTGGGGCTATGCGGGGCGGCGCTCGCGGCCGCCCTCGCGGCGCCCGCCCAGGCGCACACGACCGAGGCGCACGACATGACCGCGCCGGCCCACCCGGCCAAGGCGCACAACATGACTGCGAAGCACCAGCCGACCGAGGCGCAGGGCACGGCTGAACCGAGTACGACGGCTGACAGCCGCCCGGAGCGGACGCCCTGGAAGCTCACCGCCACCGGCACCGACGCACGGTTCCGGGGGCTCGCCGCCGTCAGCCGCGACAGCGCCTGGGTCGCCGGCTCCAAGGGAACCGTCCTGCGCACCACCGACGGCGGCCGCACCTGGCGGAACGTATCGCCGCCCGGCGCCGCGGAGCTGGAATTCCGCGACATCGAGGCCTTCGACACCAAGCGGGCCGTCGTCCTCGCCATCGGCGAGGGGGAGGCGTCGCGCCTCCTGCGCACCGACGACGGCGGCGCGACCTGGACAGAATCCTTCCGCAACACCGACCCGAAGGCCTTCTACGACTGCGTCACCTTCTTCGACCGCAGCAACGGTCTCGCCATGAGCGACCCGGTCGACGGCAAGTACCGCATCCTCGCCACCGGCGACGGCGGAAAGTCCTGGAAGGTGCTGCCCAGCAAGGGCATGCCCGACGCCCTGCCCGGCGAGGCGGGCTTCGCCGCGAGCGGCCAGTGCCTGGTCAGCTCCGGCCCCAAGGACGTCTGGCTGGCCACCGGCGGCGGCGCCACCGCCCGCGTCCTGCACTCCGCCGACCGCGGACTCACCTGGACGGCCACCGAATCCACCATCCCGGCCGGCGACCCGGCACGCGGCGTGTTCGCCCTCGCCTTCCAGGGCCGCCACCACGGCATCGCCGTCGGCGGCGACTACCGCAAGGACCAGCCCTCACCCCGGGCGGGAGCGGTGACCCGCGACGGCGGCCGCACCTGGCAGCAGGCATCCACCCCACCGCCCGCCTACCGCTCCGGTGTCGCCTGGCTGCCGCACAGCCGCACCGCGGCCCTCGCCGTCGGCCCCACGGGCACGGACCTCACCCTCGACGGCGGCCGCAGCTGGCGCACCGTCGACACCGGCTCGTACGACACCGTCGACTGCACGCCCGACATCGGCTGCTGGGCGGCGGGCGAGAAGGGCCGGGTGGCGCGCCTGGGCTTCTAGACGGGCAGCTGCTGGCGGTACGGGGCGAGTTCCGGCGCCGTCTTCGTCGCCACGAACTCCGTGATGCGGTACGCGCACACCCCGCCGGTGGTGAAGGGGTCGGCCGCCGCGATCTTCTCGATCTGCGCGCGGTCGTCCCCCACGGCGAGGATCACCCCGCCGTCACGCGGGTTCTTGCGCCCCGAGGCGATGAACACCCCGGCGGCGTACTGCGCGTCCAGCCACTCGACATGCGCGTCGAGGAGCGCGTCGACCTGCTCGACGGGGGCTGTGTAGGTCAATTCCAGTACGAACATGATCGGCAGGCTACCGGCGCCGGCCCGCCGCCCGCGGCCCCGTCCGACTCGCGGACCCCCAGCCCCCGCCGCCCCTTCGCCGTCGCCATACGCCGGCCCAGGCTCCCCGTAAGGTGGCCGTCACCATGAAGATCATCGAAGCGCCCGCGGGCTGGCCCGCCGACGAGGCCACCGCACGGGCCGTACAGGACGAACTGCGCGGCAAGGTCGTACTCGACGAGGCCGGCCCCACCCCCGGGAACGGCGTCGTGACCGGGGTGGACGTGGCATACGACGACGAACGGGACGTCGTCGTCGCGGCCGCCGTCGTCCTCGACGCCCGCAGCCTGGACGTCGTGGAGAAGACCACCGCCGTCGGACGGATCTCCTTCCCGTACGTACCCGGCCTGCTCGCCTTCCGCGAGATACCGACCGTCCTCGCCGCCCTGGAGTCCCTGAACACCGACCCCGGACTGGTCGTCTGCGACGGATACGGGCTCGCCCACCCCCGCCGCTTCGGCCTCGCCAGCCACCTCGGAGTCCTCACCGGCCTGCCCGTCATCGGCGTCGCCAAGAACCCGTTCACCTTCACCTACGAACAGCCCGGCGAGCGCCGGGGCTCGACCGCCGCGCTCGTCGCCGACGACAGCCACGGCCGCGAGACCGTCGGCCGCGCCCTGCGCACCCAGGACGGCGTCAAACCCGTCTTCGTCTCCGTCGGCCACCGCGTCACCCTCGACGCCGCCTGCGCGCACACCCTCCACCTCAGCCCCCGCTACCGCCTCCCGGAGACCACCCGCCACGCCGACGCCCTGTGCCGGCAAGCGCTCAAGGACATCTCCCGGACGCTTGAGGACCCCTCCCGGAAAGGACCCCGCATCCAGTGATCGGCAGCCTCCAGTGCGTCGTCCTCGACTGCGCCGACGTCCTTGCCCTCGCCCGCTTCTACCAGGGGCTCCTCGGCGGTGAGGTGAACCGCCCCGACCGCCAGTGGTCCCTGGACGACGACTGGGCCACCCTCCATCCCGGCACCGGCCCCGTGCTGGCCTTCCAGCGCGCCACGGACCACCGCCCGCCCGTCTGGGGCGACCCGAGCCGCCCCCAGCAGTCCCATCTCGACATCCGCGTCGACGACCTGGAGCTCGCCCACCGCGACGTACTCGCCCTCGGCGCCACCCTCCTCGACGACGGAGGCGGCACGCGCGCGTGGCGCGTCTACGCCGACCCGGCGGGCCACCCCTTCTGCCTCGTACGGCACTGACCACCGCCCCGCCCCCGTACGCCACCACCCGGCGCCGACCGCGCCCCGTCCCCGCCCTACCTGGCTCCGCCACCAGCCGACGTGACCGCGCCCCGCCCTTACCTGGCGTCCGCCACCCGGAACCGGATCCCCGCCGCCCGCAGCCGCCCCAGCAGCGCGTCGCCCATCGCCACCGCCGTCGTGACCTGCCCGGACGTCTTCGGCAGCGCGTCGAAGGCGAGCGCGAGCGCCGACTCGGCGAGCATCTTCGCCGTCTCGTCGTACCCCGGATCACCACCCGACACCTCGGTGAACACCCGCCGCCCACCGCCCTCGCCCACCAGCCGCAACGAGAACCAGCTCCGCCCCCGGCGCTCCTCGTCCGGCCCCTGGCCCGGCGCGTAACGCTCCATCAGCCACCGCCGCGCCCACGGCACCTGCGCCAGGGCCGCCCCCGCACCCACCACCGCCACCCCGCCCAGCGCCATCGGCAGCGTCTTCACCGAGGCATAGTGCCGGTAGCGGAAGTCCGGCCCGTACCGCGCCAGCGCCGCCGCCGACCGCGCCACCACCTGCGGGTCCAGCGTCGGCAGCGGCAACGCCCACGTGCCCGTCTCCACACTGAACCGAGGCCCGCCCAGCACCGCCCGCGCCCGCCGCCCCACCAGCCGCGGCTCATGCAGCCGCCGCTCATGCGCCGCCCGCACCATCTGCCGCCCGCGCCCCATCGCCGTCAGCGCCGAGGCGAACGTACCGCCCGAGAACAACGCACCCACCCGCAAGAACCCGTCCACCCGCAACGGCACGTCCTCCGGCAGCTGCTGGACCGTGAAATACACGCCCAGATCATGCGGCACCGAGTCAAAACCGGCCGCGTGCACCAGCCGGGCCCCCGTCTCCCGGGCCAGCGCGTCGTACCGCACGTACATCCGATCGACGAACTCGGCCTCACCGGTCAGGTCCACATAATCCGTACCGGCCTCCGCACAGGCCGCCACCAGACCCTCCCCGTACCAGACGTACGGACCGACCGTCGTCGCCACCACCCGCGCCGAAAGCGCCAGCTCCCGCAGCGATCCGGCATCGTCCGCGTCCGCGCACAGCAGCGGCAGCTCCGCACAGTGCGGCCACCTCGCGGCGAGCCGCTCGCGCAACGCCTCCAGCTTCACCCGGCTGCGCCCGGCGAGCGCCCAACGGCACCCCTCGGGAGCGTGCTCGGCCAGGTACCGCGCGGTCAGCTCCCCGACGAACCCGGTCGCCCCGAAGAGCACCACGTCATACGCCCGCCCTGTCTCCATCCAGCCCTCCGCTGCGCCCCCGCGGGCTCCCCGCCCGCTGTCGTCGGAGGCGGAGCCTAGCGCTCCCGCGCCCGGGGCCGTACGCCGGGCCGCGGCCTCACTCGCCGGTGGCGCCGGGCCGCCACCGCCTCACCCATCAGGGTGTTGGAGAACCAGCTACGTTCCACCTCCGCCAGATGGCGGACCAGCCCCAGCGGCGAAAGCCCCGAAGGCGGCACCGCCCGCGCCCTGAGCTGCTCCGAGGTCAGTCCCGCGTACCTTCCATCGCCGGCGCCGCGCGCGGGAAGTGGAGGATGCCGGTCAGTGTGGCGCGCTCGCCGCCCGTGTGCGGGGGCTCGATTCTGGTGTGATCGTCCCTCGGCACGTCCTTCCGAACCGGCGGTCACGGCCGCCGGTCGATTTCGGGGCGTGGACCCGCACCGGCCGGCCACAGGGCTTGTGCGGAGTGGAACGCGTTCCTAGCATCACCGGTGTTACATCAGTTGTGTCATACCGAAGTTGTGTCCTACCGAGTTGTGTCACATCGCAGTCGTGTCACACCTCGGCCATGTCACACCGCAGTCGTGCTCATACCGCTTGGGGGCTTGATGACGGCACCACCGACCCACCCCGCCCCGGGCCCCGGCCCGAGCGGCCCGCTCACCGGCCTACGCGTGATCGAACTCGCCGGCATCGGCCCCGGCCCGTTCGCCGCCATGCACCTCGCGGACCTCGGCGCCGACGTCGTACGCGTCGACCGCCCCGGCGGCCCCGGCCTCGCCATCGACCCCACCCATGACCTCACCAACCGCAACAAACGCTCCGTACTGATCGACCTCAAATCCGACACCGGCCCCACCCACGTCCTCGACCTCGTCGAACGCGCCGACATCCTCATCGAGGGCTACCGGCCCGGCGTCGCCGAACGCCTCGGCGTCGGCCCCGACACCTGCCTCGCCCGCAACCCCCGCCTCGTCTACGGACGCATGACCGGCTGGGGCCAGCACGGCCCCCTCGCCCACCGCGCCGGCCACGACATCGCCTACATCGCCCCCACCGGCACCCTCGGCATGATCGGCACGGACGGCCAACCACCCGCCATCCCCGCCAACCTCCTCGGCGACTACGCGGGCGGCGCCCTCTACCTCGTCATCGGCGTCCTCGCCGCACTCCAGCACGCCCGCACCACCGGCCAAGGCCAGACCGTCGATGCCGCCATCGTCGACGGCACCACCCACCTCTCCACCATGATCCACGGCATGCTCGCCGCCGGCGGCTGGCACGACCGCCGCGGCACCAACCTCCTCGACGGCGGCTGCCCCTTCTACGGCACCTACGAAACCGCCGACGGTCACCACATGGCCGTCGGCGCACTCGAGCAGCAGTTCTACGACGAATTCACCCGCATCCTCGGCATCGCCGACCAAGCCCCCGCCCGCAAAGACCTCACCCGCTGGGCCGAACTCCGCGACACCATCGCCCGGCGATTCCGCACCAAGACCCGCGACGAATGGACCGCCCTCTTCGAAGGCTCCGACGCCTGCGTCGCCCCCGTACTCTCCCTCCGCGAAGCCCCCACCCACCCCCACCTCGCCGCCCGCGCCACCTTCGTCGAACACAGCGGCATCACCCAGCCCGCCCCCGCACCCCGCTTCTCCGCCACCCCCGGCACCATCCACCGCGGCCCCGCCCAGCCCGGCGCCGACACCGCCGAAGTCGCCCGCGACTGGCACCTACCCCACCTGCACCAGGAGCCCTGATGGAACGCCGCCTCTACGACACCGACCACGACGCCTTCCGCGAGACCGTCCGCACCTTCCTCACCAAAGAAGTCCTGCCCCACTACGACCAGTGGGAGAAAGACGGGATCGTCTCCCGCGACGCCTGGCTCGCCGCCGGCCGCCAAGGCCTCCTCGGTCTCGCCGTCCCCGAAGAGTACGGAGGCGGCGGCAACCCCGACTTCCGCTACAGCGCCGTACTCGCCGAAGAATTCACCCGCGCCGGCACCCCCGGCCTCGCCCTCGGCCTCCACAACGACATCATCGGCCCCTACCTCACCATCCTCGCCACCGAAGAACAGAAACAACGCTGGCTCCCCGGCTTCTGCACCGGCGAAACCATCACCGCCATCGCCATGACCGAACCCGGTGCCGGCTCCGACCTCCAAGCCATCCGCACCACCGCCGAAGACCACGGCGACCACTGGATCCTCAACGGCTCAAAAGCCTTCATCTCCAACGGAATCCTCGCCGACCTCGTCATCGTCGTCGCCAAAACCACCCCCGAAGGCGGCGCACACGGACTCTCCCTCCTCGTCGTCGAACGCGGCATGCCCGGCTTCGAACGCGGCCGCAACCTCGACAAAATCGGCCAGAAATCCCAGGACACCGCCGAACTCTTCTTCAACGACGTCCACGTCCCCAAAGAGAACCTCCTCGGCGAACTGGGCGGCGCCTTCATCCACCTGATGACCAACCTCGCCCAGGAACGCCTCGCCATAGCCATGGCCGCCATCACCGCCGCCGAACACCTCCTGGACCTCACCACCCGCTACGTCAAAGAACGCGAAGCCTTCGGCCGGCCACTCGCCAAACACCAGCACATCCGCTTCGAAATAGCGGAAATGGCCACCGAATGCGCCGTCACCCGCACCTTCCTCGACCGCTGCATCGAAGACCATGCGGACGGCCAACTCGACGCCGTCCACGCCTCCATGGCCAAATGGTGGGCCACCGAACTCCAAAAACGCGTCACCGACCGCTGCCTCCAACTCCACGGCGGCTACGGCTACATGACCGAACACCCCATCGCCCGCGCCTACACCGACGGCCGAATACAAACCATCTACGGCGGCACGACCGAAATCATGAAAGAAATCATCGGCCGCTCCCTGCTCGGCTGACCCACCAAGCACCCTCACGAAAGGCACCCCAGTGAGCACCGAAGCATACGTATACGACGCGATCCGCACCCCCCGCGGCCGTGGCAAAGCCAACGGCGCCCTCCACGGCACCAAGCCCATCGACCTCGTCGTCGGCCTCATCCACGAAATCCGCCGCCGCTTCCCCACCCTCGACCCCGCCGCCATCGACGACATCGTCCTCGGCGTCGTCGGCCCCGTCGGCGACCAGGGCTCCGACATCGCCCGCATCTCCGCCATCGCCGCCGGACTCCCCGACACCGTCGCCGGAGTCCAGGAAAACCGCTTCTGCGCCTCCGGCCTCGAAGCCGTCAACATGGCCGCCATGAAAGTCCGCTCCGGCTGGGAAGACCTCGTCCTCGCCGGCGGCGTCGAATCCATGTCCCGCGTCCCCATGGCCTCCGACGGCGGCGCCTGGTTCGCCGACCCCATGACCAACTTCGACACCGGCTTCGTCCCCCAGGGCATCGGCGCCGACCTCATCGCCACCCTCGAAGGCTACTCACGCCGCGACGTCGACGAATACGCCGCACTCTCCCAAGAACGCGCCGCCACCGCCTGGAAGGACGGCCGCTTCGACCGCTCCGTCGTCCCCGTCCGCGACCGCAACGGCCTCGTCGTCCTCGACCACGACGAACACATGCGCCCCGGCACCACCGCCGACTCCCTCTCCGCCCTCAAGCCCTCCTTCGCCACCATCGGCGACATGGGCGGCTTCGACGCCGTCGCCCTCCAGAAGTACCACTGGGTCGAAAAAATCGACCACGTCCACCACGCCGGCAACTCCTCCGGCATCGTCGACGGCGCCTCCCTCGTCGCCATCGGCTCCCGCGCCGTCGGCGAACGCTACGGACTCACCCCCCGCGCCCGCATCGTCGCCGCGGCCGTCTCCGGCTCCGAACCCACCATCATGCTCACCGGCCCCGCCCCCGCCACCCGCAAAGCCCTCGCCAAAGCCGGACTCACCATCGACGACATCGACCTCGTCGAAATCAACGAAGCCTTCGCCGGCGTCGTCCTCCGCTTCGTCCAGGACATGGGCCTCACCCTCGACAAGGTCAACGTCAACGGCGGCGCCATCGCCATGGGCCACCCCCTCGGCGCCACCGGCGCCATGATCCTCGGCACCCTCATCGACGAACTCGAACGCCAGGACAAGCGCTACGGCCTCGCCACCCTCTGCGTCGGCGGCGGCATGGGCATCGCCACCATCGTCGAGCGCGTCTGACCGCCCCGTTCCCACCCCCTTACGGAGAAGCAGCAATGACCGCAACGCCGACCAGCACCACCATCCGTTGGGAACAGGACGACACCGGGATCGTCACCCTCGTCCTCGACGACCCCAACCAGTCCGCCAACACCATGAACCAAGCCTTCAAGGACTCCATCGCCGCCGTCGCCGACCGCGCCGAAGCCGAGAAGGACACCATCCGCGGCATCATCGTCACCTCCGCCAAGAAGACCTTCTTCGCCGGCGGCGACCTCAAAGACATGATCAAACTCCGGCCCGAAGACGCCCAGCTCGCCTTCGACACCGGCACCGCCATCAAGGCCTCCCTGCGCCGCATCGAAACCCTCGGCAAGCCCGTCGTCGCCGCCATCAACGGCGCCGCCCTCGGCGGCGGTTACGAAATCGCCCTCGCCTGCCACCACCGCATCGCCCTCGACACCCCCGGATCCAAGATCGGCCTGCCCGAGGTCACCCTCGGCCTCCTCCCCGCCGGCGGCGGCGTCACCCGCACCGTACGGCTCATGGGCATCGCCGACGCCCTCCTCAAGGTCCTCCTCCAGGGCACCCAGTACTCCCCCCGGCGCGCCCTCGACAACGGCCTCGTCCACGAAGTCGCCACCTCCACCGACGACATGCTCGCCAAGGCCCGCGCCTTCATCGACACCCACCCCGAATCCCAGCAGCCCTGGGACGTCAAGGGCTACAAGATCCCCGGCGGCACCCCCTCCAACCCCCGCTTCGCCGCCAACCTCCCCGCCTTCCCCGCCAACCTCAAGAAGCAACTGGCCGGCGCCCCCTACCCCGCCCCCCGCAACATCCTCGCCGCCGCCGTCGAAGGCTCCCAAGTCGACTTCGACACCGCACTCGTCATCGAGGCCCGCTACTTCACCGAGCTGGTCACCGGCCAGACCGCGAAGAACATGATCCAGGCCTTCTTCTTCGACCTCCAGGCCGTCAACGCCGGCCGCAGCCGCCCCAAGGGCATCGAACCCCGCACCGTCCGCAAGGTCGCCGTCCTCGGCGCCGGCATGATGGGCGCCGGAATCGCCTACTCCTGCGCCAAGGCCGGCATCGACGTCGTCCTCAAGGACGTCACCCCCGAAGCCGCCGCCCGCGGCAAGGCCTACTCCGAAAAACTCCTCGCCAAGGCCCTGGCCAAGGGCCGCACCACCGAGGCCAAGCGCGACGAACTCCTCGCCCGCATCACCCCCACCGCCGACGTCAACGACCTCGCCGGCTGCGACGCCGTCATCGAAGCCGTCTTCGAGGACACCACCCTCAAGCACCGGGTCTTCCAGGAAATTCAGCACATCGTCGAACCCGACGCGCTGCTCTGCTCCAACACCTCCACCCTGCCCATCACCGGCCTCGCCGAAGGCGTCGACCGCCCCGCCGACTTCATCGGCCTGCACTTCTTCTCACCCGTCGACAAGATGCCGCTCGTCGAAATCATCAAGGGCGCACGCACCGGCGACGAGGCCCTCGCCCGCGCCTTCGACCTCGTACGCCAGATCAGGAAGACCCCGATCGTCGTCAACGACTCCCGCGGCTTCTTCACCTCGCGCGTCATCGGGCAGTTCATCAACGAAGGCGTCGCCATGGTCGGCGAAGGCGCCGACCCCGCCTCCGTCGAACAGGCCGCCGCCCAGGCCGGCTACCCCGCCAAGGTGCTCTCCCTCATGGACGAGCTGACTCTGACCCTGCCCCGCAAGATCCGCAACGAGACGCGCCGGGCCGTCGAGGAAGCCGGCGGCACCTGGGCCGGACACCCCTCGGACGTCGTCATCGACCGCATGGTCGACGAATTCGGACGCCCCGGCCGCAGCGGCGGCGGCGGCTTCTACGAGTACGACGAGGCGGGGAAGCGCACCCGTCTCTGGCCCGGCCTGCGCGAGCACTTCACCAAGCCCGGCGTCACCATCCCCTTCGAGGACATGAAGGAGCGGATGCTCTTCTCCGAGGCCCTGGACACCGTCCGCTGCCTGGAGGAGAACGTCCTCACCTCCGTCGCCGACGCCAACATCGGCTCCATCATGGGCATCGGATTCCCCGCCTGGACCGGGGGAGTGCTCCAGTACATCAACGGCTACGAGGGCGGAGTGGCCGGCTTCGTGGCACGGGCGCGGGAACTGGCGACGGAGTACGGGGAGCGGTTCACGCCGCCGGCGCTGCTGGTCGCGAAGGCGGAACGGGGCGAGATCTTCACCGACGACTGACCGGTGACTGATCGCTGACAGTTGTCATCCGATCTTTGTCATTGGGCAGCGGTCATCCGACAGCGGTCATCGGTCAGCCGCAGATCGACCGCCCCCGTCGCACCGCCCGATCCTCCGATCGAGCGGTGCGACGCCACCACCACGTGTGGGTCCGGCCGACCGGCGGGGGCGGCCTCTACGCTCGCGGACGATCAAGGAGGTCGGATGCGAGAGAAGACCGGTCGCTGGATCCGGAGCGCCCTGTTCGCCGTCCTCGGCGCGTGGGCGGCCACCATGCTGGTCGGCTGTGGTTCCGACGAGCCCGACGACCAGGAGGACCCGCCGTCCCCACCGGCCGTGTCGTCGACCTCGCCCCCACCGCCACCGGCCACGGCCGAGACCGACGGGACCGACGAGCCCCCTGCGCCTCCACCGAACCAGGGCACCGGGGGCCCCTCGATCGCGCCGCCTCCGCCGCCGCCGACGGCCACCGGCACGGACGACGGCGGCCCGACTTCCGCCCCGACCCTGACCCCCACAGACCGGCCGCCCTCCCCTGAAGTGCCCGGTACCGACACCACGTGAGCGAGCCCCAGGACGAGCCTCCGCGCCCAGGGCCCCTGGGCGGCCTCGACAGTCCCGGCGCGCTCCTCAGGGTGGTGGTCGCGCAGGGCACGTTCATCGCCGCGCTGCTGTTCTATCTGGGCGCGATGTACACCAGCACCTTCTACCGGTACTTCCACATCTCCCTGAACTCGCTCGACCTGGGCTTCGGCGAGCAGGTGACCCAGAGCCTGCACCTGCTGAAACTGGAGGTCCTGGTGGCCGCCGGTGTGATCGTGCTGCTCGTGGCCGCTCCATGGGTACGCCGCCGCGCCCGGACCGGGGCGCGGGCGTACGGCGGCGGCGCGCCGCCCGTCTCCAAGCTGGAGGTCGTGGCCGGCCGCGCGTCTCTGGCGATCGTGGCAGCGGGGGTTGTGCTGCTGGCGCTGTGGACCGAGATCCAGCCATACGGCTGGGTCGCGCCGCTCGTCATCGCGGCCGGTCTTCTCCTGAGTCAGTGCCGGGACTCCGCCGGCCGCCGCCCGCGGGGCTTCCGCCGCAGGGCGCTACCCGTCTTCGTGGCGGGGGCCTTCGTCTTCTGGGCCCTCACCCAGGTCACCGTCGAGACGGCCCGCCGTGATGCCGGCGACCACGCGCGCCGGGTCGCCGACTGGACGGGGGTGGTCGTCCTCAGCAGCCATCCGCTGGCGCTGCCCACCGGAGGTGGGCTCCAGAAGGAGGTCCTGCCGGGCGGTCTGCTCCACCGCTACCGCTACAGCGGTCTGCGTCTGCTCCTGGAACGCAACGGCCGCTACTTCGTCGTCCCCCTGGGCTGGAACGCCAGGACCGACGCGATCTACGTCATCCGCGAAAGCGACACCACCTGGATCGGCCTGACCCCGGGTACCCAGCCCCGCGTCCTCGGCCTGGGCGCCTGAGCCCTAGGTCTGGGCCGGTCCGGTCTCCGGCCGTTCGCCGTTCGCCGTGCCGAACGCCTCGCGCAGTTCCTCCCGCAGCGACCGCTGGAACGCCGTGACCAGGGCCTGGATCACCATCGGCTGCATGTGCGCCGACAGCGACTTCATCGCCGCCACATGGTCGGGGTCCGACTCCCGCTCGCGGTAGGGGTCCCACACCTCGTCGCGGAAGAGCCGGGACAGCTCGTGCGCGGCGGCGCGGGCGTGTTCCAGGAGGACGGTACGGGAGGCGAGGATCGTCTCGTGGGCGATGGGCACCTCCAGCAGTTCGACGCCGAGCCTGAGGAGGGTGGCGTCCAGACGGAAGACCTCCGGGTCGGGGCCGCGGTCGAGGACGCCCATCGCCGCCAGCCGGTCGATGTCGACGTTCGTCAGCGCCCGGCCCGCCCGGCGTTCGAGGTCACGGCGGGTGATCTCCTCCGCCGACTCGGGCGCCCAGGAGGCCACCAGGGCGCGGTGGATGGCCAGGTCGTGGGCGCTGAGGTCCGGCGGCAGCTGTTCCAGGTAGCGTTCGATCGCGGCGAGGGTCATGCCCTGATGCTGGAGCTCCTCGATCAGGGCGAGCCGGGACAGATGCTCCGGCCCGTAGCGCCCGACCCTTCGCGGCCCGATCACCGGTGGGGGAAGCAGGCCCCGGGTGCCGTAGAAGCGGACGGTTCGCACGGTGACCCCGGCCCGCGCCGCCAGCTCGTCGACGGTGAGCGTCTGCTCCGCCGGCTCGTCGGTCTCGGTCGACATGTGCTTGCCTCGCCTTCCCGCGGTGCGTCCCTCCGGTGGAACAGTACTGCTGTCTCACCACTGTTGTGAAAGTGCGATGCGGGTGTCAGTGGCGACCCGTACGGTAGTTCGCATGACGGGGATCGACTACGTACGGGGGGACGCCACCGCGCCGCGCGGCAAGGGCGTCAAAATCGTCGCGCATGTCTGCAACGACCTCGGGGGCTGGGGCAAGGGCTTCGTGCTCGCCCTCTCCCGGCGCTGGCCCGAGCCCGAGGCCGCCTACCGGCGCTGGCACCGCGAGCGCGCCGCCAACGACTTCGGCCTCGGCGCCGTGCAGTGCGTCCAGGTCGGTCCGTATCTGTGGGTGGCCAACATGGTGGGCCAGCGCGGCATGCGGACCGGCAGCAAGGGCGTGCCCGTGCGCTACGAGGCGATAGACACCGCGCTCGGCACCCTCGCCGACAAGGCGGTGGAGCTCGGCGCGTCGGTCCACATGCCGCGCATCGGCTGCGGGCTGGCCGGGGGGAAGTGGTCGCGGGTGGAGCCGCTGATCGTCCGGCGGCTGGTGGAGCGGGGGATCGCGGTCACGGTGTACGACTTCGGGGACTAGGGCCCCGGGGGCGGGCGTGCCCACCCCGGCGCGAGATGGCGTGTACCTGCCGCTAGAGTCATGTGCTTGTTCGAATTATTGGGCACGGTGGAGGGGGAGCACATGCACACCCAACTCAGGGAAACAGCAACCGAGTTGGCCGACGTCCTGTGGCGGGAACACACCGTCTACCGCGAGCGCGGCGGCGGTGTCGTCATCCGGGGCGAGCATGTGCAGCGGTGGATCAGCCTCGCGCCGAGCGGGGGCCGTGACGAGGTCCTCGTACGGGCCGGGCGCATCCTGGACGGCGGGACCACCGCCCCGGCGCGTTCGGAGATCATCGTCTCCCTGACCGTCGGGACGTCCGAACTCGCCGCGATCTGCCGCCGGCTGCTGGCCGACACCGCCGCCGACACGACGGTGCCCCCGCAGACGCGTCGCAACGGACGTCCCACCGCGCGCGCCGCGAAGCCCGCCCGCAGACCCAAGGGGCGCCACACCAGCCTGCGTTCCTGGGTGGTCATCCTCTGCATAGCCGCCGTCGTCGGCCTCTACGTCCACAGCGTCACCAACGCGCCCTACTGAACTGGCCAGAAGAGGCGGACGCCGAAGACGCGAAATGACGCGAAAGACAGTGAACCTCGGAGCACATTCTCCGGTCTGACAACACGGCATGCGCCCGAACACCAACGGCCCCACCGGCCAAGGAGTTTGGCGCCCATCCTCGAGAAAGTGAGACCAACCCCCCATGAGAATGTCCTCCACCAGCGGCCGCGCTCGTCGGATCAGCGCCGCCGGCCTGGCGACGGGCGCCGCGCTGGCGCTCGTCGCGTCGGCGGCCACCGCGGCCACCGCGCACGCCGCGCAGCCCGCGCCGTCCGGCAAGGGCAACCCCGGCGCGTACATCATCGGCGGCGTCGAGCAGCCCGACAACGCCTACCCCTGGATGGCCGCGCTGCTCTCCAAGGGCTCCGGCAGCCCGGTGAACCGCCAGTTCTGCGGCGGCAGCCTCATCGCCCCCACCGTGGTCCTCACCGCCGCCCACTGCGTCGACGGCAGCGACCCCAAGGGCCTCGAAGTCACCGTCGGCCGCACGGTCCTGTCCAACAAGAAGCAGGGGCAGCTGCGCAACGTCGCCGCCGTCATCTCCCACCCCCGCTACTCCAAGGGCGACGAAGCCTACGACCTGGCCCTGCTCGAACTGGCCAAGCCCGTCACCAACATCGCCCCCGTCAAGCTGCCCACCCCCGGCACCGACGCCCTTCTGCGGCCCGGCCACAAGGCCACCGTCATAGGCTGGGGCAACACCGACACCGAGATCACCAACTACCCCGACCGCCTGCGCGGCGTCCAGGTCCCGCTGCTCTCGCACCCCGAGTGCAAGGCGACCTACCCCGGCTACAACAAGGCCGTCAACATCTGCGCCGGCGTCGAGGGCAAGGACTCCTGCCAGGGCGACAGCGGCGGCCCGCTCTTCCGTAAGGTCTCCGGCCGTACGTACCAGATCGGCATCGTCTCGTACGGCGAGGGCTGCGCCGAGCAGGGCGCCCCCGGCGTCTACGCCTCCACCAGCTCCGCCAAGCTCTGGAACACCCTCTGGGAGTCCGCCGAGGGCAAGCGGATGAAGAAGCTGCTCGGCCGCTGATCCCGCACGGCCACGCCGTGGTGGTGACCCCGACCCCGTCAGGGTCACCACCACGGCACCTTCCGGCTACTGCCCGGAGGCGACGACCGGGTAGTGGTCGCTGAGGTTGGTGTACGTGTAGCTCGTGCCCCAGCTGGAGACCGTCCAGGGCGCGCTCCGCTCCAGGACCACATGGTTGGTCCAGCCCGCGGGCCTGACGTGCCCGGCCCGGTGCAGGACGTAGTCCAGGTCCTCGCGCGGGTCGTCCGGGTAGCGCTCGGAGGCGATCGAGTTGACCTCTGTGTCGAAGGAGTACGGGTGACCGGTACGGGAGTCCTCACCGGCCAGACCCGCGTCGCTCAGCATGGTGCCGTACTCCGCGGTGCTCGAGTCGACGTTGAAGTCACCCGCGACGATCACCTGCTCGGAGGCGGGGATGTTCTTGGCGTCCAGGAAGGCGTCCATCGCCTTGAACTGACGGCTGCGCATCTGCGCCGCCTCACCCGCCGAACAGCCCGGGTCGGTCGACTGGGCGTGCGTGCCGACCACGTGCACCCGGGCGCCGTTGACGTTCAGCACGGTGTACACGAAGCCCTTGTTGGAGTACCAGTCGGCGCCGCAGGCGTCCTTGTAGACGTACTGCTCCTTGCGCACGATGGGCCACTTGCTGAGGACCGTCACCCCGCCGTCCTCGGGCGTCGTCGCCGAGTACGCGCCGCCGGTGGCGTCCCAGCCGGTCTTGCTGCGGCCCATGACCGGGGTCTGGTACGGGTACTGCGCGGCGGAGTTCTGCTTGAGCAGGTCCGAGGAGGAGTTGTCGAAGGCCTCCTGGATCACGACGACGTCATTGCCCTGGTAGAACGACGTCTTCGGTATCTCACGGGCCCGGTGGTCCTGGCCCCAGTTCGGGTACAGGTTCTTGCTGAAAAGGAAGGTGTTGTAGCTCAGCACCTTCAGCCGCGGGGTCGCGGCCGCCTCCGTCGCGGTGGCCGACGGCGTGGCCGTGGCCAGTGTGACGGCGGCGAGCGCGGTGGACAGGGCTGCACCGGAGATACGACGGCGGAGCGAGGCGTGCGGCACAGGATCTCCCGTTTCTGGTGGGGGGTTGGACCGGCGCCGCACATCAAATCAGCCACGGTTACCTTCCGGTAGCCTCCGGAGGGCGGGAATCTTGCCGGGCCACGTCCGCCCCCGTAACTCTTTTTCGGCCGCCATCGAAGCCTCCCTCCCCATACTGGAAGAGACACGGAGAAACCCCCCGGCCGGTGCCCGACCGGAGCACCCGCCACGGCGCGACCGCACCACCCCGGAGCACCACATGAGCGACCCAGCGGCCCCCACAGAACCCACAGACCCCACCGGCCCCCAGGCCCCAGCCGCCCCCACCGACCCGCTGCCGCCCCCGCCCGGCGGAGTCCTCTGGACCCTCGCCGGAGACATCCGCGGCCTCCTCCTGCTCCCCGCCGCATTCACCCTCCAGGTCGCCCACCCCGC
This sequence comes from Streptomyces purpureus, assembly GCF_014648195.1. GTDB lineage: Bacteria > Actinomycetota > Actinomycetes > Streptomycetales > Streptomycetaceae > Streptomyces > Streptomyces purpureus. The sequence goes on from NZ_BMQQ01000001.1 coordinate 16,978, forward strand.
CGTCGGCGCCGGCGTCGACGAACACTCCGTCTTCCGCACCGACCCCTGGGGCCGCGGAGAACGCTCCCTGCGCTCACTCCAGCTGTGGATCTACGGAGGAGAAGCCGCCGCCGAGGAAGGCCGCCGATTGCGCCGCCTGCACCGCGGCATCCAGGGCACCGACACCCACGGCCGCCCCTACCACGCCCTCGACCCCGCCACCTACGCCTGGGTCCACGCCACCGGCTTCCCCGTCTACCACCACGGCGCCCGCTACTTCATCCGGCCCCTCACCGAAGCCCAGGAACGCCGGCTCTACGCCGAATGGCTCCAGGTCGGCCGCATCCTCGGCATCAGGGACCAGGACATGCCCCAGACCATCGAGGAGTTCTGGCCCTACTACCGCAGAATCGTCGCCGACGAACTGGAAGCCACCCCCGTCGTACGCGACCTCGTCGACCCCCACCAGAAACTGCCGCCCCCCGACCGCGGCCCCATGCCCCTGCGCCTGCTCCTCACGGCACTGTGGCCCTGGATCATGCCCCGGTACGTACGGCTGCGGTCCTTCCTCACCGCCGGACTCATGCCACCGGACGCCCGCGACGCCCTCGGCCTGACCTGGACCGACCGGCAGGAGCGAACCCTGCGCCGCTTCGCCCGGGTCGTACGGATCGTGGTGCCCGTACTCCCCGAGCGCCTGCGCTACCTCCCCCTCGCCCGCGAGGCGCGCCGCCGCGAGCGGCTCAGCCGGTCAGGCCGCCGCGCGCGATGACCCGCGCGTACCAGCGGGCGCTGTCCTTCGGCGTGCGGCGCTGGGTGGCGAAGTCGACATGGACGATGCCGAACCGCTTGCCGTAGCCGTAGGCCCACTCGAAGTTGTCCAGCAGCGACCACAGGAAATAGCCCCTCACATCGGCCCCGTCGGCGAGCGCGCGGTGCACGGCGGCCAGATGGGCATGGAGGTAGGCCACCCGCTCCGGGTCGTGGACGTCGCCGGACGGGTCGGCGTAGTCGTCGTACGCCGCGCCGTTCTCCGTGATCACCAGTGGCACCCCGGGCAGGTCGTCGCGCAGCCGGGTCAGCAGCTCGTACAGTCCCTCCGCGTCCACCGGCCAGTCCATCGCGGTCCGCGGCCCGGGCGCGGGCAGGAACCGCACCCGGTCCTCGGTGCCCGGCCACGGGGAGGGCGTGGGGGATGTGCCCGCGGCGACCACGGTCGGCGCGTAGTAGTTGATGCCGAGCGAGTCGATCGGCGCGTGCGCCGTCGCCAGGTCCCCGTCGTGGACGAAGGACCAGTCGGTCAGCGCGGCTGTGTCCGCCACCAGATCGTCCGGCAGCCGACCATGGAAGACCGGGTCGAGGAAGATCCGGTTGCCGAGCGCGTCGATCCGGCGGGCCGCGTCCAGGTCGTCCGGGTCACCGGAAGCAGGCCGCACCGCATGGAGATTGAGCGTCAGCGAGATCTCCGCGGCCGCGGGCAGCGCCGCGCGCAGCGCCCGCACGGCGAGCCCGTGGGCGAGGTTGAAGTGGTGGGCGGCGCGCAGCGCGGCCGCCGGTTCCGTACGGCCCGGGGCGTGGACGCCCGAGCCGTAGCCGAGGAACGCCGCGCACCAGGGTTCGTTGAGGGTGGTCCAGGTGGCGACCCGGTCGCCGAGCGCGTCCGCGGTCAGGTGTGCGTACTCGGCGAACCGGGCGGCGGTGTCGCGGTGCGGCCAGCCGCCCGCGTCCTCCAGCTCCTGGGGGAGGTCCCAGTGGTAGAGGGTGGCAACCGGGCGGATGCCGGCGGCGCGCAGGGCGTCGGTGAGCCGCCGGTAGAAGTCCAGGCCCTTCTGGACGGCCGGTCCACGGCCGGTGGGCTGGACGCGCGGCCAGGCGATCGAGAAGCGGTAGTCGCTGACGCCGAGCTCGGCCAGCAGGGCGATGTCCTCGTCCATGCGGTGGTAGTGGTCGGCGGCGATGTCGCCGGTGTCGCCGTTGCGGACCCGGCCCGGGGTGCGGCTGAAGGTGTCCCAGATGGAGGGGGTGCGGCCGTCCTCGGTGGCGGCACCCTCGATCTGGTACGCGGCGGTGGCGGTGCCCCAGCGGAAACCGGCCGGGAAGGCGAGCGTGGGGGCCTCGGGGCGGGCGTCGACGGAGGTCATGGAGAAGGAGCTCCCAACAGACGTGATGAGGAGGGAAAATGAGCCAGCCCTGAAGATCGGGTCAGCCGTGAAGAGCGGGCGGCGCTGTAGATCGGGTCGGCCCCGGAAACAGGTCAGCCCTTGACGGCCCCCTGCATGATGCCGCCGACTATCTGCCGGCCGAGCAGGCCGAAGACGAGCAGGACGGGCAGGGTGCCCAGCAGCGTGCCGGCCATGATCACGGACTGGTCGTGGACATAGCCGCCGCCGAGCTGCCGCAACGCGACCTGCACCGTCGGCTCCTGCGAGGAGAGCGCCACGATCGGCCAGAAGAAGTCGTTCCAGGCGGTCATGAACGTCAGCAGGCCGAGAACGGCCATGCCGGGCCGGGCGATCGGCACGACGACGGCCCAGAAGATCCGCGCCGTCGAGGCGCCGTCGACCCGCGCCGCCTCGATCAGCTCGTCCGGCAGCGCCTGCACCAGGAACTGCCGCATGAAGAACACCCCGAACGCCGAGACCAGCCCGGGCAGGATCACCGACTGGAGCTGGTTCACCCACTGCAGCTTCGCGATCAGCATGAACAGCGGGATCACACCCAGCTGCGGCGGGATCATCATCGTGGCGACGGTGACCGCGAGCAGCGCACCCCGCCCGCGGAAGCGCAGCTTGGCGAAGGCGAACCCGGCCAGGGTGCAGCACAGGACCGTGCCGACGGTGATCGAGGTCGAGACGATCAGCGAGTTCAGCAGGGCCTTGCCGATGTCCGCCTCCAGCGTCACCGCCTCGATGTTGCGCAGCAGATGAGGCCCGGGCAGCAGCGAGGGCGGCACCCGCGCCAGATCGGCGTTGGAACGGCTGGCGGCGACAAGGGTCCAGTAGAACGGGAAGGCGGAGACGAGGACGGCGACGGTCAGGATCGCGTAGGTGAGCTTTCCGCCGTGCCGTGTGCGGCCCGCGTAGCTGGTCATCGGATGGTCTCCGTACGGGAACGGCGGCGCGCGATCAGGGCGTTGACGCCCACGAGCAGCAGGATCAGCAGGAACATCACCCAGGCGATGGCGGCGGCCCGGCCCAGGTGGAAGAAGCCCCAGCCCTGCTCGTACAGGTAGAGGCCCAGGGTCTGGTACTGGTGGGAGATGCCGCCCGACAACGACCCCTCGAACAGCAGCGGTTCGCCGAACAGCTGGGTGGCGCCGATGGTGGAGACGACGGCCGTGAAGACGATCGTGGGCCGCAGCCCGGGCAGGGTCACATGGACGAACTGCCGCCACCGCGACGCCCCGTCCATCTCCGCCGCCTCGTACAGCTCACCAGGGATGGACTGCATACCGGCCAGATAGATCAGCGCGTTGTAGCCGGTCCACCGCCAGATCACGATCGAGGAGACGGCGACCTGCGAGGCGAGCGTGCCGGTCTGCCAGTCGACCGGACCGATACCGACAGCCGACAGGACGTAGTTGACCAGGCCGAAGTCACGGCCGAAGAGCTGGGCGAAGACAAGGGTGGCGGCGGCGACGGAGGTCGCGTACGGCATCAGCATCGCCGTACGGAAGAAGGTCCGGCCCCGCAGCTTGTAGTGGAGCAGATGGGCAAGGCCCAGCGCCATCGCCAGCTGCGGCACCGTGGAGAGCACCCCGATGGTGAAGGTGTTGCGCAGCGCCGTCCAGAAGTAGGAGTCGGTGAACAGGGCGGTGTAGTTGCCCAGGCCCCGCCACTCCATCTCGCCGGGGGTCTGCAGCTCCACGCGGTAGAGGGAGACCACCGCGGTGTAGATCAACGGGAAGACCCCGAAGGCGGCGAAGAGGGTGAAGAACGGGGCGATGTACGTGTACGGGGAGAGCGTGCGCCACAGGCGCCGCGGCGCCCGCGGCGCCGGCGCGGGAGCCGGGGAGCCGGGCGGCGCGGTCCCGGTCGCGGGAGGGGCGGAGGGCAGGGTCATCGTGCGGCCCTTCGGGAGGCGTGAGGGGGCTGGGGTCGAACCGGGGCGGCGGGCCGGGCGTGCGGTGGCCGGGCCCGCCGGCGCCGGTCAGCCGGTGGCGTTCTCCACGCCCTTCTTCGCATGCGACCAGGCCTCTTCGGAGGAGGTGCCCTTGCGTTCGACCTCGCTGAGCGCGTTGGTGATCTGGTCGGCGACATTCTTGTCGTGGACGCCGAGGACCTGCACCGGCGCCGCCTTGGCCGCCTCACCGAAGATCTTGCCGATCGGCGCGCCCGAGAAGTACGGGTCGGTGGCGTCGGCGACCGCGGCGATCGCGCCGGTCGCGGAGGGGAAGTTGCCCTGCTTGCGGAAGAGCTTGGCCTGCTGTTCGGGGGCGGTGAGCCACTGGATGAGCTGGTACGCCTCCTTCTTGTGCTTGGCCGCGCGCGGGACGGTCAGATACGAGCCGCCCCAGTTCCCCGCGCCGCCGGGGAGCTTGGCGATGTCCCACTTGCCCTTGCCGGCCTCACCGGCCTGACCCTTGATGTAGCCGAGCATCCAGGCCGGGCAGGGCAGCGTGGCGAAGGAGCCGGAGGAGAACGCCTGGTTCCACTGCGGTGACCACTGGTCGAGCTTGGCGCTCAGCCCGTCCCCGGCGGCCCGCACCGAGGCGTCCCAGGCCGCCTTCACCGCGGGATTGTCCTCGTAGACCAGGGCGCCGGAGGCGTCGTAGTAGCGCTCCTTCTCCTGCCCGATCATGATCGTGAAGAGGCTGCCGACACTGTCCAGCCAGGCGCTCTTGGCCGGGGCCTTGGCCTTGTACTGCTTGCCGAGGGCGAGATAGCCGTCCCAGGTGGCCCACTTCCGCGCGAGGACGTCACGGTCGGTGGGCAGCCCCGCCTCGCGCAGCAGGTCGGTGCGGTAGCACATCGCCTCCGGGCCGACGTCGGTGCCGAGGCCCACGACCCGCCCGTCCTTGGTGGTGGCCGCCGACCACTTGGCCTCGGCGAACTGGTTCTTCAGGCCGTCCGCCCCGTACTTCTTCAGGTCCTCGAACTTGTCGGCCTGCTGCTGGGTGACGGAGGCGATCCGGCCGACCTCGACGGCCTGCACGTCGGCGAGTCCGCCGCCGCCCGCGAGCCGGGTCTGCAGGGACTTCCAGTAGTCCTGCTCGTCCTCGGTGTCGGTCTGCTTGATCCTGACCCCGGGGTGGAGCTTCTCGTACTCGGCGTAGAGCCCGGCCTCCTGGTATCCGAACGAGCCGAAGAGGTCGACGGTCAGGGTGACCTTGCCACCCGCGCCGTCGGACGAGGACGGCCCAGATCCACAGGCGGCGAGCAGGGCTCCGCCGAGCACGACCGCGACGGCCGTTCTGGCGGCTCGGGCGAGGGGCATGGGAAGCCTCCTTGGCTTCGTACGGGACGTGGGTGAGTCTTCAGTGCGGAAGAGTGTGAGAGCGCTCTCACGAATGCGTCTGGAGCGTGCCTCTCCGATCCTTCTCCCGTCAAGAGTCGAACACACAACAGCCATACTGTCCGGTCAACTCGCGGCTCGACGCGCCGTATTGACAGGTGCGTTTCAGGAGTTTTACGTTCCTCGGCACCTGAGAGCGCTCTCGACACCCATTTCCCCCACGACTTCGAGGTGCCGTCCATGCCAGCCCGCGCCCGACCCACCGCAGCATTCCTGCTGACCACCGCCCTGGCCGCCGCCGCCCTGACCGGGCCCGCCGCCGCCCCGGCCGCAGCCGCCACCATCCCCGTCGGATCCGGCAGTTACTCCGACACCCGCCCCGCCGGAACCTCCGGCCCCACCAACCACACCGGCGCCCCGGTCCTCCCCAAACTCACCGCCGCCGCCCAGAACCGCCCCGTCCCCACCAACGACTGGTGGTCCTCCCTCGCCTTCCAGCGCTACGGCGACAACCCGTACTCCACGCCCATGTACGGCCACCCCCTGACCTACCAGGCCACGGCGAACGGCCTCGACATCGGCCACCCCACCACCCCCGCCGTCGTCGGCGAGGGACGGCAGTACGAGTACGCCCACAAACGCGACCTCACGCTCGGCCTGAGCGGACTCAACTCCCCGGACACCAAGGCCGACTCCTGGTCCGACTGGACCGTCACGCCGTACTGGTCCGACGGCACCCGCACCCTGCGCACCACCATCGGCCACGGCCTGCCCTTCGTGTACGCCAAGGGCACCGGCGGCAGCGCCCGCGTCACCACCGCCACCACCCCGACCGTCTTCGCCGACCAGGGCAACGTCCTCGGCATCACCGTCGCAGGCCACCACTACGCCCTGTTCGCACCCACCGGCAGCGACTGGACCGTCGCCGGCGACACCCTCACCGCCGGACTCGGCACCAAGGACTATTTCTCGCTCGCCGTCCTCCCTTCCACCGACGCCCTCGCCCTCTACAAGAAGTACGCCTACTCCTTCGTCACCGGCTCCAAGGCCACCTGGTCGGCCACCGGCGGCACGGTCAGGGCCACCTACACCCTCACCACCCAGCCCCAGGAAGGCACCGAGACCGGCACCCTCCAGGCCCTCTACCGCCACCAGTGGCTGCACACCACCGACCCGCTCACCCCGTACACCTACGTCTCCCCACGCGGCACCATGAAGGTCCGGGCCGCGGCGACCTTCACCACCACCCAGAAGGCGGCCGCCGTCCTCCCCGCCCTGCCCAAGACCACCGGCATCGACCAGGCCCGGCTCCGCACCCACCTCGCCGAAGCCGCGAACGCCGCCGACCCCTTCGCCGGCGCCACCGACACCTACTGGACCGGCAAAGCACTCGGCCGCCTCGCCCAACTGGTGCCCCTCGCCGACCAGATCGGCGAGCACGCCACCCGCGACAAACTGATCGGTCTGCTCAAGGGCCGCCTCCAGGACTGGTTCACCGCGGGCGGCGCGAACGAGTTCTCGTACGACAAGAACTGGAAGACCCTGATCGGCTACCCGGCCTCCTACGGCAGCGACACCGAACTCAACGACCACCACTTCCACTACTCGTACTACGTGTACGCGGCGGCGATCGTCGCCCAGTACGACCCGGCATGGGCCACCGACCAGGCCTGGGGCGGGATGGTGAAGACCCTGATCCGCGACGCCGCCAACCCCAGCAGGACCGACACCGCCTTCCCCTTCCTGCGCGGCTTCGATGTGTACGCGGGCCACAGCTGGGCCTCCGGACACCAGGGCTTCGCCGCCGGCAACAACCAGGAATCCTCCTCCGAGTCCACCAACCTCAGCGCCGGCCTCGTCCTGTGGGGTTCGGTGACCGGTGACACCGCACTGCGCGATCTCGGTCTCTACCTGCTCACCACCGAGTCCGAGGCCGTCGCGCAGTACTGGTTCGACGCCGACCAGCAGGTCTTCCCCGGCTCCTTCGGCCATGACACGGCCGGCATGGTGTGGGGGAGTGGCGCCGCCTACGCCACCTGGTGGACCGCGAACCCCGAGGAGATCCACGGCATCAACGTCCTGCCCGTCACCGCGGGCAGCTCCCTCCACCTCGCCCGCCACAAGGCCGCGATCCGGCGCAACCTCGCCGAACTGGAACGGGAGAACGGCGGCCCCGCCGTCGAATGGCGCGACATCCTCTGGGAGTTCCAGTCACTCGCCGACCCGGCCGCCGCCCGCGCGAAGTGGGACGCGGGGCACGCCGGCTACACCCCGGAGGCCGGCGAGTCCAAGGCCCACACGTACCACTGGATCACCAGCCTCGACACCCTCGGCGCCCCCGACGCGACCGTCACCGGTGACATCGCCACCTCGGCGGTCTTCACCAAGGGAACGGTACGGACGTACGCCGCCCACAACCACGCTTCCACCGCGCGTACCGTCACCTTCTCCGACGGCACCCAGCTCATTGTCCCCGCCCGGTCAACCGCCACCAAGACGGGCAGCGGCGGCACCGACCCGGGGGAGCCCGGCCCCAGCACCGGGAACACCTTCCAGCTCCGCACCGGCGGCACCCTCACCACCGCCACCGGAACCACGGCCGTGAACGACACCCTCGCCTCCGCCCAGGGCGCCAACCACGACGGCACCCCCAACCGGCCCCTCGTCTACGAGGCCAAGGGCGTCCACGCCACCCTCACTCCCGGCGCCGGCACCGCCTTCCGGCTCCAGGTCGACGCCGGCACCACCGTCGGCCTCGGCCAGCAGGCCAGAATCAGCTACGACCTCACCGGCGACGGCACCTTCGACCGGACGGAGACGTACCACTACTTCGCCACCGACCCCGTCCACGGCTGGGAGGAATACACCCAGGCGCGCGGCCTGAAGTCGGCCACCGGCACACCGGGCGACCTGCGCGGCGGCACCGTACGCCTGGAGGTGTGGCACGCCATAGGCAACGGCACGGCCCTGCTCCAGACCGGCACGGACCGCTCAGCCGTGGTCATCCCGTAGTACCCGCTCACAAGTGACACCTGGCCTCGAGGTCAACACGGTCAGCCGCCCCGAAGACTCCTCCGGACTCGTCGTGCGGCCGTGTCGCCGGCTCGTCGCACGGGCCTGGGTGTGGATGACGCAGGCCCGTCGGCACGCGAACTCCGGACAGCTCCGTAGCTGTTCCGTGACATCTGCTTGGGAGGATCTCGGCATGGAAAGCGGGAGAGTACCCCAGGCGCGGCGCCGGATGGTCCGCGCGGCAATGGTGTCGGCCGTGCTGGCGGGCCTCGCCGTGGTGGGGGGGTGGTACATCTACGCCTGGCCCGCGGTTCCGATGGCCGGTGCATCGCGGACCGGTGAGGTGGACGCGGCGAGCAGCAAGGCGAAGACGGAGGCCGAACACCGGCTCGAGGAGGTCGTCGGCCTCCTGCCAGGGGCACCGCGGCCGCTCGGTGATGCGGCAGCGGACCACTGCCTTCGCAATTCCTCCTTCGAAGGCGAACCGCCTGGCCCGCTGGGCTGCCAGTGGCGGCTGGAGCGGTTTGTCGTCTTCGACGGTGACCTGCGGGCGGTTGGTGAAGCATGGGGGAAGGCCCTCGGCGACGACCGGTGGATCGGCTCACGGGCGCCGTTCCCCTCCGGATACAGCTCCACCTCCGAACGGTACGAGTACCGCGATCCGCGAACCCGTGACCGGCTCATCATCACGCTGGTTCAAGACGGTCCCGAGCTTCGACTCCTGGACGATGCGACCCGATTCGAGTTCGAGGGTGTCGAGGAGTACGAACGGGAGCGGCGGAGTTTCACCGGGCGAAAAGCCGCGGAACAGGCAGTGAAACAAGGCCGGCAAGTCGCCGGCGTCTCGCTGGTACGCGCCTACTACAGTCAGATCGGCCACGCTCCCCTCGAACCTACGCACTGGTGACAACCCGGTCGAGACGCCGCCGAACGGCCAGTCGGAACGGCCGAGCGTCTGCGAGCCGACCCCATCGAGGCGGCTGATCACATGGCCAACTTGACGCCCGATCCTGCCCGGCGGTGACGTGCTCGGTCGAGAAACAAGATCTTTACGGATGCCGGATGCCGGATGCCGGATGACAGATGACAGGAAACGGATGACAAGAAACCGATGACCTATTACCGGCGGCGGGTGCCGACTGCCGGGCGTCGCGAGCCGGCCGTCAGGCGGACGCCCGGCGCACCAGCCGCGTCGGAGTGATCACCGAGCCCGGAGCGCCCGCCCCGGGCTCGTCCGCGTTCTCGTCCGCGCCCGTACCGGTGCCGTCCCCCAGCACCCGCATCAGCAGCCGGACCATCAACCGGCCCATTCCCTCGATGTCCTGACGGACCGTCGTCAGCGGCGGATCGCAGGACTCGGCGAGCGGGGTCATGTCGTCGAAACCGACCACGGCCACGTCCTGCGGCACCCGCCGCCCCCGCTCCCGCAGCACCCGCAACGCCCCGGACGCCATCAGGTCGTTGGCGGCGAACACCGCGTCCAGGTCGGGGGCGCGCTCCAGCAGTTCGGCCATCGCCCGGGCCCCGCTGTCGACGGTGAAGTCACCCTGGGCGATCAGCCCCGGCCCGCCGCCCGTGGCGGCGTCGAGCAGCGCGTCGCGGTATCCGTCGATGCGGTCGAGGGCCGAGGTCTGGTCGCGGGGGCCGGCGATGTGCGCGATGCGGGTGCGGCCGAGGGAGACGAGGTGGCGTACGGCCTCTCGGGCGCCGCCGCGGTTGTCGCAGTCGACGTACGGCACCTGCTGCCCGGCTCCGGCGCCCGGCCAGCCGGGCCTGCCGCCGAACACGGTGGGGACCTTGGCCCGGGCGATGACGGCGGGCAGTCCGTCGTCGTTGTGGAGGGAGAAGGCGAGCGCTCCGTCGACATGGCCGCCGCCGAGGTAGCGGGCTATCCGATCGTAGTCGCCTGACCCTTCCACCCACAGCAGCACCAACTGTGCGTCGTGCGCGGTCAGTTCGCGGCTGATGCCGCGTACCTGCTGCTCGAAGAACGGATCGGAGAAGACCCGGAACTCCGGCTCGGCGATGATCACGGCGATGGCGCCGTTGCGCCGGGTGACGAGCGTGCGGGCCGCGTGGTTGGGGACGTAGCCGAGCTCCTCGACGGCCCGGCTGACCTTCTCCACGAGGGGCCGGCGCACCCCCGCGCCGCCGTTGACGACACGGGATGCCGTCGCCCGGGAGACCCCGGCGCGGGCCGCGACGGCTTCCAGAGTGGGACGGGCCCCGGGGGTCGGCTCGGGCAACGGACACTCCTCGTCGGACGCGGGCGGGCGGACGCGCCGTACGGGCGGGCGCGGGCCTGGTCCGTACGGAAGCACGGGTAGAGGGTAACCGCTTCCCATCACGGTGAGAGCGCTCTCACCCTAATCGCCCGAGCCGCTCCCGCCCGACGACAAGGCGCCGCCCGCCCCCGCCGAGGGGACGGACGGCGCCGCGGAGCCGCCGGGCTCAGTGCCCGTGGTCGTGGTCGTGGTCGTGGACCGAGTTCGTCGCGGCGATCTTCTGCCAGGACTTCGGCTTCACCGGCTTGGCCGACTTCGCCCCGGCGCCGGACGGCGACGCCGCGAGCGACTTAGGGGCGATCCTCGCCTGAGCGGCGGTGGAGGCGGACGGCTTCACCGGCTGGTACAGCCAGGTGTCGAAGAGTCCGGCCAGCGGCTTGCCGGAGATCCGCTCGGCGTACTTCACGAAGTCGGAGACCTTGGCGTTGCCGTACTTGTACTCGGTCGGCCAGCCCTTGAGGATCGCGAAGAAGTCCTCGTCGCCGACCTTGTTGCGCAGCGCCTGCAGCGCCAGCGCGCCACGGTCGTAGACGGCGATGTCGAACTGCTTCTCCGGCCCCGGGTCGCCCGGCTTGACCGTCCAGAACGGGTCCTCGGCGGCGCGCTGCGCGTACACGTAGTCGGCGAGCTCCTGCGCGGTGCCCTCGCCCTCCTTCTCGGACCAGAGCCACTGGCTGTAGCGGGCGAAGCCCTCGTTGATCCAGATGTCCTTCCAGTTGTCGACGGAGACGCTGTCGCCGTACCACTGGTGGGCCAGCTCGTGCACGACCACCGACACGTTGGCGCCGTTCGCGAACTGCCGGGGGCTGTAGAACGGCCGGGTCTGGGTCTCCAGGGCGTAGCCGCTGGTCACATTGGGGACGTAGCCGCCCAGGGCGTTGAAGGGGTACGGCCCGAAGATCTCCTCGAGCCATTCGGCGACCTCGGTGGTGCGCTCCAGGGAGGCGCGGGCCGCTCCGGCGTTGTCGCCGAGGTCCTTGCTGTAGGCGTTGAGGACGGGCAGGCCGCCGGCGGTCTTGTCGGTGGTGATGTCGAACTTGCCGATGGCGAGGGTGGCGAGGTAGGTGGCCTGCGGTTTGTTGGAGCGCCAGTTGTAGCGGGTCCAGCCGAGCCGGGAGGACTGCGACTGGAGGGTGCCGTTGCTGATGGCCTGGGTGCCGTCGGGGACGGAGACGGAGACGTCGAAGGTGGCCTTGTCGAGCGGGTGGTCGTTGGAGGGGAACCACCAGACGGCCGAGTCGGGTTCCTGGGCGGCGACGCCGCCGTCGGGGGTGCGGTGCCAGGCGGTCCAGCCGCCGATCTTCAGTTCGGAGGGCTTTCCGGCGTACCGGACGACGACGGTGACGCTCTTGCCCTTGTCGAGCGGGGTGGCCGGGGTGATCTCCAGCTCGTGGTCGCCGGTGGCCTTGAACCGGGCCTTCTTGCCGCCCACCCGCACCTCGGAGGCCTTCAGGCCGAGGTCGAGGTTGAAGCGGGACAGGTTCTGCTTGGTGGTGAGGTTGAGGGTCGCCGTGCCCTCCAGCAGATCGGTCGCCGGCTGGTACTTCAGCCGCAGGTCGTAGTGGGACACGTCGTATCCGCCGTTGCCGCTGGCCGGGTAGTAGGCGTCGCCGATGCCCGGGGTGCCGGGGACGTAGTCGGCGGCCGATGCCGGGATCGCCAGCAGCAGGGAGGCCGCGAGCGCGCTCGGGACGATCAGTCTGCGGTGCACGGAAAACTCCAAGTCATGAGGTGGAACAGGTCTCTTGGACGTCTCTCGGACCCTATTCAGCCTCCTGGGATCAGGTCATGTCCATGGCCCCATCTGTCACGCGATCGCCATTTGGCGGACATGAACCGCCATCACCCCGGGCGTCCCTTGAGTCGCGTTGGTCCGCCGACTGCCCTCTTTTATACGGGAGTTGACTCCAGTACGTTCCCGCCCATGCCGATATCCGTGCGGAGAACCCCGCTGTCGTGCAGAACACTCGTGGTGGTGGCCGCGGCCGCCCTGATGTCCGTGCTGGTCACGCCCGCGACGGCGGTCACCCCGCCCGCGGCGTTCACCGCCCCGGCCCCCGGCCAGGGGCCACCCGGCCGGGAGTCCCGGCCCGTCCACTCCTACGCCGACGCGATCCGCGAGTCCGTGTGGGTGGACACCGGCCTCGACGGTGACGGCGACGGGCGCACGGACCGGGTCGCCGCCGACATCGTCCGGCCGCGCGAGCCGGCGGCGAACGGCCGCCGCATCCCCGTGATCATGGACGCCAGTCCGTACTACGCCTGCTGCGGACGGGGCAACGAGAGCCAGAAGAAGACCTACGACGCCGACGGCCGGCCCGTGCAGTTCCCGCTCTACTACGACAATTACTTCGTCCCGCGCGGCTACGCCTTTGTCGCCGTCGACCTGGCCGGCACCAACCGCTCCGACGGCTGCGACGACGTCGGCGGCCGCTCCGACGTGCGGTCCGCCAAGGCCGTCGTCGACTGGCTGAACGGCCGGGCCCGCGCCTTCACCAGCCGTACGGGCTCCGAGCCGGCCCGCGCTACGGCCTGGTCCACCGGCGCGGTCGGCATGATCGGCAAGAGCTGGGACGGCACGATCGCCAACGGCGTCGCCGCCACCGGCGTCGAGGGGCTTAAGACGATCGTGCCGATCGGCGCGATCTCCTCCTGGTACGAATACTTCCACTCCCAGGGCGCCCCCCTCTACGACGCCAACCCCAGCTGGCTCTCCGAGTACGTCAACAGCCCCGAGGCGCGGGCGCGTTGCGCGGCGGTGCAGCAGCGGATCACCGCCGGGACGCCGTACAGCGGCGACCGGACCCCCGCCTGGACGGAGCGGGACCATGTGAAGGACGCCCACAAGGTGAAGGCGAGCGTCTTCGTCGTGCACGGCCAGCAGGACCTCAACGTCCGCGCCAAGCACTTCGGCCAGTGGTGGGACGCGCTCGGCCGTAACGGCGTGGAGCGCAAGATCTGGCTCTCCCAGACCGGGCACGTCGACCCGTTCGACTTCCGGCGCGCCGAGTGGGTCACCACCCTGCACCGCTGGTTCGACCACTACCTCCTCGGCGTCGACAACGGCATCGACCGCGAGCCGATGGCCGACATCGAGCGGAGCCCCGACCGGTGGACCACCGACCGTGTCTGGCCGCCGCGCGGCACCGCCGCCACCACCCTCCGCCCGGGGCGCGGAGCGTCCGCCGGGGTAGGCACGCTCTCCCTGGCCCCGGCCCGGCCCGGCGCCACCGAGACGTTCACCGACGACCCGGCGCTCGGCGAGCTGGACTGGGCCGCCGCCGCGGACCGTTCCACCCCGTCGAAGGCCGCCTTCCTCACCCGTCCGCTCGGCCGGGACCTGCGGATCTCCGGTGCCTCGAAGGTGACGGTCACCGCCACTCCGAGCACCACCAGCGCCCATCTGTCGGCCGTCCTGGTCGACCTGGGCCCGGACACCATCCGGGACTACGGCGCGGCCGGCGAAGGCATCACCACCCTTGCCCACCGCACCTGCTGGGGGGCGAGCACCGCGGGTGACAGCGCCTGCTTCAAGGAGACGAAGGCGAAGACGGCCGACGTCGGCTTCAACGTCGTCAGCCGCGGCTGGGCCGACCTCGGCACCTGGGCCGACCCCGCCAAGGGCCGCCCGCTGACCCCGGGCCGGGCGTACACCCTCACCCTCGACCTCGCGTCGGCCGACCACGTCGTCCCGGCCGGCCACCGCCTCGCCCTGATCGTGGGCGGTACGGACCGGGGCCTCCTCGACGCTCCCGCCACCCGGCCCACCGTCACCCTCGACCTGGCCCGCACCTCGGCCAGGCTGCCGCTGGTCGGCGGCGCGTTCTCGTTCGTCCGGGCCACCTCGGGACCGGTGGCCGACGCCGCCCCGCCCGCGGCCCGGGGGGCGGGCGTGACCGCGCCGCGTCAGATCCGTCCGATCCCCGGAGGCTTCCCCCGATGAGACCCCGTATCCGCGCCCTCGTCCTCGCAGCCACCTCGGCCGCGCTGGCCCTGCCGCTGCTCGGCGCCCCCGCGCAGGCCGCGGCCGATGACCGTACCGGCGCGCCGCCCCGTACCGGCTTCGAGACCTCCGGCGGTGCGCGCTGGACCAGCCAGCCCGAGGAGTGGGAATTCCTGGCCGCCGTCGACCGCGGCAGCGACCGGGTGTCGGCCCGGACCATCGGCACCACCGTCCAGGGCAGGCCGCTGCAGCTCCTCACCATCGGTTCCGGCCGGACCGCGAGCACGATGCTGCTGATCTGCAGTCAGCACGGCGACGAGCCGTCGGGCCGTGAGGCCTGTCTCAGCACCGTACGGGACCTCGGCTACGCCCAGGACCCGAAGACCCGGAGCTTCCTGGCCCGTACGACGGTCCTGGTGGTGCCGACGGCCAACCCCGACGGGAGGGCGGCCGACACCCGGGGCAACGCCGACGGGGTCGACATCAACCGCGACCACATCGCCCTGAAGACGGCGGAGGGCCGGGCGCTGGCGGCGGTGATCCGGGACCGGCGGCCCGATGTGATCTACGACCTGCACGAGTACGGCGGCACCTCGCCGTACTACGACAAGGACCTGCTGGCCCTGTGGCCGCGCAACCTCAACACGGACGGCCATGTCCACGACGAAGCAAGGCGGCTGTCGGAGCGTCATGTCCGGCCCGCGGCGGAGGAGGCGGGCTTCAGCAGCGGGGTCTACGGCATCTGGACGGACCCGGTCACCGGCGAGCCGCTCCAGCAGGTCGCGGGCGACGGCCAGGAACGCATCCTGCGCAACACCGCGGGGCTCAAGCACGCGGTCGGCCTGCTCGTCGAGACCCGGGTCGAGGCGCTGACGGAGGCGGAGAGCAAGGACCCGGCGCTCAACCACCGGCGCCGGGTGGACACCCAACGCGCGGCGCTGGAGGGCGCCTTCGGCTATGTCGACGCCCGCCGAGGCCGGATCGAGGCGGCGACCGGGCTTGCCCGGCTGACCGGGTTCGCCGACCGGGGGCCGGTGTATCTGGGCGGCGCCGACAACGACCCGGCCGAGCCCGCCGAGGTCCTGAAGGACCCGCCGTGCGGCTACCGCCTGGACCGCGCGCAGTACGACGAGTTCAAGGACGAGCTGGCGCTGCACGGCGTGGCGGTCCGGCCCGCCCCGGGCGGGGCGTTCGTGCCGCTGCGGCAGTCCCAGCGGGCCCTGGTGCCGCTGCTGCTCGACGCGCGGGCGGCGTACCACCTCACAACGGGTCAGGCCGTCCAGGCCTGTTGATCCCGGGAGTCCGCCACCACCTGTGGTAACAGGTGATACCGGGGAAAATCCCCGGTATCACCTGAAAGGTGCCTCTGTGTCGAATGAGTCGCGCGAGCCGCACGGGTCGGAGGGTGGACCACAGCGGCCGCAGGGCCGGAAGGACCCGCACGACCGGAACGGCCCGCTGGTGACGGCGGACCTCCCCGGCTCGCCCCACACCGGAGGCCGCTCCTCGACGGACCGGGTGGTCTTCGGTGTGACCGCGGCCCTGACGCTCGCCTTCGTCCTGTGGGGAGCGGTCGCCACGGACGCCCTGCACACCGTCTCCAGCAGCATGCTGTCCGGGCTCATCCACAACGGCGGCTGGGCGTTCGTCCTCGCCGCCTCCGGTTTCGTGGTCTTCGCGCTCTGGCTCGCCATCAGCCGCTACGGCCGGATCCCGCTGGGCAACGAGGGCGAGCCGCCGGAGTTCCGTACGGTCTCCTGGGTCGCCATGATGTTCAGCGCCGGCATGGGGATCGGCCTGATGTTCTACGGAGTGAGCGAACCCCTCGCGCACTTCAGCGATCCGCCGCCCGGGACCAGCCCCGCCGACGCCGCCCAGGCCATGGAGACCGCCATGGCCACCACGCTCTTCCACTGGACGCTCCATCCGTGGGCCATCTACGCCGTCGTCGGACTCGGCATCGCCTACAGCACCTTCAGGCGCCGCCGGCGCCAGACCGTCAGCGCCGTCTTCGAACCCCTCATCGGCAAGCGCCACGCGGGGGGAACCGGCGGCCGGGTCATCGACATCCTCGCCATCTTCGCCACCCTCTTCGGCTCCGCCGCCTCCCTCGGCCTCGGCGCGCTGCAGATCGGCAGCGGGGCGATCGAACTGGGCTGGCTGGACACGGTCGGCACCGGCCTCCTCGTCGGCATCATCGCCGTCCTCACCGTCGCCTTCGTGGTCTCGGCGGTCTCCGGGGTCGAGAAGGGCATCCAGTGGCTGTCCAACATCAACATGGTGCTCGCGCTGATCCTGGCCTTGTTCGTGTTCGTCGTCGGGCCGACCATCCTCGTCCTCGACCTGCTGCCCACGTCGATCGCCACCTACTTCGGGGAACTGCCGCAGCTGGCGGGCCGTACCGAGGCCTCCAGCGGCGAGGGGGTCGCCGACTGGCTGGGCAGGTGGACCGTCTTCTACTGGGCGTGGTGGATCTCCTGGACGCCGTTCGTCGGCATGTTCATCGCCCGGATCAGCCGCGGCCGTACGATCCGGCAGTTCGTCGGCGGAGTGATCCTGGTGCCCAGCACGGTCAGCCTCTGCTGGTTCGCGGTCTTCGGCGGTACGGCGATGCACCTCCAGGAACGCTCGCGCCTCGGCGACGAGCCCTCGCCGGAAGGCCAGCTGTTCGCGGTGCTCCAGCAGTACCCCTGGGCCACGGCGATGAGCCTGCTCGTGATGGTCCTCGTCGGGATCTTCTTCGTCTCCGGCGCCGACGCAGCCTCCATCGTGATGGGCACGCTCTCCCAGAAGGGCGCCCTGGAACCGGGCCGGTTCGTCGTCGTCTTCTGGGGTGTGGTGACCGGTGCGGTCGCGGCGATCATGCTGCTGGTCGGCAACGGCCAGGGCGACGCGCTCGCCGGACTGCAGAACCTGACGATCCTGGTCGCCGCCCCGTTCGTGCTCGTCATGGCGGGGATGTGCGTGGCGCTCATGCGCGATCTGCGCCACGACCCGCTCATCGTGCGCGGGGAGATGGGGGAGGAGGTCGTCGAACTCGCCGTGATCGCGGGCCACGAGAAGTACGACGGCGACTTCGAACTGCGCATCGGGCCCGGCGTCGGGCCCGACGCCGGCACCGGGCCGGAGGGGGCGCGGTCCCCGGTCGCCGGAAGTTGATCACGTGGGTTAAAGTTACCGACTGGTACTGACCACACCCCAACGGGTCCCCACGACCCGGAAGTTGGAGTAACACCCATGCGTCGCTTCCTGACGACCTTCGCCGTCACCGCCGCCATCGCCGGCGGCACCTTCCTCGGCGCCGGCGGCTTCCAGGCCGCCCCCGACACCCTGGACCGCACCCAGACCGTCGGCTCCATCACCGTCAACATCGGAGAGATGCGCCAGCAGGTCGCCGACCTCCGCCGCAAGGCCGCCCAGCTCGACCGGCTCGGCGAGCGCGACGCCGCCCGCAAGGCTCGCGCCCAGGCCGACGCGCTGCAGCGCCGCATCGACGCGATCATCGCCGCCGAGGAGAACAACTAGCTTTTTCGGGGCTCGGTTCTCCCCCGGCTTCGCCGGGGGGACCCCCACCGGGCGCTTTGAGCGTCTGCGGCTCACTCGCCAGGCGGTCGTGGTGAGCCTCAGGGGGTCGTAGTAGTCAGCCCCGGGCGGTCGTGGTGGGCGGTTCCCGTATCCAGGGAGCCGCCCACCGCGCGTTCGTGCCCGGACCGGAACCGGATCCCGGCCGCCGCGCCGGCTGGCCTAGGATGCGAGGCCTGATGACTGCAACCCTCGTCGCCAAGGACCTCGCCGCCGGCCACGGCGAACGCTCGCTCTTCTCCGGCCTCGACCTCGTCGTCGCCCCCGGCGACGTGATCGGCCTCGTCGGCGTCAACGGCGCCGGAAAGTCGACTCTGCTGCGGCTCCTCGCCGGACTCGACACCCCCGAACAGGGCGAGCTGCGGCTCTCCCCGCCCGCCGCCACCGTCGGCCACCTCCCCCAGGAGCCGGAGCGCCGCGCCGGGGAGAGCGTCCGTGCCTTCCTCGCCCGCCGCACCGGCGTGGCCGCCGCCCAGGCCGCCATGGACGAGGCCACCCAGGGCCTGGTCGACGGCGCGCCCGGCGCCGACGACGCGTACGCCGTCAGCCTGGAACGCTGGCTGAACCTCGGCGGCGCCGACCTCGACGAGCGCGCCGAGGAGGTCGCCGCCTCCCTCGGCCTCACCGTAGGCCTCGACCAGCCGATGACCTCGCTCTCCGGCGGCCAGGCCGCCCGCGCCGGACTCGCCTCGCTGCTGCTGTCGCGCTACGACGTCTTCCTCCTCGACGAGCCCACCAACGACCTCGACCTGGACGGCCTGGAGCGGCTCGAAGGCTTCGTCCGGGGTCTGCGCGCCGGAACCGTCGTCATCAGCCACGACCGCGAATTCCTCAGCCGTACGGTCACCAAGGTCCTTGAGCTCGACCTCGCCCAGCAGCGGATCACCCTCTACGGCGGCGGCTACGACGCCTACCTGGAGGAGCGGGAGACCGCCCGCCGGCACGCCCGCGAGGACTACGAGGAGTACGCCGACAAGAAGGCCGCCCTCGAAGGCCGCGCCCAGATGCAGCGCTCCTGGATGGACAAGGGCGTCAAGAACGCCCGCCGCAAGGCGGGCGACAACGACAAGCTCGGCCGGAAGTTCCGCAGCGAGGCCAGCGAGAAGCAGGCCGCCAAGGCCCGCCAGACCCAGCGCATGATCGAACGCCTGGAGACCGTCGATGAGCCCCGCAAGGAGTGGGAGCTGCGGATGGAGATCGCCGCCGCGCCGCGCTCCGGCGCCGTCGTCGCAACGCTCAGGGACGCCGAGATCCACCGCGGCGGCTTCCGCTTCGGCCCGGCCTCGCTCCAGATCGACTGGGCCGACCGGGTCGCCATCACCGGCGCCAACGGCGCGGGCAAGTCCACCCTCCTCGGCGCCCTCCTCGGCCGCCTGCCGCTCGACGCGGGCCACGCCGCGCTCGGCCCGGGCGTCGTCGTCGGCGAGGTCGACCAGGCTCGCGGGCTCTTCCTGGGCGCCGAGTCGCTGCTCGACGCGTTCTGCGCCGCCGTCCACGACACCGAACCGGCCGAGGTGCGCACGCTGCTGGCCAAGTTCGGTCTCAAGGCCGACCACGTCCTGCGCCCGGCCACCACGCTCTCACCGGGCGAACGCACCCGCGCCGCGCTCGCCCTTCTCCAGGGCCGGGGCGTCAACCTGCTCGTCCTCGACGAGCCGACGAACCACCTCGACCTGCCGGCCATCGAGCAGCTGGAGTCGGCCCTCGACGCCTACACCGGCACGCTGCTCCTGGTCACCCACGACCGGCGGATGCTGGACGCCGTGCACACCACGCGCCGCGTCGAGGTCGCGGCCGGCAAGGTCACCGAGCTCTGAGCAGAGGGTCGCCACAGGGGGCCGCCCCTACGGGCGGTCCTTCTCCTCGTACGTCTCGTCGTCCGGCCGGCGCGGCCGGGCCGGGTCCACGGGCGGCGCGGCCCGCTCGCCGTGCTTGCGCTCCTTGCGGCGAGCCCCGCGCTTCTCCTCCTCGAGGTGCTTGCGTACCTCTTCGGGCTTGTCTCCGATCTGGTTCATGACGGTCACGCCTTCCGCGTCCTGTGCTGATCAGGGGACGCGGCCAGCCTCACACAGCCCGCCTTCGCCCGCACGTCGGCCGCAACGAACCGCGGGTGGGGTGCCGGCACACCGTGCCGCCACCCCACCCGCCGCCTCTGCGCCGACGTGCGCATACCCGCGGGCTACTTGCGGCCCTTCGGGTCCAGCAGCCCGGCCTTGCGCAGGGCGTCCGCCATCGCGCTGTTCGCCGGTGCCGGTGCGCCCTGGCCGCCACGGCCCTGGCGGCCCTGCCGGCGGTCCCGGTCCCCGTCGCGGCCGCCGCCCTGCCGCTGCTGCGGCGGACGGCCGCCCTGACCGCCCCGCTCCCGCTCCCGCTTCGGCGCAGACGCGCCGGTCCCGGCGGCCGCCTCGTCGTCCAGGCGCAGGGTCAGCGAGATCCGCTTGCGCGGCACGTCGACGTCCAGGACCTTCACCTTCACCACGTCGCCCGGCTTCACCACGTCGCGCGGGTCCTTGACGAAGGTCTTCGACATCGCCGACACATGGACGAGACCGTCCTGGTGCACACCGATGTCGACGAACGCGCCGAAGGCCGCCACATTGGTCACCGCGCCTTCGAGGACCATCCCGGAGGCGAGGTCGCCGATCTTCTCCACGCCCTCCTTGAAGGTGGCCGTCCGGAACGCCGGACGCGGGTCGCGGCCCGGCTTCTCCAGCTCACGCAGGATGTCGGTGACGGTCGGCAGACCGAAGGTCTCGTCGACGAACGCGTCCGCGCGCAGCGAGCGCAGCACGCCCGTGTTGCCGATCAGCGAGGCGACCTCGCCGCCCGTCGTCTTCACCATCCGCCGCACCACCGGGTAGGCCTCGGGGTGCACGCTGGACGCGTCCAGCGGGTCGTCGCCGCCTCGGATCCGCAGGAAGCCCGCGCACTGCTCGTACGCCTTCGGGCCGAGCCGCGGCACGTCCTTGAGGGCCTTGCGGGAGCGGAACGGGCCGTTGGCGTCCCGGTGCGCCACGATGTTCTCGGCGAGGCCGGCGCCGATGCCGGAGACCCGCGAAAGCAGCGGCGCCGAGGCGGTGTTGACATCGACACCGACACCGTTCACACAGTCCTCCACGACCGCGTCGAGGGAGCGCGACAGCTTCACCTCGGACAGGTCGTGCTGGTACTGGCCGACGCCGATCGACTTGGGGTCGATCTTGACCAGTTCGGCGAGCGGGTCCTGCAGGCGGCGCGCGATGGAGACGGCGCCACGCAGGGACACGTCGAGCCCGGGCAGTTCCTGGGAGGCGAACGCGGACGCGGAGTACACCGACGCGCCCGCCTCGGACACCATCACCTTGGTCAGGCCGAGCTCGGGGTGGCGGGCGATCAGGTCGGCGGCGAGCTTGTCCGTCTCCCGGGAGGCGGTGCCGTTGCCGATGGCGACCAGCTCGACCGCGTGCTCCTTCGCGAGCCGCGCCAGCTTCGCCAGCGCCTCGTCCCACTTGTTGGCCGGCACGTGCGGGTAGATCGTGTCGGTGGCGACGACCTTGCCCGTCGCGTCGACGACGGCGACCTTCACGCCCGTACGGAATCCGGGGTCGAGGCCGAGCGTCGACCGCGTCCCGGCCGGGGCGGCAAGCAGCAGGTCACGCAGGTTCGCCGCGAAGACCCGGACCGCCTCGTCCTCGGCCGCCGTGCGCAGCCGCAGCCGCAGATCGATGCCGAGGTGGACCAGGATCCGGGTCCGCCAGGCCCAGCGGACCGTGTCCAGCAGCCACCGGTCGCCCGGCCGGCCCCGGTCGGCGACGCCGAAGCGCCGGGCGACCAGGCCCTCGTACGTGGAGGGGCCGCCGTCGTCGGCGGGGGTCTCCGGCTCCAGCTCCAGGGAGAGGACCTCCTCCTTCTCGCCGCGGAGCATCGCCAGGATCCGGTGCGAGGGGAGCTGGGTGAAGCCCTCGGCGAAGTCGAAGTAGTCGGCGAACTTGGCGCCGGCTTCCTCCTTGCCGTCGCGGACCTTGGCCACCAGTCGGCCCCGGCCCCACATCCGCTCACGCAGCTCACCGATGAGGTCGGCGTCCTCGGAGAAACGCTCGGCGAGGATCGCCCGGGCGCCGTCCAGGGCGGCCTGCGGATCGGCGACACCCTTGGCGGGGTCGACGAACGCGGCCGCCGCGGCGGCCGGCTCCACGGACGGATCGCCGAGCAGGCCCTCGGCGAGCGGCTCCAGACCCGCCTCGCGCGCGATCTGCGCCTTGGTGCGGCGCTTGGGCTTGAAGGGCAGGTAGATGTCCTCCAGCCGCGCCTTGGTGTCGGCGAGCCGGATCCGGCTCTCCAGCTCGTCGGTGAGCTTGCCCTGCTCACGGACCGAGTCGAGGATCGCGGTCCGCCGGTCCTCCAGCTCCCGCAGATAGCGCAGCCGTTCCTCGAGCGTGCGCAGCTGCGCGTCGTCGAGCATCTCGGTGGCTTCCTTGCGGTAGCGCGCGATGAACGGCACGGTCGAACCGCCGTCGAGCAGCTCCACGGCCGCCCTCACCTGCCGTTCGCGTACGCCGAGCTCCTCGGCGATCCTGCCTTCGATGGACGTCGTCACGGGTCCCGACTCGCCTTCTCGTGCCTCAAGCTTGCGCCTGTATTCTGCCGGTTCACCGCCCCGAGCGCCGCAACCGCCCCCGCCGCGCGGCGCAGCTCAGCTCTTTCCGGTCAGGTCGGCCGGAAACGCGCCCGCCGTCAGCGCCCGCTCCAGGAAGCCCCGGCCGAGCTCGGTCAGCCGTGCCACGCCGGTGGCGCCGAGGTGCTCGTAGGGCGCCGCGTCCAGCCGGTCGGTGTGGTCCTCCAGCTCGGCGCGGAGCGCGGTGCCGTCCTCGGTCAACTCGCCGTCCGCGTCGATGATTCCGCGTATCCGCAGCCGCCCGGCGGCGGCCTCCCAGTCCGCGCGCCGCCAGCCGCGGGAGCCCAGCACCCAGCGGGGGGTCATGCCCTTGCCGGTGGCGGTGTGGCTGACGAGGGCCTCCACCGGGTCGAGCCCCGCGGTCAGCAGCGCGGCGAGATGCCCGTCGCCGCGGTGCTCGCGCAGCAGGGTGGCCGCGTACCAGTAGGCGAGGTGCGGCTGCTCGGGCACGGGGAGGTCGGCGTGGGCGGAGTACAGCGGCCGGGCGTGCCGGGTGCACGCCTCGGTGGCGGTCAGCGCCAGCCGGGCGGCCTCCTTCATCTCGGCGGACTCCACGGCGTCCCCGAGGACCCGCCGCAAGGTGGCGTCGACGACCCGCAGCCGCGCGTCCAGAACCTCCTCGGGCGAGGCGACCCGCCAGACGGCGGGCAGATGCCGGCCCAGCAGGTCGTGGTTGTAGTTGTAGAACGCGGCGGCGACGGTCCCGGCCCCGACCGCCCCAAGGGCGGCACTACGGGCGGCGAGCCGCGCGGCGGCGCCGTCGGTGATGCCGATCTCGGCGAACTCGCGGTCGCAGTCGGGGGAGAAGTAGTGCGTCGAGTGGATCGGGTTGAGCACGTTGTGACAGCGGCGTCCGGCGCGCGCGGGCAGAGAAGTCATGGACGGCACGTTACCGACTGGTCGGTACGGAGGGAATGCGGGGGCGGTACGTTGTTTTGACCGGCGGGGCGCACGGGGCGGCCGCACGCCGCCGACCTGCGGTAACCCGGCCGTGGACCGCGTGACCGGCGGCGGCTCTCGCCCCGGGCGAGGCGTGGGTGGCACGGACGCGCTCGCGGCCGACGGTGTTGGCCCGGCCGCCGGGGCCGCGCGGGGCCGAGCCGGGCTGTGGCCCTCGCCGCCGGGACCGGCGCGTCGGCGTTTCCCGTACGCCGTCGTCGGCCGGCCGCTCTGGGCAGGCCCGTGCGGGGCCCAGTCGTCAGAAACCGAGCGGGGCGGGCCAGGCTGCGGCTGTCGCCGCCCGGTGCGCCTCGCCGGCCGGGCCGCTTGGGCCCGGTAGTCCCAGGCCGCGCGGGCCCGAGCCGGGCTGTGCCCCTCGCCGCCGGGACCGGCGCGTCGGCGTTTCCCGTACGCCGTCGTCGGCCGGCCGTTCTGGGCAGGCCCGTGCGGGGCCCAGTCGTCAGAGGCCGAGCGGGGCGGGCCAGGCTGCGGCTGTCGCCGCCCGGTGCGCCTCGCCGGCCGGGCCGCTTGGGCCCGGCAGTCCCAGGCCGCGCGGGCCCGAGCCGGGCTGTGGCCCTCGCCGCCGGGATCGGCGCGCGTAGGCGTTTCCCGTACGCCGTCGTCGGCCGGCCGCTCTGGACCGGGCCGGCGGGGCCCAGTCCCCCTCGCAGGCGCGGCCCGCGCGGACGTTCCCGCGCGGCCTCCCCGGCGTGGCTGGTCCCCGGGGCCGGGATGCGGCCGGCGCCGCGCCAGGCCCGTGGCAGGAAAGGTGGGGTCTTCGTCATTGCGGCTGTCGTGGCGCCCGGCGAAGGATGGGGGCATGACGAAGCGACCCGTCCTCGTCGTCCTCTTCGACGGCGTGCAGAGCCTGGATGTCACCGGACCGGTGGAGGTGTTCGCGGGTGCCGGGCAGCTCACCGGCTCCGGGGACGCCTATCCGATCCGTACCGCCTCGCTCGACGGCGGGCCCGTGCGCACCCAGAGCGGGCTGCGGATGCTGCCCGACTCCACGCTGGCGGAGGCCGGCCGGCCCCACACCCTCCTCGTCCCCGGTGGCGACGGCACCCGCACCCCCGACCCGCGCCTGATCGACTGGCTGCGCGAGAACGGCCCGCGGGCCACCCGGCTGGTGTCCGTGTGCACCGGCTCGCTGCTGCTCGCCGAGGCCGGGCTGCTCGACGGGCGCAGGGCGACCACCCACTGGTACGCCTGCGACCATCTGGCCCGGAACTACCCCGAGGTGACCGTCGAGCCCGAACCGATCTTCGTCCGGGACGGGAACGTCGCCACCTCCGCCGGGGTCACCGCCGGCATCGACCTGGCGCTCGCCCTGGTCGAGGAGGACCTCGGCCGGGACGCCGCGCTCACCATCGCCCGCGCGCTGGTGGTGTTCCTGCGCCGCCCGGGCAACCAGGCGCAGTTCAGCGCCCAGCTCGCCGCCCAGACCGCCAAGCGTGAACCGCTGCGCGAACTCCAGGCCTGGATCGCCGACCATCCCGAGGCGGACCTGTCCGTGGAGGCGCTCGCCGCCCGCGCCCGGCTCTCACCCCGGCACTTCGCCCGCGCCTTCCAGGCGGAGACCGGGACCACCCCCGGCCGGTACGTCGACCGGGTACGCCTGGAGCACGCGCGCCGTCTCCTGGAGGAGTCGGCCGACGGCGTCCAGGAGGTCGCGCGCGCCGCGGGCTACGGCACCCCCGAGGCGATGCGGCGCGCCTTCGTCAAGGCGATGGACACGGCCCCGGCCGAGTACCGCCGCCGCTTCCACGCACCCGTACCGCCGGCCCGCTGACCGCGCCGGCTCCACGTACCCGTACCGCCGGCCCGCTGACCGCGCCGGCTCCACGTACCCGTACCGCCGGCCCGCTGACCGCGCCGGCTCCACGTACCCGTACCGCCGGCCCGCTGACGGCGCCGGCACCACGTACCCGTACCCCCGGCCCGCTGACGGCGCCGGCACCACCTACCCGTACCCCCGGCCCGCTGACGGCGCCGGCACCAC
>NZ_BMQQ01000001.1:42928-87871 GCF_014648195.1 Streptomyces purpureus
ACCGACCGCCCGGGCTCAGCCCACCCCCACACCCGCCCCAACGAAAGGGACCCTGGCATGCAGATCGCCGTCCTCCTCTACGACGACTTCACCGTCCTCGACGCCGTCGGCGCCTACGAGCTGCTCGGGCGGCTGCCCGGCGCCGAGACCGTGTTCGTCGCCAAGGAGACCGGGCCCGTCCGGGGTGACCAGCGCAGTCTTGCCCTGGTCGCCGACAAGACCCTGGCCGAGGTGCCGCACCCCGACATCGTGCTGGTGCCCGGCGGCCCGGGCACCTGGCCGGCCATGGCGGACGAGGAGATCCTCGCCTGGCTCCGCGAGGCCGACGCCACCAGCACCTGGACGACGTCGGTGTGC
This sequence comes from Streptomyces purpureus, assembly GCF_014648195.1. GTDB lineage: Bacteria > Actinomycetota > Actinomycetes > Streptomycetales > Streptomycetaceae > Streptomyces > Streptomyces purpureus. The sequence goes on from NZ_BMQQ01000001.1 coordinate 43,286, forward strand.
ACCGGCTCGCTCGTCCTCGCCGCCGCGGGGCTGCTCAAGGGCCGCCGGGCCACCTGCCACTGGCTCTCGCTGGAGGAGCTCGCCGCCAAGGGCACCGAGGCGACCGGTGAGCGGGTGGTCTTCGACGGCAAGTACGTCACGGCCGCCGGTGTCTCCTCCGGCATCGACATGGCGTTGCACCTGCTGGGCCGGATCGCCGGTGACCGGACCGCCCAGATCGTGCAGCTGCTGACCGAGTACGACCCGCAGCCGCCGTACGACGCGGGCTCGCCGGAGAAGGCCCCGGCCGAAGTGGTGGCGTACTGGCGCGAGCTGGCCCAGCAGTCGGCGGAGGCGCTTCAGACGTCGTAGGTGAAGCGCGGCGCCCTGCGCTCCAGGAAGGCGGCGACCCCCTCCGCGGTGTCGCCGCTGCCGCGCGCCCGCTCCGCCCAGTGCGCGTCCCGGTCGGTGCGGCCGTCCGCGAACTCCTTCGCCGCGGCCTGCGTCAGCAGCGAACGCGCGACCAGGACGCGGGTGAACTCCGCGACCCTGCCGACCAGTTCGCCGGCCGGGAGTACTTCGTCCACCAGACCGGTGCGCAGCGCCCGGCCGGTGTCGATCAACTCGCCGGAGAAGAGGAGGTACTTGGCGGCGGACGGGCCGACCAGCGCCACCAGGCGGCGGGTAGAAGAGGACGGGTAGACGATGCCGAGCTTGGCCGGGGTGATCCCGAACAGCGCGCCCTCCTCGGCGAACCGCAGGTCACAGGCGGCGGCCAGCTGGCTGCCGCCGCCCACGCAGTAGCCGCGTACGGCGGCGAGGGTCGGCTTGGGGAAGCCGGCCAGCGCCTCCTCGGCCCGGACGGCGAGGGCCTGCTGCTCGTCGCCGGGCTCCCGTAGCGTCGAGATGTCGGCCCCGGCGCAGAAGGTGGGGCCGGCACCGGTCAGGACCAGAGCCCGTACCGCCCGGTCGCCGGCGAGCGTGCCGAGGAGCGGCGGCAGCGCCCGCCACATGTCCGCGGTCATGGCGTTGCGCTTGGCGGGGTTGTTGATGACGACCGTGGCGACGCCGTCCGCGACACTGTGCTCCAACTGCATGCGCCGGATGCTATCGGGGCAGGTCGACCGTACGATCGGAAGGGTCACAGGGGGGCTCGCGAGGAGGCGCGCATGCCCGACCCGACCATGGATCCGGCCCGCGAGGGCAGGCGGCTGAGCCGCAGCTTCGGCTGGCTCGCCCTGCTCGGCGGGGTTCTCGTCGTCGCCGGGCTCGTCGGCCTCGTCTACACCGGTGTCGCCACGCTCACCTCCATGTGGCTCTTCGGCTGGCTGCTGCTGGTCGGCGGCCTGGTCGGCCTCCTGCACGCGGTGCAGAACCGCGGCAGCAGCTTCTTCTGGCTCGGTGTGGTGGTCGCCGCGCTCAACCTCGCGGCGGGTGTCGTCGTGCTGCGCCATCCAGAGGGCACGGCCGAGGCGCTGACCATGTTCGCGGCGCTGCTCTTCCTCACCGGCGGGGTGTTCCGGCTGGTCGGCAGTGTGGTGGTGCGCGGACCGCAGTTCGGCTGGACGCTGCTGCAGGGCGCCTTCGGTCTGCTGCTCGGGCTGCTCGTGCTCTTCGACTGGCCGCACAGCAGCGTCTATGTGCTGGGCACCTTCTTCTCACTGGCACTGCTCTTCGACGGACTCGGTCTGCTGGCCACCGGCATCGGGGGTCGTCGTATCGTCAGCCTGGTCGCCGACAAGACCTCGAAGCCATCAGACGAAGAACAGGAACAGTCGCAGGACTGACTGCGCCATACGTGTTCGATCAGAAGGCGTCGATAAGTGTCGACTTCTGGTCAGTGGCCCGGTCCGGACCAGCTCATTCCCAAGACTCGATTCCGTGGCGACAATCGAGCACGAGGGTGGGAGCCGGACTATGGAGAGCCGCGGGAGCATCCCCGCCCGGCCACCTTCGTACGAAGGGGTCTGGCGCTTCACCGCCCCCGCGGTCGACGTCTCGGTGCCCCAGGCCCGGCACGCCGTACGCGACCTGCTGAACCGTCAGCGCGTCCCCGCCCACGACGACCTCGTCCAGGGGCTGCTGCTGATCGTCTCCGAGCTGGTCACCAACGCCGTGAAACACGCGGCCCTGCTCTCCCCGCAGATCGGGGTCGAGGTGGCGATCGGCCCCGAGTGGATCCGCGTCTCCGTCGAGGACAACCACCCCTACCGGCCCAAGGCGCTGGAGGCGGACGACGCCCGCACCGGCGGCCGGGGGCTGCTGCTGGTGCGGGAGATCGCCCTGGAGGCGGGCGGGGCGTGCGACGTCGAGCACACCGCGAGCGGCGGAAAGATCATCTGGGCCGCACTGCCCCTGTCACCCCCGGCCTACGGGATCACCAGCCCCCGGCCTGCCCCGTGAGCTCCTTGACCGCCGGACGCGCCGCGTCCAGGACGGTCATGAACCACGCGGAGAACGGCGCGGAGGCATGCCGCTCGGCCAGCTCCTCGGCCGTCACGAACGCGGTCTCCTCCACCTCCTCCGGGTCCGGCCGCAGCGGAGCCTGCACCATCCCCACGAAGAGGTGGTTGAACTCCTGCTCCACCAGCCCCGACGCCGGGTCGGGATGGTTGTAGCGGACCGTGCCCGCCTCGGCGAGCAGCGTCGGCGAGACCCCGAGCTCCTCGTACGTACGCCGGGCGGCCGCCGCGAACGGCGCCTCACCGGGGTAGGGGTGCCCGCAGCAGGTGTTCGACCAGACGCCGGGGGAGTGGTACTTGCCCAGCGCACGCCGCTGCAGCAGCAGCCGCCCGGACTCGTCGAAGAGGAACACGGAGAACGCCCGGTGCAGCTGCCCGGGTGCCTGGTGGGCGGCGAGCTTCTCCGCCGTTCCGATGGTGTTGCCGTCCTCGTCGACCAGTTCGAGCATGATCGACGGATCGGCCCCGTTCGACGGCTGCGTTCCGTTCGACGACGAGCTGTGTGCCACGGGGGCTGGTGTGGTCGGCATACCCATCCTTCGCATCGGTCCTCGGCCCTGTCGGGCCATCTCAGTCTGCCGCACAAAACCGGCTTGTCCGTACTTGGCCTGCCGGGCATGTCCCCCCCGCGCCGCGCCGGAGCGCGGCGCGGGGGAACCCGGTCAGACCCCGAAGGCCGCCGGATAGGTGATCGTTCCCGTGGGCAGTGGCCCGGAACCACGCCCCGCCACGTCGAGCGGGAGCGCCATCATGGCCTCGTCCGGGACCTCGAACGGCGCCAGGATGCCGAAGCGGGACGCCGGAGTGAAGCCGAACCTCGGGTAGTAGTCCGGATGTCCGAGCACCAGCACCAGCCGCTCACCGGCGAGCCGCGCCGCGTCCAGGACGGCCCGGACCACCGCCTGTCCGGCACCGGTGCGCTGATGGGCCGGGGCCACCGAGACCGGCGCCAGCGCCGCCGCCGGAGCCCCGTCCACCCAACACCGGGTGATCAGGGCGTACGCGGCGACCGTGCCGTCTGGGGGTCCCCCCACGCCGCAGGGCGTAGGGGGAGCCTCCGCCACGTACGAAAGCCCGGGCAGCCAGGCCGACTCGTCGGCGCGCAGGGCGTCGACCAGCGTGGCCTCCTCCGGCGTCGGGAAGGCGGCCGCGTTGACCAGGCGTACGGCGCCGATGTCCGCGACCGTCTCCGGACGGGTGCGCCACCTCTCGTCGGCGCGGCGCAGCACATAACCGGTGTAGCCGTACTCGGTGCCGTGGTCACGGCGCACGGCGATCTCCGCGCGGGTCGCGGCGAGCGCCTCGGCCATGCCGGGCGCCGCCGGGTCGGCGGCATCGGCCCGCGCGCCGAGCGGACCGTAGTACTCCTCCCAGTCGGACTCCGGCTGCCCCACCACCCCGAGGACGTGGTAGCCGGCGGCGACCGCCGCCGCGGTGTTCTCGGCGGTCGTGCGCAGGGAGTAGTGCGCGTCCCAGAACGCGCGGACCTCCGGCCCCGGGTCGGGGACGGTCCACTCGCACTCGGTGACCACGAGGATCCCGCCGGGTGCGAGCAGCCGGCGCCAGGAGCGCAGGGCGGTGTCGAAACCGATCGAGTAGGCCGAGCTCTCCGCCCAGACGAGGTCGAAGGACCCGTCCTCGTAGGGCAGTTCGCCCATGTCGGCGTTGACGGCGGTGACGGCGTCACCGAGCCCGCGATCGGCGGCGGCCCGCCGCAGTTCGTCGAGGAACGGCTCGTGCAGATCCACCGCCGTCACCCGCGCACCGGCCTCCTCGGCGAGCAGCAGCGCGCTGCGGCCCGGGCCGCAGCCCAGGTCGAGGACGCGCGGCCGCTGCGGCAGGGGGCCCGCGAGCGAGAGCAGACGGCGGGTGGTGTCGTCGGAACCGGGACCCTGCCGCGGAAGACCGTGGTGCAGGGTGAAGAAAGCGTGTACGGAAGCGTTGTCGGACAACGTGGGAAACCCTTGGGTGAAGCGGGCCCCGGCCGACGTGCCGAAGTCAGGTCAGCCGGAGACCCGGAAGCCGAAGTCGATGCTGATCCGGGCGCTGCGCTGGGCAGCTTTCACCGCGACGGTCATCAACCTCAGCTCCTCTCACACCACGTCACACGTCATACGTCACACGGGCGTACGACTTTGTCAGCCTAACAGCGGCAGATGCCGGGTGAGCGGCGGCCGTCAGTGGCAGAGCTTCGCCTCGTGCGCGGCATGACCGCTCGGCTCCAGCTGGAAGGTGCAGTGCTCCACGTCGAAGTGGTCGCCGAGGCAGCCCTGGAGGTCGTGGAGCAGCTTCTCGTGCCCGACGGAGTCCAGCACCTCCTGGGCCACGACCACGTGCGCGGAGAGCACCGGCATCCCGGAGGTGATGGTCCAGGCGTGCAGGTCGTGGATGTCCTCCACGCCGGGCAGCGCCAGTATGTGGGCCCGTACCTCCGCCATGTCCACGCCCTTGGGCGCCGCCTCCAGGAGCACGTCCAGCGTCTCGCGCAGCAGCTTGAGCGTGCGCGGCACGATCATCAGGCCGATCACCAGCGAGGCGATCGGGTCCGCCGCCTGCCAGCCGGTGGCCAGGATGATCCCGGCCGCGACCAGGACCGTCACCGAACCCAGCGCGTCCGCCAGCACCTCCAGATAGGCGCCGCGCACATTGAGGCTCTCCTTCTGGCCCTTCACCAGCAGCGAGAGGGAGACCATGTTGGCGACCAGGCCCACGAGCGCGAACACGATGGCCACACCGCCCTTGGTCTCGGCCGGTTCGATGAACCGCTGGACGGCCTCGAACAGCACATAGCCACCGACGCCGAGCAGCAGCAGACAGTTGGCGAGCGCGGCGAGGATCTCGGCGCGGGCGAAGCCGAAGGTGCGGTTCCCGCTCGGGGGCCGGTTGGCGAAGTGGATCGCCAGCAGGGCCATCGCGAGGCCGACCGCGTCCGTCGCCATGTGCGCGGCGTCGGCGATCAGGGCCAGGGAGTCGGCGACGATGCCGCCGACGATCTCGACGACCATCACGGACAGCGTGATCGACAGTGCGATCCGCAGCCGCACCTTGTAGGCATTGGCGGCGGTGCCGGTGGGCACCGGCCCGCCGTGTGTATGCCCGTGGTCGTGCCCAGCCCCCATGAGGCGCCTCCTGGTCGACGGAAAAAATCTCCTACGGCCAACGAGTGAACTACGGGTGGGGGGTATGCGCAAGCCGACGTTGAACACCGTTGTCATATGCTCTGACCTGCGGTTATGTCCTCCGGTGTGCCTTCGGTCGATGTCCTGCGGCGTGTCCGCAGGTCAGAGCCCCGGAACGATCAGGCGGGGGCGGTGTGACCGTGGGAGGCCCGGTGCAGACACCAGCCCTCCCACGCCGACTCCACCATCTCGCGCACCCCGCGCGAGGCGGTCCAGCCGAGCTCCTCGGCGGTCTTGTCCACGGACGCCACCGCCCGCGCCGCGTCACCCGGGCGCCGCGGGGACACCACCGGCGCGTGCCGGCTCCCGGTGACCTCGGTCACCAGATCGCCGAGCTCCCGCACCGACACCCCGTCACCGCGGCCGATGTTCAGCGTCAGATCGCCCGCCCCGGACCGCTCGGCCAGCCGCCGCGCCGTCGCCAGATGCGCCTCGGCGAGATCGGCGACATGGATGTAGTCCCGGACGCAGGTGCCGTCCGGCGTCGGATAGTCCGCGCCGAAGATCCGCGGCGCCTCACCACGGGTGATCCGGTCGAAGTACATCGGGATGATGTTGAACACCCCGGTGTCCGCCAGCTCCGGGCGCCCCGCGCCCGCCACGTTGAAGTACCGCAGACAGGCCGTCGCGATGCCATGCGCCTGGCCCGTCGCCCGGACCAGCCACTCGCCGGCCAGCTTCGTCTCCCCGTAGGGGTTGATCGGCGCCGCCGGGGTGTCCTCGGTGATCAGCTCCACGTCCGGGACGCCGTAGACCGCCGCCGAGGAGGAGAAGAGGAACCGCTCGACCCCGGCCGCCGCCACCGCTTCGAGCAGCAGGGTCAACCCGTGCACGTTCTCCCGGTAGTACCGCAGCGGCTGCGCCACGGACTCACCCACCTGCTTCTTCGCCGCGAGATGCACCACACCGCTCACCTCGTGAGCGGCGAGCGTCCGCGCGACCAGCTCCTGGTCGGCGATCGAGCCGTGGACGAGCGGCACACCGGCCGGCAGCCGCCCGGACACCCCGGTCGACAGATCGTCGAGCACGACGACCTGCTCACCGGCCTCCGCCATGGCCCATGCCACATGGGCCCCGATGTAGCCGGCCCCGCCCGTGATCAGCCAAGTCATGCCCGTCAGCATACGGGGCGGCCCGTCGCGGACGCCGGGCCTCCGGGGGCCCGCCCTGGGGGCGGGTTTGGAGCGCGAGGCGGTGATCAACGATGATGATCCCTCCGGTTCCCGGGCCGCCGCCGCGTCCGCGGTCCCGGTGAACGGGTGGGGCCGCGGACCGGAAAACCTCGGTGAACTCGACCTTCCGTTCATCCGATAGCCTCAGCCGACGCGCCGCCGCCCGGACCGTGGGCCGAGCCGCCGTGGACCAGCCCTGTCAGCTCCAAGGAGTGAGTTCCTCTGTCGACCGCCATCCTCACCGGTCCGCCGGTACCCGGATCGCCGCTCGAAGGGGATCTGCGGTCGCTGGGCTTCGACGTCAAGGTCGCCTACGGCCCCTGGGAGATCGCCACCCTCCTCGCCGCCGTCCCCGCCGACCAGCGCGTCGCCGTCGTGGACCCCCGCTTCGTCGGCCACCGCCACACCCTGCGCCTGGCCCTCACCGACCCCCGCTTCCCCGCCGCCCGCGCCAGCGGCGCGGTGACCGCGCAGCCCGAGGCGCGCCCCGCGCTCACCCGCGCGCTCGCCGGCGCCCCAGCCACCGGCTGGCCCCACCCCGCGGACACCCTCGCCGAGGCGCTCGCCGCCGACGGCGTCGCCGTGCACCGCCCCGAGCTCGGCTCGCTCGTCGCCGCCGTGCCCGAGGACGCCGCCGACCGCGCCCGGGCCACCGCCGCCACCGCCGCCGTCGACGACGAGGCCGTCCGGCTGCGCTCCGCCGTCAAGGCCCACGACGGCTTCTTCACCACCTTCTTCATCAGCCCGTACTCGCGCTACATCGCCCGCTGGTGCGCGCGCCGCGGACTGACCCCCAACCAGGTCACCACCGCCTCGCTGATCACCGCGCTGGTCGCGGCCGGCGCCGCGGCCACCGGCACCCGCGGCGGCTACGTCGCCGCCGGCATCCTGCTCCTGGTCTCCTTCGTCCTGGACTGCACCGACGGGCAGCTCGCCCGCTACGCGCTGAAGTACTCCACGATGGGGGCCTGGCTCGACGCCACCTTCGACCGGGCCAAGGAGTACGCCTTCTACGCGGGCCTCGCCCTCGGCGCCGCACGCACCGGCGACGACGTCTGGGCCCTGGCGCTCGGCGCCATGGTCCTGATGACCTGCCGCCACGTCGTGGACTTCTCCTTCAACGAGGCCAACCACGACGCCACCGCCAACACCAGCCCCACCGCCGCCCTCTCCGACCGGCTCGACAGCAAGGGCTGGACGGTCTGGGCACGCCGCATGATCGTGCTCCCGATCGGTGAGCGCTGGGCGATGATCGCCGTCCTCACCGCCGTGACCACGCCCCGCGTCGTCTTCTACGCGCTGCTGATCGGCTGCGCCTTCGCCGCCTGCTACACCACCGCCGGCCGCGTCCTGCGTTCGGTGACCCGCAAGGCCCGCCGCACCGACCGGGCCGCCCAGGCCCTGGCCGACCTCGCCGACTCCGGCCCGCTCGCCGAGCTCACCGCCCGCCTGCTGCGCCGGCTGCCCCGGCCGCCCGCGCCGCTGGTCGCCGCCGCGGCCGCCGCCCTGATGGCGGCCGTCGCCTGGACGCAGCCCTTCGGCAGCGCCTGGACCGTCGGCGCCGCCGCCGGCTACGCGGTCCTGTCGGGTCTCGCCGTCGCCAGGCCGCTCAAGGGCGCCCTGGACTGGCTCGTCCCCCCCTTCCTGCGCGCCGCCGAATACGGCACGGTGCTGCTGCTCGCCGCCAAGGCGGACGTCCCCGGGGCGCTGCCCGCGGCCTACGGCCTGGTCGCGGCCGTCGCCTACCATCACTACGACACGGTGTACCGCATCCGCGGGGGCACCGGCGCGCCGCCCGCGTGGCTGGTGCGGACGATCGGCGGCCACGAAGGCCGGACGCTCGCGGTGGCGGTCCTCGCCGCCGTGCTGTCCCCGCGCGAGGACCACTTCACCCTCGGGCTCGTCGCCTGCGCCGTGGCCGTGGCGCTCGTGGTGCTCGCGGAGTCCATCCGCTTCTGGGTGTCCTCCGGAGCACCCGCCGTACACGACGAAGGAGAACCCGCATGATCGGCCTCGTACTGGCAGCCGGTGCCGGACGGCGTCTGCGCCCCTACACCGACACGCTCCCGAAGGCCCTCGTGCCGGTGGATCCCGCCGGAGACGGTTCGACCACCGTCCTCGACCTCACCCTCGGCAACTTCGCCGAGATCGGCCTCACCGAGGCCGCCGTCGTCGTCGGCTACCGCAAGGAGGCCGTGTACGCGCGCAAGGAGGAGCTGGAGGCGAAGTACGGCCTCACGCTCACCCTCATCGACAACGACAAGGCCGAGGAGTGGAACAACGCCTACTCCCTGTGGTGCGCCCGTGAGGTCCTGAAGCGGGGCGTCATCCTCGCCAACGGCGACACCGTCCACCCGGTCTCCGTCGAGCGCAGCCTGCTCGCCGCCCGCGGCGAGGGCCGGAAGATCATCCTCGCCCTCGACACGGTCAAGCACCTCGCCGACGAGGAGATGAAGGTCATCACCGCCGACGGCCAGGGCGTGCGCCGCATCACCAAGCTGATGGACCCGGCCTCCGCCACCGGCGAGTACATCGGTGTCACCCTCATCGAGCCCGAGGCCGCCGAGGAGCTCGCGGACGCGCTGAAGACCACCTTCGAGCGCGACCCCGACCTCTACTACGAGGACGGCTACCAGGAGCTCGTGAACCGGGGCTTCCAGATCGACGTGGCGCCCATCGGCGACGTCAAGTGGGTCGAGATCGACAACCACGACGACCTCGCGAAGGGCCGTGAGATCGCGTGCCTGTACTGACCCGGCTCATTCCGTCCCCGGTCGTCGTCGACATCAGCCGCGGCGCCATGGACGATCTGGCCGGCCTCCTGGCCGACCAGCGGATCTCCGCGTCCGGCAAGCTCGCCTTCGCCATCAGCGGCGGCTCGGGACAGAAGCTGCGCGAGAAGCTCGCGCCCGACCTGCCCGGCGCCGACTGGTACGAGGTCTGCGACGGCACCCTCGACTCCGCCGTCAAGCTCGCCGACGACATAAAGGGCAAGCGCTACGACGCCGTGGTCGGCCTCGGCGGCGGCAAGATCATCGACGTGGCGAAGTACGCCGCCGCGCGCGTCGGTCTGCCCATGGCGGCCGTCGCCACCAACCTCTCCCACGACGGCCTGTGCTCGCCGGTGTCCATCCTGGACAACGACAACGGCCGCGGCTCCTACGGTGTGCCCACCCCGATCGCGATGGTCATCGACCTCGACGTGATCCGGGACGCCCCGGCCCGCTTCGTCCGCTCCGGCATCGGCGACGCCATCTCCAACATCTCGGCCATCGCCGACTGGGAGCTGTCGCACGAGATCACCGGAGAGCCGGTCGACGGCCTGGCCGCCGCCATGGCCCGCACCGCCGGCGAATCCGTGCTGCGCCACCCCGGCGGCGTCGGCGACGACGACTTCATCACCGTCCTCGCCGAGGGACTGGTCCTCTCCGGCATCGCCATGTCGATCTCCGGCGACTCCCGGCCCTCGTCCGGCGCCTGCCACGAGATCAGCCACGCCTTCGACCTGCTCTACCCGAAGCGGGCGGCCAGCCACGGCGAACAGGTCGGCATCGGCGCCGCGTTCGCCATGCACCTGCGCGGCGCGAGCGAGCAGTCGGGACTCTTCACCGAGGTGCTGCGCCGGCACGGCCTGCCGGTGCTGCCCGAGGAGATCGGCTTCACCGTCGAGGAGTTCGTCCGCGCCGTCGCGTACGCCCCCCAGACCAGGCCCGGCCGCTTCACCATCCTCGAGCACCTCGACCTCTCCACCGACCAGATCAGGGACGCGTACGCCGACTATGCCAAGACCATCCGTAGCTGAACTCCGCCCGGTCGTGCACCCGGCGGGTGTGAAGGACCGGCGCAGCGGAGAGCACTGGGGCGGCCGCCTGTACATGCGCGAGATCTCTCTGCGCATCACTCGCCTCCTGGTCACCACCAAGGTCACGCCGAACCAGCTGACCTATGTGATGACCCTCTGCGGCGTCCTCGCGGCCCCCGCCCTGCTCGTGCCGGGAATCTGGGGAGCCGTCCTCGGCGTCGTGGCGGTCCAGCTCTACCTGCTGCTCGACTGCGTCGACGGCGAGGTCGCCCGCTGGAAGAAGCAGTTCTCCCTCGGCGGCGTGTACCTGGACCGGGTCGGCGCCTACCTGTGCGACGCGGCGGTCCTGGTGGGCTTCGGCCTGCGCGCGGCCGACCTGTGGGGTCCCGGCCGGATCGACTGGCTCTGGGCCTTCCTCGGCACCCTCGCCGCACTCGGCGCCATCCTGATCAAGGCCGAGACGGACCTGGTCGGGGTCGCCCGGCACCAGGGCGGACTCCCGCCGGTCAAGGAGGCGGCCTCCGAGCCGCGCTCCTCGGGCATGGCGCTGGCCCGCCGGGCCGCCGCCGCGCTCAAGTTCCACCGGCTGATCCTCGGGATCGAGGCGTCCCTGCTGATCCTGGTCCTCGCCATCGTCGACCAGGCCCGGGGCGACCTGTTCTTCTCGCGGCTCGGTGTCGCCGTCCTCGCGGGCATCGCCCTGCTCCAGACCGTGCTGCACCTGGTCTCCATCCTCGTCTCCAGCAGGCTGAGGTGAGCCGCGCCATGAAGCTCGGTGCCGTCATCATCACCATGGGCAACCGCCCCGACGACCTGCTGGCCCTGATCGACTCGGTCGCCAAGCAGGACGGCGAGCCGGTCGAGGTCGTGGTCGTGGGCCAGGGCGTCCCGGTGACCGGCGTCCCCGACTGGGTACGCACCGTCGAGCTGCCGGAGAACCTCGGCATCCCGGGCGGCCGCAACGTCGGCGTCGAGGCCTTCGGCCCCGGCGGCACCGACGTCGACGCTCTGCTCTTCCTCGACGACGACGGCCTGCTCCCGCGGACCGACACCGCCGAACTGGTCCGCGAGGCGTTCGCCGGCGACCCGAAACTGGGCATCATCAGCTTCCGGATCGCCGACCCGGAGACCGGGCAGACCCAGCGCCGGCACGTGCCGCGGCTGCGCGCCTCGGACCCGATGCGCTCCTCGCGGGTGACCACCTTCCTCGGCGGCGCCAACGCCGTACGCACCGCGGTCCTCGCCGAGGTCGGCCCGCTGCCGGCCGAGTTCTTCTACGCGCACGAGGAGACCGATCTCGCCTGGCGGGCGCTGGACGCCGGCTGGATGATCGACTACCGCTCCGACATGGTGCTGTTCCACCCCACCACGGCGCCCTCCCGGCACGCGGTCTACCACCGCATGGTGGCCCGCAACCGGGTCTGGCTCGCCCGCCGCAACCTGCCCGCCCCGCTGGTGCCGGTCTACGTCGGCGTCTGGCTGCTGCTGACGCTGGCCCGGCGCCCCGCGCCCGCCGCGCTCAAGGCCTGGTTCGGCGGTTTCAAGGAGGGCTGGGCCACACCCTGCGGTCCCAGGCGCCCCATGAAGTGGCGTACGGTATGGCGCCTGACCAGACTGGGCCGCCCACCCGTCATCTGACCGGCTCCGGATCTGAGAGCATCGAACCTGGCCTGTGATCCGGCCGCCACACCCGTCCCCGCCGCCCGACCGCCACGCATCTTGAACACGAAAGTTTCAACTTGTGAGTGACACAACCCATGACGGTGCGATCGCGATGAGCGCTCCGCCATCTCCCGACGAGGGCCTGTCCCCGGCGGACCTGGCCGCCAAGTACGGTCTGTCGGTGAGCGGCGCCCGGCCGGGGCTCGTCGAGTACGTCCGCCAGCTGTGGGGACGACGCCACTTCATCCTGGCGTTCTCCCAGGCGAAGCTGACCGCCCAGTACAGCCAGGCCAAGCTCGGCCAGCTGTGGCAGGTGGCCACCCCGCTGCTCAACGCGCTGGTCTACTACCTGATCTTCGGGCTGATCCTGAACGCCAGCCGCGGCATGCCGAAGGAGGTGTACATCCCCTTCCTGGTGACGGGTGTGTTCGTGTTCACCTTCACCCAGAGCTCCGTGATGGCGGGCGTCCGCGCGATCTCCGGCAACCTCGGCCTGGTGCGGGCCCTGCACTTCCCACGGGCCTCGCTGCCGGTCTCCTTCGCGCTCCAGCAGCTCCAGCAGCTGCTGTTCTCGATGATCGTGCTGGTGCTCGTGGCGATCGGCTTCGGCAGCTACCCCTCGCTGAGCTGGATCCTGGTCGTCCCGGCGCTCGCCCTGCAGTTCGTCTTCAACACCGGCCTCGCCCTGATCATGGCGCGGCTCGGCAGCAAGACACCCGACCTCGCCCAGCTGATGCCGTTCATCATGCGTACGTGGATGTACGCGTCCGGGGTGATGTTCTCCATCCCGATCATGCTGCGCGACAAGCCGGCGTGGATCGCGGATGTGCTGATGTACAACCCGGCGGCGGTCTACATGGATCTCGTACGGTTCGCGCTGATCGACGGCTACGGCTCCGAGAACCTGCCCGCGCACGTCTGGCTGGCCGGCCTCGGCTGGTCCGTACTGATCGGCGTCGCCGGCTTCGTCTACTTCTGGAAGGCCGAGGAGAGGTACGGCCGTGGCTGAGACCAGGATCCCCACCGTCATCGCCGACGACGTCCACATCGTCTACCGGGTCAACGGCGCCGCCGGCGGCAAGGGCAGCGCGACCGCCGCCCTCAGCCGCATGGTCGGCCGCGGCAAGGGCGAGCCGCGGGGCGTGCGCAAGGTGCACGCCGTACGCGGTGTCTCCTTCACCGCGTACCGCGGCGAGGCCATCGGCCTCATCGGCACCAACGGCTCCGGCAAGTCGACCCTGCTGCGGGCCATCGCCGGACTGCTGCCCACCGAGAGCGGCAAGGTCTACACCGACGGCCAGCCCTCGCTGCTCGGCGTCAACGCCGCGCTGATGGGCGACCTCACCGGTGAGCGCAACGTGATCCTCGGCGGCCTCGCCATGGGCATGTCCCGTGAGGAGATCCGCGAGCGCTATCAGGACATCGTCGACTTCTCCGGCATCAACGAGAAGGGTGACTTCATCACCCTGCCCATGCGGACGTACTCCTCCGGCATGGGCGCCCGGCTGCGGTTCTCCATCGCGGCGGCCAAGAACCACGACGTCCTGATGATCGACGAGGCGCTGGCCACCGGCGACCGCAAGTTCCAGATCCGCTCCGAGGAGCGCATCCGTGAGCTGCGCAAGGAGGCCGGCACGGTCTTCCTGGTCACCCACAGCAACAAGTCGATCAAGGACACCTGCGACCGCGTGCTGTGGCTGGAGAAGGGCGAGCTCCTCATGGACGGCCCGACCGACGAGGTCCTCAAGGCCTACGAGCGCGAGACCGGAAAGTAGCCCCGCGGCGCGTGAGGCCCCCGCCGGAGCACTCCGGCGGGGGCCCTCGTCCGTGTCCGCCCCGCCACGCCGCGTCACCTACCGGTCAAGTCCCGGGCGATGCGGGAAGGTTGGTACCGATGACCTGTTCTCACCGGTGTGCTCAACACCCCGACGCGGCAGGAGTCGTTGTACAACGTAAGCTGTACCGGTGCTGATTCGTGGCAAGTGGGGCGATAACCCCTAGGTCTTCCGTCCGCCCGGTGGTCGCTCCACTTGGGGGGACCGGCGGCGTGTCCGAAATAGGATGTATTGGGTCGGCAGTGTAGAACGGGAGATGTGACGGCAATGACGGATAATCTCCAGCTCCGCGAGGGTTCAGCCGTCCCCGCAGCGGGCAGCGCGCAGTGACGGATACCCAGCAGCCGCGCCCCGACGCCGCCGTGCGCGCCACCCTCGACAAGGCCGCGCACGAGAACTTCCCCGTGGCCCCCTTCTTCCTCCCGCGCGCCTGGCGCGACGACCTCATGGCCGTCTACGGCTACGCCCGCCTCGTCGACGACATCGGCGACGGCGACCTCGCCCCCGGCGGCGCCGACGCCCGCCACCTCGGCGTCGACCCCCGCCACGCCGACCCGCTCACCCTGCTCGACGCCTTCGAGACGGACCTCCGGCGTGTCTTCGCCGCCGACGACACCCCGCACCACCCTCTGCTGCGCGCCCTCGTCCCCACCGTGCGCCGCTGCGGGCTGACCCCCGAGCCCTTCCTCGGCCTGATCGCCGCCAACCGCCAGGACCAGCTGGTCAGCCGCTACGAGACCTACGACGACCTGGTCGCCTACTGCGAGCTCTCGGCCAACCCCGTCGGCCGGCTCGTCCTCGGCATCACCGGCACTTCGAGCCCGGAGCGGCTGCGCCACTCCGACGCCATCTGCACGGCCCTGCAGATCGTCGAACACCTCCAGGACGTCGCCGAGGATTTCGGCCGCGACCGTGTCTATCTGCCCGCCGAGGACATGAAGCGTTTCCATGTCACCGAGGCCGACCTGGCCCGGCCCACCGGGGGCGCGTCGGTGCGCGCGCTGGTCGCCTTCGAGGCCGAACGCGCCCGGAACCTGTTGAATGAGGGCACACCGCTGGTGGGTAGCGTCCACGGCAGGCTGCGTCTGCTGCTCGCGGGGTTCGTGGCCGGAGGGCACGCCGCCCTCGACGCCGTCGCCGCCGCCGGACACGACGTACTGCCCAGGCCTCCCAAGCCCACCAAGCCGAGGCTGATGCGCCGCGCGGGAGCCGTCCTGCGACAAGCGCGGAGAGAGGGGTGAGCCGGACCGTGGAGGGACAGACGGACATGACCGCGCCGGTCCAGGCCGCGTACAGCTACTGCGAGGCCGTCACCGGCGCACAGGCGCGCAACTTCGCGTACGGGATCCGGCTGCTGCCCACCGAGAAGCGGCAGGCCATGTCGGCGCTGTACGCCTTCTCGCGCCGGGTCGACGACATCGGCGACGGCGCGCTCGCCATGGACGCCAAGCACGACCGGCTCGAATCCACCCGCGGTCTCCTCGACCGGATCCGGCGGGGCGCCGTCGACGAGGACGACACCGACCCCGTCGCCGTCGCCCTCGCGGACGCCGCCCGCCGCTTCCCCATCCCGCTCGACGGCCTCGACGAACTCATCGACGGCGTCCTCATGGACGTACACGGCGAGACCTACGAGACCTGGGACGACCTCAAGGTGTACTGCCGGTGTGTCGCCGGCGCGATCGGCCGGCTCTCCCTCGGCGTGTTCGGCACCCAGCCCGGCGCGCCGGGCGCGGAGCGCGCCGCAGAGTACGCCGACACCCTCGGCCTCGCCCTCCAGCTGACGAACATCCTGCGGGACGTCCGCGAGGACGCCGCGAGCGGCCGTGTCTACCTGCCGGGTGACGATCTCGCCAAATTCGGCTGCTCCGACGGCTTCCGCACCGCCACCCCCGCCCCCGGCGCCGACTTCACCGGCCTCGTCCACTTCGAAGTGCGCCGCGCCCGGGCCCTGTTCGCCGAGGGCTACCGCCTGCTGCCCATGCTCGACCGGCGCAGCGGCGCCTGCGTCGCCGCGATGGCCGGGATCTACCGCCGCCTGCTCGACCGCATCGAACGCGACCCGGAGGCGGTCCTGCGCGGCCGCGTCTCACTGCCGGGCCGGGAGAAGGCGTACGTGGCGGTGCGCGGCCTGTCCGGCCTGGACGCCCGCACGATGTCCCGCCAGACGATCAGGAGGCGCGGCTGATGCTCCCCATCCCCGTCCCCCCGGCCCGGGCAACCCGGATCCCCGGCGGCGCGTCCCTCACTGCGACGGTCAGAGAGGAGACCGCATGAGCGCGCCCGTGGCGGAGCAGCACGCCGTCGTCGTCGGCGGCGGGCTCGCCGGCATCACCGCCGCACTGCGGCTCGCCGACTGCGGCGTACGGGTCACCCTCCTCGAAGGCCGGCCCCGGCTCGGCGGGCTCGCCTTCTCCTTCCGGCGCGGTGAGCTCACCGTCGACAACGGCCAGCACGTCTACCTGCGCTGCTGCACCGCCTACCGCTGGTTCCTCGACCGCGTCGACGGCGCCGCCCTCGCCCCGCTCCAGGACCGCCTCGACGTACCCGTCCTCGACGTCGCCCACCCCCGCGGCCCCCGCCTCGGCCGGCTGCGCCGCACCGCGCTGCCCGTACCCCTGCACCTGGGCCGCAGCCTCGCCGCCTACCCGCACCTGTCGCTCACCGAACGCGCCGCCGTCGCCCGCGCCGCGCTCGCCCTGAGGAAGCTCGACCCGGCCGACCCCGCCCTCGACGGCATCGACTTCGCCACCTGGCTCGGCCGCCACGGCCAGTCCGCCCGCGCCGTCGAAGCCCTGTGGGACCTCATCGGTGTCGCCACCCTCAACGCCCCCGCCCCGCACGCCTCCATGGGCCTGGCCGCCATGGTCTTCAAGACCGCGCTCCTCACCGAGCCCGGCGCCGCCGACATCGGCTGGGCCCACGTCCCGCTCGGCGAACTCCACGACACCCGCGCCCGCAAGGCCCTCGACTCCGCCGGCGTCCGCACCGCCCTGCGCACCAAAGCCACCCGTATCTCCCGTACCGACGACGGCCGTTGGACGGTGGACGTACCCGGCGAGCAGCTCACCGCCGACCAGGTCGTCCTGGCCGTACCGCAGCGCGAGACGCACGACCTGCTGCCCGACGGCGCCCTCGACGACCCCGGCAGCCTCCTCGACATCGGCACCGCGCCGATCCTCAACCTCCATGTCGTCTACGACCGCACGGTGCTGCGGCAGCCCTTCTTCACCGCCCTCGGCTCCCCGGTGCAGTGGGTCTTCGACCGCACCGACAGCTCCGGCCTGAAGGGCGGCGGCCAGTACCTCGCGGTCTCCCAGTCCGCCGCGCAGAACGAGATCGACACGCCCGTCGCCGAGCTGCGCGCCCGCTATCTCCCCGAGCTGGAACGGCTGTTGCCCGCCGCGCGCGGCGCCGGCGTACGGGACTTCTTCGTCACCCGGGAGCGGACAGCGACGTTCGCCCCCACCCCGGGCGTCGGCCGGCTCCGCCCCGGCGCCCGGACCCGCGCACCCGGCCTCCACCTGGCCGGCACGTGGACCGCCACCGGCTGGCCCGCGACCATGGAGGGCGCCGTACGCAGCGGCTTCACCGCCGCGGCCGCCGCGCTCACCGCACTCGGCCGCCCCCACGAACATCCGCTCAAGGAGGCGGCATGAGCCTGATCACTGGAACTAGAGGAGAGACCGTGCCGACTGTGCCCCCGGTGAATCCGGCCGTCGACACCGCCGACGTCACCACGCTGCTGGAGCGCGGCCGTGCGCTGGCCACGCCCGTGCTCCGGGCCGCCGTCGACCGGCTCGCGGCGCCCATGGACACCGTCGCGGCCTACCACTTCGGCTGGATCGACGCCCAGGGCAACCCCGCCGACGGCGACGGCGGCAAGGCCGTCCGCCCGGCGCTCGCCCTGCTCTCCGCCGAGGCCGCCGGAGCCGCCCCCGAGGTCGGCATCCCGGGCGCCGTCGCCGTCGAGCTGGTGCACAACTTCTCGCTCCTGCACGACGACCTCATGGACGGCGACGAGCAGCGCCGCCACCGCGACACCGTCTGGAAGGTGCACGGCCCCGCCCAGGCCATCCTCGTCGGCGACGCGCTCTTCGCCCTCGCCAACGAGGTCCTGCTGGAGCTCGGCACCGTCGAGGCCGGCCGCGCCACCCGCAGGCTCACCACCGCCACCCGCAAGCTGATCGACGGCCAGGCCCAGGACATCTCCTACGAGCACCGCGAGACGGTCACCGTCGAGGAGTGCCTGGAGATGGAGGGCAACAAGACCGGCGCCCTGCTCGCCTGCGCCGTCTCCATCGGTGCGGTCCTCGGCGGCGCCGACGACCGCACCGCCGACAAGCTGGAGGAGTACGGCTACCACCTCGGCCTCGCTTTCCAGGCCGTCGACGACCTCCTCGGCATCTGGGGCGACCCCGAGTCCACCGGCAAGCAGACCTGGAGCGACCTGCGCCAGCGCAAGAAGTCCCTGCCGGTGGTCGCCGCGCTCGCCGCCGGCGGACCGGCCTCCCGGCGCCTCGCGGAACTGCTCGCCGCCGACGCCAAGAGCCAGGACTTCGCCAGCTTCTCCGAGGAGGAGTTCGCCACCCGCGCCGCCCTCATCGAGGAGGCCGGCGGCCGCGCCTGGACCTCCGAGGAGGCCCGCCGCCAGCACGCCGTCGCCCTCGCCGCCCTCGAAGAGGTCGACATGCCGCACCGCGTACGGGCGCAGCTGTCCGCGCTCGCCGACTTCGTCGTCGTACGGAAGAGATGATCACGATCACCCTCATATGAGTTCGCAGTCGCCGGCCGGTGCCGCCTCCCGAGCGAGAGGCGGTCCACCGGCCGACGGCAGACCCGCACAGCAGCATCACGCCATCGGCACGAAGACTGCAACGAAGGGGAAGCCATGACAGCGACGACCGACGGAAGCGCCGGGGCCGTGAGCCCCCGGGCGTCCTCGGCCAGCGACATCACCACCGCACCCGCCGCGGACGGCATCCGCGCGGCCGCCGAGCGGGCCGCGGAACGCTCCGTCGCCCACCTCCTGGGCAGACAGGACACCGAAGGCTGGTGGAAGGGCGACCTGGAGACCAACGTCACCATGGACGCCGAGGACCTCCTGCTGCGCCAGTTCCTCGGCATCCAGGACGACGCCACGCTCCACGCGGCCGCCCTGCACATCCGCGGCGAACAGCGCGACGACGGCACCTGGGCCACCTTCTACGGCGGGCCGCCCGAACTCTCCGCCACCATCGAGGCGTACGTCGCACTGCGGCTGGCCGGCGACCGGCCCGACGATCCGCACATGGCCCGCGCCTCCGCGTGGATCCGCGCCCAGGGCGGCATCGCCGCGGCCCGGGTCTTCACCCGGATCTGGCTCGCCCTCTTCGGCTGGTGGAAGTGGGACGACCTCCCCGAACTGCCCCCCGAACTGATCTTCCTGCCGCGGTGGTTCCCGCTCAACATCTACGACTTCGGCTGCTGGGCCCGCCAGACGATCGTGCCGCTGACCGTCGTCTCCGCCAAGCGGCCGGTCCGCCCCGCCCCCTTCCCGCTCGACGAGCTGCACACCGACCCCCGGCTCCCGAACCCGCCCCGGCCCCTGGCCCCGGTGGCCAGCTGGGACGGCCTCTTCCAGCGCCTCGACAAGGCCCTGCACGCCTACCACAAGGTCGCCCCCCGCCGACTGCGCCGGGCGGCGATGAACGTCGCGGCCCGCTGGATCGTCGAACGCCAGGAGAACGACGGCTGCTGGGGCGGCATCCAGCCCCCCGCCGTCTACTCCGTCATCGCCCTGTACCTCCTCGGCTACGACCTCGAGCACCCCGTGATGCGCGCCGGACTGGAGTCGCTGGACCGCTTCGCCGTCTGGCGCGAGGACGGCGCCCGCATGATCGAGGCCTGCCAGTCACCCGTCTGGGACACCTGCCTGGCCACCATCGCCCTCGCCGACGCCGGTCTCCCCGCGGACCACCCGGCGCTCGTCAAGGCCGCCGACTGGATGCTCGGCGAGGAGATCGTCCGGCCCGGCGACTGGGCCGTGCGCAGGCCCGGACTGCCCCCGGGCGGCTGGGCGTTCGAGTTTCACAACGACAACTACCCCGACATCGACGACACCGCCGAAGTCGTCCTGGCGCTGCGCCGGGTGCGCCACCACGACCCGGACCGCCTCGACGCCGCCGTCGCCCGCGGCGCCCGCTGGACCCTCGGCATGCAGTCGGCGAACGGCGCCTGGGGCGCCTTCGACGCCGACAACACCAGCCCCTTCCCCAACCGGCTGCCGTTCTGCGACTTCGGTGAGGTCATCGACCCGCCGTCGGCCGACGTCACCGCCCATGTCGTCGAGATGCTCGCCCACGAGGGCAAGGCCCAACATCCCAGCACCCGCAGGGCGGTCACCTGGCTGCTGTCCGAACAGGAGCCGAGCGGCGCCTGGTTCGGCCGCTGGGGCGTCAACTACGTGTACGGAACCGGCTCGGTGGTGCCCGCGCTCGTGGCGGCCGGACTGCCCGGCTCCCACCCCGCCCTGCGCAAGGCGGTCCGCTGGCTCGAATCCGTCCAGAACGACGACGGCGGCTGGGGCGAGGACCTGCGCTCCTACCGGGAGGAGAAGTGGATCGGCCACGGCGCCTCCACCGCCTCCCAGACCGCCTGGGCGCTGCTCGCCCTCCTCGCGGCGGGGGAGAGGGAGTCCACGGCGGTCGAGCGCGGCATCGCCTGGCTGGCCACCACCCAGACCGAGGACGGTTCCTGGGACGAGCCGTACTTCACCGGGACCGGATTCCCCTGGGACTTCTCCATCAACTACCACCTGTACCGGCAGGTGTTCCCGCTGACGGCGCTCGGCCGCTATCTGCACGGCGATCCCGAGGTCGGAGGCCTGGCCGGCACCGCCCGGTCCGGCGCCCGCGGCGGGGCCCACTGATGGCCGACGCGCCGGAGCCGTCCGGCCGCGCGGCGCCCCTGCTGGTCGCCTGCGCGCTCGGCATCGAACGGCTTGCCCTCCGCCGTGGCAGCGGCGGCGCGCCCGGCCCGGTGACCGTACTCCGTACGGGCATGGGGCCGGGCAACGCCCGGCGCGCCGTCACGGCCCGGCTGGCCGACCCCGCGCTGCGCGACGCCGCCGTCATCGCCTCGGGCTTCTGCGCGGGCCTCGCCCCCGGCATGCACCCGGGGGACCTGGTCGTCGCCGACGAGACCCGCGGCCCCGACGGCACCACCGTCTGCGACGCCACGGAACTCCTGGTCAGGTCGCTGAACCGGGCCCTGCCCACGCGCACGGTCCACACCGGCCCGCTGTCCGGGTCCGACCACGTCGTCCGCGGCCCCGAGCGGGCCGAGCTGCGTGCCACCGGCGCGATCGCCGTCGACATGGAGTCCGCCGCCACGCTCCGCGCCGCTCTGAGCGCCGGGAGCCGTCCGGTTGCGGCCGTCCGGGTGGTCGTGGACGCTCCAGAACATGAACTCGTCCGGATCAGCACGGTGCGCGGTGGAATATCGGCCTTCCGCGTTCTTCGTGCCGTCCTTCCCGCTTTCCATGAATGGCACCGTTCTTTGCTGCTCCCCAGGAGGTGAGCCAGATGGCCATGCCGCTCCGCCAGACCGTCCGGGTCGGGACCTATCTCTTTGAACAGAAGCTCCGCAAACGCGAGAAGTTTCCGCTGATCGTCGAGTTGGAACCGCTCTACGCCTGCAATCTGAAATGCGAGGGCTGCGGGAAGATCCAGCACCCGGCAGGCGTCCTCAAACAGCGTATGCCGGTCGCCCAGGCCGTCGGCGCGGTGCTCGAATCGGGCGCGCCGATGGTCTCCATCGCGGGCGGCGAGCCGTTGATGCACCCGCAGATCGACGAGATCGTGCGGCAGTTGGTCGCGAAGAAGAAGTACGTCTTCCTCTGCACCAACGCGCTGCTGCTGCGCAAGAAGATCGAGGACTTCACCCCCTCGCCCTTCTTCGCCTTCGCCGTCCACATCGACGGGCTGCGGGAGCGGCACGACGAGTCCGTCGCGAAGGAAGGCGTCTTCGACGAGGCGGTGGCGGCCATCAAGGAGGCCAAGCGCCGCGGCTTCCGGGTGACGACCAACTCCACCTTCTTCAACACCGACACCCCGCAGACCGTCATCGAGGTCCTCAACTACCTCAACGACGACCTGAAGGTCGACGAGATGATGATCTCGCCCGCGTACGCCTACGAGAAGGCACCGGACCAGGAGCACTTCCTCGGTGTCGAGCAGACCCGCGAGCTGTTCCGCAAGTCCTTCGCGGGCGGCAACCGCCGGCGCTGGCGGCTGAACCACTCGCCGCTCTTCCTGGACTTCCTGGAGGGCAAGGCCGACTTCCCCTGCACGGCGTGGGCGATCCCGAACTACTCGCTCTTCGGCTGGCAGCGGCCCTGCTACCTGATGAGCGACGGGTACGTGCCGACGTACCGACAGCTCATCGAGGAGACCGACTGGGACAAGTACGGCCGAGGCAAGGACCCGCGCTGCGCCAACTGCATGGCGCACTGCGGCTACGAACCGACCGCCGTCCTCGCCACCATGAGCTCCCTGAAGGAGTCCCTGCGCGCGGCCCGCGAGACCGTCTCGGGAAGCCACGGGTGAAAAAGGGGGGCTGGAGCGTGACACTGCTGGAGGACATCCAGGGGCCGCACGACCTCACCGCGCTCACCGAGGCGGAACTCGACGAACTCGCCGAGGAGATCCGGCAGTTCCTCATCGAGGCCGTGGCGAGAACGGGCGGCCACCTGGGGCCCAACCTCGGGGTGGTGGAACTGACCATCGCCCTGCACCGGGTCTTCGACTCGCCCGCCGACCGCATCCTCTGGGACACCGGGCACCAGTCGTACGTCCACAAACTCCTCACCGGCCGCCAGGACTTCTCCAAGCTGCGCGGAAAGGGCGGCCTGTCCGGCTACCCCTCCCGGGAGGAGTCCGCGCACGACGTCATCGAGAACTCGCACGCCTCCACCGTCCTCGGCTGGGCCGACGGCCTCGCCAAGGCCCGGCAGGTACGCGGCGGCGACGACCATGTGGTCGCGGTCATCGGGGACGGCGCGCTCACCGGCGGCATGGCCTGGGAGGCGCTCAACAACATCGCCGACGCCCGGGACCGGCCGCTGATCATCGTCGTCAACGACAACGAACGCTCCTACGCCCCGACGATCGGGGGCCTCGCCGGCCACCTCGCCACGCTCCGTACCACCGACGGGTACGAGAAGTTCCTCGCCTGGGGGAAGGAGTTCCTCCAGCACACGCCCCTTATCGGACAGCCGCTGTACGGCTCGCTGCACGGCGCCAAGAAGGGGTTCAAGGACGCCTTCGCCCCCCAGGGCATGTTCGAGGACCTCGGACTCAAATACCTCGGGCCGGTCGACGGGCACGACATCGCCGCCTTGGAGGCGGCGCTGCGCCGGGCCAAACGGTTCCACGGGCCCGTACTGGTGCACTGTCTGACCGAGAAGGGACGCGGCTATCCGCCCGCCCTCGAGGACGACGCCGACCGCTTCCACACCGTCGGGATGATGGACCCGCTCACCTGCGCGCCGCTGCTGCCGGCCGGCCCGCCGTCGTGGACGTCGGTCTTCGGCGACGAGATCGCCGCCATCGGGGCCGAGCGCGCGGACGTCGTCGCGCTCACCGCCGCGATGCTCCACCCCGTGGGCCTGACCAAGTTCGCCGAGCTCTTCCCCGACCGGGTCTGGGACGTCGGCATCGCCGAGCAGCACGCCGCCGTCTGCGCCGCCGGCCTGGCCACCGGCGGACTCCACCCGGTCGTCGCCGTCTACGCGACCTTCCTCAACCGCGCCTTCGACCAGGTGCTGATGGATGTGGCGCTGCACAAGTGCGGTGTCACCTTCGTCCTGGACCGGGCCGGCGTCACCGGCACCGACGGGCCTTCCCACAACGGCATGTGGGACATGTCGATCCTCCAGGTCGTGCCCGGCCTGCGGATCGCCGCGCCACGCGACGCCGACCAGCTGCGCGCGCAGCTGCGCGAGGCCGTCGACGTCGACGACGCGCCCACCGTGATCCGCTTCCCCAAGGAGTCGGTGGGGGAGGCGCTGCCCGCGGTCGCCCGGATCGGCGGCATGGACGTGCTGCGGGCGCAGGAGGACGCCGATGTGCTGCTCGTCGCCGTCGGGGTGATGGCGCCGGTCTGCCTCCAGGCCGCCGACCTGCTGGCCGGGCGGGGAGTGCGCTGCACGGTCGTCGACCCGCGCTGGGTCAAGCCCGTCGACGAGGAGCTCGTCCCGCTCGCCGGGCTCCACCGGCTCGTCGCGGTCGTCGAGGACAACAGCCGTACGGGCGGTGTCGGCTGGGCGGTCGGGCAGGCCCTGCGCGACGCCGAGGTGGACGTACTGCTGCGGACCTTCGGCATCCCCGAGCAGTTCCTCGCCCACGCCAAGCGTGGTGAGGTGCTCGCCGACATCGGGCTGACCCCGGTGGAGATCGCGGGCCGGATCAGCGCCGCGCTCACCCGCGAGGAGCTCAAGGAGAACGACGGATGAGCAAGGACTTCGACCTCGCCCGCCTGCTCGCCGAGCGCGGCGGCGAGCGCTACGAGCTGCACAGCCGGCACCTCAACCACCAGCTGCCGCGGATGCTGCACACCATCGGCTTCGACCGGTACTACGAACGGGCCGAGGGCGCCCACTTCTGGGACGCCGACGGCAACGACCATCTCGACATGCTCGCTGGCTTCGGGGTGATGGGCCTCGGCCGCCACCACCCCGTCGTCCGCAAGGCCCTGCACGACGTCCTCGACGCCCAGCTGGCCGACCTCACCCGCTTCGACTGCCAGCCGCTGCCCGGCCTGCTCGCCGAGAAACTCCTCACCCACAGCCCCCACCTGGACCGGGTGTTCTTCGGCAACAGCGGTACGGAGGCGGTGGAGACCGCTCTGAAGTTCGCCCGCTACGCCACCGGACGCCCCAGGATCCTCTACTGCGACCACGCCTTCCACGGGCTGACCACCGGCTCCCTGTCCGTGAACGGCGAGAGCGGCTTCCGCGACGGGTTCGCGCCGCTGCTGCCCGACACCGCGATCCCGCTCGGCGACCTCGACGCCCTGGAGCGCGAGCTGAAGCGCGGCGACGTCGCCGCCTTCGTGGTGGAGCCCATCCAGGGCAAGGGCGTGCACGAGGCCCCGCCCGGCTTCCTGCGCGCCGCCCAGGAGCTGCTCCGCCGGCACAAGGCCCTGCTGATCGCCGACGAGGTGCAGACCGGGCTCGGCCGGACCGGGGACTTCTACGCCTACCAGCACGAGCCCGGCGTCGAACCGGACCTGGTGTGCGTAGCCAAGGCCCTCTCCGGCGGCTACGTCCCCGTCGGGGCCACCCTCGGCAAGGACTGGATCTTCAAGAAGGTCTACTCGTCCATGGACCGGGTCCTGGTCCACTCGGCCAGCTTCGGCGCGAACGCGCAGGCCATGGCGGCCGGTCTGGCCGTCCTGTCGGTGCTGGAGAACGAGGAGATCGTCGCCCGCGTCCGGCGCACGGGCGAGCTGCTCAAGAGCCGGCTCACCGCCCTCGTACCCCGCTACGAGCTGCTCCACGAGGTACGCGGCCGGGGTCTGATGATCGGGATCGAGTTCGGGCGCCCCACCTCGCTGGGGCTGCGCAGCCGCTGGACCATGCTCCAGACGGCCCGCAAGGGGCTCTTCGCCCAGATGGTCGTCGTACCGCTGCTCCAGCGCCACCACATCCTCACCCAGGTCTCCGGCGACCATCTGGAAGTGATCAAGCTGATTCCGCCGCTGGTGATCGACGAGGCGGACGTCGAGCGGTTTGTCACGGCCTTCACCGCCGTGATGGACGACGCCCATGGGGGCGGGGGACTGATGTGGGAGTTCGGCCGTACGCTCGTGAAGCAGGCGGTCGCCCAGCGCTGACCCGCGGCCATCGATATTTGCCTCTGAGGCAAGCAAATTGCCCCAGAGGAAAAATCCTGGCGCAATGGACGCATGAGCACCCCTGTCGGCGGGGCGGACGACGCCTCGCCCGAAGCAGCTGACGAGACCTTGCCCGACGTCGCCCCGCAGCTGCGCGGGCTGCGCCGCCGGCGCGGGCTCACCCTGGAGGCCGCGGCCCGCCGCGCGGGCCTCTCACCCGCCCATCTCTCCCGGCTGGAGACCGGCCGCCGCCAGCCGTCGCTGCCGATGCTGCTGGCGCTCGCCCGGATCTACGGTACGACCGTCTCCGAGCTGCTCGGTGAGACGCCGCCCGAACGTGACCCGATCGTCCGGGCCGGACGCGCCGAGCCGGCCGAGGCCGACGGCTGGATCTACCACCAGGCCGGCGGCCCGGGCCGCGCCATGCAGGCCCTGCGGGTGCAGGTGCCGTACGCGACCAGCGGCGACCTCGTCCGGGTCCACCCGGGGGAGGAGTGGCTGTACGTCCTCGACGGCCGGGTCCGGCTCGTCCTCGGTGACGTGGCGCATGTGCTCGACGCGGGGGACAGCGCGCACTTCGACTCGCTCACCCCGCACCGCATCGGCGCCGCCACCCGGCAGGGCGCCGAGCTGCTCTTCGTCCACACCCTGCTGCAGAGCCCCGCCGCCGACCTGTGTCTGGGCGCCGAAGCCCCGCGCCGGTGACCGTCCCTGCCCCGTAAGGATGCCGACCATGTCCGACAAGCCGGTTAAATCCGTACCCATGTCTGGCCGTGAGGAGAAGAAGTTCCCGAGGGGGCTGATCATCCGGCTCTTCGCGTATCTGGTCGCCGGGCACCTCTTCGCGGCCTTCCTCTACCTGCTGTTCGTGCTCGGCGGCCAGAACCAGTAGGCCCTGGCCGGTCGACGCGCGGTCAGTGGAGGAGGCGCTCGCGCAGCCGCTCGCGGGTCTCGGGGGTCAGTCGCAGCCCCTCGGTGAGATACCGCTCGGTGTTGCCCCAGTTCGCCACGATTGTCTCGAATGCCGCGTCGAGGTATTCGGCGCGGGCGTCGAAGAGCGGGCTCAGCAGCCCCATCACCTCGGGGGACATGGCGTCGGGCGCGTCGCTGCTGCGGCGCACCTTGTAGCGGCGGTGCGGGTCGTTGGACTTGAGGTAGTCCGCCTCGATCGCGTCGCGCTCGACACCGACGGCGAGCAGGGTCACGGCGATCGAGAGCCCCGCCCGGTCCTTGCCGGCCGCGCAGTGCATCAGCGCCGGGACGCTGTCCTCGGCGATGGCGTGCAGGACGCCGCTGTGCTCGGCGGTGCGCTCGGTGATGATCTGGCGGTACGTCTCGGTCATCCGGGCCGCGGCCTTGCCGTCGCCGAGGAGGGAGTGGAGCTGGTCGAGGTCGCCGCTGCTGACCATCTTCCAGAACTCCTTCCCGTCGGCAGGGTCGTTGAGCGGAATGTTCACATTCCGTACACCCGGCAGCTCGACGTCGAGGCCCTCCACCGCCCGGTCGGCCTCGTTGCGGAAGTCGAAGACGGTGTGCAGTCCGAGTCCGGCGAGGAAGGCGGCGTCGTCGGCCGTGGCGTGGGCGAGGTGCCCGCTGCGGAAGAGCCGTCCGTGGCGCACGGTCCGGCCGTCGACGGTCGGCATGCCACCCACGTCCCGGAAGTTCCGGACTCCTGCCAGCTCGGGTTCGGTCGACGGGACCTGCGGCAGCTGCTGCGTCACGAGAGCTCCTGAAGGTGTTCTGCCGCCGACGCTGATCGCCGACGTGGCGCGGGCTCGACGATACGACATCGGTTCCTGGGGCAATCATCTCGGCCAGGACCCACGATGCGCACCCCTTCCGGCGGAACTGGTGCTAATGAGTCTTCTGTCCGTATTGGGCTGTTAGGGATAACGTGCCCCGGTAGCAAGGGAGATGGGTTCTGTCACGTGAGCAGCGTCATAAACGTGACGTTCCGTGGCGAAGATCCTTTTTTGAATTCCTTGCTCACGGCGGCAATTGACGCTCCGGCGTGGACGGAGGGTGACCGGAATTCGGGGCCGATATCGCGGCCTGGAATGCCCGTTGAAAACGAAGGCTTGTTCCCGCCGACCCGCTCGTCTACGGTCACGACCAATCCGGATGGACCGCCGAATCCTGCCACCGTCCGGAATCCGCACCCATCCACGTGTGGCAGGAGCGGGGGACCCAGGTAGAACGCCGTCACCGGAATTCCGGAAACGGCTCGGGGTGAAGTCGCGCAAGTGCGACCGGGCATCTCCAGCCCGAACCCGACAGCTCACCTCGCAGGCGCCGGAGAGGAATTCGCCATGCCCGCGAAGGGTAAGCATCGCCGTCCCAAGGCCAACCCGATCACGCGCGGATTCGTCGCCGCCGGTACGGGTGGCGCCGCCCTCGCCCTGCCGCTGATCGGCGCGGCCGGAGCCCACGCCGCCGACAAGGCCGCCCCCGCCGTGGCCCCGAACACGGCCGTCGCGCAGGCCGCCCAGCAGCCGGCCGCTCAGCCGCCCGCCAAGGCCGCCAAGGCCACGCCGAAGGTCTACTCGGTCGTGCCCGGCGACTACCTGTCGAAGATCGCCGAGGAGCACGACGTGCGCGGCGGCTGGCAGAAGCTCTACGCGGACAACCGCGAGGTCGTCGGCGACAATCCCTCTCTCATCCATCCGGGCATGAAGCTCACCCTGGGCGCGAAGTCCACCGCGAAGGCCGAGGCCGCCCCGAAGAAGGCCGCCCCCAAGGCCGCTGCGAAGAGCGCCCCGAAGGCCGCCGCCAAGGCCGCGCCCAAGGCTGAGAAGTCCGCCGACGAGACGGCCCGCAGCTCCCGCTCCACCGAGCGCGCCGCCGCCCCGGCCGCCCCCGCCACCTCCACTTCCTCCAGCTGGACGGCCCCGCTCGACGGCGCCTCCGTCACCACCCAGTACCGCGCCTCCGGTGCCATGTGGTCCTCCGGCTACCACACCGGTGTCGACTTCGCCGCCTCCTCCGGCACCACCGTCAAGGCGGTCGGCGCCGGCACGGTCGTCTCGGCCGGCTGGGGCGGCGCGTACGGCAACGAGGTCGTCATCCAGCACGCCGACGGCACCTACTCGCAGTACGCCCACCTCTCCTCCCTCTCGGTCTCCTCCGGCCAGAGCGTGAGCGGCGGCCAGCAGATCGGCCTGTCCGGTTCCACCGGCAACTCCTCCGGTCCGCACCTGCACTTCGAGATCCGCACCGGCCCGAGCTACGGCTCCGACATCGACCCGGTCGCGTACCTGCGCTCGCACGGCGTGTCCCTCTGACACCCCGTCCGGCGCCACGCGCCGCGCGAGGCCCGGCACTTGAGTGCCGGGCCTTCGCCCATTGCCGGCACTATTCCGGCTTGGGCGAATCTTGACCGGTGGTATATGTCACGCCACGTCAACCCCTCCTTACGGTCGCGTAGGTCACACGGATAAGGGAAAGATGTGCTCCCGTGGCAGACGGTTCGAGAGCACAAGACACAGACGTATCCGCAGCAGACATGTTCCGTTCGTACGCGGCGATCGGTGACAGCTTCACCGAAGGCGTCGGTGACCCAGGCCCCGACGGCACCTTCGTCGGATGGGCCGACCGGCTGGCGGTCCTGCTCGCCGACCGGCTGCCGGAGGCCGAACACGACACCTTCCGCTACGCCAACCTCGCGGTCCGTGGCCGCCTCCTGGACCAGATCGTCGAGGAGCAGGTGCCCCGGGCGAAGGAACTCGCCCCGGAACTCGTGACCTTCTGCGCCGGCGGCAACGACATCATCCGTCCCGGCACCGACCCTGACGAGGTGGCCGAGCGCTTCGAGCGTGCCGTCGCCGACCTCACCTCGGCCGTCGGCACGGTCATGATCACCACCGGTTTCGACACCCGCGGCGTCACCCTGCTGCGCCATCTGCGCGGCAAGATCGCCACGTACAACGGCCATGTGCGGGCCGTCGCCGACCGCTACGGCTGCCCGGTCCTGGACCTGTGGTCGCTCAAGTCCATCCAGGACAGGCGGGCTTGGGACGACGACCGGCTCCACCTCTCGGCCGAGGGCCACACCCGGGTGGCGCTCCGCGCCGGCCAGGTCCTCGGCATCGACGTGCCCGCCGACCCCGACCAGCCCTGGCCGCCGCAGCCGCCGCGCGGCACGCTGGAGGTGCGCCGCGACGACATCAACTGGGCGCGCGAGTACCTCGTGCCCTGGATCGGCCGCCGGCTGCGCGGCGAGTCCTCCGGCGACCACATCGAGCCCAAGCGGCCGGATCTCCTGCCCCTTTGAAGCCTGACGGGTCGCGGCGAGTCCTCCGGCGACCACGTCCGAGCCCAAGCGGCCCAACCTGCTGCCTTTGAACCCTCCGGGCACGCCCGCGCCCCCGCCCTGACCGTACGGGCGGGGGCGCGGCCGCCTGAAGGTCCCGGGTGCCCGGGGTCTTCAGGGCGTTCAGCCCACCGGACGCGCCGCCGCGGCGGTCGCCGTCGGCGCGGGGACCTCGCACTGATCCTTGAACCCCTGGCTGGTGAGCCCCAGCGCGGAATTGATCCGCGAGCGCAGGTTCTCCACCGCCACCATCGCCGTCAGCTCCACGAACGCCGGCTCGCCCAGCGCACCGAGCAGCCGCCCGGCGAGCTCGTCACCGACCGTCGGCGGATTCGCGGTCATGGCCTCGGCGTACTCCATCACGTCCCGCTCCAGCGGCGTGTACGCGTCGCTGTCCCGCCAGAACGGCACGTCCTGGATCTTCCTGGCGTCCATGCCGCGCCGGGTGTTCTCCCAGTGGCCGAAGTCCATGCACCAGCCGCAGCCGATCGAGGCCGCCGACGCCATGACAGCCAGCGCCTTCAGGTCCTCGTCCAGCTTGTTCCAGCGAGCCACGGCCATCTCGAAGAGCAGATCCGCACGGAGCACACCCGGATGGTGGGCGAGCGCGCGGACCGGGTCGACGATCTTGCCGTAGGTCCGCTTCGAGTACCACTCCACGGCCCGGAGGAAGAGGGAGCGGGGCGGGGTGAGCGGGATGCGGGCCATCATGGGCCTCCTCGGTGTCGCGGGCGCCGCCCTGCCCGGGCGGCCTTCACCGATGCGACGGACGGAGAGCGGCCGGATGTGACATCAGGGGGCGAAGATTTCTCCCACGTCCCTTCGGAACCCCAGCGACCTGCGAGAACGTTCCCAGGTCAGGGGGTCCTCCGGCCCCCCTGGGCCACCGGTGCCAGGAGCCGCGGCTCCTCGCCGCGCCGGGCGGCCTGCCCATAATGGAACGAGCCCGAACATCAGGAGGTGCTGTGACCGGCGCTGGCTCCGATCATCCGCTGCGTGCCCGGCTTCGCTCCCTGCGGCCCGCGGCCTTCGGCGCGGACCCCACCGGAGCCCGGATGGAGCGGATCCGCCGCTCGCCGAACTTCGCCGACGGGGTCTTCCAGAACCCCGTCGCCGCCCGGCACAGACCCTCCGGCTCCGCCCTGGACTTCGCCAAGATCTACTTCAGCAAGGACGCCCGGCTGCACCGGGCCCCCGCCCTGCCGGTCCCGCTCCACCCCACCACCGCCACGGACCTCGCCCGGCCCCCGGCCTCGGGCCTGCGGCTCACCTGGATGGGACACTCCAGCGTCCTCGCCGAGATCGACGGCCACCGGGTGCTCTTCGACCCGGTCTGGGGCGAACGCTGCTCGCCGTTCTCCTTCGCCGGCCCCAAGCGGCTGCACCCCGTGCCCCTGCCGCTCGCCGCCCTCGGCCCGGTCGACGCCGTGGTCATCTCCCACGACCACTACGACCACCTCGACCTCCCCACCATCCGCGCCCTGGCCGGTACGGACACCGTCTTCGCCGTCCCGCTGGGCGTCGGCGCCCACCTGGAGCGCTGGGGTGTGGCCCACTCGCGGCTGCGGGAACTGGACTGGAACGAGTCGACCGAGGTCAAGGACGTACGCCTGACCGCGACGCCCGCCCGCCACTTCTGCGGCCGCGGCCTGCGCAACCAGCAGCACACCCTCTGGGCCTCCTGGGTCGCCACCGGCCCCGAGCACCGCGTCTACCACAGCGGCGACACCGGCTACTTCCCCGGCTTCCAGGAGATCGGCGCGGCACATGGCCCGTTCGACGCGACGATGATCCAGATCGGCGCCTATTCGGAGTACTGGCCCGACATCCACATGACCCCGGCCGAGGGAATGCGCGCCCACCTCGACCTCCAGGGCGGCGCCCCCGCCGGAATCATGCTGCCGATCCACTGGGGCACCTTCAACCTGGCTCCACACCCCTGGGCCGAGCCAGGTGAGTGGACGAAGGACGCTGCCGAGGAGGCCGGCCAGACGGTGGCACTCCCCAGGCCGGGCGAGCCCTTCGAGCCCGCGGGGAAGCTGCCCGTGGAGCCGTGGTGGCGGGCTGTGTCGCATCCGAATGCGCATCCGTGGAGCCGCCCCCGGCCTGCTGAGGTCGTTGCCGAGCCGCGCAGCGACGATCTCGACCTCGCGGGCGAGCGGTGATGACGATCGGGGACGACTTTGCCCGGGCTGCGCGGATGCCGGAGGGTCTGGACCGGAGCCGGACGTGGGACTTGAGCCGGAGCTGGTCGACGGCTTGGGCCGTCCGATCGCATTCGGGGAGGAAGACGGCCAACTGTTGGGCGCCCATGGGCAGTTCGAGCGTCTCGCGGGGCAGGTGCAGCCGGTGACCGTCCGGGTGGTCGAGCCGGAGGACTGCGTGGCGCGGTACGACGTGCCGGGCGAGGCGGTCGGTGAACTCGGGCCCGGCCACGGGGGTGAGCTCGGAGGTGAGCCATTCGAGGTTCTCGAGGGACGGCGCCTGCCACAGGTCGAAGGCCAGCTGGTCCGCGACGTCGTCCCAGTCGGTGAAGAACGTCCGGGCCCGGGGTCGGTGAACAGATAGCGGTTGAGGTTCGGTTCGGCGTCGTCGAGCAGCCCGGTGCCGCCGGCGATCGACCGGAAGCGATGGTGCCCAGGCTCGCCGCCCGGTGGGGCGACGAACGGTTGCTCGGCGCGGCGCTGGTCGTGCTGACACTGGGCATCGCGGTCCTGTGGGTGCCGTCGGCGGCCGGCCTGTTCACGGGGACCGTCCCTGATCGGAGCGGGCATCGCCGTGGGCACGTGCTGCTGCCGAGCCTGATCAAGCGTGATTTCCCTACGAGGGTGGGTCTGTTGACCAGCGCGTACGCGACGGTCATGGGCGGCGTCGCCGCGGTGGCGTCCGGGGTGGCGGTACCGATCAGTGAGGTCGCACCCGGTGGCTGGTACACCGCGCTGGGCTGCTGGGTCGTGATCGCGCTGGTGGCCCTTCTGCTGTGGCTGCCGCAGATGCGCCGCGCCGCCCGCCCCGCAGACGGCGCGCGCACAGCACCGGCTGCCCTGGGGGTCCGGCCCCGCCTGGGCGGTCACCGCGTTCATGGGACTGCAGTCGCTCGGCTTCTACGTGGTCGTGACGTGGCTGCCCCAGGTCTTCCAGGACAACGGCGTCAGCGCGGCCACGGCCGAATGGCTGCTGTTCCTGTTCCAGGCGGTCGCGGTGCTGACCAGCCTGGCGGTGCCGGGCGCGCTGCGCTGGACCCGCGACCAGCGGGCGCCGGCGACGGTGTGCTCGGCCGTCCTGCCGCTCGGCTACCTCGGGCTCCTGGTGGCCCCGGAGCTGGCGCTGCCGTGGAGCGTCGTCCTCGGCCTGGGCGGAGGCACCTGCCTGGTGCTGGCGCTGGCGTTCCTCGGCATGCGTGCCGAGGACGCGGCCGGATCAGGCGCGCTGTCGGCGATGGCGCAGTCGGTCGGCTACCTCCTCGCCGCCGTCGGCCCCGTGGTCTTCGGCCTGCTGCACACGGTCAGTTCCGGCTGGGAGGCGCCGCTGGCGGTGATGTGCGTGGCCGCGGCCGGGCAGAGGTCTCGCTGGTGGCCGGGCGTGACACGGTGCGGCCGGCCGGGGCCCACGAGCCCGGCCTGGTCGCGGCGGCGCCGGAGCGGGCCTCGTCGCCCGGACGCTGACCGCCCCAGGGCCGAGGGATTCAAGATCACCCTTCGCGACTTCTTGATTTAAAAGTCTGCACTCCAAAATCAGGAAGTACAGGCTAAGGTCGACGGGCCGGGAAGCTCCGGAGACCCACGACCCCGGGGAGGGGCGATGTCAGGGCTGAAGATCGGGTACTTACTGCCGACGCGCGACCAGACGGTTCGGGCAGAGCACGAACCGGGACGGCTCGTCGCCCAGGCCCGGCGGGCCGAGCGGCTCGGGTTCGACTCCGTCTGGGCAGGGGACAGCCCCGTGACCAGACCACGGGCGGATCCGCTGCTGCTCCTGGCGGCCGTGGCCGAGGCCACCGAACGGGTCGCGCTGGGAACGGCGGTACTGCTGCCCGCGTTGCGCCACCCGATCCTCCTCGCGCACCAGCTCGCCACCCTCGACCGGCTGTCCGGCGGACGGCTGATCGCCGGTATGGGCGGCGGCTTCCCGAACCCGGACACCCGGGCCCAGTTCACGGCCGTCGGCGTCCCGTTCGGCCGCCGGATCAGCCGCCTGGAGGAGTCCGTCGACGCCATGCGACTGCTCTGGTCGGGAGAGCAGGTGTCGTACCGAGGAGAGCACTTCGCCTTCTCGGACGTACGGATCGCTCCCCCGCCGTCCCGCCCCGGCGGCCCGCCTGTCTGGCTGGCCGGAACCGGCGGCCCGGCGTTGCGGCGCGTGGCCCGCCTCGCCGACGGCTGGCTGCCGTACCCGCCCACGACGGCGACGTACGCGGAGGACCTTCGTACGGTCGCGGACGAACTCCGCAGCATCGAGGAGGGCGCACGCCCCGCCGCCCCGTCACCCCCGCTCTGTACGCGACGCTCTGTGTGGACCGGGACGCGGAGAGGGCGGGTATGCGGCTGAGGGCGAGCGTCGAGTGCTACTACGACGCGCCGCTGGAGAAGATCGCGTCGGTCCAGGCCTTGTTCGCCGGCACCCCCCGCCAGGCCGTCGACCGGCTCGCCGGCTACGTCGCGGCCGGTGCCCGGCACCTGGTGATCCGCCTGGCCACCGACGACCACGAGGCGGACCTGGAGGAGTTCGCCGACGACGTCCTGCCGTTTCTGCGCGAGGAGCACCGATGACCACGTACGTACTCGTCCACGGCGCCTGGCACGGGCCCTGGGCCTGGGACCGGGTCGTCCCCCTGCTGCACGCCGCCGGGGCCCGCACGCTCACCCCGGACCTCGGCGCGTCCGGCGACCGCGGGCTCCACCACGACGCCGGGACGGTCGCCGCCGCCCTCGACACCGCCCCGGAAGGAGAGGAACTCGTCCTCGTCGGCCACAGTTACGCCGGTCTCGTCGTCCGGGAGGCGGCGGACCTGAGGCCCCGCGCCGTCGACCGCCTCGTCCTCGTGGACGGCTGGGCCGGACCCGACGGGGTGAGCATGTTCGGACTGGCGCCCGACGCCTTCGTCACCGCCATGCGCGCGGCGGCAGGGACGTCCGGCGACAGGCGGCACATCCCGGCCCCGTCCCCGGCCGCCTTCGGCGTCGTCGACGCCGTCGACGCGGCCTGGCTTGCCGAGCGCCTCGTCCCGCAGGCGCTGCGCACGTTCACCGAGGCCACGCGGCTGAGCGGCGCCGTCGACCGGATCCCCGGCACGGCCGTCCACTGCCGGCCCGCGGCCTACCCGTTCGACCGCTTCGGCGCCGCCCTCGGCTACCGGACGCTCGCGCTCGACGGCCCGCATGACGTGATGCTGACCGACCCGGTGCCGCTCGCCCGGCTGCTCCTGGACGTACCCGGACATCCGGCGGCGCTTCAAGAACAGGAAGGGGGAAGTCTAGAGTGAGGGCGTGGAGCAGCGAACGTACAACCAGTACTGCGCGACCGCGCGCACCCTCGACCTCGTCGGCGAGCGCTGGACCCTGCTGCTCATCCGCGAACTGCTCACCGGGCCCAAGCGGTACGGCGACCTCCAAGCCAGCCTGCGCGGGCTCGGCACCGGCCTGCTCGCGGCCCGGCTGAAGCACCTGGAACGCGAGGGACTCGCCCGCAAGGTCACCCTGCCGCCGCCGGCCCGCACCCCCGCGTACGCGCTCACCGAGGCGGGCCAGGAACTCGGCCCCGCCGTCCTGGCGCTGGCCCGGTGGGGCCTGAGGTGGGCCATGGGCGAGCGCCGCGAGGACGAGACCTTCCATGCCGGCTGGGCCGTGCTCGGCCTGCGGGCCTGCTTCGACCCCGATGCCGCTGCGGGACTGCGCGCGGTGTACGAGTTCCACGTCGACGACGAGATTCTCCATGCCCGCGTCGACGACGGCACCGTCGAGACGGTCCACGGGCCGGCGCAGTACCCGGACGCGAGAATCACCATCACGGAGGAGGCGTTCGTCGGCGTGACTGCCCGCAGGCTGACCTTCTCCGACGCGATCGAGGCCGGCGCCGCGACGGCGACCGGCGACGGCGAGGCCCTGCGCAGACTGCCGAGCCTTTTCCAACTTCCGGCCCCGCGTTCCCGCACGGCGGACTGACCTTCGTACGAGGGTATCCGGCCCACTCACGACGTCCGCTGGATCACCCTCCCGCGAGATCGTCCGGCGACCTCCGGACACGGCTCCGATCGAGGAGCCGGAGGCGGGCGGCGTCGCTGCAGCCAGCTCCACAGGGTCAGTGACTCCACGAGGGTTCCCGGGCCCCCGCGCCGTCCGGAACTCGGGCTCCCGGGCCGCGCGGTGGAAGAGCAGCACGGACAGCGGTCCGAGCAGCACACGGAAACGGGTGAACCCCCCCCCGTGGTCGCCGAGCGGCGCGCGAGTTGGCCGACGTCATTGACGACCTCGGTGCTCAGTCGCCGGAGTTTGTTCCCCGGCCCGGCACCTGGGACGCCCCCGCGGCTTCGGCTTCGGCCTTCGCGTCGCTCACTACGGCGGCGGCCTGCCTCGCGACCTCATCGGCAGCCGTGGCAGCGTCGAGCGGAAGCGGCGAGCCTGCCTCGAGCTCCGGAGCCGCGTCTTCGTCCGGCGTGCCCTCGGCGCCCGTGGTCGCTGCTTCCTGCGGCTGCGCGGATGCGGGAAGACCCATCGCCGACTGATCGCCGAATGCGTGGGTGACGGCGCGAACTGCCTCGGTCAGCTCGCCCGGGATCACCCAGAAGGTGTTGTTGTCGCTCTTCGCCAGGTGCGGGAGCGTCTCGAGGTACTTGTAGGCCAGGACCTTCGGGTCGGCGTTGTTGCGATGAACGGCCTGGAAGACGCGCTCCACCGCCTTCGCTTCGCCGTCCGCCCGCAAGATCATGGCCTGCTGCGTGCCCTGAGCTTCCAGGATGTCCTTCTGCTTCGTACCCTCCGCGGTAAGGATCTTGGCCTGCCGCTCCCCTTCGGCGTGCAGGATGGCCGCGCGCTTGTCACGCTCGGCCCGCATCTGCTTCTCCATCGCCTCTTTGATGGTGTGCGGTGGATCGATGGCCTTGATCTCGACGCGGTTGACCCGGATGCCCCACTTGCCGGTGGCGTCGTCGAGGACGGCGCGGAGCCGCGCGTTGATCTCCTCGCGAGAGGTGAGCGTCTGCTCCAGGTCCATGGAGCCGATGACGTTCCGCAGCGTGGTCACGGTGAGCTGATCGATCGCCTGCAGGTAGTCAGCGACCTCGTAGGCCGCCGCCCGCGGGTCGGTGATCTGGTAGTAGAGCACGGTGTCGATGTTCACCACGAGGTTGTCCTCGGTGATCACCGGCTTGGGGGCGGACGAATACACCTGCTCGCGCACGTCGAGTTTGGTGTTGATCCGATCCGCCACTGGCAGGACGAAGTTGAGGCCAGGCTGCAGCGTCCGCCGGTAGCGGCCAAAGCGCTCGATGTTGTATCGGCGCGCCTGCGGGACGATCCGCACCGTGGAGGCGATGAGGAAGACGACGACGATCGCCGCCACGAGAATCGGGATGACAACCGGATCCACAATTCCTCCGTCAGGATGTGTTCAGCCGATCACGGAAGGAGTTCACGGGGGTAGACAACCGCCGTAGCGCCGTCGATCTCCATGACATCCACCAGCGCTCCCACCGGGATCACCTGGCTTTCGTCGAGGGCGCGAGCGGACCATTCCTCACCAGAGATCTTGATCAGGCCGCGGCTCGCGGTGACCTCCTGCATGACCTCCGCCCGCTTGCCGATCAGCGCATCGCTTCCCTCACGTGAGAGGGGTGCCTGTCTCATCTGCCGCAGCGCGACAGGACGCACGACGAGAAGACCCGCTGCCGCTGCCACTCCGAACGCCACGAGCTGGCCGAGAAGGCCGACGCCCACACCGGCGACCACAGCGGCGACCAAGGCGGCACCCGCCAGCAACCCGAGAACCAGCGTCAGGGTGAAGAACTCCGCGACACCAAGTGCCGCGGCGGCGAGCAACCATACGAACCACGGCATCGAATCAGCCTCCCTCAGGGGGACCTATTCATCACATACCCCACTGAACAAACAACGGAACATGCCTACCCCGCGCCGGTCGGAAGCACGACGGCGAATGAGGACCGCGGTCATCGGTGGCACCATCGGCGAGGTGGCCGCTGGGTCACCTTCCGGCCGCCGCGAAGGTACCGGACGCGCCATGGTGGCGGGATGTCGCGCATGCGCCGCGGCCCGCCGAAGCCGGCCACGTGACCACCCGCGGGCAGACCCCCGCCACCCTGGCGGCCACCCCGAAGGAGCCCGTGGCCAGCGGCCGGGACGAAGGGCGGGACAGCCAGGAGGCCGCACCCACCGCCTGAACCGGGGGTCAACGCAGCGTTTTCGGGCGGCCGTGCGAGGCCTCATACCAGAGCGGGACGCTTGGCGGGCAAAGTTGTCAACTGCCCACCGCACATGAACGCAACACGACTACCGTGTGTGTCCGGTGATCAACGGTGGGCTCATGGCACTCAGCCGTGTCCATCCGTGCGCCGAAGCGAAAACACCTCGCACACCTCGCAGTACGCCGATTCCTGGGACCCACGTACCAAGGACGCTGATGTCTCAACTTCGCGCACCCGCCGCGCGGCCGGACCGCCGTGAGGGCGGGCGGCACGGCCGGCCAGGCGCCCGTTCCCACTCCGCCACGGGGAGGACCGCGCCGCTCGTTCCGGAAGCCCGCATACGCCCCCAACTGCTGCGCACCTCCGTGCTGCCGGCCGTCGTGGTCGCCCTCGGGGGGGCGGCCGCGGTGCTCTTCACCCTCCGCTCCACCGGAGCCGCCCCCACGCCCGGCCTGCTGGCCGCGCTCGTCGGCTCCGCCGCGGTGGCCGCCGCCGGGGTGGCCGCCGCCGTACGGGGGGCGGACCGCGCCGCCAAGTCCGTGGAGGACCGCTGCCAGGCCATGCGCCGCACCGCGGCCCGCGGCCAGAACGACCTGCTCACCATCGTGGAGCTGCTGCGCCGCGGCGAGGGCCCCCCGGCCCGCGCCAAGACGCCGCCCCCCGCCGTCGGGTCCGACGAATTCGAGCTGCTGGAACAGGAGTTGAACCGGTCCCACGACGCCGCCGTGGCGGCCGTCGTGCAGGCCTCCCAGCTCTCCAGCAGCGTCGGCAACGAACAGAAGGTGGAGGTCTTCGTCAACCTGGCCCGCCGGCTCCAGTCCCTCGTGCACCGCGAGATCCAGCTCCTCGACGAGCTGGAGAACGAGGTCGAGGACCCCGAGCTGCTCAAGGGCCTGTTCCACGTCGACCACCTGGCGACCCGCATCCGCCGGCACGCCGAGAACCTCGCCGTCCTCGGCGGCGCCATCTCCCGGCGTCAGTGGTCCAACCCCGTCACCATGACCGAGGTGCTGCGCTCCTCCATCGCCGAGGTCGAGCAGTACCCCCGGGTCAAGCTCGTGCCGCCGATCGACGGCACCCTGCGCGGCCACGCCGTCGCCGACGTCATCCACCTCCTCGCCGAACTCGTCGAGAACGCCACGCTGTTCTCCGCGCCGAACACCACCGTGCTGCTGCGCGCCCAGCACGTGGCCGCCGGGCTCGCCGTCGAGGTCGAGGACCGGGGCCTAGGCATGCCGATCACCGAGCAGAACAAGATGAACGCCCTGCTCACCGACCCCGACCAGGTCAATGTGGCGCACCTGCTGCAGGACGGCCGGATCGGACTCTTCGTCGTCTCCGCCCTCGCCCGGCGCCACGGCATCGCCGTCCGGCTCCAGTCGAACATCTACGGCGGCGTACAGGCCGTCCTGGTCCTGCCGCACGGACTCCTCGGCCCCGAGGCGGAAGGCCTCGCCCCGGCCGACGCCCCCCGGCCCGCCGAAGCGTCCTTGCCCGCCGGCGCACCGGCCCCCCGGGCCGTGCCGGGCGCGGCGCCCGAACCGGCCCCCCGGACGCTGACGTACACCACGTCCGCGCCCGGCATCCCGGTCCAGGCGGAGCACCACGCCCCACCGGCCACCGGCGCCACACCCCCCGCGCCGCTGCCCATCCGCGGCGAGCGGAGCGAGCGGCCCACCCCGGCAGCGGCCCCGCCGGGCGCCCAGGCTCACGGCGGCCACCACGGACCCGGCGAACCGGAACGGCCCCGGCTGCCCAAGCGGCGCGCCCAGGAACACCTCGTACCGCAGCTGCGCGAGGAGCCCGTCGTCCGCCGAGCCGAGGAACCGCCGCTGCACGACCCCGGCCTGATGGCCGCCTTCCAGCGCGGGATCGGACTCGCCGAGTCCCAGCCCCCGCGCAGCGACACCCCCTTCGCACCACAGCGACACGACGAATCTCCCAAGGAGTAGATGCACCATGGCGAGCGATGTGCCGAACGGCCATTCCTCGGATCTCGACTGGCTGCTCAGCGGCCTGGTCCAGCGGGTCCCGCACACCCGGAACGCGGTCCTTCTCTCCTCCGACGGCCTGGTGAAATCCGTGCACGGCCTCGACCCCGACAGCGCCGACCACATGGCGGCCCTGGCCTCCGGCCTGTACTCACTGGGCCGCAGCGCCGGCGCCCGCTTCGGCGACGGCGGAGAGGTCCGCCAGGTCGTGGTCGAACTGGACTCCACCCTGCTGTTCGTCTCCACCGCCGGCTCCGGCACCTGCCTGGCCGTCCTCGCCGGCCGCGAGGCGGACGCCGCGGTCCTCGGCTACGAGATGGCGATGCTGGTCAAGAGCGTGCGCCCGTACCTGATCACCCCGGCCAGACAGGCCGCGGCGGCCCCCGGCGCGAGGGGGCACTGAGCGTGCCGTCCCCCCAGGACGGGCCTTGGCTCGACGACGCGGCCGGCCGGCTGATCCGCCCGTACACGGTGAGCGGCGGCCGGACCCGGCCGACGGCCGCGTTGGACCTTCTCTCCCTGGTGATGGCGACCGGTTCGCAGCCCCAGTCACCCCTCGGCCCCGAGCACGCCCTCGCTCTGGGGCTGTGCGAGGGGCCGACCTCGGTCGCGGAGATCGCCGCCCACTTACGCCTGCCGGCGGTCGTCACCAAGGTGCTGCTCTCCGATCTCGTGGACTGCGGGGCACTCACCGCACGGGCGCCCCGGCTTCACGGCAACCCCACCGACCGTTCCTTGCTGGAGGCAGTGCTCGATGGCCTACGACGACGGCTCTGAGCGCCGAGAGAACACCCACCCCGCCGCGGCCCCCGGGCAGCCCGACGACCCCCTGCACGACGCCTTCCCCACCGCGCTGAAGATCCTGATCGCCGGAGGATTCGGGGTCGGCAAGACCACCTTCGTCGGGGCCGTCAGCGAGATCGAGCCGCTCTCCACCGAGGAGCTGCTCACCCAGGTCAGCGTCGCCCACGACAGCCTGGAGGGGATCGAGTCCAAGACCACCACCACGGTCGCCATGGACTTCGGCCGCATCACCCTCGACGAGCGGCATGTGCTGTATCTCTTCGGCACCCCGGGCCAGGAGCGGTTCTGGTTCATGTGGGACGAGCTCTCCGAGGGCGCGCTCGGCGCGGTCGTCCTCGCCGACACGCGCCGGCTCCAGGACTCCTTCTCCGCCGTCGACTTCTTCGAACGCCGCGACATCGGCTTCATCGTGGCCGTCAACGAGTTCGACGGCTCCTACCGCTACGAACCGGACGAGGTCCGGGCCGCGATCGATCTCAAACCGGATGTGCCGGTCGTCCTGTGCGACGCCCGGACCGCCAGCTCCGGCATCCAGACCCTGGTCACCCTCGTCCAGCATCTGCTCACCACCACCCCGGCCCCGGCGCCGAGCTATGGAGCTCCGTCATGACGTACGACCCGACCGGCCATCTGCTGCTGACGCCCATCGACCGCGAAGCTCCCGTCCGGGTACGGCGCCTGCGGCAGCTGGGACTGGGGGAGCGGCCCGAAGCGGCCTTCGACGCCTTCGCCCGTAAACTCGCCGACGTCACCGGCGCGCCGTACTCGATGG
Source organism: Streptomyces purpureus (assembly GCF_014648195.1). Lineage (GTDB taxonomy): Bacteria > Actinomycetota > Actinomycetes > Streptomycetales > Streptomycetaceae > Streptomyces > Streptomyces purpureus. The sequence goes on from NZ_BMQQ01000001.1 coordinate 85,546, forward strand.
TCAACTTCATCGACGAGAAACGGCAGTTCTTCGCCGGGCTGCACACCCCCTCCGGTGCGCACACCGGCGCCGACCTCGGTGCGGTGGCCGCGTCGAGCAGCGACGTCGGCCGTTTCATGGACCGTGACCACGGCTACTGCCCGCATGTGGTGGTGCGCCGCAAGGCCCTGGTCCTGGAGGACGTCTGCGACTATCCCCGCTTCGCCGGAAACCCGGTCGTCGACGAGATCGGCATCCGCTCCTATCTCGGCGCCCCGCTCATCGACCGTACGGGCATCGCGCTCGGCACGATCTGCGTGGTCGACACCGAACCGCGGGCGTGGGGTAGGGCCGGTCTGGAGACGATCAAGTCGCTCGCGGCGGAACTGGTCGAGCAGATCCACCGCCGGGAGGACGGCGGCATCTGAGGCACGGAGCACGGCGGCGGGCGCGGGCCCCCGGGCAGGGCGTGAGGGCCTGCCCGGGGCCCGCCCACGCGGGCGGCGTGTCAGTACGCGGGTTCCATCCGCACCACGTCGGAGAGCCGCTGCGACCACTGCCCCTTCGCCGTACCGAGGGCGACCTCCGCGAGCCGCAGCAGCTGCACGTCCGAGGTGCCGGCCGGCGCGAAGATGTGGTGGGCGTCGCGCAGATAGCGCTCGATGGGGCGGTCGGTGAAGAGCCCCGCGGCGGCGTGGATCTCCATCGCGTTACGGGCCGAGTCGAGCGCCGACTCCACGTTGACCAGCTTGGCGTTCATCAGCTCCGCGTCGCACGGCAGCCCCTGGTCGAGCAGATGCACCGCGTGGTACGCGGCCAGCCGGGCGGTCATCAGCCTCGACTGGAGCTGACCCAGCTTCAGCTTCACCGACGGCAGTTCGTGCAGCGGCTGGCCGTAGCGGATCCGCTCGGCGGAGAACCGGGTGGTCTCCTCGACGATCGCCTGGTGGATCCCGAGCGAGACGGCGGTGAGATTGGCCCGCCCGTAGAGCACGCTGGAGGAGTACGCCACCGCCAGCCCGTCGCCCTCCTCGCCGAGCCGGTTCGAGGCCGGGACCCGGCAGTTCTCGAAGATCAGCTCGCCGAAGCCGAAGCCGTGCAGGCCCATCGTGGGCTGCTGCGGCCCCACCCGCAGGCCCGGCCGGCCGGACTCGACGAGAAAGGCCGTCAGCCCCCGGGAGCCGGGCCCCGTGCGCACCACGACGCCATGCAGATCGCCGATATGGCTGTTGCCCACGTAGACCTTGCGGCCGTTGAGGAGATAGTCGTCCCCGTCGCGCACGGCGGAGGCGCTCATGCCGAGGACATGACCGCCGGACTCGTGCTCGGTCACCGCGATCGTCGGCAGGCACTCGCCGGCCGCGATCGGCGGCAGCCAGGTCTTCTTCTGCTCGTCGCTGCCGAAGTGCACGATCTTGGCGGCGCCGAGCTGCGAGGCCTGGACCATGGCGCCCATGGCGCCGCTGACCCGGGCCAGCTCCTCGATGATGATCGTCTTGCCCAGGTGCCCCACACCCAGCCCGCCGTGGTCCCGGCCGATCGTCGCACCGATCCAGCGCTGCCGGGCGATCAGCCGCGACAGCTCCTGGTGCACGCCCCGGGCCGCCTCCATGGCGGAGATCTGCGGTCGCACCTCCGTCTCCGCGAAGTGCCTGACGTTCTCGCGGAGTTGGTGATGCAGCCGACTGGCGAAGTAGCCGTCCATCCGAGCCCTCCCCTGCGAAACCTCTGCTCGCGCCGTTGTTCGAGCAGGTGGTGCATCGGCAGTGGTCCCGTCGTGAACAGGCCGACTACCTCATGATGTTGATCTTTTCGAAGCCTCTCAAGCGCCCAACCGTCTTTGTCCGAAAGCGGGACTGTTGACTCTGTGTGAATGGTATGTTCCGCATGGTAGCGGCCCGACGGGTCCTGTTCGTAGGGCATTCCCGGTGCGCATCTTTCTGCCACATGCCATGGGCATGTGATGCCCGCCCCGGCGGTACGGAGCGGCCGAGGACCGCCTCAGCGCTCACAGGTGCCCCCGCGGGGCGTCGCGGCAGGACCGATTCAGCGCTGTTCTCGACCGGACTGGACCCCTCTGGGGCGTCCGTTGCCCGGCGCGCGGGTGCGTGTCGAGGCGCGACAGCCTAGAAAGCGCGTTCTTCACGCCGGGTGGCCGTCCATGCGCAGACCGTGCGGCCCACCCGGCCGGAAAGCGGTTCGTGACCACCGGGGGAAGTGCGGTATTGTTCTCATGCGCGTTCGGCCGGGGGAAACCCCAGGTCAGACGGGCACCGGGACGTGGCGCAGCTTGGTAGCGCACTTGACTGGGGGTCAAGGGGTCGCAGGTTCAAATCCTGTCGTCCCG
>NZ_BMQQ01000001.1:87901-124783 GCF_014648195.1 Streptomyces purpureus
TTTTCGAAGTCGCAGGTCAAGGGGCCGTTTCAGAGCAATCTGAAACGGCCCCTTGATCGTTTTGGGGGCCGGCCGGGGCCCACCCCCGCCCTGGTGCCGCCGACCGTGGGCTCCAGCTGGGGCGGAGGCCGTTCGGGCGATGGTCCTGTCGGCACCTGCGGCCACCTCACGTAGCGTCGTCATCAGTGGGGCGCGCCGACAGCTGTTCCTCCACCGCTCCACCGGTGGCATGTAAAGGGGTGCTGGATGTCGATGACGAGTCGGCGCGCTCTGCTGGCGAGATCCGCGGGAGCGGTGGCGGCTTCCCTCGTGACCAGCTCCTGCGTGGCAGGGGCAGGGGCGGACACATCACGGGCGCGGCCGGTCACCACGGTCGACGGGCGCGTGGACTGGGACGCCCTGGGCGCAGTTCCGTCTGGAGCCGGGGTGGGCGAACCTCGCGTTGTTCTACCTGGCCTCGCATCCGAAGTCGGTGCGTGACGCGGTGGATCATCTGAGCGCACAGGTCGACGCCAATCCTCTGGCAGTGCCCACCGGGCTGGCGCTGCCCGACGGGCCGACCGGATGGCCCCGGGTACGCCACGCGCTCGCGGTCTGTCTGGGAGGTCGGGCCGAAGACATCGCGATGACGGCGAGCACAAGCATCGGGCTGGGCGTCGTCTACAACGGCGTCGTGACCCGTCCAGGGCAAGAGTTCCTGTTGACGGAACACGACCACCTCTCCCATCTCACCGCCGCCCGGTTGGCCGCCGACAGGCAACACGGTGCGGCTGGTCTCCTGGTTCGACGATCCGGCCACCGCGACGGCGGAAGGCATCGCAGCGGCGGTCGGCGAGGCGATTCGCCCGACGACGCGAGTCGTGGGGATCACGTGGGTGCAGTCCAGCACCGGGCTTCGGATGCCGGTGCGCGCGGTGGCCGAGGTGGTGCGCCGGGCCAATGAAGGGCGTAGTCCTGGCGACCGGTGCCTGTTGGTCGTCGACGGCGTGCACCTGCTGGCGGCAGTCGACGAGGATGGTGCTGGGCTGGGCGCGGACGTGGTGGTCGCCGGAACGCACAAGTGGCTGTTCGGACCCAGGGGAACGGGGCTGATCTGGGTGGCGCCGCACGTCCTGGAGCAGCTGCGGCCCACGTTCGTGAGCTTCATCGCGGGCGGGGGAGCGGTGCCCCTGTCGCCCGGCGGGTTTCTGGCATTCGAGCATGCCTTTGCCCTGCCGGTGGCGGTGGCGCTGCATGAGCAGCCACGTACCGCCAGCGGGTGCCGTCCGGGGTGGTGACGGCGATCAGCCGGTCCTCGGCGTCTCAGTCGTAGCGCCAGGTCTCCGGCTTGCGTGAGAGCCGGGTCTTCCGGCGCAGCACCACGCGGCCCTGCGCGTCGTGCTCGTAGCGGATCGAGCCGGCGCGGCCGATGCGGGTGCCCGCGTACTCCCGGGGGCCTTCGGCCGTGCCCGCGCCGGTCCAGGAGGCGTGCGTCTGGTTGCCGGCCTCGTCGTAGGCGTACCGCTCGGTCCAGTTCTCGGCCGTGACGGCGGTGACCCGCCCCTGGCCGGTCAGTTCGAGCTGACGCGGGCCGGTCAGGCGGTCGTCGACAGTGGTGAGGTGACCGTCCGGGCGGTAGGTGTACGTGCGCTGCTGGACCGGCCGGTCTCCGGCGGCCCGGACGTGCTGGCCGGTGAGGCGGCCCATGGCGTCGTAGACGTGGTCCATGGTGAGGGCGGCGCCGACGCGGCGCGTGATCTCCCGGCCGGACGCGTCGAACTCGAAGTCGACCAGGTGCCCCGAGGCGTCCAGGCGTGCGGTGGAGTCGCCGGGGTAGGACCAGGTGCTGACCGCCCCGGACGGGGTGGTGCGCCGGACGCGGCGGCCCGCCTCGTCGTACGTGCGGGTGAGGGTCCGGCCGTCGACCGTCTCCTGGAGCACCCGGCCGGAGACGTCACGGACGTAGCTCAGCTCGGTGTCCGGGCCGCTCGCCCCGGAGAGGTGGCCATGGGCGTCGTAGGTGAAGCGGGTGACCGCCCCGTCGGCGTCCTTCAGGAGGAGACGACCGTCGGCGTCCCGCTCGTAACGGACCGTCCGGCCGGCTCCGTTGGTCCGCGAGGCGATCCGTCCGAGTGCGTCGTGCGTGTAGGTGAGGGGTGCGCCCGTCGAAGTCGGTCTCGGCGGTCAGCAAACCGGTTTCGTCGTACGTGTAGGACCAGGTGAGACCCTGCGGGTTCGTGACGCGTGTGATGCGCGGTTCGGTGTCGTGCGCGAACTCGTGGCGCACCCCGTCCGGTGTGGTCCGGGCGGCGACCAGGTCGAAGTGGGTGTACTCGAAGCGGGTCTCGCCGCCCATGGCGTCGGTGTGCAGGACGCAGTTGCCCTCGCCGTCGTACGCCCAGGACTGGGTGGCCCCGTCGGGGTCGGTCCGGCGGGCGAGCCGGCCCTCGACGGTCCACTCCAGTTCGGTGCTGCCGCCCTGCGGGTCGGTGATCCGCACGGGCCGGCCGAAGGCGTCGCGGACGTAACGGGTGACCCCGCCGTGCTGGCCGCGCACGGCGAGCGGGAGGCCCGCCGCGTCGTTCTCCACCCGGTCCACGGCGCCCAGGGAGTCGTCGACCCCGGTGAGACGGCCCCGGGTGTCGTAGGTGAGCCGGGTCGTCGTCCCGTTGGGGCGGGTGAACAGGACCGGGTTGCCGTCCTCGTCGTACTCCTGCCGGGATACCGCACCGTCCGGGCCGGTGACGACGGTGATCTGGTTCCGCTCGTTGTACTCGACACCGGCCGAGCTGCCGTCCGGGTGCGCGATGGCGGTGAGGTTGCCGCGGTCGTCGTAGGTGTACGTGGTGGTCCGCCCGGCCGGATCGGTGCGGGACAGCAGCCGGTCGTAGCGGTCCCACGTCTGGCGGACGGTGTTGCCCCGCGGGTCCGTCACCGACACCACCTGGAGGCCCAGCTGGGCCCGAACCAGTGACCGTAGCGGTACGTCGACAGGTGGGTGCGCCGCAGGACCAGCGGCAGGACGCCGGCCAGGGACAGGTCCACCTGTTCCAGCGTCATCTCGCCGGAGGCGATGTCGACGGGGTCGCCCTCGCAGGTGCGGTCGCCCATCTCGACGCCCTTGCCGCGCGGGTTGGACTTGCTGTCGTCCAGGGAGTCCGGCTTGACGTGTCCGTCGGTGCGCGGCCCCTTGGCGTTCGGTTTGCCGTCGCCCCGTTTCCCGCCGTCGTGGTCGTCCTTCTTGCGTTCCCGGGCGAGGCGTTCGCGGGTGTCGGCGTCGTTGTTCTTGTGGTCGGTGGATATGCGCTTGACGGCCTTGGGCAGGGTCTCGCCGACGTGGTCGCCCATGGTCTTGGCCGACTTCACCAGGGCGCCCATCGCCTTTTCGATGACGGGGTCCAGGGCGTTGGCGATGTCGTCGCGGCCCTTGTTGCGGCCCTGGGCCGTCTTCGCCTTCGTCAGCTTGCCGGCGGTCTTGCCGTGGATTCCGACGCTGACGCCGTTCAGTTTGGTGCCGGCGTTGTCGTGTTCGTCGTGCTCGATGTGGAACCCCTTGCCCTTGGGGCCACCGCCACCGCCACCGCCGCCGGCGGAGGCGAGGTTCATGCCTTCCTTCGCCCCTTGCACGCCCTCGTGGAAGCCGTCCTTGCCGGCCTGCTTCGTCTGGTCGAGGTCCACACCGTCCTGGACGCCCAAGGCGTCCATGCTGACCTGGACGACGAGATCGGCGGCCATGTTCTCCAGGGCCGCCACGGCCGGTTCGGTCATCACCCCGACGATGTGACCGACCGCCTCCTCCATCGCGCCCGTGATGAGCTTCAGCAGCTGCTTCTTGGTGAACGCGATCGCTCCGGCGCCGAGCAGTGCGGACAGGCCACCGGTCACCGGGATCAGCGCCATGGCGAGGCCCGTCTGCCCGGCCAGGATCCCGAGTTCCGCGACCGCCTTCCACTTCATGGCCTCGATCGCGCCCGCCGCCATGTCCAGCGCGCCGGCGATCGTCCGGGCCGCGGAGACCATGTCCTTCAGGTGTTTGCCCTTGACCTTGCCCTAGTGCTCGTTCAGCGCGTCCATCGCCTCGCCGTGACCCGACGACAGCAGACGTTCCATATGGTTGTTGGCGAGCTGACCGTCGTCGGCGAGGTCGTCCGCGAACTCCCGTAGCGCGTCGGCCATGTCCCGGTAGGCGTCCTCGTCGACGTTGGGCCAGTTCACCCCCACCAGATCCAGCAGCGTGTCAGCCCAGTCCGGCACCGTGACAGCCATGATGGAAAGTCCCCGGTGTGGCAAGTGTGTTCGCAGAATGCGTGTGCGAACACCTTGTCATGGGGGGCCGTAGTCGATCAAAGGGACTTCTCCCTCGGCCGGTTGGGCCGCTCGGTCATTTTCCGGGGGCGCTCCCGGCGGGTACGAGGAAGTCCCGGAGGTCCACGACCTCGTATCCGGCTGCGCCGACGGTGTCCGCGATGCGGGGGAGCGCCTGGGCGTCGAGGACGGTGCCGTCTCCGGTGCTGCTGCCCACGTGCATCTGGATGATCGCGCCCGGCGCCAGGGCGGCGACCACCCGCTCGACGACGCGGTCCACCGTCATGCCGCGGCCCGGGCCGAGGTAGCCGTTGGTGTCGGTGGTGAACTCGATCGCCGCGTAGCCCAGGTCGTTCACGTCGGCGACGGAGTCCGTCGTGGTGGAGCTGTAGGGGAAGCGGAAGTACGGCAGCGGCTCGGTTCCCGCCGCCGCGCGGATCGCCGTGTCGGCGCGGAGGATCTCCCGCTGCCGTTCCTGGGTGCTCAGGCCGTCGAAGTACGGGTGGCTGTAGGAGTGGTTGCCCAGCCCGTGCGCGGCGGCCATCGCCCGTACGGCCGCCGGGCGGGCCTTCGCGAACGCGCCGGTCGGGAAGAACGTGGCCGGCAGACGGCGGCGCCGCAGCTCGGTCAGGACGGCGTCGACCCCGCTCGTGTCCCAGGCCGCGTTGAAGGTGAGCGCGACCACCTTGCGTGCGGTGGGCAGGCGGCGGATCACCGCTCCCATGAGTGAGGCGGGGGGCCGGGGCATGGCGGTCGCGGCCCACGCCGCCCGGCCGGGCGTCAGGGCGACCGCGGCCAGTCCGGCCAGCAGCGTGCGTCGGGTGGTGTGCATGGCCTGATTCTGGGGTTCTCCGTTTGCGGGCCCCGCGTGCCGCGCCGAGACTGAAGCGATGCGTGCACACCCGATACCCCTCAGTAGCTGGGAGTGGACATGGCAAAACCGACGAACGACTTCGCTTGCGAGGCCGGAGCCCAGGACTTCATCGCCGTCGCGTACCGGGAGCCCAAGGCCGGGCGACGGGTCACCGTGAGGGGCACCTGTTCGTGCAACACCGAGGGGTTCACCCTCACTCTGGAGCTCGCCTCGCCGCCCATCGTCGCCACCCCCGAGGAGCTCCATCTGATGCTGGTGGAGACCGCGCCCACCGGCACCGTGGCGCAGGTCGTCACGCCCACCCCGGTGGAAGGCACGTTCCCGATCGCGGACGAGGTCGAGCGGGTCGTGATCCGTAACCGCGGGTTCAGCGTGCCCGTCAAGGAGGAGTGACACCGGCCCCTCGGGCCGTGTCAGACTCGGTCGATGCCCGCGGTCAGGCCCAGTTGATGCCCGCGCGCGCCAGCAGCGGGTCGTCGGTGAGCTGCCACAGGGGCACGGCGAAGTTGCCCGAGCGGTAGCGGCCGCCGTAGTGCAGGCCGAGGACCCGGTGGTCGGCGAGGTCGAAGACCGGGGAGCCGCTGTTGCCGCCGAGGGTGGAGCAGTCGTGCTTCATCGTCAGCTGACCGGGCAGCAGTTCCGTCGCCGTGCCGGGCTGGAGCCGTTTGACGTTGTAGACGTCCATGAAGATGCGGCGCATGGACTCCGGTTCGTTGCGGCGGCCGTCCCAGGCCGGGTAGCCGATCACGTAGACCGGCCGTCCCACCACCTCGCCGGGGGGCTCGGCGGCCACCGGCAGCGGGGTGGGCAGCGGGCCCGCCGAGGGGGTGACCCGCAGCAGGGCGAGGTCGACGTCCGCGTGGATGCCGAGCACCTCCGTGACGTCGTAGCTGAGCGCGCCGTCGCCGGTGACCGGGCCGCCGAGCTCCTCGGCCAGGTCGACGCGGGCGGCCAGCCCCTGCCGGAAGGTCCAGCCCGCGCCGTCACTGCGGGTGAACTCGGTGGCGACATGGCGGTTGGTCATCACCACGTCCGGGCCGACCAGGAACGCCGTCCCCAGCCAGTCCAGGTCGGGGTGGCCCGAGACCTCCACCCGGCCGACGCGGGCGATCGAGGCGCGGATCGCGGTCCGCGCGCCGTCCAGGACGGCCCAGTCGCCCTGCTGGGAGGGGAAGTCCTGGCCCTGGATCAGGATCGCCGGGCGCCCTTCGAGCAGCACGATCGCCTCGACGCCGAAGTACTCGTCCTCGTCGATGTCGGCGCCGCGTCCGGCGGCCATCTTCTCCAGGCCGCTGACCCCCGCCTCCAGGACCCGGGCCCGTTCCTCCTGGGCGAACCGGGCGATCTGGCCGGCCGGTGCCTCACCGCCCGGGCTCTCCACGGACGACTCGGAGATCTCCCACTCCAGGCCCTTGCGGACCCGTTCGGCGACCGCCAGCAGATTCCCGAAGACCTGCTCGGGACCGGTCGCCACCGGTGAACCGTCGCGCATCTCATGCCACCTCCGGTTGCTGGGCCCACGTGTCGGCGGGCCGTGTGGTCGAGGGGGACTGGGCCGCCGTGATCTCGGCGTGGATATCCGGGCGGTGATCCCGCAGGTGGGCGAGGACGCTGCTCATCTGGGTGCCGACGTTGACGAAGGCCGTGTTCTTGCCCTGGAAGCTGACGTCCTCCACCCGCCGGGTGCCGCGGTGCAGGGCGACAACGGTCCAGTCGTCGGTGAGAACGGGGGAGCCGGAGGAGCCGCCCCGGGTGTCGGTGAAGTAGCGCACGTCCCGCTCGTCGGCCTCGTAGACGAGGTTGTTGCGCAGGGCGACCCGTTTCGGCAGCCCGCCGGGGTGCTGGATGATGTTGACCGCGACCGGTTCGGCCGGGGTCACCCGCAGCGGCTCGCTCGCCACCCGCAGGACGGGCCGCTCGGGCGGGGTGCTCAGGCGCACGATCGCGTAGTCGAGCTCCTCGTCGAAGGCGACCAGCTCGGCCCCGCCGGCCTCCTCGGTCTCCGTCTCGTCGGAGAGGTAGTCGAAGCGTGAACGCGAGCCGCGCACCTGGAGGTCCAGGTCGGACCGGGCGACCTCGACCCGGGGGACGGCGGCGGTGCGGGTACGGGCGTTGATCACATGGTGGTTGGTGATCAGCAGGCCGGGGGCGATCAGCCAGCCGGTGCCCGAGTGCGGGAAACCGTTCGGCTGGAGCGGGGCGCCGCCCTGGAACGGGGGCACCTTGATCCGGGCGACCGCGGTACCGGCCAGTTCGCCGCCGCGCAGGAACTCGAAGGGGACCGTGTCGTCCCGGAAGATGATCTCCTCCTTGGTCTCGCCGGCCGGCACGTCCGGTGCCACGTCCGGCTCGCCGGCGGCGTTGCGGGTCACCTTGTCCAGGGCCCGCTGGAAGACCTCCAGCGGAGCGGTGATCCCGGCGCTCTGCACGACGGCGTTGCGCAGCCAGATCTCCAGCGGTACGGAACTGTCGACCAGCCGCTCGACCTTGTTCATCTCGTTGAGGTCCGAGTGCACCTGCGGCCCGGGCGCCGCGAGCAGCGGCAGCGTTCCGCGGTAGCGGGGGAGGATCCCCTCCAGCAGCAGCTTGCGCATCGACGGGTCCGCGAGACCCGCCTCCAGCGCGGCGTCCTTGATCTGGACGATCTCGTCCGGCGGGAGATAAGGCTCGCTCATGGTCGCTCAGGCCGCTTTCGGGCCGTTCCTTTCCGGTGCGGCCGCCGCCGGGGACGGCGGCGGGGCCACCTTCGGTACGGCGCCGGACGTCCCGGCGCCCAGCGCGGCCGCCACCCCGGACAGCAGCTCCCCGCTCCTGTCCCGTACGACCAGCAGCCGGCGGGCCAGCCCGTCGAGGGTGCCGCGCCGCCGGGCCTCGCGCAGGATGCCCGTCATGCTGGTGTGGGTGGAGCCGGTGGCGGGTTCGCCGGGCGGCCGTTCCGGCTCGCCGACGGCGCCCTGGAGGATCCTCAGCAGGGCGGCGCGCAGCTGGGGCTGCTCGGCGGCCGCCCGTCCGATGGACTCGGCGAGTGCCTCCACGACGCCGTCGTCGGCCTGCGGCAGTCCCACGACCTCCAGGGTGCGGTCGAGCGCCGCCGGGTCCTGGTCGCACACCTCCGCGGCGACCGCCCGGACCAGTACGGGCTGTTCGGCCAGCGCGCTGTCGGGCAGCAGGCGCAGCCTGCGGGCGAGCCGGTCGTCGACCTCGGCGCGGTCCGGGTCCCCGGGCGTCCGCTCCGCCAGCCGGGCGCGGGCGAGCAGGGCGCCCATCGCCTCGAAGTCCCGGCCGAGGAGGGTGGCGATGTCCACGGCCTCCGCCAGATCACGGTCGGCGGCGCTCGCGTCACCGGCCGCCTCGGCGAGCCGGGCGGACAACAGCAGCAGCTCCAGCTGGAGTTCGGCGCAGCCCGCCTTGTCGGCCCGGTCGACGGCCGCTTCGGCCGTCTCCAGGGCGAGCGTGGTGTGTCCCTGCCGGGCGAGGGTCTCGACCAGCAGCGGATGCAGTGGGCTGCCCGGGGTCCACGGCCGGCGCTCGGCCAGCCTGGCCGCGGCCGCCTCCGTGTACCCCTGGGCCAGCAGGTCCTCGACCTCGCGGGCGGCGATCCGCTCCCAGTCCTCCTGGTCGGCCTCGGCCATCACCTGTTCGGGGAGGTGCCCGCCGATCAGACCGGTGAGGAAGGCCGCGGACCGCGGGGACATGTCCTGGTCGGCGCCTTCGAGGTACCGCTCGATCCCGGTCGTCCAGCGCCGCTCCACCGAGCGGGGGTTCTCGTTGAGGCGCAGCCGGTGGTAGATCTCCTCGGCGCGTGCCTCGGGCCCTTCGCGGGCCGCGTAGTACACCACCGCCCGCCGCCCGACCGCGCGCATGACGTCCGTACGGGCGTTGTCCGCGAGGCGGAGCATGATCGCGCGCAGGTCGGAGCGGTGCCGTACGGCATCGGGGCCGGCCGGTTCGACCAGGTCGAGCCGGGACAGCACGCCGAAGAGCCGGCGGGCCCGCTCGGCCGAGTCGATCCGCAGGCCGCACGGCTCGGCGAGGACCTCCGTGATCAGCTCGGGGGTGATGACCCGCAGCGCCAGTCCGGCCTGGGCCAGTTCCCGCACCTCGGGGTCGGGGATGTGCTGGAGGATGCGTTCGTACAGGGCGCCCTGGACGAGCATCTGGTCGACCTTGCGGTAGAAGTAGCGGCGCCGCGCGGGCAGGCCTTCGACCAGTTCGCCGAGCGTGTCGGCCGCGCCGCCCGCCAGGACGGCGGCCCGGGCCGCCAGCTTCAGGCTCAGCGGATGGCCGCCGACCCGCTCGGCCAGCTCGTCGGCGATGTGCGGATCGCCGACGCCGTCGGCCGTCAGGAGCGCGACGGCCGCCTTGTGGTCGAGGTCGCCCAGCGCGATGGCCCGGGGGGTGGTGATCCGGGCCGGGTGGTCCACCGGGGCGCGGCCGGAGACGATGAACCGCAGTCGTGGGTAGGCCTGCTGGAGCGCGGCCCAGATGGCCCACATCCGGCCGAGTACGGGCGAGCCGCGGTACTGCGCCTTCTCGAAGGAGTCGACGGCGATCACCAGCGGCGGGCCGGGCTGCCCGGCGGGGGTGCCCGCGGCCCGTACGACGACGTCGGCGACCTTCCGTACCAGCTCCGTGTCCCGGGCGCTCGCCCGGTCGTGGAAGCCGGATGAGGAGATCCGGCCCAGGGTGGGACGGGTGGTGGACAGCTCGTACAACTCGTCGACCTGGTCCTTCTCCTGCCGCTGGTGCCCGGCCGTCGCCTCGCACTCGTGGGCCAGCGCGTCCAGCTCCGCGCCGTGGGCGGGGTACTGGACCGCGAGCTGCCGGGCGATCTCGGCGATCAGCGTGGCCGGTTCCTGGATGGCGAGCGTGGGCCGTTCGAAGTCGGCGTACACGAAGGGGAACCCGGCGGGGAAGTCGCGCAGGCTGTCCAGGAGGAACTTGGCGATCAGGGTGCTCTTGCCGATGCCGCCGAGGCCGTGGACGACCAGGGGCGGTTCGGGGGCGCGGGTCATCACCCGCCGCAGCCCGTGCCCGGCCTGCCGGATACGGGCCTGCGGGGAGTCGGCCGGCAGACCGACGTAGGCGCGCAGCTGGTCCAGCTCCTCGGCGCGGCCCTGGAAGGGGCCCTGGACCAGGCGTTGCAGCGGCTGGAGGAGCCGGGCGCGCTCCAGCAGCCGCTGGACGTGCTCCGCGTCGGGCAGGCCGGTGACGCCGGGGATCTGCTCCAGCCACAGCACGGCCTGGAGGGTGTCGGCGAGGGCGTCGACGCCCTGCCCCTCCAGACGCGGTGGCTCGTCCGGACGCGGTGGCGCGCCGGAGAGATGGGCGAGGGCGGTGCGCTCGGGGCCCGGGCCCTCGGGGAACTGGTCGGCGTTGGCGGCGAGCGCGGCGAGGGCGGCCTCCGGCCCGGCAAGTCCGCGCAGCGTCGCCTCCCGTATACCGGACTTGAGGGCCCAGCTGGTGGTGAGCGCGGCGAGGTCGGCCTCCGGCCCGGCAGTTCCGGGCGGCGCCGACTCCCCTGCGCCGGGCTCGGGGGCCCGGCCGGCGGGGTGCGCGCTGCCCAGCGCCCGGCAGTCGTGCACGAGCTCCATGGCGGCCCGGCCGGTGGCCCGCTCCTCGCCCGGAAGTCGCAGCCGGGCCGGGTCGAACCGCGAGAGCAGGCAGGCGGCTTCGCGGTAGCGCCGCCGGATGTCCGGCATCGGGGGCGGCCCGCCGCCGCCCTCGGCGGGCCGCAGCTCGGCCTGGAGCCGCGCGGCGAAGTCCTCGCCCTCGGTCAGGGAGCGGTAGACGCGGACGGTGCCTTCCACCGCCGTACAGACCCGGCGCATGTAGCTCTCGTCGCCGTCGGCCTCGGCGGCGCCCAGCACCGCGGACAGCGCCGTGTCCACGAGGGCCGCGACCCGGTCGGGCGGAGGGCCGGCGCTCTCACCGGGAGGCGGCTGGGCGGCGAAGAACTGGCCGAAGAACTCGGCCAGATCGTCCGCCCCGAGCGTCCGGGCGGTGTCCAGGCACTCGTTCTTCCGTATCTCGTAAGGGAGCTGACGTGTCGTCGGGGAGTAGCCGAGGAGGACGAGCCGGGGCACGGTCTCCCGGCGCACCGGCGCGTGCTCGTAGATGGCCAGGGCGAGCTTCCCGATGCAGTCCCAGACGTCGGAGGTGACGTCAAGCCTGTCGCAGTCGTCGAGCACCAGCCAGAACTGCTCGTCCGCCGCGGTCGCCAGCCGGACCACGCTGTGTACGGCGTCGTCGAGCGTCGGCAGTGGATCGTTCAACTGTGTCGGATTCAAGGGCGTGATCGGGGTGCGCGGGTCGGCGACGAACTCGGTCAGCCGCCGGACCACAGCGGCGGCCGTGGACGTCCGGGAGAGTGTGACCCGCACGGGGCGGAAGCCGCAGTGCTGCCCCAGGTGCCGGATCAGGTGGTACGTGTAGGAGCGGCCGCTGTCCGGTTCGCCGTCGACCACCAGCACGGTCTTCTCGGGGTCCGAGACGAACTCACGCAGCTTCCCGCGCAGCTCCGCCCGGTCGATGAAGACCTCGGTGCCGTTCTTCAGCACACTGCTCAGGAAGTGGTCCTGGGGCGAGGCGTGCTCGGCCTGGTCCTGCAGCAGCGCGGCCCGCAGTTGCTCCGCCGTGGTCCCGGCCTCCAGCGAGCTCAGCGCGTCGTTGTGGACCAGCCCGTCGAGGAGCAGCAGCTGGGCGGAGATGGTCCGGCGCGCCGCCCGCACCAGTGCGACCGCGTTCTCGCCTGCCCTCGTGGTCAGCGGGAGCGCGCCGATGAATTCCGGGGCGAATCCGAGCTGTTTGATCGGCGTGTACGGGTCGGGGGTGTCGAGGAGGAAGTCCCGCACCCAGCCGGTGACCATGTCCCATTCGGTATCGGTGAGCGGCATACCGCACCTGCCCGGCCGCCCCTTGGGGGAGCCTGAGAGGGACTACCTGACATCTGTCATGGTTTCACTCGGTATGTGACGTCGCAAGGTCGGGAGCGTGCGGGGACCCGGGCGCGCGCGGGGCCGGGACCCGGGCGGGGAGCAGCGCAGGGGACAGGACCGATCGGGCGGCGCTGTCCGGCACCGGGTTCGGCGCGGCGGCGGTCACGGAACGGATTTCCGTGACACCCCCCTGCCGAAGGAGCGCCACATGCCCACCGGTCTCTCCCTGCACATCGGACTGAACAAGGTCGACCCCGCCCGCTACGACGGCTGGGACGGCCGGCTCCTCGCCTGCGAGAACGACGCCCGCGACATGGCGGAGCTCGCCCGGCGCGCCGGATTCGGCGACACGACCCTGATGACTCCCGACGGCACCGTCGACAACGTCACCGCCGAACTCCGCAAGGCGGCCGCCAGGCTCACCGACGGGGACATCTTCCTCTTCACCTACTCGGGCCACGGCGGCCAGGTCCCCGACCGGACCGGCCCCGACGACGAGCCGGACGACTTCGACGAGACCCTCGTCCTCTTCGACCGCCAGTTCCTCGACGACGAGCTCCACGAGGAGCTGCGCCGCTTCGACGAGGGCGTACGGATCCTCGCCCTGCTCGACTGCTGCCACAGCGGCAGCGCGGTGGAGAGCGTCCAGGGCGTCATCAGCCCGATGGCGATGGAGGCCCATTTCCAGACAAGCGACCCGCAGCAGCTGGAGGCGGCCTCCCGGCTGATGCCGGTCGTCCGCCAGCAGCAGATCTACGACCGCGACCAGGGCTTCTTCGACGAGCTCCAGCGCACCCTGAAGAACCGCGACGGGCAGAAACCCGGCCCGGGCGTCGTCCTCATCTCGGCCTGCCAGGACAACCAGCTCGCCTCCGACGGGCCGGTCAACGGCGCCTTCACCGAGACGCTGCTGCGGGTCTGGGACCGGGGAGCCTTCCGCGGCGGCCACCGCGCCTTCCACCGCACGATCCAGAGCCGGATGCCCGCCACCCAGAGCCCCAACTTCTACACCACCGGCGCGCCCGCGGCCGGCTTCCTGCGCCAGCGCCCCTTCACCGTGTGAGCCGTCCGCACGGCCCTGGGTGGCGCCCCGGCGGCGGGGACGCTGCCATGGAACGGTGAACGTCCCCGAAGCCGCCGCGCCCGCCCGGTCCGCCGCGCCGGTCCCCTTCGGCTGGGCCGGTCTCACCCCGGCGGCCGGGGCCGCCGTGATGGCCACCGGCATCCTCTCGGTCGGCCTCCACCTCGCCGGCCACGAGGTCGTCTCCCTGGTCGCGCTGGTCCTCGCGGGGGCGCTCTGGGTGGTGCTCGCCGTCCACTTCACCGGCCGGCTGCTGCGGGCCCGGGCCGAGTGGAGCGCACAGGCCCACACCCCGCCGGCGCTCACCGCCGTGGCCGCCACCACCGTGCTCGGCACCCGCCTCGCCCTGCTGGGATGGCACGGCCTCGCCCAGGCGCTGCTCGCCCTCGCCACGGTGCTGTGGGCGGTGCTGCTGATCTCCGTCCTGCGGCACCTGACGCACCGGATGTCCGGCGCCGTCTTCCTCGTCTGCGTGGCCACCCAGGGCCTCGCCGTCCTCGCGGCCACCGAGGCGCTCGCCGGGAGCGGCGAATGGCTCGCCCGGGCCGCGCTCGTCCTGGTCGGCCTCGCACTGCTTTTGTACGCCGACGCGTTGCGCCGCTTCGACGTCAGGCAGGTCCTCACCGGCGCGGGCGACCAGTGGCTCGCGGGCGGCGCCCTCGCCATCTCCGCACTGGCCGCCGCGGCGCTGGCCGCCTCCCCGCTGTGGAGGGGCGACCTCCACGACGTCCTGCGCGCCCTCACCCTGGCGCTGCTCACCCTGGATCTGGCCTGGTACGTGGTGCTGCTCGCCGCGGAGGCGCTGCGCCCCCGCCCGGCCTACGACGTCCGCCGCTGGGCCACGGTCTTCCCTCTGGGCATGTCGGCCGCCGCCTCACTCGCCGCGTCAAACGCCACCGGCATCCGTTGGCTCTCGACCCTGGGCCAGACCCTGCTGTGGATCGCGGTCACCGCCTGGCTGCTCACCCTCGCGGGGGCGCTGCGCGCGTACGGGCCGGCCGGGCGGCGGGTTCCCCGGCGCTGACCGTCACCGGGTCGGTCAGTCCACCGGCTCCCCCGCCCCCTGCGGGCGGTGGGTGAGGGCCGTGGCCAGTTGGGCGCGGGAGCGGACGTCGAGCTTCTGGTAGATGCGGGTCAGGCGCGCCTCGACGGTCTTCACGCTCAGATAGAGCTTCGCCGCCGCCTCCTGGTTGCTGGCGCCCTGGCCGACCATCAGGGCCAGCCGCAGCTCAGCCTCGGTCAGCGCGGAGACGGCGTCCGCGCGTGACGGCGCCGGTTCGTGGTTGCGGACCGGGGTCTCCGTCGTCAGCGCCAGCCAGGGCGCCGCCCCGGCCCGTTCGAACACCCCCGCCGCGGTGTGCAGCGCGTGCTGCGCCGCCGAGCGGCGGCGACGACGACGCTCGACCCGGGCCAGCGCCACCAGGGCCCGGCCCCGCTCCAGCGGCAGACCCGCCTGCCCGAACCGCTCCGCCGTCGCGCCCAGCAGCTCCGCCGCCTCGTCCGCCTTGCCCGACGCCGCCAGGTACAGCCCGTACGCCCGGTCGCACCCCAGCAGCACCGTCGTACGGCCCAGCCGCTCGGCGACCGGCCGGACATCGGCGAGCACGGCCGCCGCCTCCTCCGGGCAGTCGCCAGCGAGCAGGGCCTCGGCCAGCTCCTCGTGCCAGCGCAGCATGGACGGGTCCACGGCCGACTGGTCCCGCTCGCCGCTCTGAACCCGGCGCAGGGTCTCCAGGGCGGCCGCCACGTCGCCGGTGACCAGCTGGACGCGGCCGAGCGCGTACAGGCTGCGGGAGAGGAAGACATGGTCGCCCTCCTCCTCGGAGGCCCGCACGCTGCGCCGCGCGTAGCTGAGCGCCCGGGCGAAGCTGCCGCCCGCGGTCTCGGCGAGCGCCAGCGTGTACCAGGCGGGGCCCGGCGACAGACCGGCCTCCAGCGTCAGCGCGAGCGCCCGCCCGGCGTGCGCCAGGGAGGCCGCGCACTGCCCCTGGCGGGCCTCGACCGTGGCGAGGGTGGAGAACAACTCGATGGTGTCCTCCACCGATCCGCGCCGCTCCACCAGCGGCAGCAGCGCCTGCAGCTGGTCACGCGCCTCCACCAGCCGGTCGTCGAAAAGGGCGTGGCGGATGGTCAGGATCTGGGCGGCGTTGCGGATGCCGAGCGGCCGCTCCACCATCTCCAGCGCCCGCGCCTCGGTGAGCACCGCCTCCGCGTCCGGCGAGCCGAGGAACCGGTCCATGCGCGCCTGGACGGTCAGCGCCTTGGCGGCGGTCTGCCGGTCGCCGACGGAGGCGGCCAGCGCCGCCGAGGTGACCGCGGCCGCCCGCGACCGTACCGGATCGCCGTCGGCGAGCACGTACTTGACCGCGAGCCGCAGCTGGACGGCGGCCCGCAGGGCGGTGTCGCCCTCGGAGTCCTCCATCGCGTGCACGTAGATCTCGTCCAGGCCGGTCAGCCCCTGCCCGGCGGTGTCCAGGACGGCGAGCCGGGCACGGACCCGCTGGGCGGGGGTGGCGTCCCGGGCCAGCAGGTCGGTCGCCGCCCGCATCGCCAGATCGGCGCGGGCCGCCCGGGCCGCCTCCTCGGCGGCGTCGAGCAGGCGGGCGATCCGCCGCTCGCCGTGCTGCACGGGCGTGGACTCGGCGGCCAGCAGGGCCAGTTCTGCGGCGAGTGCGCTGTTGCCCCGGCGCCGGGCCGTCTCGGCGGCCCGGGCGACCTCGGCGGCGAGCTCCTCGTCGGGGACGTCGGTGGCGAGTGCCCGGTGCCGTACCGCCTCGACCGGGTCGTCGACGACACCGGCGAGCGCCGCGTGTCCGGCGCTGCGCTGGGTCCAGCAGGCGTCGTGGATCAGCGTGGAGGGCAGCACCCCGGCGGTGAAGCCGACCGTGCCGTCCTCCTTGAGCGAGATCAGATTGGCCCGCTCGGCGGCGGCGAGGTCCGCCTCGGCGGTGGGGCGGCCGGTGCGGCGGATGAGGGACGCCGTGGGCCGCAGCGCCAGCGCGGCGAGCAGCAGGGTGGCACGTACGGCGGGTGAGGTGGCGCCGAGGAGCTGGCGGGCCACGTCGCGGGCCCGGCCGGAGAGCGACAGCGCGTCGGCGTGGTGCACGGGCGTACGGGCGTCGGCGAGCGAGCGTCCGACGGCGAGGGCGAGCCGGGGGTTGCCGCCACTGGCCTTGTGGATCCGGCCGGCCATCCGGGACGGCAGCCGGTGGTGGATGAGCAGTTCGGCGATCTCGTCGGCGTGCAGCGGCGGGACGAAGAGCACATCGGCCTCGGAGGGCACCCACAGCCCCTCCGGCTCGCCGGCCTCGCCGGGCGTGAGCGGCTCGGAGCCGTATCCCGACGGTGTCTCCACGGCGACGGCGCGCAGCGCGGCCGGGGCCAGGTGGAGGGCGAAGCGCAGCAGGTCGGCGCTGTCCGGGTCGATCCGCTGGACCCCGTCGACCACCAGCAGGACCGGGCCGCGGGCGGCGAGGGTCCGCAGGATCTGGGCGAGGGCGAGCCGCAGCGCGATGGGGTCCCAGCCGCCGTCGGGGATGGGCGCCTCGCGGCTGAGCATGGCGACCGCGGTGCGCTGCGGGCCGGGCAGTCCGGCCAGGACGTCGTACTCCTCGGCGGAGCAGGCGGCGGCCACCGACGCCACCAGCGCGGCGGCGGCCGCCCCGGGTATGCCCCGGTCGGCGGGGAGCGTGGCGAGCCACAGCACGGTCTCGCCGCGGGCCTCGGCGCGGGCGGCCGCGGCCAGGGCCAGTTCGGTCTTGCCGACTCCGGCGGGGCCGGTGAGCAGGGCGCGGCCCCGGGTGTGCAGGACCCGGTCGAGTCGGCCGAGGAGCTCCGCGCGGCCGACGGGCGCGGGGCGGTACGCCGTTGTCGTCGTCATGCCCACCACCACCTTCCGGCGTGCGGGCCCCCTGCCCGTTCGAGCAGAGAATACGAAGGACATGCCCGCCGTCCAGGCCCCACGTCCGGCATACGGACAGGTACATACCGCGACGAGGGCGGGGCACGCCCGCGGCATATGCCTGCGGACGCGCCCCTGACCAGCGACGATGCTTCTGACAGCTCGTCTCAGAAGGTGAGACTCCAGGAATCGATGTAGCCGGTGTCACCCGAGGCGACGTCGCGGACCTGGAGCTTCCAGGTGCCGTTGGCGACCTCGCTGGACGCGTCGACCGTGTAGGTGGCCAGCACGTTGTCGGCGCTGTCCGAGCCCGAGGAGGTCTTCAGGTTGCGCACGGTGCCGTCCGGGGCGATCAGGTCGATGACCAGGTCGCCGCGCCAGGTGTGCTTGATGTCCACGCCGACCTTGAGGGCGGCGGGGGCGTTGCCGGTGCGGCCGGTGACGGCGAGCGACGAGGAGACGGTCGCGTTGTCGGAGATCGTCACGTTGGTCGCGTTGGTGAAGACGTTGCCCGCCGGGGGAGTGGTGCCGGTGACCGCGTTCACGGTCTTCGTGGCGTCGGCGATACCGGTGCCGCAGCCGCCGGAGCAGGTGCCGGGCAGCGGACGGGCGTTGGCCTTGATCGCGGACTCGATCTCGGCCGGGGTCAGCGTGGTCTTCGCGGACTTCAGCAGCGCGGCGAGGCCGGCGATGTGCGGGGCGGCCATCGAAGTGCCCTGGTACGGCTTGTAGTTCTCGCCCGCCTGGACGGTGGAGCCGGCGTTCAGGGTGGAGAGGATGCCGTTCTCGGGCGTGGTGACGGTGCCCGGCGTGTCGGTGCCGCGACGGGTCTCGCCGCCGGGGGCCGAGACGTCGATGACCGAGCCGAAGTTCGAGTAGAACGAGCGGTTGCCCTCACGGCTGGTGGACGCCACGTTGATGACGTTGGCACAGTTCGCGGGCGTGAAGCCGGAGGCGTTGGCGTTGCTGTTGCCGGCGGCGACGACCACGGTGGTGCCGCGCTGGACGGCGCCGTTGATGGCGTTCTGGTAGACGCTCGGGCAGGTGGAGCTGGCGCCGCCGAGGCTGAGGTTGATGACCTTCGCCGGGGTCGCGTTGGCCGCGACGCCCGGGACGTTGCCGCCGGAGGCCCAGGTGATCGCGTCGGCGATGTCGGCGGAGGAGCCGCCGCACTTGCCGAGGACGCGCACCGGCTGGATCTTCGCGTTGTACGCGATACCGGCGATGCCCTTGGCGTTGCTGGTCACCGCGCCGATGGTGCCGGCGACGTGGGTGCCGTGCCAGGAGGAGTTGCTCGCCTTGGAGCCGAGACCGCACTCGTTGTCGGTGGCGTTCCAGTCGCCCTCGTCCTTGGCGTCGGCGTCGCGGCCGTTGCCGTCCCGCGCGTCCGCGGAGGTGGAGATGAAGTCGTAGCCGGGCACGACGTTGGCGGCCAGGTCGCTGTGGGCGGCGTAACCGGTGTCGATGACGGCGACGGTGACCCCGCTGCCGGTGCCCTTGTCCCAGGCGCCCGGGACGTTCATGCCGCCGGTGGGCTCGAACAGGTCCCACTGCTTGGCGTAGTCGGTGTCGTTGGGCGTGACCGCCATCGGGTAGGCGCGGATGTCCGGCTCCGCGACCGCCACCGACGGGTCGGCGCGGAAGGCGGCGAGGACGTCGGTCACATCCTGCTTGGTGGCCGTGTCACCCAGGTCGACCAGGGCGGCACCGCCGGCCAGGCGGCGCTCGAAGGTGAGCGCCTCACCGGTCTGCTTGGCCTTGGCGGCCGTGTCGCTCTTCGCGGCGGCGTTGGAACCGGCCTCGGCGGTACGCGACTTGTAGGTGACGATGACCTTCTCGACCGGCGCCGAGGGCAGAGCGGCCATGGACTGCGAAGCCGGTGCGGGCTTCGGCGAGGGCTCCGCCGGGGCGGCGGCGAACGCCACGGTGGAGGTGGCGACGACACCCGCGAGCGTGGCGGCGGCGGCCACGGCGGATATGAGTCTGCGCCTGGAACCGTTCAAGGTGTTCCCTTTCACTGACGACGTTGGTGCAGCGGAGCGCGGGCCGGCGGCGCGGGAAACGCGGTGCGTGTGGGGGTGCATCCGCGGTTCCCTCGGGCCGGAGGCCCGCGCGCCGCCGCCGACGCGACGGCCCCGGGTGTGGGCCGTCCCCGGCGGGCGCCTTCGCATGCACCTGACAGATACATCTGACGGGCAACAGGCGAAGGATGGGATGCGCCGGTGCGGCAGACAGTAGGGAACGTGCTGGTGAACTCGATACGGGGAAAACCCTTGTCACCCCCGCCCGGCCCCCGGCCCACCCTCGCGGCCCCCGTGCGAGCGGCGGCGATTGGCCCATTCCGCTGCTTCATCGCGGTGCGTCATGTCATTGGACGGGTCGGCGTCCCGCCCTCTGGCAGGCTGCGAGATCACCGTTGACCGACGAGGCAGCCAGGGAGTACGAGCGCCGATGCGGAAGATGAACACGTCGTACGTCAGTGTGGCGCGGCCGTCCCCGCCGCCGGTGCGCCGCGGGCGCGCCACGGCGTGCGGGGTCGTGACGCTGCTGCTGATCTGCGCGGCGGGCTGCGATCTGCCCGACCCTTTTGTCCCGGCCCGTCCCAACGCGGAGCGTGGACACACCTACTACGTCAGCCCGGACGGCGACGACGAGAACGACGGTCTCTCTCCCGCCCGGCCCTGGCGCACCCTCGCCCAGGCCGACACCATCCGGTTCAAGCCCGGCGACCGGCTGAGGCTCAAGGGTGGCGCCCGGCACCGCGGCACCCTCACCATCGGCGCGGGTGACGCGGGCAGTGCCAAGGCGCCGGTCGTCATCGAGTCGTACGGCAAGGGACGCGCCACCATCGCCGCTCCCGGCACGGCCGGCATCTCCGTCCACAACACCGCGGGCATCGAGGTGCGGGGCATCGTCCTGGTCGGCGACGCCCGTTCCTACGCGCGCAAGGACGGCATCCGCTTCTTCAGCGACCTGCCGCGCGACCGCAAGCTCGACCACGTCGTCATCTCCGCCGTCGACGTCAGCCGCTTCCGGCACGGTGTACGGATCGGCGGCGGCCGCGGCGCCACCGGCTTCAGCAACGTGACCGTCAAGGACGCGAAGCTGCACGGCAACAAGGACGCGGGGCTGGTCACCTACGGCCCCGACTTCGAACCCGACGACCCCGCCTACGCCCACGAGAAGCTCAAGCTGGTGCGGATCCAGGCCTACGAGAACCCCGGCGACCCCCGGGCCGGGACCCGCAACACCGGCAGCGGCATCGTCCTCGGCAGCGTCCGCGGCGGTCTCGTGGACCGCTCCACCTCCCACCACAACGGCGCGCAGTCCTCGGCCGTGGCCCAGGAGGGTCCGGAGGGCATCTGGACCTACGACTCGACCGAGATGGTCATCCAGCGCAGCGTCTCCTACGCCAACCGCACCGGCTCCCGGGTGGACGGCGGAGGCTTCGGCCTCGACAACAACGTCTCCTCGTCCGTCCTGCAGTACAACCTGTCCTTCGACAACGACGGCGCGGGCTACCTCATCTACTCCGCCAACGGCAACGGCGCGCACCGGGACAACACGGTCCGCTTCAACCTCAGCGACAACGACTCCCGCAAACTCCCCTGGTACGGCGGGATCGTCGCGTACGGGGCCCGGGTCAAGAACCTGAACCTCTACCACAACACCGTCGTGACCAAGAAGAACCCGCGCCGCGTCCAGCAGGCCCCCGCCCTGCGGCTGGAGCAGGGCCTGCGCAACGTCAAGATCCGCAACAACATCTTCGTCACGGACGGCGCGCCGCTGATCGACTCGGAACACGCCTACAAGCCGACCGCGGTGCGCTTCCAGGGCAACGACTACTTCAGCACCGACACCTGGAAGGTCAAGTGGGGCCCCGGGGTCTACCCGACCCTGCGGGAGTGGCGCGCCGCGGCGGTCGGGCAGGAGCGGCTCGGCGCCCAGCCGACCGGCACCGACGCCGACCCCTGCCTGGAGAGCGCGGCCACACCGATCCGGAGCGTGGCGGGCGCCGACACGATGGTGCCCGGCTGCGGCGAGGCGCTGGAGAACGCGGCCCTGGACCTCAGGGTGCTCGGGGTCGACCTGGGGTCCGTGGACTACTTCGGCGAGCGCCTCGCCCCGACCGTCGCGGCGGGTGCGGCTCAGCCCAGGTCGGCGGAGTAGACCGGCGCGAACTGGGTGGCCGTGTGCTGGCTGGGCACCGCGGGCGGCTGCGGCCGCCCCAGCGCCCGTACCGTCCAGCCGGCCGCCCGCCACAGCGGATGGTCGAGCGCGTTGCGGGCGTCGAGGATCCGGCGGGCCGGGGTGAGCTGGGCCAGCCGCGCGGGGTCGATCCGGCGGTAGTCGATCCACTCGGTCAGATGCAGGACGAGATCGGCGTCCTCGCAGGCCTTGTCCACGTCCGGGGCGTATTCGAGCTGCGGCAGCACGGCCCGCGCGTTCTCCATCGCCTGCGGGTCGTGCAGCCGGACCTCGGCGCCCTCGCGGTGGACCGCCGCGGCGACGGCCAGCGCCGGCGAGTCCCGTACGTCGTCGCTGTCCGGCTTGAACGCCGCGCCGAGCACCGCGACCCGGCGGCCCGCGAGATCCCCGCCGGTCATCTCCCGGGCGATGTCGACCGTACGGCGCCGCTGCCGGGCGTTGATCTCGTCGACCTGGTGGAGGAAGGAGACGGCCGGACCCACGCCCAGCTCCTCGGCGCGGGCCATGAACGCCCGGATGTCCTTGGGCAGGCAGCCGCCGCCGAAGCCGAGCCCGGCGGAGAGGAACCGGCGCCCGATGCGGGTGTCGTGGCCGAGCGCGTCGGCCAGCGTGGTCACGTCCCCGCCCGCCGCGTCGCACACCTCGGCCATCGCGTTGATGAAGGAGATCTTGGTGGCGAGGAACGAGTTCGCGGCGACCTTCACCAGCTCGGCCGTGGCCGGGTCGGTGCTGATGTAGGGGACCTCGGCGTCCAGCATCGGCGCGTACACCCGGCGCAGCACCTCGTCGGCCCGGGCCGAGGTGACCCCCGCCACCAGCCGGTCCGGCCGCAGGGTGTCCTCCACGGCGAAGCCCTCGCGCAGGAACTCGGGGTTCCAGGCGACCTCGGCGTCCGTGTCCTCGGGGGCGAGCGCCCGTACCCGCGCGGCGAGCCGGGATGTCGTACCGGCCGGGACGGTGGACTTGCCCACGATCAGGCAGCTCCCGCGCAGGTGCGGGGCGAGCCCGTCGACGACGGCGTCGACGTGGCGCAGGTCGGCCGCGGGGGAGTCCTGGCGCTGCGGGGTGCCGACACAGATGAAGTGGACCTCGCCGAAGACGGCCGCCTCGCGCAGCGAGGTGGTGAACCGCAGCTGTCCCGAGCCGACGTTTCTGGTCAGGAGCTCCTGAAGCCTTGGCTCGTAGAAGGGGGTCCTGCCGTCGGCGAGCAACGCGATCTTCTCGGCGTCGACGTCGACGCCGAGGACCTCGTGTCCGATCTCTGCCATGCACGCGGCGTGCACGGCTCCCAGGTATCCCGTTCCGATGACGGTCAGCCGCATGATGTGTACTCCTGTCTGTTCGCGGGTCAGTTCGGGTAGCCGGAGGGGTTGAGCTCCTGGAACCGCCAGGCGTCCTCGCACATCGCGGCCAGATCCCTCGTCGCGGTCCATCCCCAGGCCCGGGCCACGGCGGAGGTGTCGGCGACGAGCGCGGCCACGTCGCCCGGGCGCCGGCCGGTGATCTCGTACGGGATCGGCGCGCCGCACGCCCGGCCGAACGCCGCGGCCAGTTCGAGCACCGAGGTGCCCTGGCCCGTACCGAGGTTGAAGACGCGCAGGCCTCTCTCGTCGTCGAGGTGCTCCAGCGCGACCCGGTGTCCTTCGGCGACGTCCATCACATGGAGGTAGTCGCGTACGCCCGTGCCGTCGGGGGTCGGATAGTCGTCGCCGAAGACCCGAAGCTTCACCAGGCGGCCGGAGGCGACCTGGGCGAGGTAGGGCATCACATTGTTCGGCACACCCGGCGGCACCTCGCCGAGGAGTCCCGAGGGGTGTGCGCCGACCGGGTTGAAGTAGCGCAGCGCGAGGACGGAGAACTCCGGCAGCCGGCGGCAGATGTCGCCGATCACCCGCTCGCACAGCCACTTCGAGGTGGCGTACGGATTGGTCGGGCGGGCCGGGTCGTGCTCGGTCAGCGGCACCTTGGTGGCGTTGCCGTAGACCGAGCAGGAGGAGGAGAACACCAGCCGGTGCACCCCGTGCTCGCGCATCGTCCGCAGCAGCGCCGTCGTGCCGCCGACGTTGATGTCGTAGTACTCGGCGGGGATCTCCACCGACTCGCCGACCGCCTTCTTCGCGGCGAAGTGCACGACGGCGTCGAAGGAGTGCTGCTCGAAGACCTCGCCGAGCGCGCGCCGGTCGAGCAGGTCGATCTCGTGGACCGCGGCCGGCGGGCGGCCGGCGACCTTCACGACGCGCTCCAGCGCGCCCGGCGAGCTGTTGGAGTAGTCGTCGACGACGACGACCTCGTAGCCGTGGTCGAGCAGTTCGACACAGGTGTGGCTGCCGATGAAACCGGCACCACCGGTCACCAGCACGGTGGGGGGACCGGACATGGATGCACCTCTCTTCGGGGGACCGGGCGGCGGGCCGAGCTCTTCGCTCACCAGCCCATGACGCCCTTGAGATAGATCGGGAAGAGCAGGACGGCGAGCGCGAGCGGCAGCAGCGTCGCCGCGCCCGCCAGCAGGGGGAGCCCGGCGGTGCGCAGGGCCCGGTGGAAGCGGACCCGCGCCGCGCGGGCCGTCTCGGCGACGTGCAGCAGCGAGACGGTGAGGGTGACGACGGAGTACGACAGCGAGCCGAGGATGCACAGGAAGACATAGCCCGCCGCCGGGCCGGTCAGCTCGCCGTACACGGCCGCGCACGACAGCGCCGTGGTGATCAGCAGATAGGGGGCGACCAGCCGCAGCGGCAGCGGTTCGAGACCGTCACGGGTCTTCGGGGTGACCTTGAACGTCACCGGCCGCGGCCGCAGCTTCTGCACCAGCGCGGCGCCCACACCCCAGGCGACGAACGGCCAGCGGGCGAGGCCGAACAGCCAGCTCTCCCAGCTCAGCACAGGCGCGTCGACCGGCCGCAGCAGCCCGCGGCGGCGCATCACCATCGTCAGCAGCACCAGCCACACCGACATGGCCCAGAAGTGCACGAGGAAACCGAAGTAGTTGACGTTGATCCAGGGCAGTCCGGTGACAGCGGCGATCGGCGGCAGCGCGAGACCGGCCGTGGTGGTGACCGCGAGCAGCGGGTAGTACGAGAGGGCGAAGCCGAAGCGCAGCCGCAGCCGGCCCGGCATCCGGCTCAGATGGCGCGGCAGCATCCCGAAGAGCATCACGGCGAGAGAGCGCGACCACTGGAACTCCTGCGTCGCCATCGCGGCGAAGGTGATCGGCCCGTCGCCGTGCGCCTCGGCGTCGATGGCGAACGCGCCGTGCCAGCCGGCCGAGTTCAGCAGGAAGGTGGTGGAGAAGTCCTCCGCGAGCTCGGGCCCGAGACCGCCGATGTCACGCAGCGCCCGGGTGCGTACGGCGTAGTGGGAGCCGATGCAGAGCGGGGCGAGGCCCTCGGAGTGGCCGAGCTGGACGGCGCCGTGGAAGACGGCCTCGCGGTGCAGCCGGCCGCGCGCCGACCACGAGGCGTCGGCGTTGGCGTCGCAGATGCTGGGGGCGGCGACATAGCCGATCGCCGGGTCGGCGAAGGGGCGGATGATCTCGCTGAGGTAGTGCGGGTGGGGCACGTGGTCGCAGTCGAGCTGGGCGACGACGTCGTAGTCCTCGTAGCCCCAACGGTCGTAGAAGTAGGCGAGGTTGCCCTCTTTGCAGCGGGTGCGGCGGGGCCAGGTCGCCCGGTGGTAGTCTGCCAGGCCCCGGCGGCACGACAGGCCGACGCCGCGCTCGTGGCACCAGGCGATGATCTCGTCGTCGGGGTCCTCGTCGCACAGCCAGACGTCGTAGCTGTACGGGAAGGACTGGGCGAGCATCGCCTCCAGGGTGGTCCGGGCGATCGGCCACCCCTCCGAGGGCGCCCGGGTCACCACGAAGGCCGTGCGCAGCTGCGGTACCGCCACGGCCGGGTTGAAGTGGCGCAGCCGCACGGCCGCGACCAGGAAGTGCAGCGGCAGCAGGGCCAGATAGAGCAGAAGGGCGCTGTTGACGGCGAGACCGACCCAGCCCACCCGGTGCTCGGGCCGCAGCCACCAGGTCCAGAACCAGACGAGGCCGACGAGCCACCCCGCGGTCAGCACCGTCACCGTGACGCGGTCGAGGCGGGAGAGCCGCGGGACGAAACTCGTCGGCCCGGTCCGCAGACTGCGCGGAGGGAGCGCGAACGTGGGCCCGTCGGGCGGGACCCGGACCACGTTGCCTTCGGACAGGCGGTGGATCTGGTCGGCGAGTGAGCCGGGGGGCCGCTCGTCGGTCGTGGTGGTCGTGGGGGGAACGGTGGCGGGGACAGGACGGGGGGCGGCCTGCGTCATGGGTGCGTGCTCCGGAGGGTGTCTGCTGCCGGGGCCGCCGGGTCCGTCGGCGGCCCCGGCGGCTCTTCGGGGCGGTGGGCCCGGCCGGGACCCGCCGCACGGGGCTCAGGAAATGGGGACGGTGTCCTGCTGGCCGCCCCGGATGGCGGCGGCGGCCGTGGCGAGGTCCTGGGGACGGCTCGAGAACCAGTCGACCGTCCGCAGCAGCCCCTCCTCGACGTCCACCTCCGGGTCCCAGCCGAGGAGTTCCCGGGCCCGGGTGATGACCGGGCGGCGCCGGGTCGGGTCGTCGGTGGGCAGCGGGTGGTACTGCACCTCGGACGTGGAGCCGGTGAGCCGCAGCACGAGTTCCGCGAGTTCGCCGACCGTGCGCTCCTGCGGATTGCCCAGATTGACCGGACCGGTCTCGTCCGAATCGAGCATCGCGAGAAGTCCCCGGACCAGATCGTCGACATAGCAGAAACTGCGGGTCTGCTTTCCGTCGCCGTAAATGGTGAGCGGTTCGCCGCTGAGGGCCTGGGTGATGAAGCTGGAAACGACCCGGCCGTCGTGCGGGCGCATCCGGGGGCCGTAGGTGTTGAAGATACGGACCACTCCCACATTCACGCCGAGGCTGCGCCGGTACGCGAAAGAGACCGCTTCGGCGTACCGTTTCGCCTCGTCGTAGACGCTGCGGGGACCGACCGGATTGACGTTGCCCCAGTACTCCTCGCTCTGCGGGTGGGTCAGCGGATCGCCGTAGACCTCGCTGGTCGAGGCGAGCAGGAACCGGGCGCCGTGGCGCTCGGCGAGCCGCAGCATCCGCTCTGTGCCGCGGCTGCCCACGGCGAGGGTCTGCAGCGGGCGGCGCAGGTAGTCGGGCGGGGACGCCGGGCTGGCGAGATGGGCGACCGCGTCCACACGGCCGCGGACGTCCACCGGCTCGGTCACATCGGCCCGGATGAACTCGAACGCGGGGTGGTCCCGCAAGTGAGCGATGTTCTGCGGCTGACCCGTGCTGAAGTCGTCCAGGCACATCACGGCGTTTCCGCGCCGCAGCAGTGCCTCGCACAGGTGTGAGCCAAGAAATCCGCCGCCACCGGTCACGGCAACGCGCATGGTCCATCTCCATGAATGCGGGAGGCGAAAGGGAAAGCGGCTCTCGGGGAACCGCATGAAAAGCATATGGGCGGATATGAGGTCAGCCCGGAACGCAATCGGAGACGTGCGCTGTTCGGCCGCTACCCGAAAGGGTGGGTGCGGCATCCGCCGTGCCGCCCGGGCCCCGGAGTTTCGGGGCGCACGGGCGGCAGGGGTCTGTGACGCCTATACGAGCGCATCACCCGCTCGTGTGAAGAGACGCCTTGCGCGCGTCGCGCGAACGGCGGCGGGCCGGGCCCGGACCGGTGCGGCGCGGGCCCGCAGGGGCGGTCTCTGAGGGGGCCATGGGGCGTGCGACAGCACGGGGCACCCAGGGCGTCCAGGGCCCCCACGGCGGCCGTCGCGTCGCCACGGCGTTCCCAGGGCGTTCACTGCGGCCGCCGGGAAACCGTCGTCCAGGCACGGGAATCGAACGGCTCGTCATCGGCGGCGGGGGCGCGGGCGGCCCGGCGGGCGGGAGGTGCGACGCGGCGCTGAGCCCTCAGCGCCACGACCGCCGGCTCGCCGAGGCGGTGGCGCCGGCCGCGGCGTTGGGCGACTGCCTCGCGGCCGCCGAGGCGGTGCCCCGGCCTGGGCGGCGGGGACGCGGGCGGCCCCGCGCGCCGCCGCCGGCCCGGCTCGCCGGAGGTGCGACGGAGGCGCTCGGCCCTCGGGCCTCCGGCCTCAGCCCAGTTCGAGCGTGGTCACCCCGAAGACCCGCTCGGTGGCGACCGGGCGGATCGGGCCCGTGTACATCCGGGCCGTCGCGAACGAAGGCTCCAGGCCCCTGGACGTGGCGAGGCGGACCGCCGCGGTGTGGGGGTCCGGCACGTCGACCGCGATACCCGGCACCCCCCACACGGCCGCCTCCGCCGCCAGCGCGTCCAGGAGCGCCGCCGCGTCGTCCGCCGTGTCGGCGAACAGCGGGCCCACCCGGGCCTCCGTGCGGGCCGGGCGGATCACCCCGTACCCGGTCAGCCGGCCGCCGGAGATCCGGGCCAGCGCGCGGTGCCCGGGGGCGGTGAGCCACGACTTCAGGAAGCGGGCGCGTTCGCCGGGGTGGCACACGCTGTCGTACGCGGCGACGGCGTCCAGGCCGGCCTCCTTCGCCGGGACGACGCCCGGCGCCGCCGCGACGGCCGGGAACGAGCCGACGTACCGGGTCGTGCGGTAGGCCAGTTCGAACCCCGAGCGGCGGTAGTTGTCCTGCTGCGCGGGGACCCCGTCCAGGCCGACCGTACGGTCCCCGGCGTGGCGCAGCGCCGCCCGCCAGGTGGCCAGGCCCAGGCCGCGGCCCCGCAGGTCCGGGCGGACCAGGTAGAAGCCCAGGAAGGCGTAGGTGTCGGTGTAGTTGACGACCGAGACCGCGGAGACCGGCTCTCCGTCGATCCGGCCGAGGAAGAAGCCCTCGGGGTCCTGCGCGAAGAAGGACTCCGCGTCGAGAAGACCGGGGTTCCAGCCCTCGTCCGCCGCCCAGGCGGTGACCTGGGCCCAGTCGCCGGGCGTCGCCCGGTCCACGGTGAGCGGTGCGGGGGGTGTACGCGTCATGGTGATCGCCTCCGCCCGGATCGTCGCAGAACGGCCCGTCACCGGACCACCGCCCGCCCACCGGAGGGTCGGTCTTTCGGCCATTTCCGCTCCCGAAGCGGGTCGCCGGGAAGCCACCGGCCGTCCATGCCCGGGTCACGACCAGCGCGTAACCGGCCCACAACCGGCCCACAACCAGCGGTTCTTACGCTCACGGCACATTCCTCGGCGGACGCTCTGCCGCCGGCTCTCCACACAGAGGAGATGTCTTGAGCCACAGAGATATCGAGCTGCTTGCCATCGGCGCCGGCCCGGCCAACCTCGCCCTGGCCGTCGCGCTGGAGGAAATGGCTCCGGCGAGTCTGGCCCGCGACTCGCTCATCATCGAGCAGCAGGACGGCATCGTCTGGCAGCCGGGCATGCTGCTGCCCTGGAGCCAGAGCCAGGTGTCCTTCCTGAAGGACCTGGTCACCCTCCGCAACCCGGTCAGCAAGTACTCGTTCATCAACTACCTGCACGACCAGAGCCGGCTGGACGACTTCATCAACCTCGGTACGTTCACCCCGTACCGCAGCGAGATATCCCAGTACCTGCGCTGGGTCGCGGAATCCCTCGAGAAGGTCCGCATCGAGTACGGCCGGCGGGCCGTGCGCGTCGAGCCGCTGCTCGACGCCGACGGGACGCCCGGCAGCTGGCTGGTGCACCTCGCCGACGGCTCCACGATCGCCTGCCGCTACCTCGTCATCGGCGCCGGACGTGACGCGAACATCCCCGACGTCCTCAAGGACGTCGACCCGGGCCGCTACATCCACAGCACCGAGTTCCTCACCCGCACCGACGAGCTCGACGCGCTGGCGCCCAAGCGGGTGATCGTCGTCGGCGGCGCGCAGAGCGCGGCCGAGATGCTGTGGACGGCGTACCAACGCTACCCCGAGGCCGAGTGCACCATGGTGATGCGCTCGATCGGTCTGTCCACCTACGACGGCAGCAAGTTCACCAACGAACTCTTCTACCCGTCCTTCATCGACGAGTTCCACGCCTCGCGGCCCGAGGCGCGGGCGCAGATGCTGTCCGAGATGCACCGGGCCAACTACGCCGGTCTCGCGCCGTCGCTGCTGGACTCCATGTACCGCCAGATGTACCTGGAGAAGCTGGACGGCACCCAGCGGCTGCACATGGTCACCCTCTCCGACATCACGGCCGCCCGCTCCGACGAGGACGAGGTCGTGCTCACCCTGTCGGACCGGCGCGACGGATCCGTCAGGGAACTCGCTGGCGACGTGGTCCTGCTCGGCACCGGATTCGTCCGGGACATGCCGGCGATGGTGCGCGGCTTCGGCGCGGCCCTCGGCCTGGACTCCCTCACCGTGGACCGCAACTACCTGCTGCAGACCGGTGCTTCCGGCCCCACCTCGGCGCTGTGCTACCTGCAGGGCGTCAACGAGGCCACCCACGGCATCGCCGACTCGCTGCTCAGCGTGCTGGCTGCCCGCTCGGGCGAGATCACCACCGACATCCTCCGCCGCCGCGCGGGCGTACGCCCCACCTCGGCGACCCCTTCCCACACCTCCGCGGACGCGGACGAGAACACCGAAGAGGAGGCTCCGGCATGGAGCTACGCGGGCTAGACCGTCAGAACCTGAAGCACGAGAACGGCCTGGACGCCCAGCGTCTGGTGCCCTGGCCGGCGCTCAACGCCCCCTTCGAGGGCTCCTGGTGTGTGATCCGCCCCGGCACCGCCTCGACGCCGCACGCCCACCACGAGTACGAGATATTCATCGCGGTCAAGGGCGAGGCGTTCCTGGAGTCCCAGGGCGAGCGCACCCCGTTCGTCACCGGCGACATCGTGCACTTCCCGCCCGGCATCGAGCACCGCGTGGTCAACGAGTCCGGTGAGGACTTCGAGATGTACAGCGTCTGGTGGGACCTGGAGATGACCGAGAAGTTCGCCGCCCGCCACGGGGAGAGAGCGTCATGACCGACGGCAGCCAGCGCCGTACCGTCATCATCGCCCCGCCTCCGACGCCCAACGGCGACCTGCACACCGGACACCTCGCCGGCCCCTTCCTCGCCGGCGACGTCTACG
The DNA here is from genome assembly GCF_014648195.1 of Streptomyces purpureus. Classification (GTDB taxonomy): domain Bacteria; phylum Actinomycetota; class Actinomycetes; order Streptomycetales; family Streptomycetaceae; genus Streptomyces; species Streptomyces purpureus. Next base: position 118,217 of record NZ_BMQQ01000001.1, read on the forward strand.
CCCGCTACCTGCGCGCCTCCGGCCGCCCGGTCATCTACACCAGCGGCACCGACGACAGCCAGACCTATGTCGTGGCGAGCGCCCGGCGCGCCGGTACGACCCCCGAGGCGCTGGCCGCCACATCCTGGGAGCAGATCCGCACCACCCTGGACGCGGCCGGGATCTCCGTCGACGGGTTCGCCCCCTTCGACAAGGGCTACCGCCAGACCGTCCTGGACTTCGTCACGGACCTGCACACCGCCGGCGCCTTCAAGCTCAAGACGGTCCGGCTGCCCTACGTGGAGGCCACCGGCGAGTTCCTGATGGAAGGCCTCGTCGCCGGCGACTGCCCGGTCTGCCTGCTGGAGAGCCGCGGCGGACTGTGCGAGTCCTGCGGCCACCCGAACAACTTCGACGAGCTGCTGCGGCCGCGCTCCACCACCGACCCGGACGCCCAGGTCACCCACCGCGAGGTGGAGATCCTGGTGCTGCCCATGGAGGAGTACCGCGTCCAGCTCGCCAACTACTACGCCAAGCACCGCCACATGCTGCGCCCGCACACCGCGCAACTGGTCCGCGAGGCGCTCGCCCGGCCGCTGCCGGACTTCCCCCTCACCTACCCGACCCCGTGGGGCATCGAGGCGCCGTTCCCCGAGACCCCCGGCCAGACCCTCAACGCCTGGGCCGAGGGCATGGCCGCCTCGATGTACTGCACCTGGTGGGCCGCCGAGCAACTGGGCGACCACACCGACCGGTACGACGAGCACTGGCTCTCCGAACACGGCATCGATCTCGTCTACTTCCTCGGCTTCGACAACGTCTACTTCTGGGGAATGACGCACCTCGCCCTGCTGATGGCGCACGGGGACCGCTACATCGAGCCGCACGCCATCGTCTCGAACGAGTTCTACGAGCTGGAGAACGAGAAGTTCTCCACCAGTAAAGGCCATGTCGTCTGGGCCCGGGACCTCGTCGCCGAAGTCCCGCGCGACCTGGCCAAGTTCTACCTCGCGCTCACCGCGCCGGAGCACTCCCGCACCAACTTCAGCCGCGCTGCCCTCGACGGCCTGGTCACCTCCCGGCTCGTGGACCCGTGGAACCGGCTCTCGGCCCGGCTGGACACGCTGCTCGCCGGCGTCTCCCGCGACGAGCCGCTGCCGGTCTCCCCGACCGGCGCCAAGGAAGCCGGCACCGTCGTCGAGCGGTTCCGCTCGCACTACGAGCTGCAGAGCTTCAGCCTGCACCGGGCGGCCGACCTGATCGTCGTCCACGTCGACCGGCTGCTGCAGCAGGCCGACCGTACGGACGCCGGATCCCAGGTGGCGCTGGGCGACTTCACGCTCGCCGTACGGACACTGCTCGCGTGCGCCGCGCCGATCCTCGCCGACGTCGCGGCCCGGGCCGCCGAAGCCGGTGTGGATCTGGCGATCCCGGCCCGCTGCACCACCACGACATCGGTCCCGGCGCTGCACCTGCCGACCCTGTCCACCACCGTCGGGGCCGACGCCCCGGCCGCCCTGGCCGACGCCAGGGTCTGACGGCCGCGCCGGGCCCGGACCGCCTCCACCGGTCCGGGGCCCCGTCCCGGCCGGCCCGCCCGGCGCCCGGGCCCCCGCCCTGGTGCGCCCGCACCACCGTCCCCCCACCTGATGACCCATCCGAGGAGAAACGTGTCCAGCACCAAGGCTTTGGGCGAGAATCCCACCGCGCCGCGCGCCAATCGCGCCGAGAGGCTGCTCATCCCGGCGACCTTCATCACCAACCTGGGCAACGGCATCCAGCTGACCGCCGCCGCCTACCTGGTCTTCACCGAGGCGAGCACGATGCTCGCGGTCAGCTGGCTGATGATCGCCGTGACCATCCCGCAGGTGGCGCTCTCCCTCTGGTTCGGCAAGATCGCCGACCGCTTCGACCGCCGGACGCTGGCGCTCATCTCCGACCTGATCAGCGCCGCCGCCGCGGTGGCCCTGCCGCTGTGGCTGTACCTCGACGGTGAGCCGACCACCGTCTCGTACGTGGCGAGCTTCGTCCTCGCCCTGTCCGCCGCGCTGTTCTTCCCGGCGAGCAACGCCCTGATCAAGGAGCGGATCCCGGAGTCCCGGCTCGCGCAGTTCAACGGCAACGCCGAGATCGCGATCCAGGCCGGTACGCTCGCCTCGGCCGCCATCGGTGGCTGGGTCATCGCCTGGGTCGGCGTCAACTCGCTGTTCTACTTCAACGCCGTCACCTTCCTGATCTCCGCCGCGATGCTGTTCGCCCTCGGCCGCCGCCCGGCCGCCGCCCCGCAGACCGCCGAGGAGAAGGCCGCCTCCGCCGCCTCCGCCGCCGCCGCGAAGAAGGCCGGCGTCCGCCCGCCGCTGGCCCGTCTCGGCCTGCTCTACGCCATCGGCAACATCGTCATCATCGTCGGCAACAGCATCCTGCTGGTCCTGGTCATCGACGGCTTCAACAGCAGCGTCGGCATCCTCGGTGTGGTCGACGCCCTGTTCGGTATCGGCGCCCTGTTCGCGGCCGCCGCCTTCAAGAAGTTCTCGGCCCGCTCCACCGTCACCAAGGCCGCGCTCATCGGCTACCTCGCCTTCGCCGTGATCCTGGTCCTGGAGACCACCCACCTGTGGATCATGATGGCCGTCATCCCGCTGGCCGGTCTCACCTTCGGCATGGCCCGCATCTCGGCCCGTACGGCCCTGATGACCGCCTCGCCCGAAGAGCGCACCGGCTTCGTCTTCGGTGCCACCAACGCCTTCGGTCTGGCCGCCGGTACCACCGCGACCGTGCTGATCTCCCTGCTCGTCGACGCGACCGACGTGCGCTACGGCTTCTACGTCCTCGCCGGCCTGGTCGCCGTCATCGCCGTGGTCACCGTCACCTCGCTCACCCGCACCGAGGCCCGTATCCGCAAGGCGGAGGCGGCCGGTTCCCCGGCCGTCGCCGAGACCACGGCCTGAGAAGGAGGCGGCCCCAATGAAGCTGCTCGCCCTGGAAGCCCGCCAGAACGCCACCTACTACGTCTCCCGCTACCAGCAGCTCGAGGCGCTCGGCGCGACGGTCCACGTCCTCAACGGCGTCGGCACCGACGACTTCTGGCCCGCCGACCGCTACCGTGTCGCCGGCTCGCAGCACATCGACGACCTGATCGCGGCGGCCCGCACCTGGCACGCCGAGACCGGCTTCGACGGCGTGCTCACCTTCTCCGAGTCCGGAGTCGTCGCGGTGGCCGCGGTCGCCGAGGCGCTCGGACTGCCCGGCGTCGGCCTGGAGGCCGCCCGCACCAGCCGCAACAAGCTCCTCATGCGCGAGGCCCACAGGAGCGGCGGCGCACCCCACCCCGACTTCCGCTACGTGCCGGACGTCGAGGCCGCGCTCGCCGCCGGGGAGGACTTCGGCTACCCGCTGATCCTGAAGCCGACCCTGGGCGCCGCGTCCAACTTCGTCTTCAAGATCGACGACGCCGAGGAGCTGCGGACCCGGTTCGCCGACGCCGCCAAGGGCATCGAATCGATGTCGTGGGCCCTGATGGAGGCCGACGGCCTCGAACTGGGCCCGCACGGACTGCTCGTGGAGTCCTACCTCGACGGGCACGAGCACCTCATCGAGGCGCTCGCCTGGGACGACGAGGTCTACCTCGGCTCCGTCGTCGACCGGGTCACGGTCGAGGGCGGCACCTTCGACGACGACGTCCACCACGCCCCGAGCGCCCTGACCGAGGAGCAGCTCGCCGAGGTCCAGCGGGTCGTCAAGGCCGCCGCCCACGCCCAGGGCCTGCGCCGGGCCGTCCTGCACGCCGAGGTCCGCTTCCACCAGGGCCGGCCGTACATCCTGGAGATCGCGATCCGCCCCGGCGGCGGAGGCCTCGACCACATGGCCCGCATCAGCGCCGGACACGACCCGATCCGGTGCGTGGTGGACGTCGCCTCCGGAGTCCGCCCCGACGTCGGGCACTACGCCCCGACCGAGGTCCACACCGCGGCCATGTGCCTGATCAGCCAGGCCGGCAAGGTCGAGTCGGTGCACGTCCCCGAGGACGTCGCCGCCTCGCCCGACATCTTCTTCCTCAAGATCACCGCACATCCGGGGGACGTCATCAAGCGTCCCCCGCACGGCAACAACATCCTGGGCTTCCTCGGTACCACCGGGACCTCCCTGGACGACGCACTCGGCAGCGCGACCCGCCTCGCCGACCGCATACACACAGAGATGAGCGACATCCATGTCTGAGACCACCCGGCGTCAGGCCACCCCGCGCCACTTTCTGATGTGCCGTCCGACCCACTTCGAGGTCAGCTACTCCATCAACCCCTGGATGGACCCCACCAAGCCGATGGACCACCAGCTGGCCATCGCCCAGTGGGAGCGCATCCGCGACCTGTACGTCGACTTCGGTCACCAGGTCTCGTTCATCGACCCGGTCGAGGGCCTGCCCGACATGGTCTTCTCCGCCAACGGCGCCACCGTGATCGACGGCAAGGTGCTGCTGGCCAAGTTCCGCCACCAGGAGCGCGCCGCCGAGGCCGACGCCTACCAGAAGTGGTTCACCGCGGCCGGCTACGAGCACGTCCTCGCGCCGGAGTACGTCAACGAGGGCGAGGGCGACTTCCTCGCCGCCGGTGAGCGCATCTTGGCCGGCACCGGCTTCCGCAGCGACCCGGGCGCCCACGAGGAGCTGGCCGCGTTCTTCGGCCGCCCGGTCGTCGGGCTGACCCTGGTCGACCCCCGCTTCTACCACCTGGACACCGCGCTCAGCGTCCTCACCGACGACCTCGTCATGTACAACCCCGCCGCGTTCTCCGAGGAGAGCCGGCAGACCCTGAGCGAGCTGTACCCCGAAGCGATCCTGGCCACCCAGGCCGACGCCGACGTGTTCGGCCTCAACGCCATCAGCGACGGCCTGCACGTCGTCCTGCCGGAGGCCGCCACCCACCTGATCGGCGAACTGCGCGACCGCGGCTTCGAGCCGCACGGCGTGGACATGTCCGAACTGCTGAAGGCCGGTGGTGCCGTGAAGTGCTGCACTCTGGAGATACGCCGATGACGATCGACTACGACGGCCGGCGGTTCCGCAACACCGCCTACGGCGACGACGCCCCCGTCGCCCGCTACCGCCAGGAAGGCTCCCTGCTGTGGGCCGACTTCGCCGGCGGAGACGTCAAGAAGGGCGCCCTGACCGGGCACGCGGCCGACGACGGCACGCTGGAGTTCACGTACACCATGGTCCTTGCCGACGGTGAGGTGATCGCCGGCCGCTGCTGGAGCACCCCCGAGGTCCTGCCCGACGGGCGGATCCGGCTCAGCGAGCGCTGGGAGCGGTACGGCGAGCGCGCCGACAGCGGCATCTCGGAGCTGGAGGAGGTCCCGGCATGACCAGCACCGAGACCCCGCGCCGCGGCGGCACGGTCACCTGGGCGTGCACCAACGGCTTCAGCCCGGTCTTCATCTTCCCTTTCACGCCCGGCGACTACTACGGCATCGCCAATCTGCACGAGTTCCAGACGCTGATGTACCGGCCGCTGTACTGGTACGGCAGCGGCGGCTCCCCGACCGTCGACTACGAGCGCAGCCTCGCGCTGCCCCCGGAGTGGGACGAGGACGGCCGCACGGCGACGATCACCCTCAAGCCGTACCGCTGGTCCAACGGTGAGATGGTCAACGCCGACAACGTGATGCTGTGGATGCATCTGCTGGAGGCGGAGAAGAGCAGGTTCGGCGGCTACTCGCCCGGCTTCTTCCCGGACAACCTGGTCCGCTACGAGAAGGTCGCGGAAGACAAGGTGAGCTTCACCTTCGACCGCGCCTACTCGCACAACTGGGTGCTGATGAACCAGTTCTCCACCATCACCCCGCTGCCCAGGGCCTGGGACCGCACCGCCGACGACGCCCCCGCCGACGCCACCCACGACCCGTCCCAGGCCTCCGCCGTCTACGCCTACCTGCGGGCCTGCAACGACGAGCGCAAGACCTGGGACAGCAGCCCCGTCTGGGGTGTCGTCAACGGCCCCTGGAAGCTGCACACGTACACCATCGACGGCACCTCGGGCGAGGCCGTGCTCGTGCCCAACGAGCACTACTCCGGAGCGGACAAGCCCCACCTCGACGCCTTCCGGCTGGTGCCGACCGCCTCGGACGACGACCAGTACGAGAAGCTGCGGCAGGGCCCGGACTCGCCCGAGGGCGTCCAGATCGGCTTCCTGCCGTTCGACGAGGTCACCGAGCCGGCCGAGGACCCGATGACCGGCGGCCCGAACCCGCTGGGCGAGCGGTACCGTCTCGTGCCCCAACTCACGTACAAGATCCACTACTTCCCGATCAACTTCAACAACCCCACGGTCGCCGGGAAGATCTTCAAGCAGCTCTACTTCCGCCAGGCCCTGCAGTCCTGCCTCGACTCGGACGGCGCGATCCGCGACGTCTACAAGGGCTACGGCTACCCGACGACCGGCCCGGTGCCGGCCCTGCCCGAAAGCCCGCTGCTCTCGCCGGCCCGCCGCAAGGACCCCTACCCCTTCGACGTCGAGCGGGCCCGCGCCCTGCTCACCGAGAACGGCTGGGACACCAGCACCACCCCGGCGCGGTGCGTACGCCCGGGCACCG
>NZ_BMQQ01000001.1:124817-140005 GCF_014648195.1 Streptomyces purpureus
GCCCGGGCGAGGCGGGGGCGGACATCCCCGAGGGCGCCGAGATGCGGTTCTCCATGCGGTACGCGGCCGGGCACCGCACCCTCACGTCGGTGATGGAGAAGTTCGCCGCCGACGCGGCCCGGGCCGGCATCGAGATCGAGCTGACCGAGGTCGAGGCGAGCGTGCTCGTCCTGGAGGACACCACCTGCACACCCGGCCCCGACAGCCCCTGCCTGTGGCAGTTCAGCGACTGGAACGGCGGCTGGGGCTACGGACCGGGCTTCCTGCCCACCGGTGAGGCGCTCTACTCCACCGGTTCCCCGGTCAACTTCGGCAGCTACAGCGACCCGAAGGCGGACGAGCTGATCGCCCGCACGGTCGTCAGCGACGACCTGGAGGAGCTCTACGCCTACCAGGACTACATCGCCGAACAGGTACCGGTCATCTGGATGCCCAACTTCCCCTTCCGGCTCCTGGAGGTCGCCCACGACCTGCGCGGTGTCACTCCGGTCAACCCCTTCGGGCTGATCAGCCCCGAGGACTGGTACTTCGTCGAGAACCAGCCCGAGGAGTGAGGCGTCCGCGATGTACCAGAGACTGATCAGCTTTCTGGACGCCAACCAGGCCCGCTACCGCCTCATCGACCACCCGCCCGAGGGCCGCACGGACCTCGCCAGCCAACTGCGCGGCCACCCGCTGGAGCACGCCGCCAAATGCATCGTGGCGCGGGTGGGCATCACCAAACGGGTCGGCCGCTATCTGCTCGCGGTCGTCCCCGGCCACCGCCAGGTCGATCTCGCCGCCCTCGGCGAGATCGCCGGCGGCGGCCGGACCGCCTTCGCCACCAAAGAGGTGGCCGAACGGCTCGCCGGAAGCGTGAGCGGCACGGTCATGCCGTTCAGCTTCCACCCCGATCTCCACCTCGTCGTCGACGAGGAACTCCTCGGTCTCGAGGAGATCTATTTCAACGCCGCCCGACTCGACCGCTCCGTGGCGCTGTCCACCACGGACTACCAGAGGCTCGCCGAACCGCGCATCGCGCGCATCGCGGCCAAGGAACGGGTCCCGATCAATTCTGCGAGGGGATGACAGTGGAGGTGAGAGAAGTGGCGGACACCACGGCGAAGGAGCGGGACGACGGCCTCGTGCTCGTCGTCGGCAGCGGTGGGCAGGCCTACCGGGAGTACCTGCTGGCCGACGCGGCCGCGCGGCGCCCCGTCTGGCTGCTCGACGCCACCGACCCGACCTGGCAGACGCCCTATGTGAAGGGTGCCACGACCGTGCCGCTGCGCGACGAGGAACGTCTCGTTCCCGACCCGGAGGCACTGCTGCGGGCGGCCGAGGCGGTCGCCGCCGAACACCCGGTGGCCGGCGTGTTCAGTTACGACGAGACGCTGGTCGTCGCCACCGCGCACATCGCCGAACGGCTCGGCCTGCCCGGCCTGACCGTGCGCGGGGCCGACAACTGCCGCAACAAGCACAGCTCCCGCCGGATCCTGACCGCCGCCGGGCTGCCCCAGCCGCGGTTCGCCTACGTCACCGACGCCGGCGAGGCGCTGCGCACGGCCGACGAGTTCGGCTACCCGGTCGTCCTCAAGCCGCGCGGCATGGGCGCCAGCATCGGCGTCATCCGGGTCGACGGCCCCGACGAGATCGAGGCCGCGTACACGATGACCGAGGCCGCCAGCCACGGCGGCAACCCCGACTACGAGGGCGGGGTGCTGGTCGAGGAGTGCGTCACCGGCCCCGAGATCAGCATCGACGGCGTGGTCTTCGACGGCGAGTACACTCCGCTCTTCGTCGCCCACAAGGAGGTAGGGCTCGCGCCCTACTTCGAGGAGACCGGGCATGTGGTGGACGCCGCCGACCCGCTCCTGGAGGACGCCGAACTGCTCTCCGTCCTGGTCACCGCCCACCGCGAGCTGGGACTCGGCCACGGCATGACCCACACCGAGGTCAAACTGACCTCCCGCGGACCGGTGATCATCGAGGTCAACGCCCGCCTCGGCGGCGACCGGATCCCCTACCTCGGCAAGCTCGCCACCGGGATCGCCCCGGGCTCGGTCGCCGTCGACGTCGCCACGGGCGTACGCCCCTCCTGGACGGCGACCGAACGGCGCACCGTCGGCGTCCGCTTCCTCTACCCGCCGGCCGACGGTACGGTCACCGCCGTGGGCGTGCCCGACACCGGCCAGGTGCCGGGTCTCCTGGAGAGCACGACGATGGTGGCCCCCGGCGCCGCACTCGCACTGCCCCCCAACGGCTACCTCACCCGCTACGCGTACGTGATAGCCGCGGGCCGGTCCCGCGCCGCCTGCGAGGAGACCCTGAGCAAGGCGGCGTCGCTGGCCACCCTGTCCCTCGACCCGACCGCGGCCACCGCCGCCCCGGCGGACGGCGGGACGGACCATGACTGAGCCACGCGACGCGGCGGGCCGCATCGCGGTCGTCGGCGGCGGACTCGCCGGCGCCCTGCTGACCTGGCGGCTCGCCCGCGCCCCCTACGCACTGTCGGTGGACCTCTTCACCGGCCCCCCGGACGGCTTCTGGGACGACGCCACCCACGCGTCGGGCGGACTGGTACGGGGCTTCGAGACACAGGGAGACCTCGCAGAGGCGGCCGGCGCCAGCCTCACCGAACTCCTCGGCGACCCCCGGCTGCGCCAGTGGGCCGACTACCGCGAGACCGGGGCCGTCTACGCGCTGCCCCCGCACCCCGACATCGAGGACCTGGTCAAGACGGTCGACCGGCAACTACCCGGCTCCGTACGGACGGTCGGCCGCGAGGAGCTCCGCTCCGGCTTCGGCCTCCAGGGCCTGCCCGACGACACGGTGGGGGTGGCGGAGCGGACGGCCGGCTACATCGCCCCGCGCCGGCTGCGCGACGCGGTCCTGGTCGATCTGAGCGGCCCGGCGGTCCGGGTCCGCCACGAGCGGGTGGCGGCCGTGACGGAGGACCGCGGGATCCGGCTCGCCGAAGGGGCGCTGCGCGGCTACGACGCCGTCGTCGTCGCGGCCGGGGCGTGGACCCCCCGCCTCCTCGCCGCGAGCGGTCTCGACGACCAGGGGCTGCGGACCAAGCAGATCCAGTACAGCCTCTTCCCGGGCCGGGTGCCGGGCCTCGGCACCTTCGTCGACGAGACCACCGGGCTCTACGGGCGCTGCACGCCCGACGGGGCGACCCTGCTGGGGCTGCCCACCGACCGGTGGGACGTGGACCCTTCGGGCCTCCAGGTCGACGCGGCCGTGGCCGGCCGGGTGCTCGCCGTGGCGCGCAGCCGGCTCGACCTGTCCGACCTGGGGAGCGTCAAGGTCACCACGATCACCGCGGCCGACTGCTACAGCACGCCGGCCGGTCTCAAGCTGCGGGCGCTCACGCCCGGTCTGTTCACCTTCACCGGCGGCAGCGGGGGAGCGGCCAAGACGGCGCTCGCCGCGAGCCGTACGGCGGCGGAGCACATCGGCTCCGGCGGATGGTCATGACCCGGGGGTCGCCAGGCCGGTGCGGGGGTGCGCGGTTGGCGGATAACGGACCCGGCGGGCCGGAATCCTCCGCCGGAGCCCGTCTGCTGAAGGCCCGCCGGTAGGACCGGGGCGGTACGCCGCGGCGCTGCATGAACTGATGACGCAGCGCCGCGGCGGACGTGTATCCGACCTGGCGGGCGACCTCCTCGACCGGCAGGTCGGTCGTCTCCAGGAGCTCCTCGGCCCGCGAGAGCCGCAGATTGACCAGCCAGGCGTGCGGGCTCGCCCCCATGGCCTCCTGGAAGCGCCGGGCGAAGGTCCGCGGGCTCATCAGGGCGCGGGAGGCGAGTTCGTCGATCTTGATGGACTGGTGGAGGTTCTCGCGAGCCCAGAGGATCACCGAGGAGAAACGATCCGCCTCGCGCTGCGGCAGCGGCGCGGAGACGAACTGCGCCTGGTCGCCCTCCCGGTGGGGTGCCACCACCAGGGTCCGGGCGATCTCGTTGGCCGCGTGTGCGCCGTACTCGCGGCGCAGCAGATGCAGGCAGAGATCGATCCCCGCGGCCGCCCCGGCCCCCGTGAGGATCCTTCCCTCGTCCACGTACAGCGCGTCCTCCTGGAGCTTGACCTCCGGGAAGCGGTGGGCGAACTCCGCCGCGTAGCGCCAGTGGGTGGTCGCCCGCAGCCCGTTGAGCAGGCCGGTGGCCGCCAGCAGGTAACTCCCCACGCAGTACGCCGCGACGGTCGCCCCCCGGTCGTACGCGGCGTGCACGGCGTCCAGCACCTCGGGGGACGGCTCGGTGCCGTAGTTGTCCGTCGGCAGCAGGATCACCAGGTCGGCGGCGGCCAGCCGGTCGAGACCGCTGTCCACGTCCATGGAGAGTCCGATATTGGTCGGTATCGATCCCGGTTCATCCGTACAGACGCTGAGGCTGAACGCGGGCAGTCCGCGGGCGCTGCGGTCGGCGAAGATCTCCCCCACAACGCCCAGACCGAAGGCGGCGGTTCCCGGCCGGGCGTAGGCCGCGACTTTCTGGAATGGGCTCATGCCACGAAGTCTGGCAGAGGATTTGCGTTTCCGGACAGACTCGACACTGGCCGAACCCGGCCTTGTGTTTGATTCTTGTCGCATGCCAGATGAGAGCTACGGATCCCACGGTAGCGGCCGAGACCCGGCCCGAACCGTCCTGCGATGTTCTGTCTGTTATGGCCGACTTGGCCGACGCGGACAGCTTGCGGATTGAACCATTCAGGGCCCGTGGGCACACAGGGGAAAACAGCGTCGACCTGGGGGGCGCCTGTGCGATCAACAACTCGGCACACGCGGAAAGGTCCATTGATGGAAGCAAGGGCTGAAGTGAACGGCCTCGGCGAATTTCGCTTCAGTATGGGGGGTATTTCGGTCGAGCGATGGTCGGCCGGAAAAACCAAGGAGCTGCTGCAATTCCTGCTGCTGCGCAAGGGGCGGATAGTTTCTCGGGACACGTTGTACGAGGCGCTCTGGCCCGAGGCTGAGTGGGGTGCGAATTCCAGCCATGTGAAGGTCGCCGTGCACAACCTGCGGCGGATTCTGCTTCCGGCCGGTGGTGGTGCTGCGACGCAGACAGTAGCCGTGTTGTCACACGAACGGCCCCTCCGCTTGGAGACGGTGGGCTCCGGCTACCGGCTGGAAGTGGACGACGTCCGGATCGACTACGAGATCTTCGACGAGCTGATCGACAAGGGGCAGGCCGCCATGGTGGCCGGCCGCCTTGACGAGGCCACGCCATATTTCAGGCGTGCTGCGGAGATGTATCACGGGGAATTCCTGTACGGCTCGTCGGCGGAGTGGATCAACGTCCGGCGTGAATGGCTGCACAGCCGTTTCCTCTACGCGGTCCAGCAGGTGATGGAGGCTTCGCTGCGCTCCGGCGACCTCCTGGCGGCCATGCACTGGGGCCACCGGATCCTGGAGAGTGAGCCGTACCACGAGCCCACGTACCGGACGCTGATGTCCGTTCACGCGGCGCTGGGCCAACTCCGCCAGGTGCAGCGCTGGTTCGAGCTGTGCGAGTCGCGGCTGCGCGACGAGCTGCAGGTCGCCGTGGACGAGGAGACCCGCAGGACGTATCTACGCGCGATGCGCGGTGGGCGGGAACCACTGCTTGCCGGCTGAGCGGCATCGCCGTCATATGACGTACGACGCCCGGAGCTCCGTCCAAGGGATCGGACTCCGGGCGTCGTACGTATGCCTCAGGCAAATGCGGTACATACGACTGGACGGGGCCGGCTGCCGGGCCGGCCTGGCGTCAGCGGCGGCGGGCCCGGATGCCGCCGTGCACCGGCCGTGGTCCGAGGAGCCAGGCTCCGGCGGCCTCGACCACCCGCGGGCGCGGGACCTGGGGGAGGAGCCGCTGCCGCGCCCCCGGTCGCACCGGCTGGGACGGGTGAGGGTGTCAGCCCGTCAGCGGGCCGGAGCGGCGGCCGGTTCGGCGCGTTGCGGTGGCGCCGAAGTGGGGCGGGGCCCGGTGGGGGTGGTCGGCAAGGTCAGCAGGAGGACTCCGCGCGCGGCCAGCGCCGCCGAGACCGCCGCGATCAGCCAGCCCCACGCGCCGGCGCGGAACGTTTCGCCGAGCAGACTCACGCCGATGACCGCGGCCGCCGCCGGGTTGGCGAGGTTCACCACGGCCAGCGGCGCGGCGAGCCCCACCCGGTACGCACTCTGGGAGAGCACGAGACCGCCCGCCGCGAAGGCCGAGATCACCACCGCCAGCACCGCCGTCTGCCACCACAGGGCCGCCCCGCCGGGCTGCCGCAGCGCGAGCGAGGACGTCAGGGTCTGGGTGAGCGCGGAGGCGGCGGCCGAGGCGACCCCGGACGCGGTCGCCTGGCCGAGCCCGTGGCGCCCCCGCGCGAGGGCCGCGATCAGCAGGGCCGTCGCCGCCGCCACGGCCATCGCTTCCGGCAGGGACAGGGCGTCGCCGGGGGTGGCCGGGCCGGTGACGGCGATCAGTCCGAGGAGTCCGGCCAGGGTGGAGAGCGCCCCGCGCCACTCGGCCCGGGTCACCCGCCGCCGCTCCCGCCTCGCCGCCAGCGGCAGCGCGGCGACGAGCGTGAGCGCGCCGAGCGGCTGAACCAGCGTCAGCGGGCCGTAGTGCAGCGCGCCGACATGGGCGAGCGCCCCGGCCGCGTTCAGGCCCACGGCCCACCACCACAGCGGCCTCGCGAGCAGCGCGCGCATACTCCCCGACAGCCGGGACTGGATCACCGCGGCCAGCGCGTACCCGGCGGCCGACACCAGCGACAGCAGCACGGCGACGACGATCCCGTTCACCGCGACGCTCCCGCCGGCCGCGCCGCCATGGCGAACGGCCGCCCCGGAGCCCGTACGGACAGCAGCGCCCCGCCCAGCAGCACGGCCGCCACCAGCGCGTCGAGCCAGTAGTGGTTGGCGGTGGAGACGACGACCAGCAGGGTCACCAGCGGATGGAGCAGCCACAGCCACCGCCACCGGCCGGCGCAGGCCCGGATCAGTCCGATCGCGACCATCAGAGCCCAGCCGAAGTGCAGCGAGGGCATGGCCGCGAACTGGTTCGCCAGCGAGTCCGTCCCCGGCGCCGCGCCGTACACGGACGGCCCGTACACCCGCGCGGTGTCGACCAGGCCCGCGGCGGCCAGCATCCTCGGCGGCGCGAGCGGCAGCAGCAGATGCAGGGCGAGCGCGGCGCCGGTGAGCAGCGTGAGCACCCGCCGGGACCAGAGGTAGTGCGCGGGGCGCCGCCAGTACAGCCAGACGAGGAAGGCGGCGGTGGCCGGGAAGTGCACGGCCGCGTAGTAGGTGTTGGCGGTGTGCACCAGCGGCTCGCTGTGCAGCAGCAGCCGCTGCACGAGACCTTCGCCGGGCAGCCGCACCGCCCGCTCCAGCTCCCAGATCCGGTCGGCGTTGTGCAGTGCGCGGCTCTCGTGGCCCGTCGCGAGCCGGCGGCCCGCCATGTAGACGAGGAAGAGCGCGGCCACGAGCAGCAGCTCCCGCCCGAGCGGCGGCCGCGCTTCCCGTGCGGCGCCCGCGCGCCCCGCGGAACGTATTCCGGCAGCCATCCGAGCGGCCCCTTAGATCCAGACATCCGGTGATCCGACATCCCGGCACATCACCGGCAAACGGGGGAAGCCTAGATGCCAAATCATCGAGACGCAAACGTCTCGATACGTTTGTGTCTCGTTTGTGCGGCCCCTACTCTCGGATGCGCACCACCCCGCCGGTCCCGGGAAGGAAGCTCATGTCCACGCAGGCCGCCACCGCCGCCGCGCGCCGCAGCAAGATCACGCCCGAGCGGGAGCGCGAGCTGTACGAGGCCGTCCTCGACCTGCTCCGCGAGGGCGGCTACGACGCCGTGACGATGGAAGGCGTCGCCGCCCGGACCAAATGCGGCAAGGCGACCCTGTACCGGCAGTGGGGGACCAAGCCCCGGCTGGTCACCGCCGCCTTGAACAAGAGCCGCACCACCTTCTTCACCGGGATCGACACCGGCTCGCTCGCCGGGGACCTGCGCGCCGCGGCCCGGGCCGCCGCCGCCCGCGGCGACCGCGACACCGCCCTCGTCGAAGCCGTCACCCAGGCCTACCTCCAGCACCCCGATCTGCGCGAGGCGCTGCGCGAGACCGTGCTCCAGCCCGAGGTCGCCGCCCTGGACGCGATGGTCCGGCGCGGGGTCGAACGCGGCGAGGTCGCCGCCGACAACCCCGCCATCGGCTTCGTCGCCCCCTGCTTCCTCGGCGTCCTGCGCGTCGAGCGGCTCTTCGAGGACCGCCTCGCCGACCCGGCCGCCCTGCCCGCCTTCGTCGAGGCGGTGCTCCTGCCCGCGCTCGGTACACCTGGTGTTCAGACGTTCGACGGGTGATCGTCGAACGGTGTCCCCGCGCCCGCCCGGCTCCCTGCGCGACAGTGAACCGCGCCAGAGCAGGACGGGGGAAGACCGGGAGGACCGCACCGTATGTCCAGCGCCACGGAGTACCTGGGCCGTTCCTTCGGCCGCCGTCGAGGCATCGACCGCGGAGCGGAGTTCGAGCTCGGAGTCGCCCACTTCATGGAGTACGTCGTCGGCGGCCGCACCTACGCGATGGCCCAGGACGACCTCAAGCAGCGCGGCTGGTCCGCCTGGCGCCGCCACCGCGCCCTGTGCGAGGCCCAGCGCCGCGCCGGAACCGCCCCCAGCGTCGCCGTCTGACGCGTGCGCCACGCCTGGGCTCCGGTGAGGCCCGGCCGGTTCGCGGGCGCCTGGCGGTTGGCCCGCGCCGCGTGACTGCGGGCGATACGCCGACGACGTTCGCTCGTTCGTGGGCCCCTGGCCGGGTTCCCGTGCCGACGGTGAGCGACATACCGGCCCGGCGCCCACGGCCCGCCGTTCGCGGCCCTTGGCCGGGTTCCCGTGCCGACGGCGAGCGACACACCCGCCTGGCGGCCACGGGCCGCCCGTTCGCGGGCGCCCGGCCGGTGCACCCTGGATGGATGCAGCGATCCAGCCCGCACATCCGTGTCCGCCGTGTATACGATCCGCCGGAGTCCGCCGACGGTCTGCGCGTCCTGGTCGACCGCCTCTGGCCGCGCGGCCTCGCCAAGGCCGACGCCCGTGTCGACGAGTGGCCCAAGGCCCTCACCCCCTCGGCCGAACTGCGGCGCTGGTACCACGGCCCGGACGGGACGTACGACGAGTTCTGCCGCCGCTACGAGGCCGAACTCGCCGACCCCGAGGCCGCCGAGGCGCTCCAGCGGCTCCGCGAGCTCGCCGCGAAGGGCCCGCTCATGCTGCTGACCGCCGCCAAGGACCCCGACCACAGCCACACCTCCGTCCTCATGCGGCTGCTGCGCTGACTCCGCCCGGTCAGCGCGGGGTACCCGAGACCGGGTCCACGAACCGCGTCACCACCCGCTCCAGCAACGCCCGGTCTTCCCGCGCCGTGCCACGGGTCAGCTCAGGGAACCCCGCGTAGGTGTCGAACAGGACGTGCGTGGCGCCCAGTTCGGCCAGCGCCCACAGGTCCCGGCGTATCTGGTCGGAGGTGCCGTGCCCGGCCGGCCGGTCCTCGCCGAGCGGCCGCTCCGTCACCCGGAGGTGGAGCCGGGGCGCGAGCGCCGGCGCAGCCCGCCCCGCCGCGTCCGCCTCGGCCGCGAGCACCGGCAGGGCCGCCCGCAGCCGCCGCACCGACGGTTTGTACGGATGCCAGGCCTCCCCGAACCGGGCCGCCCGGCGCAGCGCGGCCGGCGAGTCCCCGCCCACCCACACCGGTATCCCCGGTCGCGACGCCGGAGCCGGGCCCGTACGCACGCCGTCGAAGGAGACGTACGCGCCGCGGAATGAGTACGGGTCCTCGCGCCACGCCCCCCGGATCACGGCCAGGTACTCGTCGCTGATCCGCCCGCGGTCCTTGAACTCCACCCCGAGCACCTCGAACTCCGGCTCCGACCAGCCGATCCCGGCGCCGAGGATGAAGCCCCCCTCGCACAACTGGTCCACGTTGGCGGCGAGTCGGGCCGTGTGCAGCGGATGGCGGTACGGCACGACCGTGACCGACGTGCCCAGCGTGAGCCCGGGCACCCGGCCCGCGAGGAACGCGGCGAGGGCGAACTGGTCGTAGAACGGGGAAGGGTAGACCGCGTCCACGTCGGCGGTGACGGCGATGTGGTCGGAGATCATCGCGAACGTGTAGCCGAAGTCGCGTGCGTCCAACGCCTGTTGGGCGAGGGACGCGGGCGTGGTGCCCGTACCGAAGTTGAGGAGATTCACGCCGAAATCCATGCGTGGAGCGTAGCCAGGCCGCGTCGGGCCCGGTCACGATGGCCGCACCGCCCGACCCGCGACCCGACCGACCCCCGACCCGCACCCGACCGACCTGACTGCCCCGCACCCACCCGCCCGCACCCCCCATCCGCCCCGGAGGCGCCGCGTGGACGCGCAATCGCACGCCCTTCTCGACGCGCTGCAAAGAGACCCCTACCCCCTCTACCGGCACGCCCGCGCACAGCCCGGGCTGACCTTCGTCCCCGAACTCGACGCCTGGCTCGTCGCTCGCGACGCCGACGTACGCGAAGTCCTGCTGCGGCCCGAGGACTTCTCCTCCGCCCACGTCCTGCGCCCCGACGTGCTGCCCGCGCCCGCCGCGCTCGCCGTCCTCGCCGGCGGCCTCGGCGACCGGCCCACCGTCATCTCCACCGACGGCGCCGCCCACCGCCGCCACCGCGCCCCGCTCAACCGCGCCCTGTCCGCGACCAGGACCGCCGCCCTCGCCTCGTTCGCCGCCGAGCGGGCGAAGGAGCTCGTGCGGGGCTTGGCCGAGGCCGGGCGCCGTACCGAGCTCATGGAGTCGTACGCCCGCCGGCTGCCCGGCGCCGTCGTCGGCCGGCTCGTCGGACTCGACCCCGAGGACGTCCCGGCCGCCGTGCACGGCAGCCACCGCGCCGAGCAGTTGCTCTTCCGCCCGCTGCCGGAGGCCGAGCAGATCGCCGCCGCCCAGGACGTCGTGGACCTCCAGCACCTCCTCGACCGCTACGCCCGTGCCCGGCGCGCAGACCCGAAGGACGACCTGTGCTCGACGATGGTCGCCGCCCTCGCCCCCGGCAGCGGCGAGCTCACCCTCGACCAGCGCCATGAACTCGTCGCCAACCTCCAGAACTTCCTCATCGCCGGGCACCTCACCACCACCGCGCTCATCGGCACCACCGTCCTTCATCTGCTGCGCGCACCGGAGCGGTGGCAGCTGCTGTGCGCGCGGCCCGAACTCATACCCGCCGCGATCGAGGAGGCCGCCCGCTACGACACCGCCGTCCAGGGCTTCCGGCGCACCACCACCCGCCCGGTCACCCTCGCCGGTACCGAACTGCCTGTCGGGGCAACCGTGTTCGTCGCCTACGGCGCCGCCAACCGCGACCCGGCCCGGCACGCCCACCCCGACACCTTCGACCTCACCCGCCCGCCCTCGCGCCATCTCGCCTTCGGGCACGGCGCCCACGGCTGCCCCGGATCCCAGCTCGCCCGCATTCAACTAAGGGCGACGCTCACGCTGTTCACCCGTGCCTTCCCCGGACTACGCCTCGACCCCGACCACGAGGTGGTCATGCGGCCCACCCTCATCCACCGCTCGCCCGAGGCCCTCCGTCTCACCTGGTGAACACCGCCCGCCGGCGCCCGGCCGGGTGGCGGCCACCAGCGCTCCTACCCGGCCCGGCCGCACCGGCATATCCTGCGACCATGCGCGTCGCCCTCTTCGTCACCTGCGTCAACGACGCCGTGTACCCGTCCACGGGCGTGGCCACCGTCCGCATCCTGGAACGGCTCGGGGTCGAGGTCGACTTCCCCGCCGACCAGACCTGCTGCGGCCAGCCCCCGTACAACACCGGCTACCGCCGCGAGACCGAGCCCCTGGTCCGCCGCACCGTCCGCGCCTTCGAGGAGTACGCGTACGTGGTCACCCCGTCCGGCTCGTGCGCCGCGATGGTCCGCCACCACTACGCCTCCTTCGGCGACCGGGCCGCCGCCCTCGCGCCGCGTACGTACGAGCTCAGCGAGTTCCTGGTCGACGTCCTCGGCGTCACCGACGTCGGCGCGTACTTCCCGTACACCGTCACGTACCACCCCTCCTGCCATGGGCTGCGTGCCCTCGGGCTCGGCACCGGCCCCCGCCGACTCCTCGACGCCGTCAAGGGGCTCGACCTGCGCGAACTGCCGGGCGCCGAGGAGTGCTGCGGCTTCGGCGGCACCTTCGCCGTCAAGAACCCCGACGTCTCGGCGGCCATGGGCCGGGACAAAGTCCGCCACGCCCTCTCCACCGGGGCGGACGTGCTCTGCGGCGCCGACAACTCCTGTCTCATGCACCTCGGCGGCATCCTGCGCCGCGAAGGCGCCCCCCTGCGCACCCTGCACCTCGCGGAGATCCTCGCGAGCACGGAAGAGGAGCCCTGGCGTGAGTGACATCTTCCTCGGCATGCCGGCCTTCCCCCGGGCCGCCAAGGCCGCCGTCCACAACCCCACCCTGCGCGCCAACCTCCGCCACGCCACCCACACCATCCGCACCAAGAGGGCGCGCGCCGTCGCCGAGCTCGACGACTGGGACCGCCTGCGCGAGGCCGGCCGGCGGATCAAGGACCACACCCTGCGCCATCTCGACACCTACCTGGAGCAGTTGGAGGCCGCGGTCACCCGCGCCGGCGGCACCGTCCACTGGGCCGCCGACGCCGCCGAGGCGAACGCGATCGTCACCGCACTCGTCCAGGCCACCGGCGAACGCGAGGTCGTCAAGGTCAAGTCGATGGCCACCCAGGAGATCGGACTCAACGAAGCCCTCGAAGCCGCCGGCATCACCGCCTACGAGACCGACCTCGCCGAACTCATCGTGCAGCTCGGCGACGACCGCCCCTCCCACATCCTCGTCCCCGCCATCCACCGCAACCGCGGCGAGATCCGCGACCTCTTCGCCCGGACCATGGCCGACTGGGGACGGCCCGCCCCCGACGGCCTCACCGACACCCCCGCCGACCTCGCCGAAGCCGCCCGCCTCCATCTGCGCGAGAAGTTCCTGCGCGCCAAGGTCGCCGTCTCCGGCGCCAACTTCATGGTCGCCGAGACCGGCACCCTCGTCGTCCTCGAATCCGAGGGCAACGGCCGGATGTGCCTCACCCTCCCCGAGACCCTGATCTCCGTAGTCGGCATCGAGAAGACCATCCCCACCTGGCGCGACCTGGAGGTCTTCCTGCAGACCCTGCCGCGCTCCTCCACCGCCGAACGCATGAACCCCTACACCTCGATGTGGACCGGCACCACCGACGGCGACGGCCCGCGCGCCTTCCACCTGGTGCTGCTCGACAACGGCCGCACCGACACCCTCGCCGACGAGGTCGGACGCCAGGCGCTGCGCTGCATCCGCTGCTCGGCCTGCCTCAACGTCTGCCCGGTGTACGAGCGGGCCGGCGGCCACGCCTACGGCTCCGTCTACCCGGGCCCCATCGGCGCCATCCTCAGCCCCCAACTGCGCGGCACGACCAGCGAGATCGACGCGTCACTGCCGTACGCCTCCTCGCTCTGCGGCGCCTGCTACGACGTCTGCCCGGTCGCCATCGACATCCCGGAGGTCCTCGTCCACCTCCGCGAGCGGGTGGCCGACCAGGGCGGGCACCGCCTGGAGCAGGCCGCCGTCAAGGTGGCGAGCTGGGTCCTCGACCACCCCGCGGTGCTCGCGGCGGGGGAGCGGCTCGCCGCCAGGACCCGTCGGGCGCACCCGGCCCGGCCGCCCGGCACCAAGGCCTGGACCGAAAGCCGTGACCTGCCCGAACTCCCCGCGGAACCGTTCCGCGACTGGTGGAGGAAGAACCGCACATGACCACGCACACCACCGGCGGCTCCCGAGAGCGGATCCTCGCCCGCATCCGCGCCGCCGTCGCCGACGCGCCCCCGGCCCCGGAGATCCTGCGCGACTACCGCACCATCCACGCGCCCGACGACCCGGCCGCCGTCCTCGACCTGCTCCACGAGAACCTGGCCGACTACCGGGCGATCGTCCACCGCACGGACCCGGCCGGCGTGGCCGCCCTGATCGGGCGCCTGCTGGCCGCGCGCGGCGCCCGGACCGTCCTGGTGCCCACGGGCCTGCCGTCCGCCTGGCTTGCGCCGGACGGCCCCGCCCACGTCGACGACCGGGCGGCCCTCACCCCGGCGGACCTCGACCGCGTGGACAGCGTCGTCACCGGCTGCGCCCTGGCCGTCGCGGAGACGGGCACCCTCGTCCTGGACGGCGGCCCCGCCCAGGGCCGCCGCCGCATCACCCTGGTCCCGGACCACCACATCTGCGTCGTACGGGCCCCCTCCCAGGTCGTCGCGTCGGTCCCGCAGGCCATGCCGCGCCTGGACCCGACCCGCCCGCTCACCTGGATCTCCGGCCCGTCGGCCACCAGCGACATCGAACTCGACCGGGTGGAAGGCGTCCACGGCCCGCGCACCCTGGAGGTGGTCCTGCTCCAGGAGTGAGCCTCAGCGCGGGCCGGGAGCGAATCTCAGCGTGAGCCGGGCGCTGCCAGCAGCCGGGGCGCCTGTGCCGGGAGTGAGACTCAGCGCCGGCCCGGCGCCGCCAGCAGCCGGGGCGCCTCCGCCGCCGGGTCGACCGGGGCGGCCGGCTCGTTCAGCCGCTCCGCCAGTTCCTCGGCCCAGGCCACCACGCCGGCCACGTCGATCCCATGGACCGCCGGACCGTCCGCCAAATGTCCCGCTCCACGCCGCAGCAGCCGCGCTCCGCCCGCCGTGTTCCCCCGGGCCGCATGGGTCAGCCCCACCGCCACCTGCGCGAGCCCCCGCCACAGCACCCGCTCCTCCGCGGGGCCCGACTTCCAGGCATCCTCGAACACCTCATGCGCATGGAACGGCATCCCCGCGTCCAGCAGCCGCTGCGCCTCCTCCAGCGTCTGCGCCGCGGTCCGCACGACCCCCTCCGGCTGCCGCGCCACGCCCTCGACCCCGTACGGCAACGGCCGCCCCAACCCGTCCCGCGGTCGCGCACTCCGTGCCCGCCCCTCGGCGTCCCGATCCCTCGACGTCCCGCTCACACCCCCATTGTCCCCCTGCCCCCGGAAGCCCGTGCGTCCGCCCGCCCCCGGGAGTGAGGTAATGTTCTCTTGCGCGCCCACCCCGGCCGAAACCGGGACGACGCGCACCGGGACGTGGCGCAGCTTGGTAGCGCACTTGACTGGGGGTCAAGGGGTCGCAGGTTCAAATCCTGTCGTCCCG
>NZ_BMQQ01000001.1:140050-142444 GCF_014648195.1 Streptomyces purpureus
AGAGAGTCGGACTTTCTGTCCAGGTCAGGGCCTTGGATCACTTCGGTGAGACAGGGCCCTTGATCGTTTTCTGGGCTCGTGTCGATGGTCTGTCAGTTCACCAGCTCTGACATTCACCCGACCCGCTCGCCGCCTTTCCAGAGAGCGCAGTGGGGAACCTTCTGGCCCCACTTGTAATCATCGTCCTGCCCGCCCTCGACATCGTGCCCTTCGAGCTTCTCCGTAAGAAATTCTTTTGGCCAGCAGGTGAGCGAGTTGATACTCGTGCCGTGGAAGGAGGTTTTTGGGCCGTTGACAATCGCATGAGTGAAGTTGGCACTCTCCAGCTGGGCACCGTCAAGATCGGCGTCCCTCAAATCTGCTTCATAGAAGTTGGCCCCGATCAGGTTCGCATCCTGCATCTGAGCTCCTCTGAGGTCGGCCCCTGTCAGGTCGGTGTCTCGAAGCTGAGCATGCCGCAGGTCTGCGCCCCTGAGATCCGCATTGTGCAGCGCCTTTCCGCTGAAATTGATGCCCTTGATGTCGCGGTCTCCAGGCGTGAACCCGGGTATGGCCTCGGCGATCTCGACATTGGCGCGCCACGCCGCGTATTTCTGGCTCTCTTGGAGTGACTGTTCGAGAAATAGAGCCGACACCCCTATGGCGATACCGGTGATCAATCCACCTCCGATGCCGGCCAGCACTTCGATCCTGGGTTCGCGCGCTGCCTCCCTGACGGCCAGCCGCCATGCGAAAGCCGCACCTGCCGCACCGAGAATGCCGAGCAGAATCAACACCCCGAGGAGAGCCCAGCCTGAGTCAGGCATGGGGACCATCCCCAATATTGCAGGGACCGGGCGAAGTTGCCTCACTCCCTCTCTACGCCTCTCCTCCTAAGATCGCAAGCGCTACGCTTTCGCCCGGCACGTTAGTCCGCCGGAAGCGTCTGTTCCGCCCAGATCGTCTTCCCCGTCGGCGTGTACCGCGCCCCCCAGTGCTGCGTCAGCTGCGCGATCAGGAACAGGCCGCGGCCGCCCTCGTCGTCGGTGCTCGCGTGGCGGAGGTGGGGGGAGGTGTGGCCGGTGTCGGAGACCTCGCAGATCAGGCTGCGGTCGCGGATCAGGCGCAGGCGGACCGGGCCCGAACCGGCGTAGCGGATCGCGTTGGTGACCAGTTCGCTCACCACCAGCTCCGTGGTGAAGGTCAGTTCGTCCAGGTCCCAGTCGCGGACCTGGGTGGCGGCGGCCGTGCGGGCGAGGCCCACCACCTCCGGGTCGGCGGCCAGTTCCCATTCCGCGGTGCGGTGGTGGTCGAGGATCCGGGTGCGGACCAGGAGGAGGGCGACGTCGTCGTCGGGCGGGCCGGGCAGCAGGGAGCCGGTGACCCGGTCGCAGAGCTCGTCCAGCGGTCGGTCGTGGTCGGCCAGGACCGTGCGCAGCCGGTCGAGCTGGTCGTCGACGTCCCGGTCGTGGGTCCGGACCAGGCCGTCGGTGAACAGGGCCAGCACACTGCCTTCCGGCAGGGTCAGCTCGGCCGTCTCGAAGGGCAGTCCGCCCAGACCCAGCGGCGGGCCCGGGGGCAGGTCCGGGAAGGTGACCTCGCCGGTGCCGGGGTCGACGACGGCGGGTGGCGGATGGCCGGCCCGCGCCGCCCGGCAGACCCCCGACACCGGGTCGTACACCGCGTACAGGCACGTCACCCCGAGGGCCAGGTCCGACGGGTCGCCGGGCTGGCCGACCAGGTCGTCCAGGCGGGCCAGGAGCTCGTCCGGGGCGAGGTCCAGCTGGGCGAAGGCCCGTACGCTCGTACGCAGCCGGCCCATCGTGGCCGCCGCGCGCAGCCCGTGTCCGACCACGTCGCCGACCACCAGGCCGACCCGCGTGCCCGACAGGGGGATGACGTCGAACCAGTCGCCGCCGACACCGGCCTTGCCGTCCGCCGGCAGGTAGCGGGAGGCGACCTCCACCGCCGTCAGTTCCGGCAGGTTCCGCGGCAGCAGACTGCGCTGGAGCATCAGCGCCGCGGAGTGCTCGCGGGTGTAGCGGCGGGCGTTGTCGATGCAGACGGCGGCGCGCGCCGCCAGCTCGTCGGCGACGGCCAGTTCACCGGCCTCGAACGGATCGGGGTGCCGGTCCCAGCCGAAGGTGACCACCCCCAGCGTCGCCGCCTCGGCCCGTAGCGGCACCGCGAGCAGCATCCGCTCGGGGTGGTCCGGGTGGCGCCGGTGCACCGGCCGGCCGGAGGCCAGGGCGCGGGCCTGCGCGCTGCGCGGCGGGTGGGTGACGCGCGGAGGGCCGGCGTCCCGGGCCCCGGCGGGCGTGTCCCCCGACGCGGAGGGCGTCGGCCAGTCCGTCTCGGGCCGCTCGCCCGTGTCCCCCGACACCGACACCGACATCGACGCCTGCGCCCCTTCCG
>NZ_BMQQ01000001.1:142539-173511 GCF_014648195.1 Streptomyces purpureus
CTCGCCCGTGACCCCCGACACCGACACCTGCGCCCCCTCCGCCTCGGGCCGCTCACCCGCATCCCCCCACACCCTGGCCAGCGGCCCGTCCGGCTCCGTTCCCGGCTCGGGACGGTCGCCGTGCAGGACGGCCTCCATCAGGTCGACGGTGACCGAGTCGGCGAACTGCGGGACCGCGACGGCCGCCAGCTCCTCGGCCGTACGGGCGATGTCCAGCGTCGTCCCGACCCGGGCGCCCGCGCGGACCAGCAGGTCCAGGCGCTGCTGGGCGAGGTACCGCTCGGTGATGTCCACCGTCTCCTCGCACACCCCGAGCGTCACGCTGGAGGCGTCCCGCAGCCGGTAGTACGAGCAGGACCAGACGTGGTCGCGCTCCGGATCGCCCGGGGGCCGGCCGCGGTAGTGGAGCTCGATCACCGGCTCGCCCGTGTCGAGCACCTGACGCATCGTCTCCTCCAGCGTCGGCGGGTACGGCGCGGACAGCACCTCCCCGTCGGCCACCATCTCGTCCGGCCCCACCCCCAGATAGTCGGCGGTCCCCATCTCCTCGTAGAGGGCCGCGTTCGTCCACACGACCCGTAGCGCGGTGTTGTAGATGGCCAGCCCGATCGGCGACTGGGTGGCGAGCCCCCGGAGCATCGACCGCAGGGCCTCGGACTCCTCCGCCTCCTGCGCGTCGGCGAGCGCGAGGAGCCGGGCGGGCCGCTCGTCGGGGGTGGTGAGGGTGGTGGTGGCCGCCGCGACGCGGACCGTACGGCCGTCGCGGCGGCGGACGTTCAGCACCCGGCGGCCGGTGCGGGCGGCCTCCAGCAGGCTTCCGGGGCCGCCGTCGGCCAGCAGGGTGTCGGCCGGCCGTCCCAGGATCTCCTCGGGGGAGTAGCCGAGGAGTTCCTGCGCGGTCGGGCTCCAGCCCGTCACCGTTCCGTCGGCGTCCAGGACCGCCGTCGCCGCCCGGGAGACGTCGAGCGGGCCGGGCTGGTCGGCGTCCTTCGCCGGATGGAAGGCGTTCATGACCCCTCCGCCCGGCGGGCGGCGAGCAGCAGCGCGATGTCGTCCGGCCGGTCGGTGGTCCGCCGGGCGTCGCGGATCAGCCGGTCGGCGGTCTCGGCCAGGGATTCGGGGCCGATCGCGGACAGCGAGCGGGACAGCCGCTCCACGCCGCGGTCGATGTCGCTGCCCGGCCGCTCCACGAGACCGTCGGTGAACAGGGCGAGCACGGCGCCCGGTTCCAGGTCCATCTCCGTGACCGGGTACGACGCCTCGTCGTCGACGCCCAGGACGACCCCGCCGTCGAGTTCGAGGACCTCGGTCCGTCCGTCGGGGTGGCGCAGCAGCGGCTGCGGATGGCCCGCCCGGACGGCCTGGGTGTGGCCGGTGGCGGGGTCCATGACGATGTAGCAGCAGCTGGCGATCTGGCCGGGATCGAGGTCGATCAGCAGCCGGTTGGTGCCCTGGAGCACCTCCTGCGGATCGTGCCCGCTGAGCGCGAACGCCCTGACCGCGCTGCGCAGTTGCCCCATGGTGGCGGCGGCGGCCACACCATGGCCCTGGACGTCGCCGATGACCAGGGCGAGCAGTCCGCCGCCGGTGACGACGACGTCGTACCAGTCCCCGCCGACGTCCATGCCCTGGGTGCCGGGCAGATAGCGCCCGACGGTGTCGACGCCCTCGCGGACCGGCAGCCGGTGCGGCAGCAGCGCGTCCTGCAGGCCGCGGGCGAGGGCGACCTCGGTGTCGTAGCGGGTGGCCCGCTGGAGCGCCTGGGCGATGAGCCCGGCCAGCGCGGTGAGGACCGTACGCTCCTCGGGACTGAAGCCGCGCGGCCGGTCGAAGCCGAGGATGCAGGAGCCCACCGGGCGGCCCGAGGCGATCAGCGGCAGGAAGGCGCGGGCGCCGCTGTTGGCGTCCATCGGGATGCCGGGGTAGGCCGAGGCCAGGTGCTCCATCGATTCGAAGAAGATCGGGCGGCCCGCGGTGAGCGTCTCGACGCCCGGGAGGCGGGCGTCGAGGGAGACGCCCTCGAAGCGGTTGAGGAACCCCTGCGGGAAGCCGGTCTCCCAGGCCAGGTGGAGATGGCGCTCCTTGAGCAGGTAGATGGCGAGCTGCCGGCCGCCGAAGGCGGGCAGCAGCTCCTCGGTGACCACGGCGGACACCTGGCGGGCGGTGACCGCCTCGGTGAGCGCGATGGCCAGGGCCACCGGCCGGTAGAGCGCCGTGGCCCGGTCGGCGGGGGAGCCGAGCGAGGCCGACGGGTGGACGACCGAGCCGGGCGCGTACGTGGGGTTCTCGGTCTCGGCGAACAGCACCGTCAGGCCGTCGTGGCCGGGGTAGATCGAGACCGACAGCCATTTCTGCGGGGCGCGGCGGGCCATGAAGTGCACGGGCTTGTCGGTGAGGAGCGCCGCCCGCAGATGCTCCTCGTGGGCGGGGTGGCCGAACAGCGGCACCGCGTCCCACAGCAGCCGCCCCATCAGGTCGGCCGAGGGCTGTTCGAGCAGCTGCTCCGTGGTGCGGTTCAGGTAGGTGATCCGCCCCAGCCGGTCCAGGGCGAGGATGGCCCTGGGCACCCGGTCGCCGGCCTCGGCGACCGGGCCGGTGCCCAGGTCGACCAGGAAGCCGGTCAGCCGGCGGCCCGGCCCGGCGCCCGGCGGATCGGCGCGGGCGGAGATCTCCAGCAGGTGGGGCCGCCCGTCCGGGCCGCGCAGCCGCATCCGGCGGGTCGCCGGACGCCCCGACTCGGCGGACTGGCGGGCCACCGCCCACAGCCCGTACGCGTCCTCCGGGGCCATCCGGGAGGCCAGCGCCTCGATGGTGCCGTCGAAGTGGTCCGGGTCGGTGCCGAGGATGGCGCAGAGCCCGTCGTCGGGGGTGACGGCCCCGGTGCTCAGGTCCCAGTCGAAGTAGCCGATCCGCACCGGCGGGGTGCTGATCGAGGGCAGCTGGATCGAGACGGGCTCGTCGTCCCAGACGACCGGCTCGGTGGCCCGGACCTCGGCGAGGGCCGTGCCGAGCCGGGCGCCCGCCTCGGTCATCCGCCGCCGGTCGGCCGCGGTGACGGGTGTGCCGGGCGTGGCGGGGCGCAGCACCACGAGAACGCCGAACTTGTCGTCGCCGGCCGCGACCGGTGCGTACAGGGACGAGAAGGGGAACGGCAGGCTGGCCATGAGCTGCGGAAATCGCCGCATCGCCTCTTCGGCGTCGGCGAGGAGGACCGGCAGGCCCGAGCGGTGGGCCTCGGCCACCGGCAGGGGCCGGTTCACATGCATGCGCCACCAGGGCCGGAAGATCGAGGCGGGCAGCCCGGCCATGAGCGCGAGCCGCAGCAGATGCGGGGTGCCCGAGCGCATGTAGACGCCGCCGGCGTATCCGCCGACGGACTCGATGGCGTTCACCGTGGCCTCGGCGAGCGCCAGGGTCAGTCGGCCCGGATCGCGGCCGTCGCTGTGCGGTCTCCCGGGCACAGCCCCGCCTTCGGCCGGCGGGGCCTGCCCGGCCGCGCCGTGCCAGGTCACACTGCCAGGATGCGCCCCTGCCGTGGTGCCACGCATCTCGGCGCGGTCCATGAGCGGGGGCACCGGCTCAGAACTCCACGGTGACGAAGCCGTCGAGCCCGCCCTCGGCCGGCGCGGCCACCCGGTAGCCGAACCGCTCCTTGAGGGCGTCGATGTCCCACAGCTCGGCGCGGTCGCGATAGTTGAAGAAGATCTCCTTGTCGGGGCCGCCGTGCTTGACGATCCGGGCCATGGCGACGTCGTCGGGGTGTCCGTGGACGGTGCCGTCGGTGGAGATCAGATAGCGGCCGCAGTCCAGCAGGCCCAGGAGGTCGTTGGAGATGTTGGCGGCGCTGCCGTGATGGGCGACCTTCAGCGCGTCCAGGCGCATCCTGCCGCCCTCCTCCTCGGCGCGCGGCCGGATCGAGGCGACCAGCCGGGGGTCGTCGGCGTCGCCGGTGAGGACGATCCTCCTGCCCTCGAACTCGAAGAGAAGCGCGATGCTGGTGCGGTTGGAGGGGGAGCCGTCCCGCTTGAAGGGGCGGGCGGCCAGGGCGTCGACATCGGCGTCGGCGCCGCCGAAGCTCTCGAACCCCGGGACCTGCCGCGCCGGCTCCACGCCCGGTATCAGACCGGCGTCGAGGCACTCCCGCTCCCAGCGCGGTATGAGCTTGGCCAGCAGGGTCCGATCCGGTGCGAGCACCTCCATGGTGGAGCCGTCGTCGAACCAGCTCGGCTGGTGGTCCACCTCGACGCTGCGCCCGTCGAAGGCCTCGTTCCAGGGCAGGTCCTGCTCGGTCAGGGCGGCGGTCAGCCGCTCCCCGTCCGGCGCGCCGAACACCTCGCCGTCGTGGAGGTGGTCGAAGCCGTTGAACCACACGTCACCGAAGTCCACCGGCCGGTCGGGATCCTCCATCATGGCCAGCACGCCGAGGATGTGGTCCTGGTCGACATGGGTGACGACCAGCAGGTCGATGAAGCCGCCTAGCTCCGCCAGTACGGGCTTGACCAGCGGGTACGTGCCGGAGCGGCCGCCGTCGACCAGGATGCGCCGGACGAAGTCGTCGTTGCCGTACTCCAGGAGCAGGCAGTCGCCGTCCCGGCCGGGCAGCATCGTGAGCCGGATCATCACGCCCTCCCTTCGCCGAGGTCGAGGATCAGGAACGGCTCACGCGTGTCGGCCAGCCACGACAGCCGCCGCGCCCGGTCGAGGCGGCTCACGCACTCCTCGTCGTCGGGGAACGCCGCGAGCGCGTCGATGAGCCAGGTCAGTCCGAGGGTGTAGAACGGCACGCCCCGGTCGAAGGCGGCGACCAGTGCCTCACGGGCTCCCGCCCGGTCGTCGGCGGACCGGGAAAGCCGCAGCAGCCGTACCGCGCGCAGCACCGCCGCGTCGCTCAACCAGGCCGGCGCCTGCACGGCCAGCCGCTCCAGCCAGGGGTCCCAGTCCCGCTCGCCGTCGCGGTGGTCGGTGCCGAGCAGGACGTACGCCCCGGCCACCGCGGCGAGCGGGTGGGACCGATCATGGAACAGGGGCTCCATGTCGTCGAAGAGGGCGGCGGCCGTCGTCAGCGCGCCTTGCGCCATGTAGGCGAGGGCCGCGCCGTGCAGCGGGTCGCGGACGGTCACGGCGACGGCGCTGCCGGTCGGGCTCTGGCGCGCGTTCACCAGGACCTCGGCCTGGGCGTCGCCCCACGGCAGCGGGAGGGTGACCAGGCGCAGCGAGCCGGCCACCTCGACGGCCAGGAACTGGCGGCCCCTGGGGCCGCTGTCGGGTGCGCCGACCGGGCCTTTGTGGTCGATGCGGTACAGCGGCGAGAGCGGGTCGTTGAGGACGTCGGGGGTGAGCACGACGGGCGGGGTGCGCGCCATCAGCTCGGCGAGCGGGAAGTCCGACTCGTCCTCGGCGGCGGCCAGCAGGGCCGGGAAGGTCCAGCTGCTGAGAGGGGCGTCGATCCAGGTCGCGGTGACCGTGCGGTCGGCGGTGGATTCGGGGATCACCCCGTCCGGGCCGGGTGGCGGCGCGGCCATGGACCGCGAGCCGGGGGAGATCGCGGGCGCCATCTCCGCGGTGTCGTGGTAGACGCGGCCCAGCTCGATGTTGCCCATGAGGTACTGCCAGGAGTGCGACTCGTAGGGCGAGTCGGTCAGGTCGAGGATCACCGGCGTGGTCTCGTCCGCGACCGCTTCCACTTCCTCGGTGAGCACCAGACCGGAGGGCAGGGTGGCCGAGACGACGTACCGGCCCGGCGGCACCTTGTACATCTTCGGTTCGGGCCGGCTTCCGCACGGGATCACGATGCCCCGCCGCGACTGGCCGCTCGGGTCGGTCGCGTGGATGTCTCCGACGATCATCGCGCCCTCCGCGACGTCGTCTTCGTATGCGGAGAGGAACAGCCTGACGGCGAGCTCCGTGCTCATGGTTTCAGTCCGATCCGGCGCAGCGGCGGGCGGACGCCCAGGCGGCTGCCGCGCGGCGGCCGGCCGTCGAAGCGCGCCTCGACGGCGTACTCGCCCAGGGGCAGGTCCAGGGGCCATTCGGCAGTGGGGTCGCTCGCGTCGATATCGGCGAGAGCGCGGCGCAGCTCCGGCATGCGCTCGCCCCGGCAGACGAATTCGGCGAACTCGTTGTCCTCGCGCGGGGAACAGCCGATGTAGACGGGGACGACCGGGTCGCCCGTCAGCTCGTGCAGGCCGAAGTCGAAGGATTCCGGGCTGACCGGGACCTGCACGCCCGCGAACTCCCCTGCGAACTGCGGCTCCTTCATGAAACGGCCGATCGCCAGCTGAAGGGCCGGGGTGCTGACCCGCCAGACGTCGTCGTCGGTGTTCTCGCTGCCGGAGCCGGCGAGGCTGCGCAGCAGCGCGTCGGTGAAGAGGCTGACCTGACCGGTCCGGGCGTGGGACCCCTCGCCGTCCAGGGTGGCGTAGTAGACGGCGTACTCACGGGGGGCGAATCCGGCGGGGCGCTCCTGCCCGGCTATGGGTACGCGACCGGCGAAGCCGCCGCCGGCCTGCCGGATCAGCCGGTCCGGTCCGGCCCGGCAGGCGTCGACGAAGAACACCTG
This sequence comes from Streptomyces purpureus, assembly GCF_014648195.1. Classification (GTDB taxonomy): domain Bacteria; phylum Actinomycetota; class Actinomycetes; order Streptomycetales; family Streptomycetaceae; genus Streptomyces; species Streptomyces purpureus. The sequence goes on from NZ_BMQQ01000001.1 coordinate 149,099, forward strand.
CTCCGCGGCCCGGCAGCGGATGAGTCCGCGCCACAGCTCGGTGAAGTTCAGCGCGCCGTTGAGCGGGCTTTCCTGGTCGGCGAAGACGTCGGAGGCGAGGAGGGACATGTCGTTGCCGAGCGAGACGCCGTGGCCGCAGAAATAGAAGACGATCCGGTCGTCGTCGCGCAGGTCGGCCCGGGCTTTCCACTCCCGGACAGCGGCGTCGACGTTGTCGATCGTCGCCTCTTCAACCGAGTGCTCCCGCCCGGTCCGCGGATCGCGGAACGGGCCGGGGACCGCTTCGCTGAGCAGCAGCGCGAGACTCCCCAGGGGCTTGTTCGGCTCGTTGTACTCCGTCAGCAGCCAGGTCGCGAATTCCCGGGCCGAGACCGGCGGCGAGGAGAGCTGCCGCAGTCCGTGCGGATTGGCCACCTCCTGTGGCCCGCCGATCAGATGGCGGTACGCGCCGACTCCGATGACGAGCGCGTGCGTACGCGCCTCCTCGGCGTTCTCGTCCAGTTGAACCGTGAAGCGGGCCATGGATCCTCCCCACGGCCAGGAGCAGTCAACGCCACTATTATATGTGGAGATATACCTTATGCCCCTTGGAGGCCATGCCGCTCGGAGGCCGGGATGTCCAAGAACATCGTCGTCTGCCTGGACGGAACGGGCAATCAACTGAAAGCCACCGGGAACACCAACGTCGTACGCCTCTACGAGATGCTCGACCTCGGCGACCCCACCCGGCAGATCGCCTACTACGACCCCGGCGTCGGCACCTTCTCCGCCGCGGGCGCCTGGACCGCGCCGGGCCGCAAAGTCTCCCGCCTCTCCGGACTCGCCTTCGGCTCCGGCCTCAAGACCAATCTGGCCGAGGCGTACACGTATCTGATGCGGCACTACGAGCCCGGCGACCGGCTCTACCTCTTCGGCTTCAGCCGCGGTGCGTACACCGCACGCGCGCTCGCCGGCCTGATCCAGGCGGTGGGCCTGCTGCGGCCCGGCTCGGAGAACCTCGTCCCGTACGCCATCGGCATCTACGCCAAGAACCGCGACTTCACCAAGGACGACTGGGACCAACTGCACCGCTTCGCGGGCACGTTCAGCGTGCCCGTCGGCGGACGCTTCGGCGTCCCCGTCGAGTACCTGGGACTGTGGGACTCGGTGAAGGCGGCCGGTCTGCTGCGCTGGAACCTGCGCTGGCTGCACACCCGCCAGCTCCCCAACGCGCGCCGGGCCCGCCACGCCGTCTCCCTCGACGAGCGGCGCAGACCGTACGAGGAGTATCTGATCGAGCGGCCCAGGACCCCGCGCCCGCCGCCCGCGCTGGTCGAGCAGGTGTGGTTCGCCGGCGTCCACTCCGATGTCGGCGGCACCTTCGACGACGACCCCCAACTCCCCACGATCGCCCTCAAATGGGTCGTCGACGGCGCCCTCGACGCCGGACTGCTCCTGAAGGACGCGGCCTACGAGACCGCTCTGGCCGTCGACGCCGGACACGCGCTCGGCACCGTCCACCGCATGGGCCACGTCTGGGCCCTGCTCACCTACCGCAGCCGCATCGCCCCGCCCGGGGCCTCGGTCCACGACAGCGTCCGCCACCGCGTCGCCCACGACCCGCGCTACGGCCGGCGGCTCCCCAAGGACGTCGTCTGGGCCGACACGGACTGGCTCGACCCGCATCCCGGTGTCCGCTGAGCGGAGCGACCCCTTCCGTACCTCCGCCCGAACCCCTCCTGCGATGATGGGCCGACACGTCGTACATATGTTGAACCGGGGGGAACATGGGAACTGTCGCCACCGCTCTGTCCGAGCTGAGATCCGCCCAGAAGTCGGCGAAAGGTGTCTCGCTCTACTCACGCTTCGTGAACCGCCCGGTCGGCCGGTACCTCGCGGCCGGGGCGTACGCCGCCGGACTCACCCCCAATCAGGTCACCCTGATCAGCGCCGCCTTCAGCTTCGCCGCCGTCGCCGCCGTGGCGCTCGGCGAGCCGGGCTGGAGCCTCGGACTGCTCGTCTGGCTGGGCCTCGCGGTCGGCTTCGCCTTCGACTCCGCGGACGGCCAGCTCGCCCGGCTGCGCGGCGGCGGCAGCCCCGCCGGCGAATGGCTCGACCATGTCGTCGACTGCGCCAAGATCACGGCACTGCACACCGCCGTCCTGATCGCCTTCTACCGCCACCCCGACCACTTCGGGCTCGGCGGGGACGCCTGGCTGCTGGTCCCGCTCGGCTTCCAGCTCGCCGCCGTGGTCACCTTCTTCGGCGGACTGCTCACCGAGAAGCTCAAGCCCCGACCCGCCCCCGGCACCCCCGCCGCCGCGCCCTCCACCCTGCGGGCGGTCGCCCTGCTCCCCGTCGACCACGGCATCTTCTGCCTGGTCTTCCTGCTGCTCGGCGGCGGGAGCCTGTTCCGCTGGGGCTACAGCGCGCTCGGCATCGCCGCGGCCCTGTTCCTGGTGGCGTTCCTCACCAAGTGGTTCCGGGAGCTCAACGCCGTTCCCCGCTGACCGACGGCTCGGCCTCCTGCGTCAGGAGGTCGAGCGCACGCCGCAGCTGGGTGCTGGAGGTGTGGACCGTGTACGGGAAGTAGACGATCTCCACACCCACCGAGGCGAAATCGCGCTCCAGCTTGTCGCCCTTGGGCGTGCCGCGCCAGTCGTCGCCCTTGAACAGGACGTCGAACCGCACCTGCTTCCAGGTCTCCAGCTTGTCGGGCACGGTCTCCACGAAGGCCGCGTCGACGTACTTCACGCTGCGCACGATCTCCAGCCGCTCCACGAGCGGGATCATCGGCCGCCGGCCCTTCGCCAGCTCCGCCATCTCGTCGGACACGACTCCGGCGACGAGGTAGTCGCACTGACTCCGCGCGTGCCGAAGGATATTGAGATGTCCTATATGAAACAGATCGTAGGCTCCAGGTGCGTATCCCACGCGATAGGGCCTGCTTGTGCTCATCTGTACCCCCCTGTGCGTCCGCGCTCCCCAGCGCGAAGGAGGTACCGACCATAGCGTGCACGTTCCGTGTACACCGACGGAACGTTTAGGGTGAGGGCCGGTTCACGTAGGGGGAGAGGGATCAGAACGGGTGACGGAATCCACTGGCACCGGAGAGACGGCGGCCACAACACGCCGGCGGCTCCTGATGGTGTCCACCAACTACGCGCCCGAGCACGCCGGGATCGGTCCGTACGCGACCCAGATCGCCGAACACTGGGCGAGCCTCGGCCATGAGACGCACGTCCTGGCCGGAATGCCGCACTACCCGTCCTGGTCGCTCGACCCCGCGTACGCCGGAGCCTGGCGGCGGACCGAGGAGCGGGCCGGGGTCGTCCTGCACCGGCGCCGCCACACCGTCCCGCCCCGCCAGACCGCCCTCAAGCGGGCCACGTTCGAGGCCTCCGTCCTGCTGCACGGCCTGCTCGCGCCGCCCTCCATGGCCCGGCCGCACGCCGTCCTCGCCCAGATGCCCAGCCTCGCCGGCGGCGTCATAGGCGCCCGGCTCGCCTCCCGCTGGCGCGTTCCATACGTGCCCGTCGTCCAGGACCTGATGGGCGCCGCGGCCGCCCAGAGCGGCATACGCGGCGGCGACCGCGCCGCCGCCCTCGCCTCCCGCGCCGAGGCCTACGCCCTGCGCTCCGCCACCCTCGTCGGCGTCATCCACGAGACGTTCGTCGACAAGGTCAGGGGTTTCGGCGTCGACCCCGGCCGTATCCGCCTCGTCCCCAACTGGTCGCACGTCAGCGGCCCGAGCGAACCCCGCGAGAAGACCCGCGCCCGGCTCGGCTGGGCCGACGGCGAGACCGTCGTCCTGCACTCCGGCAACATGGGCCTCAAGCAGGGCCTGGAAGTCCTCGTCGAGACCGCCCGCCGCGACCCCGCCGTCCGCGTGGTCCTCCTCGGCGACGGCAACCAGCGCGCCCACCTCGCACAACTCGCCGCCGGCATACCCAACCTCCACTTCATGGAGCCCGTCGGCGACGACGAGTTCCCCGACGTCCTCGCCGCCGCCGACGTCCTCGCCGTCACCCAGCGGGCCTCCGTCCTCGACATGAGCGTCCCCTCCAAGCTGACCTCCTACTTCGCCGCCGGCCGGCCCGTCGTCGCCTCCGTCGCCGCCGAGGGCGGCACCGCCCAGGAGGTACTCCGCTCCGGAGCCGGCGTCCTCGTCGCACCGGAGGACCCCGACGCGCTGCTCGCCGCGGTCCGTAAACTCGCTGACGATCCGGCCGCCGCCGAGGAACTCGGCGCCCAGGGACCCCGCCATGTCGAGGCCCATCTGACCAAGCGCGCGGGGCTCGCCCGGATCGACGCACTGATCGAGGAAGCCATGGGGGTGCCGGCCACGTGACCACCACATATGTCGCAGCGGTCGAGAACGACGAGCCGGAGATGCTGCGGGACCAGTTCCGCCAGCTGCTGCGCTACCGCCGGATCATCGGCGCCGGGATCGGCATCGGCCTGCTCGGCGGCGCCTGGCTCGGCATAGCCAGCGCCGACACCTACGTCGCCACCAGCCAGGTCAAGCTCCGGGCCCCCACCAGCGACCCGTTCAACCCCAGCATCTCCCAGGACAAGACCGTCAACATGGGGTCCGAACGGCAGACCGCGCTCTCCAGCAGCGTCGCCGAGGGCGCCGCCAAGCGGCTCGGCTGGACCGGAACGCTCGGCAAGCTCCAGAAGGACCTCCAGGTCACCAACCCGCCGCAGTCGATGGTGCTCCAGTTCTCCTACACCGCCGACGAGCCGAAGACCGCCGCCGACCGCGCCAACGCCCTCACCCAGGCCTATCTCGACCTGCGCAAGAAGGAATGGTCCGACCAGCGCGACAGCATGCTCGCCGGCCTGGTCAAGCAGCGTGACGAGGTCGCCGCCAAGCACGACGCGCAGGAGAAGAAGGTCGACCGGATGAAGGAGGGCGCGGCCCGCGACGCCGAACTGGGCGTCAAGGCCAACCTCGCCAACCGGCTGATCGAGCTCGAAGGCCGGGTCAGCAACTACCGGGCGCTCGACATGACCCCCGGCACGATCATCCGTACGGCTGTCCCGCCCGGCTACAGCGACGGCCCCAGCCTCTTCATGAGCCTCAGCCTCGGCGGACTCGTCGGCATCGCCCTCGGACTGCTCGCCGCCTGGGTCCGGCTCGTCTTCGACCCCGCCCCGCGCTCCGCCGGCGACGTCGCGCGCGCCGTGCGCGCCCCCGTCCTCGGCACCCTGCCGCGCGGCGCCACCGACGCCCTGCTGCCCGCCGAACACGCCGACGCCCGGGTCAGCGAGGAGTATCGTTCCGTCGCCTTCCGGCTCGCCTACGACCAGCGCTTCGGCGACCGCCGCCGGCTCCTGGTCGTCGCCCCGCGCGGCAACAACGAAGGCGCCGTCGCCGTCGCCTCCAACCTCGCCGCCGCCTTCGCCGAGACCGGCAAGGACGTGCTGCTGATCGAGGCCGACCTGCGCACCCCGACCCTCGCCGGCCGGCTGCGGGCCAACTCCACCGGCGCGCCCCGCTGGAGCCAGCCCATCGACATGTCCGGCATGGACGACCACGGCTGGCCCGGCCAGCGCCAGCTCTCCGTGGACGCCGGCGAGTCCGGGGCATTCGGACTCGTACCGGGCGAGAAGGTACGCAACGTGGCCGGCGCGCTGACCTCCCCGAGGGCGAGCCGCCTCATCGCCGAGGCCGACTCGTCCAACGCGACCGTCATCGTCCTCGCCCCGCCCGTCCTCGCCTACGCCGACGCGCTCGCCCTCGTCGACCGCGTCGACGGCGCGCTGATCGTCTGCGACCTGCGCAGCGCCCACCGCACCGACCTCCAGCGCGTCCGCGAACTGATCACGGGCGCCGGCGGAACGGTCCTCGGCGCCGTCACCCACCCCCCGTCGGGCCGCGGCGGCAAGGGCGCCAAGCAGGGCAACCGGCGCGGCGGCACCCGGGGCCGCTCCGAGCGGCCCGGGCCGCCCGACCAGGACCCCGAACCCGCACAGGTCATCCGTGGCGACGGCTCCGACACCGTCACCCTGCGCTCGGTGCGCCTGGGCGATCGGTGAGACGTGCGGTCACCGTCGCCGCCTCGGTTCTCGACCAGGCGGCGGCCAGCCTGACCAACATCGCGGTCCTGGTGATCGCGGCACGGACCTCCACCGCGAGCGGATTCGCCGCGTTCTCCCTGGTGTACGTCACCTTCACGGTGCTCCTCGGACTCAACACCGCCTACGTCGGCCAGAGCCTGGTCCTCGTGCGCGGCGAGGACCGGCAGGTCGGCGCCGCCGCCCGCGCCTCGGCCGTCTTCACGGCCGGGGCCGCCGCCCTCGCCGCACTGCCGCTCGCGGCGGCCGGCGCGCTCGCCGGCGGCCCCACGGGCCACGCCTTCCTCGCGCTCGGCGCCGTGCTGCCGCTGGTCCTCCTCCAGGACTCCCTGCGCTACTGCTTCTCGGCGCTGCGCCGCCCCCAGCTCGCCCTCGCCGCCGACACGCTCCGCCTCGCCTGTGTCGTGCCCGCGCTGCTGACGCAGCCCCACCACGCCTCTCCGGGGCGGCTGGTGGCCGTCTGGGGGCTCTCCGCGCTGCCCGCGGTCCTCCTGGCGCTGGCCCTGCTGCGGCCGTACACCGCGGGCCGCCCCGGCGACGTACGGAGCTATCTGCGCCGCGGCCATCTCGGGCGGCGTTTCGTCGTCGAGTTCGCCGTGGGCAACGCCTCCAGCCAGCTCGCCGTCCTCGGTCTCGGCCTCTTCGCCAGCCCGCTCGCGGTCGGCGCCCTGCGCGGCGCGAGCACCCTCTTCGGACCCCTCAACACCCTGTTCAACTCGGTCAACGCCTTCGGCCCGCCCCTCCTCGGCCGGCTCGGCGGCAAGCGGGCCACCGGCCGCGCCGCGGCCGCCCTCGGCGCGGCCCTCGCCACCGTCGCCCTCGGCTGGGCCGCCGTCCTGTACGTCCTGCCGGACCACCTCGGCCGGCAACTCCTCGGCGCGACCTGGCAGTCGGCGTCCGCGCTGCTGCCCGCCACCGGCAGCCAGTACGCGGTGATGGCGCTCGGCACCTGCGCCCTGGTCACGCTGCGGGTGCTCAGCCCCCGCGCCACGCTCTCCCTGCAGGTCGTCTTCTCGCTGCTGTCCGTCGCCCTGATGCTCGGCGGATACCTCCTCGCCGGCGCGCCCGGAGCCGCCTGGGGCCTCGCCGCCGGCTCAGCGCTCAAGGCCGCCGCCGCCTGGACCAAGGTCGCGAGAACCGCCCCCGAGCGCGCACCGGCCCCGGATCAGCGCAGTACGGAACCCTTGTCCTGACGCCAGGTGGTGATCAGCGCGATGCAGATCAGCGCGATCGCCACCCGGCCCGAGGCCTGCAGCAGCGGCCCGCGCAGCAGGATGAACGAGTAGCCCGCCACCAGCGGCACCACCAGCGAGATCAGACTGCCCGGCGGCGCCCTGCGGGTGCCGCGCGCGGCGAAGCGGCGGTCCACACGCGCCGCGGCGTACCCCATCGCCGCCATCCCGCCGGCCATCCCCAGCGGGCCGAAGTCGATCCACAGCTCGGCCCAGATCGGCGACGACAGATTGGTGTTGACCGCCCCCATCCACTGGCCCACCATCACGCCCGTGTCGCGCGGCTTGCCCGGCCACACCGACCGGGGCACCGCGAACAGCACCGACCCGGCCAGCTGCCGCCCGAAGCGGTGCCGGGCGCCGGAGTCGACGAAGGTGATGGTGTTGGCGAACATGCCGACCTGGTCGTAGTCCTTCATCGCCAGCGGTTCCAGCATCGACGTCGACTCGACGGGCTTGTAGTTCTTCTCGTCGTAGCGGAACCGGTCCGAGATCGGAAAGATCACCAGCGCCATGATGACGCCGAGGCTCAGCGCCGAGCGGTACATCGCCGCGCTCACCGGGAAGACCGTGAACAGCAGCGCGAACATCACCGTCAGGAACCAGTACCGCGGGTTCGAGATCGGGTTGTTGACCACCAGATTGAGCCCGACCAGGGCGAGGAACACCCCGATGACCGCGGGGGAGCGGCGGGCCCGCCAGGAGGTCACCAGCCAGCGGGCGTACGCCAGCAGCGCGATGAGCGCGGGCACGGTCCCGAAGCCGCGCAGGAAGGCCTGGCCCGCCTGCGAGTCGGCCTGGGAGACGCCGGCCTCCTCGATCCCCGCGATGATCTCCTGACGGCTGCTGAAGAACACCGCCGGGCCGCCCAGTTTGACCACGAACAGGCCGCTGCACGCGAAGGCGAGCAGCACCAGCAGGTGCAGCCTGCGCCGGTGCACCAGCGCCGGGCGCTTCTCCCCGCGTCCCGCGCCGCCCGGCCGCCCGCGCGCGAGCAGCGAGCCCACGTCGAAGGCGGCGCAGCCGACCAGTACCAGCGCCACGGCCAGGGTCAGGTCCGAGCGTGGCCCGACCACCGGTGTCGGCACCCGGCCGAGGACGGCCTGCGCGAGCGGCGCGACCCCCATCGCCATGTAGACGAAGAGCCAGAAGGAGCCCTGGAGCAGCTTGCGCCGGCTGGTGAGGATCATCGCCGAGAGCCGGGCGCCCGCGTACATGGTCAGCGCGATCTGGAGGTAGTACGCGGCGTCATGGACGCCCGTGCCCGTCTGGACCGCGACCAGCAGCGGCATGAAGACGGTCAGACCGAGCGCCAGCGGCACGGACGCCGCCCGGGACAGCAGCGTCCGGGGCGCGACCGGGGGTGGCAGCAGCACCGGCGGAGGGGCGGGCGTGGCCGCGTCCGGTATCTTCCCGGCCGTACCGCGCTCGTCGGTTGTTGTCATCCCCGCCCCCAGAATTGCACCTCGCGGCAGTGTACCGACGGCCACGACGTCACCTTGCGTCAACCGTTAGGCTGAGCGTCCGGGCGCCAGGGGAGGCGCCGGTGGGGGTGGATGATGCGTAATCTCCCGGCCTTTACGCTGGCCGGATACGACAAGGGCCGCGGGAAGCTGACCCAGGCTCTGTGGTTCGCGGTGATGAACACCGTCTTCATGGCCTGGTTCTGCCCGGCCAGGCTGCGGGTCGCGCTGCTGCGCGCCTTCGGGGCGCGGATCGGCGAAGGCGTACTCATACGCCACCGGGTGCGGGTCCTGTGGCCGTGGAAGCTCACCGTCGGCGACCACACCTGGATCGGCGAGGGCGCCTGGCTGCTCAACCTCGAGCCCATCACCCTCGGCGCGAACGTCTGCGTCTCCCAGGAGGCGCTGCTGTGCACCGGCAGCCACGACCACCGGGCCGCCGACTTCCGTTACCGCAACGCCCCCATCACCGTCGAGGACGGCGCCTGGGTCGCTGCCCGCGCCACCGTGCTCGCCGGCGTCACCGTCGGCCGCCACGCGGTCGTCGCGGCGGGCACCACGCTCCACCGCGACCTGCCCGAACTGACCCTGCACACCGCGGACGGCCGCCGGCCGATCCCGGTCCCCGCATGACCCCCGGAGCGGACATGAGTGCCGGGAGAGCCACGAGCGCCGAGAGAGCCATGAGAGTCCTGCACGCCGTCACCCTGCACAGCCCCACCCACGCCTTCGGCGGCCCCGTCAGGGTCGCCCTCAACCTCTCCAAGGGGCTGGCCGCCCGCGGCCACCAGGTCCGGCTCACCGCCCTCGGCGGCGGCTTCGACGGCCCGCTGCCCACCGACGTGGAGGGCGTGCCCGCCCGGCTCTTCCAGGCCCGCTCGATCCTCCCGCTCGGCTTCAGCGGCATCACCTCCCCGCAACTGCTCGCGGGCGCGCACCGGCTCGTACGGGACGCGGACGTCGTCCACGTCCATCTCGCCCGCGACCTGGTGACCCTGCCGGTCGCGCTGGCCGCGCTGCGCGCCGGACGACCGCTGGTCCTGCAGACGCACGGCATGGTCGACCCGAGCGACAAGCTGCTCGCCAAGGTCCTGGACGCCCTCGCCGTACGCCGGGTCCTTCACCGGGCCTCGGCGGTGCTGTATCTGACCGGCCATGAGCGCACCGGCCTCGACGCCGTCCTCGGACGGCCCCTGGAGCACGCGGTACGGCTGGTGAACGGCGTACCGGCGCAGCCGGCGCGCCCCGCGCCCGCAGGCCCGCCGCGGATCCTGTACGCGGCCCGGCTCCAGGCCCGTAAGCGGCCGACCGACTTCGTGGCGGCGGTGCCCGAGATCCTCAAGGCCCATCCGGACGCCCGGTTCGTGGTGGCCGGGCCCGACGAGGGCGAGCGGGCCGCCGTGGAGGCGCTGATCGCGCGCCTGGGCGTCGGCGACCGGGTGACCGTCCCCGGCGCGCTGTCGGCGGAGCGGATGCGCGAGGAGCTCGGCCTGGCGCACGTCTACGTCCTGCCGTCGGTCGACGAGCCGTTCCCGATGTCGGTGCTCGAATCGCTCTCGGTCGGCACCCCGGCGGTCGTCACCACCTCCAACGGGCTCGCCCGCGACATCGAGGAGGCGGGCGCCGGACGGGTGGTGACCGACGCGGCCGGGCTCGCCCCTGCCGTCCTCGGCCTGCTCGACCCGGCGGCGAACGACAACGCCTCCGTGGCGGCCCGGAAGCTGGCCACGGAGGCGTTCTCGATGGACGCGGTCCTCGACACCCTGCTGGGGGTGTACGAGCGCGCCACGCGCGCGTGAAGCGGTGAGGGTCAGGCGGGCAGCCAGGCGTAGCAGCCGGTGGAGGTGAACTCCTTCGTGCCCGCCGGGACCTTCGCCTTCACCGTCCCGTCGGCGCCGGCAGCAGGTCCTGAGGCGAGCACCTTCCCGCCGCTGCCCACGGCCCGCCAGCTGCACGCCGGGTCGGTGGTCAGCGCCCGGTAGGTCCCGGCGGCCGGCCTGTTCTTCGTGCCGTCGGGGAAGCCCTTGGAGGCAGCCGTCACCAGCGGCTTCTGCTCGGGGCAGAGGTGCTCGACGACATCGGCCGCGTCCGGGATGTCGCCCGCGATGATGGCGCCGACGGCGGCGTCCTTGTCCCGCTTCGCGGTGCGCGCCAGGCGCTGGCAGGACTCGTCGCCGGTCTGCAGGACGGCGGCGGGGTCCATGCTGGCGGGCACGCGGCCCTCGAGGAACTTCTTCTGGGCCTTGGTGAACGACCCGGTGGCCGGGGTGATCTTCGCGTCGGGGAGCACGGGCCCCTTGGACGCGCTGGGGGAGGGGGCGGCCTCCGGGCTGCTCTGCGGGTCGGGGGCGTCGACCGAGGCGGCCGGGGACGGCGGCGGGTCCGCCTTGGCCTTGTCGTCGCTCCCGGACGAGCAGGCGGACAGCGCCAGCAGGGCGGCGGTCACGACGGCCGCGACCCGCGCCGGGCGCCGGTGGAATCCACGCATGAAAGGGCTCCTGTGGTACGGGAGATGCGGGGCCCGGCGCTGCCGGGCCCCGCATCCTGTTGTCACGAACTCGACCGCGGCGTTACGGGGCGCCGAAGGTCAGCACCAGCTGCGGGGTCCCCTCCGCGGCCGGCGCCTCCGACGACCAGAGCCACAGCGGGTCGGTGCCGGTGCTGGTCAGCGCGACGCTGTAGGAGCCACCGAGCTCCGAGGCGAGCGCCGTCGGGTCCAGCGTGGCCGAGTAGACGGTCGAGCCGTCCGTGGCCCCGCTGAGGGTGCCGATCGGCGCGCTGCCGAGCGACGGGCGGTTGGTGTACGACACCCCGGTCTCGGTCCAGTCGCCCGTGACCGGGACGACGGAGACCTTGTCGGCCGTGCCCGCACCGGTCGCCGTGGTGGTCTTCACCGCGAGCCGGGCGTTCTTGAGCACCGTTCCGGCCGGCGCGGCCGGCAGGTTGAACCGCAGGTACGACTCGTACGCCGAGGTGCCGCGCACCGCCAGCGAGGTCGACGTGGCGTAGTTGGTGCCCGGCGCGCCCGCGTTGGCGTAGGTGTCGTCCGTGGCTGTGACGGTGGAGACCGTGTCGGCCGGGGCGGTGGCCAGCGCGTAGTGCTTGGCGACCTGCTGGGCGCTGAGCGCGGTCGGGTAGACCGCGGTCTCGTCGAGCTGGCCCGCGAAGAAGGTACTCGACGGACGCAGCGGCCAGCCGTTCAGGTTGTCCGCGCCGACGTGCCAGTAGCCGGTGTACTGCTGGCTGCCGGTGACGCCGTTGGACGCGACCTGCTTGCCGTCGACGTACAGGGTCATGCCGCCGGGGCCCTGGGTGCCGACGACGTGGTGCCACTTGCCGTTGTTGTACGAGCCCCAGGTAGACAGGGTGCGCGTACCGCCGCTGTACACACCGAACACCAGGTTGCCGGTGTTGGTCATGTACAGGTGCTTGTCGTAGCTGCCGCTGTTACGGGTGGTGTTGTTGCCGAAGCCGATCAGCTTGCCACCGCGGTTGGAGGTCGTCTTGAACCACGTCTCGATGGTGAAGGTGCTCGGCGCGTTGACCCGCTTGTCGCTGTAGAGCTTCTGGTTGGTGCCGTTGAGCGCGACGGCGGTGCTCGGGCCGTTGACCGCGGGCGGGGTCTGGCGCAGCGTCGGCGCGTTCACGTACAGACCGTTGTGGTCGCCGTTGGAGGAGTCGGCCACGTACGGCGTGGTGGACTCGTCGAAGCGCCAGTACAGGCTCGCGCCGTCGGCGACGACCTGCGAGGGATAGGCCTCGGTGGAGGTCGGCACGGTCACGGTCGCGTTGGCGGACAGCGCGCTGGTGTTGCCGTCGGCGTCCGACGCGGTCACCCGGTAGCTGTAGGTCTGGCCGGCGGTGACCGAGGTGTCCTTGAAGGAGAACTGAGGCCGCGCCCACAGCAGCGAATCGCCCTCGACCTTGTGGACCGGGGTGGTGGAGCCGTTGCGGTAGACCTTGTACGTCAGCTTGCTGTCGTCGAGGTCCGTGCTGGCGCGCCAGCGCACGTGGACCTGGTTCGGCGAGATGGCCGCCGCGCTGACCTGCGGGACGGTCGGGGCACCCTTGTCGGGGCCGGTCGCGAACCGGGTCAGGCCCTGCTGTGCCTTGCCGTTGGTGGTGGTGAACTCGCCACCGACCCAGAGGTACTTCGTGGCGCCGGAGCCGGAGATGGTGAAGGCGCGCGGGCCGATGCCCTCGCCCAGACCGTCGTTGGTGTCCGGGAACCAGCCGAGCTTGCCGGTGCTGGTGGTCGGCTGCGCGAGCAGGTGGTAGCGGCGCCCGTCGGGGAACTCGCCGACGGTGGAGCAGTCGTGGGCGTGCGAGGCGCTGTAGAGGACGCCCTGGTACTCCTCGACGGCCTGCGTGGCGCCCAGGCAGGTGTCGCGCCAGCGCTGCTCGTAGTTGCTCAGGTCGAAGGCGATACGGCCGTCGAAGACGCCGCCGCCGGTGCCTTCGTTGCCGGTGTAGAAGCCGGTGCCGTCGGTCTCGATGTCCTTGACCACGGAGTTGGTCGGGATGAAGCCGTTGGGGTAGGCCTTCGTCACCGCGCCGGAGTTGGCGTCGACCACGGCGAGCGCGTGCGAGTTGGTGCCGTTGACGGTGAAGAAGTCACCGCCGATGAGCACCTTGGAGCCGTCGGGGGTGACCTCGATGGCCCGGCCCGGCTCGTCCGCGTCGGCCTTGAACGGCAGCAGCTCACCGGAGGTGGTGACGGCCGCGAACCGCTCCCGCTGGTGGCCGTTGACGGTGCCGAAGTCGCCCGCCGCGTAGACCGTGTCGTCGGTGACGGCCAGGGCCCGCACGGTGGCGGGGAAGCTCGGCGTGAAGGCAGGCTTCGGCTTGCAGGTGGCGATGTCGATGGCCGCCAGGCTGCTTACCGGCGTGCCGTTGACCGCGCCGAAGTAGCCGCCGGCGTAGAGGGTCTTCTGGTCCGGCGAGACGACGAGCGTGCGGACGGTCGCGCTGCCCTCCCCGACCGTGAAGGACAGGGAGCAGGAGGTGGGCGCGCCGGTGGCCGCGTTGAGCGCGGCGAAGTTGACGGCACCCTTCGGGGTGCCGGTGGTGCCCGCGGGCGGCCGGACCTCGGAGAAGGTGCCGCCGACGAAGACGGTGTCACCCGCCTGGGCCAGCGCCCAGACGATGCCGTTGGTCTGCCACGTGGGCAGAGCGTCCGCGGTGAAGGCGACGGGCGGGGTGACCGCTCCGGCCTTGGGCGCCAGGGCCCATCCTCCGACCCCGGCGGCGCCTACCGTCAGGACGAGGGCAGCGGCGAGCCCCCATGATTTACGCATGTTCCCCCCAGGCGTCTTCAGCCCAGTTCATATGGCGAGAATTCGTGCTCGAAGAGTGTGTCTCGCGCTCAGAGAGTGTGTGAAAGCGAACTGTACGACGAAATGACAAGCTCGGCGCCACACTTGACCAATCTGGTATCTGCGGTGGCCGCGTACCTCTCGGCGCGCGGCCGCCCCAGCGGTCGGCCGGGGCAGCCGTCATGGTGAAACCGCAGGTCAGCGGTCGATTCGCACCGAGGCGCCGGCCAACTGGTCGGTCACCTGCCGGATGTCGGCGTCGACCATGATCCTGGCCAGCTCCTCCACCTGCACGGTGGGCTTCCAGCCAAGAAGATCGCGGGCCTTGCTCGCGTCGCCGATCAGGGCGTCGACCTCGCTGGGGCGCTCGTACTTGGGGTCGTAGCGGACGTACTCGGCCCAGTCCAGCCCGGCGCGGGCGAAGGCCGTCTCCACGAACTGCCGCACCGTCGCCGGGACGCCGGTGGCCACCACGTAGTCGGTCGGCTCGTCCTGCTGGAGCATGCGCCACATCGCGTCGACGTACTCCGGGGCGTAGCCCCAGTCCCGTACGGCGTCCAGGTTGCCCATGTAGAGGCGGTCCTGGAGGCCGGCCTTGATCCGGGCCACGGCCCGGGTGACCTTGCGGGTCACGAAGGTCTCGCCGCGGCGCGGGGACTCGTGGTTGAAGAGGATCCCGTTGACGGCGAACATGTCGTACGCCTCACGGTAGTTGACCGTGGTCCAGTACGCGAAGACCTTGGCGGCGCCGTAGGGGCTGCGCGGGTGGAAGGGGGTCTGCTCGTTCTGCGGGGGCGGGGTGGAGCCGAACATCTCGGAGGACGAGGCCTGGTAGATGCGGGTGTCCACACCGCTCGCCCGGATGGCCTCCAGAAGCCGCAGCGCGCCGAGACCGGTCACGTCGCCGGTGTAGAGCGGCGCGTCGAAGGAGACCCGCACATGGGACTGGGCGCCGAGGTTGTAGACCTCGTCGGGCTGGATGTCGCGGAGCAGGTTCACCAGCGCCACGCCGTCGGAGAGGTCCGCGTGGTGCAGCACGAACGAGCGGCCCACCGTCTGGGGGTCCTGGTAGATGTGGTCGATCCGCTCGGTGTTGAAGCTGGACGAGCGGCGCACGAGTCCGTGCACCGTGTACCCCTTCGAGAGCAGCAGCTCTGCGAGGTAGGAACCGTCCTGCCCGGTCACGCCGGTGATCAGCGCGGTCTTGCTCATGCGGGTTGCCCCCAGAAAGAGAGTGTCATTCGTACAAAAATGCGGGGTATGCCCCCGATGGTGGAACCGGGCCTGGCATGATCCCCCATATGACTGCATCGCTGCCGTACCTGCCCACGCACGCCCGGATCTTCGTCGCGGGCCACCGCGGCCTGGTGGGATCCGCCGTCGCCAGGCGGCTGACCGCCGACGGCCACGAGGTGATCACCCGTGGCCGCGACGAGCTCGACCTGCGCGACGGGGCCGCGACCGAGGCCTTCCTCAAGGACGTCCGGCCCGACGCCGTCGTCCTCGCGGCCGCGAAGGTCGGCGGCATCATGGCCAACAGCACCTACCCGGTGCAGTTCCTGGAGGACAACCTCAGGATCCAGCTGAGCGTCGTCTCCGGCGCCCACGCCGCCGGCGTCGGCCGGCTGCTGTTCCTCGGCTCGTCCTGCATCTACCCGAAGCTGGCGCCCCAGCCGATCAGCGAGGACGCCCTGCTGACCGGCCCGCTGGAGCCCACCAACGAGGCCTACGCGCTGGCCAAGATCGCCGGCATCGTCCAGGTGCAGTCGTACCGGAAGCAGTACGGCGCCTCGTTCATCTCGGCGATGCCGACGAATCTCTACGGCCCCGGCGACAACTTCGACCTGGAGACCTCGCACGTCCTGCCCGCCCTCGTCCGCCGCTTCCACGAGGCGGCCGCCGAGGGGCGCGAGGAGGTCGTGCTGTGGGGTTCGGGCACCCCGCGCCGGGAGTTCCTGCACGTGGACGACCTCGCCGCGGCGTGCGCGCTGCTGCTGGCCGCGTACGACGGCGACGAGCCGGTCAACATCGGCTGCGGCGAGGACCTCACCATCCGAGAGCTCGCCGAGACGGTCGCCGACGTGACCGGCTTCACCGGCCGGCTCGCCTGGGACACCAGCAAGCCCGACGGAACGCCGCGCAAGCTGCTCGACGTCACCCGGCTCACCTCGCTGGGCTGGCAGCCCCAGATCAAGCTGCGGGACGGAATCGCCGCCACCTATGCCTGGTGGCGCGAGCAGAGCTGATCGCATCCGGCCGGCCCGTCAGTACGCGCCGCGACCGTCGACGACGGCGCGGAGCGTACGGGCCATCACATCGACGTCGCTGGTGAACGACCAGTTGTCGACATAGTGCAGATCAAGCTCAATCGTTTCGTCCCACGACAGGTCCGAACGGCCGCTGATCTGCCACAGACCGGTCATACCGGGCCGTACGGTCAGCCGGCGCAGCTCCACCTCGTCGTAGCACGCGACCTCCTCGGGCAGCGGCGGGCGCGGGCCCACCAGCGACATCGAGCCGGTGAGGACATTGATGAGCTGGGGCAGTTCGTCGAGCGAGGTACGGCGCAGCAGCCGGCCCACCCGGGTCACCCGCGGGTCGCGGCGCATCTTGAACATCAGCCCGTCGTGCTCGTTGGACTGCGCCAGCTCCGCCTTGCGGGCGTCGGCGTCCACGAACATCGTGCGGAACTTCCACATCACGAACGGCGTCCGGTCCTGCCCGACCCGCTCCTGCCGGTAGAACACCGGCCCGGGCGAGGTGAGCCGCACGGCCGCCCCTATGGCCAGGAACAGCGGCGAGAGGACCACAAGCCCCAGCGCGGCGCCCGCCCGGTCCATGGTGTTCTTCAGGAACTGCTGGACCCCGCTGCGCACCGGCGGCGCGACCCGCAGCAGCGCCATGCCCGCGGCGGACGTGGTCTCCAGGCGCTTGACGGCGCACTCCACCAGCCCCGGCGCCAGTGCCAGTTCGGTGCCCGCGTCGTGCAGCCCCCAGGAGAGCCGGCGAAGGCGGGGGCCGGCCATGTGCGCGCCCGCGGCGACGAGCACCAGGTCGGCCCGGAGTTCGGCGGCGGCGGTGAGGACGACGGCGGTGTCGCCGTCGGGCGACCCGGGGGCCGTCAGGCCGAGCCGGGCGGCCACCGGCGCGCCGGTCCGCACCTCCCCCTCGCCGACGGCGACAACCCCGACGACGACGTACGGATGGTCGGTGCGGCCCGCCAGATGCTCGGCCACGTCCCAGGCCGCGGCCGGCTCGCCGAGCACCAGGACACGCGTGACGACCTGCGCCTCACGGCGCTCGGCCATCAGGTGGTGGTAGGTCGCCTTGCGGCAGAACAGGGTGAGCGCGGGCGCGGGCAGCAGCACCAGCAGGCAGAGCAGCGGCGGATGGTGGAGTTCGGCGGCGGCCCGCAGGACCGCCAGGACGCCCACCAGGATCAGCCAGTCGTGCAGGACAGGCAGGCTGCCCCGCGACTCGCCGAGCTCCCGGCGCGCGTAACGCCGCCTGGCGGAACGTATCGCCACCCAGGCGGCCGCGGCGACGGCCGCGCAGATCAGGGCATACGGCTGATGCTCGGCGCGCAGGACCGACGCGACGGGCAGCGCCACACCGGCCGCGTCGACGAACAGCGCGGCCGGCAGATACCAGCGCGCCTTGGCGCGTGGGTGTGGGTGGACCGGTCTGGACCTGGTTTCTCCAGGCGCAGCGGTCTCAGTTGTACGGACATGCCACATGTACCCCCCCGGCACGTGTTGACGTTCGACGCACCGTTCGCCAAACCTCTGATCGGTGAACAAGCGTCGCAACGCGGAACAGTACGACAAACAGACGAAGCTCCGCTGCTGTTCACACGAAAGACGCCACCGGCTGATGGCGTGTTCATCACGGAAGACGGGGACCGGTGTGGCCACGGCGGAGCACATGATACTTCCGACGGACAGGTGGTCTCGCAGGTGAGCCCGGCAAGGGCGGGCCGCCCGGGGTGACCGGGGACGATGGGGCGCCCGGCCGGCGGCGGTGAGGGATGTGGCGCATTCCACGCGCCGCGTTCGAACGGCCCGTACGGCTGTGCGGTGACGCCCTGTCGTACGCCAGCACGGATGTTGCGGCCCGATGCGGAACGCCCGCCCCGCCGCTCGGGCGCCGGTCACCGCACGGGACCGCCGGCAAGCGGTACGCGCGCGTGGACCCGGCACCCCGGGGTGCGTGTTGAACGGCCGCCCCGGATCGGTTCTACTAACTGGCACGCCCGCGCGGTTCCGCAGGCCAGGGGGCATCCAGCCGGTGCTTCCGCCCGGCCGGGCCACCGCGCCGGTGCACTGCCCGAGACCGACGACACCGGCCACGCGCGCGGCGGCGCGCCCGCCGCCCGGAAGGAACACCCATGGGGGACACGCCCGCAGGCCCGTCCAGCCCGCGCCGCCGTCACCGCGCGCGTGGACCGCGCCGGCTCCTGCCCGCGCTGCTGCTGGGGGTCCTGGCGCTCGGCGCCTGGGCCGGCAGTTCCATGGCCGCCTGGAACCAGGCACCGCCCTCCGCCGAGCGGCCCCTGCCGACCGGGAAGGCGCCCGCCACGGGCAGGCCCGGCACAGAGCTCCCCTTCGACATGCCCTCCACCCGCGCCCTGCGCGCCTCCGGCCGGCTGGTCTTCGCGCACTACTTCACGCCGTACCCGCTGTCCCTGGACAACCGGCCCGCGCGCGAGGACTACTACACCCGCAACTACCTCACCCGTCACGGCGAGAAGGGCAAGCACCAGAGATACGGCGGCCTGCTGCGCGACCGGCCGCTGCCCGTCGCCCCGCGATCCGGCAACTGGGAGCTCGCCAACCTCCGCCAGGAGGTCCGCACCGCCCGCGCCGCCGGACTCGACGGCTTCACCGTCGACATCCTCTCCCTGTCGGGGCGCAACTGGGAGCGGGTCAACCTCCTGCTCGACGCCGCCCACGCCGAGGACCCCGGCTTCCGCATCATGCTGATGCCGGACATGACCTCACTGCGCGCCGACCCGGCGACGCTCGCCGCCCGCCTCGCCCAGCTGGGGCGGCACCCCGCCGCGCACCGCCTCCCCGACGGCCGGCTCGTCGTCTCGCCGTTCAAGGCCGAGGCCAAGACCCCTGCCTGGTGGTCGCGTACGCTCTCGGCGCTGGAGCGGCGGCACGCCACCCGGACCGCTTTCGTACCGCTCTTCCTCGACCTCGCGGGCAACGCCGAGCGGTTCGCCCCGATGAGCCATGGTTTCTCCGAGTGGGGCAGCCGCAGCCACACCAGCCAGTCCGGCGCCACCGCCGACATCCGGCTCGCCCACCGGCTCGGCAAGATCTGGATGCAGCCCGTCTCCGTACAGGACGCCCGACCCAACCAAGGCATCTACGACGAAGCGGGCAATACCGCGACACTCCGGGCCAGCTGGGGCCATGCCATCGACGACGGCGCCGACTGGGTCCAGCTCACCACCTGGAACGACTACTCCGAGGGCAGCCACTTCGCGCCCTCGCTCCGCCACGGCCACGCCTATCTCGACCTGTCCTCGTACTACCTGACCCGGTTCAAGACCGGACAGTGGCCGCGCATCGTCCGTGACACCGTCTACCTCACCTCCCGCGCCCAGTTCGCCGGGGCGAAGCCCGCCCCCGGCGCCCAGCGGCTCACCATGAGGCCCCGGCCGGGCAGCGCCGAGCCCCGCGACACGGTCGAGGTGCTCACCTTCCTCACCGCGCCGGCGACCGTCCACACGTTCAACGGCGGCCAGCGGGCGAGCCACCGCGCCCCGGCGGGCGTCCACCCGCGACTGCTGCCGCTGCGCCGCGGCTTCAGCGCCGCCACCGTCGAGCGTGGCACCGCCGTCACCGCCGAGGCGTCCGCCCGCCACCAGGTCCGCGACCGGATCGACGTCCAGGACCTCCAGTACTACGCGGTGACCAGCGGCCGCCCGGGCGCGGGCGGCTGGTCGGGCGACTAGTCGCGGCGCAGCAGCCTGGTCATCACCGACTCCAGATAGGCCGCCAGCTCCTGCCCCGCCGGGAGCGCGTCCGGGACGGCGTGGCCCAGCTGGGTGTGGCCGAGGTAGCAGGTGTACGCGAGGAGGCCGCGCCGGCGCGCCTCGGCGGGCGGGAAGCCGTACTCCTCGAAGAGGTGGGCCACGTAGCCGATCCGGCGCTCCGTCACCCGCCGCAGGACGGCGGCGACCAGGGGGTGGTCGGCGGTGGCCAGCAGGGACATCTCCAGCGGGTCGTCGGCCGCGGCGGCGATCACCTCCTCGAAGAGGTGGCGCAGCCGCTTCTCGGCGTCCGGCTCGCGCTCGGTGGCGGTGATGATCGCCTCCGTGCAGAGCTCCTCCCAGCGGGTGAGCGCCGCCTCGACCAACGCGTCCCGGTTGGTGAAGTGCCAGTAGAAGCTGCCCTTGGTGGTGCCCAGCCGGGCGGCGAGCGGCTCCACGGCGACGGCGGCCAGTCCGCGCTCGCCGATCGCGGCGAGGGCCGCGTCGGCCCAGTCGGTCGCGGTGAGTTTCTTGCGTCCCGAGGCCCGCGCCGGACCCCCGGCCGCTCCCTGTGCCTTCTGCTCCGTCCGGTCCGCTCTCGCTCGCGCCATACTCCATACGGTACCGTACGGTGGAACATACGCCACCGTATGGAGGTGTGCCATGCGCACGCTGCACAACGTCCACGAACGTGTCGTCGACGCTCCGGCCGAGGCCGTGGGCGCCCTGATCGACCGGATCTCCGCACCCGACGACCCGCTCAGCCCCAGCCCGGTCTGGCCCCCGATCCTCTTCGACCGCCCACTGGCGGTCGGCGCGGACGGCGGACACGGCTTCGTCCGCTACACGGTGGGCGCCTACGAGCCCGGCCGGAGCATCCGCTTCGACTTCCCGCCCGAGGAAGGCGGCCACCACCGGCTGGAGGTGGAACCCCTGGAACCGGGCCGCTGCCGGATCCGGCACGTCATCGAGCAACACCAGGGCCTCAAGGATTCGCTCGTCTGGAACCTGCTCATCGGCCCGCTCCACGACCTGTTCGTCGAGGAGTTCTTCGACAACGTCACCCGGGCCGCCACCCCCGCCGCACCTCTGAGCCCCGTCCGTTGGACCGGCCGAGCCCGCGCCCTGCACCGGCTGGTCTTCGACCGCGCGCGGGCGGTCGAGGCCCCGGCCGGCGCCGCCCTGGCCCATCAGGCCGTCCCCCGGCCGGACTTCACGGACGCCTGGCAGCTGGACCTGAGGCCGGGCATGCCGCGCGACCCGCTCGCCTGGCGCGAGGTGCTGCCCTTCGCCGTGCGGGGGAGCAGCCAGGACGAACTGCTGCTCGGCGAGGACGCCGCCCATCTCGACTTCCGCGCCTCGGTCCTGATCCAGGGCGACACCGTCACCCTCACCACGCTCGTGCAGACACACAACCGCCTCGGCAGGCTCTACTTCGCCGTCGTCCGCCGCGTCCACCCCTTCATGGCCCGGCGGATGCTCCGGCGCACCTACCGTCGCCTCGCCTTCGCGGCGCCGCCCGCGGCCCGGCTCGAACGCCGGTCCGACGGCGTTGTCAGTGGCCCCCCCTAACGTTTCCGGTGTGGGGCTCGCGGACCGATCCGTGAGGTCCGTTCCGGTTCTGCCCTGGGAGGGGTCTGCCTTGACGACGACGTATCTGGAACTGTCCGAGGACGGCGGCGGTGCGCACAAGTTCTACGAAGTGACCGTGCAGGGCCTGGTGGTGTCGGTCCGTTACGGCCGGATCGGCTCCTCCGGGCAGACCCAGACGTCGACCTTGCCGACCGTGCAGAAGGCGCAGGCCGCGGCGGCGAAGAAGGTCGGCGAGAAGGTCCGCAAGGGCTACGCCCCGGCCGTGCCCGGCGCCCGCGCCGCCCGCGCCGTCACCCGGCGCCAGGTCTCCTCGGCCCCCTCCACGGCCCGCGCCGTCGCCCCGGTGCTGTGGCGCTTCCGTACGGGATCCGCCGCGTTCGGCATCCACGTCGACGACGACCGCTGCTGGGTCGGCAACCAGTCCGGCGACGTCTACACCCTCAGCCACGCAGGCGAGGTGCTGGCCCGCTTCAACCTGCCGGACGGTGTCAAGTGCCTGGTCGCCGACGACTTCTGGATCTACGCGGGCTGTGACGACGGGCGGGTCTACGACCTGTCGTCGAAGCTGCCGTTCGCGGCGTACGACATCGCCGCCGACGTCGACATCTTCTGGCTCGACATCCACGAGGGAGTGCTGAACGTCGCCGACCGCGCCGGGCGCCTGACCGTCATCGACCACGAGGACGAGCACCAGTGGTCCCGGCGCAGCCGCGGCGAGCACGCCTGGATGGTCCGCGCCGACGACCGGGCCGTCTACCACGGCCACCAGAGCGGCGTGACCGCCTACGCCCCCGACGGCGGCGGCGAGTTGTGGCACACCGCCACCCGCGGCGGGGTGCTCTTCGGCTGGCAGGAGCACGACGCCGTGTACGCGGGCACGGCCCGCAACACCGTCCAGCGGCTGTCCAAGGCGAGCGGCGCCATCGAGGCGACGTACCCCTGCGACAGCGCCGTCTACTCCTGCGCCACCTCGCCCGGCGGCCGGTTCGTCTTCGCCGGCGACTCGTCCTCCTCCGTCTACTGCTTCGACCGTGACGGCACCCGGCTGTGGAAGCTCTCCACGGGCGGCGGCTCCGCCCTGTCCATGCAGTACCGCGACGAGCGGCTCTACCTGGTCACCACGGACGGCTCGCTGGTGTGCGTCGACGCGAGCGAGGCCGCGGTCACCGCCGCCCAGCAGGGCACCGTCCCGGTCGCCCGGGACGTCAAGCTCGCCGCGGCCACGCCCACGTACGCCCCGGCGACGGCGGCGACGGCGGTCACCACCGTGACGGCGGCCCCGGCCGGCGCGGTCGTCGTGGAGTGCGTCCAGGAGGCCGGCCGGATGCGGGTCCATGTGGTCTCGGAGGGCTACGAGCCGTCCTGGAACGTCCAGTTCCCCCGCGCGATACGGGAGCCGGGTGCCCGGTACGTGGTCGACGCGCTGCACGCCGCGTCCGGCGGCTTCTACCGCGTCCGCGGCGACATCCGGCGGCTGCTGTGACCACCGTTCCGGACGGTGGCGGGACCTTCGAGCCCGCCACCGGCGACGGCCCCCTCACCCCGCCCGGCTCGGCCGAACGGCGCGCGGCCGACGTACGGGTGGCCGCCGAGGGACTGATACAGATCCGACGGCTCACCCGCACCTCGGGCGGCGATCCCCGGACGGCCCCGGCGGCCTGGGAACTGGCCCGTCCGGTACGGGCCGTGGCGCTCGCCCTCGAAGCGGCCGGGATCAGTCCCTCGGCCGTCGACACCGACGGCCGCCGGGTGGCGACGGGGTACAAGGTGCGGGCGGGCGACCGCCCCGGCACCGCCGTGGTGGAGTGGCTGGGGCCGCCGGGCAGCGGCGCCCAGGGAGCGGAGGAGCGTGAACTGACCGGCTGCGCCCGGGCCCTGGCGGAGCTGGGCTGGGAGGCGCTGCTCTACCGGGGCCCGCGCGGCCGCCGCTTCCTGGAGGTCGAGCCGGCCGGCCCCTGAACGAGGCCGCGCCTCAGCCCATGAAGAGACGGAAGTGGTCCGTCGCCAGGGAGCCGCCGCAGAACGCGAGCGCGGCCGGCCGGTTGCCGGAGTCGACCACCTTCGCCGGGTGCGTCGTACGGGCCCCGGCCAGGGTCACCCGTACGGTACGGGCCTCGGTGCAGACCGGGCGGGCCGAGGGGGAGGCGCCCGCCTCCGCGGCGCGGTGGCGCAGCACGGCGACGGCCTCCTTGCCCGCCTTCAGCACCATCGGCTCGGCCCGCGCGCCGAGCGGCGTGGAGGTGAGCGTCACGGTGCCGGCTTCGGCGGTGAGGGTAGGGAAACCGTCGAGCAGGCACGGCCCCTCGGTGTTGTTCAACGCCAGCAGCTTGCCGCGCCCGGCCTCGCCTCGGGCCGCGGCGGGCCCGTCGTCGACGACGACCTCGTACAGCATGTTCAGGCCCTCGCAGCGGGCCACACCTTCGAGGGGGATGCCCGCGCTGTCGGTCGCGGCCGCGGACGGGGGCGCGGACGGGGGAGAGGAGGCGGGCCGGGGCGTGGCCGTGGTGGGCGGCCCGGCCTTGTCGGCGGGGCCGGGGTCCTCGCCGCCACAGGCGCTCAGCGCGAGCGTGAGGGCGGCGGCTGTGAGCACGGCGCGCAGGGTGTCGGGCATGGTCAGGCTCCCCCGTGGGCGGGGCGCGACCGGCGGTCGCGCGCGTGGAGTCCGAGCATGGCGAGCGCGATCGCCGCCGCGCCCGCGCGGCGCCCGCGCTCCACCCGCACGGACCAACGGGTCAGGCGATCGAGGCGGAAACGATCGCGGAGA
>NZ_BMQQ01000001.1:173534-257689 GCF_014648195.1 Streptomyces purpureus
CCGCGAGGTTGCACGAGGCGGTCACCCAGACCGCCGGGTGCGGCTGCGGATCGACCAGGGTGGCGCCCAGCTTGCCGGGGGTGACGAGGTCGACGACGAGGAAGGCCACCGCCATCATCACCAGGCCCAGCAGACCGAACGCGGCGGTGGACACCAGGCCCTTGCCGAAGTCGTGGTACGTCGTCCAGATGGAGGTGAAGACGATGCCGCCTATGCCGAGCAGCGCCGAGCTGAGCAGCGTCGCGGCGTTGCGGTTGCGCTCCTGCCAGATCTGGCGGCCGAGCTTGCCGGGAGTCAGCGCATCGATGAGGAAGATGCCGAGGATCAGCAGAACCACGCCGAGGGCACCGTAGGCGGTGGCCCGGCCGAGTCCGTTGACGATGTCGCTCATGAAGTTGCCGGCTCCGTGTCAGTAAAGAGATCGATCGTTGACCGAAACGATCGTGGTCAGGGAGAGGCAAAATCTAGCGCACGGGTCAAGTGACCCGGCCGGGGCGGCACTCGTATGCCCGGCTCAGGGCGGTTCGTGCCGGCTGAGGGGCGGTTCGTGCCCGGCTCAGGACGGTTCGTGCCGGGCGCAGGTCCCGCATCCCCGCTCACACCCTCGCCGGGAGCCGTTTCGGACGCGCCCCCGCCCGGTCCGCCGGTTCCGCCCGCCCGTCGGGCCCGTGCGGGTCCTGCCCCGTACGGCCCAGTCCGGCAGCGCCCCGGCCCGCCCGCCGCACGAGAGTGGTGGCACGACCCCTGACCCACCGCTGCCCGGGAGACCCCATGACCGCCCTCAAGCGACACGACCTCGGACTGCTTGCCCTACGGACCGGAACCGGCGTGGTCCTCGTCGCGCACGGAGCACAGAAACTCTTCGGCTGGTTCGGCGGGGGCGGCCTGGACGGCACCACCAAGGCCATGGAGGCCATGGGGTTCCGTCCCGGCAGGCAGAGTGCGATGGCCGCCGGGCTCGGCGAGGCCGGCGGCGGTCTGCTCCTCGCTCTCGGCCTCGCCACCCCCGCCGCGGGCGCCGCCGCCGCGGGAGCGATGGCGGGCGCGGTCTCCGTCCACGCCCCGGCCGGATTCTTCGCCCAGGCCGGCGGCTTCGAGTACCCCGCCTTCCTCGGCTTCACCGCGGCCGCCATCGGCCTCACGGGCCCCGGTGACTACTCCCTCGACCATGTCACCGGCCACCTCTTCGACCGGCCCTGGACGGTGGCCGCGGCCTTCCTCGGCAGCGCGGTGGCGGCGTCCGTCGTCGTCGGCGCCCGCGCCATGCGCCAGGCCCAGGCCGAGGAGGCCAAGGCCGCCGAGGAAGCCGGCGCCTGACCCCGCCGCAACTCCGCACCTCCGCACCCTGCTCCCCTCGCCCCGGCAGGCCCTCACCAGGCCAGGTCCTCCAGCGCGTCCAGGTCCGCCACCGGCCCCGCCAGCGCCCCCACGCCGTCGGTGAGCGGGAGTTCGGCCCAGATGACCTTGCCGCGCTCGGTGTAGCGCGTGCCCCACCGTTCGGCCAGCTGGGCGACGAGGAACAGACCGCGGCCGCCCTCGTCGGTGCTGGCCGCGTACCGCAGATGCGGCGCGGTGCTGCTGCTGTCGGAGATCTCGCAGATCAGGGCGCTGTCGCGGAGCAGCCGGACCCGGATGGGCTCGCCGCCGTAGCGGATCGCGTTGGTGACCAGCTCGCTGAGGATGAGTTCGGTGGTGTAGGCGATGGCGTCGAGGTCCCAGGCTTCGAGCTGCTCCGCGGCGGCGTTGCGTACCCGCGACACGGCGGCCGGCTCCGCGGGGACGTCCCACTGTGCGATCCGGTCCCCCGGCAGCAGACGCGGACCGGCGACCAGCAGCGCGATGTCGTCGCTGGGCGCCGGGAAGAGCAGCGCGGCCAGCACGTCCGCGCAGATCTGCTCCGGGCTGCGGCCCGGCCGGGCCAGCGACTCGCGCAGCAGCCCCAGACCGGTGTCGAAGTCGCGGTCGCGGTCCTCCAGCAGACCGTCGGTGAACAGCACGAGCCGGCTCTCCTCGGGCAGCCGCAGCTCCACGGACTCGAAGGGCATGCCCCCCACCCCGAGCGGCAGGCAGGGGGGCACCTCGGGGAACACCACCCGGCCGTCCTCGTGCACCAGCGCGGGGCCGGGATGCCCGGCGCTGGCCATGGTGCACCGCCCCGACGTCGGGTCGTAGATGGCGTACAGCAGCGTGGCGCCCGCGATCGCCTCCCGGGAGCCGTCGCCGTCCCCGGCCTCGTTCTGGTCGATGCGGGCAATCAACTCGTCGAGGTGGGCGAGGAGTTCGTCGGGCGGCAGGTCCAGCGTGGAGAAGTTGTGCACCGCGGTCCGCAGCCGGCCCATGGTGGCCGCCGCGTGCAGCCCGTGGCCCACGACGTCCCCGACGACCAGCGCGACCCGGGCGCCGGGCAGCGGGAT
Source organism: Streptomyces purpureus (assembly GCF_014648195.1). Taxonomy (GTDB): domain Bacteria; phylum Actinomycetota; class Actinomycetes; order Streptomycetales; family Streptomycetaceae; genus Streptomyces; species Streptomyces purpureus. The sequence goes on from NZ_BMQQ01000001.1 coordinate 175,949, forward strand.
CACGTCGAACCAGTCCCCGCCCACACCCGCCTTCGCGGGCAGGTAGCGGTGGGCGACCTCGACGGCGTTCTGCTCCGGCAGGACCCGGGGGAGCAGGCTCCGCTGGAGCGTCACCGCCATGGTGTGCTCCCGGGTGAATCGCCGGGCGTTGTCGATGGAGACGGCGGCGCGCGCCGCGAGCTCCTCGGCGAAGGCGACGTCCTCCTCGCCGAACGGCTCGGGACTGTCGGCCCGCCAGAAGTTCGCCATCCCCAGCACCACCCCACGGGCCTGCAACGGCACGGCGACGAGCGAGTGGAAGCCGTACTCCAGCGCCTGCTCGGCCCCCTCCGGATCCTGCACATGCCAGCCCGTGGCCGTTGTCAGATCCGCCTCCAGCACCGCGTGACCGGTATCCAGCGCCGCCGCCATCGGGGTGCTGGGGACGACGAACCGGATGATGTCGCCCACCGGTTGCAGGGGCTGGTCGGTGCGGATGCCGCTGAGCGCCGTACGCCGCATCTCCGTGTCCGCGCCGGACGGCTCCTCGCCGCGCAGGACGGGGTCGAGCAGTTCCACGGTCACGAAGTCCGCGAAGCGGGGGACCGCGACCTCCGACAGCTCCTCGGCGGTGCGCACCACGTCCAGGGTGGTGCCGATCCGTACGCCCGCGTCGTACAGCAGGTCCAGTCGGCCCCTGGCCAGTTCGGCCCGCCCCGCCAGGGCGGCGAGCTCGGTCGAGTCGCGCAGCGTCATGACGAGGCCCGAGGGGTGCCCGGCGTACGGCTTGGTGGGCCGGACGTTGACGGCGAGCAGCCGCTCCCCGGCCAGGTACACCTCGTCGGTCGCCTCCCGGCCCGAGGCGAGCAGCTCGGTGGTGTGCGGGTCGAGGCCGAGGCCGTCGACGGGGAGCTGTTCGGCGTCCGCCGGCAGGTCGAGCAGGCGGCGGGCCTCGTCGTTGGCGAGCAGCAGCCGCCCGTCGGACCCGACGATGAGCACGCCCTCCCGCACGGCGTGCAGCACCGCCTCGTGATGCTCCTTCATCCGGGTCATCTCGGCCGGTCCCAGACCGTGGGTCTGGCGCCGCAGCCGCCGGCTCACCAGCGCGGCGCCGACCGTGGCCAGCACGAGCGCGCCCGCCGCGGCGCCCAGCAGCAGCGGCAGCTGACCCTCCACCACGTCGGAGACGTTCTGGATCTCGATGCCGGTGCCGACCAGGCCGACGATCCGGCCGCCGTCGTCCCGTACGGGCACGACGGCCCGGACCGCGTCGCTCGGCTCCCCCTCGAAGATCTCGGTGAAGGACTCCCCGGCCGCCGCCCGGGCGATGTCACCCGTGGCGCGCTGGCCGATCAGCGCCAGGTCGGAGTCGGTGTGCCGGATGCCGTCGGGGGTCATCACGGCGATGAAGTCGACCCCGGAGGCGCGGCGGGCGGCCTCGGTCCGCGCCTGGAGGACGGCCGTCGGATCCGGTGCGTTCAGCGCGTCGACGAGGCCGGGGGCGTGCGCGAACGCCTCGGCGGCGGCCAGCGAGCGGTGGCGCGCCTCCCGCTCGCTGTCGTACCGCGCCTGCAGGACGAGGGCCGCGGCGGCCGCGGCGATCAGCAGGAGGGCGATCAGCGCCTGGAGGGCGAACACCTGACCGGCGACGCTGCGCACGCCGTGCAGCAGCCATGGCCGCCGCCCGGACGGCTGCGGCTGCTGCCGGGGCGGGGTCGGCGCGGGGCGGTCGGGGCGGTCGGTCATGAGGGGCTTCCCGCACTGTCGGGGGCGCGAGGTCCGCTCCGGGCGATCAGGAGCGCGACGTCGTCGGGGTCGTCGGGGCGGCGCAGCGACCGGAGCAGCAGGTCGCAGGTGTCCTCCAGCGGCCGTCCCGGGTCGTCGAGGAGGTGCAGCAGAGCCTCCAGCCGTTCGTCGATGGGATCGTCGCGGGTCTCGACCAGACCGTCGGTGTAGAGGATCAGCTGGTCCCCGACGGAGAAGTCGATGCCGATCGTCTCGAAGGGGATGCCGCCGACGCCAAGAGGCGCTCCGCTGGGCAGGTCGACCAGTCGCGCGGATCCGCCGGTCGGCAGAAGTACGGGCGGCAGGTGGCCCGCGTTGGCGATCCGGCACCGCCCCTGCCGCGGGTCGTGCACGGCGAACAGGCAGGTGGCGATGTAGTGCTCCAGGCCGGCGGTGATCTTGTCGAGATGCCGGAGGACCTCCGCCGGATCGAGATCGAGGTCGGCGAACGCGCAGGTGGCGGTGCGCAGCCGGCCCATGGTGGCGGCGGCGTCGATACCGCTGCCCATCACATCGCCCACGACCAGCGCGGTCTTGTCGTCGGCGAGCGGGATCACGTCGTACCAGTCGCCCCCGACCTCGCTGGAGGCCTGGGCCGGCTGGTAGCGGGAGGCGATCTCCAGACCGGCCCGGGGCGGCGGCCGCCCTGGCAGGAGGCTGCGCTGGAGGGTGATCGCGGAGTTGCGCACGCTCTGGTACCAGCGGGCGTTGTCGATGGCGACGGCGGCCCGGGCGGCCAGCTCGCTGGCGAGCAGGGTGTCGTCCTCGTCGAACGGCAGAGGATTGCGGGTGCGCTTGAGATCCAGCGCGCCGAGGACCTCCCCGCGGGCGATCAGCGGCACGGCGAGGTACGAGTGGACGCCCGCCCGGGCCAGCTGGGCGGCGGCGTCGGCGTTCCGGGCGATGCGGAGCAGGTCCGCCTTGCCGACCTCGGGCACCAGCACCGGCCGGCCGGTGTGCACACAGCGGGTGATCAGCCGGTCGCCGCCGTACATCGCGGGCTCACCGGCGGGATCGGCGGCGTCCAGCGCCTCGGTGGGCCGGACGGCCCGCACCGCCAGAGCCCGGAAGAGTTCGGGGCCGCTGACCGGGGCGCCGGGGCGGCGGCAGGACAGGACGGAGTCGAGGACGTCGACCGCGGCGACGTCGGCGAGCTCGGGCACCGTCACCTCCGCCAGCTCATGGGCGGTGCGGTCCACCTCCAGGGTGGTGCCGACCCGGGCGGAGGCGTCCGCGATCAGGGCGAGGCGCCGCCGGGCCCGGTCCGCCTCGGTGGTCGCGCGGTGGCGCTCGGTGACGTCGACGATGGAGGCGGCGGCCCCCAGCACCCGCTCGTGGGCGCCTTCCAGCCGGTAGAAGGAGACCGACCAGGCGTGCTCGCCGACCGGGTCGGAAGGGGTACGGCCGACCGTGTACCGGTCGAGGACCGGGGTGCCGGTGGTGAGCACCCCGCGCAGCGCCGTTTCGAGGGCGTCGATGTCCTGGAAGGGCAGGGTGTCCCTGATCCGCCGGCCGGTGTGGTCGCCGGCCCGGATCCCGTCGATACGCTCCAGCGCCGGGTTGACCAGCAGGAACCGCAGGTCGGTGTCGAGGACGGCGAGCCCGATCGGGGACTGCGAGACGAGCCGCTCGGAGAGCGCGATGTCCCGCTCCACGCGGCGTACGGTGCCGTGGTCGGCGGCGATGCCGAGCGCGTACACGTCCCCGAAGCTGTCGAGCAGCCGCATGTTGCGGAACTCCACCAGCCGGACGCCGCCCTCCTTGGGCCGGATGGGGAAGGCCCCGGCCCAGCTCTCGCCGCTCAGCATCACCTCGGCGAACAGCCGCACCACCAGATCCCGGTGCTCCTCCTGGACCAGCAGACGGGCCGCGTACCGGCCGAGGGCCTCCGCGGCGGTGTAGCCGAACAGCTCCTCGGCCTGAGGGCTCCAGAACACGATCCGGCCGTGGGCGTCGACCACCGCGGCCGCGACGCCCAGCACGTCCAGCAGGCCGCTCGGCCCGGACGCCGCAAGGGGCCCGCCCTCCTCGCCCCGGAAAGAACCGGCCGTCACCGTGCACTCCCTCCGGTCGGCGCCACGACGCCCGGCCGCACCGCGTACGAGCCGTGGCGCCCGGTCCTTCCATGCTGCCCCCGATCGGGCCGCCACCGCAGCGTGTGGCCCCGCCGCGGCCGTCAGGCGCGACCGTCCGCCTTGTTCGCGGCGGGGGGCGCGGTCAGCACGTAGAGCCACTCGTAGCCCCACGGCCGACGTCCCCGCCGCGCTCGCCCTGCCGCCGCACCGGTGGCGCACCGTGACGGACGACGTGCTGCTGCGGTGCCCGCCCCCCACGGCATCCGGGGCACCCGCACCGTCAACGTGCTCCGGCTCCTCCGGCTGCGCCGAGGCGTGGCGGCGGCGAGCGCGCCGCCGCTCATCCGGGCCGGTGCGCGGCGCTCCGTGCGGGGGCCGGGCCCCGGTCGAGCCCGGTGAAGTACTCCGCGTCCTTGGGGCGCGCGGGGTCATGACCGGCGGGACGGGGGGCCGGTTCCAGGTGGGGTATGTACTTGGAGCAGTGGATGTACGCCTCTTCGACGCTCACATGCACCCACATCTCCGGGCCGCGCCCGGGCGCGACGCCCGTGGGCAGCGCGGGATGGAAGGAGCGCAGGCTCGCGTCGGTGTAGAGCCGGGCGACACCGTTGACGTGCAGGCCCACGTGGTGGTGGGTGAAGTCCACGAACAGCATGCCCAGATGGGGGTTCTCCATCATGTTGCCCGCGCTGGCGAGCACACCGTTCCCGCGGAACTCGGGGTAGGCGAGCGTGCGGTCGTCGATGACGTGGACGAACCCCGGCGGCCCGGCGCGGAAGCTGGCGTCGCACTCCCCGTGGGAGTCGGCGGTGGCCAGGAAGACCATCGCCTGACGGCCGATGAAGTCCCGCATGTCGGGCGTGAGGTACGGGCGTACCTGTTGGTCGTAGAACCGGGCGGCGCGATCGGCGGTCCCCAGTTGCTGCTGCAGCTGGTGCTCGCCGGCGGATCCGAAGGGTGGCGGAGGCAGGGGCACGGGGCGTTCTCCTGGCAGGACGGACAAGCGCTGGGCTCAGGGCATGGACAGGACGGGGGTCTCGTACGGGTCGTGGTGGATACGATCGGGCAAAGTACCGCCCCGCGTCAGCGTTTCCTTGGCGGAGACGACCATCGGCACCGGACCGCTGAGGTAGACGTCGTGTTGGTACCACGGCCCGTACTCGGTCAGCACCTCCGGCAGGGATCCCCTGATGCCGGGGATGTACTCGTCGGAGACCGCGCCCCTGATGGTCAGCCAGTGATACCGCTGGGCCATCCGGAGCATGTCCTCGACGCCGTACAGCTCCGCGCCGGTCCGGGCGCCGAGGAAGAGGTCGACCTGGTGGCGCTCGCCGCGGCGGGCGACCTCCTCGACCAGCGCACGGATGGGGGCGAGGCCGGTGCCGCCGGCCACGCAGAGCAGGTCGCGGTGGACTGCGGCGTCCAGGACCATGTCCCCCATCGGCGGCCCGAGCTGGACCACGTCGCCCACGGCCGCCTGGTGCACGAGCACGCCGCTGACGGCGCCGCCGGGCACGGCCCGCACGTGAAAGGTGAGGGTACCGTCCTGGCGGGGGGCGTTGGCCGGGGAGTAGTAGCGCCACTGCTTGGGCCACCAGGGCGTTTCGATGCTCACGTACTGCCCGGCGGCGTACTCGTACGGCGTGTGCGGGCGGACGGTGATCTCGGCGATGCCGTTGCCGCGCGAGGCGCGGTGCACGATCGTGGCGTGCCAGACGGCGGGCCGTACGGCCTGGTCCTCCTCGGCGGCGCTGATCATGACCTGGGCGACCGTGCCGTACGCCTTGGTCCAGGCGGCGGCGATCTCGGCGGTCCACGCGGGGCCGGCGTAGCGGGCCAGAGAAGCCAGGAGACACTCGCCCACGGCCGGGAAGTGCTCCGGGAGGGTGCCGAACTTGCGGTGGTCGCGCCCGAGATGTCCGCAGAAGCGGACCAGGTTCTCCGGATCGTCGACCAGGTCCACGATGCGCAGCAGCGCGCGCAGCAGGCGGTCGCGCTGGGCGTCCATGCCCGGCGGGAACATCGACCGGACGGCGGGGTAGCGGGCGAAGAGGATCGCGTAGAAGTAGACCGTCATCTCCGCGGCGACGGGCGCGACCACCGAGACGGAGGCCCGTATCAGCTCCATCTCGCGGGCCGACAGGGGCGGCTCGGCGGCCTGCGGCTCGGCGGTGTGCGGCGCCGGGGCGTGTACGGGAGCCGGGTCCGCGGCGGACGGGTGCGCGGAGGCGCGGCCCGCGCGATTGATCCGGAATCTCATGGGACCAGCCCGTCTCTGCCTGCTATTCGGCGTGACGATGCGTCGGTGGGCCCCTCACGGAACCCCTGTCCCGGGGGAGCGGCGATCGGCACGTCGGCGTTGGCGAGCATGAGTCCTCATCGAGCAGCGTCAGGAAAAACGGATCAAGCGGCTCCGGACGCTACATGACGGTGTGAGTACTCAGAAGTAGCTACGGCGGTGAGGAGTCTCGCTCCGCGAGGTCAGAGGGCTGTCCGGATCAGGAGCGGCGCGATGTCGTCGTTGCGGGGGGCGGACCGCTCGGCGTGGTCGACAACGGCGTCCGCGACGGTGTCCAGGCTCTGGATTGTTGGCGTCCCGGCGTGCGGTTGACGAAGTTCACCGACCTGGCGCTGCGTGCTGTCATGCGCCTGGCGGTCTGCGAACAGGACGGTCCTCTCACCACCCAGGAGGTGGCGGAGGCCATGGGCGTACCCGCCACCCACATGGCGAAGGCGGTCACCCGCCTGCAGCACCTCGGGGTGCTGGAAGCCCGGCGCGGCCGCGGTGGCGGGCTCTCGCTCACCGGCCTCGGGCGGCAGGCGTCGGTCGGCTGGCTGGTCAGGGAGTTGGAAGGGGAGGGTGAAGTCGTCGCCTGCGAAGGCGAACAGCCCTGCCCGCTGCGCGGGGCGTGCCGGCTGCGACGCGCACTGCGCGACGCACAGGAAGCCTTCTGCGCCACCCTCGACCCGCTGACCGTCGCCGACCTGGTCGGCTCGCCGACGGGCCCGGTCCTCCTCGGTCTTGCCACGCGCCGGCCCGACTGAGCCGCCCGGCCTGACGCGCGTGCGCCCCCACACCCGAAAACACGTAGATCACTTACCGGTTTGAGGAGTCGTCGTGCTCTCCGAGCAGTCCGCGCCGGTCGTCCGCGCCACCCTGCCCGCCGTCGGCGCGGCCATCGGCGAGATCACCCAGCGGACCGCACCCGCACCGACCACGCCCACCGCGACGAGCTGCGCCGGCTGGTGCGCGCGCTCCCCGGCGCGACGCTGCACCTCTGGTACGAAGAGCCCGGCGACCACGCCTCGGAGGCGGCACGCGGCCAGGCCGACGTCACCGCCCTGGAGCTCCAGGAGGGCCTGACCGCCTACGTCTGCGGGCCGCTGCCGTTCATGCGCGCGGTACGCGGCGACCTGCTCGGCCGGGGTGTGCGGGCGCAGGACATCCACTACGAGGTCTTCGGCCCCGACCTGTGGCTCGGCCAGGACTGAACCGCCGGAACGAGGGCGAGGCGGGGTGAGTCCGCCGGGCGTTCGACCTGGCTCAGTTCCTCTTCTCGATGCCGCCGGGGGAGGCCACTCCGGCCCAGAAGCCGCACTGGTGGTCGGCCGCGAAGGTGGTGGAGGTGCGCGTGCGCTCGGGGTCGAGGGTCAGGACCGTGTGCCGGCCGAGGGCCGGGGGCCAGCGCGTCTCACCGGCGATGTTGGGGTCGCCGGTGCGTGCGAACGCGCCCCAGCGGCGCTTCATGTCGTCGGCGAAGGCGAGCTGGTCGGCGGTGAGCGGACGGTCGGTCAGGGTGAAGTCGTGCACGTAGGCGAGTTCGGCGCTGTGTGCGTTGGCCATGTCCACACCGGGCGGCTGGGCTCCGAGGAGCGCGGGGGACCGGGGGTCGTCGAACTCGTAGACATACGTGGGCACCTGCGAGGCGAACGTCCGGGCCGTGCTGAGCGTGTGGCAGGCGAAGGTGGAGTCGGTGACGACCGCCGACAGCGCGTCGAAGGGGGTGGGGTGGCCCGCCACGGGGTAGCGCGCCAGCACCTGCTGCGCCGCCGGTCCGTACGTGGCGTTGATCTGGTCGGTGTACTCCTGCGCCGTGAGGTACGGATGGGTACCGCCCACGAAGAGCTTCGCTTCGGCCCGGGTGCTGCCGATGAGGACCGGGACCTTGTTCCATCTGCCGGAGGCGATCGCCTCGGACGGCTGGGTGGGGAGCAGGCTGTCACCGAAGGCGGGCCCTGGGGCGGGACGCGTGCGGGCCGCGGCGACCAGGCCGGCCGACGGCGCCGTACGCAGGCAGACGGCCCGGGTGGCGGGGTCGGGACAGCCGACCGCGGTCGCGAAGTCCCGCGCGGCCTCGGCGGCTTCGGCGGAGCCGGGCGCGCGGATCAGGCCGCACGGTCCGCTCTGGAGGACGGCGCGGGTGAACAGCCCGGCGGCGCGGGGGGAGCTCAGCAGCGCGCAGACCGAGGCGCTGCCGGCGGACTGTCCCCAGAGGGTGATGTTGGCGGGGTTCCCGCCGAAGGCGGCGATGTTGTCGCGGGTCCAGTTCAGGGCCGCGAGCTGGTCCATCAGCCCGTACGATCCCGAGCCGAGGGCGTTCTCCCGGGTGAGTTCGGGCGCGGCGAGGTAACCGAGCTGTCCGAGCCGGTAGTTGACGCTCACGACCACGCTGTTGGTGAGGTCCGCCATGGTCCGGCCGCCGAACTGTGTTCCGGTGCCCATGACGAAGGCGCCGCCGTGCATCCAGAACAGTACGGGCAGACGGTCACCGGGGCGGGCGTGGCGAGGCCGGTACACGTCCAGGTACAGGCAGTCCTCGCTGACATGGTCCGGGTCGCTCAGCCCGACAGGCAGGAACTGTACGCACGCCGGGGCCTGCCGGGTGGCCTCCCGTGTCCCGGTCCACCGTGCGGGCTGCCGCGGCGGACGGAACCGGAGGTCGGCCACGGGCGGGGCGGCGTACGGGACGCCCAGGAACTCCTCGGCCCGGCCGTTGACCTGGCCGGCGAGTCGGCCCTGGTCGGTGGTGACGACCGGGCGCGCGGTGCCGACGCCCTGCGGCGCAGGGGCGGCGACCGCCGGGTGCGTGAACAGGGCTGCGACGGCGAGAGCCAGAGCCACCGCCATCGAGGGAACGATCGAGCGCGTCATCCTTGTCAACTCTTCTCCGAAGTCGATCGGTGTCACGTCACGTCATGTCACGCCCGCACGCGGACGCCTCCCCGTTCCGGCGGACGTGGCGCCGCCGGGACGGGGAGGGAGCGTGCGGGGGTCCGCCTACGGGCGCAGGCCGCCCAGAAGCTTCGCGACCTTGGCGAAGTCCGCCGTGCCGGTGTTCCAGTCGGGGGAGATGGGAGCGACGGACACCTTGTCCGCGCCGACCGCCTCCACGTCGCCGCCCTTCTGGTCGGGCGCCGGGACCACGCTGACGCCGACCTTCCAGGTCCCGTCACCGGCATCGGTGTACTCCGCCTTCAGCCCCACCTGCGGATCCTGGGTGGTGACGGACGCGCCGCGTGCGGTGCCCGTACCGTCCGCGCCCACCACGGGATGGTTCACGTTCAGGCCCACGCCCTCCGGCAGCAGCCGGCCGTTCCTCGCCTGCGTCCGCAGCCGCTCGATGAGCTTGACGGTGAAGTCGTTGGTGGGCCGCATGGCGTTGAGGATCTGCTCGGGAACCGGTACCGCCATCTCCCCGGTGCTCACCGCGATCGCGGGCACGCCCCGCTCCAGAGCGGCGATCGCGCCGCCGACGGTTCCCGAATGGGTCGCCAGGGCAGCCACATTGGGCCCGAAGTTGGTGCCGGAGACCACCAGGTCCGGGGCGCGGTCGGCGAACACCGCGCCGAGACCGAAGGACACCGAGTCGCCGGGCGTGCCGTCCACGGCCCACACCCGGGGCTCGGGGTGCTCGACCCTGATGGTGCTGGCGCTCATCAGCTTCGTCCCGGCGCCGCTCTGGTTGGTGAGCGGGGCGACGATGGTGACGTCGTGCCCCGCGGCGGTCAGCCGTTGGAACAGCATGCGGATACCGGGGGCGTTGTAGCCGTCGTCGTTGGTCAGCAGGATGCGTAGCGGGCCGGCCGGGCCGGTCTCCGCGGCCGCGCTCGCCGGCGCCGTGCCGGCCAGGGCCGGCGTACAGAGCAGCAGAGCGGCCAGGGGCAGAACGCGCTTGCGTCTCACGGAGTTGCTCCTTCGATGAGGGAGAAGAAGGCGGGAGGAGGGGGAGAGGGGGGGATCGCCGGGCGCGCTCCCCCTCGACATGCGCCCGGCGGGTCTTCGTGCGGCGGGTCTTCGTGCGGCAGGTCCCCGTACGGCAGGTCCCCGTGCGGCAGGTCCCCGTACGGCGGTACGGGCCGTCAGCGCACGCCGCGGATGAGGATGACGGACAGCGCGCCCAGCAACGACAGGGCGCCGCCGACGATGAACAGCGGGGTATAGCCGCCGAACGCGGTCACGATGGCGGAGGCGACGAACGGGGCGACGATCTGTGGCCCGGCGTTGGCGATGTTCAGCACGCCCATGTCGCGTGCGGCGTCCTCCGCCTTGGGCAGGACGAGTGTGACCACCGCCGTGTCCACCGCCATGAAGCAGCCGAAGCCGAGGCCGTTGAGGGCGCTGAAGATCAGCATGCCGGTCCAGGTCGGACTGATCACGGGGATCACCATCACGACCCCGGCGAGCGCCGCGGACACACCGACGAAGATCTTCCGCCGGTCCCAGCGGTCGGAGAGCAGACCGCCGACGATCGTGGACAGGGCCATCGCGGCCATCGACACCGGCGTCAGCAGCGCGATCGCCTCGGCCGGCGCCATTCCTTCGGGCAGTTTGATGTGGTCGTCGAGGATGTACAGCTGGTATCCCACGACGGAGAAGTAGCCGAGCACCATCAGCGCGCGCCCGATGAACGCCCACCGGAAGTCGTGATGGCCCAGGGCGGACAGGAAGGCTGCCATCCGTTCGCGCTTCGGGACGGAGGGCGCGGGTTCGCGGCGCACGTCACGGCAGAAGGCGGCGAGCAGCAGGGCCGCGCCGGCCGCCACGGCGCCGAGCACGAGATACCCGGTCGTCAGCCGCTCCACCGTCTGCGAGGCGATCATCACGCCGACGGTGCCGCCGACGGGCAGGGCCAGTCCGACCACGGCGGAGGCGGTGCCCCGGCGGGCGGCCGGGACACGGTCGGGCACGATGGCGGTGACGGCGGCCTGGTAGACGTTCATGGTCGCCTGCACCAGGCACCATCCGATGCCCACCAGCAGCGCGGTCCGGACACTGCCGAGGAACGCCAGCCCGGCGAGGGAGGCGAGCGCGCCGCCGACGACCCACGGGTTACGCCGGCCGGTGCGGTCCGACAGGGCGCCGGCGATCGGATTGAACGCGGTGGCGAAGATCGAGCTCACACCGCCGACGATGCCGAGGATCGCGACCTTGTTCGCCGGATCGATCTGGGCGATCTGCGTGGGCAGCAGCACCGAGCCGACGCCCATGTACACGGCGAGCATCGAGGAGTTCGCCAGCAGGAGGAGCAGCATGAGGCCGCGCTGGCGCGGTGCGGGCGCCTTGGCCGGCGCCTCCGGCTGGATCAGTTCATCGGCTGTCACGGTGACCACCGGGGGATGCGGGCGCGGGGTACGCGCGGCGGGGGATCGGGGCGTGCATGGCGACTCCTCGGGGACGGAGCTGAGCGCGGAGCTGCGAGCTGGAGCGATGAGGGGATGACCGCCGGGAGAACGTGTTTCGGGCCACGGCGACGTGGATGAGCACCTTGACGCGACGGTTTGGTTACACGTGTTAGCCCGGGCTTGCTGCACTGTGTAGCACTCGTGAAGCCCCGTGAATAGAGGGCAGCGCCATTTGAATGGCGACCGTGACCGAGGGCCGGAATTGGCCACTAACACGTGTAGCTACTCATGCGTCGCTCTTGTGCCGACTGGCGCGAAGGCTCAACCTTGGCCGGAAGGTGCCGTGCGTGGCGGTCGCCGCACGCTCGCGCCATGGATGCCGCCGTGTACGGCCCCTGCTCTCGCGGCGGCCGCGTCCCCGCCCGCTCCCGCTCGCATCTCCGCCCGCTTCTGCTCGCGCTCCCGCTCGGGCATCCGCTCCTGTTTCTCCGCTCGCACCCGCTCCTGTTCGCGTCTCCGCCCGTCTTGCTCCCGCTCGTGTCTCCGTCACCGCCGCCTCGTCGGCGTCGCGGTTCCCCGCAGTCCCCGGAGGTCAGCCATGCCCGTTTCGCGCGCTGTTCCCGTCCCGCCGCCGTATCCCCGTGAGCCGGCGCGGCACCCGGTCCCGGCCGCCCCGCCCCGGCTCGCCGTGCTGGCCGGATCGTTGCTGGTGGTCGCCGCCCTGGCGGCCGGCATCGCCACCCTCGGCGAGGGGGCGTCGGCGTTCCAGGGCATCGACGATCTCTGGATGAGCTCGATGCGCGGCACGCCGGACGACGCGGTGACGGGGGTCGCGCACGCCCTCGACGTCCTCGGCGGACCCCTCGGCATGGTCGTCCCGCTGGTGCTGACGGGGTGTCTGGCCGTCTACGGGCGCTGGAGATCCGGGGCGTTCGTGTTCGCCGCCTGCGTCCTGGCCAACATCGTCGTCGTTCTCCCCGTGAAGCAGCTCATCGACCGTCCGCGCCCGCCGGAGCCGTGGGTCCTGGTGGGCGGCGGCTCCTTCCCCTCCGGCCAGGTCTTCACGGTGACGACGCTTGTGATGGTGGCCGGCGTGGTGCTCTTCCCGCCGGCCGTGCGGCGCTGGTGGTGGCCGTTCGCCACCGTCCTGGTGGCCGCGACGGTGTGGAGCCGCACTTGGCTGCACACCCAGTGGCTGAGTGACGCCGTGGCGGGTGCCGCCATGGGGGCGGGAGTGGTCCTGCTGCTGTGGTCCGCGTTCGCCCGCCTCCTGGGGGAGGAGGCCTGCCGTGCGGCGTCCGGCCGCCTCTGGGACTGAGTGCCGCAGGTGGCGTCTCGTTGACGGTCGTCACAATTGCTGCATAGTCTCCCTGCTCCGCTCGATGCCGGTCATTCCCGTCGGCCCCGCTCGGCCCTGTGTCCGTGCGGTGGCGGCGCCGATGCGCCCGGCGAACCATTGACCAAGGAGGACACCCATGGCTGAGACGCAAGACGCGACTCCCCTCGTCGTCCAGCTGCCGGCCGGTCGGCTGCGCGGCCGGACCGAGGGCGGCGTCGCGGTGTTCAAAGGCGTGCCGTACGCCGCGCCACCGGTGGGCGACCTGCGCTGGCGCGCCGCGCGGCCGCACCCCGGCTGGAGCGGCACGCGGGACGCGACGGCGTACGGCCCGAGTTCGCCGCAGATGTTCATGGAGGGCGGCGATCCTGTCATGGGCGGTCATGGACACCCGCCGTTCGACGACGACTGCCTCACGCTCAACGTGTGGACGCCGGCCCTCGACGACGCCCGGCGGCCGGTGCTGGTCTGGATCCACGGCGGAGGATTCGTCTCCGGCTCCGGATCGCTGCCCATCTACTCGGGTGAGACCTTCGCCCGCGACGGCGACCTGGTGGTCGTCACCCTCAACTACCGTGTCGGCCCGCTCGGTTACCTCTCCTTCGCCGACGACACCGCCGACGACATCGCCGACGATCTCGCCGGCGGGACCGAGGCGGACGCGCGGCCCGCCAACTTCTGGCTCACCGACCAGCTGGCCGCGCTGCGGTGGGTGCGCGACAACATCGACCGCTTCGGCGGGGACCCCGACACCGTCACGGTCGCCGGCCAGTCGGGCGGTGCCCTCTCGACGGCCGCCCTGGCCGGACACCCCGAGGCGCAGAAGCTGTTCAAGCGGGCCATCCTCCAGAGTCCGCCCCTCGGGCTGCACATCCCCACCCCCGCCGAGTATCGCGAGCGCGTCGACGCCTACCTGCGGTGCGCCGGAGTCGAGGACGCCGACGAACTCCGTGGCCTGCCGTGGCCGCAGTTGATCGAGGCCGCCGGAGGGCTCTTCGCACACACCATGCGCTGGGGGTACTGGCCGACCCCCTTCCTTCCCGTACGGGACGACGTCACGCTCTTCCGTCATCCCGCACGCGCCCTCCTCGACGGACCGGCGGCGGACATCGACGTCCTCGTCGGCTGGACCCGGGAGGAGGCCAACTTCGGCTTCGCCCTGGACCCGGGGTACGACCAGGCCACCCGCGAGCAGGTCGTCGACCGCATCGCGGAGACCTTCGGCGCGGGGCAGGCGGCCGAGGTGTATGACGCATACGCGCGGACCCGCCCCGGCGCCCGGCCCGTCGATGTGCTCATGGACCTGATCACGGACGAGCTGTTCCGCGTGCCCTGTCTGGAACTGGCCGAGGCGAGGGCCGCATCGGGGCGCCCGGTGTGGGCGTACCAGTTCGACCTTCCGGCACCCGCCCACCGAGGGAGGCTCGCCGCCGCCCACTGTCTGGAACTCCCCTTCGTCTTCGACAACTTCGACAGCTGGGCGCACGCTCCGCTCGTCGAGGGGCTCGACCCGGCGGTGGGGCAGGGGCTGGCGCGGAGTATGCACCGGGCGTGGATCGCCTTCGCCCGGACCGGCGACCCGAACCACGCCGACCTGCCGACCTGGGAGCCGTACCGGCCGGACGCCCGCACCACCATGCGGTTCGACTCCGTGACCCTGCCCGTGGACGACCTCGCCGGGCACGCGCGTCGCCTGCACGGCCGGCGGACGACGGCCGCCGCGTAGCCACCGTTGTCGAAAGGTTTCACGTGGGGTCTGCACAGGGATCTATTACACGTGTAACTTCACTGTCCCGGGCCGTCTCAGGGGGACGGTCCAGCCGGTCCCGAGCTCCTGACGGCTCGGGACCGGCCCCGCCCGCACGCGATCCCCGCGACCGGAGCCGCATGACGCGTGTAACCTGGACCGTGACCGTGGCTGATCGGTCGAGGGGCGAGACGAGGCAGGGACGTCATGGACAAGAAGCCGACCGCGGCAGCCGCCGTCACGAGCGCCGATGTGGCGCGACTGGCCGGCGTGTCCCGGGCGACGGTGTCCTTCGTCCTCAACAACACCCAGGCGCACCGGGTCAGCGACACCACCCGCTCCCGGGTACTGGCGGCGGCCGAGCAGCTGGGCTACGTACCGCACGCCGCCGCCCGGTCGCTCCGGGCCGGGCGCAGTAATCTCGTGCTCATGCCCGCGTCGGTCTCGGCGGCCGGACGCCTGGTCAGCGAATGGGTCGACGATCTGGAGAGCGAGCTCGAACGCCACGGGTACGTCCTCGTCCTGCACGCCGGGCGGTTCCCCGACCCGGTGAGCGCCGCCCGGGCCTGGGCGGAACTGCGCCCGGCGGCCGTCGTGGCACTGGAGGGCGACAGCCTGTCCGGGCCGGCCGTGGACGTGCTGAGCCGGGCAGGGGTGCGCGGGGTGATGGCGTTCGCGTCCCGGGAGGTGACCGGCGCCCACACCGTCGACTTCGACCAGTCGCGTATCGGCGCACTCGCCGTCGAGCACCTGGTGGCCCAGGGGCGGCGGAGGATCGGCGTGGTCATGCCGCGGGAGCGCGGCCTGGCAACCTTCGCCCGGCCGCGCCTGGCCGGCGCCGAGGGCGTCGCCGCCCGCAGCACCGCGACCGTCACCCCGGTGGACCTGTCCTACACCCACGAATCCGCCGCCGAACTCGCCGGGCGCTGGCGCGAGCTGGACCTGGACGGGGTGTTCGCCTACAACGACGAGTACGCCGCGCTGCTGCTGCACGCCTTGCGCGAGGAAGGCGTGTCCGTCCCGGAGGACGTCGCCGTCGTCGGCTGTGACGACCTGGTCCTGTCGGCCTTGCAGCAGCCGCCGCTGACGTCCGTACGGCTGGACCTGCCCACGCCCGCGCAGTTCGCCGACGCCCTGCACGAACTGGTGGACCGTGGCGCATCGCCGCAGGTACGGGGCATGGAGCCCGTCCTGGTGCACCGCCGGTCCTCGTGAGCTGTCAGCCGTTTCCGAGCCGTCGGTCCGCCTGAGGCTCCCTGCCGCGTGCGGGCGCTTCCCGGCTCAGCAGCGGAGTGAAGGCCCACCACAGCACGAGGGCCGTTCCGGCTCCGGTCGCGGCGCCGGCCACGGTGTCGCTCAGCCAGTGCGCGTGCAGCCAGGTGCGGCTCCACATCATCGCCAGTGCGAGGAGCGCGCCGGCCGCCCACCAGCCGCGCCGTCGGCCCGAGGGCACGAGCAGGGCGACGGCGATCACCACGAGCAGCGCGGTTCCGGCGACGTGTCCCGACGGGAACGAACCGTGGTCCACCCGGACCAGCGGGTCGGCGGGGCGGGGCCGGTCCACCCCGAGCTTCAGGGCCTGGACCAGGAAGTTCCCCACCAGGTAGGTGGTCAGCAGAGTGAGCAGCGACGGCCAGCGTCTGCGGACCGTCAGGAAGACCAGCAGCCCCAGTGGGACCACCACTCCCAGCGGCCCGCCGAGCCAGTCGAGCAGGGTGGCGACCACGGCGTACGGGCCGTCGTGCGGGCCTCCCATCCACCGCAGCCAGATGTCGTCGAGGGGCTGGGGGAGGGGGCGCTCGGGGCGGGCCACCACCGTGGCCGCGAGCACGGCGGTGACCAGCAGGAAGACGACTCCGAGGACGAGCGGGCCGGAGCATGGGGCGGTGGGGGAGGGGCGGCGACGCCGGGAAGGCGCCGGAGCGGACGCCACCGGGGGGTGGGTCGGAGTGCCGGTCATGGGATACCTCTCGCGGGTGCGGGTGCGGGTGCGGGTGCGGGTGCGGGTGCGGGGTTGCGGACCGCGGGCGTATGGAACGCGGGGCGTGGATCGCGGCGTATGAACCGCACGGGTGTGGACCGCGGGCGCACGAGCCGCGCGGCATGGACCGTGCGGTATGGACCGTGCGGTATGGACCGCGGCGTATGAACCGCACGGGTGTGGACCGCGGGCGCACGAGCCGCGCGGCACGGACCGCGGGGATATGGACCGCGCCGTATGGGCCGCGGGCGGATGAACCGCGGGGCGCCGTCGTGACGGCGCCCCGCGCAGGGTGTGCGGCAGCGGTGCTCAGGCGCCCAGTCGGCGGGCGATGAAGTCGACGCTCTCGGTGACGATCGGCGTCACGTCGGGGACGCCGATGAAGATGTGGTCGGCGCCTTCCACCGGCCGCAGGGTGACGTCCCCGCCGGCGTCGCGGAGCGCCGCGGCGAGGGCCTCGCTCTGGCCGTACGGCAGGAGGCGGTCTGCCGTCCCGTGGATCAGGAGGAACGGGGGCGGGGTGGCGGCGCCCGCGTAGGTGAGCGGGCTGGCGACGCGGGCGAGCTCCGGCAGCTGCTCGGGGGTGCCGCCCAGCAGGGCGTCGAACGGGTTCGGGTACGCGGAGCCGTCGGGCGCGGGCGGCATCGGCAGCGGGTGCGAGAGCAGGACGCCGATGTCCGTGGCCGGGTACCAGGCGACCACGGCCTGCACGGCGCTGTCCTCGCGCTGGACGCCGACGCCGCCCTCCAGCGCGGAGGTGGCCCCGGTACCCTCCGGCCGTACGAGTCCGGCGAGGGCGGCCAGATGTCCGCCCGCCGACTCGCCCATGACCGCGATCCGGTCCTTGTCGATGCCGAGCTCGGCGGCGAAGTGACGGACGTAGCGGATGGCCGCCTTCGTGTCGTGCAGCTGTGCCGGGAACGGCGCCTCGAGGCCGTGCCGGTAGTCGATGGCGATCAGGGCGAGGCCGGCGCCCAGGACGGCGCCGTGGAGCAGCTCGACCGGCACGGTCGGCGGCGGGTAGCGCCGGTCGCCCTCCAGCCAGCCGCCTCCGTGGATCCACACGACGGCGGGGACCGGCTGCCCGGACGCCGGCACGTGCACGTCGAGCAGGCACGGCCGGTACCCCAGCGTGGCCGCGTAGGTCAGTCCGTCGAAGTGGCGCACGCCGTCCTGGCCGACCAGCGGCGGAGCGGGGGCGCGGTAGGGCGGCGGCGGCCATCCGGAGTCGATTCCGGCGGGCGGTTGTACGGCCGGGGCCATGGGAGGTGACTGCGTCATGTCCGCCTCTTTCTGCGGGTCTGTGGCGAAATTTCCCATCGAATGTCCGAAATGCCTTGTGATCTAGATGGGGTCCGCCGTACGTTGTTACACGTGTAACACAATATGTGCGGCGCAGTAAACGCCTCGGTGCCGAGCAAGTCGGACGGTGTGTGATCCCGGGAGGTTACACGAGGCAACGCGGCGGTGCGTCGCCCTTCTCGTCAGGGAGTCCCCATGTCCGGTTCCGTGTCGTCCGTGATCGCCCCTCCCGCTCGCCCTCCGGGGCGCCGTATCGCCTGCTGGTCCGCGAGGGGGGTGGCGTTCGAGGTCCCCAGGGTGCGGGCGCGTCTGCGCCGCACGCTCGAAGGCTGGGGCGTCGTCTGTCCGTGCGTCGAGCTGCTGCTGCTGGCCGGCACGGAGCTCCTGTCCAACGCCGTCCGGCACGCAGGCGGCGCCGGAGGCCGGCTGCGGGTCACGGTCACCCTCGGCGGCGGTCGGCTGCAGCTCGACGTCGCCGACGGCGACCCTCGCCTGCCGCGCTTCTCCCCGGGCGCCGATGTGGATGCGGAGAGCGGTCGTGGGCTCGCGATCGTGAGCTTCCTGGTCAACGAGGCCGGCGGTGAACTGGCGGCGTTCCGCGCGGCCGCCGGCAAGGTCGTGAGGATCCGCATCCCGGTCACCTGACGGGTCGTCATAAAAATCAATGTCGTGAAAACTTGACGCTCGTCAATTTAGCGAAATACTTGCCGCACTCCCTCCGCTGCCCCCGAAACCGAGGTGTGCGCCCCATGGAGCTCTCCCCGTCCGCCCATGTGGATCCCTTCTGCCGCGACCGGCTTCCCCCCTCCTCGCTCTGGCCCCAACTCCACTTCGACCTGCCGGAGTTGATGTATCCGGATCGCCTCAACTGCGCCGCCAGGCTGCTGGACGACGCCGTCGTGCGGTGGGGTCCCGACCGGCCCTGTCTCCTCACCCCGAGCGACCGCTGGACGTACGGCGACCTGCTGCGCCGCGCCAACCAGGTGGCCCGGGTCCTGACCGAGGACCTCGAGCTCGTCCCCGGGAACCGCGTCCTGCTGCGCGGTCCCAACAACCCCTGGCTCGTCGCCGCCTGGTTCGGCGTGCTGAAGGCGGGCGGTGTCGCGGTCACCACCATGCCGATGCTGCGGGCCGCGGAACTCGCGCAACTCCACGGGATCAGCCGGCCGCTGATCGCCCTGTGCGACCACGGGTGCGCCGACGAGCTCGAAGCCGCCGACACGCCCGGGCTGACCGTGCTCACCTACGGCGGTGACGGCGAGGCGGACCTGATACGCCGGTGCACGGCCAAGGACGGCACGTTCGACAACGTCCCGACCGCAGCCGACGACGTGGCCCTCATCGCCTTCACCTCCGGCACGACCGGCAAGCCCAAGGCGACGATGCACTTCCACCGGGACGTGCTCGCCAACGCCGACACGTTCTCCCGGCACATCCTCAAGCCCCGCCCCGACGACGTCTTCACCGGCACGCCGCCGCTGGCCTTCACTTTCGGACTCGGCGGCCTGGTCGTCTTCCCGCTCCACGCCGGGGCGGCGACGCTCCTCGTCGAGCAGGCCTCGCCACGGCAACTGGCCGACCTCGTCGCCGAGCACGGCGTCACGGTCCTGTTCACCGCCCCCACCGCATACCGGGCGATCATGGCCGCCGGCGCCGCGGACCGCCTGACCGGCCTGCGCAGATGCGTCTCCGCCGGTGAGGCCCTGCCCGCCCAGGTGTGGGAGGACTTCCACGCGGCGACCGGGCTGCGCATCATCGACGGCATCGGCGCCACCGAGATGCTGCACGTGTTCATCTCCGCCGCCGACGACGACATCCGGCCCGGGGCGACGGGGAAGCCCGTCCCCGGCTACCGCGCCACGATCGTCGACGACGCCGGTGCGCCGGTCGCCGACGGGGAGCCCGGACTGCTCGCCGTCACCGGCCCGACGGGCTGCCGCTACCTCGACGACCCGCGCCAGACGACATACGTCAGGAACGGCTGGAACATCACCGGCGACACCTACCGCCGGGACGCGGACGGCTACTTCTGGTACGTGGCGCGCAGCGACGACATGATCGTCTCCTCCGGCTACAACATCGCCGGTCCGGAGGTCGAGAAGGCGCTTCTCGACCACCCCCACGTGGCGGACTGCGGCGTCGTCGGTGTCCCCGACGAGCGGCGCGGCATGGTCGTCAAGGCGTACGTGGTCCTGGTCGACGGCGTCGTCGCCGGCGAAGGCACCGTCAAGGAGCTCCAGGATCACGTCAAGCGGACCATCGCGCCCTACAAGTACCCGCGCGCGGTCGAGTTCGTGACCGACCTGCCGCGCACCAGCAACGGAAAGCTGCGGCGCAACGTACTGCGCCGGCGTGCCGCGCACGTACCCGGCAGCTGAGAGAAGGCTCCTCATGGACACTCCCCACACCCACCACGCGGCCCCGCCGATCGGCAGCTGTGCCGAGGGGGCCGCCGAAGCCGGACCGGCGAACCCGGCCGGCATCGTCATCGAGCGCCGCGTCGAATGGCCCGACACCGATGCCGCCGGCCACTACCACCACTCCACCGTCGTGCGCTGGGTGGAGGCGGCCGAGGCCGCCCTGCTGCGCCGCCTGGGCCTCGCCCATCTCTTCGGCAGCACGCCACGCGTGCACTTCGAGGCCGACTACCGGGCACGACTGTGGTTCGGCGACCTCGTACGCGTCGAACTGCGCGTCACCAAGGTCGGCGCCACCTCACTGCACTACGCCTTCACCGTCCGCACCCAGGGCGACGAGACGGCGGCCACCGGCCGGATGTCGATCGCGCACTCCTCCTCACGCGCCTCGGGCTCCACGCCATGGCCGGACGACGTGCGAGAACTCTTCACCAAGGCGGGCCGACAGGCCCCCGAAACCTTCGGCTGAGACGCCGTTCAGGCAGGTCAAGCTCGATGTGTATAACTTTCTTGACGATCGCAGGAACTGCACTATATGTGGTGCCTCGAACCACCAGGAGGACGCCGTGCGCGTAGCAGTCATCGGCGGAGGGCCCGGCGGGCTGTACTTCGCGGCCCTGACCAAGCAGCTCTCTCCGCACTGGGAGATCACCGTCTGGGAACGGAACGCGGCCGACGACACCTTCGGCTTCGGAGTGGTCTTCTCCGACGAGACGCTCGACGGCATCGCCCAGGCCGACCCGGAGGTCTACGCGGCCATGTCCGCGGAGTTCGCCCGCTGGAGCGACATCGACGTCCGTCACCAGGGGCAGGTGCTCACCTCGGGCGGCCACGGCTTCGCCGCTCTCGGCCGCAAGCGCCTGCTGCGGATCCTCCAGGAGCGGTGTGCGGCACTGGGAGTGGACGTGCGATACCGCACGCCCGCCCCGTCCGCGGCCGAACTCGCCGCGGACCACGACCTCGTGGTGGCGAGCGACGGAGTACGGTCGCAGACCCGCGGGGCGTACGCCGACGCCTTCGGGCCGGACCTGGACGAACGGCACTGCCGCTACATGTGGCTCGCCACCGACAAGGTCTTCGAGGCCTTCACCTTCATCGTCGCCGAACGGGACTTCGGCACCATGCAGGTCCACGCGTACCCGTTCGACGACACGCGCAGCACCTTCATCGTCGAGATCGACGAGGACTCCTGGCGGCGGGCCGGATTCGACGCCTTCGCGGCGCGCGACCTCCCGCCCGGGGCGGACGACGAGGACAGCATCCGGCTGTGCGAGGAGATCCTCGCCGAACACCTCGACGGCCACCGGCTGATACCCAACGGCTCCCGGTGGATCCGCTTCACCACCGTGCGGAACACGAACTGGCACCACGAGAACATCGTTCTGCTCGGGGACGCCGCCCATACGGCGCACTTCTCCATCGGCTCGGGCACCAAGCTCGCCATGGAGGACGCCCTCGCCCTGGCCGCCTGCCTCCACGAACACCCCGACGTGCCCCGCGCCCTCGCCGCGTACGAGGCCGAGCGCAAGCCGGTCGTCGAGTCCACGCAGCGGGCCGCCCAGGCCAGCCTCGAATGGTTCGAGAACGTCGGCCGCTACACCGGGCAGGAACCGCTCCAGTTCGCGTTCAACCTGCTCACGCGCAGCCGGCGGGTCACCTACGACAACCTGCGCGTCCGCGACGAGGCGTTCATCGGCGCGGTGGACACCTGGCACGCGCAGCACCAGGACCGTACGGCGACCGGCGGCCGGGCCGACGCGGCGCCCCCGATGTTCCGGCCGTTCCGGCTCGGCGGGCTCCGCCTGCGCAACCGTGTCGTCGTACCGCCCACCGCGCTCCACTCCGCGCGGGACGGTGTGCCCGGGGACGCCGAGCTCGTCCACCTCAGCACGCAGGCCGTGGGCGGGTCGGGGCTCGTCATCGCCGGTATGACGGCCGTCAGCGCCGACGGGCGCGCCACGCCCGGCTGCCCGGGCCTGTACACCGACGAGCAGGAAGCGGCCTGGCGCCGGATCACCGACTTCGTCCGCGGGCAGTCCGACACCCGCCTCGGCATCCAGCTCACCCACGCCGGACGGCGCGCCGCGACCGGCACACCGCGGGCCGAAGGCCGGTGCCACCCCCTCGGCGAGGACGGGTGGCCGCTCGTCGCCGCGTCCGCCCTGCCCTGGGACGCGGCGAGCGCGACACCCCGCGAGGCAACACGCGAGGACATGGACGGCATCGCCCGGGACTTCGTCGCCGCGGCCCGCCGCGCCGACCGGGCCAGCTTCGACGTACTGGAACTCCAATACGGCCACGGGCACTTGATGTCGGGTTTCCTGTCACCGCTGACCAACACCCGGACCGACGACCACGGTGGCGGCCTCGCGAACCGGATGCGCTTCCCCCTGGAAGTACTGCGTGAGGTCCGCGCGGTATGGCCCGCCTCCAAAGCCCTGATCGTCCGGATCTCGGCCACCGACTGGGCCGACGGCGGCATCGGCGAAGCCGACGTGGTCGAGCTGTGCCGGGCTCTGGCCGACGCGGGCGCGGACGCCGTCGACGTATCCACCGGAGAGGTCGTCGCACACGAGCGGCCGCGCTTCGGCCGCAGCTACCAGACGCCGTACGCCGATCTGATCCGCAACACCGTCGGCGTCCCCGTCATCACCGTGGGCGCCATCTCCACCTACGACGACGTCAACTCCCTCATCCTGGCCGGCCGGGCAGACCTGTGCGCCGTCGGCCGCGCCCAGCTCCACGACCCGCTGTGGACGCTCCACGCCGCTGCCGCCCAGGGGTACAGCGGCCCGGCCGCGCCCTGGCCGGCGTACTGGAAGGCGGGCAGCGGCAGACCGCCGGGCGCCCGCACCGACCGCATACCACCCCGCCTCCAGCTGCTCCGGGACGAACCCGCGCCCGTACACCAGCGGTGGCTTCCCGAGCACGTCACGGCAGCGGGCTGAGAGGGAGGAACGAATGGTGGAACAGATGGAGAGGCTGCCGCGCTTCACGGCGGCGGCCGTGCAGTCCTCGCCGGTCTTCCTGGATCCGGCCGCCACGGTCGAGAAGGCCGTGTCCCTCATGGCGGAGGCCGCCTCCCACGGCGCCGAACTGATCGTCTTCCCCGAGGTGTTCGTCCCGGGTTACCCGTACTGGAACTGGACCATGAACCCCGTCCAGGGTTCCCCGTGGTTCGAGCGCCTGTGGCGGGCGTCCGTCGACATCCCCGGCCCGCACGTGGACACGCTACGGGCGGCAGCCCGCCGCCACGGCGTCGTCCTCGTCATCGGCGTCAACGAACGAAGCCCCCACAGCCTCGGCGTCCTCTACAACACCCTGCTCACCATCGGGCCGGACGGCGGGCTTCTCGGAGTGCACCGCAAGCTCGTCCCGACCTGGGCGGAGAAGCTGACCTGGACCGGTGGCGACGGCAGCTCCCTCAAGGTCCACGCCACGCCCGTCGGCCCGCTCGGTGTGCTCGCCTGCGGCGAGAACACCAACACCCTCGCCCGCTTCACCCTCCTCGCCCAGGGGGAGTTGGTGCACGCGGCGAGCTACATCGCGCTGCCGGTGGCACCGGAGGACTACGACATGGCGGACGCCATCGCCGTCCGCACGGCGGCCCACAGCTTCGAGGGCAAGCTCTTCTCCGTCGTCGCCTGCTCCACGATCTCCCCGGAGATCGTGGACACCGTCGCCGGCGACGACGAGGACGTACGCCGCATGCTCGCCCGCCCCCGCAGCGCCCTCTCGGGGATCTTCGGGCCCGACGGCCGCCCCGTGACCGAGTCGCTCGTCGACGACGAAGGCATCGTGTACGGCGAGATCGACCTGGCCAAGTGCGTCCAGCCCAAGCAGATGCACGACATCGTCGGCCACTACAACCGCTTCGACGTCTTCCGCCTGCACGTCGACAACACCCCGCGCAGCCCGGTCGTCTTCACGGCCGATCCCGCCCACCAGGCCACCGCCCCGACGCTCCCGGCCGACGACATCCCTCTCGCCGGGACCCCGAAGGAGGACTCATGACCACCACCGAGTACGACGACGACAGGCTGGGCCGGGCCCGCGTGTCCGACACCCCCGAACTCACCGCCTTCTACGGCGAACTGGCCGATCTGGAGGCCGGCGCCCTCTGGACGGTCGCCAACGACATCGAGCCCTGGTACCCGCACCCGAAGTCCGTCCCCGTCCTGTGGCGCTACGACGCCCTGCGCCCCCTGGTCCGCAAGGCGCTCGACCTGGTCAGGGCCGACGACGCCGGACGCCGCGTCGTCATGCTCGTCAACCCCGGCCGCAAGGACGTGAGCGCCGCCGTCGGCCTCCTCTACACCGGCCTGCAGATCATGGGCCCGGGGGAGGCGATGACCGCCCACCGCCACCAGGCCGCCGCCCTGCGCTTCGTCCACGAGGGCACCGGTGCCTGGACGATCGTCGACGGCCAGAAGCTGAAGGTCGGCCCCGGCGACTTCGCCATCACCCCCAACGGCACCTGGCACGAACACGGCAACGAAGCCGACGACGCCCCCGTCATCTGGCAGGACGGACTGGACATCCCCCTTGTCAACGCCCTGGACGCCGGCTTCTACGAGGTCCACCCCGACCTGTACCAGCGGCCTGGGAAGGTCATCAACTCCTCGGTCCTCACCTACGGCGCCAACCTGCTGCCGTACGGAGTGGAGAAGTGGACCCGCCCCTACTCGCCGCTGCTCGCCTACCCGTGGGAGCCGACCTACGAGTCGCTGCTGAACCTCGCCAAGGCCACGGAAGGCTCTCCGTACGACGGCGTCATCGCCGAGTACACCAACCCCGTCACCGGCGGTTCCGTGATGCCCACCATGGGCGCCCACATGCAGCTGCTGCGGCCCGGCCAGGGCACCTTGGCCCACCGCCACACCGGGTCGGTGATCTACACGGTGGCCAAGGGCCGGGGCTACTCGGTCATCGCGGGCAAGCGCTACGACTGGCAGCAGGGCGACATCTTCTGCGTCCCGTCCTGGGCCTGGCACGAGCACGCGAACCTCGACCGGAACGACGACGCCTGCCTCTTCTCCTTCAACGACTTCCCCGTGATGCGCTCCCTCGGCTTCCACCGCGAAGAGGCGTATCCCGACAACGGCGGGCACCAGACCGCCGCATGAGCCGCCGCCGCGCCGGAACCGCCGGCCCTGACACCGGAGCCGGCGCGGCGGCCCCCACCTCTCCCACCACGCAAGGAACCGCCATGCGACTCGTGACCTACACATGTGATGAAGCCCCCGCCCGTCTCGGCGCCCAGGTCGGCGACCAGGTGGTCGACCTCGCCGCCCTGGCCGCCCACCACGACACCGCGCTGCCCCAGGACCTGCTTTCGTTCGTCCGCGCGGACGCCGGCGTCCACGACACCGCACGGCGCCTGCTCGCCGGCGGCCCGTCCGACTGGCCCGCCGACGCCGTCCACGCCGTCGAACGGGTCGTACTGCACGCCCCCCTACGCCCCGGCAAGATCATCGGAGTCGGCCTCAACTACGTCGAGCACGTCGAGGAGTCCAGCCGCAGCCTGGACACCGACAAGGGCCTGCCTCCGCGCCCCGTCCTTTTCAGCAAGCCCGCCACCGCGGTCACCGGCCCCGGGCAGCCGATCCTGCACAACGCAGACCTCACCCGGCAGCTCGACTGGGAGTGCGAACTCGCCGTCGTCATCGGCCGCACCGCCTTCCGCGTCAGCGAGGAGGACGCCTACGACCACGTCTTCGGCTACAGCATCGTCAACGACATCAGCGCACGCGACCAGCGCCGCTCCGGCCAGTGGTTCTTCTCCAAGGGCCAGGACTCCTACGCGCCCTTCGGCCCCGCCGTCGTCACCGCCGACGAGATCGCCGACCCCATGGCGCTCGACCTCGAACTGCGCGTCAACGGCGTCACCAAGCAGAAGTCGAACACCCGCCACATGCTCTTCCCCATAGCCCGCCTGATCGCGGACATCTCCTCCGGCGTGACCCTGGAGCCGGGCGACGTCATCGCCACCGGCTCGCCCTCCGGAGTGGGCGCGGGCATGGTGCCGCCGGAGTTCCTCGTCCCGGGCGACACGGTCGAAGCCACCGTCGAGCACATCGGCACCCTCGCCAACCCCGTCATCGACGCCCGCTGACACCCAGCCTCGTCGACACCCGCCGACACCCAGCCCCGGAGCAGCCATGACCACCCACCGCACCTACCGCATCGGCCAGATCGTGCCGAGCTCCAACGTCACGATGGAGACCGAGATCCCGGCCATCCTGCGCGCCCGCGAGAGCGTCGCACCGGAACGCTTCACCTTCCACTCCAGCCGCATGCGCATGACCCATGTCACGCCCGAGCAACTCAAGGCGATGGACGCCGACTCCGACCGCTGCGCCACCGAACTCTCCGACGCCCGCGTCGACGTCCTCGGCTACGCCTGCCTCGTCGCCATCATGAGCATGGGACTCGGCTACCACCGCACCTCCGAGGAACGCCTGCACACCCGCACGGCCGAGAACGGCGCCGCCGCCCCGGTCGTCACCAGCGCCGGCGCCCTCGTACACGGCCTGCACACCCTCGGTGCCAAGAAGATCGCGCTCGTGGCCCCGTACATGCGCCCGCTGACCCGGACGGTGGTCGACTACCTGACCCACGAGGGCATCGAGGTACTCGACTACACGGCGCTCGAAATCCCCGACAACCTGGACGTCGCCGCACACGACCCCGCCAGGCTCCCCGGGATCGCCCGCGCCCTCCAGTACACCGACGCGGACGCCGTCGTCCTGTCCGCATGCGTCCAGATGCCCTCCCTCAAGGCCATCGAGGAGGCGGAACAACTCCTCGGCAAGCCCGTCGTCTCCGCGGCGGTGTGCACCGCGCACCAGATGCTGCGCACCCTGGGCCTGCCGGCCGTCGCGCCCGGAGCGGGGCACCTCCTGTCCGGCGCGTACGCCGAAACGCCGCCGCCCCGGCCGGAGACGACCGCGGAATGACCCCTCGCCCGAGCCACCGCCCACCGGCCCGCCCCTCCCGGACGCTGGATAGGATCGCCCCCGCACACCACGGAAGGCGATCATGGCGGACAGTCCCCTCAGGCCCAGCTCGTTGATCAACACGGTCTACGGAGCCTTCCTCCGGCCGCTCGGGGGATGGATCTCCATCGCCGACCTGATCGTCCTGATGAACGAACTGGACGTGGACGGACCGGCGGTGCGCTCGGCGATCTCCCGCCTGAAGAAGCGGGGCATCCTGGAACCCGAGCGGCGCGGCGCCAACGGCTACCGCCTCAGCCCGGCCGTCCACCCCGTGTTCGACGAGGGCGACCGCCGGATCTTCGGCAGCCTGGAGCCGGCGGACCTGGCCGACGGCTGGGCTATGGCGGTCTTTTCCGTGCCGGAGTCCGAACGGTCCCACCGCTACCAGCTCCGCACCCGCCTGACCTGGCTCGGCTTCGGCAACATCACCTCCGGGGTATGGCTGGCCCCCGCCCGCCTCCTCGACGACGCCCGGACCACCCTCGACCGCCTCGGTCTGAGCGAGTACGTGCACCTCTTCGCCTCGCAGTACGTGGCGTTCAGCGACCTGCGCGCCTCGGTCGGCACCTGGTGGGACTTCCCCGCGATCCAGGCGCAGTACGCCGCGTTCACCGACACCTATGCCCCGGTGGCGACCCAATTGACGGCCGAGTCCGACATCGCCCCCCAGGAGGCGTTCCGCCACTACGTCCCCATGCTGACGCAGTGGCGGCGCCTCCCCTATCTGGACCCGGGCCTGCCGGAGGAACTCCTGCCCGAGGACTGGAACGCGGTCGCGGCCCGCCGGCTCTTCCAGCAACTGCACGCCGTCCTGGCGGAGCCCAGCCTGCGGTACGTGCGGACGGTGACCGGCCTTCAGGCGGCATAGAGCCCCCGAATCCCGGTCACATCAGCCCGTGACGGGCGAATTCAGGCTCAGTCCTCATGGTGCCGCCCGCTGGCGAACCGCCGGTCCTGCGAGCTGGCGTGAATCTGGCGGGATACCGCCTTGCGCGTTCCGGCGTACCCCCCAAGGGGTTATTAGGTTAGGCTAACCTCTGTCACGTGCATGTTGGTGAAGAGATCTCCGCGGACCCCCGTCCTCGAGGGCATGAGCTTTCGGCCACGGGTGTCACCGTCGCGTACGACGGCGTCGACGTCGTCCACGAGGCGTCGTTGACGCTGCGGCCGGGGGAGGTGACCGTTCTGGTCGGGCCGAACGGCAGTGGGAAGTCGACGCTGCTGCGGACGGTAGCGCGGCTGCAGCGGCCCCGAACCGCCGCGCTGGTCATCGACAAAGACACCGACGGGCTCGCCCTGAGCCCGCGTGAGTTCTCGCGACACGTGGCCCTGCTGACCCAAGGGCGGCCCACGCCGGGCGGACTCACGGTGCGAGACGTCGTCGAGTTCGGCCGCTACCCGTACCGGGGCCGCTGGGGCAAGGCCGACCCGGAGGGCCGGACCGCGGTCGACCGGGCCCTCGCGCTGACCGGCGTCCAGGAGTTCGCCGACCGGGGAGTCGAGCACCTGTCCGGCGGGCAGCTCCAGCGGGTGTGGCTCGCCGGCTGCCTCGCCCAGGAGACCGGCGTGCTGCTCCTCGACGAGCCGACCACCTACCTCGACCTGCGCTACCAGGTCGAACTCCTCGACCTCATGCGCGACCTGGCGGACGACCACGGCATCGCCGTCGGCGCGGTCCTCCACGACCTCGACCAGGCCGCGGCGGTCGGCGACCGGATCGTCCTGCTCCACGCCGGACGGATCGTCGCCGACGGCCTTCCCGAAGACGTCCTGACGGGGGAGCGGTTGACCGAGACGTACGGCATCCGTATCGACGTCGAACCCGACCCCCTCACCGGACGGCTGCGCACCCGTGCCATCGGCCGCCACCACACCCGAAGCGAAAGGCTCAGCACCCTCTCATGAGACGACACCTCCTCACCGCCGTGGTCCTGACCACGGCGGCCCTCACCCTGACCGCCTGCGGCACCACCGAGCCCGCCGCCGACGACAAGGCGAAGAAGGCCGCCGAGAAGATCACCCTCACCGACGCCTCCGGCCAGAAGGTCGTGCTGAACGGCCCCGCCAAGAAGGTCGTCGGCACCGAATGGCACGAGGTCGAGCTGCTGGTCTCGCTGGGCGTGGACCCGGTCGGCGTCGCCGACGTCAAGGGCTACAAGACCTGGGACTCCGCCGTCCCGCTGAAGAACGCGCCGAAGGACATCGGCACCCGCGGCGAGCCGAGCATGGACACCATCGCCGCCCTGAAGCCGGACCTCATCGTCGCCAGCACCGACCTCCCGCCGACTGCCGTCAAGCAGCTGCGCAAGGTCGCCCCGGTGGTGGAGGTCAAGTCCGCCAACGCTGCCGACCCGATCGGGCAGATGACGAAGAACCTCGACCTGCTCGCCCAGGCCACCGGCACCACGGAGAAGGCCTCCGAGCTCAAGAAGACGTTCGAGGCGAAGGTCGAGGAGGGCAAGAAGGCCCTCGCCGGCGGCGGTCTGGGCGGGGCCAAGGTCGCGTTCGCCGACGGCTACGTGGTCTCCAACCAGGTCTCGATCCGCCCCTTCACCAGCGGTTCGCTCATCGGCGCCGTCAACGAGAAGCTCGGTCTGAAGAACGACTGGACCGTCAAGGGTGACCCGGCGTACGGCCTCGGTACCACCGACGTCGAGGGCCTGACCAAGCTCAGCGCCGACGTGCACTTCGCCTACATCGGCAATGACGGCGACAAGAACAGCACCCCCTTCACCGGCGCCCTCGCCAAGGACAAGGTGTGGACCTCGCTGCCGTTCGTGAAGAAGGGCAACGTCCACCGTCTGCCCGACGGCATCTGGATGTTCGGCGGTCCCGAGTCGATGAACAAGTACATCGACTCGATCATCGCCCTGACGAAGTAGTAGGACCATGGCCGTCACCGCAACCACTCCCGCCACCCGTCCGTCGGCCACCCCGTCCCGCACGGGCGCGGCCGCGGTGACGGCCGCACTGCTCCTCCTCGTCACGGGCCTCGCGCTCGTCGACCTCACCCAGGGCACCTCATCCGTCGGCGCGGCCGAGGTGTGGAAGGCGCTCACCGGACGGGCCGACCCCGCCGACGCCTCCGTCGTCATCGCCTCGCGCCTGCCGAGGATGGCCGCCGGGCTGCTCGTCGGGATCGTGCTCGGCATGGCCGGCGCCGCCCTGCAGGCGGTCAGCCGCAACGTGCTGGCCGCGCCCGACACCCTCGCCGTCAACGCCGGTTCCTACTTCGCGCTCGGACTGACCGCCGCCACGGGCCTTTCGCTCCCGCTGCTCGCCTCCTCCGGCATCGCCTTCGCCGGCGGCCTCACCGCCGCGGCTGTCGTGCTGGGCCTGTCCGGCCTGGGGACCGGCACCGTCCGCCTCGTCCTCGCCGGCAGCGCCCTCACCCTCGGCCTGACCGCCATGACGGAGGGGCTGGTCCTGCTCTTTCCCCAGGAGGCCGAGGGCGTCTACCACTGGAACCAGGGCAGCATCTCCCAGAACGGCTTCGACGGTGTCGTGCAGATGGCGCCCATCGGCGTCGTCGGGCTCGCCGGACTGCTGCTGCTCGCCCGCCGGGTCGACGCCCTGGCACTCGGCGACGACGCCGCCCGCGGCCTCGGCGTTCCCGTCCGTGCCACCCGCATGACCGCCGTCGTGCTCGCGGCCCTGCTCTCCACGGCCGCCGTCACCCTGGCCGGGCCGGTCGGCTTCGTCGGCCTGTGCGCACCGGCCCTCGTCCGCCCCCTGGCCCGCAGGTTCCGTGGCTTCGCCCGGTCGCGGGTCGGCATCCCGGTCGCAGGTCTGGTCGGCGCCGGGCTGGTGCTCGGTGCGGACGTGCTGCTGCGCACACTCGTGCCGGCGGAAACGGCGGTCGCCGTGCCGACCGGCGTCGTCACCAGCCTCGTCGGAGCCGCCTTCGTGATCGTCATGGCGGCGCGGCTGCGGGACACGGCCGGAGTCGCCGCCGACCGGCTCAGCATCCGCAGCCGGACGGTCTTCCTCTCGGTCACGGCCGCCCTGGCCGCCGCCGTCGTCGGCGTCGTCATCGCCGCCGTCCTGCTCGGCGACGCCAAGCTGCTTCTTGGTGACGTGGCCAACTGGGCCACGGGCCGCGCCGGTCAGACCGTCGGCTTCGTCCTCGACACCCGCGTGCCCCGGGTCCTCGCGGCGCTCTGCGCGGGCGGGGCACTCGCCCTGGCCGGCACCCTCGTCCAGGCCGTGACCCGCAACCCGCTCGCCGAACCCGGCATCATGGGCGTCTCCGGCGGCGCCGCGCTCGGCGCCGTACTCCTCGTCACGACCGTGCCCATGGCCGGCGGGTGGGCCGTGGCCGGTGCCGCGTTCGCGGGCGCCGCGGCCGCCTCCCTGCTCCTCTTCGGCCTCGCCGCACGAGGCGGATTCCAGCAGACCAGACTCGTCCTTGTCGGCTTCGCGATCCACTCCGGCGCCGCCGCACTCGTCAGCCTGCTCATCATCCTGACCGACCCGTTCAACGCGACCAAGGCGCTCACCTGGCTGTCCGGTTCCACCTACGGCCGGACGCTGACCGACGTGGTCCCGCTCGCGGTCGCCCTGGCCGTCGGCCTGGCAGTCGCGGTCGCCCGTCGTACCGAACTCGACCTCGTCTCCCTCGACGAGGACACCCCAAGGCTCCTCGGACTGGACCTCGGCCGCGGTCGGCTCGGCTTCCTCGTCCTCAGCGTGCTGCTGGCCGCCACCGCCGTGGCCGCCGCCGGCACCATCGGCTTCGTCGGACTCGTCGCCCCCCACGCGGCCCGTGCCCTCGTGGGCCGGCAACACGCCCGTGTGGTGCCGGTCGCAGTCCTCCTCGGCGCCGTCCTCGTCTGCACCGCGGACCTGGTGGGCCGCACCGCCATCGCACCCGCCCAGCTCGGCGCCGGCATCATGACCGCCGTGATCGGTACGCCGTACTTCCTCTACCTGCTGGTGCGCAGCCGGTAGCGCGGAACGTCGGCCCGCGGTACGCGTCCGGTCGGCGTGAGGTTCAGGTTCATGCAAGCCATGGGGCTGGTCAACGACCACGTGGCCGAATGCGTCAGCCGCTCACGGGTCGAGGCGGAGCGGTTGGCTTTCATGCGGCTCTGCTGAGCGGTTCAGGTCGATGCCGAAGCGGGCATCCGGCGGGGCCCCGGAGCAACCCGGACGCCCCCCAGTGCCGCGGCGCCCTCGGGCTGTGCCTGACGGTCAGGCTGTTTCGTCTGCCGTACGGGCGCGGATTCGGCCGGCTGCTTCGAGCCGGGACAGTCGCTCGTGTTCCCGGGAGGCCCAGCGTCGCACGCGGTCGGGGTCGAGGGGGGTGCCGTGTCCGACGTGGAGGCTGGTGGGGTTCAGGGCGAGCATCTTCCGCAGGCTGGCGAGGTTGAGGCGCGGGTCGTCATGGAAGGGCGGGTTGGCCGGTCGGCCGGGTACGAGGCCGAAGAAGGAGTTGGCGATCAGGTCGCCGGCGACGAGGTCGCCCTGGTCGGTGAGGACGGAGATCGATCCGGCGGTGTGTCCGGGGGTTGGCATGGTGCGTGCCGTGATCCCGGGTCGACGGTGACATGCGGGTGGTCGGCGGCCAGCCGGGCGGCCGTGCGCCAGTGAGTGGTGGCGGAAAGCCCGTCCAGGAGGCCCGCCGCGGCCAGCAGGTGCGCGCCCGCGCAGACGGAGGCCATCCGGTGGCTACCGGGTGCCGCTTGCCGTAGCCAGTCGATGATCCCACCGTCGAGCACCGGCTCCACCCCGTGGTCGTCCACCCGGACCGCACCCGACACGAGGAGGGTGTCCACCTTCCCGTGCACCTCGTCCAGCGTCAGGTCGGCCATGAGCCGGATCCCGCTCGCGGTGACCACCGGCTCACCCCCGGCGGTCGCGATGCGGACGGTGTACCCAGGCCGGCCGGTTCCGGCGACCCGGGTGGCGACCGAGAACACCTCGGCCGGGCCGGTGACGTTGAGCAGTTCGACGCCGGGGAAGGCGGCGATGACGACCCTGTGCGGTTGGAGCATGTCCCGATCATGTCGCCCGGTCACCAGGGCCGCAATGACCATGTTCTGTCAGATCCGGAC
The DNA here is from genome assembly GCF_014648195.1 of Streptomyces purpureus. Classification (GTDB taxonomy): domain Bacteria; phylum Actinomycetota; class Actinomycetes; order Streptomycetales; family Streptomycetaceae; genus Streptomyces; species Streptomyces purpureus. The sequence continues at coordinate 209,251 of NZ_BMQQ01000001.1, forward strand.
ACAGGCGGCGATCAGGGCCAGGACCGGGCTGATCCGGTACTGACCGCGGCGTCCGCGCAGTGGTATTCAGCTCGCGCAGGGGCACCCTGCTGCTGCCTTGGCCTGGCTGGCGGTGTTGTCCGTCGCGGTGGCTTCCTCCGCGGGGGTGCAGCAGGCGTTGACCCCGCAGCAGGTGCCGGAGGAGGGCGCGGTGGCCACGCCGGCCGGCTTCACGGCCCGGACGATGGCCGAGTGCATGCCGTCGGCCACGGCGTGCGTCGCCGTGATCTCGATGTCGGTGAACCCGGCGGCCTCGAGCCCGTGGCTGTACTCGGTGAAGGAGAGGGCGCCGGCGATGCAGCCGACGTAGTCTCCGCGCTCGGCGCGCAGGTCGGGGGTGAGGGTGTCGTCGGCGACGACGTCGGAGACGCCGATCCGGCCGCCGGGCTTGAGAACGCGGAAGGTCTCGGCGAAGACGGCCGGCTTGTCGGTGGACAGGTTGATCACGCAGTTCGAGATCACGACGTCGATGGTGTTCGCCGGCAGCGGGATGGCCTCGATGGTGCCCTTGAGGAACTCGACGTTCGTGACGCCCGCCCTGGCGGCGTTGGCCAGGGCCAAGGAGAGCATTTCCTCGGTCATGTCCAGGCCGTACGCCTTGCCGGTGGGGCCGACGCGGCGGGCGGAGAGGAGGACGTCGATGCCGCCGCCGGACCCGAGGTCCAGGACCCGCTCGCCTTCGTTCAGGTTCGCGACGGCGATGGGGTTGCCACAGCCCAGTGAGGCGGCGACGGCCTCGGCGGGCAGGGTCTCGCGCTCGTCGGCGGCGTAGAGGGTGGAGCCGAAGTTCTCGTCGATCTCGTCGGGCTCCGGTCCGCAGCAGGCGGTGGCGCCCTCGGTGACCTGGATGGCTGCAGCGGCGTAGCGGCGGCGGACGGTTTCGCGCAGGTCGGTGGGCTGCTCGCTCATGACGATGACTCCCATCGGGTGAATGGCCCTGCCCGGCGGCGAGGACAGGAACAGGCTGCTTCGATGTCCTTCGATGTAACGCTGCGCCTTGAATCGAAGGATGTCAACATAGAGGAATGTCGAAACAGGAGCTCGAAATCCTCGGGCAGGACGCTGAAGGCTGCTGCGGCCGGCTCGCCGCTGGACAAGAACCAGGCCGCCGACCTGGCGAAGGTGTTCAAGGCCCTGGGTGACCCGGTCCGGCTGCGGCTGCTGTCGATGATCGCCTCCCGGGACGGGGGTGAGGTCTGCGTGTGCGAGCTGACCCCGGCCTTCGAGCTGTCCCAGCCGACGACCTCCCACCATCTCAGCTGCTGCGCCAGGCCGGCCTCGTCGACCGCGAACGCCGCGGCACCTAGGTCTACTACTGGGGCCTGCCCGCCGCCCTGGAACGCCTCGCCGCCGTGCTGAAGGCGGGCTAGGTGCTGATCGCGGGGTTCGGCCCGGTCTCCGGCGCCCACTTCAATCCCGCGGTCACCCTCGCGGCCTGGCTGAGCGGGTCTCCTGGCAGGCCCGCATGGCTTCGTCGAAGGGCCGGCGTCCGACGAGCACGTCGTCGAGTGCCCGGGTTCCGCGTCCCGGAAGGCGTTTCTCGCCGAGCCGTGAGCGACTGCCCTGGTCAGCTGCACGACCGCGTAACCTGCTGCGTCATGATCACCCGCGCCCGCGAGCGGGGCTGGCCCCGGGTCTGCCGGGCAGCCGGTTGCCGCGCCACCTGGGGCCCTGCACGGGTAGGCGATGATGCGCTAGGCGCCCACTGGGTGAGATGTCCGAGGGAAGGGCGGGCGCCCGCCCGACGTACGTGCGACAGGGGACCCCCGTATCCGCCATGCCGCCGCCTCCCAGCAGTGATACTGGACGCATGGACACGACGACCACCGCGCCCCGCGCCGAGGTGCTGCGGGACCGCTATCGCAGCCGTCTGCCCGAGCGCTTGCAGGAGCTGACCGGCCCCATCGAGGGCGTCGTGGACCTGCCGCTCCACATCGTCTGGTCCGGGCGGACGAGCTACAGCCTGGACCGTCCGAAGTCCCGCATGACGCTCTACCGGACTGTCCTCGCCGAAGGACTGCGCGAGGACCTCGTGACCCTCCTGCACTACCGGCTGCTCGCCGAGCAGTGGCCCGTGCTGCGGCGCTTGATCAGTCCCTACATCCGCGAGGTCTGGGAGGACGCCTTCCCCGAGCTGCTCCGCACCGCTCCGGCCGACACGACCGCCGCGTGAAGCTCACTCCGCTCCACGAGCGTCTCCTCGCCGACATCCTCGACCTCGGCTCCCCCTACCCTCTGGTCCTCACCGGCGGATACGCCGTGCAGGCCCACGGCCTGGTCGAACGCTTCAGTCGTGACCTCGACGTCGCCACCGAGAACCCCGCTCCGATGCAGGAGATCGTCGCCTCACTCACAGCCGGCCTCAGCGGGCGCGGATGGCGGACCACGCACGTCCAGACCGATCCGCTCAGCGGCCGGTTTCTCGTCACCGATCCGGACACCGGCGAGGAGTGTGAGGTCGACGTCCTCAAGGAGGCGTTCTGGGCTCCGCCCGCCCAGACCCCCTACGGCCCCGTTCTTTCCCTCGACGACGTGATCGGCACCAAGGTCCGTGCCCTCGCCGACCGCGGCACCGTCCGCGACCTCATCGACGTCCAGGCTGCCTCCCGCCACCGCTCCACCGCCGACCTCGAATCCCTGGGCCGCCGTCGCGCCCACGACGAGTTCAGCCTCGAAGACCTCCGGGACCGGCTGATCGGCGCGGACTGGTACGAGGACGAGGACTACACCGCGTACGGGCTCGCCTCCCGGCAGATCGAAGAACTCAAGGCGTGGGCCCTGGAGTGGGCGGAGGATCTGGGCGCGCGGATCCATGACGAGAACGCCTGAAAGGCGGTCAGCGCGTACGACCCCCTCTACCGCCGTTGCAGCGAGAGCATGCGGTGCAGCCAGTAGGTCCCAACCCGGAGCCGTCCACGGCGGGTGGCTGCCCTGCACGGCGGAGGTGCAGGGCAGCCGAGCGATACCCCGCAGTGGACTCACGGTGAAACCGGGCTGCGGTATGGCACACCCCGGGCAGCGGCCGTACGCGGGAGTCAGAGCCCCGGGTTCCGCCGAACCGTGGAGAGGAGCCGGGACGCTGCGAGCCCGCCTGCATCTACGGTAAGGAGCGCGGCCTGGCTGTACTCACGCCAGGTGCGCAGGTGGACCGGCGGACAGCCGGTCAGCCAGGAGCGCATCCAGGCCCTGTAGCACGCCGCCCGCTTCCTGGTTACCACCGCCCGCATTGGCGACGGCACCCGCCTGCTCGCCCCCAGCCCCATGGGCCACGTGGTCCTCGATCGCCCGGCTCTAGGACGGACTCCACGACACCAACGAGTGGATTACTCGGCGTGTCCATCCAGCGCGTCGGGCCCGGCGTCTGCTCAATCCAGCTTGATGAACGACGGGCGCGGGGCCAGGGACGTAGCTTCCCGATCCGGCTGGCCCAGGTGAAGCCAGTCAGGAGCATCTACGGACAGAAGCCTGGACTCGACGTCGGCGAGATTCTGTTGGGCAATCCCGTTGACCCTGGAGGGCCTTGACGGCATCGACCTCAAGCCCGAGGAGATCGCCAACGTCCTGCGGGGAGCCATCAGCGCCGGAACCCTCGGAGCCGAGGCATCGCTCTGAGCCTGCGCGTAGATCACCCAGCCGCCGGGGCCAGCTCTCAGAAGAGCCGACCCTGGTGACCTTCCGGTGTCAGCGGGTGGAGCCCGGACGAGGCTCCTCGCCCTGTCCCGGCAGCAGCCGCAGGGCGAGGACCGAGCCGTCGGCGTGGACGGAGACGGGGCCGCCCCAGTCCTTGTCGAAGGTGAGGCGGGGGTGGACGTGGCGGCTCGCGTGGACGAGGGCGCGGTACTCCTTGACGTCGCCCCTGGCGAGAAGCCGGAAGAGCTCCTCGTCCACGCCGGAGAACGCCTCGACGCGGGGGCCGTTGAGACGGAAGACGTGGTCGGTGCCGACGTACTCGTTGCCGAGGAGGGTGTGGGCGACGTCCTGGACGCTCGTACTGGCCGCGTGTTCGAGGCCGGTGAAGCGTTTGCGGCCCTGCCGGTCGGTCAGGTGGCGGGCGGTAGCGTGGCCGGAGCCGGTAAAGGCCATGAGGCCTGCTGCCGTCGTGTGGGCCAGGGACTCCTGGAACCAGGCGTAGTCCTTCGCCTGCACGTGGCAACCCCGTACGGGCTCCGGTGCCACCAGGCCCTCGGTCGGCGGGTGGATGTCCGGCGTCACGTTCGCCTGGAACGGTGGGGCGTTCAGGTTCGGCTCACGGACCTCCGCCGGGAACAGCCAGCCGCCGCTGCCGGGTGCCTGGAGGGCGTGGACGGTCATCGTGCCGCCGTCCGTCGGGAGCTGTGTGCTGAACAACAAGCCGGGAGTCTCGTTCCACGGTCCGATGTGGACCGCTTCGGCGTGGGCCGAGGCGGAGGCCAGCTGCTCGGCGGAGGTGGCGAAGTCGCTGTGATTGCCCTTGCCGGAGAGGGGGGTGACGAGGGACGGCTCTTCCGGCTGCCAGACCTCGACGAAGTACTGAGGGCGGTAGCGGTACTTCACCTTCTCGCCCTTGTCCCTGCTCGTGAGGGCCCAGCCCGCACGCAACACCGTGTCGGCGGGGACGATCGTCACCGTGTGGTCGGGGAAGCGGCTGCCCAGCATGTGCTTGGCGAGCGTGAGCGCGAAACCGATGCCGAGCTCACGGTGTGCGCGGGCGGTTCGCCATCGGGCTGGACCGTACGGAAGGGAGGAGCGGCGCACGCACGTGCGCAGGGGCGCGTTACCTGGACCTCGGCTCGGTCGGATCGGCGTCGATGCCTTGGCCCCGTCTCGCTCACGAGTGCCACGCTGCCGCGGGGCCCCCGCATGCCTGATGGTTCATCAGGTAAGTCAGCAGCCGGTCAGCATGAGTCCCCGCGCCTCCCGGGGCGGTTGTCCCAGCAGGCGCCGGTGCGGCGCGAAAGCCCAGGTGGGAAGCCGTCCAGCCCGACCGGAGCGATGTTCCTCTCAAACATCGTTCGGCTCGTGCCGGTGTACAGTCGAGAACGCCCTTGACCTGCACAAAGCAGGCAGGGAGCCGTCTCCTAGGAGTTCAACATGCTGCGCACCATGTTCAAGTCCAAGATCCATCGCGCCACCGTGACCCAGGCCGACCTGCACTACGTCGGATCGGTCACCGTCGACGCCGAGCTGATGGAAGCCGCCGATCTGCTGCCCGGTGAGCTGGTGCACATCGTCGACATCGACAACGGCTCCCGGCTGGAGACGTATGTCATCGAGGGTGAGCGCGGATCCGGTGTCATCGGGATCAACGGCGCCGCCGCGCACCTTGTGCACCCCGGTGACCTGGTCATTCTGATCAGTTACGCGCAGGTCGACGACGCCGAGGCGCGGGCGATGGTGCCGAAGGTCGTGCACGTCGACGCCGAGAACAAGATCGTGGAGCTCGGTTCCGACGCCTCGCAGCCGGTGCCCGGCAGCGACACCGCGCGCGCTCCGCACTCCGTGCCGGCCGCCCGGGGCTGATTCCCCGGCGGCGTCGCGGGGCCGGATGAGTGGCCGGGCCGGGCGGGGGAAGCCGCAGTGGGAGAACCTGGACTCAGGACCGCCGCCAGCCGGCGCCCATCACCCGAGGGGCCTGTCATGACCCAGCCGCACCCCGATCCCACACCTCCACCGGTCCCGCCGCCCGGGCCCGGCCCTGTGCCGCCGCCGCCGACGCCGGGGCCGGTGCCGCCGACCCCGCCGCCGGTGCCGGAGCCGCCCCCGCCCAGCCCGGCGCCCGGACCGAAGCCGGGGCCCCCGCCGACCCCGCCGGACCCGATTCCGCAGCCGCCGGAACCCCCGCCGCTGCCCACCCCCGACCCGGGCGGCCCGGAGCCCCAGCCGCAGCCCTCCCCGCCTCCCGCGAGCCCGTGAGCGACCGAGCTGCGCAGGCCTGAGAGGACTTGTCATGAGCAATGCCGGAGCCGGCGCGCCGACCGCGCCGGAACAGGTCGCGGACGGCCGGACCGTCCAGCTCCTCGGCTTGGATCTGCAGTTCACCATCCATGAGGAGATCTCGGTGCCGCTGCCCTCGCCGGGCGCCGCCGCCGTCGAGAAGCCGTTCGTGCTCAAGGAAGGCGTGGAGTGCCGTGTGGTGATCAGATTCGAGGTGACCGGCCCGTCGGTCACCGGGCTGCGCGTCCTGGACGTACGGGAGATGGAAGGGGCCGAGATCAGCCGCCGCGAGGTGCACCTCGGTGACTTCCGCCAGGGCGGCCCTTACGAGCTCGCCCTGCCGCCGGAGCGGATCCCGAGCGGGCGCCGGGCGCAGGGGCGGTACGACGTCCACGCCTCGCTCCTGGACGCGGACGACCGCGTCCTCGACGTACGCGACTACTGCTTCGAGGTCGACAGGGATTGGGGCTGACCTGCCGCGAGTACGCCGGACCGGCCCCGGGCACCGGGGCCGGTCCGCCCGTACAGGCGCGCCTTACGCCGACTGCTGCTTGTTCCCCGGGCTGTCCGGGTGGTCGGGGTGCGTCTCGTGGGGTACTTCGTTGCCGTGGCCACGTAGCTCGTAGGGCATCAGCCGCCGGCCGTCGTGCGGGAACTCCGTCTCGGCGTGGCTGCCGGACTCCTCGATATGGGTCTGGTGATCGGGGGGATGCGGTTGCTCCTCGGGGCGCGGCACCGGCAGCTCCTGGCGCCGTTTGCGCATGCCGAGCCAGACCGCGCCGATCAGCATGGCCGTGATGGCGACACCCGCGATGAACTGGCCGAGGCCGTGCAGAAGCTCCCTGGCCGCGAGCTCTACGGCCAGGTCCTGGAGTGCGCTCGGTGTAGTCATACAAAACCCATACCCGACATGTCGGAACCTATGTTTCACCCGTATAAATGTTTATCGCTCATTTATCCGGGAAATCGGCTCGACGGAATTCCCAATTCCGTCAACTGGCCGAAATCCATAGGGGTTTGAGTGGCTGTCCGCCCTCTTGTCGTCGCCGGTTCCCAGCCAATATTTTTGGCGGCTGCTGAATGTGGAACCGCACCAAGGGGGGCCCATGGCCGGACGACACCGCCGGTACCAGCCGAGCCGCATCAACCGGGCTTCGCTCACCGTCACGGCGGGCGGCGCGGGTATGGCGCTGCCGCTGATCGGGGCCGGTACCGCGCACGCCGCGTCGGTCGACGTGTGGGAGAAGGTCGCCGCCTGCGAATCCACCAACAACTGGCAGATCAACACCGGCAACGGCTACTACGGCGGCCTTCAGTTCAGCCAGTCGACCTGGGAGCAGTACGGCGGTACGCACTACGCGCCGCGCGCCGATCTCGCCTCCAAGGACCAGCAGATCGCGATCGCCGAGAAGGTGCTCAAGGGGCAGGGGCCGCGCGCCTGGCCGACGTGTTCGGTACGGGCGGGACTCACCCGGGGCGGGGACTCGCCCGACATCGCCCCGCACCAGCGCGACGGCGTGGGCAAGCAGTCGCAGCGCGGCGGCGCGCCCAAGGCGCCGTCCAAGCCCGCCCCCAAGGCGCCCACCAGGCCCGTCGCCAAGACCCCGCCGGCGACCCCGACCACTGTGCCGACCGTCCGCGAGAGCTACACCGTCGCGCCGGGCGACTCCCTCTCCGGCATCGCGCAGGCCAAGCGGGTCGGCGGCGGCTGGAAGGCGCTGTACGAGGCGAACCGCACCGTCGTCGGGGACGACCCGGACCTGATCCACCCCGGCCAGAAGCTGACCCTGCGAATCTCCGCCCCCCGTCCGCCGGTCACCGCGTCGAAGGAACGCCCGAAGACGACAGCGAAGCCGCCCACCCAGGCCCGGCCCGCCGCCCGCCCGGCCGTCCGTCCCGCGGCGAAGCCGGTGACCAAGCCGGCCGCCAAACCGCCGGCCAGGCCCGCCAAACCCGTCACCAAGCCCGTCTCCAAGCCGCGCGACACCCAGCAGGCCGGCTTCAGCGCCCCGGTGTCCGCGAGCATCGGCACGCCGTACCGCAAGGCGGGTTCGTCCTGGTCGAGCGGCTACCACACGGGTGTCGACTTCCCCGTGCCCACCGGCACCTCCGTCATGGCCGTGGCCGCGGGCCGGGTCGTCTCGGCGGGCTGGGGCGGCGCCTACGGGTACCAGATCATCATCCGCCACGACGACGGCCGCTACAGCCAGTACGCCCACCTGTCCGCGATGAACGTGCGGGAGGGTCAGACCGTGGGCAGCGGGCAGCGGATCGCCCGGTCAGGATCCACCGGCAACAGCTCGGGACCGCACCTGCACTTCGAGGTGCGCACGGGACCCGGATACGGGTCCGACATCGACCCGCTCTCCTACCTCCGGTCGGGGGGCGTCTCCCTCTGACGCGGCCAGCGGCCGCGCGGGCCCGGCCGGCCGGGCGGCGTCCTGACCGCTGTCCGGCCGCGGCGGTGCGGCGACCGGGACCGGGCGCTGGGTGGTGAGCAGGACCAGTCCGCCCGCGGCGACGACACCGAAGCACACGGCGATCGCGGTGCCCGCGGCCCCGAACCGGAAGTCCTCGCCGAAGAGCGTCAGCCCGATCGTGGCCGCCACGACGGGGTTGACCACCGTGACCGTGGCCAGCGGGGCCGCCAGCCCCGCGCCCCGGTAGGAGGCCTGCGAGAGCAGCAGACCGCCCACGGCGAACCCGGCGGTCGCGAGCATGGCCGGCCACTCGCCCAGCGGGGCGTCCAACGTGAAGTCCGTCGCCACGATCTTGGTGAAGACCGAGGCGAGACCGAAGGAGATGCCCGCCGCCGCGGCCAGGACCATGCCCCGGACCACCGGCCTGCTGATCCGGGCCGCGGTCAGGAAGAGGGCGGCCACCGCGCCGAAGGCGCAGGCGGCCAGCGTCAGCCGGTCCCCGCCGGGCAGGGAGAGCGCCTGCGAGCCGCCGGTGAGGGCGAGCAGACCGGCCAGGCCGACCGTGGCCGTCACGGCGCCGCGCCAGGCGGTGGAGCCCGCCCGGCGCCCGGCGAACAGCGCCGCCATCGGCAGCGCGAACACGATTGTCAGGGCGCCGAGCGGCTGGACGAGACTCAGCGGTCCATACGCGAGCGCGGCCACATGCAGCACCGCGCCCACCCCGTTGAGCAGCACCGACACCCACCAGGCGCCGCTGCGCACGGGCGCGTAGGCACTGGCGGCGGAGGCCGCCACGCGCTCCTGCACGATCGCCGCGGCCGCATAGGCGACCGCGGAGACCAGTGACAGGAGTACGGACAGCGCGAGGGGGCTCATGCGTCAACTGTGACGCGTGGGGCGCTCCCGCGTCGTCGTCCCTGAGGTGGCGTCGGGGCGTACTGCCATAGGACTACGGGACTACGCCCGGCGGTGGTGCGACGACGGTTCGAAGGTCACATGGCCGGTGTCCAGGTCGAACCGGGCCCCTACCACCAGCGCGCCGTCGAAGGTGGAGTCGGAGGCCAGCTCCTCCTGGACGCGGGCCACGTTGGCCCGCACGGTGTTCTCCACCCAGTCGCCCGGCAGGTGCCGGGCCTCGCGCGCGGCCGGGGCCATCTGCTCGACGATCTCGGCGAGAGGGCCCTCGGCGGGTATGCCGGTGCGGACGTACTCGACCGCCGCCTCGGCCGCCCCGCAGCGCTCGTGGCCGAGGACGACGACGAGCTTGATGTGCTTGACCTGTACGGCGTACTGGATGCTGCCGAGCACGGCGTCGTCGAGGGCCTGGCCCGCGGTCCGTACGGTCATCAGGTCCCCGAGCCCCTGGTCGAAGACGAGCTCGGGCGGGACGCGGGAGTCGAGGCAGCCGAGGACGACGGCGAACGGATGCTGCGCCGTCGCGACCTCCTTGCGGCGGGCCGCGTCCAGGTGCGGATGCGCCTGGCGCAGAGCCGCGTAGCGGGCGTTTCCGGCCTGCAGCAGGGTGAGCGCCCGGCCGGGGCTCACAGGAGTGGTGGGAGTGGAGGACAAGGTCCCGGCACCAGCGGCCGAGGCCGGGGATGGCGGTGCCGGCTGCGCGGGGGTGGCGGCGCGGGCGGCGGGTACGGCGGCCGTGAGGGCCGCGGCGGTCATGGTCAGCACGGAGCGTCGGCTGCGACTATTCACCCGGCAAGCCTCTGGTGGATCGCGCGTTCGATCAGATGGTTTTTGTTCGGCAATTGCCGGACCATTGGGGACTGTTGACTTCCGGAAGGGGCGCGGGTGCGCGAGGTGGAGCTGGCGGAGACGGGGTCCGTGGGAGGGTTCTTCGCCCTGCGGACCGAGCAGCCCGAAGGCGGGGCGCACCTGCCCCTCGCCGAGGTCTACGCCCAGCGGCCACCGGCCGCGCTCGGCGCCCGCGTGGACCGGGTCGCCGCCCGCCTCGGCGCCGCCGAACGCCGGGTGGGCGCCTCCGTCGCCCAGCTCGGCCTCACCGCCCGCCTCTGGTCGGTCTGCCTCGGCTCGGCCGCGCTGCACGGCTCCTTCCCCGACATCACCCCCGACACCCTGCACTGGGACGGCCGGCACACCTCCCCCGACGACCTGTGGTGGTCCGGCTCCGCCGCCCGGCCCGGCACCGCCGACGAACTCCGCGCGGCCGTGCGGGACGGCCACCTCGCCCCGCTCGCCGAGGCCCTGCGCCGCGACGGCGCCGTCTCCGCCCGCCTGCTGTGGGGCAACGTGGGCTCCGCCCTCGCCGGAGCCGTACGCGAACTGGCCCGCTGGTCCCAGGCCCAGGGCCGCCCCGAGGTGGCCCGCCGCGCCGCGGACCTCGCCCGCGAGCTCTTCGCCCACCCGGACCTCGCCGGTACGGTCCGGGGCCCCGCGCTGCGCCGTACCAGCTGCTGCCTCTACTACCGCTGCCCCGGCGGTTCGCTCTGCGGCGACTGCGTGTTCGACCGGCCGCCCACCCGGCCCGCAGCACCCGCCTGACCAGCACGGGTTTGGACAGACGCCCTCGGCTCCGTACAGTTTCACTTTTGAAACGTGACCATTCGAGTGACCGAGGAACGGCGACGGCATGACGGTGACTGAAGACAACCAGGTGTACGGGCCGGGTATCGACCCCGAGCGCCTGGCCGTCTGCCTGAGCGTGCTCGCGGAGCTCGACGAGCTGGACGTGGACCACCCCGACGCGATCACCGTCCGGCGTGCCACCGCCGGCATCTACCGGACCGTGAAGCAGCGCCGCCGCCAGGAGCGCCGGGCCGCCAAGACCGCCCACGACAAGGCCGTCACCGAGTCCACCGCCACCGGCTCCGCCCAGCGCATCGACGACGAGACCGAGGGCCTGCTGCCCTCCTCGGTCACCGAGGCCGGCCAGATCGCGGGGATACTCCAGCGCCCCCGGTCCTGCTACATCTGCAAGACGCGGTACGTCGAGGTCGACTACTTCTACCACCAGCTCTGCCAGGGCTGCGCCGCCGAGAACCGGGCCCGGCGCGACGCCCGCACCGACCTCACCGGCAAGCGCGCGCTGCTCACCGGCGGCCGCGCGAAGATCGGCATGTACATCGCGCTGCGGCTGCTGCGCGACGGCGCCCACACCACGATCACGACCCGCTTCCCCAAGGACGCCATCCGCCGCTTCAAGGCCATGGAGGACTCGGCGGACTGGATGCACCGCCTGGAGGTCGTCGGCATCGACCTGCGCGACCCGGCGCAGGCGGTCGCCCTGGCCGAGCAGGTCACCGAGCAGGGCCCGCTGGACATCCTCATCAACAACGCGACGCAGACCGTGCGCCGCCTGCCCTCCGCCTACGCCGCCCTGGTCGAGGGCGAGAGCGCCCCGCTGCCCGTCGGCGAGCTGCCCGCCCACCACGTCATCGGCGCCTTCAACTCCGGCGCGGTCGACGGCCTGGCCGCGCTGCCCCTCGGGGCCAGCGGTCTGGACGCGCAGAAGGTCGCCGATCTCGCCCTGGTCGCCGGCAACGCGAGCGTCGAGCGGCACCGCGACGGCAGCGCCATCGACGCGGGCGGCCTCGTGCCGGACGTCGTCGAGTCCAACACCTGGGTGCAGACCATCGAGCAGATCTCGCCCGTCGAGCTGCTCGAAACCCAGCTGTGCAACTACACGGCGCCGTTCATCCTGATCAGCATGTTGCGGCCGGTCATGGCCGACGCCGCGAAGAAGGCGGCCAGCGGGCGCGCCTACGTCGTCAACGTCTCGGCGATGGAGGGTGTCTTCGGCCGCGGCTACAAGGGCGCGGGGCACCCGAACACCAACGCCGCGAAGGCCGCCATGAACATGGTGACGCGGACCAGCGCCCAGGAGATGTTCCAGACCGACGGCATCCTCATGACCTCCGTCGACACCGGCTGGATCACCGACGAGCGTCCCCACTTCGACAAGCTCCGCCTGGCCGAGGAGGGCTTCCACGCCCCGCTCGACCTGGTCGACGGCGCCGCCCGCGTCTACGACCCCGTGGTGCGCGGCGAGGCGGGCGAGGACCTCTACGGCTGCTTCCTCAAGGACTACGCCCCCGCCAACTGGTAGCCCCCAGGGCTCCCCGGACACACCCGTGCCCCCGGCCGTGACGACGGCCGGGGGCACGTGGGTGAAGCGAGCGACTCAGTCGATGCCGGGCAGGATGTGCGGCTCGGCGAGGTCCTCCTCGTAGCCGGCCAGCCGGATCGGGGCGGACCTGGCCCACACTTCGAGGCTGCCGAGTTCACCGGAAGGCTTCTTGTTCCGGTCCCGGCGTTCCGCCGGCTGCTCCTGCTGGGTCAGTTCTGGTGTCACCGCGCACTCCTTTGTGTCGCGTACCTAAGTGGACAGGGCCGTTCGGTCGCGGTGGCGCCGTTCTTCGGGCGGGACCGCGGCCCGGTTGAAGGCCTGTCCCCGGGTCGGATCTGGGGTTTTTGTGGATCCCCGTTGGCCGACCGTACGCCCCAGAGTAACCAAATGAGCATGCACCCGCTCGATGGGGCCCACGTCTGGGGTGCAATCCGGACACACTTCCGGAAGTACGGGGTGGCCGCCGAAACGGGGCCGGACGGGGGTTTTCCGGGGCCCCGACCGGCCCGTCGCGACACGCCGGACGGCTCGGCCGTTGGAGTGAGAATCGCCGGTGACGCGGGAGCGGGGTGGCGGCCGGTCAGCGGTCGGCCGGGGTCCGCAGCCGGGTGGTGGGCAGGTAGTCCCGCAGATACGTCCGGTGCCACCAGGCTCCGGTGGCGCGCAGCTCACGCCAAGTCGTGTAGCGGTAGCGGTAGAGCCGCGCCCGGATCAGCACGGGCGGGGCGTCCGGGAAGGGGTTGTGCCGCAGTAGCTTCAGGGTGTCCCGGTCCCCGTCGAGCAGCCGCTCGACGAACGGCCCGAACCAGTCGCGGGCGTAGCCGGGGGAGAGGGCGGCGAACCACATCATCCAGTCGAGTCGTAGGTGGTACGGGGCGAACTGGCGCGGCATACGCCGTACATCGCCCGGTTTGCCCTTGAACTCGTACTCCCGCCAGACCGTGTCGGGGCCGGGCGCCGCGTCCGCCGAGCCCTCGATGACGATCTCGTCGCGGATCCGGCCGACGGTGCCGAAGGCGCCGTAGGTGTTGACGAGGTGGAGCGGGTCGAAGGAGCGGTTCATCGCCTGCCGCCGGGAGACCAGATTGCGCGCCGGGCGGTAGCTCAGGGTGAGGATCAGCGCGGTGAGGGCGCAGACCAGGACCACGTACCAGAGCGGTGGGCCGGCGAGGGCGGGGGCGGTGACCAGGAAGGAGGCGTCGACGGCGGACAGGGCGAGCACGATCGTGAGCCAGTTCAGCCAGGAGAAGTTGCCGGAGAGGACCAGCCACAGCTGGGTCACCACGATCACGCCGGCCGCGACGCTCGCCACCGGCTGCGGGGTGAAGAGCAGGACCGGGACGAGGATCTGGACCATGTGGTTGGCGGCCGTCTCCACGCGGTGCAGGGGGCGCGGCAGATGGTGGAAGAACCAGCTCAGCGGCCCCGGCATCGGCTGGGTCTCGTGGTGGTAGTAGAGGCAGGTGAGGTCGCGCCAGCAGGGATCGCCGCGCAGCTTGATCAGTCCGGCGCCGAACTCCACCCGGAACAGCAGCCAGCGCAGCAGCCAGAGCACCAGGACCGGCGGCCCCACCCGCTCGTTGCCGAGGAAGATCGCCAGGAAACCGGTCTCCAGGAGCAGTGACTCCCAGCCGAAGCCGTACCAGGTCTGGCCGACGTTGACGATCGAGAGATAGAGCCCCCACAGCACGGCCCACAGCAGCATCGCCACCGGCAGTGGCACCGCGTCACCGGCGCCCGCGACCAGGGCGAGCGCCACGGCCGCGCCGCCCCAGGCGCAGAGCGCGAAGAAGCGGTCCGAGTAGTGCCATTGGAAGAGCGTCGGCGCCCGCCGGGCGGGGACCAGGCGCAGGTACCGCGGCACCGGCAGCATGCCGCGCTCACCGATCAGGGCCCGGAACTGGAGCGCGGCGCCGATGAAGGCGACGAGGTAGAGGCCGGCGAGAGCCCGCTGGAAGACGATCCGGCTCAGCCAGTACTCGGGGGCGGTGAACCACTCCATCAGCTCCAGTATCGCGGGCGGCTCCCGCCCCGTCCCGGCGTCGCGGCCTCACCGGTCAGCGCGTGGCGATCCGGGTGAGGGTCCGGCCCAGATGCCGGGCGTAGGCGTGCTGGAACACCGGCACCAGCGGTCCGGCGAGGCGCGTGTACCAGGCGGCGGGCCTGCTGAACGCGGTCACCGTGAACCAGACCGAGCCGTCCTCCATCAGGTCCACGACGAACGACTCCTCGCCGCACTCCGGGTGCCCGGTCCTCGTCCCGTACGCGAACCCGATGCGGTTGCCCTCGTACGCGATCCACACCACCTCGCAGGGGGCGGCGACGCGCAGAGGGCCGAGGCCGAGCGAGACCTCAAGCGTGGCGCCCGGTTCGGCGCGCTCCACGCCGGTGTCTATCCGGACTCCCGAGCGGCGGTGCATCTGCCAGGTCAGGACAGCCCCGCCGGCGGCCTCGAAGACGTCCCGTCCGTGGCCGACGCGGACCATGTGGTGCAGGTGGTGGTAGCTGCCGGGGAGCGGGGCGGTGGCGGTGGCGCCGACCTCGGGGTAGCTGAGTACGCGCGGGGCGGGTGTGGTCGCCGAGTCGCGCAGGAGTCGGGTCATTGCGCTGTCTCCTTGAGTCGTCGCCAGGCCAGCACCGAACAGAGCGCGAAGCCGAGGGCGTTGCCGAGGCCGTGGGTGGCGGCCATCCAGGTCAGGGTGGGGTGGGGCAGTCCGGTGGCCTCGCCGAGCGCCCAGCTCAGGGCGAGCAGCATGGTCGCCACCAGCACGACGGACGAGACGGCGAGCAGGCCGCCGGTGAGCCGCCCGGCCTCCGGGGTACGGATGTCGCGCCAGGTCACCCGTGCGACGGCCCACATCCCGGCGGTCAGCACGAGCGCGCCGGCCAGTTCGGTCCAGTCGTCGACGAAGTAGCCGACGAGGACGAGGAGGGTGCCGAGCGGCACGCTGAGCGCGGCGAACCGGGCGGCGGGGCCGTCGGCGGCCCGGCAGACGAGCCCCGCCACCAGCGCGGCGGCGAAGCCGGCGAAGTGGAAGTGCGGCACGGTCAGCGCCAGGATCTCCAGGTCGAAGCCGAGCAGCTGTTGCCCCGAGCGCTCCGCGACCAGCGCCAGGGCGGCGACGGACGGTGTGACCAGGGCAGTGAGCAGCGCGGTCTCGGCCGAGGCGCGCCCGAGCGCACCGGGCCCGCGCAGCGTACGGGCCAGGTGGACCGGTGCGTACAGCGCGAGGGCCAGGGTGGCCAGCGCGTAGAGCACGGCGAGCGTGGTGGCGAGGGGGCCGCGCGGCAGCCACAGGGCGACGGCTCCCGGCACGGCGCCGAGCGGCCAGAGCCTCCGGATGGCGCAGAGCCCGCGCACCTCCATCAGGGCGAGCCCCGCCGGGACGATCACCAGCATCCCGGTCATCACGATGAGGCCGACCAGCACGGTCACCGCACACCCCCCC
Source organism: Streptomyces purpureus (assembly GCF_014648195.1). Classification (GTDB taxonomy): domain Bacteria; phylum Actinomycetota; class Actinomycetes; order Streptomycetales; family Streptomycetaceae; genus Streptomyces; species Streptomyces purpureus. Next base: position 225,168 of record NZ_BMQQ01000001.1, read on the forward strand.
TCCTTGAACGCGTTCAATTCGCGTCACGGCGAGCGTAGAGGGTTTCTTGAACGTGTTCAAGTGGCGGTTCGGGGAGCGTTCCGTTTGCGCGCTCAAGGGCGATCCGGCACAGATGGGAGGGACCACTCGGGGCGGAAGGCGGGAGATTCTGGTGGCCTCATCGACGCACCGTCGGCGCACCGTGCTCGCGGCCCTGGCAGCCGCCGGAACCCTCCTGGCCGGCTGCGGCGACGGCGGCAGCGACGCCGGGACGGCCGCCGACCCCGACGCCGTCACCCTCCAGCCCGCCACGGTCCCTGGTCCCGACCCCTTCACCGCCTCCACGGTCGGCGTCCCCGCCCCGCCGCCGAAGACACCGCCCCCGGCGACCGGCGCCGCGCGCCCGGACGCCGCCCCCGCGATGCGGGCCGTCAGCGGCGCCACGCCCGGCATCTACGGCGGTACGCGCGCCCGGGGCAGCTGCGATATCGAGAAGCAGGTGCGTCTGCTCGCGGGGGACACCGCCAAGGCCGGCGCGTTCGCCCGGAGCGCCGGGATCGGCGACGCCGCCGTCGCCGACTGGCTGCGCGGGCTCACCCCCGTCACCCTGCGCGTCGACACCCGCGTCACCGGCCACGGCTACCGCGACGGGGCCGCCACCTCCTATCAGGCGGTGCTCCAGGCAGGTACGGCCGTCCTGGTCGACCAGTACGGAACGCCCCGCGTCCGGTGCGCCTGCGGCAACCCGCTGCGCAGCCCGGTCGCCGTCCCGGGCGCGGCCCAGGGGCGGCCGTGGCCCGGCTACCAGCCCGGCCAGGTCGTGGTGATCACGCCCACCCGGGCGATCGTCAACCGGCTGGTGATCGTGAACACGGCCGACAACAGCTGGATGGAGCGCAAGACCGGCACCGGGGGGGAGGCGGACACCCGACCGGCCGAGGACCCGCCGTGCGGTCCCGACGAATGCCATCTGACCGGCCCCCGCTCCCCGGCCGCCTCACCGACCCCTGACGCCCCGCGCACCCCCGAGAGCCCCCGTAGGTCCGCCAGCCCCACCGCCCCGGGCCGGTCCGCCGACGCAGACTCGTCCCCGGGGCGCACTCCGGACCGTTCCCCGGGCCGCTCGCCGGACGGTCCGGACGTCCCGCCGCAGCCGCCCGTCGAGCCGCTGCCCGAGGACCTGCTGCCCTCCGAGCCGGAGGAGCCGCCGTACGACATCCCTCAGGTCCCCGGTGAGATCCCGGAAGGACCCTCGACCTTCGAGGGCTGACGCCGCGGCCCGTGAGGCGAAGGGGCCTGCCTCGGCCTAGCGTGGGGCCATGGACGCGGGCAGAGCGGGCGCCGGGCCGGCCGGGCTGTGCCGCTGCGACACGCCTGGGGCCGCGGACTGCTGCTTCCTCGCGCGGTACGCGGCCGAGTTCCGCATGGGCACCTTCGACTGGGACCTGGACACCGGACTGCTCGACGTGGACGCGGGCGCCCTCGCGGTCTTCGACATGGACCCCGCCGACTTCGACGGCCGTCCCACCAGCCTCGGCCCCCGCGTCACCCCCGACGAGGGCAGACGCCTGGACGCGATGGTCACGCAGGCGCTCAAGGACGGCAGCACCCACTACGGGGCGTACTTCCGGGTGCGCCGCAGGGACGGGCAGCTGCGCTGGACCCACACGCAGGGGATCATCCGGCGCGACGAGACCGGCCGCCCGCGGCGGATCATCGGCATCGTCCGGGACGCGGCCCGCGAGCTGGCCGACTCGGCCGCCCGGCTCGGGCTCGACGAGGAGCGCCGCCGCCGGACCAGCGTCGTCGAGTCGACCACGGCCGCCCTCGCCCACGCCCGTACCGTCCAGGACATCATCGACCTGCTGAACGACTCGCACGGTCTCGCCCACTTCGGCGCCACGAGCCTGGTCATGGGGCTCATGGAGTCCGGCCGGATCCATCTGGTCGCCGAGGGCCCCCAAGGGGCGTTCGTCCCGGGCACCCGCTTCACCCGGGTGGACGAGGAGTACCCGATGAGCGAGGTCGTCAGGACCCTCACGCCCCGCTTCATCGAGTCCGCCGAGGAGTTCGCCGAGTCCTATCCGGTGCTGTGGCCGCACATCAGCGGGCTCGGCATCACCGCCGCCGCCTACCTGCCGCTGATCGCCCAGGCCCGCCCCATCGGCGCGCTCGGGCTCCTCTACAGCGACAAGAACGGCTTCACCGACGACGAGCGCAACGTCCTCGTCGCCCTCGGCAGCAGCATCGCGCAGAGCCTCCAGCGCGCCATGCTCTTCGAGCAGGAGCACGACCTCGCCGAAGGGCTCCAGCAGGCGATGCTGCCGCGCCGCATCCCCGACGTGCCCGGCGCCCACATCGCCGTCCGCTACCGCTCGGCCCGGCTCGGCCAGGACATCGGCGGCGACTGGTACGACATCATCCCGCTCCCCGGCGGCCGGGTCGGCGCGGTCATCGGCGACGTCCAGGGCCATGACACCCATGCCGCCGCCGTCATGGGACAGCTGAGGATCGTGCTGCGGGCCTACGCGGCCGAGGGGCACACCCCGGCCACCGTCATGGCCCGCGCCTCCGTCTTCCTCCACGAACTGGACACCGACCGCTTCGCCACCTGCACCTACGTCGAGGCGGACCCCACGACCGGGGTGGTGCAGGCCGTCCGGGCCGGCCATGTGGAGCCGCTGCTCCAGGACACCGACGGCAGCTGCCGCCGGCTGCCCGTCGAGGGCGGGCTGCCGCTCGGGCTCTCCGCCGAGTTCGGGCGGCTCGACTACCCCGTCACCACACGCGAGATGGATCCCGGCCAGACGCTGCTGCTCTACACCGACGGACTGGTCGAACGGCCCGGCGTCGACCTCGACGAGGGGGCCATGTGGCTCTCCGCGCTGGTCCGGCGCGGCCCGCGCGACCTCCAGGAGCTCGCCGACCATCTGTGCGAGGAGGTCGACGACCGGGGCGGCGACGACGACGTGGCCATCCTGCTGCTGCGCCGCAAGGGCGCCTACTTCCCGCAGACCGGCGGACGGCTCCAGCAGCACGTCGCCCAGAACGACCCGGAGGCGCTGAGCTCGGCGCGCCACATGGTCCGGGCGGCCGTACGGGCCTGGGGCGCCAGGGAACGCGCCGACGAGATCGAGCTCGTCGCCGACGAGCTGATCACCAACGCGCTGATGCACACCGACGGCGGGGCGATCGTCACCCTGCGGATGCTCGCCGGGCCCGAGCGGCGGCTGCGCGTCGAGGTCGAGGACCGCTCGAGCGCGCTGCCACGCCGCCGTGAGGCGGGCGATTCCGGGGTCTCCGGGCGGGGGCTGTTGCTGGTCGACCGGCTGGCCGATGTATGGGGCGTGGACTCGCGCGGCAGCGGCAAATGCGTGTGGTGTGAGTTCATGGTCCCGAATCAATCTGTTAACTGAGCGTAAATGGACCATGCTTGACCGTAACCGACCGGAACCGATTGACTGCGGTCCCCCAGCGCTCTCCAGAACATGAGGAACCCTTGAGCAGCGAGCTTCTCGCACCGCTTGACCTGGCATTCTGGCACCTCGAATCCGCCGACCACCCGATGCATCTGGGCGCCCTCGTCCACTTCGCCCCCGCCCCGGCGGACGCGGCGGCCCCGCCCGTGGACCTTCTGGAGCTGCTCGCCACCCGGGCGGCGGCGATCCCCCGGCTGCGGATGCGCGTCCGGGACGTCCTGCTGCCGGTCGGCGGCGCCGCCTGGTTCCCCGACCCGGACTTCGACGTCCACCGCCACGTCCGGGAACTGCGGCTGCCCGGCGGCGACTTCGACGCCGAGACCGCTCGGGTCGCCGGAGAGCTGATGGAACAGCCGCTCGAACGAGGGCGGCCGCCCTGGGAGATGTACCTCCTCACCGGCCCCGACGACGGCTCCTTCGCCGTCCTCGTCAAACTCCACCACGCCCTCGCCGACGGGATGCGCGCCGTCGCCATCGGCGCCGGGATCTTCGACGAGATCGCCGCCGCCCGTACCCCTCCCGCCCGCCCCCGGCGCCCCCGCACCCGCCCCGCACCGCCCGCCCTGCCCGGCGCCCGCGGGCTGATGGACCTCGCCCGGGCCCGGCTCGAGGAGCTCGGCCGGGCCGTCGGGGTCGGCGCGTCCGTGGTCCTCGCCAGCCGCCTCGACCAGCGGGGCGCCACCGCGCTCGCCGCGCACTCCAGCGGTACGCGCACGGTCGCCACCGTCACCGTCGACCTGGAGCGCGTCCGGGACGTCCGCCGCGTCGCCGGAGGCACCGCCAACGACGTCCTCCTCGCCACCGTCGCCGGCGGACTGCGCCGCTGGCTGGCCGAGCGCGGCGAGAGTCCGCCGGCCGCCGACCCGCGCGCCCTGGTCCCCGTCTCCCGCCGCCGGCCCGGCGCACCGCCCGGCTCCGGCAACCGCTTCTCGGCCTACCTGCTCGACCTGCCGCTTTCCACGGCCGACCCGGCGGCCCGCCTGCGGGCCGTCCGCACCGCCATGGACCGCAACAAGGCCGCCGGGCCGCTGCGCGGAGCCGGGGCGCTCGCCGTGCTCGCCGACCAGCTGCCGCCGCTCGCCCACCGGTTCGGCGCCCCCCTGGCGGGCGGCGCGGCCCGGATGCTCTTCGACCTGCTGGTCACCAACGTGCCGCTGCCCCGCTCGGCCCTCTCCCTCGGCGGCAGGCCGCTGCGCGCCCTCTTCCCGATGGCGCCGCTGGCCCGCGGCCAGTCCCTGGCCGTCGCCATGTCACCGTACGGCGGCGACGTGCACATCGGACTGGTCGCCGACGGCGCGGCCGTGCCCGACCTGGACCTCCTCGCCGCGGCGCTCGCCGAGGAGCTGGACACCCTCGTCCGGGCGACCGGCTCGACCGGCGCTGAGGGGACGGTGGACAAGGGCCGGTGAACGGAGGCCGGTGAACGCGCGGCCGCCGCGCGGCTGCGGCAGGGTGGAGGCATGCCCGAACTGCCGGAAGTCGAAGCGCTGCGGGAGTTCCTGGCCGAGCATCTGGTCGGCAAGGAGATCGCCCGCGTCCTGCCCGTCGCGATCAGCGTGCTCAAGACGTACGACCCGCCGCTCTCCGCGATCGAGGGCCGCACGGTCACCGGCGTGGCGCGGTACGGGAAGTGGCTGGCCATCACGGCGGGCGGCGGGCCGGAGGCCGAGGGCCCGCCGCTGCATCTCGTCGTCCATCTCGCCCGCGCGGGCTGGCTCCAGTGGAAGGACGTCCTGCCGTCGGGGCCGCCGCGCCCCGGCAAGGGCCCCCTCGCCCTGCGGACGGCCCTCACCGGCGGCGACGGCTTCGACCTGACCGAGGCGGGCACCACCAAACGGCTCGCCGTCCATCTCGTCCACGACCCCGCCGAGGTCCCCGCCATCGCCGGTCTCGGCCCCGACCCGCTCGCCGCCGGCTTCGACCGGGACGCCTTCGCCGCGCTGCTGACCGGCGAACGGCGCCAGCTCAAGGGCGCGTTGCGCGACCAGAGCCTGATCGCGGGTATCGGCAACGCCTACAGCGACGAGATCCTGCACGCCGCCCGGATGTCGCCCTTCAAGCCCGTGCAGAACCTCGACGAGGACGAGATCACGGCGCTGTACGAGGCCCTGCGCGCCACCCTGCGCGAGGCGGTGGAACGCTCGCACGGCCTGGCGGCCGGCCGCCTCAAGGCGGAGAAGAAGAGCGGCCTGCGGGTCCACGGCCGCACCGGCGAACCCTGCCCGGTCTGCGGCGACACCATCCGGGAGGTGTCCTTCAGCGACTCCTCGCTCCAGTACTGCCCCACCTGCCAGACGGGCGGCAAACCGCTGGCCGACCGCCGCCTCTCGCGCCTGCTGAAGTAGCCCCCGGGGCCCCGCTCACGGGGTGAGCGACACCAGAGCCCCGCCGCCCCGTTCACGGACCACCAGGCGGTCGATCTCCCCGGCCGGCAGCGCGGTCGCGCCCTCCACCACCGGCGAGTCCTGGCCGCGCGCCGGAACCCACCAGCTCATGACGGGATGCTCCCGCCCGTCGCGGCCCACCACCACCAGATCGCACACGCGCGGCCCGTCGACACCCGAGACCCGCATGGCCACATCCGTGCCCCAGGGACGCTCGCTCCAGGAGGCCGCCACCGCGACGCCCGTGACCGGGTCGGTCACCGACGCCCGGGACGCGGCCGTCGGGGCGTCCCCCTCGCGCAGCGCGAGACCGGCCGCAGGCATCGCGAGGATCAGCGCCGCCGCCACCGCGACCAGCCGTGCCCGTGACCGCGGCCGCGGCCGCGCCCGCCGGGTGAGAGGCGGCGGCGCGAGCGGCCGCACCGGCTCCCTCAGCTCCGCGAGACACCGCTCCAGCCGGGCGAACTCCGTCAGCCACCGCGCACAGCGCGGACAGCCCTCCAGATGCTCCTCGCAGCGGAACGCGTCGCCGGGCTCCAGCACCCCCAGCGCATACGCCGCCACATCCCGGTGTCGTTCCCGCAGGCTCATCGTCTCCCTTTCCTCCCGCACTCACATACGCACGCCACCCCCGGCGTACTCAACGCGCCTGCGCCTACACTCCGCAGCATGCTGCGCGTACTGGCCGTCGACGACGAAGAGCCGGCCCTCGGGGAACTGCTCTACCTCCTGCGCTCCGACCCCCGGGTGCGCAGTGCGGAAGGAGCCACCGACGCCACCGAGGCGCTGCGCCGCATCGGCCGCGCCCTCGACGCCGGGCCCGACGGCGACGACGCCATCGACGTCGTCTTCCTCGACATCCACATGGCCGGACTCACCGGCCTCGACGTCGCCAAGCTCCTCGCCGGGTTCGCCCGTCCGCCCGCGATCGTCTTCGTCACCGCCCACGAGGGCTTCGCCGTCCAGGCGTTCGACCTCAAGGCCGTCGACTACGTCCTCAAACCCGTCCGCCGCGAACGTCTCGCCGAAGCCGTCCGCCGCGCCGGCGACCAGGTCCTCGCCACTCACGCCCCGCCCAGCACCACCGCCGACCAGATCCCCGTCGAACTCGGCGGCGTGACCCGTTTCGTCCCGATAGGCGACATCGCCTACGTCGAGGCGCAGGGCGACTACGCCCGCCTCCACACCGACGAAGGCAGCCACCTGGTCCGTATCCCGCTCTCCACCCTGGAGGAGCGGTGGGCGGCGCGCGGCTTCGTCCGGATCCACCGCAGCCACCTCGTCGCCCTCGGCCGTATCGACGAACTGCGCCTGGACGGCGGCGCGACGACCGTACGGGTCGGCCGGGCCGAGCTCGCCGTCAGCCGCCGCCACGCCCGTCAGCTGCGGGAACTGCTCATGCGCCACGCCCGCGGCTGACCGTTCGCCGCACCCGGCGCGCCGCTCACCGACGGCGGGCGGCGTTCGCCCGGCCGCCGCCCACGCCCTGCCTACCCTTGATCCAGAAACCAGGCGTCCGCCGCACCGGGAAAGGGGGCCGTGACCGATGCCGGAGACCGACCCGCCGCTGCACGCGCTCCTCGCCGAACTCGGCGCGCTCAGCGCCCTGCCCGGCCTCGCGCCGAGGGCACCGGCGGAGCTGGAACCCGTCCTCGCCCGGGTCCGCAGCGCGGCCGGCCACTGGGCCGACGTCCTGGACGAGCTCCGCGAGTCCGCGCAGGGCCTGGCGGGACCGGGCACCGCCGCCGCCCTGGAGCTGGCCTTCCGCCGTGCCGAGGAGTCCTACGTCGAGCTGGAGATCGCCCTCGGCGCCGCCACCCCGGCCTCCGCCGCCCCACCCCGCCACAGGGCCTACCCCGCGTAACGCCTTCTGCGTAGACTCCGGGCGATGTCAGCAGAGCACGACCCGATGTCCGCCGGTCACGGCCCCGCGCGCCGCCCCCGGCGCGAGACCGTCACCGGAGTGCCGCGCTCCGCCCGCCGGCCGCCCGGCCACCCGCCGGCCCGCTTTGAGATCAGCGAGCAGACCACCCTCGGGCACACCTACGTCCGGTCCCTGATGCGCAGCCAGCTGCGCGCCGCGCTCACCGCACTCGGCGCCCTCGCCCTGCTGGTCGGCTCCCTGCCGCTGCTCTTCGCGCTGCCCGCCGCCGTGGACGGCGCCGCGCTCGCCCCCGCCCCCTTCGTCTGGGCCGCACTCGGCGCGGGCGTCTACCCCGTCATGTGGGTGACCGCCCGCTGGTACGTACGCCGGGCCGAGCGCAACGAACGCGACTTCACCGGCCTTGTGGAAGGCCGGTGAACCACACCCACGCGGTGGCCGCCGTCACCGCCGTCGTCCTCGCCACCGTGCTCCTCGGCGCCCTCGGCCTGCGGATATCCCGTACCACCTCCGACTTCCTCGTCGCCTCCCGCACCGTCAAACCGGGGCTGAACGCCGCCGCCATCAGCGGCGAGTACCTCTCCGCCGCCTCCTTCCTCGGCATCGCAGGCCTGGTCCTCCTCCAAGGCCCGGACATGCTCTGGTACCCGGTCGGCTACACCGCCGGATACCTCGTCCTGCTCGTCCTCGTCGCGGCCCCGCTGCGCCGCTCGGGGGCGTACACGCTCTCCGACTTCGCCGAGGCCCGCCTCGAATCCCCGCCCGTCCGCAGGCTCGCCAGCCTCTTCGTCGTCGGGATCGGCTGGCTCTATCTGCTGCCGCAGCTCCAGGGCGCCGGGCTCACCCTCCAGATCCTCACCGGCGCCCCCGACTGGCTCGGCGGAGTCGTCGTCGCGGTGGTCGTCACCGGCGCCGTGGCCGCCGGCGGCATGCGCTCCATCACCTTCGTCCAGGCCTTCCAGTACTGGCTCAAGCTCACCGCCCTGCTCGTGCCCGCCCTCTTCCTGGTCACCGCCTGGCTCGGCGACGACGCGCCCCGCGCCCGCTTCGACGCCCCCGCCGTCTTCCGCTCGCACACCGAGGTACGCATCGACGACACCGTACGGATCGACGTCGACGCGCCCCTGACGCTCACCGCCACCGGCCGCGTCGACCACGTCCCGTACGACAAGGGGCGGCTCACCCTCACCGAGGGCACCCACCGGATCGAGGCCGGCACCACCCTCGGCTTCCCGGCCGGCGCGCCCGTCCCCGAGCGGGCCGCCAGCGACACCGACCCCCTCGGCTGGTCCCAGCCGCTCGCCGGGGGCCGCGACGGCTACCAGCTCTACGCCACCTACGGCCTGATCCTCGCCACCTTCCTCGGCACCATGGGCCTGCCGCACGTCGCCGTCCGCTTCTACACCAGCCCCAACGGCCGCGCCGCCCGCCGCACCACCCTCGTCGTCCTCGGCCTCGTCGGCGCCTTCTACCTGCTGCCGCCCGTCTACGGCGCCCTCGGCAGGATCTACGCGCCCGAACTGGCCCTCACCGGAGCCGCGGACGCCGCCGTGCTCGTCCTGCCCGACCGGATCGTCGGCGGCCTCGCCGGAGACCTGCTCGGCGCCCTGCTCGCGGGCGGCGCGTTCGCCGCGTTCCTGTCCACCGCGTCCGGGCTGACCATGTCGGTCGCCGGCACGCTCACCCAGGACATGCTGCCCGCGCGCGGCGTACGGCACTTCAGGCTGGCCACCGTCCTGGCCATGGCCGTCCCGCTCGCCGTCAGCGTCGTCACCGCCAACGTGCCCGTCGCCGACGCCGTCGGGCTTGCCTTCGCCGTCTCCGCCTCCTCCTTCTGCCCGCTGCTCGTCCTCGGCATCTGGTGGCGCGGACTCACCCCGCCCGGCGCGGCGGCGGGCCTGCTCATCGGCGGCGGCAGCGCGCTCACCGCCGTCATGGCCACCCGGGCCGGGCTCGCCCCCGCCGGCTGGCCGCACACCCTCATGGCCTGGCCCGCGGTCTGGTCGGTGCCGCTCGGCTTCCTCACCATGGTGGTGGTCTCCTGGCTCACCCCCCGCCATGTCCCACCCGGCACCCAGGCCACCCTGGCCCGCCTCCACCTCCCCGAAGACCTCGCCCCCGAAGCTCTCGCCCCTGAAGCTCTCGCACCGGAAGGAGGCAGACGTTGAGCGGGACCGACCTGGCGGTGCTGGCCGCCGCCGCTGCCGTGCTGCTCGCCGGGGGGTTCGCCGCCGGGCGGCTCACCGGCCGCCGGGGGAGCGGAGGCGACCTGGACCTCGGCACGCCCGTGGAGCGGGCCACGTTCCAGACCCTGCACACCGCCTCGCTCGCCGCGCCCCCGCTGCGCGCCGGGCTCACCGGCGACACCGCCCGCAAGGCCGCCCGCCGGCTGCGCTCACTCCTCGGCACCGAAGCCCTCTGCCTCACCGACCGCAAGTCCGTGCTCGCCTGGGACGGACCCGGCGGCGACCACCACCGCGACCAGGTCACCCAGCTGGTCGCCGAGGTCCTCGACTCCGGCCGCAGCCGCAGCGTCCACACCGGCTGCGCCGACCTGGAGTGCCCGCTGCGCTGGGCCGTCATCGCGCCGCTGACCGGCGAGGAGGGTGTGCTCGGCGCGCTCGTCGCCTACGGCTCGCGGGAGTCCGCGGTGCTGGTCAGGGCGGCGACCGAGGTCGCCCGCTGGGTCTCCGTACAGCTGGAACTGGCCGAGCTCGACCGCTCCCGCACCCGGCTGATCGAGGCCGAGATCCGCGCCCTGCGCGCCCAGATATCCCCGCACTTCATCTTCAACTCGCTCGCCGCGATCGCCTCCTTCGTCCGCACCGACCCCGAGCGAGCCCGCGAACTCCTCCTGGAATTCGCCGACTTCACGCGCTACTCCTTCCGCCGGCACGGCGACTTCACCCAGCTCGCCGACGAGCTGCGCTCGATCGAGCAGTACCTGGCGCTCGCCGGGGCCCGGTTCGGCGACCGGCTCAAGGTGACCCTGCAGATCGCCCCCGAGGTGCTGCCGGTGACCCTGCCGTTCCTCTGCCTCCAGCCGCTGGTGGAGAACGCCGTCAAGCACGGCCTGGAGGACTCCCGCGGCGCCCGCACGGTCACGATCGCGGCCCGGGACGCGGGCTCCGAGGCCGTGGTCGTCATCGAGGACGACGGCGTCGGCATGGAGCCGGAGGTGCTGCGCGCGATCCTGTCGGGGGAGCGGCCCCCGTCCTCGGGGATCGGGCTCTCCAACGTCGACGAACGGCTGCGCCAGGTGTACGGCGACGACCACGGCCTGGTCGTCGAGACCGGCGTCGGCGCGGGGATGAAGATCACGGTACGGATCCCCAAGTACCGCGCGGGTGTCCACCGGGCTCCGCACGGCCCGGCCGGTGCTCCTTAGCCGGTGCTCCGCGGCTGCGCCCCGGGGTCAGTACAGATGGATCGCGAGATGCCCGAGCGGCAGCCCCAGCTGCCAGGCGGGGGTCCACACCTGGGCCGACTCCTCGACGGGCCGGCCCGCGGCGGTGAGGTCGGCGGCCAGCACCTCGGTCGACTCCAGGCGGCGCCAGGTCCGCCGAGCCAGTAAGAGATCGGGCCCGGGCCCGCCGCGCGGCTCGCGCGCCTCACGCGCGGCGAGCCGCTCGCGTACCCACTGCGGCCAGGGGTGGCCGTGCGAGGTGCGCGAGAGCCACTCGTCGATCCGGGCGACGGCGCGGGCCCCGGCCAGCGCGCCGGTCTCGTCGCAGAGGTAGATCGTGAGCGCCAGCGTCTGTCTGCCGGCCAGGTACTCGAGCGAGCCGGGGGCGACGAGCCGACCGGTGCGCAGCAGTTCGTCGGCCATCGACTCGGCGCTCCACCAGGCCATCGGTACGACCTGCTCGCCGCCTCCGCCGGTGCCGTTCGTGCTCTCGGGCAGCAAGGTTCCCACCTTCTTCCGGACGTCATGGGACAGGGCCTCACGGACCTAGACGACGAGCCTTACCCGTGGGACACGGGTGTGGGCGGGTCTTTACCCAACTGACCGGTGTGGTTTCCGATACGTATCCCGTCCACCGCGTGGCGTCAGGAAGCCGGTGCGGCAAGGGTGACTCGGGTGGTGTCGAGTGGCGTACCAGAGAGTCTTTCTGACGGAGCGTCAGCCAAGGAGGGCGTACACGGCGGTCGCGTGTGCGGCGGTCTCGCCGGAGCCGTCGGCGCGCAGGGTGATGTCCGCGAACGCCATGCGCCGTCCGGTCTTCGTCAGCCGGGCGTGCACCAGCACATCCGCTCCGGTGACCGCGCGCTGGAAGCTGATCGACTGCTGGACGGTGGTCATCGGGACGAACCCGCCGCGCGCGGCGGCCACCGCGACCACGGTCGCGGTGTCGGCCGCGGCCATCATGGCCTGTCCGGACAGCCCGCCGCCCTCCCGGGCCAGCCGGTCCGACCAGGGCAGCCGCAGCACGGCCTCCTGGTCGCCGACCGTCATCACCGTCAGTCCGAGATCCAGGACCCAGGGGGCGAAGTTGTCGGCGAGGACCTTCTCGGCGGCGGTCGTCAGCGTCACGCGGTCATTGTGCGGGGGGAGCGCGCCGCGTGGGAAGAGCGCATGCGGCTGTATCCGGGCAGCCGGGGGCCGAGCGCGCGCAGCGCGTAGAACGAGCGGGACTTCACGGTCCCCGCCGGGATGCCCAGTTCGCGGGCGGCTTCGTTGACGGTCAGGCCGTCGAAGTAGAGCCGTACGAGCACGGCGCGGTGCTCGGCGCTCAGGCCCCGTACCGCCGCGCGGACGTCCAGGGCGACCGCGGCCGACTCGGTGGGGTCCGACGGGTCGGCGGCCGCCGCGAGCGCCCCGTCCCCGATCTCGGTGGGGCGGGCCATCCGGGAGCGGCGGGCGTCGATTGCCAGGCGCCGCCCGACGGTGAAGAGCCAGGGCCGCATCGACTCGTACGGGCCCTCGAACGCCTCGGGGTGCTGCCAGGCCCGTACCAGCGTTTCCTGCAGCAGGTCCTCGGCCCGCTGCCGGTCCCCGTAGGTCAGGCCGAGCAGGAAGTTCAGCAGCGCCGGACCGTGCTCGCGCTGGAGCTCCTCCAGGGCCCGCTCGTCGGTCGTCGCCGTCGTCGCCGTCGTCATGTGCCACACCTCTTCCGCCCGCTCGTCGTCCGTGGCGTATCCGAACGCATTCGGTCGGCGAGGAACAGGTCGCGTACCGCGGTGTGCGACGAGCGGTCGCACCGAGCGGCGAGTGGTGCGGCGAACGGTCGGTCGGGGCCGGTGCGCGCGGCGGGTCCGGTCCGGGGGATTCGCGTGCTTCACCCGTCTCGCCCCTTGACGCGGAGTCATCCACCCTGTGGGGTCATAAAAACGGATTGTCATATTAATCAGGCGAGGGAGTCCGGGAGATGACCCAGCGCACGCGCCAGGGGGTGGTGGCCCTCGCCGTGGCCCTGCTCGCGGCGGCGGCCGGCTGCTCCGGCGCCCCGCACGGCCCGCGGTCCGTCCCGCCCGCCTCACCCTCGCAGGAGCCCGCCGCCGGCGACGCCCCCGCGCCCACCTCGGCACCGGCCGGCTTCACCCTGGTTGCCTCCGGCGACGTCCTGCCGCACAACTCGGTCATCCGCCAGGCCGCCGACGACGCGGGCGGCGCGGGCCATGACTTCCGCCCCATGCTCGCCGGGGTACGCCCGCTCATCTCCGGCGCCGACCTGGCCATCTGTCACATGGAGACCATCTACGGCACGGACGGCGGCCCCTTCACCGGCTACCCCGCCTTCAAGTCACCGCCCCAGGTCGCCGACGCCCTCGCCGCCACCGGCTACGACGCCTGCTCCACCGCCTCCAACCACACCCTCGACGACGGCGCCGCGGGCCTTGCCCGCACCCTGGACGCCCTCGACAGGGCGGGCGTCCGGCACGCCGGATCCGCCCGCACCGCCGCCGAGGCGGCGCGGCCCACCCTGCTGAAGGCCGGCGGCGCCACGGTCGCCCAGCTCGCCTACACCTACGGCACCAACGGCTACCCGCTCCCCGAAGGACAGCCCTGGGCGGTCAACCTCATCGACGAGCAGAAGATCCTCGCCGACGCCAAGGCCGCCCGGAAGGCGGGCGCCGACGTCGTCGTGGTGAGCCTGCACTGGGGCACCGAGTGGCAGACCGCCCCCGAAGCCCAGCAGCTGAGCCTCGGCCGCTCCCTGACCGCCGCCCGGACCGGCGGCCGCCCGGACATCGACCTCATCCTCGGCACCCACGCCCATGTCCCCCAGGCGTACGAGAAGGTCAACGGCGTCTGGATCATCTACGGCATGGGCGACCAGATCGCCGGACCCATGGTCAACTACTCGGGCGCCTTCGACGCGCGGGGCAACCAGAGCTCCGTCGGCCGCTTCACCTTCACCCCGCCCCGTACCCCGGGCGGACGCTGGGAGGTGACCCGGGCCGAGTTCGTCCCGCAGTGGTACGACACCGGTGCCGGACGGGTGGTCAACCTCGGCGCGGTGAAGGACGGTGCCGCCCTCGCCTCCGTCCGCGACACCATCCGCGACGTCGTCCTCGGCCGGGGCGCCGCCAAGGACGGTCTGGTGATGGGGGAATAGCCACGGCGAGGAGCCGCTGCCGAGGCCCTGCCGTCCGGGTGCGGGCCGTGGAGCGCCTCCTTAGAGTCGGGTCATGAGTGTCCGCGCGGAGCGGCAGGCCTCTCCTGCACCTTCCCCCGCCGGCCCGGGCGGCCCCTCCCGGCGCTGGACCGGCGCGGTCCCGAACGTGTTCGCGACCTTCTTCGTCGTACTCGGCCTGTTCTGCGTGGTCCTCTCCCTGCTGCCGTTCCTCAGGCCGGTCCTGCGGCCGGTCGCCTGGTTCGTCGACCGGGTCACCATCCCCGTCAGCGCCAACCTGGCCTACGCCGTCTTCCTGCTGCTGCTCGCCGCCGCCATCGGCGCCCGCAAGAAGACCGCCTGGTGGCTGTTTGTCGCCTACCTGGCCCTGCTGATCCTCGCCGACGTCCTGATGATCGCCGTCGACGGCGACCTCAGCTGGATCCCCAACCTCGTCCTGTCGCTGGCCGTGCTCGGGGTGCTGGTCCTGGCCCGGCACGAGTTCTACGCCGAGACCCGCCGAGGCGCCCTGCGCCGGGCGCTGCTCGTCCTCGTCCTCGGGCTCGCCGCCGGCGTCCTGGCCGGCTGGGGGCTGGTCGAGCTCTTCCCCGGGACGCTGCCGCGCGGCCAGCGGCTCGGCTGGGCCGCCGCCCGGGTCTTCGGCGGGCTGGTCTCCGGCGCCCGGTTCGACGGCGCCCCGCCCCGCCCGCTCCCCTTCGTCCTCGGCCTCTTCGGCGCGCTCGCCCTGCTCGCCGCCGCCGCCACCCTCCTGCGGTCCCAGCGGATGGAAGCGGCCCTGCACGGCGACGAGGAGCCGCGGATCCGGGCCCTGCTCGGCGCGTACGGCGCCCAGGACTCGCTGGGCTACTTCGCCACCCGCCGGGACAAGGCCGTCGTCTTCTCACCCAGCGGCAAGGCCGCCGTCACCTACCGCGTCGAGGCGGGCGTGTGCCTCGCCAGCGGCGACCCGGTCGGTGACCGGGAGGCCTGGACCCCGGCCATCGAGGCCTGGCTGGACGTCGCCCGCCGCTACGCCTGGGCCCCCGCCGTCATGGGCGCCTCCGAGGAGGGCGCCACCGCCTACGCCCGCTGCGGCCTCGGCGCCATCCAGCTTGGCGACGAGGCGATCCTCGATGTGGCCCGCTTCGACCTGAACGGCCGGGACATGCGGGTCACCCGGCAGGCCGTCAACCGGGTCGCCCGCACCGGCGCCACCACCGTCATCCGCCGCCACTCGGCCCTCACCGAGGACGAGATGAGCCGCATTGTCGACAAGGCCGACACCTGGCGCGACACCGAGACCGAACGCGGCTTCTCCATGGCACTGGACCGGCTCGGCGACCCCGCCGACGGCAACTGCCTGCTCGTCGAGGCCTTCGACGCGCAGGGCGAACTCATCGCCCTGCTCTCCTTCGTGCCATGGGGCCGCGACGGCATCTCGCTCGACCTGATGCGCCGCGACCGCGGCGCGCCCAACGGCGTCATGGAGTTCATGGTCGCCGAGCTGTGCGCGCACGCCCGGAGACTCGGCGTCCGGCGGATCTCCCTCAACTTCGCCGTCTTCCGCTCCGCCTTCGAGGAGGGCGCCCGGATCGGCGCCGGGCCCGTGCTGCGCGTCTGGCGCCGGCTGCTGCTCTTCTTCTCCAAGTGGTGGCAGCTGGAGGCGCTGTACCGCTCCAACGTGAAATACCAGCCCGAGTGGTATCCGCGCTTCCTCTGCTACGGCGACGCCGGCTCCCTCGCCCGGATCGGCCTCGCCTCCGGGATCGCCGAAGGGTTCGTCTCCGTACCGAGCCTGCGCAAGCTCTGGGGCAAGGGACACGCCCGGCCCCGCGGCGGCGTCACCACGCCCGTCACCACCGAGGGCCTGCCCTCCATCGAGGAGCTCGGCCTGCCCGGCGCCGGCGACCCCGGCGCCCCCGCCGAGCGGCGGCTGCCCGAGCAGGTACGGATCCGCCACCGCACCCTGGAGCGGCTGCGCGCCGAGGGCGTCGACCCCTACCCCGTCGTCGTCGCCCGGCGCACCGCCACCCTCGCCGCCATCACACCGGAGCGGACCGGCGAACAGGTCACCGTCGCGGGCCGCGTCATGACCGTACGGGACCTCGGCGGCGTCGTCTTCGCCGTACTGCGCGACTGGACGGGCGACCGCCAGCTCGTCCTCACCCGCGGCGGCTCGGGCGCCGAGGTCCTGCGTACGTTCACCCGTGACATCGACCTCGGGGACCATGTCACCGCCACCGGCACCATCGGCAGCAGCGACCGCGGCGAGCTCTCGGTCTTCGTCACCGCCTGGCAGCTCACGGCCAAATGCCTGCGCCCGCTGCCCGACAAGCGCCGCGGCCTGGCCGACCCCGAGGCACGCGTACGCCGCCGCTACCTCGACCTGGTCGCCCGCCCCGACGCCCGCCGGATCGTCCGCGCCCGCTCCACCGCCGTCCAGGCGCTGCGCCAGGGCCTCCTCGACCGCGGCTACCTGGAGGTCGAGACACCGATGCTCCAGCAGATCCACGGCGGAGCCAACGCCCGCCCCTTCACCACCCACATCAACGCCTACGACCTCGACCTGTACCTGCGGATCGCGCCCGAGCTCTACCTCAAACGGCTCTGCGTCGGCGGCCTGGAGAAGGTCTTCGAAATGGGCCGCACCTTCCGCAACGAAGGCGTCTCCTACAAACACAACCCCGAGTTCACGATGCTGGAGGCCTACCAGGCCTACGCCGACTACGACGTGATGCTCGACCTCACCCGGGAACTGATCCAGGGCGCGGCCACCGCCGCCTTCGGCGAGCCCGTCGCCCACAAGGCCGGCCCCGACGGCTCCCTCGTCGTCCATGACATCTCGGGCCCCTGGCCGGTCAGGACCGTGTACGGCGCGGTGTCCGAGGCGCTCGGCGAACAGGTCGACGCCGACACCGGCCAGGAGACGCTGCGCCGGCTCTGCGAGCGCGCCGGAGTTCCGCACACCCCCGACGACACCCGCGGCGACATCGTCCTCGAAATGTACGAACGCCTCGTCGAGGAACGCACCACGCTCCCCACCTTCTACAAGGACTTCCCCACCGACGTCTCACCGCTGACCCGTCAGCACCGCCACGACCCGCGCCTGGCCGAACGCTGGGACCTGGTCGCCTTCGGTACCGAACTCGGCACCGCCTACTCGGAGCTGACCGACCCGGTGGAGCAGCGCCGGCGCCTGACCGCACAGTCCCTGCTCGCCGCCGGCGGCGACCCGGAGGCCATGGAGCTCGACGAGGACTTCCTCGACGCCCTGGAGTACGCGATGCCGCCCACCGGCGGCCTCGGCATCGGGGTCGACCGGCTCGTCATGTTCCTCACCGGCCTCACCATCCGCGAGACCTTGCCCTTCCCCCTCGTCCGGCGCACCTGATCCGTTCATCCGCCGATCGGCTCATCGGGTGTTTTCGGCGGCGGGCCCCGTGTTGCTGCGGCCCGCGGACCCGGGCCGTGCGTGCCATGAACCATGAGGAACGATGAGATGCCCACACGCCGCCGGGCGGTGCTGCGCCTCGCCTGCGCGCTCGGCGCCACCGCCACGGTCGGCGTCTTCGGCAGCGAACGCGCCGCCACGCCCGGCCGGCCGTCCGGCGCCACCGCACCCGCCGCGGGCGCCCCGAAGGTGGCGGGCCGGCCGAAACCGTCGGCGTACCGGCTCCAGCCCATGACCGCCTACGCGCCCCCACGCCACCGCCGGGCACTGCCACCGGCCCGCCGGCGCCCCTTCCTGCGGATGTCCGGGGTGGGCAACGCGATGGTGCTCACCTTCGACGACGGGCCCGACCCCCGCTACACCCCGGCGATCCTGCGCACCCTGCGCGAGTACGAGGTGCGCGCCATGTTCTTCGTCTGCGGCGAGATGGCCGTGGCCCACCCCGACCTGCTGCGCGAGATGGCCGACGACGGCCATGTGGTCGGCAACCACTCCTGGTCCCATCCGCTGATCCCCACCCTGCCGCCCTCCCGGATCCGCGACGAACTGGGCAGCACCAGCGACATCGTGGAGAAGACCCTCGGCAGCCCGCCGCTGTGGTACCGCGCCCCGTTCGGCGCCTGGAACCGTCACTCCTTCGAGATCGGCGCCGAACTCGGCATGGAGCCGCTCGCCTGGACCTGCGACAGCCTCGACTGGAAGGAACCCGGCACCGGCTACATCGTGCGCCGCGTCCTCGACGGCGCGGGGCCCGGCGTCGTGGTCCTCTCCCACGACGCGGGCGGCGACCGCTCCCAGAGCGTCGCGGCGCTCCGCCGGTACCTGCCCGAACTGCTGCGCGCGGGTTACCGGATGATGGTCCCCCGCCGCTGAACCGGCCCGCCGCACCCGCCCCGCTGGGCGGCCGCGCCCAGGCCGTTCAGCGGGTGGCGACCATCCGGGCGAAGACCACGACGTTGCCCGAGTAGCCGTCGGTCCGCGAATAGCCGCCGCCGCAGGTGATGACCCTGAGCTCGGCGTGCCCGGTGTCGCCGTAGACCTGCGCGCCGGGGAACTCCTCCTTGGAGTACACCTCCACGCCGTACACCTCGAAGACGGCGACCCGGCCGTCGTACCGCTCCACCTCGACGAGCCGGCCCTTCCCGAGCGCCCCCAGGCCGTAGAAGACGGCCGGTCCCGAGAGGTTGTCGACATGGCCGACGACCACCGCCGTGCCGCGCTGGCCGGGCGCCACGCCGTTCTGGTACCAGCCCGCCATGTTGGGGTCATGGGCCGGTGGCGCCTCGATCCAGCCGGAGGCGTCCAGACCCACGTCGATGATCGGCGCGTTGACGTTGATCGCGTCGATCCTGATCCGGGACGCCGGCGCGTACGGAAGCGTGCGCACCGAAGCCCCGGTAGGGCCGACGAGGCGGCCGTCGGGCGCGGCCGCCGCGGCGGGCTGCGGCGGCCCCGCGTTCGGATCCACGCCGTTTCTCATCATGGCCAGGCCCGAGAGCATGGCGAGGGCGAGGACGCCCCAGGGGGAGCGCCTTTTGAGGACAGAGCTGAAAGAGACCGAGCTGAACGCCGAGCCGCCGGGGTGCGGGCCCATGGTTCTCCCTTCGTGGCATCTGTTTCGCACGGTAAGGGCGAGCCGCCGGGACGGCGATCAGGGAGGGGCGAACGGGTGGCGGGGAAGGGGACGCCCGCGCTCCGGCCGGGCACACGGGCGCGGGCGGGTGACGGCCGGATGATCCATCCGAGTCATCACCATATAAGCGTTCTGATGGGGTGTGACCTGCGGGTCCGTCAGGTTCGGGAGTCCGGCCCCGGCGTGTCGCCTCACCGGGGTGGCCGAGCGTCGACATGCGAGCTTCATCCCGTCTTGTGAGGGTGCGTCATGAGAGGCGTACTCGTCGAACTTCCCGGAGCACCGCTTTGGGGCGCCTTTCACAGGAGGTTCCACAATGCGAGCTGCACGCGCTCTGGCGGTGGCCGCCACCGCCATCGCCGCTCTAGGGCTCATGGCCCCGGCCGCCACCGCCACCAGCGGCGGCCCCATCACCGGAGGGGGTGACAACAGAGGCCCCTTCACCGGCGGAGGCGATGGCAGGCAGAACGCCGGCGGGGGCGACGGCAGGGGGCACAACGTCGGCGGGGGCGACGGCAGGGGCCCCAACGCCGGCGGAAACGGCGACAACAGAGGGCCCACCGATGTCACCGTCAACCCCTTCTCGGTCCACCAGGGGGCGACGCTCACCATCACCGTGCGCGGCTGCGACCGCGGCGGCACGGTCTCGTCCAACGCCTTCCCGACCATCAACCTGTCGCAGCAGCGAAGCGGTGTGTCCACCGCGGTGGCCCGTATCCACGACCACGCCACCCCGGGCGACTACAACCTCGCCGTCCGCTGCAACGACGGCAACCGCGTGGCCACGGCGCAGTTCCGGGTCCTGTCCGGCCGGGGCGCCCAGGGCGGCCTCGGCGGCTCGCTCGGCCCCAGCTCCACCGAGATGGCCGTCGGCGGCGGACTGTTCGCGGCGGCCGCCCTGGGCGGCGGGATCTTCGTGCTCCGTCGCCGTCGCATGCACGACTCGAAGGCCTGACCGGCCGACGAACCTCCCGGTCGGCCGAGTACGCCCGTCGCCCCCGAGTCCACGCCAGGACTCGGGGGCGACGGGCGTACTCGGCCGTGTTCCTGACGCCGGCTCAATGACGGCGTGCCGCGCGCCGGCGCAGCGTCCAGAACAGCCCCCCGGCGGCCGCCACGACCAGAGCGCTGCCGGCGGCGATGGTGCCGGCGGCCATGCCGGAGGACGAGCCGCCCAGACCGCCCTGGACACCACGCGGCGAGGTGAGGGCGGTGGAGCTGATGGTGGGCGTGACGTTGGCGCCGCCGGCGATCCTCAGATCCAGGGTGCCGGTCGGGCCACCGCTGCAGACGAACGAGACCGTGTACACGGCGCCGCGCCGGGCGTCCCAGTCGACCGTGGCGGTCGTCGAGGAGCCCGGCGGGATCGTGGCGGTGTCGAAGACACCCGAGGCCGCCGTCGCGGTGCTGCGGCAGCCGGGCGCGCTGAGCGTGACCCGGCCGCCGGGGGCGACGGTCGACGGCGACAGGGCGAAGTCGCCCGGGGCCTTGGCGGTGTCGGCCGCCACGGCGGCCGGGACGGGAGCGGTGAGGGCGAGAGCGGCCGCCCCCAGCAGAGCGGCTGTTGCGGCACGTATCGCGCGCATGGTGAATCCTCCGGGTCCCGAGGGGCAGCTGCGGAAGCGATTTCCACATAGGACGGGATATGCACCTCGATGCCGGACACGCTAGGAGCGCCTTACCACACCCGCGATCCCAGACGGGCGAACGGGTCATCCCACTCACCCGAACGGCCGCGTCCTGCCGCCCACCCGGACGTCGGCTCAGCCGCCGATCTGCGGGAACAGATCCGTGAACGGTGACGCCGTCGCGGAGATGCCCCGCCCGAACGGCGCGTCGAACACCCAGATCAGGAAGAGCAGGAACGCGATCAGGGCGCTGAAGAGACCCGCCAGCAGCAGTTCACGGAACGTACGCCGGATCTGGAGCGTGAAGATAAGGCCAACGGTCACCAGGGCGCCGGTGATCAGACCGAACCACACCACCCCCGGCATCGTCGCCTCCGCGCTCTCGCCGCGCGCCCCCCGGGCGTCGTCGACCACCGCCACCTGGTCCACCAGCGGCTGGTACGCCTGCCCCTCGTGGTCATCGGCCGGCCGGTAGTCGGTCACCGAGCGCCGCAGCTTCGCCAGCAGCTCCGTCCCCCGGTCCGTCAGCTCCCCGTGCTCCGCCATGTGGGCCCACTCCTCGGTGACCACATGGCGGGCGTACGCCTCGGCGTCCTCCCGGATCCTCTCGCGCACCGCCGGCGGATAGACCTCCACCCGCTCGGAGATCTCGTGCAGCGCCTGTGCCTCGTGGCGCACGGTGTCCTGCGCGCCGCCACGGGCCTCCCACACCCCGGCGATGGCCAGGCCCAGGACGATCGCGTAGATCACGCCGATCATCATCGTCATGTACTCCATGACGTCCGGGGTCTGGGTGGGGTCGTCGTCCTCGCCGAGCCGGCGGTCGACCCGCCGGTGGTTGATGACGACGATCGTGAGCACGACGGCGCAGGCGGCGGCCATCGCGATGGTCAGAACAAGCCATTCCGACAAGGAAAATCCTCCGGCTCAGCGGGATCGGGGGCGCAGGGCGGCGGTCGCGAGCACCGCGGGGGCGGTGACCAGGAGCATCAGGTGGACCAGGGTGGGGCCGCCGCGGGGTTCGGGGCGCTGGATCCGCCGGTAGGTGGGCAGCGCGACCCGGGCCGGGGCCGGAGGCCGGGGGCGCACGGTCGGCTTCGGCTCAGGCTTCGGCTCAGGCTTCGGCACACGCCTCGGCTCCGGCTCGGGGGCCGGTTTCGGCGGCTCGGGTGCGGGCTGTGGCGGTGGTGGCGGCGGGGGCGGTGGGGGAACCTCCCGTACCGGCGGTGGCGGGGGAGGCGGCGGGGGCGCAGGCGGCGGGGGCGGCTCCGGCGGGGGAGGGGGCGGCGGCTTCGGCACCGGCGAGGGACCGGTCCTGCAGACCGTGGAGCCCGCCACGGCGACCGCCGTCGCCTCACCCTCCCCGATCGTGGCGATGGCGCAGCTGTCCGCGGGGACGACCGCGAACGCGGGCGCCGGACCGGCCGGCAGCCACAGGAACGCGGCCGCCGCCAGGGACCGGGCGACGTGGGATCCGTACACGCCGATCAGCATGGTCAACGACATCGGCCGCTACTCGGTATGCCGCGCGGATTCCCCGGATGGAGGGGTGCGCTGGCACATGTGTGTGGGGCGTCCGAAAATTTTTTCCGCGGCGTTGAACACGGCCGACACCACCGCCCGTACATAGGGCCATGAGCGGCACACGGAAGCGCCGCAACGGGACTCGACCCAACGGGAGATGACATGAACACCTGGCGCAACGCCTCGCTCGCGCTGACCGCCGCGGCCGTTCTCGCGCTGACGACGGCGTGTGGTCAGGACAACGGCAACAACCTCGGAGGACAGTCCGTCGGAGCGGCCAACCCCGCCGCCGCGGGATCGGAGAACGGCTACGGCTCCGACGGCGGTTACGGCTCCGGAGGCGCCGCGCAGGCCGCCAAGCCGGCCGGTCAGCTCGCCCTCTCGGACACCAAGAAACTCGGCAAGGTCGTCACCGACAGCGAGGGCTACACCCTCTACCGCTTCGACAAGGACAGCGCGAGCCCCCCGAAGACGACCTGCGAGGGCGAATGCGCCAAGGCCTGGCCGGTGGTGGCCGCCACCGACGTCAAGGCGGCCGCCGGAATGGACGCCTCCCTGCTCGGCGAGGTCACCCGCGCCGACGGCAGCAAGCAACTGACCCTGGCCGGCTGGCCGCTCTACCGCTTCGCCAAGGACACCAAGCCCGGTGACACCAACGGGCAGGGCGTGGGCGGCACCTGGTTCGCCGCAGCCCCCGACGGCAAGAAGGCCGCGGCCGGGGCGGACGCGGGGGCCGAGGAAGGCGCCGAGGACGAGGGAGCCCAGCGGACGGAGCTCGCCGGCCTCTCCGTCCGCAAGGACCCCAAGCTCGGTGACATCGTCGTCGACTCCAAGGGCATGACCGTCTACCGCTTCACCAAGGACTCCGCCTGGCCGATGAAGACCGCCTGCACCGGCGAGTGCCTTGAGAAGTGGCCCGTCGTCGCCCCCGTCGACAAGAACGACACCGAGGGCATCACGAAGAAGGGCTACGTCACCTTCTCCCGCCCCGACGGAGTCAAGCAGCAGACCATCGACTGCTGGCCGCTGTACACCTTCGCGGCCGACAAGAAGCCCGGTGACACCAACGGTCAGGGCGTGGGCGGCTCCTGGTACGCCGTCTCGCCCGACGGAAAGCTGGTCGGAGCGCCCAAGTAGATTCCCCCACCCCGCGACTCCGGCCTGAACCGGCCCGCCGTCCTGCCCCTCCCGGCCGACGGCGGGCCGGCTGTATGCCTTTCAGGGCCCGGTTCGCCAGGCGGCCGTGAGGCCCCGTCCTCACCGCACATGACAATGGCGTGTGACCAAGAACGGATCGCGAATTTCCGTTTCTGCTCGCCCTCCCGGCGGGCGATCAGTAGCCTCGGCTCGAACACCCGGCCACGCGCATGGCCGTACCGTCCGTACCGTCCGTGGCGACTTGTTGGAGACTTCGATGGAGCGTCCCGCCTGGGCCCCGCCGGGCATCGACCTTTCGGTGCCGAGCGTGTCCCGCATGTACGACTACTACCTGGGCGGTTCGCACAACTTCGAGGTCGACCGGGAAGCCGCCCGCAGGGCTATGGAGTTCATGCCGGGACTCCCCAAAATCATGCAGGCCAACCGCGCGTTCATGCGGCGCGCCGTCCGCCACGCCGTCGACGAGGGCATCACCCAGTTCCTCGACATCGGCTCCGGCATACCGACCTTCGGCAACGTCCACGAGGTCGCCCAGGCCGCCAGCCCCGACGCGCGCGTGGTGTACGTCGACCACGACCCGGTCGCCGTCGCCCACAGCCAGGCCGTCCTGGCCGGCAACGACCGGGCCACCGTCGTCGCCGCCGACCTGCGCAAGCCGCTGGACATCCTCACCGACCCCAAGACCACCGGGCTCCTCGACTTCGACCGGCCCGTGGCGCTGCTCCTCGTCGCCGTCCTGCACTTCCTGGAGGACGCGGACGAGCCCGGGCGCGCCGTCGCCGAACTGCGCGACGCCCTCGCCCCCGGCAGCCTGCTCATCCTCAGCCACGCCTCCTTCGAGGGCATCCCGCTGCCCGAGGAGCAGGCCGGCGGCACCGTCGGGGTCTACCGCTCCATCCGCAACCCTCTGGTGATGCGCTCACGCGCGGAGGTCACCGCGTTCTTCGACGGTTTCGACATCGTCGAGCCCGGCCTGGTGTCCATGCCGCACTGGCGGCCCGAGGGGCCGGCCGACCAGGAGGATCCGTATGCCTTCTCGGGCTTCGCAGGGGTGGGGCGCAAGGCGTGATGATGCCGGCTCAGGCGTCCAGGACCGCGGCGGAACCGGACGGCCTGGAGGACAGACTCAGACGGTTCGCGACGATCTGGAGCCGGGCGATCTTCCCCGTCACCGCGACGTCGCTGACCCGCCCCGAATTCGAAGAGCACCTCCTGCCGCTCGCCCGCTCGCTCCGCGACGCGCTGCACCGGCGGCCGTTCGACGCGGCGCCCGCGCAGCACGCGGGCGCCGCCCTGGTGGCCGCCCACTGCACCGACACCGACGCGCTCACGCGCACCCTCGGCGTCATCGAGTCCTACCTCGTGCTCTACTGCGGCGCCCACGGAGACACCCCGGCCGAGGAACTGCGGGCCCGCTGCGCCCGGCTCCAGCACGCGCTGGCCGGCGGGTTCGCCCAGGCCCTGCGCGAGCGCACGCTCGTCGAGCAGGAGGCCATCGCCCGCTCGGCGCTCGCGGCCCGCAGCGACGCCCAGGAGGCCCTGCACGCCACCGAGACGCGGTTCCGGGCCGTCTTCGAGGGCGCCGCCATCGGGATCGGGATCGCCGACCTCGACGGCAACGTGGTGGAGGTCAACGAGGCCCTCACCCGGATGTTCGGCGGCCTGGAGTCCAGTGTGCGCCGCCGCAACGTCAGCGAGTGGGTGCACCCCGAGGACGCGCCCCACGTGTGGAAGCTCTACGGCGAACTGGTCCGCGGCGAACGCGACCACTACCGCGTGGAGAAGCCGTACTACCGCGGCGACGGCACCGTCCTGTGGACCAACCTCACCGTCTCCCTGCTGCGCGACGCCGAAGGCCGCCCGCAGTACCAGCTGGCGCTGATGGAGGACACCACCGAACGCCGGCTGCTCAATCTGCGGCTGCGCTACGAGGCCACCCACGACGCGCTGACCGGACTGCCCAACCGGACCCTCTTCTTCGAGCGCCTGGACAAGGCCGTCTCCGCCACCGACGGCAGCCGCTTCGGCCTGTGCTACCTCGACCTCGACGGGTTCAAGGCCATCAACGACAGCCTCGGCCACTCCTCCGGCGACCGTCTCCTGGTCGAGGTCGCCGACCGGCTGCAGAGCGTCGCCACCCGCCCCGGCGAGATGGTCGCCCGGCTCGGCGGCGACGAGTTCGTCGCACTCACCACCGGCCCCGACACCCAGACCGAGGTCGCCGAACTCGCCCACCGCATCCTGGGCGCGCTCGCCACCCCCGTCCGGCTCGACGGCCGCGAGCTCACCGTGCGCGGCAGCGTCGGCGTGGTCGAGGGCCCGGCCGGTGAACGTACCTCGGCGGAGGTGCTGCGCAGCGCCGACATCACGATGTACCGGGCCAAGTCGGCCGGCGGCAACCGCTACGAGTACGCCGACCCGGAGGCCGACGCCCGCGCGATCACCCGGCACGGGCTCACCACCGCGCTGCCCGCCGCCCTGGAGCGCGGCGAGTTCTTCATCGAGTACCAGCCGCTGGTGCACCTGGGCGACGGCAGCGTCCACGGCGCTGAGGCGCTGGTGCGCTGGTGCCATCCGCAGCACGGCGTGCTCGGCCCCGACCGGTTCATCCCGCTCGCCGAACACACCGGCCTGATCGTGCCGTTGGGCCGCTGGGTGCTCCAGGAGGCCGTACGGCAGGCCCGCTATTGGCAGACCCGGCACGCCGACGGCGGACCGCTGCGCATCAACGTCAACCTCTCCCCGACCCAGCTGCACCACCCCGGCCTGGTCGCCGACACCGTCGACGTCCTGGAGCGCTCCGGCCTCGAACCGGGCGCGCTGTGCCTGGAGGTCACCGAGTCGGCGCTGATCGGCGCCGACGAGGACCTCCTCAAACCGCTGCGGCAGCTCGCCGACATGGGTGTGGACATAGCGCTCGACGACTTCGGCACCGGCTACTCGAACCTGGCGAACCTGCGCCGGCTGCCCGTGAGCGTCCTGAAACTGGACCGCTCCTTCACCCAGGGCATGCAGCGGCACCCGGCGGACCCGGTCGATCTGAAGATCGTCGAGGGGATCGTGTCGCTGGCGCACAGCCTGGAGCTGGCGGTGACCGTGGAGGGCGTGGAGACCGGCGCCCAGGCGGAGCAGCTGCGCGAGCTGGGCTGCGACACGGCCCAGGGCTGGTACTACGCACGCCCCGGCGCCCCGGACCGTATCCACTCACTTGTCATGGCGGACGCCGTGCAGTAGTCCCGTACGGGGTCAGGTGGAGTGCAGCAGCATGCGCTGGAGCTCCCGGGCGGCCCGCGGCGGCGCCACGTCGCTGCGGTGGGCCAGCGCGATGGTCCGGCGCAGCCCCGGCCGGGCGAGGGCGGTGACGCGCAGGTCGCGTCCCGCCCGCGCCGCGACCATCGCGGGGACCACGGCCACCCCGAGCCCGGCCCGTACGAAGCCGAGCACGGCGTCCATCTCGCCGCCCTCCACCGTGAACGACGGCTCGAACCCCTCGGCCCGGCACGCCGCCACGGTCAGCTCGCGCAGGTCGTAGCCGTGCCGGAACATCACCAGCGGCTGGTCGCGCAGATCGGAGATCCGCACCGGCCGCCCCGGCGCGGGCCCGGCCGCCGAGGAGACCACCACCAGATCCTCACGCAGCAGCTCCACCGTGGTCAGCGCGGGTGACGGCGTCGGCAGCGGCAGCACCACCAGCGCCAGGTCGAGCGCCCCGCGCGCCAGCTCCCGTACGAGGTCGTGCGAGCCGCCCTCCTCGATCAGCAGCCGGATCCCCGGATGGAGATCGTGGAAGGCGCGCAGCACATCGGGCAGCAGCCCGGTGCACAGACTGGGGGTCGCGCCCAGCCGGACCCGGCCGCGCCGCAGCTGGGCCAGCTCCTGGACCTCATGGCGGGCTGTGTCGGCGTCCGCGAGGATCCGCCGGGCCAGCGGCAGCAGCGCCTCGCCCGCCTCGGTGAGCGCGATGTTGCCCCGCGCCCGGCTGAACAGCTCGGCGCCGAGCTCCTGCTCCAGCGCCCTGATCTGCTGCGACAGGGACGGCTGGGAGACGTGCACCTGCTCGGCGGCCCGGGTGAAGTGCCGGGTCTCGGCCACCGCGACGAAGTACAGAAGTTGCTGGAACTGCATCCGCCCAGCCTAGCCGCCTCCATAGCCTGTGCCTATCGACATGAGCCGGACCATGTCTTGGACCACTCGGCACCTGCGGCCCTAGCGTCTTGTGCATGGCTCTGGCAACGCGGACGGCTCGGCGCCCCGACCGACAACCGTCCCCCACACGCGGCTTCTGGGGATCGACCGTCGGCAAGAAGACGGTCATGGCCGTCAGCGGTCTGATCATGCTCGGCTATCTGGTCGCCCATGTGATGGGCAATCTGAAGGTCTTCTTCGGGCCAGGCGAGTTCAACGCCTACGGGCACTGGCTGCGCACCATGGGCGACCCCGTCCTGCACTACTCCTGGGCGCTGTGGCTCGTACGGATCGTGCTGCTCGCGGCCGTCGCCGCGCACGCCGTCAGCGCGTACCAGCTCAGCCGCCGGGACATCAAGGCCCGCCCCACCGCCTACGTCCACCGCCGCAGGGGCGCGAGCTACGCCACCCGCACCATGCGCTGGGGCGGGATCATCCTCGCCCTCTTCATCGTCTGGCACATCCTCGACCTGACCACCGGCACCGTCCACACCGGCGGATTCGAGGAGGGCAAGCCCTACCAGAACGTCGTCGACACCTTCTCCACGTGGTACGGCAACGTCATCTACATCGTCGCGATGCTCGCCGTGGGCCTGCACGTCCGGCACGGCTTCTGGAGCGCCGCCCAGACCCTCGGCGTGGGCAGCGCCCGGCGCGACCGGGCCCTGAAGCTGATCGCCAACGGCCTGGCGCTGGTGCTGACCGTGGGCTTCATCTCCGTACCCGTCGCCGTCATGACCGGAGTCGTGAGCTGACATGAGCTATTTCGCGTACACGACCGGTGAGCCGGTCAAGGACACCAAGGCCCCCGACGGCCCGGTCGCCGAGCGCTGGGACCGGCGCCGGTTCGAGGCCAAGCTGGTCAACCCGGCCAACCGCCGCAAGCACACCGTGATCGTCGTCGGCACGGGTCTTGCCGGCGGCTCGGCCGGCGCCACGCTCGCCGAACAGGGCTACCGCGTCGTCCAGTTCTGCTACCAGGACTCGCCGCGCCGCGCCCACTCCATCGCCGCGCAGGGCGGTATCAACGCGGCGAAGAACTACCGCAACGACGGCGACTCGGTGCACCGCCTCTTCTACGACACGGTCAAGGGCGGCGACTTCCGGGCCCGGGAGTCCAACGTCCACCGGCTCGCCCAGATCTCCGTGGAGATCATCGACCAGTGCGTCGCCCAGGGCGTGCCCTTCGCCCGTGAGTACGGCGGCTTGCTCGACACCCGCTCCTTCGGCGGCGTGCAGGTCTCCCGTACGTTCTACGCCCGCGGCCAGACGGGTCAGCAGCTGCTGCTCGGCGCGTACCAGGCGCTGTCCCGGCAGATCGCCGCCGGGAATGTGGAGATGCACCCGCGCACCGAGATGCTCGACCTGATCGTCGTCGACGGGCGGGCCCGGGGCATCGTCGCCCGTGACCTGATCACCGGCCGGATCTCCACCCACTTCGCGGACGCGGTCGTGCTCGCCACCGGCGGCTACGGCAACGTCTTCTACCTCTCGACCAACGCGATGAACTCCAACGCGACCGCCGTCTGGCGGGCGCACCGGCGCGGCGCGTACTTCGCCAACCCCTGCTTCACCCAGATCCACCCCACCTGCATCCCGCGCACCGGCGACCACCAGTCCAAGCTGACGCTGATGAGCGAGTCGCTGCGCAACGACGGCCGGATCTGGGTGCCCAAGGCGAAGGGCGACCGGCGTCCCGCGGCCGAGATCCCCGAGGACGAGCGCGACTACTACCTGGAGCGCATCTACCCCTCCTTCGGCAACCTCGTCCCCCGCGACATCGCCTCGCGGGCCGCGAAGAACGTCTGCGACGAGGGGCGCGGGGTCGGACCCGGCGGCCAAGGCGTCTACCTCGACTTCGCCGACGCCATCCGGCGGATGGGCCGCAGGGCCGTCGAGGAGAAGTACGGCAACCTCTTCGACATGTACGCCCGGATCACCGCCGAGGACCCGTACGAGACCCCGATGCGGATCTACCCGGCCGTGCACTACACGATGGGCGGACTCTGGGTCGACTACGACCTCCAGACCACTGTGCCGGGCCTGTTCGCGATCGGTGAGGCCAACTTCTCCGACCACGGAGCCAACCGGCTGGGCGCCTCGGCCCTGATGCAGGGCCTCGCCGACGGCTACTTCGTCCTGCCGTCCACCATCAACGACTACCTCGCCCGCCACCCCTCCAGCGAGCCGCTCGACGACACGCACCCGGTGGTCGCCGAGGCGCTCGCCGAGACCGAGGACCGCATCAGTCTGCTGCTCGCCGTCGACGGCGACCGCACCCCCGACTCCTTCCACCGTGAACTGGGCGAGCTGATGTGGGAGTTCTGCGGCATGGCCCGCAGCGAGGAGGGACTGCGCAAGGCCCTGGAGCGGATCCCGCAGATCCGCGAGGAGTTCTGGCGGCGCATCAAGGTGCCGGGCACCGGCGAGGAGTTCAACCAGTCGCTGGAGAAGGCGAACCGGATCGTCGACTACCTGGAGCTCGCCGAGCTCATGTGCCTGGACGCGCTTCACCGCTCGGAGTCCTGCGGCGGCCACTTCCGCGAGGAGTCCCAGACCGCCGACGGTGAGGCGGCCCGCAAGGACGAGGAGTTCTCCTACGTCGCCGCCTGGGAATTCCGGGGGGCCGGGGGCCGTACCCAGGGAGAACACGGCACCGGGACCGGCGACGCACCCGTCCTGCACAAGGAAGACCTCGTCTTCGATTACGTCCACCCCACCCAGCGGAGCTACGCATGAAGCTCAACCTGCGCGTCTGGCGCCAGAAGAACGCCGACGCCCCCGGCGACATGGCCACCTACGAGGTGGACGGCATCTCCTCCGACATGTCGTTCCTGGAGATGCTCGACACGCTCAACGAGGAGCTCATCCTCCGCGGTGAGGACCCCGTCGCCTTCGACCACGACTGCCGCGAGGGCATCTGCGGCGCGTGCAGCCTCGTCATCAACGGCGACGCGCACGGCCCCGAGCGCACCACCACCTGCCAGCTCCACATGCGCTCCTTCCAGGACGGCGACACCATCGACGTCGAGCCCTGGCGCGCCGCGGCCTTCCCCGTCGTCAAGGACCTCGTGGTGGACCGCAGCGCCTTCGACCGGATCATCCAGGCCGGCGGCTACATCAGCGCCCCGACCGGCTCGGCGCCCGAGGCGCACGCCACGCCCGTACCCAAGGCCGACGCCGACTTCGCCTTCGAGCACGCCGAGTGCATCGGCTGCGGCGCGTGCGTGGCGGCCTGCCCCAACGGCTCGGCGATGCTCTTCACCTCGGCGAAGATCAACCACCTCAATGTGCTGCCGCAGGGCGCCCCGGAGCGCGAGACACGGGTCCTCGACATGGTCGCCACCATGGACGAGGAGGGTTTCGGCGGCTGCACCCTGACCGGCGAGTGCGCCACCGCCTGCCCCAAGGGCATCCCGCTGCCGTCGATCGCGGCGATGAACAAGGAGTGGCTGCGGGCCACCCGCAAGTCCCGCCGCTGACCCCGCCGCGGCGCCTGTTTCCGGACAGGTTCCCGGCGTGACCCGGACCACGTCCGGCGCCCCGGAGCGGTAAATCCTTCACGAGACCGTCACATTCTCCGCAAGGTTTTCGCTCCGGGGCGTGCGGCGGGGCGCCGACAGCAAGATCAACTCCGTTCAACTCTGCACTACGTATGGGGACATGTCCGCATCGCGGCCAACCACTCCCCGGAGATTTCCGCAGCTCACCGCGGGCCAGGTAGGTATGGCTCCGCCGGGGGACATGACCAGCCCCCGGCACGACCACAACCACCGTGTTTCTCTGGGGGGTTCTCCATGTCCACCATCACCCGTCGTCAGGCGCTCGGCGTCGCCGCGGTGGCCGCCGCGGGCATCGCCGCCGCGGCGCCGGCCGCCGCACGCGCCGTGCGCACACCCGACGCCGCCCCGGCCGCGGCGGCCGCCGGACCGGCCGCCTTCGACGAGGTCTTCGAGGGGCGCCGCATCAAGGGGGGGCCGTCGCACGGCGGCGCCCACCACGGGGGGCACCACGGCGGCGGCTACGCCGTCCACATCGACGGCGAGGAACTGCACGTCATGCGGAACGCCGACGGCACCTGGATCAGCGTGATCAACCACTACGAGCCGCTCGCCACGCCGCGCGCCGTGGCCCGTGCCGCCGTACGTGAACTCAAGGGCGCCCCGCTCGTCCCCCTCACCCTCGTCTGATCCGGAGCCCTCCGCACCATGACCGTACGCAAGAACCAGGCCCTGCTCACCGCCGCCGAGAAGAAGCGTTTCGTCGACGCCGTTCTCGAGCTGAAGCGCAACGGCCAGTACGACACCTTCGTCACCACGCACAACGCCTTCATCATGGGGGACACCGACACCGGTGACCGGGTCGGCCACCGCTCGCCCTCCTTCCTGCCCTGGCACCGCAGGTTCCTCATACAGTTCGAACAGGCCCTCCAGGCCGTCGACCCGGCCGTCGCCCTGCCCTACTGGGACTGGACCGCCGACCGCACCGCCCGCTCCTCCCTGTGGGCGCCCGACTTCCTCGGCGGTACCGGCCGCACCCGCGACGGACAGGTCATGGACGGCCCCTTCGCCCGCTCCGCCAACCGCTGGGCCGTCACCGTCCGCGTGGACGGCCGTGACTTCCTCCGCCGCGACCTCGGCGCCGGCGGCCGCCAGCTGCCCA
>NZ_BMQQ01000001.1:257719-399343 GCF_014648195.1 Streptomyces purpureus
CCCGCGCCGAGGTGGACACCGTCCTCGCCATGTCCACGTACGACACGGCGCCCTGGAACAGCTCCTCCGAGGGCTTCCGCAACCACCTCGAAGGCTGGCGCGGCGTCAATCTGCACAACCGCGTCCACGTCTGGGTCGGCGGCCAGATGGCCACCGGTGTCTCCCCGAACGACCCAGTGTTCTGGCTGCACCACGCGTTCATCGACAAGCTGTGGGCCGACTGGCAGGCCCGCCACCCCGACTCGACGTATCTCCCGGCCGCGGGCACCCCGAACGTCGTCGACCTCAACGACACCATGCGGCCCTGGAACGACGTGACCCCCGCCGACATGCTCGACCACACCAAGCACTACACCTTCGACACGGCCGCCTAGTCACGGCCGCGGCCCGGTCCCCGCGCACGGGGGCCGGGCCCGCTCAGATCAGGCGTGGGCACCGGTCAGCCCGGTGATCCGGGCGAGCCGGCGGTACGAGTCGAGCAGCGCCGCCCGGTCGTACGTACTGGTCGTCACCAGCAGCTCCTGCGCGCCGGTCTCCTTCACCACCCGCTCCAGCGCGTCCCGCACCTGCTCCTCGGTGCCGTGGACATGGCCGCGCAGCCCGCCCTCGAAGTACCCCCGCTCCTTCGCCGTCATCGTCAGCGCCGCGATCTCCTCGGGTGAGGCGAGCGGCGGGAAGGAGCCACGGGTGCGCGAGCACGCCAGCGACCACGCCTCCGGCACCAGCAGCCGCCGGGCTTCCTCCTCGCTCTCCGCGACCGCGACCGTGCCCGACACCACCACATACGGCTCCGCCGCCCACACCGAGGGCGTGAACAGCTCGCGGTAGCGCTCGACGGCCGCCAGCAGCTTCTCCCGGCCGCGCAGGTCGCCGATCACCAGCGGCAGGCCCGCCGCGGCCGCGACGGCCGCCCCCTCGCCGGTGGCCAGCACGAACGGCGGCACCCGCAGCCCCTCCGCCGGGCGGGCGTGCACCTGCGGATGGGCGCTCTGCTCACCGGTGAACCAGCCCAGCAGCTCCGCCAGCTGCCCGGCGAAGTCGCCCGCGTCCCGCTTGTCCCGGCCCAGCGCCCGCCGGATCCCGTCCGTGAACCCCACCGAGCGGCCGAGCCCCATGTCGATCCGCCCCGGGAACAACGCCTCAAGCACCCCGAACTGTTCGGCCACCACCAGCGGTTGGTGGTTCGGCAGCATCACCCCGCCCGTACCGACCCGGATCCGTGACGTCGCCGCGGCGACCGCCGCCGCGAGGACCGTCGGCGCGGACCCCGCCACCCCCGGCACGCTGTGGTGCTCCGAGACCCAGAAGCGGTGGTAGCCGTACGCCTCCAGCTCCCGCGCGAGGCGGACGGTGTCCCGCAGAGCCTGCGGGCCGTCCTCGCCCGCCCGGATCCGGGAGCGGTCCAGAACGGAGATGCGGATCGAATCGCCGAGAGTGCTCACGCAGGGTTCAACGCCCACACCGCGCGAGGATTCCCGCGGCGCCGATTGCCTAGGCTGGACCCGTGACGCGCGACAACAGGCCACTGGCCGTATTCGACCTGGACGGAACCCTCTCGAACTCGGCGCACCGCCAGCACTTCCTGGAGCGCTCACCGCGCGACTGGGACGCCTTCTTCGCCGCGGCGCCCGATGACCCGCCGCTACCCAGGGGCGTGACGCTCTGCCTGGCCGCGGCGGAGGAGTGCGAGGTGCTCTACCTGACCGGCAGGCCGGAGCGCTGCCGCCAGGACACCGTGGACTGGCTGGCCGCCCAAGGCCTGCCCGAGGGCCGCATCCACATGCGGCGCAACCACGACCGGCGGCCCGCCCGGCACACCAAGATGGACATCCTGCGCCGCCTCGCCCGGGACCGGGAGGTCCGCATGCTCGTCGACGACGACGAACTGGTCTGCGACGCGGCCGAGCAGGCCGGCTTCCGGGTCGTACGGGCCCGCTGGGGCGCCGCCTCGCAGGAGCTCCGGGACGCCCAGGAGAAGGAGGGCCGCACCTGACGTCGGCGCGGGCGGTGCGCAGGGCCGGGGCGGCGGCTCCGACCTCTAAGGCACCCGGCCCGTGCGATGGCGCCGGAGGGCAAGGGCACCCGGCCGGTGCGCGGTGGCATCGGCCTCAAGGACACCCCAGCAGGTCCGCTACTCGGTGTCTTCGATGCGGAAGCCGACCTTGAGGCCCACCTGGTAGTGCCCGATCTTCCCCTCGGCCAGATGGCCGCGGACCTCGGTCACCTCGAACCAGTCCAGGCCCCGGGTGGTCTGCGCGGCCCGGGCGATGCCGTTGCGGATGGCCTGGTCGACGCCTTCGTGGGAGGTGCCCACGATCTCGATGACGCGGTAGGTGTGCTGGGACATGTCCGTCCGCCTCTCTGATCTGGTCCCCTCCACCGTGCCCCACGCGGCCCCGGTCCGCGATCCGGGAGATCCCGTCGCGGCCGGGGCTTGACCCTCCACTTGGTCCATACCAAAATCCAGGCCACAAGCCCGTGCGAACGCACCGTTCGTCCCCCCACGTCGGGTCTGTTCTCCCATGCTGAAACGCAGAAGGTGACCCACACGTGAAGAACCGCTTGCCCGTCTGTGCCCTCGCGCTCCTGTCCGCCGCCGCGCTCACCGGCTGCGGGCTCGTGCCGGGCGGCGGGACCGCCACCCGCACGGTCGACGTCTGGCTGATGAAGGACAGCGTCACCGACGACTTCCTCCAGCGGTTCACCCGGGAGTACGAGGACGAGCACCCCTCGGTGAAGCTCAGGTTCACCTTCCAGGAGTGGACCGGCATCGGCAAGAAGGTCACCGCCGCCCTCCAGGGCGAGGGCGGACCCGACGTCATCGAGGTCGGCAACACCCAGGTCGCCCAGTACGCCGAGACCCAGCGGCTCTTCGACCTGACCCTGGAGTCCGTACGCGACCTCGGCCACGAGGAATGGCTGCCCGGACTCGCCCAGCCCGGCAGCGTCGACGGCATCCAGTACGGCATACCGTGGTACGCGGCCAACCGGGTGGTCGTCTACCGCAAGGACCTCTACGCCGAGGCCGGCATCACCGGCCCCGCCAAGACCCGCGCGCAGTGGCTGAAGGACACCGAGAAGCTCAACAGGGGCGGCACCCAGGGCATCTACCTCGCCGGGCAGGACTGGTACACCCTCGCCGGATTCATCTGGGAGGAGGGCGGCGACCTCGCCGTCGACAAGGGCGGCGAGTGGACCGGCGCGCTGGACAGCCCGGCAGCCCTGAAGGGAATGGAGTTCTACAAGGAACTCCAGGCGCTCGGCTCCGGCCCCAAGGACGCCGACGAGCAGACCCCGCCGCAGTCCGACGTCTTCGCCACCGGCAAGGTCGCCCAGATCATCTCCACCCCCGGCGCCGCCGCCCTCATTCACAAGGCCAACCCCGAACTCAAGGGCAAGCTCGGCTTCTTCCCCGTGCCCGGCAAGAAGGCCGGCCAGCCCTGCGCCGTCTTCACCGGCGGCTCCGACCTGATCATCCCGAAGAACGCGCCCGACCGCGGCGCCGCCATCGAGGTCGTCAAGGCGCTGGCCGGCGAGAAGTGGCAGTCCGACCTCGCCCGTACGATGAGCTACGTCCCCAACAAGACCTCCCTCGCCTCCGCCGTCGGCGGCGACGAGGCCACCGCCGCGATGGCCGCAGGCGCCGCCCGGGGCCGGGCCACCCCCAACTCCCCGCAGTGGGCGGAGGTGGAGGCCGACAACCCGATAAAGCAGTACATGACGGCCGTGCTCCAGGGCCGTGATCCCGAGCTCGCCGCCCAGGCCGCCTCCCAGAAGATCACCGCGGCGCTCGGCCGCTGACCCCGGCCGTCATCGGCACCCACGTCGGGAATCCCGGCATTCAGCGTTCGCACATCCACGGTCCCCCGGCCCGTCATGTCGAATCCAGCCGGTCACGGAAGAAGTAAGGAGCCGGGCCGCCCCACCCCGCGGCCCGGCCTCCAGACCTTCCGTCCGCCGGAGGAGACCGACACATGTCCGCACCGACCGCCGCCCTCGTCGCACCGCCCACCGAAGCCCTGCCCCGATACACGGTCTCCCTCGCCCACGACCAGGAGGAGGTCAGGGCGGCGCAGCGGCTGCGCCACCTGGTCTTCGCCGGGGAGCTCGGCGCCCGTCTCGACGGACCCGAACCCGGCATCGACTCCGACGCCTTCGACGCGTACTGCGACCACATCCTGGTCCGCGAGGAGGCCACCGGCGAGATCGTCGGCACCTACCGGGTGCTGCCGCCCGACCGGGCCCGGATCGCCGGACGCCTCTACTCCGAGAGCGAGTTCGACCTCACCCGGCTCGCCCCCATCCGCGACGACCTCGTCGAGGTCGGCCGCTCCTGCGTCCACCCCGCCCACCGCAACGGCGCCGTCATCGCCCTCATCTGGGCCGGCCTCGCCCGCTACATGACCAGCACGGGCCACACCTGGCTGGCCGGCTGCTGCTCGATACCGCTCGGCGACGGAGGCGCGCTCGCCGCCGCCACCTGGGACACCGTCAAGGCCAAGCACCTCGCGCCCGAGGAGTACTGGGTCACCCCGCACAAACTCTGGTCCCCCGAGGGCATCACCCGCCCCACGGGCCGCACCGATCTGCCGCCCCTGCTCCGCGGCTACCTCCGCCTCGGCGCCTGGATCTGCGGAGCCCCCGCCCACGACCCCGACTTCGGCGTCGCCGACCTGTACGTCCTGCTCTCCCTGCGCCGCACCAACCCGCGCTACCTGCGGCACTTCCTCTCCCTCGCCCCCGTCGCATGAGCCTCTGGCTGCCCACCGCCCCCTGCACCCCCGCCGGCTGCGCCGCGCACCGGGGGACCAAGGGGCGGGGAGCCACCGCCGGCCGGCTGGCCGCCGGGATCATCGCCGTCCTCGCCGGGGTGCTCCTGGCCCCCCTGACCGCCCTCCTTCCGGCCGCCGGGCGCCGCCGCCTGACCCGTCTGTGGGCGCGGTGGGTCCTGCGCGCCTTCGGGGTACGGATCCGGGTGACCGGGGTGCCGCCCGCCACCGGCGGGCCGCTGCTCGTGGTCGCCAACCACATCTCGTGGCTCGACATCCCGCTCGTCGCCGCCGTCCTGCCCGGCCGGATGCTCGCCAAGACCGAGGTCCGCCACTGGCCTGTGCTCGGCCCGCTCGCCGCCCGCGGCGGCACCCTCTTCCTCGACCGGGACCGGCTGCGGGCCCTGCCCGGCACCGTCCGGCAGATCGCCGACGCCCTCACCGGCGGCGCCCGCGTGATCGTCTTCCCCGAGGGCTCCACCTGGTGCGGACGGGCGCAGGGCCGCTTCCGGCCCGCCACGTTCCAGGCCGCGCTCGACGCGTCCGCCACCGTCCAGCCCGTACGGATCTCCTACGCGCCCACCGGACCCGCCGCGTTCGTCGGCGACGACCCGCTCACCGCCTCGCTGTGGCGGATCGCCGCAACGGGCGCGATCACCGCCGAGATCAGGATCCTGCCCCCGATCCCGGTCGGCCGTCACCCCGACCGCCGGTCACTGGCCCGGGCCGCCCAGCACGCCGTGGGCGGGGACGGCCCGGACCTGGTGCCTCAGCGGGCCGTCGCCAGCGACAGCGCGAACCGCCCGGCCGTATCCGTCCACCAGTGCGTCAGCTCCAGCTGGGCCGCCGCCAGCTCGGCCCGTACGCCGTCCTGACGGAACTTCGCCGACACCTCCGTCCGCATCTCCTCACCCGCCGCGAACTGCACCGCGAGATCCAGCTCCGGGATCTTCACCGTCACCTCGGCGCGGGCCCGCAGCCGCATCTCGATCCACTCCCGCTCCGCGTCCCAGACCGCCACATGCGCGAAGTCGTCCGGATCGAAGTCCGCGCCCAGCTCCCGGTCGATGACCGACAGGACGTTCTTGTTGAACGCGGCCGTCACCCCGGCCGCGTCGTCGTAGGCGGCGACGAGCGTCTCCTCGTCCTTGACCAGGTCCGTGCCGAGCAGCAGCGAGTCGCCCGGCGTCAGCATGGCCCGTACGGAGCCGAGGAACGCCGCCCGCTCCTGCGGCAGCAGATTGCCGATCGTGCCGCCGAGGAACGCCACCAGCCGCGGCCCCGGCGTCCCCGGCAGCACCAGACCCCGGGTGAAGTCGGCGACCAGCGCGTGCACATGCAGCCCAGGCCGGTCGGCGATCAGCACCTCGGCGGCCCCGCGCAGCGCGCTCTCGCTCACGTCCACCGGCACATAGCTGTCCAGCTCCGGCAGGAGCGCGTCGATCAGGAAACGGGTCTTCTCCGACGAGCCCGAACCGAGCTCCACCAGCGTCCGCGCCCCGGTCGCGGCCGCGACCAGCGGTGCGCGGGCGATGATGATCTCCCGCTCGGCGCGCGTCGGGTAGTACTCCGGCAGCCGCGTGATCTCCTCGAACAGCTCGCTGCCGCGCTCGTCGTAGAACCACTTGGGCGGCAGCTCCTTGGGGGTGCGGGTCAGCCCGTGGAGCACGTCGGCGCGCAGCTCCGCGCCGACGGCGTCCTCCGGCA
The DNA here is from genome assembly GCF_014648195.1 of Streptomyces purpureus. GTDB lineage: Bacteria > Actinomycetota > Actinomycetes > Streptomycetales > Streptomycetaceae > Streptomyces > Streptomyces purpureus. The sequence continues at coordinate 264,196 of NZ_BMQQ01000001.1, forward strand.
GGGTGCGGGTCAGCAGGAACGGGCTCACGCGTCGATCTCCTTGAGCGGGTGCAGGGACACATCGGTACGGGTGGCTGCCAGCAGGCTCAGCGGCGGTACCTCCCGCCACCCCGGATCCTCGTCGTACGGCTCCGAGGCGACGACCACCCGCTCGCCGGGCCCGGCGAGGAACCACAGGGAGTCGCCCCAGGTGGTGGCGGTCACCGTCCGGCCGTCGGTGAGGAGCAGATTGAGCCGGGACCCGGGCGCCAGCGCGGCCACCTCCAGGACCGTCGCCGCCAGCGCCCGCCCCGCCTCCTCGCCCTCCCGCAGCCGCCGCAGCACCAGCGCCCACACGAGCGCCGAGTCGCAGCGCGCCTCGAGGGACAGCAGCTCCTGCGGGGGCAGGCCGCTTGCCAGCGGCCCCATGGACCGCGGCCAGCCGTGGACCGCGCCGTTGTGGCTGAACAGCCACGGCCCGTCGGCGTACGGCGCGGCCGCCGCCTCACCGTCCGCGCCGGGCTCCGTGGCGTCCCGTACGGCGGCCAGCAGCGCGCCGCTGCGCACCACCCGCGCCAGATCGGTGAAGGAAAGGTCGGCCCAGATCGGCCCGGCCCTGCGGTAGCGGGCGGGCACCGGATCGCCCTCGGCGTACCACCCCACCCCGAACCCGTCGGCGTTCACCACACCGGACGCCTGCCGGCGCGGCTCCCACGCCTGCCGGTACAGCGAGTGCCCGGGCTCCATCAGCAGCTCACGGAGGGCCGTCGGCGGCCCCAGGAAGGCAAGGTGACGGCACATCAGACATCCTCCGCGTCTCGGGCGGTACGGAAGCCGGAGAAGATCTGGCGGCGCACCGGCAGGTCCCAGTTGCGGAACGTTCCCCGGCAGGCCACCGGGTCGACGGCGAACGACCCGCCGCGCAGCACCTTGTGCGCGCTGCCGAAGAACACCTCCGAGTACTCGCGGTACGGGAAGGCCACGAACCCCGGGTACGGCAGGAAGTCGCTGGACGTCCACTCCCACACGTCCCCGATCAGCTGCCGCACCCCCAGCGGCGACGCCCCGGCCGGATACGCCCCCGCGGGCGCCGGCCGCAGATGCCGCTGCCCGAGGTTGGCGTGGTCCTCGGTGGGGTCCGCGTCGCCCCACGGGTAGCGCAGCGAACGCCCGGCGACCGGATCGTGCCGGGCCGCCTTCTCCCACTCGGCCTCCGACGGCAGCCGCCGGCCCGCCCAGCGGGCGTAGGCGTCGGCCTCGTACCAGCTGACGTGCAGCACCGGCTCGTTGGCCGGTACGGGCTCGGTCACCCCGAAGCGGCGGCGCAGCCACTGCCCGCCCTCCCGCCGCCAGAACAGCGGCGCGGTGAGGGAGTGCCGCCGCACCTGCTCCCAGCCCTCGGGCGCCCACCAGCGCTCGTCCGTGTACCCGCCGTCGTCGATGAAGCGCATGTACGCGCCGTTGGTGACGGGCACGGTGTCGATGAAGAACGCCGGGACGAACCGCGCGTGGGCCGGGCGTTCGTTGTCCAGCGCCCACGGCTCTGCGGAGGTGCCCATGGTGAACGGCCCGCCCGGGACCCGTACTTCGGCCGGCAGCCCCGACAGGTCGGGGGCGGCCGGCGGCTTGGGCGCCGACAGCGCGGCCGGCCCCTTGCGTAGCTGATGGGTGATCAACATCGTCTCGTCATGCTGCTGTTCGTGCTGGGCGATCATCCCGAAGGCGAAGGCCGCGTCCGTCAGCCGCCGCCCTTCCAGCTCCACCCCCTCCAGGATGTCCAGGACCCGGCCGCGGACGTCCAGGGCGTAGGCGCGGGCCTCGGCGGGGGAGAGCAGCGGCAGCGTGGGGCGTAGCGCACGGGGATGCTCGAACGCGTCGTAGACGGAGTCGATCTCGGGGCGCAGCGCGTCGCGCCCGCCGACCGCCCGCCACAGCCACTGCTCCTCCTGGTTGCCGATGTGGGCAAGGTCCCACACCAGCGGGGACATCAGCGGCGAGTGCTGGGCGGTCAGGTCACGGTCGTCGACGCAGTCGGTGAGCACCGCCGTACGGGCACGGGCGGCGGTCAGGGCGTCGAGCGCCCGCCCCCGCAGCTTCTCCGGATCGGTCATCGGCCGGTGTCCTTCCCGGGTGCGGGCGGATGGGGGGTGTCGGCCGGGCAGCGGCCCGGCACGACATGACGCTCGTGGAACGCGGCCACCCGCGCCTGGACCGCGTCCGTCGCGCCGAGGCGGGGCAGCGCCTCCAGGGCGAGCTCGAAGGCGGTGACGGCCGCCGCGTGCAGATCCGGATCGGTCAGCGCGTCCCGCGCGGCGCTCTCCCACAGCGGGTTGCGCGGGGCGGGCAGCGAACCGGCCGTCTCCGCCAGCGGTTTGACGGCCCGGTAGACGCTCTCCGTGGCCGCCGGGTCCTCGAACAGCGCGGTGGTCACCGCCAGCGGCACGATCCAGCCGTCGTCGCCCGGCTGCGCGTCGATCATGCGCAGCTCCAGATGGCCGCGGGGACGTACGGGCGGGAAGAGCGTGGTGCGGTGGTAGGCGAGGTCGGCGGCGGTCGGGGGCCTGCGCCGCCCGTCGCGCAGCCACTCCCGGAACGTCAGTCCCTCCGGCACCTCCCAGGGCCCTTCGGAGGCCCGCACACACATCACGGGGGCGTCCAGCACATGGGCGGCCCAGGCGGCCCGCGGCTCCTGGAACGGCGGCGGCGCCAGGCCCCGCACGGGGTCGATGTCGGTCCACAGCGCCTGCCGCATCGACCGCCAGCCGCTGCGGCGCCCGCCGTGCACCGGCGAGTTCGCGAAGGCCGCCACCAGCACGGCGCCCAGCAGATGCGCCAGCTGCCAGCGGCGCCCGTAGCCGAGCGGCCCCGGCTCCTCGTGCCCGGCGTCCAGGCATATCTGCACCGAGGCGGATTCGCACATCATGGCCCGGCCCGAGGGGCCGCTGCGGTTCAGGGCCTCCTCCATGGCGTCGTAGCGCGGCTCGCGCAGCAGGCGGCGGCGGGGCGCGTGCCAGGGCTCCACACCATGACCGGCCAGGGCGAGGCCGTGCGGGCGCAGTGCCGTGCGGACCGCCGTGAGGTCGGCCGACACGGTGTCCACGCACTCCATCAGGGACATGGCGGGCGGTGAGCTGAGCTCCAGCTGACCGCCGGGTTCGAAGGTGAGGGCCGAGCGCAGGGGCACGGAACGAAGGCCGCCGAAGGCCTCCTCCAGGCGCCGGCCGGAGACGGCGAGCCGCGGATCACGCAGCTCGTGGACGAGCCACTCCACCTCCACGCCGACCGTCCGGGGCGGGCCCGTCTTGAAGCAGATACATCGCAACAGATCCTCGGCTTCGTCCTCGGTGAGCGGCGGGCCGCCCTCGTCGGTATCGCTGGGCGACATGATTCGGATCCTCCTGTCGAAGGCGCTGAATCCACCTAAGGCCACAGCAGCCACCCGCACAAGTGCGCCCCCACGGCGCCCGCCGTCACCACCCATCACGCCGTGTGACACCGCCGTGGCCTGGGCAAACACCGGGAAAATCCCTGGCGGCGAAGAGGAATGCGCCGTCATGATCACGGGTATGAGTGCACGACTGCGCGCCATCGCCCACGACACCGAGAAGATCGTCGCGGCGGGCCGCTACACCACACCCGACGGCCAGGACGTGGACCTGCGCGCCGCGCTGGACACCGCCCTGGCCGGGACCCGGATGTACGGCCCCGAGCCGCTCCCGGTCACCCCCGACACCGACCGTACGACCCTCGTCGAGGTCACCCCCGAGACCACCACCGAGGCCACCCGGCGGCTCACCTCCGCCGCTCCCGGCCCCGTGGCCGCCCTGAACTTCGCCTCCGCCCGCAACCCCGGCGGCGGCTACCTCAACGGCGCGCAGGCCCAGGAGGAGGCCGTCTGCCGGTCCTCCGCGCTGTACGCCGCCCTGCTGCGCGCCCCGGAGTACTACGACCACCACCGCGCCGACCGGGACCCGTTCTACTCCGACCGGGTCATCCACTCGCCCGGCGTGCCGGTCTTCCGCGACGACAAGGGACGCCTCCTCGCCTCCCCGTACACCGTCGGCTTCCTGACCTCGCCCGCGCCCAACGCCGGGGTGATACGGCGCCGCACCCCGGAGCGGGCGGGCGGCATCCGGCCCGCCCTGGACGCGCGGGCCGAGCGGGTCCTGGAGACGGCCGTGACCGGCGGCTACCGCCGCCTCGTCCTCGGCGCCTGGGGCTGCGGCGTCTTCCAGAACGACCCGGCCGACGTGGCGGACGCCTTCCGGGCCCTGCTCACGGGCGAGGGGCGGTTCGCGGCCCACTTCGACGAGGTCGTTTTCGCGGTCCTGGACCGCACGCCCGCACAGACCACGCTGGGCGCGTTCCGGGCCGCGTTCGCGGCCTGACCATGTCCGCACGGCGGCCGTACGGCGTCCGCACGGCAACCGTGCGATGACACAGGCACGTTCGTGCAATGTGACATACATGCCCCCGGCCGCTTGCGCCGCATTCCGCGCCGGTCGGTTAATTTCCGGCATTGAACGACAGCGGCGGGGCGACAGGGGAGGGCATGGGCGGCGAGACCTGGGAGCTGTTCCGGATCGCGGTCGGCGTGCGCGCGGAGTGGCTGGTGCTGCGGCTGCGTGCCGACGGGGCGGCGGGCGTGTACGGGTACGGGGAGTGCTCGGACGCCGGGCCCCTGGCGAAGGTGGTCGCCGTACTCGACGCCGCCGTCCGGAGGGGCGCCCGCGTCCAGCGGCCGGCCGGCCTGCGGGACGCCCTCGCCGCCCTCCACGACGCCGAGTTCGGGGAGGCGCCCGACCGCCGCACCGAGCCGAGCTTCGCAGGCGTCACCGTCGCCGGCGGGATGGCGCAGGCCCGTACCGACCTCGCCGCCCGGCTCGACGGTGTCCCCCTGTGGTCCTGGATGGGCGGCGCCCCGCCCGCGCCCGTCGAGCTGTACGCCAACCTCAACCGCACCCCCGGCGGCAGCACTCCGCGGGAGGTCGCCGCCACCGCCGAACGCGCCCTCGCCGATGGGTTCGGCGCACTGAAGGTCGCCCCCTTCGACGCGCCCGGCGACCGGCCGCTGCCCGAACTGGGCCTGGCCCGGCTGCACGCCGTACGTCAGGCCGTCGGCGGCGGGGTCCGCCTCATGGCCGACGCCCACGAACGGCTCACCTTCGACGAACTCGTCCCTCTCCTCGGCCCGTTGAGCGAGCTCGGGCTGCACTGGCTGGAGGACGCGGTGTGCATCGGCCGCCCCAGGGAACTGGCCCGACTGCGGGCCAGGACCGCGATCCCGCTCGCGGGCGGCGAGTTCGCCTGCGACCCGGCCGACGTGTGGAACGTGGACGGCCTGATCGACGTCCTGCTGCCGGACGTCAAGCACGCCGGCGGCACCCTGGAGGCGGCCCGCCTGGCCGCCGCCGGCACGGCCCGGATCTCCGTCCACAACCCCACCGGGCCGGTCGCCACCCTCCACTCCGCCCACCTCAGTTCGGTCTGCGGCGCCGCCGAACCGATGGAGTACGCCTACGGGCCGACCGCCTGGCGCTCCGACCTCGTGCGCGGGGCGGAACGGGTCGAACGCGGCCGTCTCACCCTCCCCGACGCCCCCGGCACCGGACTGGAGCTCGACACCGCGCACCCCTCGGTCACCCGCGTCTGGAGCGGCCGCATGGAGGCGCACCGGCCCGCACGGCGGTGACGGAGGATCAGATCCAGCCTTCCAGCGCGGCCATGAACCCGGCGAAGTCGTCCCGGTGGATCGTATGGCCCGCGCCCAGGACCTAACGGGGAGGCCGGGGGGGCGAGGGGGACGCGGCCGGGAACCGTCTTGGACGCGACAGGCGTGACACGTGTAAGCGCTTGTAGCGCTCGAATCAGGCCATCCGCCAGACCCTGGCCCGGACGGGTCTGGAAAGATGCCGAGGGCGATGAGCGAGACACCCCACCCGAGCCCCCGTCCGCCCCGCCCGGCCACCGGAAGCTCCGCCGGGCGTGCCGTGCGGTCCGCCGAGCGTCCGGTCCCGACCAGCGCCGATGTCGCGCGACTTGCCGGCGTCTCCCGGGCCACCGTCTCCTACGTGCTCAACAACACCTCGGCCGTGCGCATCAGCGAGCCCACCCGCCGCCGCGTCCGGGAGGCCGCCGAGGAGCTCGGCTACGTGCCGCACGCGGCCGCCCGCAGCCTGCGCGCCGGGCACAGCCGCATGGTGCTGCTGCCCACCTCGCGCGTCCCCGTCGGCCCTCTCTACAGCCGCTTCCTCAACGAGCTGCAGTGGGCGCTGCGCCGCCTGGACTACACCGTCGTGCAGTACGGCAGCCTCGGCCTCGACGGCGAGGAGGCGGCCCGCGCCTGGGCCGAACTGCGCCCCGTCGCGGTCCTCTCCCTCGGCGAGGCCGACCTCACCCCGCACGGCGTGGAGGTCCTCAAGCGCTCCGGCGCGAAGGCCGTCATCACCCTCGGCCCCCAGCGCGTCGAGGGCGCCCACTCGCTGGTCATGGACCAGCGAGAGGTCGGCGGCTGCGCGGCCCGGCATCTGATCGAGCGTGGCCAGCGCAGGATCGGCGTGGTGGTCCCCGAGGAGCCGGGCCTGGAGATGTTCTCCGGGCCCCGGCTGGAGGGCGCGCGCCGCGCCGCCGCCGGTACGGGCGCGGTGATCGAGCCGCTCCCGCTCGCCTACGAGGAGGAGCCGGCGGCCCGGCTCGCGGCCGCCTGGCGTGAGCGCGGCCTCGACGCGGTGTACGCCTACAACGACGAGTACGCGATGCTCCTCATGCGCGCCCTCCAGGACGCGGGCGTGGACGTCCCGTGCGAGACGGCCGTGATCGGCTCGGACGACCTGCTGCTCGGCAGGCTGCTGCGGCCCCGCCTGAGCACCGTCCAGATCGACCTGGTCACCGGGCGGCACCTGGCCGAGCTGGTGGACCGCGTCGTACGCGACCCCGACGGGACGCCGGAGCGGCACGACCTGATGGGTGCGCGGGCGATCCACCGCGAGTCCAGCTGAGCCCGGTGCCTCCCGCGGCGCCGCCCCGGCGCGCGTACGGCCCCGGCACGACTTAGCGTCACGTACATGAGCACTGTGCCCAAGCGCTTCGAGATCCTGCTGGTGCCCGAGCACGTGGAGGACCGCGGTGACGCCTCCGTGCGTGACAGCGCCATCCGCTCGGCGGTCGTCGAGCTGACCGGCGAGATGGGTGCCTCCGGCTATCCGCGGTACGCGGGCCACGGCATCGTCGCCGACATCGACCCGGCCACCCGGACCGTGGAGGCGCTGCTCGTGGACGGCTCGGAGCTGGACTACGGCCTGACGGCGCTGGTCTGGGACCTCTCGCGCGGGTGAGACGGCGGCGGTCCTCGTACCGTTGACAGGCGGGGCCGCCCGGCGGAGACTCGGGCGACGCCAGTTCCGAACGATAGTTCACCAGGCGAACGCCGGGTGAATGTGGGAGAGATCCGATGAGCATCCGCGACGTGTACATCGTCGACGCCGTCCGCACCCCGATCGGAAAGTTCGGCGGCGCCCTCTCCTCCGTACGCCCGGACGACCTCGCCGCCCACGTGGTCAGGGCCCTCGTCGACCGTACCCCGCAGCTCGACCCGGCCCGCATCGACGACGTGTACTTCGGCGACGCCAACGGCGCCGGGGAGGACAACCGCGACGTGGCCCGGATGGCGGTCCTCCTCGCCGGCCTGCCCACCTCCGTGCCCGGCGTCACCGTCAACCGGCTCTGCGGCTCGGGCCTCGAAGCCGTCATCCAGGCCGCCCGGGCCATCGCCCTGGGCGATGCGACCGTGGCGGTCGCCGGCGGCGTCGAATCGATGTCCCGCGCGCCCTGGGTGCTGCAGAAGCCCGAGCGGGCCTTCCCCGCGGGCCACCAGCAGATGTACTCGACCACGCTGGGCTGGCGCATGACCAACCCCGCCATGCCGCCCGAGTGGACGGTCTCCCTCGGCGAGGGCGCCGAACTCGTCGCCGACAAGCACGCCGTCACCCGCGAACAGCAGGACGCCTTCGCCCTCGCCAGCCACCGCAAGGCCGCCGAGGCGTGGGACAAGGGGCTGTACGACCCCGAGGTCGTCCCCTACCCGGGCGTGGAGCCGGCGCGGGACGAGTGCATCCGCGACTCCACGTCGATGGAGGCCCTGGCCAAGCTGAAGCCGTCGTTCCGCGCCGACGGGGGCACGGTCACCGCCGGCAACGCCTCGCCCCTCAACGACGGCGCCGCGGCCCTGCTGCTCGTCGACGACGAGGGCATGCGGGCCTGCGGCCGCGAGCCGCTCGCCCGGATCCGCGCCTCCGCCGTCACCGGCATCGAGCCGCAGCTCTTCGGCCTCGGACCGGTCGAGGCGGTCCGCCGCGCACTGGACAAGTCCGGCCGCACGTTCGCCGACCTGACCACCTTCGAACTCAACGAGGCGTTCGCCGCCCAGTCGTTGGGCTGCCTCGCGGAATGGCCCGAGCTGGACCCGGCGGTCGTCAACCCGCGCGGCGGGGCCATCGCCATCGGCCATCCGCTCGGTGCCTCGGGCGCCCGGCTGGCCGGCTCCGTCGCCCACCAGCTGGCGGCGGCGGGTTCGGGCACGGGCCTGGCGGCGCTGTGCATCGGCGTCGGCCAGGGACTGGCGCTCGTCCTGGAGCGCTGAACGAAGCCGCTGAGCGCGGCTGCCGAACGCGGACGCAGGGACGGGCGCGCGCTGTTCGTCGCGAACGCCGCGCCGCTCGCGGGACGTGGGCGGCGGGTGTCCAGCGCCTGTGTGTCCGGCTGTACCGACGGGGCGGCGGGCCGCCCACGCCAGGTGGGGGCCCGCCCTCGGCCCTCAGCTCGCGGCGGCGTCGCCCTCGGCCTGCTTGGCGGCCTCGACGGACTTGCGGACCTCGTCCATGTCCAGCTTGCGGGCCTGCCCGATGACGTCCTCCAGCGCGGCCTCGGGCAGCGCCCCGGGCTGCGCGAACACCGCGATGTTGTCGCGGACGATCATCAGCGTGGGGATCGAGCGGATCTCGAACGCGGCGGCGAGCTCCTGCTGCGCCTCGGTGTCGACCTTGGCGAAGACCAGATCGTCGTGGCGCTCGGACGCCTGCTCGAAGACAGGGGCGAACTGACGGCACGGACCGCACCAGGAAGCCCAGAAATCGATGAGAACGAATTCGTTCCCGCTGACGATCTCATCGAAATTGTCCTTGGTGAGCTCGACAGTGCTCATGCTTCCTACCTCTTCCCGGTCGTCATCGACTCGCCCCGCTCAACGGCGCACACGGCCCCGCTATTCCGGACGTCCTCTCCGCATGCCCCCATGGCAGGCGGTCACACCTGCCTCCAGACTGTCGGGTATGACACGAGCCGTGGAAGTGGAATATGACGTAGTCGTCCTGGGTGCGGGGCCGACCGGGGAAAACGTGGCCGACCGGACCCGCGCCGCCGGTCTGAGCACGGCCGTGGTGGAGAGCGAACTGGTCGGCGGCGAATGCTCCTACTGGGCGTGCATCCCCAGCAAGGCACTGCTGCGCCCGGCCCTCGCCCGCGCCGACGCCCGCCGGGTCCCCGGGCTGCGCCGGTCCGTGGGAGGCCCGCTCGACACCGAGGCGGTCCTCGCCCACCGCGACCACTTCACCGGCGACTGGAAGGACGACGGCCAGGTCTCCTGGCTGGAGTCCGTCGGCGCCCGGATCCACCGCGGTCACGGCCGCCTCGACGGCCCCCGCCGGGTCACCGTCACCGGCCCCGAGGGTGAACACCACGTCCTGACCGCCCGCCACGCCGTCGCCGTGTGCACCGGCACCCGCGCCGCCCTGCCCGAACTCCCCGGCCTCACCGGCGCGAAACCCTGGACCAGCCGCGAGGCCACCAGCTCCCACCGCGTCCCCGGCAGCCTGGCCGTGATCGGCGGCGGAGTGGTCGCCACGGAGATGGCGACCGCCTGGCAGGCGCTGGGCGCGCGGGTCACGGTCCTCGTACGCGGCGGGGGCCTGCTGCCCCGGATGGAACCGTTCGTCGGCGAACACGTGGCCGCCGCCCTCACCGAGGCCGGCGCCGACATCCGTACGGACACAGCCGTCGCCGCGGTCGTCCGCGACGGCGGCACCGGCCCGCTCACCGTGGTCCTGGAAGGCGGCGACCACATCGACGCCGACGAACTCCTCGTCGCCACCGGCCGCGCGCCCCGCACCGACGACATCGGCCTGGAGAGCGTCGGCCTGGAACCGGGGTCCTGGCTGCCCGTGGACGAGACCCTGCGGGTGACGGGCAGCGACTGGCTCTACGCCGTCGGCGACGTCAACCACCGCGCCCTCATGACCCACCAGGGCAAGTACCAGGCCCGCGTCGCGGGCGCAGCCATCGCGGCCCGCGCCCGCGGCACCGCCCCGCTGGAGACCGGCCCCTGGGGCGCCCACTCCGCCACCGCCGACCACTCCGCCGTCCCCCAGGTCGTCTTCACCGATCCGGAGGCGGCGGCGGTCGGCCTCACCCTCGCCGAGGCCCAGAAGCAGGGCCGCCGGGTCCGCGCCGTCGACTACGACCTCGGGAACGTCTCGGGCGCGGGCCTGTACGCCGACGGCTACCGCGGCCACGCCCGCATGATCGTCGACGAGGACCGCCGCACCCTCCTCGGCGCCACCTTCGTCGGCCCAGGAGTCGGCGAACTCCTCCACTCCGCGACGATCGCGGTCACCGGCGAGGTCCCCCTCGACCGCCTGTGGCACGCCGTCCCGTCCTTCCCCACGATCAGCGAGGTGTGGCTGCGGCTGCTGGAGACGTACCGCGGCTGAACGGGGACGGCGTACGAGCGCCGGCACGCGCGGGTCCGCGCGGGCCTCGCCGAGTGGCTGCCGGGGAGTTGACCGCGCCGCGGACGTGCCGTTGCCCCGGCACGGGAGGATCCTGGAACGCAGGGGAGGGGAGACGCCCCGCGTCGCCCCGGCGCGGGTAGGACAGGCGCAAGTGACGGCGGACTGCAAGGAGGCGGGCGGCCATGACACGCACCCATCAGTGGACGGTCGGCCTGAATCTGGTCGAGGAGGACGGCACCACGAAGGCACAGGCGGAACTCGACACGGGCACCTCGACGCTCACCGGCAAGGGCACCGCACGGTGCAATCCCTCCGATGTCGACATCCCCGCGATCGGCGACGAACTCGCCGCGAGCCGCGCGATGAAGGACCTCGCCACACAGCTCATGCGTGCGGCGGACCGTGACATGGAAGCGGCGGGCGCGGTGACCGCGCCCACGCAGGAGGGGACGGAGTACGGCTGGTCGGACACGGCGAAGTGAGATGAGAGCCGCCGGCCGGGGCCCGTGCACCCGGCCGGCGGCGCACCGACCGGACCCGGGGAGGCCCTCAGCGGGTCAGCGGCCCCCGGGCCCGCCGAGCGTCATACGGAAGCCACTGCGGGGCCGTGCCGGGATCCGGCGCAGCGAGATGCGCAGGTCCTGGTCGGGCACGGTGTGATCCAGGGTGGCCAGCTCCGCCGACAGCGCCTTGAGCACCGCCACGGTGATGTCCTCGCCCGGGCAGCGGTGGCCGGTGGCCGCGTCGCCGCCGCCCTGCGGGATCATCTCGTCGGCGCCCGGGGCCCGGCCGAGGAAACGGTCGGGGTGGAAGTGGTACGGATCCGGCCACAGGGCCGGATCGTGGTTGTGCCCGTAGACGTCGAGCAGGAGCATCGTGCCCTCAGGGACGGGCGTGCCCTGCCATGTGGTGTCGCGGGCGGCGAGCCCCCCGAGGAACGGCGCGAACGGGTAGAAGCGGCGCACCTCATGGGCGAAGGCGAGGGCGTACGCGGGCTCGTCGGCCAGCCGGTCGCGATGCTCCGGCCAGCGGTGCAGCGCGTGCGCGGCGAAGGTGACGAACCACGCGATCGCCACCGTCGGCCGGACCACGTTGAGGAGTTCCACGGCGGCGGTGCGGGCGTCGAGGAGCCTGCCGTCGGCGTCGCGGTGCCAGGTCACGGCCGACAGCACCGTCGGCGCGGGCCCCGGCCCGTCACCGTGCGAGCGCCGCCGGTTGACGAGCCGTTCGATCCTCCGCTGCTGGCGGAGCCGGGCCACGCGCGCCCGCAGATGGCGCGGGCCGGGCGTGGCGAAGCCGTCCACCATCGCCACCGCGTCCCGCGCCAGCCGCCGCGTCCATGCCTCGGAGAGCGCGATGCCGGCCCAGGCGGAGACGGCCCTGGCCAGCACGAGCGCGGCCTCGTCGAAGAGCACCACCGTGCCGCCGCGCGCCTCGAACGCCCGCCGCCACTCCTCCCGTACCCGCTCCACCAGCGCGGAGACCGCCTCGGCGTCGGTGAGCCGCTCCACGAACAGCGCCTTGCGCACGCGGTGGGCCTCGCCGTCCAGGGTGTGCACCGCGCCCCGCCCGAAAAGGGTGTCGAGCACCGGCCCCGGCAGCGCGTCCCGGCGCCGTACGTTCCGCTCGTCGTAGAAGAATCCGACGGCCTCGGGGCCGTGCAGGGCGACGGCCGGCCGGCCCAGCAGCCGGGTCCGCACCGGCCCGGCACCGCCGCGGCGCAGCCGGTCGGGCAGCCAGGTGTAGCCCTTGAGCAGCAGCGCCGCCGTACTGTCCCCGAGATCCGATACCAAGGCCGCCATGCACCACGCGTACCCCGGCCGGACCGGGACATCACCGCGCCGTTCCCCCGATCACCCGCCAGGGCGCGCCCGGACACGCGGGCGGCCAGGGCTCCGGCCACCTCCGCCGACCGCGCGCCGCGGGCCCCGCGCGAGCTGCGGCTTCGTCAGCCGGCCAGGATCATGGAGGCGACTGTCCGCCAGCCCGCGTCGGTCCGGGCAACCAGGTAGAGCACACGGACCCGCTGGAACTCCCGCCCCTGGCGGTCCTGGCGCGCCCAGGTCTCCGGGGCGTCAGCCAAGGGCCCCTCGGGAGTCGCCGCCGAGGCGCAGTTCCCGGTCGCCGAGCGGGGTGAAGTAGCGGGCCACGTCCGCGTCCGTGACGTCGGCGAGCGTGGGCGGCGACCAGCGCGGCCGGCGGTCCTTGTCGATCACCTGGGCGCGGATGCCCTCCACCAGGTCGGCCGAGGTGAGCGCCGCGCAGGAGACCCGGTACTCCTGCTCCAGGACTCGCTCGAGCGAACCGAGCCGGCGGGCGCGCCGCAGCGCCTCAAAGGTGACCTTGAGCGCGGTCGGGGACTTCGCGAGGACGGCGGCCGCGGCCTCCTTCGCCGCGGGCCCGCCGTGGTTCTCGAGCCGCTCGACGATCTCCTCGACGGTCCCGGCCGCGTAGCAGGCGTCGATCCACTCCCGTTGCGCCGCAAGCTCGCCCTCCGGCGCAGGGCGGGCGTACCGGGGCAGGACCTCGGCCACGGGTTCCCGCGCGAGGTCCTCGGCGAGCCGCGGCAGCAGCGCGGAGGGTACGAAGTGGTCGGCGAGGCCGCACAGCAGTGCGTCGCCGGCGCCCACCGCCGTGGCCGTCAGCGCCAGATGGGTGCCCAGCTCGCCGGGGGCGCGGGCGAGCAGGTACGTACCGCCGACGTCCGGGACGAAGCCGATTCCGGTCTCCGGCATTGCCACCCGGGAGCGTTCGGTGACGATCCGTACGCCGCCGTGGGCCGAGATCCCGACACCGCCGCCCATCACGAGGCCGTCCATCACGGCGACGTACGGCTTGGGGAAGCGGGCGATCCGCGCGTTGAGGCGGTATTCGTCGCGCCAGAAGCCGGCCGACGCCGTCCCGCCGGAGCGGGCGTCGTCATGGATGGCGCGGATGTCGCCGCCCGCGCAGAGCCCCCGCTCACCGGCGCCGGTGACGAGCACCGCCCGTACGGCCGGGTCGTCCTCCCAGGCGCTCAAGGCGTCGGCGATCCGCCGCACCATGGCGTGGGTGAGGGCGTTGAGGGCCTTGGGGCGGTTGAGGACGATGCGGCCGAGGTGTCCCTCGGTCCGCACCACCACGGTGTCCAGGGAGGAGCCCTGGGCGCCGGCCGGCGCGGGGGAGCCGCTCGTCACAGGGCACCCGCCGGGCGCCGGACCGCGATGCGTCGCATGATGTCGTCGCTTCCTTCCAGGAGCCGAGGTCCGCGGCACGGCGGACGATCACCTGGACACCGTAGGCGCCCGGCCCGGTGGCCCGACGGGCGGGCTAGCTCGCCCGCGGCCGAGGCCGCGACAGATACAGACGCGCGTAGTAACGCCCCTCGCTCTCCCGCCCCGCCGGGTCCTCACCGGCGCGCCGGACCCGCTCGACCGCGTCGGCCTGCTCCACGGAGCTGGTGAACAGCCGCTGCGGATAGGTCCAGGACGGGTCGGACTCGGTGACCAGGCCGTGCGCCTCGAAGAGTTCGGCCACGGGCCGGTAGTTGACCGTGCGGAGCACGAACGCGCAGACCCACACGGGCATGCGGGCGGCTTCGAGCAGGGCGCCGAAGGTGCGGTGTGTGATGTAGCTGCCGCCTCCGGTCAGGGTGATCAGGCCCGTCGTCGCCAGCGCGCGCCGAAGCGCCGCGCCCGGCGGTCGCTCCTCCAGGTTCTCGGCGTACGCCTCGTCGAGCAGTCCGACGTCCAGGGCGTAGCGCAGGGCGTTGCTCGCGGTGTCGAGGCCGATGACCCGGCCCGCGTCGGCGCGCCGGTGGTGCCGGTAGAACTCCTTGTCCCGGTCGACCAGTTCGGCCCGGGTCGGGCTGAGCGCCTCGGCGCCGGTGTAGTGCGCGTAGAGGTCGTCCAGGGTGAGGTCGTGGTTGAGCAGTGCGGCGTTGATCCCGTACGAACAGCAGACATCCAGGACCGTGACGGGCACGCCACCGGAGGCCGCCGACCGCTCCTCGCGGATCCGGCGGAAGACCTCCTGCGCGTGGTGCGGGATCTCGTACGCCAGCGGGCCGAGCCGCTGGAAGTAGGCGCGCGGGTCCGGCCGGTCGTAGATGTCGTCGAACCGCGTCTTGCCCGGTTCCGAGCTGCTCGCGCTTCCGCCCATGCGGGACCTCCACTCGTCGGGGACCGTCGTCCGCCGGAGGTGTATCCCACCGGTGCCGGGACCGGCCAGGGGGCCCGGACGGAACCGGACAGCCGCCCACCCTTGGACCGTATGTCCGCTTCAGGTGGAGTGTCCAGGTCTGCGTGTCGATCCCGGGGGTCGGGCGGTGTGGGCCTTGGAGTCGGGGTGGTGAGGGCCCGGGTCAGTCCGCCGCGTCCGGAACGACCGGTTCGTTTTGACCTGGGGCAGGCCGCCGGGTCCGGAACGACCGGTTCGTGAGGGCCTGGGTCAGTCCGCCGCGTCCGGAACGACCGGTTCGTTTTGACCTGGGTCAGGCCGCCGCGTCCCGGACAGCCGGTTCGTGAGGGCCCGGGTCAGACCGCCGCGTCCCGGACCACCGGCTCGCGGCGCAGCAGGCCGGGGCGGCCGTCGCTCCACGGCACGAAACCCCAGCGGCTCAGCAGCCGCGCCTGGAAGGACGCCGGACGGCTCGCGTACGCCGGCTCCATCGCCTCGTCGATCAGGCCGAGGACCGGCGCCAGCACGGCGCCCGCGGCCTCCGGCCCGCCGTCGGCGGTCGTGCCCAGGGCGGCCAGCAGCCAGTGGTCGTCGTCCGGCTGGAGGCGTACGGGATGGTGCGTGGCCGGGGTCCGCTCGGACGGGCCGATCTCGTGCAGCCGCAGCAGGGCGCGGTACTCACCCTCGTCGATGACGGCGCCCGGCGGCAGCCACACCGCCGCCGCCTCCAGCGTGCCCGCCGGGGACTCGGTGACCCACACCTCGCCGGTCTCCAGCCCGAAGTGGGCGAGGGTGAGACGCAGCTCGGGCTGCGCCTCCTCGGCGAACTGTCGCCGGCCACCGGAGAGCAGCCGGACGATGGCGTTGACGTCCTGCAGGCGCGCGCGTCGAGCCGTGGCAGGACGCGAGGAGACGAGTGGCATGAGCAGCCGTGCCTTTCGGTCGTTCCTCGTGAGGCGATCGAGGGCACCCTCGTCCGCCTCCCGTCTGTGACCCACGTTACCCATACGCCCGTAAGAGTGGTGTCGGTACGACGCCCCCGATTTTCGATGGGCCGCGTCGGCGCCCGGCGGCGACGGCGGGAAAAGGCGTCGCAGGCCGCCCCGGGGGCGTGGTCCGATCAGGCCCATGGACATCGTGACGGCCCCCGCACGCGCGGGGCGACAGGATCTGCCGGACGGAAGGATGCTGGGCTGGGCCGAGTGGGGCCCGCCCGGCGGGACGCCGGTGCTGTGCGTACCGGGCGCGGCGACCACCCGGCGCCTCGGCTTCGGCGCGACCGCCGTGGCCCGGCTCGGCGTCCGGCTGATCAGCGTCGACCGGCCCGGCCTCGGGGCCTCGACGCCCGCTCCGGGCCGTACCTTCACGGACTTCGCCGAGGACATGCGCGCCTTCGCCCGGCTGCGGGGGCTCGGCCGGCCCGCGATGGTGGGCCACTCGCAAGGGGCGCCGTTCGCGCTGGCCTGCGCCGCGGTCGGGGTGGCCGGCGCGCTGGCCGTGGTCTCGGGCGCGGACGAGGTCGCCGCGCCGCACTTCGCCGGGGCCCTGCCCGCCGAGCTGCGCGGGCTGGTGGACCTGACGGCGGCCGATCCAGGCGCCGCGGAGGAGTTGTTCGCCCGCTTCAGCCCGGATGCCATGTGGGATCTGGTGATGACGAGCAGCCCGGAGGCCGACCTCGCGGTCTACCGTGAGCCCGGCTTCGCCGCCGCGTACCGCGCCGCGCTCGCCGACGCCTTCGCCCAGGGCCCGATGGGCTACGCCCGCGACACCGTCCTCGCCATGGGCCGCTGGGGCATCGACCTGCGGTCGGTCACGGCGCCGGTGGACCTCTGGTACGGCGAACTGGACCTCACCCACTCACCCGACCAGGGCGCCGCCCTGGCCGCGCGTATCCCGGGCGCCGTACACCACCGCGTACCGCGGGCGGGCGGCGCCCTGCTGTGGACGCACGCGGAGGAGATCCTCGGCGCCCTCCTGGGCCGCCTTCCGTCGCCGTAGGCGCCCGGCCCGCGCGGACGCGGGGCGGAGCGCGGGGGTGGCCGGCGGCGGGCGGCAGCTCGGTGTCGGGACGTCGACGGCGGCCCCGGGGCGGTACGGGCCGGGGTGCCGGGCGAGAGCTGCGGCCCGATCGGATGCCGGGGATGGGCCTTGACTGCCCCGGAGCGGCACCTGCCCGGGGCCCTCGTACGCCCGTGCCGCTGCCGCTGGCGGCGCACCGCCGCTCGGCCCGGCCCTCGGGACCGCGACGGCGGCCTCGGAGTCGGTACGGGTCGGTGTCGCGGTCGCTGGCGGCGCACCGCCGCTCGGCCCGGCCCTCAGGCCCGCCCGCCTGGGGTCAGGTGGTACGTGAACCAGTCCCGCGCGAGGCGCGCGACCGCGTCCAGTGCGCCCGGCTCCTCGAAGAGGTGTGTGGCACCGGGGACGACCTCCAGCTTCTTCTCGCAGCGCAGCTCCGCCTCCGCCTGCCGGTTGAGGTCGAGGACCACGGTGTCCCGGCCGCCCACGATGAGCAGCGTCGGCGCCCGTACATCCGCGAGCGCGGGCCCGGCCAGGTCGGGGCGCCCGCCCCGGGAGACCACGGCCTTGACCGCCGCGTCCGGCGTGGCGGCGGCCCGCAGCGCGGCCGCGGCGCCGGTGCTCGCCCCGAAGTAGCCGATGGCGGCGTGCCCACGGCCGCGCAGCCAGCGTGTGGCGCCGCGCAGGCGCTCGGCGAGGGCGTCGACGGCGAAGACGTTCGCCCGGTCGGCCTCCTCGGCGGGCGTGAGCAGGTCGAACAGGAGCGTGCCGAGCCCGGCCCCGTTGAGGGCCTCGGCGACCGCCCGGTTGCGGGGGCTGTGGCGGCTGCTGCCGGAGCCGTGCGCGAACATCACCACCGCCGAGGCACCTGGCGGCAGCGTCAGGTCACCGGCCAGCCGCAGGCCGTCGCCGACGTCCACCTCGACCGGCCCGCCCACGTCCGCCGCCCCGCCGTCCTGAGCGGACTCCCGGGCCGTGTCCTGGGCCGGTTCCGGCTCCTTGGGTACCCACGCCGACGCCTCCGCGAGCAGCGCGAGCACCTCCTCGTCCTCCGTCTGGGAGAAGTCCTGGTACCACTCGCCGACGGCCCGGAACCCGGCCGGCGTCGACAGACACACCACGTCGTCGGCCGCGGGCCGCAGCCGGGTGACGGCGTCCGGCGGGGCGACCGGCGCGGCCAGCACGACCCGGGCGGCCCCCTGGGCCCGTACGACCTGGCAGGCGGCGGCGGCCGTGGCGCCCGTGGCGATGCCGTCGTCCACCACCACGACCGTACGGCCGCTCAGCGGGACCCTCTCCCTCGCCTGCCGGAACCGGCCCGCCCGGCGCTCCAGTTCGGCTTGCTCGGCCTCCTCCACGGCCATCAGATCGGCGCGGTCGCTGCCACTGCGCCGGACGATGTCGTCACTGATCACCCGTACCCCGCCCTCACCGATGGCACCGAAGGCCAGCTCACGGTGGTACGGCACTCCGAGCTTGCGCACGACGATCACATCGAGGGGGGCGCCGAGCGCGTGGGCCACTTCGAAGGCGACCGGTACCCCGCCCCTGGGCAGACCCAGGACGACGGGGTGCTCCTTCTCCAGATGCCGCAGCGCCTCGGCGAGGCGGCGGCCCGCGTCCGTCCGATCGGTGAACAGCACGGTTGTTCACCCCCAACCAGGGGAACAGACACCACGTCCACACCTACTTCGACGCAACCCCATTTGCGGTCACCGCGCAAGTCGGCAACGGTCGGTTCCATGGAGAGTACGCAGCGTGCACCATCCGAGCGGGGACCCGTCCGGGCGGTCCTGATCGACGTCGACGGCGTCCTCACGGTGTCGTGGAAGCCTCTCCCCGGGGCCGTGGAGGCGATGGAGCGGCTGCGCGCCGACGGCATGCCGCTGGCGCTGGTCACCAACACCACCTCGAAGACGCGCGCCGTCATCGCCGAGCGGCTGGCCGGCGCCGGCTTCCCGGTCGGCGCGGACGACATCCTGACCGCCCCGGCGGCCACCGCCGCCTACCTGCGGGACCACCACCCGGGCGCCCGCTGCCTCCTGATCAACACCGGGGACGTGACGGCCGACCTCGACGGCGTGCGACTCGTCGACGCGGTGGAGGCGGACGCGTCCGGCGCCGACGTGGTCGTCCTCGGCGGCGCGGGCGGCGACTTCACCTACCAGGCCCTCAACCAGGCCTTCCGGCACGTGCAGCGCGGAGCCCGGCTCGTCTCCATGCACCGCAACCTCTACTGGCGCACCGCCGAGGGGCTCGACCTCGACACGGGCGCCTTCCTGCTGGGCCTCGAACGGGCCGCCCGCGTGGAGGCCGAGATCACCGGCAAGCCCTCGGGCGCGTTCTTCGCCGCCGCCCTCGACCGGCTCGGCGCGGACCCGGCGGACGCCCTCATGGTCGGCGACGACGTCGAGTCCGACGTCCTGGCCGCCCAGCGCGCCGGCCTCACCGGCGTCCTGGTCAAGACCGGCAAGTACCTTGCCGAGGCGGTCGAGGCGGCCGACGGCACACCCGACCACGTCATCGACTCCTTCGCCGGCCTGCCGGCCCTGCTCGACCGGCTCGGCGGGGCGTGAACCGCTCTCAGGCGTCCGGGCCGGGCGGCAGCTCCCCGGACATCGCGGCGGCGAGCCGCAGATGCGGCGCGGCCTCGGCGGACCGGCCCTGCCGCTCCAGGGTGCGGCCGAGCATCAGCCGGGCGTAGTGCTCGACCGGATCACGCTCCAGGACGGCCCGCAGCTCGGTCTCGGCGCGCCCCAGCTGCGCCGAGTGGTAGTAGGCGCGGGCGAGCAGCAGCCGCGCCGCGGTCTGCTCGGGCACCTCGGCGACGAGGCCGCGCAGGATCCGTACCGCCGTGAGGTACTCCTTCGCGTCGAAGAACAGCCGCGCCCGGTCCCAGCGCTCGGCGGCCGTCCCGTGCTCGTAGTAGGTCTCGCTGCTCGTCTCGCTCACGGACGCCTCCTGACGTGTCGCTGCTGCGGGTCCGTTCTTCCGCACTGCTCAACCCACCGGCGTGATTGAACCTTCCACTACAATTTTCGCGTGGGTACCGGCACGCCGGAGTCCCTCTCGGGAATAGGTTGAGTGCCATGAGCAATCTTGATCGCCAGGCCGCGCTCTCCGTCTGCGGCGGCCGCGGTTTCGTCGCGGCCGAGCCGGTGCGTGAGCTCCTCAGCCCCCGCCACGTCCAGCTCGGCGAGTCGACCGAGGTACGCCGTCTGCTGCCCAACCTCGGCCGCCGCATGATCGGCGCCTGGGCCTTTGTCGATCATTACGGGCCCGACGACATCGCCGACGAGCCCGGCATGCAGGTGCCCCCGCACCCGCACATGGGACTCCAGACCGTCAGCTGGCTCCACGAGGGCGAGGTGCTCCACCGAGACAGCACCGGCAGCCTCCAGACGGTCCGCCCGCGCGAGTTGGGCCTGATGACGTCCGGCCGGGCCATCTCCCACTCCGAGGAGAGCCCCAAGGCCCACGCCCGCTTCCTCCACGGCGCCCAGCTCTGGGTCGCCCTGCCCGAGGCCCACCGCCACGTCGAGCCGCACTTCCAGCACCACGCCGACCTCCCCCACGTGACCGCCCCGGGCCTCACCGCCACCGTCATCCTCGGCACCCTCGACGGCGCCCGCTCACCCGGCACCGCCTACACCCCGATCATCGGCGCCGACATCGCCCTGGCCCGCGGCGCCGAGGCGCGCCTTCCGCTGGACCCCGACTTCGAGTACGCGGTCCTCTCCATGTCCGGCGAGGCCCACGTCGACACGGTCCCGCTGCTGCCCGGCTCGATGCTCTACCTCGGCTGCGGCCGCACCGAACTCCCCCTGCGCGCCGAGTCGGACGCCGGCCTGATGCTCCTGGGCGGCGAGCCGTTCGAGGAGGAGATCGTGATGTGGTGGAACTTCATCGGCCGCTCCCACGAGGAGATCGAGGCCGCCCGCACGGACTGGATGACCGGAACCCGCTTCGGCGAGGTCAAGGGCTACGACGGCGCCCCGCTGCCCGCCCCAGACATGCCGCCGGTGGCGCTGAAACCGCGGGGCCGGGTGCGCTGAACTGCGGTGATATTGCCGGAGCAAGTCACCTTGCCTCGCGGGGAAACTCGACGTCGTAAGCGTGGCCGGCCGTGTGGTCGTCTGTAGGCAGGTTCAAGCGGACTTCGTCACGGACCGGATCAGCGTTCCAGCGGGCACTTCACAGCAGACGCTGCATCGGCCCGGGACGAGCGTGACCAGCCTGCTCGGCAAGTCCCCAGCAGTTCTTCCGCTCCACGCCGGAGAGCAGTCCGAGCAGGTACGCGCGGGCGGTGGCCCGCGTCTCCACCCGCCTGAACCGCCCCGCGATCCGGCCCATGACCTGGTCGAACATCGCCCGCCGACAAGATGGGAGCATGGAACAGCGAACCTCTGCAGATCCCGCTTGATCAGCTCCGGCACGCCTTCGAGCTGGCACTGCAACACATCGATCGCTGATGTCCTCCGCGCGATCGGGCAGCACACCGCCCAGTAACCAGCGCGCGATGTGATGTGGAACTACGAAGTCACACGTGGGGAGTTCGTCGACCAGGCGCTTGCCGCATGGCAGGCAGGCGCCGTGTAGGGGCTACCCGCCGCCCGGCCTCGGGTGCGACGTTCCGTGCGTGACGGCGACGTGACCAGCTCGGCATCGCTGAGCTTTGGGGCGATTGGGACGGCCGGACGCCGCGGCGCGAGATGCGGCGATGCCTTCAGCAGGTCGTCGGTTCTGACGTGCGGTGCCAGTCGTGAGGGAGTCCAACTCTGTCTTCACGAACTGAGGTTGGACTCCCTTCTGGCGTTCGCGCAGCCGACGTCTAGGAATCGATCGTCTAGGGAACGAGGACGATCTTTCCCTTCACTCGCCCGCTCTCGATCAGGCGGTGAGCCTCAGCCACCTCTGTCAGAGGCAGGCGGCGTTCGACGTGCACCCGCAGCCACTTCTGCTCGATGAGCCCATTGAGCATCTCCAATGAGGCGTAGTCAGGCTCGACGCCGAGGCTGGTGAAGCGCACCCCCCGCTCGGCCAGGCCCGGCACGGCCGCCGCACGGGTGGCGCTCACCAGGATCCCTCCGGGCCGCAACACCTCCACCACCGCCGCCGCGTCGTCACCTGCGACCAAGTCGAAGAGCACGTCGACGTCCCGTACCGTCTCTGCGACGTCGGTCGTGGTGTAGTCGACGATCTCGTCCGCGCCGAAGCCGCGCACGAACGCGTGCTTCTCCTTCCGCGCGGTGCCGATCACGTACGCCCCGAGCGTCTTGGCGACCTGTACGGCCAGGTGGCCTGTCCCGCCCGCCGCCCCGAGGATCAGCACCCGCTGCCCGCTCGACACCCGCGCCGTGTCCACCAGACCCTGCCAGGCGGTGAGCGCCGCCATCGGTAGTGCCGCGGCCTCGGCGTGTGTGAGGGCGGCGGGCTTGTGGGCCAGATGGCGGGGCGGGGCGGTGACGTACTCGGCGTAGCCGCCACCTCGCCACGGGAAGTGCACCAGCCCGTACACCTCGTCGCCCGGCGCGAAGCGGGTGACGCCGGGCGTGACCGCCTCGACCACCCCCGACACATCCCAGCCGGGGGTGAACGGCAGCGTTGCCCAAGGGACCACGCCTGCCCGGAACTTTGCGTCCACCGGGTTCACGCCAGCCGCTTTGACCTGCACCAGCACCTCGGTGGCCACCGGCTCCGGACGCTCCACCTCCGCCACCAACAGCTCTTCGGGACCTCCGAAGACGAGCTGACTGACGGCGCGCATACGTACACCCATGGCGTACCCCTCTTACTGATCGTCTTGCTGATCTCTCACGGTCGCCGCGCGGCGCACACCAGCCTGCGCCACGCACTGACAGTTGAGAAGAAGGCACCCTCCTGATATCCAGGTTCCCTATGGATACCTGGAATGACCTGCGGCAATACGGCGGCGCCCACGCGTACTTCCAGACGTGCCCGTCCCGCCCGGTACTGTCACTGCTCACCAGCAAATGGGCCCTGCTCACGGTCGGCGCGCTCCAACAGGGGCCGCTGCGCTTCAACGCACTGCGCCGCAGCCTGGACGGCGTCACGCAAAAGATGCTCACGCAGGCGCTGCGCACCCTGGAGCGCGACGGCCTGGTCACCCGCACCGTTTACCCCACGATCCCGCCGAAGGTCGTCTACGAACTCTCCGAGCTCGGTCACAGCCTCACCGGCCTGCTGACGGCGATCCAGGACTGGTCCGAGGAACACCAAGACGAGGTTCTCGCCGCCCGCCGGACCTACGACCGGCGCGCGGCAGCCGAGGTGGAGCCCGTGCGGCCGACCAGCGACCACTAGGCATGACGCGAGCGATGACGCCAGCGGGTGTGCGGCCTCAGTGCTGTTTGGCCTTGTCGGCGAGTCCCGGCTCTGGTCCAACTTCTCTGGTGCGACTACTCCCTGTGGCCAGTCCTCCGACGGGTGGTGACCGGCACCGCCGATCCCCGCAGCTTGGCGGTTCTTGCTCACCTTCGTGAGCGTTCTGGCGGACGAGTGCTGGACTATCCAGCCGCGCCTGCGAGTTGGCCGACTGGGGCCCCGCCGCTGGGTTGGCCGGCTGTGGGGTCGGAGGGCGGCTCCAAGACAAATTCGCAGGCGTACCGCAAGGGCACGGATCTACCCTGCCGACCGTGATCAACTGGATGGACATCGAGGCCACCGACTGTGCCGTGCCCGTCGGCCACCCCATGGACGACCTCGTCCGCGGGCTGTCCCGCGCCCTGGCGGATCCCGATCCGCTGATCCGGGACGGCGCGCCCTACACCGTCCTCGCGACCTGGATCGCCCGCGGGACGATCGGAGCGTCCCGGCGGCTGGAGCTGGGGGACGAGATGGCCGAGCGGTTCGCCGATCCGCGGGTCGAGGCCCGTACCTTCGCGCCCCTCGTGCTCGACATGCTGGTGGCCGCCGGGGACTTCAAGCCCGGGTGGGTGGACGCGTTCGAGCGCTGGTACCCGGCGGAGCGGGATCTGCGCGGCCACGACGAGACCCTCGGCTGGCTCCACGCGGTGGCGCACGGCGCGGACCTGCTCGCCGGCTTCGGGCGCCACTCCCAAGTGGCGCCCGTGCGGATGCTGGACCTCGCCGCCGCGCGGCTGACGGCGCCCACCGACCACGTCTACGACCAGTTGGAGGACGACCGCCTGGCCCGGGCGATCGCCCGTGTCCTCACCCGCACCGACCTGAGCGAACGCGACGCCGTCGGCTGGCTCGCTCCGATCGCCGACCGCTTCGGGGCCGACCGCATCAGCACCCCGGTGCCCGCTCACATCAGCAACTGCCTGCGCACCTTGCGCCTGCTCTACATCCTGGCCGACCGAGGCGTGCGCCCCACCGCCGAACTGCCCGAGGAACCCCTCCCTCACCGCGACGCGGTCAAGTCCGCCATCGCCACCGTCCTCGACCGGATCGTCAAACGCTGACCGACGACAGTTGAAGACGGGTCGGCATCAACCCGCCACCTCGTTGGGCCGGTTGGGCCACGACTGCCTCAACCGTTCTGCGCGCCGCTTTTAAGAACGATCGTTCTTGACCGACCGTTCTCAAACTCGTAAGGTCGAGGCATGGGAAGACCACGCGCCTTCGACGAAGGACACGTCATTCGGGCTGCCGCCGAGCTGTTCGCGGCTCACGGTTACGAGGGCACGTCGATAGACGATCTCGTCAATGGCCTCGGCGTGCACCGGGGCAGCCTCTACAAGGTGTTCGGGAGCAAGCGCGGCCTGTACGTCTCCGCTCTGCGCACTCACGTGGAGGAGCAGGTGGGCCCGCTCGCGGCCGCGCTCGCCGCGAGCGGCGACCTCGCGCAGGCCCTGGCGTCAGCGGCGGCCTCGTACGACAGCGGCCCGGCGGCAGGCCTGCTCCTGCTGGCCGCGGTCGAACGAGCCCCGCACGACCCCGAGATCGCGGAGCTGGTCGCCGATGCCTTCCAGGCCCTGGACCAGGCCCTGGCCGACTTCGCCCCGCCCGAGCTGGCCCCCGCGCTCACCGCGACCGTCCTGGGCGCGCGCATCCGCAAGCATCCTGTACCCGTGGCCCACCTCGCCCGGTACATCCGACCGACAGGAGACTGAGCATGGCCCGCATCACCGTCGAGAACACCACCCTGGTCGTCACGGTCGAGGGCCTGGACAAGCTGTGGGCGCTGAAGAGCCGCCTGGAGATCCCCTTGGTGAATGTGCGCGGCGCGACCCACGACCCCGGCATCATCCGCGAACGCAAGGGTGTCCGCGCCCCCGGTACCCATCTCCCCGGAGTCATCACCGCCGGCACCTGGCACCACGAGGGCGAGCGCATCTTCTGGGACGTACGAATCCCCGCGAAGGCGATCGTCATAGAGCTGGCGGACGAGCGCTACACCCGGCTGGTGGTGGAAGTGGACGATCCGCGAGCGGTGGTCACCTTGATAGAGCAGGCAACCACTCGGTAGGCGACTCCGGGTGGATCCTGAGCGCCGCAGCTGGCGAGAGTCGCCGACTGTGGCGCTCCTTGACCAACGTCGATGGACAGCTCAGCCACCAGTACCGGCACTGGCCGCCGCATGAAGCGCACGCCTCCCTCACGGCGATGCGAATCCCGAATCTTCCCCACGGCCGCGCGTGGTGCTCTGGAGGGGCTTGCGCTGGCGGGCCTCGGTCGCCTGGTCACGAACGTACGGGTCGGCGTCTGCTGCCAGCTGGTCGAGCACGGACGCGGTCGCGGGGTCTGCGGGCTCCAGGGCGGAAAAGTGGCCCAAGGCGATCGCCACCCAGGCTCGGACGCGGGGGTCGTCGTCGTTCGCGAGCAGGCGAATCTTCCCCAGTGTTCTGGGCTGCTGGAGGAAGCCGAGGGAACTGAGGGTGGAGATTCGCACCTGCGGGGAGGGATCATCCAGCAGGTTCAACAGCAGGTCGATGGCTCCTGGCTCTGTTCCGTGACTACCGAGTGTGCCCACAACCGCGCTTCGGATTCCTTCGTCCGAGTTCGATGACCTGCGCGTCTGTCGCCTCTGGTGCGGGTGAGGTCGGCCTGTCGCAGCGGGTCGCGATGCCCCCGACATGCCGCCGGCGGCGCTGAAACCGCGGGGCCGGGTGCGCTGAGCCAAGGCGACTGGGCCTGTTGGACGGTCAGGGCGGCGAGCAGCGGCGCGGCGTGCGTGCCGGTGAGCGCCGCCCGGTCGTCCTCGCTCACACGCGGCCGGCCGGGTCCTGATCCGGGACCGTCTCCTGCGGCTTCGCCGGGGCGGGCGTCGTGGACGCGTGCGGGCCTTCGGGGCCGCGGCGCTTGCTGATCCAGGTGGCCACGGGTTCGGTGTAGCGGGCGGTGAGGGGCCCCATCACCACCAGGATCAGGACGTACGCGGTGGCCAGCGGGCCCAGCGCCGGTTCGATGCCGGCGGTGACGGCGAGACCGGCGATGACGATGGAGAACTCGCCGCGGGCGACCAGGGTTCCGCCGGCACGCCAGCGGCCCTTGACGCCGACGCCGGCGCGCTTCGCGGCCCAGTAGCCGGTGGCGATCTTCGTCAGGGCGGTGACGACGGCCAGAGCGAGGGCGGGCAGCAGTACGGGCGGGATGCTCGCCGGGTCGGTGTGCAGGCCGAAGAAGACGAAGAACACCGCGGCGAACAGGTCCCGCAGCGGGCTCAGCAGCGTGTGGGTGCCCTCGGCGACCTCGCCGGACAGGGCGATACCGACCAGGAACGCGCCGACGGCGGCGGAGACTTGGAGCTGCTGCGCGATGCCCGCCACCAGCAGGGTCAGGCCGAGGACCACGAGAAGGAGCTTCTCGGGGTCGTCGCTGGAGACGAAGCGGGAGATCAGTCTTCCGTAGCGGACGGCGACGAACAGCACGCCTCCGGCGACGCCCAGGGCTATCGCCAGGGTGGCGCTGCCGGCCGCCAGGCTCACTCCGGCCAGCAGGGCGGTGACGATCGGCAGGAAGACGGCCATGGCGAGGTCTTCGAGGACCAGGACGCTGAGGATCACCGGGGTCTCGCGGTTGCCGAGGCGGCCCAGGTCGCCCATCACCTTGGCGATGACGCCGGAGGAGGAGATCCAGGTCACCCCGGCGAGCACCACCGCGGCGACCGGCCCCCAGCCCATGAGCAGCGCCGCGACGGCGCCGGGTACGGCGTTCAGCGTGAAGTCGACCAGCCCCGCCGGGTACTGGGTCTTGAGGTTGGAGACGAGGTCGCTCGCGGTGTACTCCAACCCCAGCATCAACAGAAGGAGGATGACGCCGATCTCGGCGCCGATCGCGACGAACTCCTCACTGGCGGGCAGGGGAAGCAGACCGCCTTCGCCGAAGGCGAGACCGGCCAGCAGGTACAGGGGTATGGGCGAGAACTTGAGCCTGCCGGCGACCCGGCCGAGCAGGCCGAGGCCGAGGATGATCGCGCCGAACTCGATCAGGAAGACCGCGGAGTGCACAGGTTCACTCCCGTCCGAGTATCGCGGCGGCGGCGTCGACGCCCTCGCGGGTGCCGATCACGATGAGGGTGTCCCCGCCGGCCAGGCGGAAATCCGGCGCCGGAGACGGCCGGGCCTCCGCCCGGCGCAGGACCGCGACCACCGACACACCGGTCTCGGTACGCATCCGGGTCTCGCCCAGCACCCGGCCGTTCCAGTAGGAGTGCGCGGACAGTTCGATCCGCTCGGCGACCAGTCCCAGATCGGTGGTGTGGAGCAGGTTCGGGCTGTGGTGCGCGGGCATCAGCGCATCGATCAGCGACGCCGTCTCCCCACTCGTCAGGTGTAGCGACTGCGCGCAGGCATCGGGATCGTCGGCACGGTAGACATTCACCGTCCGGGTTCCGTCTCGGTGCGCGATCACCGACAGGTGCCGGTGTTCGCGGGTGCTGAGGTCGTACTGGACCCCTATGCCCGGCAGTGGTGTCGTACGCATCCGTGGAGCAGGCACAGCCCATCCCTCTCAGTTCAGACCTTTGCGATGGTGTTGCCGAGCGGCGGGATCGGGCGGGTGATCCGGCGCGGCACGGGCTCATGTTGCCAGGTGGGAGAGGTCACCGCGCGGTGGCACTCGTACCCGTCCACCGGCGCGAAGTCGTCGGCTCCCACCGCGGCGGCGCCGCGCCCCCGTCACCGGCGCCTCCTTTCCGGAAAACGCGGCCGGATCAGCCGCGCGATCCCCGCCGGACGCGTCCTTGCCGGCGTGGCCACGAAGCTGATCCCTCGTGCGCGATCCTGCCGACGAGGGCGCCTCCGTAGAGGACGAAGCCCACGCCGACAAGCCATGACTGGATGATCATCACCGTCCCGACGGAGCCGTACGTGGTCGCCCGGGACACGATCAGGGGCGAGAAGACCAGCCAGGAGAACAGGCGCAGGCCCACCAGGCCGAGGGTGGTCGCGACCGCTCCCGGTACGAGGGCTCTCCAGCCGGGCCGTCGGCCGAGGAGGATCCTTTGCGAGATCCAGGCGAACAGGAAGATGACGAGAAGGGCGACCGCCGTACCCAGCGGCGTGGAAACCATCTCCGCACGGCGCACAGGGGCGTTGGCGGACAGGAGCAGACAGCCGATCAGCAGGGCGAGCCACAGTACGTGGCGGGTCACGTCCCGCAGCCAGGGCCCCGCGCCCCGACCGTCGGGCCGGCTCACTTCCCACACCGCCTCGTACCCCTTCCGCACGTGCGCCGCGAACGTCAGGCCGAAGACGCACAACGCCGCCAGACCGAAGGCGGTGATCTCTCGCAGTACGCGACGGGGCCGGGTGAACAGGTCCAGGATCTCGCGCTCGGCCGGCTCCGACGCGCTCAACGCCCTTGCGAGCCAGCGCCCGAACCCGGCCGCCCGGGCGGGGTCGGCGGCGGCGATGACCGTCATGAGCGGCACGAGAGCCAGGAATCCCAGGGCGGCGAAGACCATGGAACGGTTCATCAGTTCAAGCCCGCCGCCCTTCGCACCTGAAGGGTTGAGGGCTTCGCGGATACGGCGCCCCAGACGCCGGATCGACGACCGCTCATCTTGATCTCCGGAGGAAGACATGGGACTCGACTACCACGGGGGCAGCCGTGGGCTGGTGCTCCGACGCACGCCGCGCCGTCTCCACGCCTGCGGCACGACTCACTCGAACCAGGCATGGGTGGAGAGTTCGGGTTTCAGCCCGCGGTCGGCGCGGCCGATGAGTACGGCCGATGAGATCAGCCCGACGTGGCTGAGGGCTTGGGGAACGTTGCCGAGGAACGCGCCCGTGCCCGGATCGATCTGCTCCGGCAGCAGGCCCAGCGGGTTCGCGTACGCGCACAGCCGCTCGAAGAGTTCGGTGGCCTCGGCGATGCGCCCTTGGCCGACCAGATTGTCCACGTGCCAGAAACCGCACAGCACGAACGCCCCCTCGGGGCCGCCGACGCCGTCCGGGGACCGCGCGGGCAGATACCGGTACAGAAGCCCGCCGCCCGCGTCGAGCCGCTCGGCCACCGCCCGGCAGGTGGCGACCATCTTGGGATGGTCGGCCGGCAGGACCCGGCGCAGCGGCAGCGCCAGAAGGGACGCGTCCAGCCCTCCACCGGGGCTCAGGTGTTCGGTCAGGGCGCCGACGGTGGGGTCCCACGCCTCGGAGAGGATGCGGCTTCTGATCGCTTCGGCATCCAGCTCCCAGACCCGCGGGTCGCCGGGCAGACGCAGACGCCGCGACAGCCGCGCCGCGCGGTCCAGTGCCACGTGGCACATCGCCGCCGAGTAGGTGAACGGGCGCGCCGGCGACCGTACCTCCCAGATGCCGTGGTCCGGCCTCGCCCAGGCCGTACGGGCGGCCTCGGTCAGGGACCGGAGCCGCTCCCACAGCCGGGCGTCGAAGGACCCGCCGGTCGCCGCCCACTGGAACGCGCAGTCCAGGATCTCCCCGTACGCGTCGTGCTGGACCTGATGGGCCGCGTCGTTCCCCCAGCGCACGGGGGAGGAGCGGCGATAGCCCTCGAGTTCGGGGTCGATGGTCTCCACCGGTGCCGGGCGGCCGTCGACGTCGTAGACGACGCGTGGCCCGCCCGAACCCTCGACCGCGTCCAGTACCCAGGTCAGGAACCCGCCGGCCTCCATGGGAAGCCCGATCCGGCGGAGCGCGAAGACGGTGTAGGCGGCGTCCCTGACCCAGGCGTAGCGGTAGTCCCAGTTGCGGTCACCGCCGATGCGCTCCGGAAGCGAGGACGTCGCGGCGGCGACGATCGCGCCGTTGGCGAAGTAGTCCAGCAGCTTCAGAGTGATGGCCGACCGGTGCACCAGATCGCGGTACGGGACGTGCTGCGCGAGGAAGCCGGACCAGCGGCGCCAGCTCCGTACCGTCTCCTCCACGGCGCCGTCGGCGTCATGGGGCGGTCGGGCGCCCGGCTCCCACTGCAGGCAGACCCAGAAACGGTCCCCCTGTCGCAGACTTGTCACACCTGGCCAGGCAGGCAGGGGCCGGGAGGTCCGTAGGAGCAGTTCCACCCCCTGGGCGGGGCAGGCGAGTTGTACGCCTTCTCCGGCGTGCCGAGTTGTCGTTCCGCCTCGGGGCTCCAGCCGGAGCCCGATCTCGGCCCGCCCCCGCACCACCTCCACCAGGCGCAGAAATGTCCCGGTACCCGCGGGGACGTCCTCTTCGAGCGCCGCGCCAGGACGCAGGAGCAAGGCGTCGGTGATCCGGACGGTTCCCTCCGCCGACCGGATCTCCGTGACGAGCACACCGGTGCCCGGGACGTAGTCCTGCCGGCTCTCTGCCGCGGCGGCCACGGTGAGGTCGAAGGCACCTCCGCGCTCCCGGTCGAGCAGAGGGCAGACCAGAGCGGGTGAGTCGAATCTCGGCACGCACAGAAAACCTGTCGATCCGTCCCGCCCCACCACCGCGCAGGTACTCCCGTCGCCGATCAGCCCATGGTCCTCCAGCGGCAGGTATCCGTCCTGCCGGACGAGAGGAAGCCACGCGCTCATCGCGCGCGCCCTGACCGGGTCATGGAGCGCCTCCTGCTTCTGCTCGGGCGTGCGGTTGGCGTGGCTCCGCTCGGCCGTGTCCATCTCCGTGCCTCCGGCATCGAAGCCGCGAATCCTCCTTCCCGAGGGCGCGTACCCAGACCGCCGCTCCGTATCCCGGCGGGCGGCGGGAGACGAATCCGCGCGCCGGCCGATCAGTCCGGCCGACTAGGCGTCGGTACGGTCACTCGCCCGATGTCTCCCGAGCAGTTCGGCGAGACCGCGACGGGTCGTGGCGATGACGACGCGGTCCTCCGGTTGCAGGACGTAGCCGGAGTGGAGGTCCCACAGCAGCTGGGGCTGCTCACCGTCGTGACGGGCGGATGCCAGGTCGGGACGGCGTGTGCCGGGGGTGGCCATGTCGAGCGCGAGGACGCGCCAGGCGCCGGGGCGGAAGGACTCGGCGACGGTGCGGCCCTCGAACTGAGGATGGCCGGCGACGAGGAGGGCGGCGAAGAGGAGGACCTTGCGCTCGACCGGGATCGCGCCGAGGATCTGGCGCCCCATCATGGCCCCGGCGAACGCGGGCGCGGAAAGGTGGGTGACGCTGCGGCTGCGCGTGAGGGCGTCCGGGTGGGCGGTGCGCAAGGTGCGGTAGACGGCGGTGGCGAACTCGTCGTCGTACAGCCGCAGGGCCACGCGCAGATCGGCCTTCACGGTACGGGCGTAGAGCGCGGCCTCCAGGTTGGTGGTGTCGGAGCTGGTCAGGGCGAGCAGGGCGTGGGCCCGGTGGATCTTCGCGGACTCCAGGACGCCGTCGTCGGTGACGTCTCCGAGGACGACCGGCACGTGGAGGCCGCGGGCGAGGGGGATACCGCGGGCGTCGGGGTCCTCCTCCACGCAGACCACGGGGATGTCCAGTTCCCGCAGCCGCGCCAGCACCCGGCTGCCGACCTTGCCGAGGCCCAGCAGGACGACGTGGCCGGACAGACCGCGGGGCGGGCGGCGCAGGGCGCCGGCGGCACGGAAGGTGCCGAGCGCCTCCAGCGCTCCGGCGATGAGGAGGGGAAGCAGGGCGAGGCCGACGAGACCGGACAGGAGCTGGAGGACCTGGTGGGTGACCGGCGCGTCGAGCGCGGGGTCGTTGATGGAGAACAGGTCGAGCAGGGTGATGTACGCGGCGTGCACCGGGCCGGCGTCGGTGAGCGCGGTGGTGGTGAGCGTCAGGGCGAGTACGGAGGCCACGATCCCCGCGAGCGCCCACCGCAGACGGCTGGAGAAGAGCTCGCGCAGCGGCGCCCCCCGGCGGGCCAGGCGCCGCGCGGGAAGGGCGGGACCGGCGTACTGGACGGTTTCCAGGACGACGCTGCCGCGCCCTGCGCCGCCCGCCACGGTGCGGTCGTCCGGCAGGAGGACGGGGCCCTGCGGACCGCTGGCCTCCGAGCCCTCGGCGCCCGCCGGATCGGTGGTCGTGGACGACAGCAGCGCCAGGGTGCACAGCCCGGTGTCCGGCACCTCGCCGCGCCCGGGCGGGATGCGCTCGGCGGCCCGCAGAAGGACGCCGTCGGCCTGCACGACCTTGCTCGTGCCCGCGACGGCGGTGGCGGCGAGCGCCGGGGCCGCGGTGTCGGCGTCGGACAGGACGGTGGTGGAGGCGTCGAGGACGGCCCGGTCCATGCCGGGGGAGTGCACCAGGGCGGCCTGGTCGAGCAGCTCCTCCAGATGCTGGCCCAGCTTGCGGTTGTACATGCGGACCACCAGCCGCAGCCCGGGGCTGAGCCGCCGCGCGGCGAGCGCGGCCCGCAGGTTCGTCTCGTCGTCCTCGTACAGCAGCGCCAGCGCCTGCGCGCGGTCCACTCCGGCCCGCAGCAGGGTCTCCCGTGTGGGAGCCGACGCGGTCGACACCCGCACGGGCACGACCGCGCCGCCGCTCGATGTGCCCGCCGGCTCCGTCACCGGCCCGGCGGTCCGCTCCTCGGCCCCTTCCTCCGTGACGACCAGGACGACCCGCTGCCGGTAGACCTCCCGCAGTTCGTCGGCCAGCCGGCGCGCGAGCCCGTCGTCGCCGCAGACCACCATGTGCCCACGGACAGGTGCCTCCGTGTTTCCCTGCTGCGGCACGGCCGTCATGTCTCCCCCTGTGGCGTCGAGGAATCGTTCCACGAACGCTCGTGCCGATTCACTGCCGGAATCCGGCAATCTTTACGCGGTCTTGATGCCGTCGCCGAAGTACCGGGACGCCTGACACGACGACCGGGGATGCACATCTCCACCGCCAGGTTCGTGGTTCGTCGGCCGGTGAGTATGGTCGGCTCCCCGACCCTTGGCCCTGGAGTACCCGGTCATGCCACTTTCGCTGTTGTTCCTCGCCTTGTTCGCGCTGGCCTTCCTGGCATTCAACGTGGCCCTGTGCGTGCGGGTGTGGCGGCTCACCGAACTGCCGCCGTGGCGGCGGGCGCTGCCGGCGCTGCTGCTGTGCTGCGCGCTGGCGGCGAGCATCGGCCGCGCCTGGGGCGTCACCGCTGTCGCCGAGGCCGTTGCCTTGCCGCTGAACGTGGCGACCGCGCTGCTCGGCATGTTCGAACTGGGCCGGCACCGCCGGCGGACCGGTACGGGTGCGCCGGAAACGTCGGCGTGAGCTCTTGGCCGGCAAGGATGCTCGCCGTGACGGGGGCGGAAGCGGCGTGCTCCCGGTCCGTGCGGGCTCCCTCGCCCCAGGAATCGGGCTAGTACACGGAAGTGGCTACGGAGAGTGCCCCGGGGCGGACGAAATCCTCATCCGGCGCTGTGGACGACGAGTCCAGGGCGGCGGTGATCACGAGTGCCAGCAGCGCGATGACGCCGAGAACGATCGCCGCGACGACGCGACCGTCGCGGCGCTTGGCGGGGGCCTCGGCGGGCGCTGTCGGCTGATCGGTGAACTGCTGGCTCAGCGTGTCCATCGTGGCGGCGAGAGCGGGATCATCCTCCGTGAGGGCGCGCTCGATCGCCGCGAGGTTGCGCTGATCGTCTGCGGAGTGACTCATGGTGACTCCTCCACGACTGCGGCGGGCTTCCTGCAATATGTGTGCCCGCTGCGGCCCCCATGGATGCCTCTGACGGTCGTCCTGGCGCAGGGGCGGCTTGCCCAGGCGGCTTCGGTTCGGTAACAGCTCGTCGGCCGGTGTTACTCATCAAGCGTCAACCATTGCATAGTCTAAACGTGAGGGTGAGGAAGCGGCTGGTCGACAGGCTGCTCGGTCCCGCCGCGTACGAGGGCTCCCCTCCGCTGTGGCTGGTGACCGAGGGACTGGTGGTCGCCGGCGTGGGCGCGGGCTTGATCGTGAGCGCCGGTGTCCTGTCCGTTCTCGCCGGCATGTCCCCGTCCAAAACAGCGGGCGCTGTCGCCGTGGCCACGGCCGCCGTCGCGCTGTACCTTCTGATCACCCGGGCGGGTCATGTGTTCGTCGCGGGTGTCGCGGTCCTCGGTGCTCTGCTCGCCTCCGGTGTGTCAGGTGTGGTGGCAGAGGCGGTGCTGACCGGGGCGGGACGTACCCAGGACGTGGTCGTCACGACGGTCGCCCACGAGCCGGCGGGAAACCCCGCGTACTACTGCTCCGTCCGACGACAGGACGGCTCTCCGGTCGAGGCGAGGCTGTGGAGGGGCTGCGGCCCCTCGGTGAATCCCGGGGACCTGATCGGCATGGTCTACGACCCCGCCGGCAGGGTGGCTCCGCGTGGGGTCGACGGGCCGGGCTCGCTGGTACGGGGCCTCGCCATGACCGCGGTGCTTCTGCTCGCGTTCACCGTGCTCTGTCTCCTCGCCGTCGTGCGGTCCTACCGTGTGCCGTCCACCAGATCGGGCCAGCCGAGCGGATGAGGGCCCATGCCGGCGTCGTCGACGGGCGGTTCCAGCCCTGCCGCGTTGAAGGCGTCGAGCGCCTCCACGAGGGCGTGCCTCTGGGCCGGTTCGAGCCGCCGCAGGACAGCCGTGATCTCCGCCCGCCGACGGCTGGTCACGTCCTGGACGACCCGGCTTCCCTCCTCCGTGAGGCTCAGCTCGGTCTCCCGGCGGTTGTCCGGGTTCGTCCGACGGCTCATCAAGCCGGTGGCGATCAGCCGGTCCACCATGCGCATGGCCGTGGACGGCTGTACGCCGAGGTGCTCCGCCAGCACCACCAGCTTCGACGGGCCATGGGTGGAAAGCACCACGAGCATGCGGAACTGGGGCAGGGTGATGCTGTCCTCGACCGTCGCGAGCGACCGGGCCGAGACCGCCACGAGTAGCCGCGAAGCGGTCAGCACGGCACGCGTGACGGCCTCGATGTCGTCGTGGGCCGGGTCGGCCTTCTCGTGCTCTCGCATACGGACCTTTGTACCGCCTGCCCGGGGGAAGGCCGCGATCGGCTCAGTCCGCCGTCTCGTGCGGGCGGTAGCGCAGCAGCAGCATGGCGGCGTCGTCCCCGAGCGGCCCGCCGGCGTGCGCGACGATGTCGCCGTGCAGGGCGTCGAGGGCGAGCTCCGGGCTGTCGGCCGTCAGCAGATGGAGCCGTGCGGCAAGGGGGTAGAACTCTCCCCGGCCGTCGCGCGCTTCGGTGACGCCGTCCGTGTACAGCAGCAGCTGGTCACCGGGGTGGAACACCGTCCTCAACATCTCGGGCCCCTCCGGACCGTGGAGGCCGAGCCCCAGGGGCAGTGCCCGCTTCTTCGGATCGAGGAACTGTGCCGAGCCGTCCGCGTGAACGAGCAGGGGCGAGGGATGACCGTAGTTGAGCAGAGCCACGGTCCGGTCCTCCCGAATCTCGGCGATCACCGCGGTGACGAATCGCTCCCCACCCAGGGCTCGGTTCATGGCCCGTTCAAGCCGGGTGCTGACGCCCGCGAGATCGGGCTCGTCGTGGGCGGCTTCGCGGAAGGCCCCGAGCACGTCGGCCGCCGTCTCGACCGCGTCGAGCCCCTTGCCCTGGACGTCGCCGACGATGACGCGTACGCCACCGGGCGATGTGACGACCTCGTACAGGTCCCCGCCGATGCGCGCCTCGGCGACCGCGGCCGTGTACGAGACGGCGGCACTCAGCTCGCCGGCGGTCCGGGGCACGGGACGGAGCAGGACCCGCTGTGCCACCTCGGCGATCGAGCGGACACTGGCCAGCTCGGCCTCACGGCGATCACGCATGACGGCCGCGAGCAGGCCGGCGGCGGTGACCCCGGCCACGGAGACCAGCGCCGTCGTACCGCGGCGTCCGGGAAAGAGGCCGTCGTACCAGCCGAGCGCGAGGCACAGCACGAGGGCCAGCGCCCCGATCGCGGCGGTGCGGCGCGGTCCGCCGGTGAGCCCGGCGAAAGCGGGCCCCAGGGCGACCAGCGGCAGCAGACCGACGGTTGGCCCGGCGGTGACGTCGGCGAGCGTGGTGACCGCCATCACGAGGTAGGGCAGAACGGACAGAGCGCGTGTTCCGGCCGGCGGCGGGTTGGACAAGGCACTCCCCGTGGGTCGTTCGGTGGCACCCCGGGCCCGCCCGGCGTCCCCGCTGCGAACCCGACGAAGGTGTCCGGCTACCTTTAGCCTATGCAACGATCCTGTGCGTGGGGGGCTCCTTGCCCCGGGGTTACGGAATCGATTCCGGCGACGACGGATCCGGGTGTCCACCGTGTCGCGGCAGTCACTTGCGACCGCCTCCCCGGCCTCGGGGTCTCCGACGTGCTTCGCGTAGCCGAATCGGGTGGACGGAGTGCCGGCCGGCATCGTTCGCGAATGTGAGGAGGCGGCGGGCTCCGCCGCAAGAAACCGTGCAAATGATCGATCAACTATGGCGGGCTGTCGATCAAGCAGCTAGCTTTGCGTGAGCCAATTTCCCAGGACACGGGGGTGTCGAGGATGTCGTTCGACGACGAGTGGGGCGAGACGAAGGCGTCGGCCATGCGTCTCAACCAGGCCGGCAGTACGGGGGGTTCGGCGCCGAAGCCCGGCTCCGCCAGCTATGTGGTGGAGGACGACGAGCTCGGTGACATCGGCCATGCCGCCTACGGTCTGTTCAACGGCCTGGAGCCCGGCGGCAAGCACGCGGCCGCGGCGAGCGAGACCGCCGGTACGAGCCTGAAGGGCGACGGCTTCGACTCCGGTGCCGCCCTCACCGAGGTGAACCAGACCTGGGAGAAGCAGGTGAAGACCCTCCTCCAGGCATGCGCGCACATCTCCAACCACCTGGATCACACCAAGAAGTCCCGCAAGGAGGACGACGACTGGATCCAGGCCCAGCTGCGCATCGTCGGACCGGTGGTACCCGGGAACGACGGCGCCCTGCCAGCCTCGCAGATAAACAAGTTCTTCCGTTAAGGAGCCGCCGCCATGCCCACCTTCGAGCAGCTCCTCAACGCCAAGTTCGGCCCGCTCGACACCGCGGTCACCCAGTGGACCGAGATGATCACCAAGCTGACCGCACTCCAGACCGACGCCAAGGCCATGAAGTCCAAGGCCGACAAGTCCACCTGGAAGGGCGAGAACGCCAGCATCACCAAGGAGTTCGTCACCAAGACGGCCAAGGAGTTCAGCGACGCCGTCACCGAGGCCGAGTCCGTACGCGACCTCCTCAAAGACGCCGGCACCCTGCTCAAGACCGCTCAGACCGACCTCAAGTCCGCCTACGAGAACCCGCCGCCGGGCATCACCATCCACCCCAACGGCGTGATCAGTCACCGCGTCCACCCCGACCGCCGGTCCAAGGACAGCACCGAGCCCGTCGCCACCGAGGCGCAGTTCGAGGCCCTGCGCGAGAAGCTGGAGGGCATCCTCAAGCGGGCCGCGGAAGCGGACGAGCTGTGCGCCTGGGGCCTGCGCGCCCTGATCAAGAACCACCCCAACGACTTCGGCTCCGCCGATCTCGGCGGCATCGCCGACGCCAAGAAGATGCGCGCGGAGGAGAAGCAGCAGGCCGAGAACGGCCGGGAGGCCGCCAAGCTCTACGCCCGCTGGGAGCACCTCGACGACAAGGAGCGCGAGCGGCTGCTGCAGCTGGCGGAGGGCGGCAAGGACTCGCCGGCCTTCGCCGAGCAGCTGATGACGAACCTCAGCTACCGGGGCCGCGACCAGCAGGAGGCCGTGCTGCTGCTCGCCGGCAGCCTGGAGTCCGGCGGCCGCGACGGCCAGCTCTCCGGCACCGACGCCCGCCTCTACAAGGCCCTGTCCGGCTCGCTCGCCACCGCCACTGGACCTGATTCCTCGATCGGTTCCCCGGGCGGTGTCACGTCCGCCTGGACGGACAAGCTCATCACCACGGCCCGCGACGGCAACGGCCTGTCCAACCGGCACCCCGGCTACATCGGGGGCGGCGCGGCGAGCCTGAAGGACCTCACCGACCTGATGGCGGCCGACGCCGGAGACAAGGCGTACGACCCGAACGACAAGAACGCCTCCCCGTACGACAAGGACAAGGACGACCCGCGTTACAGCGAGGCGTTCCTGACCGAGGTCGGCGACACCATCCGCGAGTGGGAGACGGGCAACGACGACGCCTACGACGGCTACATGAAGAACTGGCAGGGCACCCTGGAGGACCCGATGAAGGGGCTCATGAACGCCATGAGCCGCAACCCCTCCGCCGCCACCCACTACTTCGACCCGAACGCCACGGACAACCTCAAGTACTTCCTGGAGGACCGCAAGTGGCCGGGCGGCGACGTCGAGTTCGAGATGCCCGAGGAGACGCAGCGCACCTCGGCCCGCACCGAGTTCGGCGCCGCTCTGGAAGCCGCGGCCACGGGCCGCGAGCCCGGTAGTCCCCTGCACGGCGTCCCCGCGCACCACGATCGCGCGGAGACCGCGATCTTCGAGCGGATCGCCGCGGAGTACACGGACAAGGACGACCAGAAGAACCAGAGCCCCGTGCCCGTGGCCATGCGCACGAGCATGGGCAACATGATCGGGGACTACGCCTCGGACGTGCACCAGATCCTCGGCAAGAACATGGACGGGCCCACCGACTTCAACAACCTCACGATCGAGCGGGGCGACCTCACCCGCCTCATGCGCGGCGTCGCCGAGGACCCCAAGGCGTTCGCGGTCATGCACCACTCCCAGACCGTGGTCATCGGCGACGGGCTGAGCCGCTTCCCGGAGGACTCGTACCGCAAGGAGGACCCGGAGCTGCGCGCCTGGGTCAAGCAGTCCGCGTCGGTTCTCGGCCACCTCGACGGTGTGCGCGGCGACGTCATATACGACCTCGGCCAGGCGGAGAAGGACGCCAACGGCTGGAACAAGATGATGAACTACCACACCATCGGCGCACCCCTGACGGCCATCCCGATCGTCGGCGACGCGATCCAGCGCTCGGTCGACGTCGGCACGGCCGCGTACATGAACGACCTCAACGCCAAGGTCGACGCGGACACGCGTAACGACATGGTCAACCACTTCGAAAACGGCGAGAACCAGATGTACGCCATGATGCGGAAGATGGCGACGGAGAAGGGCCTCGACCCGAAGACGGAGCTGGACGTCAGCCCGGGCGAATACGAGGACGGCCTCCAGCCGACCGCCGAGCAGTGGTACCAGAACGGCATCCAGGACGCCCAGATGAAGATGGGCCAGCCGTGATGGACAAGAAGTGCAACGCGGCTGTGGTGCGGGAGGCGGCCACCAACCTCGCGCGCAAGGTGGGCTGCTGATGAACAAGAAGTACCTCGTCCTGCCCGCCGTGCTCGTCGTCGCCGCGGCCGTCGTCACGGCGGTCAGCCTCTGGCCCACCGAGGCCAGGAAGCAGCGCGGGCAGAACCTCTGCCTGGGGATGCTGACGCAGAAGACGGCGGGGCTCCTTCAGGACGGCAAGGGCGGGGCCGTCCGCGTCATCGAGGACGACAGCTCGGGGGCCACCGCCAAGTCGGCGGATCCCGTCTTCGACACCACCTGCTTCGTCAATCGGGAGAATTCCGGTTCCGAGGGCAAGGGCGGTATGCGGCTCATGTACACCCTGGACGTGCGCTCCACCAGCACGTTGCACGATGCCCCGGAGGGCTCCACTCTCGTCGGGGCGGGCCGCACGGGCTGGGTGGGCCAGCGGCAGAG
Source organism: Streptomyces purpureus (assembly GCF_014648195.1). Classification (GTDB taxonomy): domain Bacteria; phylum Actinomycetota; class Actinomycetes; order Streptomycetales; family Streptomycetaceae; genus Streptomyces; species Streptomyces purpureus. The sequence goes on from NZ_BMQQ01000001.1 coordinate 304,082, forward strand.
CGAGGTCCAGCTGCCGGGCGGGTGCGCGAAGAAGATGAGGAGACCCGACGCGGAGTACATCACGGTCACCCTCAAGATCTCGCCCGTGGCCATCGTCGGACGGGACTGGAACTACGCGTCGCTGATGAAGGATTCGCGCACCACCATCCTCGAGGCCGTGGAGAACCTGACCAAGCAGTACGACTGCGCCGCCTGACCGGCCGCCCGACCGAGGCCGGGTCGCCCGTCGCCGTGGACCTCCGCTGCGGCGGGCGATCGCCCGCGCCATCCTCCCCGCGCGATGACCATCTCGCGGGACGTCCCACTGATCGGTTTCGTAACCACGTGAAGAACAACACCACCGCCCCGGCCGGATCAGCGGCCCAAAGGCGCGGAATACGCGGCATACGGGGCCGCACATGGCTCCTGTACGCAATGGTCGTCGGGACGCTCGCCGCCGTCGTCGCCGGGGTCGCCGTGTGGTTCTCGGCAGGGCGGGCCCAGCAGCGCGCGGCGAATCTGGATCAACTGGAGGGGGCGTGTGCGGGGCTGCTGCCCCGTGAGCAACTGCGGGGCTTCGTGCCGGGGGACAGCGCCGGATTCCGTGAGGAGTACGGCACGATGCTCGACCCGCGCCAGGAGAGCCGGGCGCTGCTGGCCTGCACGCTCTCCTGGGGTGCGGGTAAGTGGGGGCCCGACGCGCTGGTTCGGGTGCGGGCGGAGGCGCTGATCGCGACGCAGGCCGAGGCGGCCGACGCGGGTGACCGGTCCATCGGCGACTTCCCGATGCCCCTCCCGCCCGGCGCGCGGGGCAGTACCGGGGCCGACGACCGCGTCAAAGGCAGCGAGGTGAGCGCGTCGCTGCAGGTGGAGTGTCCTCGCGGGCTGCGCGGGCGGAGCCGGCCGGCCGAGAGGTTCCAGGTCCTGGTGGAGCTGCCGTCGAAGGCGGACAGCGAGTACGACGTCCCCGCCGCCGATCACCTGGCCGCGGCTCGCACGGCGGTCGGCGTCGCCAACTGGGTCCTCGGGCGCCAGAACTGCGGCCGCGAGCCGATCCGTACCGACGCCTCGCCCCGCCCGGTCGAAGGTTCCACGCCGACGAAGCTCTGCGCGTGGTTGGACCCGGACGAGCTGGGATTCGCCGACGATGAGTGGGAGTTCTCCGGGGACGGCACGTACGACCGGCGCGTCGGGTCCTGCGCCGGCCGCATCGCCGGATACGGCGCCCCCGCGAGCATGCCCGTCGTGGGCGTGACGGCCGAGAGCTGGTCGGGCGAATTCGCCCGCGGCGCATACGAGCGCCACGCCTACGCCGGAACCGCCCCCGGACGGCGCGCACCGGCACCCGCCACCCCGACCGGCAGCATGGTGATCAAGGATTCGGGCTCCCCGCCCATGCTGGCCCTGTGGGCCGAGTCGGTGTGTGACGGCGGCCCGAGCTACCACCGGATCGCCGTCACCCCGGCACTCTCCATCGGGGAGAAGAAGGAAGTCGTCGTGGAAGGCGACGACCGCAAGAGGTTCTCGACGGACGCGCGCGCCGCGCTCGACCGCTACCTGGCGGCGTCGGACAGCTGGCCGCAGCGTTCACACTGCCGCGACACCAAGATCCTGGGCGAGGTGGAGCAGTGGCTCCGATGAAGCGACACGTGGCGCGAGCCGGGGCGGGGCTGGGCGCGCTGGCGCTGCTCGCCGGCGGCATCTTCTGCTTCGGCGGCGGCTACGACCGCTGGTCCACCGGACGGCTGCTCACGAACGCGTGTGACGGTGTGCTTCCGGCCGCCGGAGTGCGTTCCGTCCTCGGCGAGCGCCACCTGAAGGCCGACGACGACAGCAAGGGAAGCCTCGACGACACCTCGACCTCCCTGCGGGTGGTGTGCGGCGTCAGCCGGGACACCGAGAAGAACGCCGGCAAGCACGCCGACGACGGATCGGTGACGGTCACCGTCAACGGCGTACCGACCCTCGACCGCGAGGACCGGCGGTACGAGAGCCTCTACCCCACGGTGCGGTCCGGCCTGCCGCCCGCCCCTCTGGGGCAGGGATGGAACGGCGTGTTCAGCGTGGGTGACTCCCACGGTGAGGGCAAAGCCACCACCGCCGTCCTGCTGGACTGCGCCCCGGGCCGCGGCGACCTGCTCGTCACCGTCTCGGTCAACGTGGACGGATACGTCGACGACAGCCCCCTGGACAACCCCGAGCGCCGCACCGCGTTCGTGCGCATCGCCACCGACACGGCCACCAACGCCTCCCGCCGGTGGAACTGCGACGCCGACCTCGGCGAGGCGCTGACCACCGTGCCCCTGCCGGTGAACAAGGACGAGTACGTGGCCCCGGCGGACGCCAAGGGGACCTGCTCCGGCATCACCGCCCGGGGGAAGGCCGTGGCCCGGGCCTGGGAGAGCGAACGCGGCACGGCACCGTTCGAGGAATGCATCCTGGGCAACGCCGAGGGCCACACCACCTACCGGCTCGCCGCGCACTACGGCCCATACACGGAAGGCGCACGCCACGACCACGTCGAGCGCTCGGGGGACCCCGACCCGATCGCGGCCGGGCAGCGGTCGGGTGTCCTGGCCAACGGCAGCTACTGGACCACTGCCACCTGCCCCGGCGGCGGCGAACCGGCGCTCTTCACGCTCGTTCCGTACGACGACAAGGCCAAGCGACCGGAAGCCGACCGGGCGTACGCGCTTTCCGTGCTGAAGGCGTTCGCCGAGCGCTCCGCCGCGGCCCACCGCTGCGCCGCGCCCGCCGCGCCCACGACCACCACCGAACCGTGACCGGGGGAGAACCGGCTTCGTGGGCTCGGGCCATTCCGCCCAGCGCCCACGAAGCGGTCCGGTTCCCACCGAAACCGCCCCCGGTACCCGCTCGGGCCCTCTGTGCGTGCCGCCCGTCCCGTGCGGTTCGACGATGGGTGGATGGACGTCACGGAGGTGCTGCTGCCCGGCGTGGGTTTGCGCTACGAGTTCACGAACCACCGGGGTGAGCGGGTGGGGGTGGTGGCCCGGCGTACGGGCGACTTCGAGCTGGTCGTCTACGGGTCGGAGGATCCGGACGAGGGCCGGCCGCTGATCGAGCTCAACAACGAGGAGGCGGATGCGGTCGCCGAGATCCTGGGCGCCCCGAGGATCGCCGAACGGTTCGCCGACCTGACCAAGGAGGTGCCCGGTCTGGCGTCGGGGCAGGTCGAGGTGCGGGCGGGGAGCGCCTTCGACGGCAGACCGCTGGGTGACACGCGGGCGCGGACACGGACCGGGGCGTCGATCGTCGCGGTGGTCCGGGGCGATGAGGTGATCGCCTCACCCACCCCGCAGGAGCTTCTCCTGGGTGGGGACGTCCTGGTGGTGATCGGTACCCACGAGGGCATCGGGGGCGTGGAACAGATCATCCGGGGCTGAGCGCGTGCGTACGCCGGTCGCGCTGCTGCTGGAGCTGGGCGTGATTCTCGCCGCCCTGAGCATGCTCGGGACACTGGCGAGGCGCTATACGCTCTCGCCGATCCCGCTCTACCTGCTCACCGGACTTGCCGTCGGCGAAGGGGGAATCGCCCCCGTCCCGGCGGCGGGCGCGTTCGTCGAGACCGGCGCCGCGATCGGGGTCATCCTGCTTCTTCTGGTGCTCGGTCTGGAGTTCTCGCTGCCCGAGTTCGCCGCCGGCATGCGCCGGCACGTGCCCTCGGCCCTGGTCGACCTGTTACTGAACGCCGCGCCCGGCGCGGTGGCCGGGTGGTTGCTCGGCATGGACGGGATCGGCATCCTCGCGCTGGCCGGCGCCACGTACATCTCCTCCTCCGGCATCGTGGCCCGCCTGCTGTCGGATCTGCACCGCCTGGGCAACCGTGAGACACCGTCGGTCCTGTCGGTGCTGGTCCTGGAGGACTGCGCCATGGCCCTCTACCTGCCCGTGCTGGCCGTGCTGGCCTCCGGAGGGGCGTGGTGGCAGGCGGCCCTCGGTGTGCTCGCCGCGGCCGGCGCCGTCCTCGTCGCGTTCACCCTCTCCTACAGGTGGGGGCACCACCTCGGCAGGCTCGTCGCCCACCCCGATGCGGAACAGCTGCTGCTACGGGTCCTGGGCCTCACCCTGATCGTCGCGGCGTTGGCCGAGCTCGTGCACGCCTCCGCCGCCGTAGGCGCCTTCCTCGTCGGGCTGACGCTGACCGGGGAGACCGCGACCCGCACGCGGGCCCTGTTCAGCCCCTTGCGTGACCTCTTCGCCGCGGTGTTCTTCCTGGCGATCGGCCTGTCCGTCGACCCCGGCGACCTGGTGGCCGTGCTGCCCGCCGCGCTCGCACTGGCCGCCGTCACGCTCGTCACGAAGGTCGTCACCGGATGGTACGCCGCCTCGCGCGACGGGGTCGGTCGCCGCGGGCGCCGGCGCGCGGGCACCGCACTCGTCGCCCGCGGGGAGTTCTCCCTGGTCATCGTCGGGCTCGTGGGGACCATGCACGACACACTGGGCCCGCTGGTGACCGCGTACGTCTTCGTCCTCGCCATCGCCGGCCCCCTTCTCACCCGCCTGGTCGGCGGTCCTCCCCGCCCCTCCAGGCAGGTGGCCGACCCGCGGAACGGCCTGCCTCAGGGCTAGGAGCCGGGAGGCGCACCCGAGCCGGCCCAGGAGGAGACACGCCCGGGCGACGGGGCGGCGGCGCGGGCCCATACTGGTGGGGACGACGGTCGTGCGGGGTCGTGCACGGAAAGTGCGGCGACGATGGAGCAGGTGCCCTTCGAAGAGGTGACCACCGGCGCAGCCCGGGACGCGGGCGGGTGGCTGGGGGCCTTGCCGGTTGCCGTGGTGGCGACCAGCTCGGACGGGCGGATCGTACGGTGGGACCCTGCCGCCGAGGACCTGCTCGGCTACCCACCCCACGAGGTGCTCGGCCGGCATATCGCCGATCTGCTGCACCCCGACGCGGACCGGAGCCTCGGCCGCTCGCTGTGGGAGAGCGCCGTCACCGGCCGCGGGGTCATGGGGATGGTGACCGCCTGGCACAGCGAGGGGCACCCGCTGGAGCTGGAGATCTGGGCGGCCCCGGTCCCGGCCCGGCACCGGGGCGGGACGACGGTGCTGGTGTTCGCCGCGGATTCCCATGCCGCACGGCGCATCCGTGGATCGTCGGCCGTGTGGGACGGGCTGTTCTCCCGCTCCCCGGTCGGCATCGCGGTGCTCGACACCAAGCTGCGGTTCCTGCGTGTCAATCCCGCACTGGAGGCGATGAACGGGCTCCCGCAGGCCGCGCACATCGGACGCCGCCTGGTGGAGATCCTGCCGGATGTGAACGCCGCGGACATGGAGGGGGCGATGCGGAGGGTCCTGGAAAGCGGGGAACCGGTCCTGGACTCCCGCCGTACCGGCCGCACCCCCGCCGACCCGGACCACGACCGCGTCTGGTCCGGGTCGTACGTTCGCCTGGAGGATGCCGACGGCCGTCCGATCGGCCTGGCCGCATCCCTGATCGACATCACCGTCCAGCAGCAGGCCCAGCTCGAAGCCGAAGCGGGCAGGCGCCACCTCGCTCTGATCAACGAGGCCAGCGTGAAGATCGGCACCACGCTGGACCTGGAGCGCACCGCTCAGGAACTCGCCGACATCGCCGTGCCCGACCTCGCGGACGCCGTCACCGTCGACGTCCTCGACGCCCTGGTGGCGGGAGGCGACCTCGGTCCAGGTCTGGTCGGCGGGGCCGAGCTACGCCGCGTGGGAAAGGCGCCCTCGACCGGCTCACAGGTCGCGACCGTCCTGGCCCCGCTCGGGCACACGCTGACCTTTCCCGCCGCCGCGCCCTACGCCAGGGCCCTCGCCGACCGGCAGCCGTACGTCGTCGCCGACTTCGACGAGCAGACCATCGCCCCGGCGGCCCGTCACCCGGCCGTGCCCGCACGACTGCTGGAGCAGGGGGTGCACTCATTCGTGATGGCGCCGCTGCTGGCCCGCGGCGTGGTGCTCGGGGCCGCCACCTTCTACCGCACCCGCCCCGTGGGGCCGTTCACGGAGAACGAGGTCGCCCTGGCCCGGGAGCTGGCCGCCCGCGCCGCCGTGTGCGTGGACAACGCCCGCCTCTACCACCGCGAACACGACACCGCCGCCGTCCTGCAACGCAGCATGCTGCCCCAGCACATCGCCCCGCCGCCGGGGATCGAGATCGCCCACCGCTACCTGCCCGCCAGCGACGTCAACGAAGTCGGCGGGGACTGGTACGACGTGGTCCCCCTGAAGGGCGGCAGGGCCGCGCTGGTCATCGGCGACGTGATGGGACACGGCACCGCGGCCGCAGCGGTGATGGGACGACTCTCCGCCAGCGTCAGAGCGCTCGCCCGCCTCGACCTCGCGCCCGAAGAGCTGCTGTACCACCTGGAGGCGGCCCTGCAGGACCTCGCCGAACCGATGCTCGCCACCTTCCTCTGCATCGTGGTCGACCCGGCGACCGGCCACTGCCGCATCACACGCGCCGGCCACCCGCCGCCCGCGATCGTCACCGCGGACGGCGCCGCGCGCCTTGTCGACGTGCCGCCCGGTGTCCCGCTGGGCGTGGGTGGTACACGCTTCACCACCACCGATCTCGCCCTGCCACCGGGCAGCCTCCTCGTCCTGTACACCGACGGCCTCATCGAGGCCCGTGGCTGCGACATCGACGAACGCCTCACCGAACTGACCCATGTGCTCGCACAGCCCACGCCGTCCCTGACCGCCCTGTGCGACAGCCTGCTCACGCACCTCGTCCCCACCGCCGCCGACGACGACATCGCCCTGCTCATCGCCCGTATCAGCGCCGGCGGTTGAGCCTTCGCCCGCTGCGTGGGAGTGGCGGGTGGTGGCGGTGCGTCAGCCCACGAGGTGGGTCTCGCGGGCCGAGTGCGCCGCGGGCCGCCGGGTCAGCTTCTCGCCCTCGACGTCGATGTCCGGCAGGAGCCGGTCGAGCCACTTCGGCAGCCACCAGGCGGACCTGCCGAGCAGGGCGAACAGGGCGGGTACGACGGCCATGCGGACGACGAAGGCGTCGAAGAGGACGGCTGCCGCGAGGCCGAAGCCGATCATCTTGACGAAGTCGTTGTCCTCCATGATGAAGCCGGAGAAGACGCTGGTCATGATGATCGCGGCCGCGCCGACCACCCGGCCGCCGTACCGGAAGCCGGTGACGACCGCCTCGCCGGGCCGGGCTCCGTGGACGTACGCCTCACGCATCCGGGACACCAGGAAGACCTCGTAGTCCATGGCGAGGCCGAAGACCACACCGATCATGAAGATCGGCAGGGTGCTCATGACGGGGCCCGGCTGGTCGACGCCGACCAGGCCGGCGAGCCAGCCCCACTGGAAGACGGCCACGACGGCGCCGAGGGCCGCGCCCACCGACAGCAGGAACCCGAGGGCCGCCTTGAGCGGGACCAGCACGGACCGGAAGACCAGCATCAGCAGCAGGAAGGCCAGACCGACGACCAGGCCGAGGTAGGGCAGCAGCGCGTCGTCCAGGGTCTGCGAGAAGTCGATGAACATCGCGGTCTGACCGGCCAACATGATCTCCGTGGCGCCCGTGCGGGATTCGAGACCGCCCGCCATGCCGCGCAGCGTGCGCACCAGCTCCTCGGTCCTGGTGTCCGTCGGACCGGTGCTGGGGACGACGTTGACGAGGGCGGTGTCGCCGGACGGGTTGGTGGTGGCGGGGGAGACGGCGTCGACGCCGTGGACCTCCTTCAGCGCCGTGCGGACCCGCTCCGCCGTCGTCTTCACGTCCTTCGCCTCGACGGTCACCGTCAGCGGCCCGTTGAAGCCGGGCCCGAAGGAGTCCGACAGCATGTCGTACGCCTTGCGCTGGGTGGTGTGCGGCGCCATGGTGCCCTCGCCCGGCAGCCCCAGTTCGAGGCTCGCGGCGGGCACGGCGACCGTGCCCAGGCCGACCACACCGATCAGGAGGACGGCGACGGGGTGGCGCAGCACGAGCCCCGCCCAGCGGGCGCCGAGGTTGGGCCTGCGGCGGGCCGCGCGCTTGTCGGCCTTGCGCTGCTGACGCTTCGACAGAGGCTTGCCGGTGTACTGCTTGCGGTCCCGGCGGGCGAGGACCCTGACGGGGGCGAAGCCGAGGAGCGCCGGGACGAAGGTGATCGCGACGAGTACGGCGACGGCGACCGTGCCGGCCGCGGTCAGGCCCATCTTGGTGAGCATCGGGACGTTCACCACCGCGAGGCCCGCCAGGGCGATGATCACGGTGAGTCCGGCGAAGACGACGGCCGAGCCCGCGGTGCCGACGGCGCGTGCGGCGGCTTCGGCGCGCTCACGCCCCTCGGCGATCTCGGAACGGTAGCGGGAGACGATGAACAGGGCGTAGTCGATGGCCACGGCGAGGCCGATCATCATCGCCAGCGTCGACGTGGTCGACGACAACCCGAGCGTGCTGCCGAGCGCGGTGATGCCGCTGATGCCTATGCCGACGCCGATCAGGGCCGTCAGCAGCGGCATCCCGGCGGCGATCAGGGAGCCGAAGGTGAGGAGGAGGACGACGGCGGAGATGAGGATGCCGATCTGCTCGCCCGTACCGCCCATCGTCTGCTCGATCCTGACGGCGTCGCCGCCCGCCTCGACGACGAGTCCGGTGTCACGGGCCCGCTCCATCGCGTCGTCAAGTCCCTTGCGCGCGGCGTCGGTCAGCTCGGTCGCCTTCGTCTCGTACGTGACGTACGCGTACGTCGTCGTACGGTCGCCGCTCACGGCGTTCGCCGCGAACGGGTCGGGCACGCCGGCGACTTGAGGCGCCTTGGCCACGTCCGCGACGAGCCGGTCGACCTGTGCCTTACGGGTGGGGGAGGTGATCTTCTCGGCGCCGGGGGCGCGGATGACGACGCGGGCGGTGGCGCCGTCCGCGCGAGCGTCCGGGAACTTCCGCTGGAGGAGGTCGAACGCCTTCTGCGACTCCGTGCCCGGCATGGAGAAGGTGTCGGCGGGCGGGGCGGGGGCGGTCGAGGCCGCGAAGCCCGCGCCGAAGAGGGCCAGGAGCCACAGGACGACGACCAGGCCCCGCCTTCGGAAGGCGAAACGGCCCAGATGGGAGAGGAAGGTAGCCACGGTGGGGAAGGTCCTGTCGGTGAGGTGGTGGTGGGTGGGCATAGGGGCCGGGTGGGAGGTGGTCCCGCCGCCGGCGGCACACGTGCGGTGCCGTCGGCGGCGGGACGGTGTTTCCGCGGGCGGGAGAGGCGCTCGGTCGCGCCGGCCGGGGACACCGCCTGGCCGGCCGCCATGGCGTGCGGGCAGGGCCGCATCGGGTGTTTCGGCGGGGACGTTGACGGCGGTGTGCCGGGGCGGGGCGTCGTGCCGACACCGCGGCGGCGCTGCGGGCCGGATCGCGAGGTGCGTCGGGTGTGAACCGCGGTGCCCGGCGCCTGGCGGCGGGGGAGTTGCCCGCCGGGAGTGGAGGTCGCCTCGGGGGCGACGCGCGGGGAGGGGGCCGCGCCTGGGAGGCGGTGGAGGTGCCCGGCTCCGTGAGGGTGATGACGGCGGCGGGGCCGCGCCTAAGGGGCGGTGGAGGTGTCCTGCTCGGTGAGGGTGATGACCGCGGCGGGGCACGCGCCGGCGGCGATACGGACTGCCGCGCGCCGCTCCTGCGGCGGGCGGGTGTTCAGGAGGACGACCAGGCCCTCGTCCTCGTCCTGGTCGAAGATCTCGGGGGCGGTGAGGGCGCACATTCCGGCGCCGATGCACCGGTCGCGGTCGACGCGGACGTCCATGGGATCAGTCCTCGTCCCAGGTGACCGGCAGCCGGTGCACCCCGTAGATGTTCATGTTCGTCCGCAGCGGCACCTCGTCGGCCGGCACGTCCAGGCGCAGCGTGGGGAACCGGCCGAGCAGCGCGGGCAGGGCGACCATCAGCTCGACGCGGGCCAGTTGCTGCCCCAGGCACTGGTGGATGCCGTGCCCGAAGCCCAGATGCCCCGTGGCCTTGCGGTGCAGGTCGAGAACGTCCGGGTCGGGGAACCGCTCCCGGTCGCGGTTGGCGGCCTCCAGCGAGATCGTGACGCTCTCACCGGCCTTGATCATCTGTCCCTCCACTTCGACGTCCTCCAGCGCGGACCTCACGGTGGTGGGGGCGACGGTCAGATACCGCATCAGTTCCTCGACGGCCCGGGGCGCGAGGTCCGGGTCCGTGCGCAGGGCCTCGGCCTGGGCCGGGTTGGTGAGCAGCGCGAACGTCCCGTGGGCGATCATGTTGGCGGTGGTGTCGAGACCGGCGGCGAGCAGGAAGGCGCCGATACCGATCAGTTCCTCGTCGGTGAGGTCGGAGTCGCAGGCCAGGTCGCCGAGCAGGTCGTCGGAGGGGTCGGCGCGCTTGGCGGCGACCAGATGGGCCATGTACTCCTGGAGGGCGGCCATGGCCGCGTACCCCTCCTCGGGCGGCGCGTCCATGGACATGATCGTGTCGGCGTGGCCCTGGAAGCGGTCGCGGTCGGCGTACGGAACGCCGAGCAGCTCGCAGATCACCAGCGCGGGGATGGGCCGGGCGAAGGCCTTCACCAGGTCGGCGCCGGGCCCTCGGTGTTCCAGGGCGTCCAGGTGCTCGGCGGTGATCTCCTCGACGCGGTCGGTGAGTTGGCGCATCCGGCGGACGGTGAACTTCCCCATCAGCAGCCGCCGGTAGCGGGTGTGCTCGGGCGCGTCCATCCCCGTCATGTCCCCGACGGGCGCGGGCGGCAGCGGGCCCTCGGGGCCGCCCGGGAAGGGGTAGTGCAGCAGCTCGTACCGTGAGCTGAAGCGGGGGTCGCCGAGGATCGCACGGACCGCCGGGTATCCGGTGGCCAGCCAGCCGACGTGCCCGTCGGGGTACGTCATCCGGGTCAGCGGCCGCTGCTCGCGCAGCTCCGCGAGGCCGGCGGGCGGGTCGAAGGGGCAGCCGGCGGCGCGCTGCGTCGGAAGCGTAACCGGCTCGGTGAGCGACGGTTCGTGCTGCATGGTGTCCTCCGTGGAGAGTGACGTGCGGTGAACGGTGACCTGTGACGCATGGACGGTGCAGTAGTGCGAAGTGGCATGAGGGAAGCGGCGGTTACCGCTTGGAGGTGCGGCCGAAGGCGGACCGGGACCAGAAGTAGCCGACGAGGGTGAGCCCGACGCACCACGCGACCGCGATGTACCCGCTGTTGCCGATCCCGGTGCCCATCAGCAGGCCGCGCAGGGTCTCGATGGCGGGTGTGAAGGGCTGGTACTCGGCGAACCAGCGCAGTCCGGCCGGCATCGAGTCGGTCGGGACGATGGCGCTGCCGAGGAAGGGCAGGAAGGTCAGCGGCATCGGGGTGTTGCTCGCCGACTCCGGCGTCCTGGACACCAGGCCGATGCCGGCCGAGAGCCAGGTCAGTGCCAGGGCGAGCAGCGTGAGCAGGCCGATCGCGGCGAGCCACTCGACGGCGGAGGCGTCGGGGCGGAAGCCGATGGCGAGCGCGACGCCGATGACCAGGGCGATGGCGATCAGGGTCTGGATGACGCTGCCGAGGACGTGCCCGGTCAGGAACGCGGCGCGGGAGATCGACAGCGTACGGAACCGGTTGACGATGCCCTCGGTCATGTCGACGCAGACGCCGACCGCCGTCGACACCGCCCCGGCGGTCGCGGTCATCAGGATGATGCCGGGCGCGACGTAGTCGATGTACGAGCCGCCGCCGGTCGGCCCGCCGGAGATGCCCGCGCCGAGCGCCCCGCCGAAGGCGTAGTTGAACAGCAGCAGCATCATCACGGGCATGATGACGACGGAGAGGGACATCGCGGGGTAGCGCTGTGCGTGCTTGAGGTTGCGCCGCAGCATCGTCATCGAGTCGCTGACGGCGTACGCGAGGGAGCTCATCGGGCCATCTCCGTGGTGGTGTCGGGGGTGCCGTGACCGGTGAGGGTGAGGAAGACGTCGTCGAGGTCGGGCGTGTGCACGGTCAGGGACTCGGCCCGTACGGCGGCGTCGTCCAGGACGTCGAGTACGGCGCGCAGGGTCGGGATGCTGCCGTCGCTGGGGATCCGCAGCGTCAGCTCCTCCGGATCGCGGGCCGCCGCGCCGAAGTGCCGTGCGGCGGCGTCGAGTTCGGTGAGGTCGGCGAACTGGAGGCGGATGTGCCCGCCGGGTATGAGGCGCTTGAGTTCGTCCGCCGTGCCCTCGGCGACCAGCCTGCCCCGGTCGAGGACGGCGATCCGGTCGGCGAGCTGGTCGGCCTCGTCCAGGTACTGCGTGGTGAGGAAGATGGTCACGCCGTCGGCGACGACGAGGTCGCGGATGATCTCCCACATGGTGCGGCGGCTGCGGGGGTCGAGCCCGGTGGTCGGCTCGTCGAGGAAGATGATCCGCGGGTCGCCGACCAGGGTCATCGCCAGGTCGAGCTTGCGGCGCATCCCGCCGGAGAAGGTGACGACGGGCTTGCGGGCGGCCTCGGTCAGCTCGAACCGGCGCAGCAGTTCGGCGGCCCGCCGCCTGCCCTCCGCGCGGGGGACGTGCTGGAGGTCGGCCATGAGGAGGAGGTTCTCTTCGGCGGTGAGGAGGTTGTCGACCGCGGCGAACTGGCCGGTGACCCCGATGGCGGCGCGTACGCCGTCGGCTTCGCGCGTCAGGTCGCGGCCGGCGACCTGGGCCTGGCCGCCGTCGGCGGCGATGAGCGTGGAGAGGATCTGGACGGTGGTGGTCTTGCCGGCGCCGTTGGGGCCGAGCAGGGCGAAGATGCTGCCCTCGGGAATGGTCAGGTCGATGCCGTCCAGGACGACCTTGTCGCCGTAGGACTTCCGCAGTCCCAGGGCGGAGATCGCCGGCGGGGCCGTGAGGATGGGCGCGGTAGTGGGCGCGGTCATGCGCGGTCACATCTCTCTGTGAGGTGTGACATGTCACCGTGACATGCCACACGGGCCTGATCGTGGTGTGACTTGTGGTGCGAGAGGTGCCTGGTGTGTCTGTCCGGCGGCGGGGGAGGGGTCAGGCGCGTCGGATCACGATGTCGCCGGCGCCGGTGCGGGCGTGGATCTCGACGGTCTCGTCGGAGCTGTCGGGGCTCTCGGCGGCGCCGAGGGAGTTGCGGACGGTGCCGATGCGGCAGTTGACGTCCAGCCAGGCCGCGGTGGACTCGCGGATGCCGACCTCCACGTCGCCCGCGGCGGTCTGGAGCCGCATCACGCCGCGGGCCACCTCGCCGAGGCGGATGGCGCCGTTGGCGGACTTGGCCTCCACGGACCCGTGGGCCACGCCGACCGTGATGTGCCCGTTGGAGGAGTTGGCCTTCAGGTGGTCCGTGATCTCGCCGATCGTGGTGTCGCCGTTGCCGTTCTTGACGGTCGCCGCACCCGTGATGCTGCCGATCTCGGCCCGGCCCATCCCGTGGATCTCGGCGTCACCCACGGCCCGGCCGACACGGATCTCGCCGGTGCCCGTACGCAGGTTCGTGACACCGGTCTCGTCGAGCCGGATGTCGCCGAGCGAGGTCTTGACCCGGCACTCCCCGAGCGGCCCTTCGGAGGTGTAGTCCCCCACGGAGGTGGTGCCCCGCAGGTGGGAGCCGGCGGGCAGTTCGACGGTCACGTCGACCGATCCGTACTTGCCGAACGGCGAGCGCTTCTTCGGCCCCTTCACGGTCAGGACGCCATTGGCGTACGTGACCTTGGTCTGCTGCACCACCCGTACGTCGACCTCCTCGGCGCCGTCGCTCGGCAGCACCTCGACGACCGTGTCCGTGCGCTTGCTCGCGGCGATCCGCACGTTGCCGACCTCGATCTCGACGACCGCGGTGATGGGCTCGGGGGTTTCGAAAGAAGGCATGGCTGTCCCGTCCTCTTGGCTCTGGTGGGTGTTCGCGCGGATGGCGCGGGTGATGCGGTGGTGCTCCGGCTAGCGGACCCAGCCCCGGTAGCTCTTGCCCGACCCGGTGGCGCGTGCGGCCGGCTGGGCCGGTCCGCCCGGTTCCAGGGCGAGGGCCACCGCCCGTACGAGCCAGGCGTTGACCGACAGGCCCTCCTGGCCGGCGGCGTCCTCGACGCGGGCCTTGAGGGGCGCCGGGAGCCGGAAGTTGATCCGGGCCGTACCGCCCTCCTCGCCGTCCGCGGCGTGTGGCGCCACCGGTGCCACAGGTGGCGCCATCGGTGCCGCCACGTCGGGAGCGACGTCACCGGAGCCCTCCGCGGCCAGCGGAGCCGTCACCACGAATTCCGGGTCGAGCCCCCGCAGCCGTACGTCCACCGACCCCGGCGCCAGGTCACGCGTGATCTCGTTCGACGCGGCGGACAGCGCGTTGAGCAGGGTCAGCCGGGCGGCCGACTCCAGCGGCGCGGTCAGCCGCTCGGCCAGGGCGCGTGCCTCGTCCCCGCCGGCGTTCGCGGCGACCGCGAGCTCACGGCGGAGGTGATCGACGTAGGGGGTCAGGTCCATGAAGAAGATAGTGGCACCAAAATGGCGCCATGGCAAGCAGAAGTGGCGCCACCGGGCACCAGTTAGGTGTCAGGTGGCGCCACGCGGTGCCAGGTGGTGGCGCGGTGATGCCATGCCGGCGCCAGGGCGGTCGCGCCCGGCCCACGTCCTTCGGCGGACCGCTCTCCCGCTACTCCCCGGCCCCCGCGCCCCGTACGGTGTCGGCCAGCGCGGCCGGGTCCCGGGGTGGCTCGTCGCCCCGCCAGGCCACATGGCCGTCCGGGCGGACCAGCACGAAGGGCCGTTCGTAGAGCTTGGCGACCTCCCCGTCGCCACCGCCGAGCACGGTCAGCGGCACGCCGCGATCGGCGAACGCCCGCTCCACACCGGCGAGTTCACCGTGCTCCGCGAAGCGCAGCAGGACGAATCCCTGCCCGAACAGATCGAGCGTGGACGTGGTGGCGTCCCACCACGCGTGCGCGGCGCGGTAGCCCGGCTCGCTGCCGGGGCGCCAGTCGGCGTCCGGCCTGCCCTGGCGTACGGGCACGCCGGGGTCCTCGACGACGATCGGGGAGCGGTAGCGCAGCCCGAAGTGGATCTCCGGGGCGTCGAACTCCCGCTGCACGCCGCTGCTCTCCAGCCGCCCGGCCATCTCCCTGCGGGCCCGCTCACCCGCCGGCCCGTCCAGGTGGATCTCGGCCGGCACCTGCCTGCCCAGCGTGCGCTGCAAATTCAGGTTGGCCTCCTCCAGGCTCTCCACCGCGATCGGCCTGCGCTCGGTCTCGTACGTGTCGAGCAGCCCGGGCCCGGCCCAGCCGTCGACCGTGGCGGCGATCTTCCAGCCCAGGTCGGCGGCGTCGGCGATGCCGGTGTTGAGCCCGAAGCCACCCGAGGGCGACAGGGTGTGCGCGGCGTCGCCGGCCAGGAAGACGCGCCCGGCGCGGTACCGGTCGGCGACGCGGTGGGTCAGATGCCACTCGCCGTCGCTCAACACCTCCACCGGCGTGTCGAAGGCGAGCGCGTCCCCGATCAACGACAGCGCGTCCGCACGGCCGGCCGAGTCGTCGTCCACGCCGACCACCAGGTTGTACAGATCGCGGCCGTTCAGCGCGCGCAGGGGGAAGCGCAGCGTCGACGACAGCAACAGGAAGTGGACGAGCGCGGCCCGCTCCCCGAGCCGCTCCCGCAGCTCGGGGGCGCGGAAGAGGATGTTGCGGAAGACCTGCGTACGGTGGCGGGCCGGCGCGTCGATGCCGCACGCCTGCCGGACCGGGGAGGCGGCGCCGTCGCAGGCGACCAGGAACCGCGCCCGGACCGTGCCGGCCCGGCCGGTGGCATGGTCGGTCAGGGTGGCCTCGACATGGTCCTCGCCCCGCACCACCCGGTCGACGGTGGTACGGAGCCGGAGCGGACCGTCCGGGTGGACGCCCACGGCCCGCGTCAGCACCGGGTTCAGCCAGTGCGCCGGGCATATCTGGTCCGGCTCGGGAGTGTGCGCGAAGGCCGGGCGGTCACCGGCCGTCCCCCGGCGGTAGCGGTGCACCTCGTGGCCGCCGACCCGGGTGACCCAGGCGATGTCCAGGGGATGGCCGGCCGGCCATCCTGCGCCGCGGACGGCGTCCGCGACACCCCAGCGGCGCAGCAGCTCCATCGAGCGCGGACCGATCGTGCTCACCTTGGGGTGCCGGACCGTTCCGTCACCGGCGTCGGCGACCACGCAGTCGATCCCGCGATACGTCAGGTCCAGCGCCAGCGCCATCCCGACCGGGCCGCCGCCCACGATCAGCACATCGGTGAAATCATCGGAACGCGTCATGTCGTCCTAGCCTTTCCTCGATACAGGAGGCGCCGGGGCGCGGGGCCGCTCCCGGCGCCTCGGCGGCTCAGGGGCGTTCCGCGACGACCAGGAGGCAGCCGAAGTCGTCGGCCCCCGCCAGGTCGGACGGCCGGAAGGCGTCGTCGGAGAAGTCGAAGTTGCCCTCGTTCATCGCCGCGGGGCGCTCCTCGGCGCCTCCCAGCTTCGCCAGCTCGTCGGCGAGGCGCAGCGTGGTCTGCTCGGTGATGTCGAGGACGGCGCGCAGCCGCAGGCCGGAGCGGTGGAGCAGGGCGACGTAGTCGTCGATGTCCGCGGTGGTCGACATGAGGTCGCGGCAGAACTTGTCGATGCCGGGGTGGCGTACCTCCTTGCGCGGGTGGCGCTCGAAGATGTCGGTCAGGACGAGCCGGCCGCCGGGGGCGAGCACCCTGGCCACGTCGGTGAGCACCTGCTGCCGGTCCGGCATGTGGCAGATGGACTCCAGGGCCATGACGGCGTCGAACGAGGCGTCCGCGAAGGGGAGTTCCATCGCGTCGCCGTGCCGGAAGACGGCCCGGTCGGCGAGGCCGGCCTCGGCCGCCAGCCGGTTGGCGGTCCTGATCTGCTCCTCGCTGATGCTGATGCCGGTGACCCGCGCGCCGGTGTGCGCCACGACCCGCAGACCGGGGCCGCCCACCCCGCAGCCCAGGTCCAGGACATGGGACGAACGGTCCACCTTCAGCCAGTCGATGAACACATCGGTGAGCCGGTCCATCGCCTCCTCGACGGTGGCCTCGGAGTCCGGTGTGTCCCAGTAGCCGATGTGGACGTTGGTGTTGAACGTGCCGTCGTTCATCGCGCTCAGCGTCAGCCGGTCGTACAGCTCGCCGACGGCTTCCGGCACCGGCAGCGTCTGGGCGGAGTCGGTCATGGCGGTGGCCTTTCGGTCGGTGGGTGCGGGAAGGGTGGCGCGGATCGGGGAACGCTTCGGGGGCATCGGGATCATCGGGGGAGGGCCGGGGTGTCGGTGAGCCGCCCCCGCTCGATCTCCTGGCAGCGGTCGTACTCCGGCAGCAGGCCCCGCTCCCGTGCCTCGGCGAGCGTGGGCGCCGCACGGTCCCGCTCGGAGAGGACCGGTTCGGTGTCCCGGGGCAGAGGCAGCCCGAGAGCCGGATCGAGGACGGACAGGGCGAGTTCGTGCTCGGCCACATAGCTCTCGGAGAGCAGGTACGCCATGACGGTGTCGTCCTCGAGCGCCACGAACGCGTGGCCCACTCCCACGGGGAGATAGGTGGCACGGTGGTCCCGCTGGTCCATCAGCACCGAGTCCCACCGGCCGAACGTCGGCGAGCCGGCCCTGATGTCGACCACGACGTCCAAGGCCTTCCCGCGGGCGCAGTAGACGTACTTCGCGGTCCCGGGCGGCGTCACGGTGTAGTGGATTCCCCGGACCACCCCGCGCCGGGACACGCTGTGGTTGGTCTGCGCGACGCGGAAGAGCGGGGCGCCGTGCGCCTCGGTGAACGCCTCCTCCTGGAACGGCGAGAGGAACAGGCCCCGTTCGTCGGGGAAGACGCGGGGGGTGAACTCGAGTGCGCCGTCGACGGTGAGTTCGCGTGCTTTCATGTCGGCTCCCGGATGTCACAGTGTTTTCAGTACCTCGCGCACGGCGTGGATGACCTTGTCCTGCTGGTCGGGGGAGAGCGAGGGGTACATCGGCAGCGAGAAGATCTCGGCGGCCAGCGCCTCGGTGACCGGAAGCGAGCCCGCCGCGTACCCGAGGTGGGCGAAGCCGGTCATGGTGTGCACCGGCCACGGATAGCTGATGTTCAGGTGGATGTCGTAGGCCTTGAGGCGCTCGATGACGGTGTCGCGGCGGGGATGGCGCACCACGTACACGTAGTGGACGTGCTCGTTGCCCGGGGCGGTGTGCGGAAGGTGCAGACCGGTGTCGGCGAGACCGTCGGCGTAGCGCCGGGCGACGGCCCTGCGGCCGGCGACGTAGCTGTCGAGCCGCTTGAGCTTGCGCCGCAGGATCTCGGCCTGGACCTCGTCGAGACGGCTGTTGTGGGCGGGCGTCTCCAGGGTGTAGTAGCGCTCTTCCATGCCGTAGTACCGCAGCCGCCGCAGCCGCTCTGCCACGGACGCGTCCGAGGTGAGCACCGCGCCGCCGTCCCCGTACGCGCCGAGGACCTTGGTGGGATAGAAGGAGAAGGCCGCCACGTCACCCGTCGTGCCCGCCGTCCTGCCGCCCTGCCGGGCTCCGTGCGCCTGGGCGCAGTCCTCCAGGACGGCCAGGCCGTGCCGGTCGGCGAGCTCCGTCAGGGGAGCCATGTCGACGCACTGGCCGTAGAGGTGTACGGGCAGGAGGCAGCGTGTGCGCGGGGTGATCGCCGCCGCGACCTGGGCGGTGTCCATGAGGTGGTCGTCCGCGCGGACGTCGACGAAGACGGGGGTGGCGCCCGTGGCGTCGATGGCGATCACGGTCGGTGCCGCGGTGTTCGACACCGTGATCACCTCGTCGCCCGGTCCGACGCCCAGGGCCTGGAGTCCCAGCTTGATCGCGTTCGTGCCGTTGTCGACACCGACGCAGTGGTCCACCCCGTGGTAGGCGGCGAATTCGGCCTCGAAGCCGCGCACGCTCTCGCCGAGCACGAGCTGTCCCGATGCGAAGACCGTTTCGACGGCGTCGAGGATGTCCTGACGCTCGGTCTCGTACTCCGTGAGGTAGTCCCATACGCGCGTGGTCATGTGCCGGCCCTTCTGTCGGGGGTGGTTGTTTTCACCGGACCGCCGCCGGGTCGTTCTCCCGCTGCCGGGCCAGGGCCGCGACGGTGCGGCGTATCCCTCCGGCGAGCGGGACGAGGGGCCGCCAGCCCGTGGCCGCCCGGAACGGCGAGGAGTCGATCGTCACGCTGCGGAAGTCGGTGACCGGGGCGTGCGCGGGCGGTTCCACGGACACCACGGGGACCGGCGGCCGGCCCGTGTGCTCGGCCGCCGCGTGGGCGACGAGCCGGAAGACGTCGCCGAGCGCGTCGCCGCGGCCCGCGCCGACCAGCCAGTGGGCGCCCAAGAGAGGGTCGGGGTGGTCGAGCGCCGCGGCGAACGCGGCCGCGACGTCCTCGACATGGACCAGGTCCCGCCGCACGGTGCCGTCGTGCCACATGGTGAGCGTCCGGCCCGCCAGTGCGCGGCGTGCCATGGCGGAGACGACGCCACGGTCGGCGGCGCCGGGAGCGGCGGCCTCGCCGAAGACCGTGGGCAGGCGCAGACCGATGCCGCGCACCCGGCCCTCGGCCGTGGCCTTCTCCAACACCTGCTCCGCCGTCAGCTTCTGCCGGTCGTAGGCGGTTTCGGGGTGGTCGGGCTCGCTGCCGTCGAGCGGCTCCCGCGGCGGCGCGCCGACCTGCGAGGCGGCGCCGCCGTACACGACCAGCGCAGGCGCCCCGCCAGGCCCCGGCCGTACCACGTCGATCAGGTCCTGCATCACGCCCACGTTCACGCGCTCGGCCCCCGGGTCGCTCTCGGCCGCCCGCCACCCGCCGTCCGCGAGGAGCAGATGTACCACCGCGTCCGATCCGGCGACCGCCTCGGCGAGCGCATCCCTGTCGGTGAGATCGGCGGTGACGACGGTCGTCCGGGCCGGGCCGGGAGGCGGCACGCTCGCCCTGCGTGCCACCATCCGCAGGCGGACCGGGCGGCGCGCCAGCGCGCGGACGACGGCCGAACCCACGAAGCCCGAGGCGCCGAGGACGGTGATCAGCGGCGGGGGCGTTTCCGGTGTACGTGTCATGTCACATCCCTCCTTGGGGCCGCAGAGCGCCGGCGTTGAGGCAGGCCAGCAGCGTGCGGGCCTCCACGTTCAGGTAGTGGCCGTGCCGGGTGAGGGCGCTGAGCTGGGCGGGGGTGACCCAGGCGTAGCCGGGCGGCGGGTCCAGCCCGGCCTCGGTCGCGTTGGCGTCGACGACGAGGTAGCGGCTCCGTGCGTTGAGGAAGCGCCCCCCTTCCTCGGAGTGGATCGCCTCGTAGCGGATACGTGAGGCGGGGGCGCCCAGGACGGCGTCGAGGAAGGGCGGACGCCGCCGCGGCGGCAGATGGGCGTGGTTGGCGGGCGTGCACTGGACGGTGGGGGCCAGTTCGACCGTGTCCAGGAAGCCGGCCTCGACCCGGGCGTGCACCAGGACGTGCGGCACCCCGCCGATGGTCCGTACGAGGAACGCCGTGACGCCCACGCCGACCGGTTCGATCAACGGCTGGTCCCAGTGGACCACTTCGCGGTTCCCGGCCCGTACGGAGACGGCGACGACCTTGAAGTAGCGGCCCTCCTCGTGCTCGATCGTCTCCTTCCCGCGCCGCCAGCCGCTCACGGAGCACAGCGGCACGCGCTCGGCGTACACGTCGTGGCGGGAGCGTTCGCCGGTGAACCAGGACAGGAGCTGGGCATCGGAGAGCAGCGCACCGGGCGTGGTGTCCTGGTGCGGCACGCAGGACAGCACGCTCCTGGCGTTCATGTTGACCAGATCGTCCTCGTGGAGGAGTTCGGCGATCTGACCGAGGGTGAGCCAGCGGAAGTCGTCCAGTTCGGGGACGTCGCCGACGGTCTCGACGATCATGTTGCGGTTGGACTTGTGGAAGAACCACGACCCCTGTTCCGACTGGAGGACGTCGACGATGACGCGGTGCCGGTCGGGCCGGTGGAAGTGGTCGATGAGGGTGACGTTCGCGCCCCGGTGGGCCTTGGTGTAGTTGCTGCGGGTGGCCTGGACGGTCGGGGAGAGCTGGAGCAGATTGGGGTTGCCCGGCTCCATCTTGGCCTGCATCAGGAAGTGCAGTACGCCGTCGAACTCCTTGGCCAGGATGCCGAGGATGCCGATCTCGGGCTGGCGGATGACCGGCTGCCGCCACTCCCGCCCGGGGCCGTCGCGGTCCACCACGCGCATGCCCTCGACGGTGAAGAACCTGCCGCTGCGGTGCACGAGATTGCCGCTGCCGTCCTCGAAGCGCCACTGCGTCAGCTCCGCGAACGGGATGCGGTCCACCTGGAAGGCGTTGACCCGGCGCCGCTCGGTCAGCCAGGCGTGGACGTCGGCGGTCCGCAGGTGCACCCCCTGGCGGGTCGCGGCCGACAGGGCGATGCGGTCGGCGAGCCCGCGGTCCTGGCGCGAGCGCACGGCGGCCGGCGGGGCGGGTGGTGCGCCGAGGCTGGTCGTCATCGCTCAGGACCGCCGCGCGGTGATCACCACATAGCCGGTGTCCGGATGCTTCCCGAACGCCTCCATCGCGTCCGCCGCCGCGGTGATCTGCTCCGCCGCGCCGGCGTCGAGGGAGGTGGCGAGCTCCCGGAAGGCGGCCGCGGCGTGCCCGTAACTGGGACGGACCCGTTCGCCGATGTCTGTCATCTCCAGAAGCTCCCAGCCCGCCTCCGCCAGGCGCGCGCGATGTTCCCCGGGTGTGCTGATGTCGACGATCTCGTACGCGCGCAGCATGCCGTCCAGCAGCGCCCTGTCCTCGCCCGTGAACGGCTGCCGCTGGCACAGGTCGGTGACGACCAGGCGGCCGCCGGGCCGTACGACGCGGTGGAGCTCCGACAGGGCCCGGGTCTGCTCGGTCATGTGCATCAGCGCCTCGATCGCCCAGGCCCCGTCGAAGGAACCGTCGTCGAAGGGGAGGTGCATGGCGTCCGCGAAGAGGAAGGAGGCCCGCCCGCCGGCGTCGGCCGCCAGCTCCTGTGCCTGGGCGACCTGCTGTCGGCTGACGGTGATGCCCGTCACCCGTACGTCGTGCGCCCGCGCGATCCGCACGGCCGGGAAGCCGTTTCCGCAGCCCACGTCCAGGAGGTGCGCGTCCGGCCGTGGGGCGAGGCGCTGGGCGACGAGGTCGGTGATGCGGTCGGTGGCCTCGGCGATCGGGACGTCGTGGTCGTCGTCCCAGTAGCCCACGTGGATGTTGCCGCCCAGGACGGCCGTGGCGCCGATGCCGGTGAACTCGTCGTAGACCTGCCCGATGGAGTCGGGGGTGGCGGTGTTGGGCTGTCGGGTCATGGCTGCCTTCCTTCGTTCGGTGTCGGTGTGCCGCTGGGGATCGCGGGCGGGCGGATCTCGGGCGGGCGGGTCATGAGCCGTCGGATCACGGACCGTCGGACGTGCCGAGCACCAGCCGGGTCGGCCCGTGGAAAACCATGTCGTCGGCGTACTCGACCCGTTGACCGCCCAGGCCCAGCCACGGGAGGCCGTCCAGCAGCGCCCGCAGGCCGATCTCGGCCTCGGCGCGGGCCAGCGTCGCGCCCAGGCAGTAGTGGATGCCGAGCCCGAAGCCCAGATGCCGGTCGGCGGGGCGGCGCACGTCCAGGTCGTCGGGGCGCGCGAAGCGCGCGGGGTCCCGGTTCGCGGAGCCCAGCAGGGCGACCACCCGGCTGCCGCGCGGCACATCGAGACCGCCGAGCCGGGTGTCCTCGTACGCCCAGCGCGTCACCGCCTGCACCGGCGAGTCGTAGCGCAACAGCTCCTCGACCGCCCCCGGAGTCAGCCCGGGAGCGCCCCGCAGCTCGTCGAGGACCTCGGGGTGCGCCCGCAGCGCCAGCACCGCCTTCGCCAGGAAGTTGGTGGTCGTCTCGTGTCCGGCGGTGAGCAGATGGACGCAGGTTCCCACGATTCCGTCCACGCTCAGCGGCGCACCGCCGTCCCGGGCGCGGACCAGCAGCGTCAGCAGATCGCCGCGCTCGTCCCCGCGCCGCCGCCGCACCTCGGCCCTGAAGTAGCGCGCGAACTCCCCGGCGGCCGCCTCGGCCCGTACGTACCGGTCCGGACCGCCACGCGACCGGGTGGTGCCGGCCTCCTGGAGGGCCACCGCGTTGGCGCGGAGCCAGGTGTGGTCCTCCCGTGCGATGCCGAGCAGTTCGGAGATGACGAGGATGGGGAACGGCGCCGCGAACCCCTCGACCAGATCGGCCTCCCGGTCCCGTCCGAGCCCTTCCAGGAGTTCGTGCGCGAGCCGGGTGATACGGGGCCGCAGGCCTGCGACGACCGACGGCGAGAACTCGGCGCCGAGCAGGGCGCGCAGCTCGGTGTGGCGCGGCGGGTCCAGGAAGACCAGCCAGTTCTCGACCACGGCCCGCAGGGCCGCGTACTCGGCGGGGACCGGGCCGGCCGCCGCGCCCGTGTCGCCGGACGCCACGCGCGCGTCCCGGCCGAAACGCCGGCCCGACAGCACCCGGACGACCTCGTCGTAGGAGAACACGTAGAAGGTCTGCGGCCCGCCCGTCCCCGAGACCCCGCGGTGCACCGGCGCGCTCTCCCGGTAGCGCCGGTACACCGGGTACGGGTCGGCGATGTCGGCCCTGTCCCAGCCCTTGAGGTCGAACCGCGGCAGCGTCGCGGATGACATGCGGTCTCCTTGCGTCGTAGGAAGTCGCGGACGGCCCGGGGGCGCCCTACGGGCGCGGCAGCCGCAAGTGATCGGCCCAGAACGCGCTCATCTCGCCCACGCGGGCGGGCACCAGGGGATGCTTGCCGCAGGCCGCCGCCAGGTGGTCCAGGCGCAGGGCGATGCCGCGCCTGGCCACGTCCGGTCGGGACACCGGCGCGGGCTGCTCGGCCAGTTCGAACGACGGCCCGGTGGTCGTGCCCCGGCGCCCCGAGGGCAAGGTCACGAGCAGTTCCGCCAGCGGGCGCATCAGGCCCGTCATCATGTCGATCGATGCGTTCATCAGGTCGGACCGGCGCAGGCTCGCGTCGGGGCGCTCCCCGAAGTGCTGGGCCATGAGCTGCAGCGCCATGAAGTACGACTGGTTGAACAGCTCCATGACCGACCGGGCCTCGGGATCGGTGACCCTCTCCATGGCCGGGTTGCCTCGCCGGAGCGTGGGGTTGCGTACGACGGGATAGGCCGGGTTCCACCGCTCGCCGCCCGGATGCGTCCCCGCGGCCGGTGCCGCGCGGAGCAGTTCGGAGATCCGCAGGAACGACGCGTAGTGCGACTCCTCGGCCTTGGCCGGGCCGCCTGCGCCTCGCGGGCCGGGCACCTCTCGCGGACCGAGCACCCCGCCCTCTCCCTGCTCGGTGATGACGTCGATCGCGAACAGCGCGCTCGCGAGGTCGTCGACCTCCAACTGGTAGTCCGGATGGCGCTGGTTGACCGACTCCCGCAGGAAGAGGTGGTGCTCCCCGCCGCCTCTGCCCTTCTCCACCAGGAAGAGGTCCGGGACGCGCCGCAGCCCCTCCCGGAGGGCCGCGTACAGCTCGCTGAGCGAGGCGTAGGGGTGCCGGTCGTCCCAGGCCGCGGCGGCCGCGGCCGTGTCTCCCCGGCGTACCTCGCCGACGAGGTCGCCGGGCCGCTCGATCTGTATGAACCGCTCGACGCTGCCGGGCCCCAGCCGCTCCAGGCAGAAGTCCAACGGCACCGGCAGCTCGTGGCCGAGCGCGCCGAAGTCGATCCTGGGCACATGGAACGGCTCGCCCACCGCGGTGAGGATGTTGTTGACGAGAAGGAAATGGATCATCTCCTCGCGAGCGACGTCCAGGAGCATGGAGCGGATGCCCCCGTCGAGGGTCTCCCCGCCGTCGCCGCAGGCGAGCCGGAGCTGCTCGGGCGTCCACAGACCCCGCCGTACGTACGCGAGCCCGGCGCCGTGCGTCGGCACCGAGTAGCCCGCGTACAAGTACTGCAGCATGACGGCCAGTTCGATCGCGGCCGCGTTGCGCAGCACCTCGACCAGCCGGGTCCGGGTGGTGATCTCCCCACCCCGGCGGACCTTTTCCGCCGGCGCCGTCAGGAGGACCTCGTCCGGCGCCTGCCGCGCCCGCAGGAAGGTGAGCAGTAGCTGTGCCTTGGGCTCGGACAGGTCCCTCGTCGGCGGCATGTAGTACGTCTTGGTCTTGTTGCGCGGGTCGCACATCTGCCAGATCAGCTTCGCGTACGTCTCCACCTTGCACCGGTCCGCCAGGCTGAAGACCTCCGCCTTCATGAAGGAGTACAGCTGCTCGTAGAAGGCGAAGACCTCCCGGTACACCAGGTCGAACGTCGCCTCGTCCGGACCGAGCCCGGCCAGCCGCCAGTCGTCGGGCAGGACCCGCACCGACAGGTACCCGGCACCGGGCCAGTAGCCGAGTGCGTCGTCGTGGTCGTAGCCGCGGGCCGCGGAGCCGGGCAGGTCCACGTCGCACGGCAGGTCACCGGCGCCGGTCGAGAGCAGGAGACGGGTGCTGCCGGCCGCCGCGCCCCGCATCGTGAACCACCCGCGGCCCGCGTGGTCGGTGTCCAGGACGCACGAGCTCGACCAGGTGCCCGAGCCGTCCCCACGGCCCGCGCGCAGCCGGACGATGTCGACGTCGGAGCAGCGCGCCTCGGGGGAGCGGGCGGCCGGATCTCGCGGCAGCGCCCTGGGGTTGAAGAACTGCCGTACGCGGATCCCGCCGACGGCGGCCGGGCGGCCCCGTAGATACGACCGCACCCGCACCTCGACGTCGTGGTCCGCGTCCTCCGCGTTCCGAGGGTGCTCCAGGACGAGGCAGGCGTCGTCGACCTGGACGTTGACCTCCTTCTCCCGCAGGTGCACCACAGGGCCGTCGGGGCCGGTGCCCACCAGCCTCAGCCCCTCCCCGGCCGCATCGCCCGCGGCCATCTCGCCGGGCACCGTCACCAGGCCACCGCCCAGGGCGAACTCCTCGCCGAGGTACGCCTCCCGGGGCACCCGGGCCACCAGCCGTCCGCTGTCCGCCGTACGCAGTTCGAGATCGCCGAGGTCGACCGGCCGGGGGGTCCCCGCCCCCGTCCCGGACCCGGCGGACGTGGGCACCGCGGTGATCATGTTGAGGGTGACGTGGTCGTCCGTCACCTCCACGGAGAGGTTGTGCAGGGCGCCCTCGCCGGCCCCTTCGCCGGAAGCCCGGCCAGGTGTGCGGCGGGCCGGGACGAGCAGGCGGCCCGCCGGGTACGTACGCGGCTCCCGCGGACGCCAGGGGGCGATCGTCCCGCGCAGCTGCCACCGGCTCGGCCGGTCCGGTGCCTGCGGGGCGGACATGTGGCTCAGCGCGAACTGCACCACCAGACCGCCGGCCTCCAGGCCGGCCACCGTGGCACGCAGCCGCCGCACGGCCGGAGAGACGGCCGCCTCCTCCAGCCAGGTCAGTCCGTCGTCCGCGTCCACGACGAACTGGTGCACCACGGACCGGCGCAGCCGCTGCCCCAGCCAGTGCTCGCCGGCACCGACGACGTGGCCGGCGTTGTGCCACCTCGGAGGATGGAAGCCGCGGACCATCCCGGTGGCCATGTACCCCACGTCGTGTGAGCGTCCCTCGCGCCCGAAGCAGAACTGCCCGACCATGAGCGTCGTCGTCCAGTCCGAGGACGGGTCGACGTCGAAGACACGGGCCCGGTTGACCGTGGTGGCGAGATACTCGTTGTAGTGCCCCCACATGTCGACGGTGCGCCCGACCACCGGATCGGCGGTGTCGATCCCGCCCGGCCGGGTCTCGACGCCGGTGATCCGGGCGTCGATCGCGAAGTGTCCGTTGCCGGCGAAGTCCTCGCCCTTGGCCGCGCTGAACGGCCCGTCGGGCGCCGGGCGGCCCGTGGCGTCGTACCTCGGCCCCAGCCGGTCGAGGTGGTCGTGGTACTCACCGGGCGGGCGGTGCGCCGGGAAGGGCTGCCCGCCGGCGGTGAGCGCCGTGTTCGTCGCCAGGTCGACGAGACCGCCGCGCGCCCCGGTGGGCAGGTGGGTCGTCGCCGTTCCGCCGAAGTGCAGCCGGGGCAGGTCGAAGACGCTCACGCCGACTTGTCCGATCGGCTCGGCCGGGTGGCGGCGAACACGCGGCTCGCCCGCGGCTCGTACCACTCGATCTCGTGCGCGGCGTCGATCGCCGACTCGATCGCGCCCTCGATCCACGCCGGCTTCGACGAACAGTGCTCACCGGCGAAGAACAGGCCCCTCTGCGGCCGGGCGGCCTCCCGCCGCTCCGCCTCGCGCAGAGCCGCCTCCTGGCCCCAGCGGACCGTGGCCGCCCCCCAGGACCACCGGCGCTCGCCCCAGGCCCGGCCCGCCACCCCCAGGACCATGCCCGGCCGCCGTAACTCCGGGTGCATCGCGCTCAGTTCCCTGCTGACGACCGCGTTCCGCTCCGCCTCGCCCAGTCGGCTGAGGGCGTCGGCGTCCGGCCCGATGGTGTAGCTCGCCAGCAGCACCGCGCCCAGCGCCGGATCGCCGTCGGCGGGCGGGTAGTAGGTCTGCCGCACGTGCCCGCCGGTGAAGGAGGCGCCCCCGCTGATCCCGTCCTTCTCCCAGAACGCCTCACGGCAGTGGAAGGCGATCTTCGTGGCCGCCCAGTACTTCGTACGGTGGACGATGTCCAGCTTGTCCCGGTCGAAGCCGGTCAGCCGCATCCTCCTGAGCACCGTGAACGGAATGGTGCACACCACGTAGTCGCACGTCCTGGTGACCGTCCTGACGCCCTGGCGGATCCGCAGGGTCACCGCGTCGTCCCGGACGTCGATACCCACGACCTCCTGACCGGTCATGAT
The DNA here is from genome assembly GCF_014648195.1 of Streptomyces purpureus. Lineage (GTDB taxonomy): Bacteria > Actinomycetota > Actinomycetes > Streptomycetales > Streptomycetaceae > Streptomyces > Streptomyces purpureus. Next base: position 331,714 of record NZ_BMQQ01000001.1, read on the forward strand.
CTTTCCCCGGATCCGGGAGGCGAGGCGCCGGGGGAGTACGTCCATCCCGTCCCGCAGCCGCACGATGGTGGAACTGGTCTCGTCCAGCACGTCGTCGAGGAAACGCTCCAGGCGCGGCGGGCAGCACGACCGCACCCGGGGATGGTCGGCGAAGAAGGCGTGCAGGTCGATCCTGTTCCGCGCGCTGCCGCACCGGTACGGCGTCAGGTCGATGTGATCGACGAGGTTCAGCAGCTCCTCGCCTATCTCGTTGTTCAGCCCGTCGTAGAACTGCCGCGGGGCGATCGCCCTGATGCTTGCGTCCAGCCAGGCGCCGAACAGCAGCGTGTTGTCGCGGTAATTCCGCTCTGGCAGCGCGGCGGCGAACTCCTCGACAAGGGTTTCATGCGCGTCACGCACCCGAAGATATCCAGAGGAACTGGGCAGATAGGCGGCGTCGTCGGAGAACAGCGTCCGGAATTCCCGCACCTGGTTCTGCAGGCCGAGTTCGGCGATGTAATGCATGGTCAGCCGGTGCCCGGCGGGGATCCGCATCGCCCCGAGCTCGGCGAACGGCCCGGTCCGGCCGTCGCCGGAGAAACGGTGGGTGTGAATACGGCCGCCGATGTCGTGGCTTCCCTCGATGACCTCGACGTCATGTCCCAGGCGCTCCAATTCGTATGCCGCCACCAGGCCGGCGATACCGGCGCCGATGACGGTGACCTTCTTCGGTCCACCGATGGCGCCGTCCGGCCCGTCAATCTCCCGCAAGGGTGCCGTCACAGGTCCTCCTCCAGTACGCGATGTCCAAGGCCGGGAACATGTCCTGGATGAACGCCAGCGCCTTTCCCGGTCCCGGAAAGGGCGATGCCGGGGATTGCTTGCGTCAATTGTTCAGGCGCCTGCCGGACCTTCGTATCCCCCGCCGGGCCGCGGCGCGGATGGGATGACCGGCGGTCCGCCGACGCGATCGGCCCGGCAGGGCCGCGCCATCCCACGCGAACGCGCGGGGTTTTCCCCGCACCGCCGTCCACGGCCCCGGGCGGGGCCATGCTGACGTGCGTGGCCGGTCGGCCCCGGCCCGTGGGTGCCCGGGCCGACCGGTGAGAACGGTGACACGACACCCCCACGGAGGCGACGTTGACACGAGTGTTGATCGCAACCACCCCGGCACCCGGACACGTCGTCAGCATGCTCGAGGTCGCCCGCGAACTGACCCGGCGCGGCCACGAGGTCCGCTGGTACACGGGCCGCGTCTTCCAGAAACAGGTGGAGCAGGCCGGGGCCCGCTTCGAGCCCATGAGCGCCGGGCTCGACTTCGGCGGCCACAGCCGGGAGGAGGCCTTCCCCCACCACGCCGGGCTCACCGGCATCGCCAGCTTCAAGACCGGCGTCCGGGACATCTTCTACCGCACCGCACCGGGCCAGATGGACGACCTGATAGCGCTGCTGGGCCGGTTCCCGGCGGACTGCGTCCTCGCCGACGACATGTGTTACGGCGCCTGCTTCGCCGCCGAACGCACCGGCACCCCGCTGGCCTGGCTCAACAACTCCATCTACATCCTCGGCAGCCGGGACACCGGCCCGCTCGGCCAAGGCCTGCCGCCGAGCTCGACACCGCTCGCACGGCTCCGTAACACGCTGCTCAGATTCGCCGGAGACCACGTGGTCATGCGGGACCTGCGCCTGGAGGCCGACCGGACCCGGGCCCGGGTGAACCTGCCGAGACTGAGGACGGGCGCCATGGAGAACATCGCCCGCCCGCCGGACCTCTACCTGATGAGCACCGTGCCGTCCTTCGAGTTCCCCCGCAGCGACCTGCTGCCCGGCACGCACTTCGTCGGCGGGCTCCTCGGACTCCCGCCGGAGCACTTCGACCCGCCCGGCTGGTGGGAGGAGCTGCACGGCGGACGGCCGGTGGTGCTGCTCACCCAGGGCACCACCGCCAACGACGTCGGCTGGCTGCTCGTCCCCGCCGTACGGGCCCTGGCCGACCAGGACGTCCTCGTCGTGGTCACCACCGGGAGCACCCTCGACGTCGACCTGCTGCGGCCGGTCCCCGACAACGTCCGGCTGGAGCGGTTCGTCCCCTACCACCACCTGCTGCCCCATGTGGACGTGATGGTGACCAACGGCGGCTACAACGGCGTCAACGCCGCCCTCGCCCACGGCGTGCCCCTCGTCGTCGCACCGCGCTCGGAGGAGAACCCGGACGTTGCGGCACGGGTCGCCTGGGCCGGAGCCGGTGTCGTCCTCGGACGACGCTCCGTCTCGGAGGCCGGCCTGCGCGACGCGGTCACCACCGTCCTGAACGACGAACGCTACCGGCGGCGGGCCCGCGCCCTGTCCGGCGAGCACAAGAGCCGCGACGCCCCACGCCGGGCCGCCGAACTCATCGAAGCCCTGGCCGATTCCCAGGGCCAGATTCCCACCGAAGAGGTCATACGTTGAACACCACGACGAAAACCGGACTGTCCGAAGCCCCCGTCACCACCATGCCGACGGACCCCGGGCCCTTCGACTGCATGCCCCAGCTGCTGGCGGCCGCCAAGGTGGCCCCGGTCGTCCGCATCCCGTACCTCGGCCAGCACGCCTGGGTGGTGTGCGACCCGGAACTCGTACGGCAGGCACTCACCCACCCCAAGTTCGCCAAGGACCTGACCTGGGTCCCCGACTGGATGCGCCAACCGGGCCTGATGGTGGGCTCCCAGCCGGACCCGGAGTACGCCCGCGCCATGATCATGAGCGACGGAGAGCACCACGCGCGGATCCGGCGGCTGCACGCGCCGGTGCTCAGCCCACGGAACACCGAGAAATGGGGCGAGCGGGTCGCCGTCAAGGTCGAGGGGTTCCTGGACGAGCTGGAGCGGTCCCGTTCCGGAGCCACCGCCGAGGTCAACGTGGTCACGGACTACACGCACCGGATCCCGCTCGCCTTCATCTCCGAGATGCTCGGCCTGCCGCCCGAGGCGGAGCGGCAGCTGCGCGCCATCACCGACGTCATGCTCTACTCCTCCGACTACCCGGCCCGCACCGAGGCCGTCGGGGCGCTGTACGGCGCGGTCGAAGGCTGGGTGCGCGACCCGGAGCCGCTGGCCGACGGGGTGATCACGGGCCTGCTGGACTCCTCCGACGGCCCCGACGCGGCCGTCACCGAGGGCGAGGTCATCGTCTGGACCCTCGGGATGATCATCACCGGCTACGAGACCACCGGCAGCCTGATCTCCGCGTCGCTGTACGAGGCCCTGCGACGGCCGCCGGAGGAACGGCCCCGCACCGACGAGGACATCAAGGCGTGGGTCGAGGAGGCCCTCCGGGTGCACCCGCCGTTCCCCCACCCCACCTGGCGCTTCGCCACCGAGGACATCGACCTCGGCGGCTACCTGATCCCCAAGGGCGCCCCGGTGCAGGTCAGCATCGCGGCGGCGAACCGCCGGCCGGGCGAGGGAGCCGACAGCTTCGCCGCCGAGCGGCGCGGACAGGGCCACCTCTCCTTCGGCCTCGGCATGCACTACTGCATCGGCGCCTCGCTCGTCCGGCTCGAGGCACAGATCGCGGTTCGCGGATTCCTGCGCCGGTTCCCCCGGGCGCGGCTGAGCACCTCCACCGCCGTCGAGTGGGAGTCGGAGTGGATGATCCGCCGGATGAGCGTGCTGCCCGCCCTGCTGGCCTAGCCCGGCCGGGCCGGCCCGAACCACCCTGCTTCCACGCCAGAGTTGGGGAGAAGATGACTCCTACCTGTGAGGCTCATGTACGAGGCGACCGCCCGAGCCTGAGAGAGGGACGCCGATGAAGGCGCTCGTACTCGCCGGCGGGTCCGGCTCCCGGCTGCGGCCGATCACACACACCTCGGCCAAGCAACTCGTGCCCGTCGCCAACAAACCGGTCCTGTTCTACGGCCTGGAGTCGATCGCCGAGGCCGGCGTCCGCGAGGTCGGCATCGTCGTCGGCGACACCGCCGCCGAGATCGAGTCCGCGGTCGGCGACGGCTCACGGTTCGGGCTGGACGTCACCTACCTCCCGCAGGAGGCACCGCTGGGCCTGGCCCACGCCGTGCACATCGCCCGCGACTACCTCGGCGACGACGACTTCGTCATGTACCTCGGCGACAACTTCATCGTCGGCGGCATCAGCGCGCTCGTGGAGCGCTTCCGGCGAAGCCGCCCCGACGCCCAGATCATGCTGACCCGGGTCTCGGACCCGCGGGCGTTCGGCGTGGTCGAGCTGGACCCCAGCGGCCGGGTGACCGGTCTCGAGGAGAAACCCGAGCATCCCAGGAGCGACCTCGCGCTGGTCGGCGTCTACATGTTCACCGCCCGCGTGCACGACGCCGTCGGCCGGCTCAAACCGTCGTGGCGGGGAGAGCTGGAAATCACCGACGCCATCCAGGAACTGGTCGACGCGGGCTGCCGCGTGGACTCCACCGTCGTCTCCGGCTACTGGAAGGACACCGGCAACGTCGCCGACATGCTGGAGGTCAACCGCCTCGTCCTGGACGGCGTCGAGGCCGACTGCTCCGGCGAGGTCCACTCCAGCGAACTCGTCGGCCGCGTGGTGATCGAGAAGGGCGCGACCGTCACCGGGTCACGGATCGTCGGCCCGGTGGTCGTCGCCGCCGGCTCACGGATCCGCGACTCCTACATCGGCCCCTTCACCTCCATCGACAAGGACTGCGCGGTGACCGACAGCGAGGTCGAGTACTCCATCGTGCTGCGCGGCGCGTCCATCGCCGGAGTGCGGCGCGTCGAACGCTCGCTGATCGGCCGCGAGGTCGAGGTGGTGTCGACGCCCCGCATCCTCAGGGCCCACCGCCTCGTCCTCGGCGACCACAGCAAGGTGCAGGTCGCCTCATGAGGATTCTCGTGACCGGCGGCGCCGGCTTCATCGGCTCCCACTTCGTACGCTCCTTCGCCGACCAGGACACGCTGACCGTCCTCGACAAGCTGACCTATGCCGGGAACCTCGCCAACCTCACGCCCGCCGAAGGCCGGTTCACCTTCGTCCACGGCGACATCTGCGACGCCGAGCTGCTCAAGGCCGTGGTCCCCGGCCACGACGCCGTCGTCAACTTCGCCGCCGAGACACACGTCGACCGGTCGATCGCCGCCGCGGACGCCTTCGTCCGCAGCAACGTCCTGGGCGTGCAGACCCTCATGCGGGCATGCCTCGACGCGGGCACCCCGCGCGTCGTCCACGTCTCCACCGACGAGGTGTACGGCAGCATCGACACCGGCTCCTGGGACGAGAGCGCCCCGCTCGCCCCGAACTCCCCCTACGCCGCCGCCAAGGCGGGCGGCGACCTGATCGCGCTCGCCTACGCCCGCACCCACGGCCTGCCGGTCAGCATCACCCGCTGCGGCAACAACTACGGGCCGTACCAGTACCCGGAGAAGGTCGTCCCCCTGTTCGTCACCAACCTCCTCGACGGCCTGAACGTGCCGCTGTACGGCGACGGCGGCAACGTACGCGACTGGATCCACGTCGACGACCACTGCCGCGCCGTCCGCCTCGTCGTCGAACACGGCCGGGCGGGCGAGGTCTACCACATCGCCGGAACCACCGAACTGACCAACCTGGAACTCACCGACCGGCTGCTGAGGGCGCTCAACGCCCCCTGGCGCCGCGTCGACAGGGTCCCCGACCGCAAGGGCCACGACCGCCGCTACTCCCTCACCGATGCCAAAATCCGGGCCATCGGGCACACGCCCCGGATCGGGTTCGAACGGGGCCTCGCCGAGACCGTCGAGTGGTACGCCGCCAACCGCCCCTGGTGGGAGCCGCTGAAGAGGAGCGCCCCGAAGGGGCGCGGAGAACTGCGCCACCAGCCACGATGAAGCCTCGGACGCCCGACGGCACATCACGGCGATCCCGGACCCCGCATCCCGCCCTCCCACGGAGCGCCTACGCCCTGAGCCGGATCAGCGCCGTACGGGACCGGATCCCGAGCTTGCGGTAGATCTGCCGCAGGTGGAACCCCACCGTGTGCGGGGAGATGAACAGGTGGTGCGCCGCCTGCTGGTTGGTGAGCCCGTCGGCCACCAGCTCCGCCACCTTCCGCTCCGTCTTGGTGAGACTCTCCCAGCCGGAGACCGGGCGCTTCGCGTGCGTCCAGTGCCGGCGCCGCACCCCGAGCGCGCGCAGCCGGGCCCGGACGCGTGCGGCGTCCCGCTCGCCGCCGAGCGCGCCGTAGGCGCTCATCGCCCGGTCCAGCTCGCCGATCGCGCTCTCGTGGTCGCCACCGCCGAGCAGGAGACCGGCGTGGTCCTCGGCCGCCGCGGCCCGGGCCCACGGGTTACGGTGCAGCGGCGCCGCCTGGGCCAGGGCGGGCGTGTCCCCCTCCGCGAGCGCGCGGGCGTGCGTGGCCGAGGCGAGCACCGCGGGCACAAGCCGGTTGCGCGCGCGGAGGCACTCCGTCGTCCCGACCACCGCCCGGACCAGGTCCGGCCTGTCCGCCGCGAGCGCACAGCGTACGCACCAGGCCGCGGCGGCCGGATCCTCCAGCACGAGCGCGCGCAGCGCACCGTCGCGCGCCGCGAGCTCCGCCAGTACGTCCGTCGCCGCCCGCAGATCCCCCCGGGCCTCGGCCAACTGCGCGGTCAGCAGCACGTGCGCGGCCCACCAGGGGCCGGCGGCATCCTGCGGGAAGTCCTTCTCCAGGGTCCGGACATGGTCCTCGGCCTGGCCGAGCGCCCCCCGGCGCAGGGCGACCTGGGCCAGCACCAGCCACGCCTGCGGGGCGAGCATCGGCACGTACGGGCCGTCGGCGCCCACCCCCGCCCGCGCCGCCTCCTCGGCCTCGTCCAGGCGCCCCTCGGCGAGGTGCAGCGGTGCCCGCAGCACGGCCGGGACGGCGGCGGCCAGCGTCCGCGCCTCCGGGGCGGCTGCCCGGGCGGAGCTCTCGATGACCGCCGCCGCCTCCTCGTACTCGTCGGTCCTGGTGAGCGCGAAGGCGAGGAACCAGCGTGGATCGAGGAGTTGCACCTCCTCGCCGCCGCAGTCGAGCGCGACGGCCTTGCGCAGCGTGCCGACCGCGTCGCCCACCCGGCCCTCGCGCCACTGGCCGAACGCGTGGAAGGTCATCGCGCCCACGTGCACGGCCTGGGCGTGCACGTCGGGTGCGCTGAGGATCTTCTGCGCCCGTTCCACCGCGGCGCCGTCGCCGCTCAAGTAGGAGGCGGCGATATGGGTGATGACAGCCTCGCGGTGCTGGAATCCGCCCTCCTGCGCCGCGAGCGCCTCGCGGGCGGCCCGGCGCGCCATCCCCGTCTGTCCCAGCAGGAGCAGCGCGGCCGACATCGACGCCCGCAGCGCGGCGACGTCCGCGGCGAGCCCCGCGGGGAACGGCGCCGCCAGCCTCGTGGTCTCCTCGATCGTGGCCTTGGCAAGGGCGATGGCCCGGTCCAGACTGCCCGCCCTGGTCAACGCCTCCACCGCCGTCCGCGCCAGCCGCACCCGCTCGGCCTGCCCGGGCGCCACCAGCTCCATGCAGCGGGTCGCCAGCGACGCCGCGGTCGACGGATCGGCGGCCAGCAGCCTCTGGGATCCCTCGGCGATGACCCGCAGGGTCTCGGCGTTGCCCGGCTGGGCGATGTGCACCAGCTGGAGGGCGGCGCGTTCGACGCCGTCGGGCCGTGACAGCAGCATCTCCGCCGCCTGCCGGCGCAGCAGCGCGCACACCGGCGGCGGTACGGAGTCGAGCAGCACCCGCCAGATCGGCTCGGTGCGGAACGCGAGGTCGTGCTCACCGCAGACCAGGAGCCCCCGGCCGACCGCTTCGTCCACCGCCGCCAGCAGGCCGACCGGTGCTTCGCCGAGCATGGCCGACAGATCCTCCGGGGCGAACGGCGATCCGAGCACCGCTGCCAGCCTGAGCGCCTTCATGGTGGGCTCGGAGAGCGACCGGAGGTCCTTCTGGACCAGCGCGGAGAAGCGTTCCGGTACCGGCGCGGGCATGCGTACGCCGTCCCCGTCGGGGGCGTGGCCGGGTACGCCGGGCTGCCACCGCGCGGTGCCGTCGACCGCGCACAGGTCGCCGTCCTCCAGGAGCCCGCGGACCAGCTCGGCGACCGTACGGGGGGTGCCGTTGACGCTCTGCGCCAGGGCGAGGAGCGAGGGAGCGGGGGCGGCTCCGGCGTGGTCCGCGACCAGCTGCGCCAAGGCCTCGCCCACGAGCGGACCGAGCTCCCGCACGCGTTCCACCGGGAGCCTGCCGCGCAGCTTGCCGAGACAGGCCTTCGCCGGCTCGCCCGACGCGGTCTCCCGGTCCGGGGCGAAGGCGAGCAGCCAGAGGATGGGCCGGCCCCGGAGGGCCGCGACGAGGTCGCACAGGGCCGTCAGGGCGCGGGGAGTCGCCAGATGCAGATCGTCGAGGGTGACGACGGCGCGGAGGTGTTCCGCGTCGTCGCGCAGCCATGCTCGTGCCGTCTCGATCGCGGCGGACGTGCCGTGGTGGTGGAAACCGTCGTCGGCGGGGCCCTGGGGGCGGGACCGGGGACGGGCGGAAGCCGTCCTGGGGGCGGTGTCAGCACCGGCCGGGACGCCGGTGACGACCGCAAAATCGTTTCTTCTCGCGATGTCGGCGGCTTCCAGCAGAAGGCGGGTCTTGCCCGCTCCGGGCGCCGCCTCCAGCAGGAGGACCCTGCTCCGCCCGGCGCTCGTCACGCTGTGCAACTGTGCGCCGATCTGTGCCAGCTGGTGTTCCCGGCCTCGTATCTGCGGTAACGGTCGTGTGTTGGGACCCATGGCGCTCCATCTCACGATTCCGAGGGGACGGATGGGGGTTCTCCGCCCCGCTTTCGGGAACACGATTTCCCACAGGCGAAGGTTCATGGGTGGAAGTGTCAGATAAGTCACAACTCCCTTTGGCTCACGCCGAGTTGATGTGTCAATTGTTGTTCGTGTGTCAATTGGTGATTGATGCGGGCCACGCCTTTTCGGTATTCGCGTAAAGCGGCCGGGGGTGAAAGGGAAAGGGGGCTCCTGGCCGTTCTTGGCGGAGGGATTCTCGCCATGGCTCGTCCTCCATGACCGCCCGTGACCGCCGCGAACCACGAGGGCCCGCCGGTCCGCCCTGTGCGTGAACCATGCCGACGGGCGGACCGTGCAAGAGGGGTGGGCCGTGCGAGAGGGGCGGACCGGGCCTCGTATTCGCCCCGACGGCCCAGCGGGACCGCTTCCGGATGGCGCAGTGCTGTGAAGTGCGCACTAGTTGTATTCACGTGCGTTTTCCAGCGCGTCACGAGACAGCCACGGTGGACGTTCTACCGGATGTTCCACGAACGGAGCCCCCGACATGACCCTCAACCCCTTCAGCATCAATCCGGCGGAAGACGACGGAATACGGAACGCCGAGACCGGCCCCGCGCTCGACCCCCAATCCGCTGTCCCCCCGCACCCGGCTCCCAGCGCGCCAGGCACCGTTGTCCCGCCCCCTCCGCCGGTCGCCCCGCCGGTCCCGCAGTCCAGGGTGCAGAGCGCCTCCTCGCCTCCGCCGGCCACCCCGCCGACCCCGCCGCCCGTGGCGCAGAGCGCCCCGCCGGCCTGGTCGCCTCTGGGGCAGGGCGCCTCGTCGCCCCCGCCGGCTGCCGCACCGACCTCGCCGGCCGCACCGACTCCGCCGACCCCGCCGGCTGCGCCGCCCGCGCCGCCTGCCCCGCCGACCCCGGCGGCGCAGAGCGCCCCGCCTGCCTGGTCGCCCCTGGTGAAGAGCGCCCCGCCGGCCCCGCCGGCCTCGCCGCCTGCGCCGACGCCGCCTCCGCCGACAGCCGCGCCGACGCCGCCGCCCGTGGTGAAGACCACCCCGCCGGTCTCGCCGCCCGTCGTGAAGAGCGCCCCGAAGACCGCCCCGCCGGCCGCGCCGCCCGTGGTGAAGAGCCCTCCGAAGAGGACTCCGCCGGTCCCGGCGCCCGAGGTGAAGAGCGTCCCCAAGAGCGCCCAGCCGGCCCCGCCGGCCCCTCCGGCCCCGGGGAAGCGCGCCCCTTCGGCACAGGACAAGCACGAGAACGGCGACGAGGCGATTCACACCCTCCTGTGGACGGCGGCCACCGAGCGTCCCGTGGACGAGGTCGCCTCGCTGGTCTCCCGTCTTCAGGAGACCGGTGAGCTGTCCTGCCCCGCCGACGTGGCGCTCCGCGCGGCCGCCGTCTCCCGTCCCCTGGACGAGGTACGGCAACTGGTCGTGCTGCTCAACGCCTCGGGGTACGACCTCGAACGGGCCGAAACCACCCTCCGCGCCGCGGCCGTGGGCCGGCCGATCGAGGACGTCGTCAAGCTGGTGAACATCATCGGCCACGACAACGTCGACTGGCTCCCCGCCGGCAGGAACGCCGAGGAGCCTGAGAGCGCCCCCCGCCAGGACGACCGCGCGAACGCCGGCGCCGACGCAGTCCCCGCCGCCGCCCCGAAGCGGCGAAGCTCGGTCACGTGGGCGCGGTCGGCCCTCGACGGAGCCCTGGCCGCCGGTCCCGGCAGCCACACCACCTCCTCGGCGCTGCGGTCGGTGCTGCGCTGGCCCGCGGCGGTCGCGCTGATCGCCTGCGCGCTGGTCCATGTGCCCATGGACCTCGCGCAACTGCGCGCCGGCGGCCAGGCCGCGGCGCTCTCCGCGGTCGTCACCGTGCTCTGCCTGCTCGGCGGGGTCTGGCTCGCGGTACGCGATGCCGTGGCCGTCTGGGCCGCCGCTGCGGGGCTCGCCACCGGCATCATCGTGCTGCATGCACTGGAAGGCGCCGGTGCGGTCAATCTGCTCAGCAGCAGCCCAGGCTTCACGTACACCTGGGCGAAGGCCATCGCACTGCTGGGTGCCGTAGCCGTGGTCCTGCTCGCAGGCTCGATCCTCGTGCGGTACATGCGGACGACCGACGCGACGGACAGCACCTGACACACCAGCCGAACGCGGCACACCGATCACCTCCGCCCGGGCAGCCCCGCTGCCCGGGCGGAGCCGTGCGCACGGCCGCGGCGGCCGAGCGACGCCGAAGGGGCGCTCCGACACGTTCCGAGGCGTCCCGAACATGACGGCGTGCGCCGGGAGTTGATCGGGCAGGATGCCTGCCGAAGGCGAGGCCGGCACGGGCGATACCTTCGTCACCGCTCCGGTGGTGGCCGCAGGGGCCGTGTACGTCAACGGGACCGCCGACGACCCCCACGTACATGCGCTGGACGCGGCCACCGGCCGGCCGAAATGGACCTCGTCCGTCACCGGCGGCGGCGCCCTGCTGATCGCCGGCGGCACGCTGTACGTCCGCAAAGGCAAGGGCAGCGTGTACGCGCTGGACGCGGCCACCGGCGCACGCCCCACCCGGTAGACACCCCCCTACCCGGCGCCGTCCCGCAGCCAGGCCAGCTTCTCCTCGGCCGCCCGCTGACGCGGGTGCCCCGGGCCGTAGATGCGCCGGTAGTCGCGGACGCAGCGCTCCAGGAGTTCGGCCGCCTCGGCGCGACGACCCACGTCGATCAGTACGTTGGCGAGGTTGTCCCGGGTCGACACGGTGGTCGGATGGTCCTCGCCGTTCAGGGCGACCCGGCCGGCCAGGACCTCACGCAGGACGCGCGCGGCGTCCTTGTACCGCTCCATCGCGTGCAGGACGGCCGCCAGGTTGTTCCGCGCGGTGAAGGTGGCTTCGTCCTGGGCCCCCACGGTCGCCTCGAAGGACCGGATCACGGCGCGCAGTTCCGTCTCCGCCTCGGCGTGCCGGTCCAGCCGGACCAGTACGGCACCGAGATTGGCCCGGGCGGACGCGGTGCGCTCGTGGTCACGCCCGTAACGCTGCTCAAGCCGGGGCACGAGCCCCCGCAGCGCCCGCTCGGACTCCTTGTGGCGGCCGCACTTGAGCAGCGACGAGGCATGGGAGTTGGCGGCGGTCAGCACATCCCGATGGTCGGGCCCGAGCAGACGGGTGCGGCGCTCCAGTACGTCCCGCTGCAACGGCTCGGCCTCGGGGGCGCGCCCGAGGTCCTCCAGCACGGCCGCAAGCCCCGCCGCGCTGCGCAGGGTGTCGAGGTGATCGCGCCCGAGGGTGTCCGCCTGCTTGCGGAAGGTGTCCCGCCAGGCCGATTCGGCCAGCTGCAGCTGTCCGGTCGTGTGGAGCACGTCGGCGAGTTCGGCGGAGGTGAGCAGGGTCTCCTGGTGGCGCGGGCCGAGGACGTTCCACTGGGACCGGGCCAGGTGCTGGTAGAACGTCACCGCCTGCTCGGCGCGTCCGGGCGTCGAGGCCAGTACCCGAGCCAGTTCACGCACCGCGGCGAGCGCGTCCGGGTGCTCGGCGCCCAGTTGCGCCATGGCGGCCCGGGCGCGCATGGTGTGCCACTCCTCGGGGGAGACCTCGATCCGCGTGATCTCCTCCTCCGGACTTCCCTCCGTCACCTCCGTGATGACGATGTGCCCGCCGGCCGGCCGCCAGACCTCGTCCCCTTCCCCTTCCGGTCCCTGGCCCCGGCCGCCTCCGGACGGGCCCCTCGCCGCCTCGCCGCTCCCCGCGTCCCCCTGTGCGGCCTTGCGCCGCCGCCACCACCGGCCCATCGCGACTTCCCCCTCTTGTCCGTGTGACTGCTTCAGGCACCCGCGTGCACGTGGGCGGCCCACAGGCTCGGGCTGGCGGTGAACGCGGCGCGGCATTCCCGCACCGCCTGGTGCAGCGCGGCCGCCGTCCGGCTGTCGTCCAGGCACGGCCCGCCGTCCCCGCCGCCGTCGGTACGCAGCCCCCGGTACAGGAGGCGGGTGACCCGGACCGCCACGGCGTCGTGCACCGGCCAGAGCGTGCCCACGGCGTGGGGATACCCCGCGAGCTGGAACGCGGAGGTGATGTGGATCGACTCGTCGGCCAGATCCCCCTCGGCGCGCGCCGTCTCGCACGCCGACAGCACCGCGAGACGCGCGGCCGGCAGGTCGAGCCGGGCGATCTGCCGGACCGTCAGCGGCCGTGTCGAATGGTCGTGCACAAGGAGCCGCCCCGCCGAAGGATCGTCGGGCTCACTGACCCCGTGGCAGGCGAAGTGCACATGAGGATGATCGGGCAGCGCGGCCATGACCTGGTCGAAGGTGGCCCCCTCGCCGTACAGCACGTCGGTCGGCAGCAGCGCGCGCAGCGCCTCCACCTCGCGGCGCGCCCCGCCGAGCGGCCGCGCCCCCGGGGTCTGCGGGAGCGCCACGGCGAGCAGCCGACCGGGCGGCCGCGGGGCTGCGGCCCGTGCCCTGGCGTACCGCAGGGCCCTCACGGTCGGCGTGTAGGAGGACACCACCCGGTCCATCACGGTCCGCGGCGCCGAACCGGCGCTCTCGCCGTGGTGTCCGGCCGCGTGCAGCGGCAGCGCGGCCAGCGGCCCGCCCGGCGACCACCACAGCCGGGGCAGCCCGCCCCCGGCGACGGCAGCGCCCCGCAGCCCGAGCCCGTCGAGCACCGGCCCGGTGACGTGGTCCCACGTCCACGCCAGGACCTCGGCGACCGTCCGCTGGGCCGCCTTGTCGCGGGCAGGGTCCATCGCGTCGACGAGCGCGCGCCGCAGCCGGTCCGCCTGTTCGCCGACCGCCTGGGGCGCGGCCCGCGGCAGCGGTACGAGCAGGACGCCGTCGGCGCGCAGGACCAGGGCGTCGCTGCGGTAGCCGCTGCAGTAGGCGAGCACCACCGGGCCTTCCTCCGCGCACGCCGACAGGGCACGCTCGTCCGGCGCGGCGAGGAAGTCGCCGAAGCCAGGCGCTTCGCGGATCCGGGCCACCAGCTCCTCCAGCCGGCTCGCCAGCCGGTGCCGCTCGTCCGCCGAGGCATCCAGCAGCCTGCCCAGGGCCGTGTCCGCCGCGTCGACCGCCTCCAGCGCGTCGAGCCGGTCCCGGACCGCGACGAACAGCTCGGCGAGATCCGGATGGGCGCCGCGCAGCCGCCCGAGCCCGTCCCGGGTGTCCATGGCCCGGCTCAGCAGCACGCCCCGGCCCTGCTCCAGGAGCGCCACCGCGCGCTCAGGCCGCCCCGCGTTGACCGCGCACGCGGCGGCCTCGGCGGCCAGACCCCGCACCCGCGACAGGCCACGCTCCTGGTCACGGCGGGCCAGCCGGCCGGACGCCGCGAACGGCAGCAGCTCCAGGGCCGCTTCATGGCCGCGCAGCGCTTCCTCCCAACGCAGGCCGGCCGCCGCCGCGGCCCCCCAGTCCCAGGCCGCGAGAACCCGCGTGTAGGCGGGCAGGGCCTTCGTGCCGGCGGCCTCCCGGTAGGCGTCCTCGGCGGCCCGCAGAACCCCCGTGTCACCGTCCCGGTGGTGCAGCGCCCGTAATGCGTCGCCGTACGACCGCAGATACGTGCCGTGGGACGAGCTGCCCTCCGTGACCGACCAGACGGCCCGCCCCAGATCGCTCACCGCCAGCTCCAGCAGCCCCTCGGTGTCACGGTGATGATGCAGCGTCAGCCTGGCGGAACCGAGGTTGGCGAGTACGAGCGACAGCGCCGGATCGCCGTACGGGACGTGCTCGGTCGCCTCATCGAGGAGGGTGACGGCCTCGTCCAGGTCCGCCGGGTCCGCCGCGGACTGGAACCGCGCGCGCAACGCGTTGGCCAGGTGGTTCAGCCGGTCCGCACGGGGCAGGCCGGTCGCCGGGCCCATGGCCAGGGCCCGACGCGCCACGCGGATCGCCTCGTCCGCGGCGGCCGTGTCCCCGGTCGTCTCGTGCCAGCTCTGCAGCACCACACCGAGGTTGCCCAGCCGCCCCACCCGCGCCGTACGGGCGGGCGGAGCCGCGTCGACCGCCTCCCGGGCCAGCCGCGTGGCTTCGCGCAGCGAGTCCAGGTCGTCCGTCTGCAGGGCACGCTCCCGCAAGGTGACCGCGAGATTCCCCAGGGTGTCGGCGTACGCGGCGGTGCCCGGCCGCTGCCGGGCCAGGGCGGACCGCAGGACGGCAACCGCCTCGTCGAGCGCGGCGCCGTCCCCGGTCGACTGGGCGAGGCGGTGCAGGGTGTTGCCGAGACTGTTCATCCTCACGGCCCACTCAGGGGCGTCGGGAGCAAACAGCGTCAGCGCCTCACGCAACACCCGCGCGGACTCCCGCAGCAGCGTCGGGTCGCCGGTGCCGTCGGCGGCAAGACGCAGCGCGACCCCGAGGCCGGCGAGCCGCTCGGCACGGCCCGGGTGACCCACGCCGGTCTCGGCCAGGGCGGCGCGGTGCACCTCCAGCATCTCCGCCCGGCCCGCATCGTCGGCGTCGTGTTCGTGCCACTGGCGAAGACCCTGGGAGAGATTCCCCAGCGCGAGCGGACGCACCTCGCTGCCCGGAGGGCTTTCGCGCAGCACGGCCCGCCACAGGTCCAGGGCCTCCCGCAGCGCACCGGTGTCACCGCTGTGCTCGTACGCGCTGTGCAGCGCCGAGGCGAGGTTGTTGCGGTAGCCGGGCCGGTCGGCCGACGCGGGCGGCAGGATCTCCAGCGCGTCCCGCAGGGCGCTCACCGCCCGGGCCAGGTCCGTCCCGTCGGCCGTCTCCTGGCCCCCGCCCCTTCTGTGCCGCTCCTGCAGGGCCTCGCCCAGCGACGCCAGCACCTGCGCACCGGTGTCGGCCTTCTGCGGAATGTCCGCCGCCCGGTCGAGCAGCTCGATCGCCTGGTCGAGATCGCGCATCTGCCCGAGGAGGCCGAACCGCTGACGGTACGCCAGCGCCAGAAGGGTCACGTCCTGCGCACGCGGGCGACCGACGGACGCCCGTTCCCGGCCGAGGGCGATCAGCGCGGCCAAGTCCGCTGCCTCACCGGACAGTTGCCACCGCCGGTGCAGGGCGACCAGGAGATTGCCGGCGCGGGCCGGTACGGAGGCGTCGCCGGGCGCCAGGGCCGCGAGCTCCCGGCGGTACGCCCGGACGGCCTCGTCGAGCGCCCCCAGGTCACCCGTCGTCAGATGGCGCATCAGCCACTGATCGGCACCGGGTCCCGCGCCGGAACCTCCGGCCGCCGTCGCATCCGCCGCGCTGACCACGACCACCCCCGGTTGACGCCGCCCCGGACCGCGTGACCGCACCACGCGCCGCCCGTATCGTCCACGTTACGGCCCGTGTTCACGATAGCCAAGGAGCCCTCGGCCCGCCGCCCTCCGGCCGTACAATCGCCCCCGAAGTGGCAACCGGCGCCCGAGGGGGAGCGGAAGCGTGGCGAACACGGCCGACGGGGCGGACACAGGCGACACACGGCTCGGAGAGCTCTGCCGCCGGCTCGCGGACCCCTCCTCCTCGCCGGAGCTCGGCGCCCTGGGCGAGCCGGGCACGCGGCTCGTCGAGACCATCGTCTCCGCCCTGCGCGACGGCCGCCCCCCGACGCAACTCGAAGATTTGCTCGACGAGTTGGAGGAGCTGCTGCTGGCCGCCGGACACAGCGCCGGGCTCGGCTCCTACCGCACGACGCCCCCGCCGCCCGTCCCCGGCTTCCAGAGCCTGCCGGTGGCCGGGCCGGGGCACCCCGCGCTGTACGTACTGGCCTGCCCCACCGGCCACTGCGGGCGGGTGGAGGCACCGGACGCCGACGCCCCCGACCGGCCCGCCTGCGGCATCCTCGGCCGCCCCCTGAACCCGGTGCCCCTCCGGTGACCAGTGCCTTCCTCAGCGCCCTGGGCGGCCGGATCGCCGAGCGGTGGCTGACGCTGCTGGCCCTGCCCGGACTGCTCTTCATCGCCGCCGCCACCACGGCGACGGTACTCGGCCACGAACACTGGTCCGACGCGGGGAAGTTGCGGACCTGGCTCGACACGCTGGCCGCCGCACCCGCCTCCCGGAGCGCCGGCACCGTCGCCCTCGTCGCCCTCGGCCTGCTGCTTGGCGCGGCCGCCGTCGGCACCGCCGCCCAGACCCTCGGCGCCGCGGTGGAACTCCTCTGGTGCGCCGAACCCCGCGGGCCCCTGCTACGGCGCCTCGCCGACCGCCGGCTGCGCCGCTGGCGCGCCGCCGACGCCGCGTTCCGCACCGCGCTGGTCACGGCCGGCCGGGCCCGTATCGCCGGCGCGGACGACGCCGACCGGCTCGCCGGCCTCGCCGAGAGCCGCTACGCCGACCGCGACCGCATCGCGGCCGCCCCACCCCGACACCCCTTCGCCATGGGCGACCGGCTCGCCGCCCCCGGCCAACGCCTCTGGCGCACCTACCGCCTCGATCTCGCGGCGGCCTGGCCCCACCTCTGGCTCCTCGCCGCCGACGGCACCCGCGCCGAACTCCACGCCGCCCGCGTCCGCTTCGCCGCCGCCGCACGCCTGTGCGCCTGGGGCGCGGGCTACCTGGTCCTCGGCCTGTGGTGGTGGCCGGCCGCCCTGATCGGCCTCGCCGCCACCGCCACCGCCCTCCACCGCGGCCGGTCCGCCGCCCAGTCCTTCGCCGAACTCACCGAGGCCCTCGCCGACCTCCACCTCCGCGACCTGGCCGCCACCCTCGGCATCCCCTCCGAAACCCCCCTGGACCGCGCCCTCGGCGAACGCCTCTCCCAAACCCTCCGCAAGCCCTCCTGAGCGCGCGCCCAGATCCACCCGCATATGCCCCCGGCCGATTCGCGCACACCCCTGGTGTCCGCCGCGCCGAACTGGCATGGTGGCCGCAAGCGGTCCTCCTTCCCCCGTGGAGGACCGCTTCTCACACCGCCCGCCGCAGCCGCGGACGCAGCCTCAGCGCGGCCCGCCCGCAGCGACGCCACTGGCAGCGCGGTATCCGCGCCCGGTGACCACCACCCGTGATCAGCGCGTTCACCGGCGTCAGCGGGTCCGCCGCCATCGCCTTGGCCATCAGTACGCCGACGGCCAGCGGAAGGAGCGCCGACGCCAGGGCGGTACCGGCGCAGGTCACGTGCTGGACGCGGACGTACCGCGAAGCCTTCGAGGTCATGACCCCATTCGACCGCCCACCCCACCCCGCCGGCATGGGGTGACGTACTCAACCGCCCCGCCCCCGTACTCACGCCCGGCACGCCGCGCTGCCGCGCCACGCACCCCCGGCCCGGATACGGTCGGCCGTATGGAAGGTGATCGTCAAGGGTGGCTCCGATGCCTGCTCGGCGGAGCCGTATTCGTCGTCTGCATGGCCGGCACCACACTGCCGACCCCGCTCTACCCCCTCTACCAGGAGAAATTCGGATTCTCCGAGCTGATCGTGACCGTCGTCTACGCCGTGTACGCCTTCGGAGTCATCGGCATACTGCTCCTCGCCGGCAACGCCTCGGACACGGTGGGCAGACGGCAGGTACTGCTGTGGGGCCTCGGCTTCGCCGCGGCGAGCGCCGTCTGCTTCCTCTGCGCCACCGGCCTGGGCTGGCTGTACGCGGGACGGCTCCTCTCGGGCCTGTCGGCGGGCCTGTTCACCGGCGCCGCCACCGCCTATGTGCTGGAACTCGCCCCGCCCGGCGGCGGCTCCCGCGCCACGTTCGTGGCGACCGCCGCCAACATGGGCGGACTCGGCTGCGGCCCACTGCTCGCCGGCCTCCTCGCCGAATACGCCCCCTCGCCGCTGCTGCTGCCCTTCGCCGTCCACCTCGCCCTCGTGGCCGCCTCCGCCGCCGTCCTGCTGCGACTCCCGGAGACCGTACGCGAGCGACAACCCCTGACCGCCGTACGACCGCAGCGACCCGCCCTGCCCGCACGGGTACGGGCGGTGTTCGTCCCCGCCGCGATCGCCTCCTTCGTGGGCTTCGCCCTCTTCGGAGTCTTCACCTCCGTCAGCCCCGCGTTCCTCGCCCGCTTCCTGCACGTCGACAACCACGCCGTGAGCGGCCTCGTCGTCGCCCTCGCCTTCTTCTCCTCCACCGCCGGACAACTCGCCGTCAGCCGCGTCGGCGTCGCCCGGTCCCTCCCCCTGGGATGCGCCGGCCTCTTCGCCGGCCTGCTCCTGCTCGCCGGGGCGATGCACTGGGACCTCCTGGCACTGGTCGTACTCTCCGCCGTCGTCGGCGGCACAGGCCAGGGCCTCGCCTTCCGCGGCGCGCTCTCCGCCGTCGCCGGCGCCTCACCGGACGACCGCCGCGCCGCGGTCATCTCCACCCTCTTCGTGGTCGCCTACACCGGCATCTCCGTCCCCGTGATCGGCGTGGGCCTGCTGGCCGACCCGCTCGGCCTCGAAGGCGCGGGACTGGTCTTCATCGCCTGCATGCTCCTGCTGGTCACCTCCGCCGCCGCGTACCTCCTCCGGCGCCCGGTGACCGCCCCGCACCCGAAGGTCTGACCGACCGCCGTCCCGGCCGTCACCGCCCCCTCATAGGATCGGCGCATGTCCGGACCTCGAACAACGGTGCGTCACGTCCTGCGGTGGGCACGCCGGCTCGTCGCCGCCACCGTCAGCCTCTGCGCGCTCCTCGGCGCGGTGCGGCTCATCGCACCCGCCACCGCGGGCCCCACCGCCGAACCCCCCGGGGCCGAACGGCAGTTGGCCTTCCTCCGCGCCGAACTGGACCGCGGCGCCGGGGACGAGGCCCAGGCACTGTTCCCCGAGGGCTACTTCTTCCTCCACGTGCTGTACGGACTCAGCTGGACCGAGATCGGCATGCGCAGGCCGGCGGGCGAACGGGCCACCGCACTCCACGAGGCCCGCTGGGCACTGGAACGACTGGACGGGCCCTCCGGCCGCGCCCCCTTCAGCGCCGACCTCACCCCCTCGTACGGCATCTTCTACCGAGGCTGGAGCAACTGGCTGCGCGGGGGAGTGCTCAGCCTCCAGGAACCCTCCCGGCGCGACCCCGCCGAACTGCGCCGGTTCACCGACGACTCCGCCGCGATCGGCGCCGCCTTCGACGCCTCCGCCACCCCCTACCTGCCGGCCTACCCCGGCCAGGCCTGGCCCGTCGACTCGACCGTCGCCATCGCCTCACTGCGCCTGCACGACACCCTGCGGCCCGACCGGTTCACCGGCACCGTCGACCGGTGGCTCACCGAGACCCGCCGACGGCTCGACCCCCGCACCGGCCTCCTGCCCCACCGCGTCGACGCCGCCACCGGCACCCCCGCAGAGGTCGCCCGAGGCACCTCCCAGAGCATGATCCAGCGCTTCCTCGTCGACATCGACCCCGCCTTCGCCCGCGACCAGTACCAGCGCTTCCGCGACCAGTACGTCGGCACACTCCTCGGCCTCGGGCCCGCCGTACGTGAATACCCCGACGGCATGGACGGCCCGGCCGACGTCGACTCCGGCCCCCTCCCGCTCGGCGTGAGCCTGTCCGCGACCGTCGTCACCCTCGGCGCGGCCCAGGTCCACGGCGACGCCCCACTCGCCGGCGCGCTGGCCAACCACAGCGAAGTGGCAGGCCTCCCGGTCGGCACACCCTGGACCAAGCGGTACGCCTTCGGCCTGCTCCCGGTCGGCGACGCCTTCCTGGCATGGTCGAAGACCGCTCGCCCCTGGGTGGAACCCACACCGTCCCCGCCACCCCCGAGCGTCTCCCCCTGGTGGCGGCTGCCCCTGCTCTCGACACTGCTCCTGCTCGCCGCCGCGCCCTGGCTGCCCGCGCTGGTCCGCCACCTCCGACGCCGTCGCCCCGGAAGGCCCCCCGCCCCTCAGTCCTGCCAATAGAACAGCAGCGTGTGGACATCGAGCGGGTCACGACTGCCGAAGTAGTAGACACCGAGGCCGGTGACCCGGATCGCGCCGGTGGAGCCGTCGATCCAGCGCAGGCCGGCCCCTTCGAGCGCCTCCCGGACGACCGGGTCGTCCTCGTAGTCGCCGGCGAACCGTCCCAGCGTGCTGACGAACACCTCGCCACCGTCCTCGCCGTACCCGATCACGTGGTACGTACCGCCCCCCTGCTGGTTCGCCTCGCCGCAGGAGACCGGCGGCCGCGGCGCGAGCCCCGCCGCGGCCAGGGCGGACACCGCCGACCCCAACTGCTGCTCCACATCAAGTAGTTGCGGAGGCTCGGTGCACAGGGCCTCGATCCGCCACCGCGGATCGCTCCCCTCCGCGCACCCCGGACCGTACTCGTGCACGATCGCCCGGCGCAGCTCCTCGTCCAGGCCCTCGACCTCCACCCGGGGCCGCCCCAGCGCCTCGTACACGGCCCGGGTCTCGGCCACGTCGTCGGTCAGCCGGTGCAGCGCGTACGCGGCCCACAGCGCCGCGTCCACCGTCGGAGCCCCGGCGAGTTGGCGGCGGATCCGGTCCGGGTCGTCGAGCAGCCACTGCGCGAGGTGGGCGACCCGCCGGTCGGGATCGGCGAGCGCGTCGAACACGTCCTCGTCCGCGCGGGCCCGCAGCCGCACGGCATAGGCACGGTCCTCCGGCCGCCCGCCGCCGAGCCCGGCGAGCACCGCCGCCGCCCCGTGGCGGTCGGCGAGCGCGTCGAGCCCGGCCTCCCCGAGCTGCCGCTGATGCCGCCACTCACTGAACGCCAGCGTCGCCAGCTCGCCCGCCGCCGAAAGGTCACCGACGGCGCCGCGCGCCTTGAGCACCGCCTCCGGCAGGCCGTACGCGGCCTCGGAGCGCCGGTCCTCGTGCCGCAGCCACGGCAGAAGCTCCTCCCGGTCCGCGAGGAGCTCCAGCAGCGCCCTGCGTACCGTCCCGTCGTCACCGGGATCCCGTACACACTCCAGCAGTTCGCCGACCCGCGCCTCGGGCACCCGCCCGGCCAGCGCGCCGAGGCAGGCCGTCCGGCGCCACCACGGCTGCGCGCGGTCGGCCGCCCACCGCGCGAGCACGTCGGCGTCCTGGGCGCGGAGCCCCGCGGAATCGACGGCGCCGACTTCCGGCGTGAGCAGTTCGATGTTCGACATCCGCGGATGCTACGACGCGGCCGGGCGCCCGCGCCTCAGGGATTTCTCATACGGCGTTCAGCCACCCCTCAGCCCCGCCGTCCACAATGAGCCACCGTCGGTCATGAACGGGGCCGCGAACAGGGAGAGGCAACCATGAACAGTGTCCGTAAGCGTGCCGGTCTCGCCGCGGGGGCGGCGGCCCTGGTCGGCGCAGGGCTGGTCTTCCCGGCCGTGGCCTTCGCCGACGGCTCCGAACGAGCACCCGCCGCCCAGGAGGAGGCCCGTCCGGAGCGCGGCAAGGCGGCCGAGCAGCGGGAAAAGCGGCAGAAGGCGCTGGCCGAGGCGCTCGCCAAGGATCTCGGCGTGCCCGTGGAGAAGGTGAACGCCTCCCTGGAGAAGTTCCGGGCCGCGCAGCGTGAGGAGCGGGCCGAGATCCGCGAGAAGCACCGGAAGGACCGCGAGGGCAAGCGGCCGGACGGGACCGCGCTGCGGCAGAAGCTCGCCAACCGGCTCGACCAGGCGGTCAAGGACGGCAAGCTCACCCGGGAACAGGCGGACGCGATCCTGGCGGCGGCCAAGACCGGTGTGCTGCCGGGCCCGTTCGGCGGTCACCGCCAGCAGAGCAGCTGACAGATGACCACTGACAGATGACGGCTGACAAGTGACAGCTTTTGACAGACGGCTGACAACTGACGGCTGAGAACTGACTGCTGACAACCAACGGTCGCAGCTGAGCCGGAGGCGGCCGCCCGCCGCCTCGCGGCCCGCGCACCACGTCCCACCCCTCGGAACTCGCTGTCATCCATGGGCAATCGAGATGGATGATCGAGCGTCGCGCAATCCAGGGGGGATGACATGTGCCTGTCCGGACAGGAACCCTTACCCGCCGGCGCCGAGGGCTCCCTCGGCCCCGCGGACCTGTGCCCCGAGGGAATCGAGGTCTACCGCACCGCGCTCGGCCGGGGCAGCGTGCCCGGCCCCGTGCCGTCGTGCCTGACCGGGACCGGTCTGCTCCGGCCGGGCCCGGACGGCTCGGCCGACTTCGTCCGCGTACCACCGGACATCGCCGCGCACGGACTGTCCCGGCCCGTCGAACAGGCTCTGGTCCACGGCCGCTTACAGCTGCTGGCCATCAGGCGGACCATCGCCCAGGCCGAGGCCGTCTACCGCGAGGAGGGCCGGCGCGGCGGCTCCCCGGTCCGGCTGCTGCGCGGAGCCGACGTCATCAGCGCACGCGCCGCACGCTCCGCGCCACCTGCCGGCCTGAACTGCAGGCGGCCCAGCCCGGCGGCCCCCGGCCGCAGGACATCCTCGACGAGAACCTGGCGCCCTTACGGCATTGCTGCGCCGGGGCGTACAACACCGCACGCTGTACCAGCACACGGTCCGCACCCACCGCTCGATGCTGGAGTACATGGCGGCCGTC
The DNA here is from genome assembly GCF_014648195.1 of Streptomyces purpureus. GTDB lineage: Bacteria > Actinomycetota > Actinomycetes > Streptomycetales > Streptomycetaceae > Streptomyces > Streptomyces purpureus. Next base: position 354,794 of record NZ_BMQQ01000001.1, read on the forward strand.
CACAGCGCCGGCGGGCAGTTCCGCACGCTGGACACGCTCTTCGACCGGTGATCGTCTACGACCGGTCCGTGGCGCTCATCCCCGACGACCGGTACGAAAGGCTCGACCACGGCCTGCTCATCGAACACCCCGGAGTCGCGCGCTTCCTCGCCGGTGTCTTCGACCATGCGTGGGAAGCGCCCAGCCGGTCGGTCTCGACGCACCGCACGCCAGGCCCGCGCCGCTGACGGACGAGCAGCGGCGCACGGCCCTGCGCCTGATGGTCCAGGGGTACACGGACGCGGCCATCGCGGCGCGGCTGGGGATGAGCCCCCGGACGGTGGCGGCGCACATCAAGCGGGCCTCCGACGAGCTGGGCAGCCGCAGCCGGGCCAACCTGGCGTACCTCCTGGCGACGGGTGGCCACCTCCAGGAGGAGTGAGCGCGACCATGCCCCATCGACCCTTATGGCATGGAATCCACCCCCTGCGGCTTTCTGCACTGCGCATTCCCCCCGCCCGTCAACCCACCGGTAGCGTCCGGCCGCGGTCCATGATCGTCGGCATGCTCCGTTGAAAAGATTTCGGGGGAGTTCGCCTGCCGGCGATGAGTTTCGGCGGGGCCGGCGGTCTTCTTCTGTGACAGCACGGCAATCGAGGAGACACCGATGACCCAGGTTCAGACGGAGACGCGCACGGTGGAGGCGCCCGGCGCCACGCTGACCTACGACATCCACCGCGGCCCGGCGGGCGCGGACGCCGGTGAGCGCGTCCTGCTGCTGGTCGGTTCGCCGATGGACGCCACCGGGTTCACCACGCTGGCCTCGCACTTCACCGACCGGACCGTCGTCACCTACGACCCGCGGAGCGTCGGCCGCAGCCCGCGTACGGACGGCGCAGCTCAGACGGCGCCCGAGGAGCACGCCGAGGACCTGCGGCGGGTGATCGAGGCGCTGGGCGCGGGGGCGGTGGATGTGTTCGCGAGCAGCGGCGGGGCGATCAACGCGCTCGCCCTGGTGGCGCTCCACGGAGATCTCGTACGGACCCTTGTCGCGCACGAGCCGCCGACGGCGCAGGTCCTCCCGGACCGGGAGGAGGCGCTCGCGGCCTGCGCGGACATCCACACGACGTACCTGCGCGAGGGCACGGGCCCCGCGATGGCGAAGTTCATCGCGCTGACGAGCCACAAGGGGCTCTTCCCGGCCGACTGGACGGAGCGGCCCGCCCCTTCGCCCGCCGACTTCGGGCTGCCGGCCGAGGACGACGGCACCCGCGACGACCCGCTGCTGGGGCAGAACATGCGAGGCTGCACCTCCTACCGGCCCGACTTCGCCGCCCTGCGGGCGGCGTCGACCCGGATCGTCATCGCGGCCGGTGAGGAGTCCGAAGGGGAGTTCTCCGCCCGCTCCGCGGCGGAGATCGCGGACCGACTCGGCACGGAGCTGACCGTGTTCCCCAGCCACCACGGCGGCTTCCTCGGCGGCGAGTACGGCCAGCACGGCGCCCCGGTGGAGTTCGCGAAGGCCCTGCGCGAGGCGCTGGGGTCGGCCCGCTGACGGTCGCCGCGCCGGGTCACCCGCGCCCGGGTGACCCGTGTCGCGGCCGGGCCGGGGTATACCGATCGCGACCGCGGGGGACCCGGCGGCCTGGGCGGTGGTCGGGGTGTCCTCCCTGGTGGTGGCGGTGCTCGTCCTCATCGTCTGGCACGGGGACTGGTACTGGGTCCCGGACGACCAGAACGTACCGCGCACCCGCCCCGGCTCCCCTTCCGCCAAGGACGCGGACGACCGGTCCCGGTGAGGGGTGACGGTGAAGGGTGGGTGTGCGCGGAGCGCAGGGGCCGGGCGGGGGCTCGTACCCGCCGGGTGGACGGCACCATCGGAATGACTTGTCCGGCCCACCTCGCGCCGCCGCCGCTCACCTCCGGCTCGACGGCCGGAGCCGGGCCTACTCTCCGAAACAGCCCGCCCGGAGCCCCGGGCGCCACCTGAAGGAGGATGAGATGCCCAGTCCACCCCAGCCGTTCGGCACGGTCGTCAGCGACATCGGCGTGAACATCAGGAAGTTCCCGAGCACGGACTCCGCCGTCATCGGAAGAATCAACCACGGCGTCGAGGTCGGCCTGCACAGCAAGGTGCACGCGCAGAACATCGACGGCAACGACATCTGGTACCGGCTGAGGGACCAGCTCGCTTGGGTGGCGGCCCGGCACGTCAAGAACACCGGGAACGTCCCGCTGTCCAAGGACGTCGACGGCGGCGGCCCGGGCGGCGGCTGACCCGCGCCCGTCCGTGACGGCCGGTGACGGCCGACGGGGGCAGCCTCCGGCTGCCCCCGAAACTCCACGCGCCTCAGCCTCCCGTGGGCAGCTTCCAGGTGCCGCTCTCGTGGCCGTCGGTCGGCGCGAAGGAGATGTCGAGGTACGGCGACGAGGCGAGCGGCGCCACGGCGGTGACGCACGTGACGCTCCGGCCGGCCGGAACCACGTCCGGGCAGACACCGAGCCGGCCGTCCTCGCGGCGCGCCGCCTCGGTGCCCGCCTCGATGAACGCGCCGAGCACGATCTGCTCCTGGTCGCCGATGCTGAAGGCCACCTTTCCCCGGCGGAACGTATCCGCGATGTCACCGTCCGCTACCCTCGAAGGTCCGGCACGACCCCTCGGAACTCCCGTCAGGAGCACCCGCTGTGGCCACGGAAGCACCCGCCCCCACCCCCGCCCCGGAACTCTCCCCGGCCGTCGTCCTGCAATGGCGCTCCGCCGGCGAGCCGTTGATCGAGCTGCTCACCCGGGCCGCCGCCGTCGGCCCGGTCTGCGTGCTCCGCCTGGGCGGCACGACCGCCGCCCTGCTCACCGACCCGCAGGGCGTCCAGCATGTGCTCGCCCGCCACCCCGACCGGTACGTCAAACGCTCCCACCGGCTGCGCGCCCTGCTCGGTGACGGAGTCGTGTGCGCCGAAGGCGAGCCGTGGAAGCGTCAGCGCCGTTTCCTGCAGCGGCACTTCACGGGGCAGGGCATCCGCCGCTTCCACCGGGCCATCGAGGACGCCGCCCGTGGCGCGGCCGGCCGCTGGGAGGCGTACGCGCGCACCGGCGAGGCCTTCGACCTGGTGGAGGAGATGCGGTGGTACTCGCTCGATGTCATCTGGCGCGCCCTCACCGGCCGGGGCATCGACCCCTCGACCCAGCGTGAACTGCAGACGCTGCAGAGCATCTTCGCCGCCCTGCCCGTGCTGCCGGGCCAAGGCGAACAGCCCAGTCTGGCGCCGCACGTCGCCCGCATCGACGCGGTCGTGGCACACACGATCGAGCAGGCCCGGCAGGCCGCGACGCACTCCATGCCCACGCAGGACCCCGGTCTGCTCCACACCCTCCTCGACGCCGCGGCCGAGCACCCCGAATACACCGAGCGGCTGATCCGCGACGAGATCGTCACTCTGATCGTCGCGGGGCACGAGACCACCGCCACGACCCTGACCTGGCTGTTTCTCCTCCTCGACCGGAACCCGCGGGAGCGGGCCCTGGCCCTGGCCGCCGGGCCAAGGGGTTCCGCCGCCCGCACGGCCTCGCTCCAGGCACTGCTGAGCGAATGCCTGCGGCTCTATCCGGCCGCCTGGCTGCTGCCCCGCCACGCCATCGAGGACGACACCGTCGCGGGACACCGCATCGAGGCCGGTACCACCGTGCTCAGCAGCCCGTACTTCACCCACCGCGACCCGGGCCTCTGGCCGGAGCCGGAGGCCTTCCGGCCCCGGCGCTTCCTCACCGGCGAGGACCGCCCCACCCGGCCCGGTGCCTACTACCCCTTCGGCCTCGGCCCGCGCGCCTGCCTGGGCGCGCAGTTCGCCCTGCGTGAGGCGACCGCGCTGCTCGAACACCTCCTGCCGGCTTTCGTCCCGACGCTCCACGGCGCCCCGCCCGGAGCGGCCTTCGCCGTCACCATCAACCCCGTCGGCCCCGTCACCACCACTCTCGCTCCGGACCCTGCGGCCTGACCGGGGACGCACCCGCTCCGGCCTGGGCGGCCGGGTCCTGGAACCGTGCCTCGGCGACCCGCACCTCCACGGTGTACCGGCCGCCGGCCCCGCCGTCCGTACCGGGCGAGACGACCCGTATCCTGTCGGCCGGCGCCCCCCATCCGCGCGGGGCGCCGGCCGGCCCGGCGTCGGTGCCGACGGGCAGTGGCCGGTCCGGCTGTACGGAGGGCACCGGGCCGCCCGGCACCAGACGGCCGTCGGCCAGCAGCGACGAGGCGACGATGAGCCCGCCGACCGCCCCCACCCCGCACACCCCCGCCAGCTGGCCCCGCCGTCCCAGCGGAGGCCGACGCCTGCGGCCGGGCGCTCCCCGCCAGGGGCCCCACCCCCGCGCGGCCCCGGCCGTCACCCGGATCTCCTCCGGCCACGCGGGAGCTTCGGGGGTGCACCCGGTCTCCGGCCGGGCGGCGGACGAAGGCTCCGGCGCGGGCGCGTTACGGGCCCACAGCGGCTCCACCGGCACCGGCGGCGAGGCGGGCGCCGGTGCGTCGCCCGCGCCCCACGCCACCTCCCTGCGGAAGAAGATCAGGTCCTCGAAGGTGCTCCTGGCCCGCGCGCCGGGCCTGTCCGCATCCGCCTGCGCATGCGCCTTCGTACCCGCTTCCGCCTCGGCCCCGGGGGCGGCTCCGGACGGCGCTCCGCGCCCCTGCCCGTCGCGCAGCCCCCAGGGATCGCTCCTGTACAGATCGGCGCGTGCGGCGTCCAGGGCGTCCAGCACCTTCTGGAACGACTCCCTGATCGACTCCACGGAGAGCGGCTCCGTGTCGGGCGTTCCCTGCGGGTCGTCGTGGTCACCGTGCACAGCGGTCCTCCTCGGCCGGCACCATCCCGTGCCGTCCGGTCCGGACGGCACGGGCCTGCCTTGTGTTCGGTGGACGGTCAGCGGAACCGGCGCTCCACGCGCCGTCCGTGACGGTCCGGTGATGACTGCGGCCGCAGGGTTTGTCCTTCGCCCACCAGTACGGACCAGGGGCGCCGTTGACTCATTCGTCTGCGCGATTCGCCGGCCGCCGCGAGCCCTGTGCGGCGGCGGCTCGGCAACGGGTGTATCCAGGATGCATGGGGCCTGGACGATCGCCCGGACGCCACCGCCGGTCGTGGAAGTCTCCCGGCGCGCGACTGGCCCTGCCGATCGCCCTGATCGTGATCGTCACCGTCGTCGACATCCTCGCCCCGCCCGAGGTCCACCTGGGGCCCTTCCTCGTCGCCGCGCCCGCCATCACCGCCTCGCTGGCCGGTCCCCGCGCCACGGCCGCCATCGGCGCGCTCGCCGTGTTCGCCCAGGCGGTGGTCGCCGTCGTGCGCACCAGCCTGACCGACCTCAACCACACCCTCCAGATCAGCGCGCTGATCCTCATCTCGGTGCTGGTCACCTTCCTCGCCCGGGCGAGGGAGCGGCACGAGCAGCAGCTGACCCAGCTGCGGTCGGTGGCGCAGGCCGCGCAGGAAGTCGTGCTGCGGCCGCTGCCGCAGCGGATCGGGTCCTGTCGGCTGGCCTCGGTCTACCTGGCCGCCGAGGCGGAGGCCCGGATCGGCGGGGACCTGTACGCGGTGGTGCGTACGGCCAAGGGGAGCCGGTTCATCATCGGGGACGTACGGGGCAAGGGGCTTGAGGCCATCGGGGAGGCCGCCCGGCTCCTCGGCGCGTTCCGGGCCGCCGCCCACTGGAAACCCGAGCTGCCCAACCTGGTCGCCTATCTGGAAGCGACCGTCTCCTCCGACACGGACGGGACCGGCGCGTCCGGCGGGGACGGCGAGGACGCCGGGGAGTCGTTCACCACCGCGGCCGTGCTCGATCTGCCGGACGGCAGCTCGTCCCTCCAGATGATCAACTGCGGGCATCCGCCGCCGCTGCGGCTCAGCGAGGGCCGGGTCGTCCCGCTGGAGATGCGCCGGCAGGCACCGCCGCTGGGGCTCACGTCCTTCATGACCTCGGGATTCGCGGCCGAGACGTTCCCTTTCCGGGCCGGTGACATCCTCCTGCTCTACACGGACGGCGTCGTCGAGGCCCGGGACAGGCAGGGCACCTTCTACCCTCTCGCCGCGCGGGTCGCCGCCTGGTCCGGCGACGGCCCGGAGGCCCTCCTGCGGTACGTCTGCGCCGACCTGCTCCAGCACGCCGGGGGGCATCTGGGTGACGACGCCGCGCTCGTGGCCATCGAGTACATGGCGGAGCCGCGGCCCGCACAGGCCGCGGCTCCGCCGTGATGTGCGAGGAGGCGGTGGCGGGCAGAATTGCTCCCAGGACCGTCCGCCGTCGCGCGGACGGACACAGCCACCGTGTGCCTCGGTGGAAGGGGACACCTGGTGTCGTCGGAGCGGCCGGGGGGCGAGAGGGGACAGGCCCCGCTGTGGTCCGAGCCGGGGCCGCTGCTGGGGCATGTGGCCGTGGCCGTGTTCGGCGTCGACGAGGACGACCGGATCTGCTACTGGGGATCGGGCGCGCACACCCTCTTCGGGCACGGCTCCGCGGCCGTGCTGTCCCGGCCCGCCTCCATGCTTTTCCCCACGCCGCCGCCAGGCTCCCTGGACCCGGCCCGGTGGCTGGCGGCGCAGGGCCGGACCCTGGGCTACTGGCGCGGGAGGCTGCCGGTCCGCCGGCGGGACGGCACCGTCCTCGAATGCGGCTTCCGGGTGTTCCCGCTCACAGGCGCGGCGGGCGGCACCGTCGTCATGGCCCTGGCGAGCCGGGGCGACGAGCTCGACCGGGTGAAGACGAACCTCGCCTTCCTCGACTCCCTCTTCGAGACCTGCCCCATCGGCCTGGTCATGCTCGACCCGGAGCTGCGCTACGTCCACCTCAACCAGGCCCTCGCCGACATGGACGGCGTCTCCATCCAGGAGCATCTCGGGCGGCGTACCGACGACATCATGATCACGACCGACGGTGGCGAGCACCAGCGCCTCCTGGAGCGGGTCGCCGCGGGCGGGCCGCCGGTCGTCAACGCCCTCCTGGGCCTGCGCACGGCGGGCCGTCCCGACGACGACCAGGTACGTTCCGTGAGCTGGTTCCCGCTCAGCCAGGCCGGGGACACCCGGCCCGGGGTGGGCGGGCTGCTGGTCGACGTGACCGACCGGGAGCAGGCCATCGTCGAGGCGACCGCGGGCCGGCGGCGCCTCGCGCTGCTGGACCGGGCCTCGACCCTCATCGGCACGACGCTTGACGTGCGCGTCACGGCCCGGGAGCTGGTCGACGCCACCGTTCCGGACTTCTGCGACGGGGCCGTGGTGGAGGTCGTGGAGTGGATGGACGAGCCGGAGGTCTTCCAGCCGGAACTGCCGCTGTTCACCCGCCGGATCGCCGCCGGCACCGTCCTGCCGCCGCCCGCCCCGGAACTCGTCGTCGGTCTTGAGCACGTGACCTACCCGCCGGGCTCCGCGATCCACGAGATGCTGCGCACGGGCAGCCCCGTCTGTGTCCCGGTCGACGCCGACTTCATGACCAGGACGGTCATCCACCAGGAACGCGCCCGGCTGCTCCTGGACAGCGGTCTGACCAGCCTGCTGATCGCCCCGCTCATCGCCCGTAACACCGTCCAGGGCCTCACCATGTTCGGCCGGTCCGCCGCGCGGCCGCCGTTCGCCGCACCCGACCTCAGCCTCGCCGGTGAGCTGGCCTCCCGCGCCGCGCTCTGCCTCGACAACGCGCGGCTCTACAGCCGGGTCCAGGACATCGCGCTCACCCTTCAGCGCGCGCTGCTCCCCACCGCCCTGGGGGCCAGCCCCTTCGTGGAGGTCGCCCACCGCTACCTCCCGGGCAGCCACATCACCGAGGTCGGCGGCGACTGGTACGACGTGATCAACCTGCCCGGCGGCCGGGTCGCCCTCGTCGTCGGCGACGTCATGGGCCATGGCGTCCCGGCCGCGGCGGCCATGGGGCGGCTGCGTATCACCGCCAAGGCGCTGGCCCGGCACAGGGAACCGGACGACCTGCTCGCCGACCTCGACGTCTGCGCCCAGGAGGCCGGTATCGAGCTCGCGACCTGCCTCTACCTCCGCTACGACCCCACCACCGGCCGCGCCCGGATCGCCAACGCCGGACACCCTCCGCCCCTGGTGCGGCACCCGGACGGCACGGTCGAGGCCGTCGACGAGCTCCTCGGGGTGCCTCTCGGGGTCGGCGGCGTGCCGTTCCGTACGACCGAGACCGAGCTCGCCGACGGCAGTGTCGTCGCCCTCTACACCGACGGTCTGGTCGAGGCGCGCGGCCAGGACATCGAGGCGGGCATGGACGTCCTCCGCGCCGAACTGAGCGTCGCTTCAGGGTCGTTGGAGGAGACCGCGGACCGCATCCTGGAGCGGCTGCTGCCCGAGGCGCCCACCGACGACACGGTGATCGTCCTCGCCCGGGTCCGCCGCGGCCGGCTCCCCGCTCCGCCGGGATCCGTGACCGCGCCGTGAGCCGTGTCTCACCCGGGCCCTGGCGCTTGTCTATGCAACGAGTTGCATAGAAGGATCGGGGTATGGCGCTCGAACACGCGATCCTCGTCTCCCTGCTGGAGAAGCCGGGCTCCGGCTATGAGCTGGCCCGGCGGTTCGAGCGGTCCATCGGCTACTTCTGGACCGCCACCCACCAGCAGATCTACCGCGTCCTGCGCCGTATGGAGACCGACGGCTGGGTCGACGTACGCGAGGTGCCGCAGGCGGACCGGCCGGACAAGAAGGAGTACTCCGTCGCCGAGCCCGGCCGCGCCGCCCTCTCCTCCTGGCTGCACGAGCCGATCGAGCTCGAAAGCGTCCGTCACGACCTCGCCGTCAAGATCCGCGGCGCGGCCTTCGACGACCCGGCCGCGCTGATCCGCGAGGTCGAGCGGCACCACCAGGCCCACACCGAACGGCTCACCCGCTACCTCGCCGGCGAGCTGCGCGACTTCACCGGCCCCGACGCGCCCACCGCCCCCGTACCGCCCGACGCCGGGCGGGAGCTCCAGCACGTCGTGCTGCGCGGCGGCATCGCCTACGAGCGGATGACGCTGGCCTGGCTCGACGACGTCCTCGCCACCCTGCGCCGGCTCGCCTCCGAGCGCTGACCACCCTCACGAACACACCTCCCGGAAAGGCGGACCACCATGTCCGACCCGCTGCTCTTCAACCCGCGCACCTACGACCCGCAGCACTTCGACCCCGAGACGCGCAGGCTGCTGCGCGCCACCGTCGACTGGTTCGAGGAGCGCGGCAAGCGCCGGCTCATCGAGGACTACCGCTCCCGCGCCTGGCTCGGCGACTTCCTCGCCTTCGCCGCCAAGGAGGGCCTGTTCGCGGCCTTCCTCACGCCGGCCGCCGCCGCCGACGGCCACCCGGACAAGCGGTGGGACACCGCCCGGATCGCCGCCCTCAACGAGATCTTCGGCTTCTACGGCCTCGACTACTGGTACGCCTGGCAGGTCACCATCCTCGGCCTCGGCCCGGTCTGGCAGAGCGACAACGCCGCCGCCCGCGCCCGCGCCGCCGAACTCCTCTCGGAGGGTGAGGTGTTCGCCTTCGGCCTGTCGGAGAAGACGCACGGCGCCGACATCTACTCCACCGACATGCTGCTCGAGCCCGACGGCCAGGGCGGCTTGCGGGCCACCGGCTCCAAGTACTACATCGGCAACGGCAACGCCGCGGGCCTCGTCTCCGTCTTCGGCCGCCGCACCGACGTCGAAGGCCCCGACGGATACGTCTTCTTCGCCGCCGACAGCCGCCACCCGTCGTACCACCTCGTCAAGAACGTGGTCGACTCCTCCAAGTACGTCAGCGAGTTCCGCCTCGAGGACTACCCGGTGGGCCCCGAGGACGTGCTGCACACCGGCCGCGCCGCCTTCGACGCCGCCCTCAACACCGTCAACGTCGGCAAGTTCAACCTCTGCACCGCCTCCATCGGCATCTGCGAGCACGCGATGTACGAGGCCGTCACGCACGCCCAGAACCGCATCCTCTACGGCCGCCCCGTCACCGCCTTCCCGCACGTGCGCCGCGAGCTGACCGACGCGTACGTCCGGCTCGTCGGCATGAAGCTGTTCAGCGACCGCGCCGTCGACTACTTCCGCACCGCCGGCCCCGACGACCGCCGCTACCTCCTCTTCAACCCGATGACGAAGATGAAGGTGACCACGGAGGGCGAGAAGGTCATCGACCTGATGTGGGACGTCATCGCCGCCAAGGGCTTCGAGAAGGACAACTACTTCGCCCAGGCCGCCGTCGAGATCCGCGGACTGCCCAAGCTGGAGGGCACGGTCCACGTCAACCTCGCGCTGATCCTCAAGTTCATGCGCAACCACCTGCTGAACCCCGCGCCCTACGAGCCGGTACCGACCCGGCTCGACGCCGCCGACGACACCTTCCTCTTCCGGCAGGGCCCCGCCCGCGGCCTGGGCTCCGTACGCTTCCACGACTGGCGCACCGCCTACGACGCGTACGCGCACGTCGCCAATGTCGAGCGCTTCCGCGAGCAGGCGGACGCGCTGTGCGCCTTCGTCACCACCGCCGCCCCCGACGAGGAGCAGAGCCGCGACCTCGACCTGCTCCTCGCCGTCGGCCAGCTGTTCGCGCTCGTCGTCCACGGCCAGCTGATCCTGGAGCAGGCGCGGCTCACCGGCCTCGACGAGGACGTCCTCGACGAGCTGTTCGCCGTCCTCGTCCGCGACTTCTCCGCGCACGCCGTCGAGCTGCACGGCAAGGACTCCGCCACCGTGCAGCAGCAGGAGTGGGCGCTGGGCGCGGTGCGGCGCCCGGTCGTCGACGACGCCCGCTCGGCCCGGGTCTGGGAGCGGGTCGAGGCGCTGTCCGGCGCGTACGAGATGGCGCCGTAGCCGCACACCTCTCGCGGACGGCGGCGGGGCCCTGCCGGGGTCTCGCCGCCGCCCCGCGCGAGTCAGGCGTGGGTCAGCCGCGCCACCGCCGTCGTCAGTGCCGCGACGGCGGTCGGCAGGCAGGAGCGGAGGTCCGGGGCGAACTCGGGGGAGTGGTTGGCGGGCAGCGCGGCGAGCTTCTCGGCCGCCGACGCGCCCGGAGCCTCGGCCCACGCCCGGGGACCGGCCGTGCCGAGCATCCAGTAGACCAGTGCGATCCCCTCCGCGCCGTGCAGTCGGCGGCCCGCGTCCCCGAAGAGCGCGACGTCCTCGGTGGCAAGCGACGGCGGCCACATCGCCACCCGCTCCGGACCGAACTCCGTGACATGCGCCTCTCGTACGGCCGCCGTCGCCGCCGGGTCGGGATGGGTGACCGGTGACCGGGACGTGGTGACGATCTCCGGCTCGCGGGGGCAGGCCGAGGCGGCGCACTCGGCGCGGACGACCCGTTCGACCGCCGCCGCGGCCCGGGCGAGGGAGGCCTCGCTCACCGCCCGTACGGTGACGTCGAGTTCGGCCCGGTCCGGTACGACGTTCGCCCGCTCCCCGGCCCGGAAACGGCCCACGGTCACCGCCACCTGCTCGGCCGGTGCGGCCTCGCGGGAGACCACCGTCTGGAGCCTGGTCACCACATGCGCGGCCGTCACCACCGGGTCGACCGCCAGATGCGGGGCGCCCGCGTGGCCGCCTCGGCCGTGCACGACGATCCGGAACGTCACCGACCCGGCCGTCATCGGACCGTAGCCGTGCGCGACCATGCCGCCCGGCAGCGGCGCCGCGTGCTGGGCGACGACATGGTCGGGGCGGCCGAACCGCTCGTACAGGCCGTCGGTGAGCATCGCCCGCGCGCCCTCCAGGGTCTCCTCGGCCGGCTGGCCCACCACCAGGAGCCGGCCCCGCCAGGTCTCCGGTGCCCCGGCGAGCAGCGAGGCGGCGCCCGCGGCGGCCGTCAGATGCAAGTCGTGGCCGCAGACATGGGCGGCCTCGCCGCGGCTCGCGTACGGCAGGTCGGTCCGCTCCCGCACGGGCAGCGCGTCGAGTTCGGCCCGGACCAGCACGGTCGGCCCGTCTCCGTTCGCCAGCTCACCGACGACGCCGTGGCCGCCCACCCCGACGGTGGTCCGCAGGCCCGCGTCGTCAAGCCACCGGGCGAACCGCTCCGAGGTCCGCCGCTCCTCGCCGGACAGCTCCGGATGCAGGTGCAGGTCGAGGCAGAACTCGGTGAGCGGGCGCAGGAGCGTCCCGAGACGGGTCGGCGGGGCGGGCGCGGTGCGGTCCATCCGCACATCCTCCGGCGGCGCGGCGAACGGCGGCCACCTGGGTCGCTGACACGTCGTGTCAGCGACCTGTCAGCGGGACGATGGGTGCGGTGTCGGCGGCGGGCGCTGGGATGGGAACGTCCACACACCGCTCGACCCAAGGAGCCACCATGGAGAAGTCGCCCCTCGCCTCCCTCGCCGACGAGATCCTGGAGCTGGAGTCGGAGACCTTCGAGATCTCCGACTACTCCGACGCCAGCGAGGTCGTCCTCGCCGGTTCCACGAGCTGCAGCTCCACCTCGACGTGCTCGTCGACCACCAGCACCACTTCCTGCAGCGCCTGACCAACCGTCAGACCGCCGCACACGGATGCCCCGGCCCTCCTCCTGGGAGGAGGGCCGGGGCATCCGCCTTGCCGGGCGCAGGATGTGCGCTCAGGGGAAGGGGTGCGGCACGCGGCGGATCTCCGCCTCGTCGAGGTCCCGCTCCCGCAGCCCGGCCCGGCGCGGGGCCGAACGCAGCCGGGGCAGGTACGGTGCCCGCTGCCGCGACCAGCCGAAGTCGATCGGCAGCAGCCCCGGCACCACCGCGCACACCGTGCTCAGCCCGGCCCGGCGCTGCTCCGGAGTGGTCTGGTCGACGACGATCACATCGTGGCCCGCCCGGGTCAACTCCCGTACACAGTGCAGGAGATCATCCCGCAGATCTCCGGTCCGGGGCCGCTCGACGGCGTTCCAGGACGCGTAGACCTCCGCCATCGGCCGTACCTCCACCGGCTCCAGGTACGGCCGTACGTGCGGGGCCATCCGGGGCAGCCCGAACAGCTGGGCATGGTCCTTGAGGTGCCGTACGAGCGTGAAGTCGTCGGCCATCGCCTCCAGTTCGGGCCGCCGCTCGGCCACCTGGCCGGGCAGGTGCGGGATGTAGGTGAGCACCTCCGACAAGGCGGCCTCCACGGCGGCCTCCGGGTCGAGGGCGGCGCCCGCGCCGAAGGAGAAGAGCCCCGGCCCGCCGTCGCGCCGCACCGCGAGACCGGTGACGACGGGCACCGCCAGATCGATCCGGTTGTCGAAGGCGTGCACGTCGTAGCCGTGCAGCGCGGCCCGGTCGGCCATCGCCCGCACGGCGGGGCTCGCAAGGCTCGCAAGGTCGATCTCGGTCAGCGGAAGACCGCCGTACCAGCCCAGCAGGAAGGCGTCCCGCTCGATGAGTTCGAGCAGCGCCCCGAGCAGGGCCTCTTCCCGGCAGCTGCCGATCGCGCAGCCGTTGGAGCACTCGAAGACGAAGTTGTCGGCCGCGAGACCGGCGCTGTAGTGCACCAGCCGGGCCGGCACCAGCACCGGCCGGTCGTCGCGCAGCGAATGCCCGTACACCCAGGGGATCGGCCGCCGCGGGTCGAAGGGGGAGACCATCGGATCGTCCCGGTACGTCTCAGGCGCGTAGAAGCCGCACTCGGCCGGGTCGAGCGCCCGGTCGCCCAACTCCTCGTAGGAGGCGGTCAGCAGCCGGCCACCGGTGCGGCGATGGGTGCCGGCATACCGCTCCAGACCCTCCAGGAACGCCAGATCGCGGCTGCCGGTGAAGCTGTTCGCCTGCCCGCTCCAGGTCACGTCGGTCAGACCCGCGTAACCACGCATGAACACGCTTCCCGCCACGGGCGCGGTCGTCGGCGAGGTGACGTTGATCCACGTTCCGCCGCCGAGGGCCCCGGTCACCGGATTGGCCAGCGCGGCGCGCGGCAGCGGATAGGAGGACGCGGCGCGCAGATACCGGGCGCCGGGGCGGGGCGTGGGCCGTGGCGCGGGGACGAAGGGGGCCGGCGCGTCCTGCGTGCGCGGACCGCAGTCGGGGCAGAGCGGGTCGGCGAGCAGCGGATACGTCCGCACCTGGAGCGTCTCCAGGTCCAGCCGGGACACCTGGGGCAGCGCCCGGTCGGCCGGCTCACCCGGCTCCCGGACCGTGCCCGCGTACACCGCCTCGTGCAGGGCGGCCGTCGCGTCCCGTACGTACGGCGTCAGCAGGGGCCACCGCGGTGTCACCGTGACCGGCGGCCGGCTGCCGGTCTCCAGCGCGTCCCGCTCGCTGCGGCTGCGCAGCCGCTGATGGCGCATGGCCAGGCATCGGCCACAGGCGGGGGACGTGCCGTCCCCGCCCCAGGGGCCGACGAGGACGGCGCGGGAGGACAGGTGCACGGTCGCGGTGGGCCGGGCGGCCGCGAACGGGTCGGCCGACCGCGGCCCCAGCGCGTCATGGACGCCCAGGGTCACCACGCCGGCACCCTGCCCGGCCAGCGCCCCGGCCAGAGTGCGCCGGGCCTCCTCCAGCGGGGTGCCGTCCGCGGCCCGGACGGAGACGGTCGTCGTCATGTCCGGTTGCTCCAGCGGAAGGTCTTGAGGCCGATCGCCCCGAACAGCACGGCGAAGCCGAGCAGCGCCGCCCAGCCGGTCCAGATGTCCGTCAGGGGCCCCCTGCCGGTCAGCGCTCCGGAGGCGGCGTCGTTGAGGTACCGCAGCGGCAGGACCAGCGAGACCGACCGGAGCCACCCCGGCATCATGTCCATCGGCAGGAACGAGCCGGACAGGAACGCCATCGGCACCATCAGGCAGTTGGCGATCGCGGCGACGGCCTCGGGCGTGTTGGCGTACGTGCCGACGATGACGCCGATGGCCAGGAAGGCCGTGATGCCGAGGACGAGCCCGGGCAGCAGCAGCGGCCAGCGCCCGTCCACGGCCAGGCCGAAGCCCGGCAGCATCGCCACGCCGACGAAGACGGCCGCCTGCGCCACGCCGACGCCGAGCGCCAGCACGTACCGTGAGGCCAGGACGGTGGTCAGCGGTGTCGGAGTGAGCCGGACCAGACGCAGCAGGTCGTCGCGCCGCCACTGCATCAGCGTGAACGCGATGCCGAACACGGCGGCGTTGGCGACACCCCACGACATCACACCGGGCGCGATGTACGAGATGTACGGGCGGCCGCTCTGCTCGACGTCCTTGCCGCTGAAGATCAGACCGAAGACGACGAGGAAGAGCAGCGGGAAGGCGAAGGTGAAGAAGAGGGTGGCCTTGTCCCGGACCTGCGCCCGGTAGCCGGCGGTGGTCAGGGCCGTGTACGCGCTCATCGTCAGGACTCCGTGCTGTGGGGGTGGGCGGCCGGCTCGCCTGCCGCGCCGGTCAGTTCGAGGTAGACGTCCTCCAGGGTCGCCGTGCGGGTCATCACACCGTCGAGGCCGGTGAGGGCGTCGACGGCCCTAAGGACCTTGCCGGGCGCCGCGGTCTCCAGGACCAGCGAGCCGCCCTGGACCGTGGCCCGGTCGACGCCGGGGATCGCGTCGGCGTCCTCCACGGGGATCCGGCCGGCGGGCAGCAGCAGCCGGGAGGGGGCGCCCGCGGCGGTGACCAGCTGGTGCGGGGAGTCGAGGGCGGCGATCCGGCCGCCGACGAGGATGGCGACCCGGTCGCACAGCGCCTCGGCCTCGTCGAGGTGGTGGGTGGTGTAGACGATGGTGCGGCCTTCGCTCTTGAGGGCGCGCAACACCTCCCACAGGTCGCGGCGGGCCTGCGGGTCGAGCGCGGCCGTCGGCTCGTCCAGGAAGATCAGCTCCGGGTCGTGGACGAGAGCGGAGGCGATGGCGAGCCGCTGGCGCTGCCCGCCGGAGAGGTTCTCGACGTACACGTCCCGCTGCTCGGTGAGGCCCACGGAGGCCAGCGTGCGGTCGGCCGCCGCCCGGTCGTGGCGGTAGAGACCGGCGACGGTGGCCAGGTGCTCCCGGGCCGTCTGGCGGACGAAGAACGCCGAGGACTGCGTCTGGACCCCCATCCGGGGCAGCAGCGCGGTGTTCCGGGGCCATGGGCTCTGCCCGAGGACCCGCACGGTCCCGGAGTCGGCCTGCCGCAGCCCCTCCATGATCTCGACAAGGGTCGTCTTGCCCGCGCCGTTGGGGCCGAGCAGGCCGAAGA
Organism: Streptomyces purpureus; assembly: GCF_014648195.1. Lineage (GTDB taxonomy): Bacteria > Actinomycetota > Actinomycetes > Streptomycetales > Streptomycetaceae > Streptomyces > Streptomyces purpureus. Next base: position 370,853 of record NZ_BMQQ01000001.1, read on the forward strand.
ACTCACCGCGCCGCACGGCGAGGGAGACACCGTCCACGGCGTCCCGGTCGCCGTAGCGTTTACGGACGTTCTCGACCGTGATGGCCGTGATGGCCGTGGTGTCTGGGGGAGGGGTGCTGTGGGTTGTCATGGGCGGTGTGTCCTCGGATGTGGTGGGGCGGAAAGGGCCGGGGGTGGGGGGATTGGCGGTCAGGGGGTCAGGGCGTACCAGACGGCGCCCGCCGCACCTGCCACCAGGAGCAGCACGAGCAGACAGGAGCCGGCGGCGTACGCGAGGTAGAGCCGGCGCGCACGGGGCGGATAGGCGGCGGCCGCCACCGGGTCGCGTGAGCGCAGCCGCAGATAGGTGGCGCTCGCCGGCGCCAGGGTCGTCACGCGCAGGGCGTGGCCGAGCATGGTGTAGCCGTCCAGCGGCGGCAGCGGGATCAGGTTGACCAGGGCCTGCGCGGTGCCGAGCAGCAGCAGGGCGCCGAGCGTGCGGCGGGTGGCATCCCCCTCGGGCAGGGCCGCCCACCACAGGCAGAACGGCAGCAGGAACAGCAGGTTGGCGAAGGCACCCGCCCCGGCGACGGCCAGCTGGTGCCGACGGCGGCGCAGATAGCGGTAGTTGTCGACGGTGCAGTACATGATGGCGACCGGCAGGCGCCAGCGCAGCCCGATCTCGCCGACGGTGCCGCCGACGTGCCGGGCCGCGACCCCGTGCGCGAACTCGTGCAGCGCCGTGCTCAGCCAGAGCGCGCTCGCCACGGCGAGCAGCGGCACGGGACGGCGCAGCAGCCAACCCAGGTCGCGCAGCAGCTCCGCCGCCGCCGCCACGGTCACCGCCGTCGTCGCCAGGCACACCAGCAGCCCCACCGCCAGGGCCGCCGGGTGCAGCAGCGGCCGCAGCGCCCGGTGCAGGGCGGCGGTGGCCGCGTCGGCGTCCGCCACCAGCCGCACGGAGCCGCGCAGCAGTGTGCCCTCCACCTGCTTGGTACGGGGGGCCGGCGGCTGCGGCGGCGGCCCGCCCGCGAGGAGCCGCCGGGAGCCGAGCAGGCCAAGGAGCCGCTGCCAGTGCGCCTCACCCAGCCGGCGCCCGAACGCCTGGCCGTACTCGGCGCCGATCTCCGCGAGGCTGCGGGCGCCGTCGAGGCGGGAGACGAGGAAGAACTCCTTCGGCCCGATCTCGAACGACGTCCCCGACACCGGGTCCTTGACCAGATGCACGGTCGCCGAGCCGTGCAGCAGCGCCGGCGAGAGCAGGACGTCGGCGCGGAGCGCGGGCCGGTGCGCGAGCAGCCCCGCCGGGGCGGGGGAGGAGGCGCCGGTCATGGCGCGACCGCCGCCGCGTCGGAGCGGTCCTCGCCCTCGCGCAGCACCCGCCCCAGCAGATGGGCGAGGTACGCCTCGTCGCGGATCGTCACATGGAGCCGGTTGTTGGTCATGTGCATGTACGGGGAGAGGAGCAGCGGCAGTGCCTCGGCCGGATCCGTCACCCGCTCGTCCCGGGTGCCGTCCCAGGAGCGGAACACCAGCTCCCCGGCGGCGGCCAGCCCGGCCGCCCGCTCCCGCAGCTCCCGGCAGTGCTCGGCCCAGCCCCCGAGGAACGCCGGCAGCCGGCCCGTGTCACCCGAGGCCAGCGCCTGCCGTACGGCGGCGAACCGCCGGGCCAGGCCCGGAGCGGTCTGCTCGTACGTCCGGTCGTACTCCTCGGAACCGATGAACCCGGTGCCCGGAAACGCCTTGTGCCAGAACTCGTAGTAGCGGTCGAGATAGTCCGTCAGTTCGTCGCGGCCCGGGAGGAACACCCCGGCCATCACCATCATCAGCTGGGCGGAGGTGCCGAGCAGCACCGTGCGCAGATGGAGGTTCATCCGGCCCAGGGCGTCCATCACCAGATCGCTGGAGCGGGCGAAATGCCATTCGGCGAGTTCGACGCCCGCGGGGCCGCCGTATTTTCCGTATTCGGGCTCGTAGGGCTCGTGGGAGAAGGAATTGTTCGGCCGCAGATTCATCCGGCCGTCGGGGCCCATGAACGCGGCCCGGTCACCGCCGGGGAATTCGATGTCGAACAGGGTGTTGTAGAACTCGTTGAGAAATCCGGAGTCGACCTCGTACAACGCCGGACGGGCCTTGAGGAAGGCCGCGACGGCCTCGTCGGTCCGGCGCCTCACCTCCGGCGCGGCCGCCGGAGTCGCGGGCCGCAGCCGCAGCCGCACATGCGGCCCCTCCAGCCAGTAGTTGATGAAGAAGTGCCCGGCCAGCAGGCCGTCCTCGCGCAGCGCGGAGACCAGCGGGCGGACGCAGGTGACCAGCAGCGGCTGCGGATTGGCCGCGTAGAAGATGTGCGTGGCCTGCCAGGCGCCGCGCGGATCGCCGCCGGTTCGGTTCAGCTCTGCCATCGGGGTCCGCCTTCCGGGCGTCGGGTCGTGGTGAAGGTCTCGACTGCCAGCTCCGTCACATGCGTGCCCCGCGCGGAGCAGGTGTGCAGACCGTCCGGGCCCGGGAGCATCTCGCGGAACACCACCCGGTGGTCGGGGTCACGCAGCAGCGTCTCGAAGGCCGCGAGCGACAACAGGCTGCCGAAGTCGACGTACTGAGGTTTCGCGCCGGCGCCGGCCGGCCCGGCCGTCACCGTCGCGAACACCCGCTCCGGCAGCCCGTGGAACCGCCGCCACCGCCGCCACTCCAGCAGATGACCGGCCTCCCGCGCGCCGCGCGCGGGCAGCTCCCCGGCCGTGGTGGTCCAGCTGCGCCGGGAGAGCACCACATCCCCGTGGACCACCCGGGGACGGGAGGTGACCCCCTCGCGCGACGGGCCCTGCGGGACGCCCGCCCACACGTCGAGCGGTGACATCGACGACGGCGACAGCAGCAGCAGCGTCCGCGGGATCGCGGGCAGCGCCAACGGCACCAGATAGCCCAGATAGACCGGGATCACCTCGCACCCCAGCCGGTGCGAGCGCAGCGCCACCCGGCCGGTGTCCGCGTCGGCCTGCGCATACAGGTCGTCCAGCCGCAGCAGCCGCTCCTCGGGCAGCGTCCCGGTCTCGCCCGGGCAGACGATCTCGTACGAGGTCAGCTCGCCGTGCAGATTGAGATTGGTGGTCACCGGACCGCCGGTGACCTCCGCGAACACGGCGCCCGGCGGGGTGAGCCGGTCGGCGCCCGCCCGCAGCCGGGGCGACAGCGGATCCGCCCCCTCGTCGTACAGCCCCGTGAAGCGGCTGAACGGGAAGGACAGGCCGCCGTAGGACCGGTTCAGGACCGTCAGCTGCCGGCCGGACACCGGATCGGGCGCCAGCTGGAGATGGTGGCACCGGGCCGCGAACCCTCGGTCAAGGGGGGGGAGTTCGCCGGAAACCGCCGCCAGGTCCGCCTCGCTGAGCCGCAGTTCGGCAACGTCGGCCGAGGTTCCGGGCTCCTCGCCGTGCCGTTCCCACGCGGCCCGCATCCGGTCGATGAAGGTCCGCCTGGCCGTGTCCAGCGCCCTGATACCCGAAAGCCCCAGCCAGTTCTCCTCCGGGACGTACGCACCGGACGCGTCGATCGGGGTGCGGCGCGCGGTGAAGGAGAGGTACTGGTCGAAGAAGTCCTCGTGGAAGTCGTGGACCAGGCCGAGCAGATCGTCGCAGCGCCCGCCGGAGCCGTACCGGGCGGCGAAGAACCCTTCGAAGGTGATCCGCTGCGCCAGCGTCAGATCGAATGCGGGCAGGATCCGCTCCACCGAGCGCAGCCCCGCCCAGTCCGGCTCCGGGCCCGCCAGCTCACGGCCCGCGCTCACGTCCTCGTACAGCAGCGTCTGCGGCAGGCCCGCGTCCGGCGCGCCGAGCTCCGCCTGCACCGCGCGCAGCCCGCCGCGCAGCTCGCGCAGCAGCTCCCGGCGTTCGGCGGACCCGGTGGCAAAGGCATAGCGGCCGAGCGTCGCCGCCGGCGTGTCCAGGAGCCCGGCGAGCCGGTCGGCCCAGGGCCGCTCCAGCGCGCGCAGCGACGCCTGGAACGACCCCAGCGGATCGGCGCTGTGCACCTCGGTGTCGAGGCAGGGCACCCGCACCATGCCGAGTTGGAGCAGGGCCGACACATACGTCTCGCAGTCGGCCGGATCGGCGCCGTGCACCTCCGCCAGCCAGTCGGCCACCTCCGCGTACCGCAGCTCGCCCCGCTCGGCGAAGAGCGCCAGGAGCCGGTCCAGGGTGCCGCTGCGGCGCAGGAAGAACAGGCGGTCCTTGACCGCGTCGAAGGTGACCGCGGCGGCGTCGTCGCCCGCGGCGACCGAGCGCCGCACGTACCGGATCCGGTCCTCGTCGCCGCCCCACCCGGAGGCCGGGCGCAACGGCAGGTCACGGCGGCGCACCGGGTCGGCGAGGATCAGCTCCGCGAGCCGCGCCAGCACCACCACGTTGAGCCGCACCTGGCCGCGCCAGTCGTCCATGACCCGAACCCACCGGGGTGCGGGCCGCGCCCCGAACCGGCCCGTCGCCACACCGGTGAAGGTGCTGAACGGGCTGGTCTTGCACGCCGCGCGGTACACGTACGACAGCAGCGACCGCTCCGCCTTGCGGGCCCGTCCGCCGGTGCCTGCCAGAAGAGAGTCCACCTGGCCGTCGAGCACGGGTGAGGCCAGCAGCAGCCCGAGCCGCAGCCGCTCGTCGGCCAGCAGGCCACGCAGCGCCGCCCGGCCGCGCTCCAGATCGGCCGCAAGCAGCGGCTCCCCCTCGGCCAGCAGCTTCTCCAGCTCGCCGCGCAACTCCAGCCACCGTGCCAGCCGCTCCCCGGCGGCCGGGTCCAGGGCCGCGACCGCTTCGACGGCCGCCTCCGGCCGGCCCGGCAGCTTGTTGTTGTGGATCTGGCGCCGCAGCCGCAGCAGTTCACGGCGGCGGGCCGCGTCCGGCCCGTCCGGTGACGGGTCGGTCGCGCCGACCGCCAGGTGCAGCAGGTCGCCCAGCCGCTCGCCGTCCGACCGCAGCGTCTCCTCGACGGCCAGGACCTCCTCCGCCCACCCGACGCTCGCGCCGCAGCACAGCGCGTCGACCGAGGCCAGCGGCAGCCCGGCCACCCGCAGCAGGAAGCGGTCCCCCGCCTGCCATTCGGCAGTGCTGTCCATCGCTGCCCCCTCAGGCGATCTCGTGGCGGAAGTCGGCCGGACGCGGCCGCTCATGACCCAGCAGCATGATCAGCAGCGGCGCCTCGTCCGTACCGGTCAGCCCCAGCCACTCCTGGTACGCGATGTTGTCGAAGCCCAGCGCGACACCCGCCCCGAGCTCCAGCGCCGCGGCCGAGGTGTAGAAGGTCTGCGCGACCGCGCCCACCGTGCCGTTCACCAGCCGGTATCCGCGGTCGCCCACGGCGTCCAGCACGGCCGTCGTCCGCACTGCCGGCACGATCACCGCGCCCGCCTGCTCCAGGTTGTAGTTGGACAGGAAGTAGTTCCGCTGGAGGAAACCTCCGGGCGGCCCCGCCACCACCAGCCGCAGCGCCCGGGCGGCCGGATCGTAGGCGTACGTCCCCGGGGCGATCCCCTCCACATGGCTGACGAAGACGTACAGCGCGGTCAGCGCGGGCCCGCCGGGGCGTTCGGCCTCACTGCCCAGCGAGGCCGTCGCGCAGTCGTCGAGCACGGCCGCCAGCTGCTCCGCCGCCACCGGGCGGCTCGCGTCGAACCGGCCGAAGCTGCTGCGCCGGGCGCGCAGCGCGGCGCCCACCCCGAGGGCGGGCCGGGCCGGTGCGGGCAGCGGCAGCGGATCGCCGCCGCGCGGCGGCCCGGCGGCGGCCGCGTCCAGCGCGCCGGGGGCCGGACGGTCCGCCGCCCGCCCCAGCGTCGCCGCGTGGACGCGGTGCAACGCCTCGAACTCCAGCACCCGGCGGGAGCGTTCGGCGTCCCGCCTGCGCACGGCCGGTGCGCCGCCGGCCCGCGCCGGGCCGCCCGCCTTCGGGGCGGACGCTCCCGAACCGCCCGCTCCCGGGCCGTCCGCTCCCGGGCCGCCCGCCTCCGGGCCGTCCGCTCCCGGGCCGTCTGCCTCCGAACCGCCCGCCTCCGGGGCGGACGCGCCCGCCCACTCCAGCGGCACGACCGCGAAGACGCCCTCGTCCCGCGACGCCTCGCCGAGCAGCCCCGCCAGCGGCTCCTCGTCGAACCAGAGCACCGGCGCGAGCCGTAGGCCGTACTGCCCGGCCCACAGCCGCCAGGTCTGCAGCAGCGCGCCCACGTCCATGCTGACGGCGTGGAAGGAGAAGCTGTTGTACTTGAACGCGTTCTGCCAGTACTTGACCCCGAGCACCAGATACTGGGCGGCCGGCGGCACGCCGTCCCCGAGCGCCGCGCGGACGTCGCCGGTCACATCGCCCGCCAGCAGCCGCCGCAGCGCGTGCCGGTGCGGCGCGTAGTGGTACAGCCCGGGCGTCAGCGGCCCGTCCGCGCCCGCCGCCCAGTACACGGTCACCGGATACAGCCCGCCGCCCGACGCGGTGCCCCGGGACCAGTTGGCGTGGGTGTAGTGCGGCAGCGCCGCCAGGTCGGTATTGGCCTGCACGGCCAGCCGGCGCCCGGTCAGCCCGTACGAGTCGCGCAGCATCCCGGCGAGCAGCGGCAGCGTGAACGCGCCGTCCGCACTGCCCTCGGGCGGGGCCTCGGGCAGCGGAAGCGTCTCCGCGCCGGGGTAGTACTTCGCCTTCCGCGGCCGGTCGGACCAGTCGGGCACGAAGTCGACCGGCTCCATCGGTACCCGGCCGCGGTGCATGATCTGGCGGGCGTAGTCATGGGCGTGGCCCACGGGTCCTCCTACGTTCGGATCGGACGCCGGGTCGCGGCGGCCGGGTCAGGGGAAGGGGTGCGGAGCCGGGTTGACGTCGGCGGGGGCCAGGTCGTCCGCGCGTAGCCCCGCGGCCCGCAGGGCCGTACGCAGCCGTGGCATCCCGAGCGCCCGCTGCCGCGCGTGGCCGAAGTCGATCGGCAGCAGCCCCGGCACCAGCACGCTCACCGTGTGCAGCCCCAAAGCCCGCTGCTCCGGCATGGTCTGGTCGACCGCGACCACGTCGAAGCCCTCGGCGGCGACGGCCGCCACACACCGCTCCAGGTCCTCGGTGAGGTCGCCGGAGGAGATCCGCCCCGAGGCGTCCGGCCAGCGCAGCGAGTCCACCGCCCGCGGAGCGGCCGGTGACGCGGCCCGCAGCAGGAAGTCGGCGTGCCGGCCCATCTCCGGCACCCCGTACACCAGTGGATGGTCGTGCAAGGCGGTCACCAGCGAGAAGTCGGCGGCCATCGCCCGCAGCCTCGCCTCGTCCCGCTCGGTGCGCCCGGGCAGGTTGACGGCGTCGGTGGCGATCTCGCACAGCGCCGAGGCGAGCGCGGCCTCCGGGTCGAGGCTCGCCCCCGCGCCGAAGCACATCCGGCCCGTCCCGCCGTCGAACCGCTCGGCGACCGCGGTCACCACGGGGATCGGGAAGGTGACACGGGTGTCGAAGAACCGCGCCCGGTAGCCGTACAGCGCCAGCCGGTCCACCATCGCCCGGGTCTCCGGCCGCGTACTGCCGGACACGTCGAGCTCCGGCAGCGGCTGCCGCCCGTACCAGCTGAGCAGGAACGCGTCCCTCTCGACCACCTCAAGGAGGCCGAACAGCGCCGCCTCCGCCACACTCCCGCCCGACGCGCATCCGTTGGAGCTCTCCTGCACGAACCGGTTCTCCAGCCCGGGCGCGTGGTAGTACGTCAGCACCTCCGGGACCAGCCGGGGCGTCCGGTCCCGCAGCGACCAGCCCCACACCCACGGGATCTCCCGGTCGGGGTCGAAGGGCCGAACCCTCGGGTTCGCGCGGTGGAACGCCTCGCTGTAAAGCCCCACTTCCCGGGGGTCGACCGCGTCGGAGCCGAACTGCTTCAGCGAGCCCACGACCGCGGTCACCCGGGACCGGGGCCGCATGCCCGCGTACCGTTCGAGCCCCTCCAGGACCCCGACGCGCGCGCTGCGGGCGAACGAGTCGGTGTGCCCGCCCCAGAACGTCTCGCGCAGATAGCCGCCCGAGCGCATCGAGAAGCAGCCGATCGTCGCCGAGGTGGACGTGGAGGACACGTCCTGCACGAGCGAGGGCCCCAGCGCCCCGCAGAGCGGGTTGGCGAAGGCGGCCACGTCGACGGCGTACGACTCGACCGGCCGGGTACGCAGCGCGCCGGGCCGGTACGCCGGCGTGGGCGGCAGGTCGAGGACCGCGCCGTCCGCCGTGTCCTCCTCGGGAGCGGCGCAGCCCGGGCACTCCGGATCCGGCACGAGCGGCAGCCGCCGCACGCCACCGGACCGCAGGTCCAGCAGCCACACGTACGGGAAGGGCCCCGCCGCGCGGGCGCCCCGCACCGCCGTGACCAGCGCGGCGAGCGCGTCGGCGGCGAACGGATGCGCGTACGGCCACTCACCGGCCGCGCGCCCCGTCCCGCCGCCCAGTTCTAGGGCGTCCCGCAGCGCGACGGACCGCACGGCCTGCCACCGCCGCTCCAGACAGCGCGCACACCCGGCGCCGCCGTCGCCGACCGGTCCGACGACGGCGTGCCGGCCGTACACCCGCACGGGAACACGCCCGTCCGCCCCCGCCACGGGTGGCGCGAACGCGTCCCGCACCCCCAACGCCGACAGACTCACCTCGGGCCCGCCCACCACACGCAACGCCCGCTCCAACACCCCGCACAGCCGCGCGGCACCCGCCGCCCCGAGCGCGACGGCGAGCAGACCGTCGGCCCGGACGAGCCCGGGGATGGGCTCGGTGCCGTCCCCGGCCGGATCCTGCGGCGCGGCCGCGGCGTTCGGGCCCGCCTGCGGCACCTCGGACGGCGACTCCCCGGAGCGGGCCACGGTGCCGGCCGGGTCCTGCCCACCCGGCCCCACGTGGGCAGCGGTCCCCGCCGGATCCCGCGGCGCGGCCGCGGCGTTCGGGCCCGCCTGCGGCACCTCGGACGGCGACTCCCCGGAGCGGGCCACGGTGCCGGCCGGGTCCTGCCCACCCGGCCCCACGTGGGCACCGGTCCCCGCCGGATCCCGCGGCGCGGCCCCGCTGCTACGCGGCATCGCCGGCCTCCCCGGCGGCCGTCAGCAGCACCCGGGCCGTGTGGATCGCGGCGGAGGTCAGTTCCGGTGAACCGGTCGGGACCACGTAGGCGTCGCGGCCCGCCGCGCGCAGCCGGTCCAGGACGGACGGCCAGGACGCCGCCGGGGCGGCGGAGGCGGCGGGGGCCGGCTCGGCCGTGACGGTGAGGGCGCGCGGGTCCAGGTCGGGGAGCAGGGGATCGCCCGGGTCGGCCGGGCCGGGGGAGGCCTCGTCACGTTCGTACTGCACGGCGCCCAGCAGGTCGCGCAGGGCCGACACCGCCGCCGCCCGCCGGTCCAGGTCGCTGCCCACGGCCCACCGCTCGCCCGAGCGTGCCAGCAGCACCTGCGCACCGGTGCGTGCGGCCTCACCCAGGTCCAGCACCTCCACCGGAACGCCGAGCCGGTCCGCCGAGCGTACGAGGAAGGTCAGTTCGGGGTCGGAGCCGGTGCCGTCCTCCGCCTCCGGCAGGGGTACGAGCCCGGCGGCCCGGCCCCGTACGGCACGCAGCAGGGCGTCGTACGCGAGCGCGGACAGCAGCCCGGCCGCGGCGGCGTCCGCCGGGGACGGGCCCGCCCCGACGCCGGCGGAGGTGCGCTCGAAGAGCCGCGCCGCGTTGTGCGGTCCGAAGGGGCGCACGGCCCCGGCGGGCACCAGCACCGGCTCCTTGGTGAGGAGCGAGACACCGTGCTGGTACGTGTCGGTGGTGCCCGGCAGGCCGGAGGCGAGCGCGAGACCGGCCGCCGCGGCGGGCCGCTCGCCACGGACCAGGCCGCGCGCGGGGACGACCCACTCCGCGTACACGGCCGCCGCCGCGTTCAGCGCGCGGATCCGCGCCCCGGCGACATGGTGGACGTCGAAGGCCGTGACCGTACGCGCGCCGCCGGCTCCGGCGGGCAGCTCCACGGCACCGAGCTTGAGCGGCACCTGCGTCAGCGACTCGTCCTCGTACCGCGTGAACACCCCCGCGTAGGGCCGGACCAGCGTGGAGCGCCGGTTCAACTCCTCGACCAGCTCGTCCGCCTCACGGGCGGTCGCCGCCGTCGGCAGCTCCGGGGCCCCCGACCCGCCGACGGCGGTGAGCTCGACCGGCGCGGACGCCGCGCGGACCGCGTCGGCGTCGTCACCGGCGCAGAACGGGCACCGGGGATGGGTGAACAGCGGCTCCGCCGTGACGTCCAGCGAATCCATGTCCTGCACGATCAGCTGCCCGGCGGTCTCGGCCGCCGGCGCCCCGGACCGGGCGCGGAACACCTCGTACCCGAGGAGATTGCCGATCATCGCGGCGAGCGGACCGCCCGGCTCGGGGCCGTCGAGGGCGGCACCGCCCGGCAGGGCCAGCGCCTTCCACAGCTCGGCCGCCGCGTCGCCGCCGCGTGCCGCGTCCAGCCGCAGCGCCGCGCACGCCCAGCAGCCCGGGGTGCGGTGCTCCATCAGCGGGCCGACCACGGCGTCGGAGCCGTACGTCCAGGCCGGGAGCAGCATCCGGCCCTCCGGTATGCCGGCGCGCAGCAGCGGGAGTACGGCCGCGGGCGCCGCGCGGCCGCCGGTGACCACGACGACGTCGAAGTCGTCGAGACGTGACCAGTCGGTGAGGCCGTCGACGGGCGGCAGCGGCCGGATCTCCACCGGGCAGCCGTCGGCCACGGTCTCGGCGGCCTCGGCGTCGACGGCGGACCGGTCGAGGTCCGGGGTCACGCCGACGACGGCGCAGCCGTTGCGCACCAGACCGAGCGCGCACCAGCGGGCGACGGCGTCGTCGCCGAGGACGGCGACCTTGGCGTCACGGAAGCGCAGGAAGCGGGTCTCGGCGTCGTCGGCGTAGTGGTCGGCGTAGGCGATCTGCGGGGCGAACCGCCGTGCCACGTCCGGCGGCAGGGCGGGGTGCCCGGCGCCGTCCGCGTCCGGTGCGGCGACCGGGCGGGCGAAGTCTCTTTCGTACAGCGTCCTCACCAGCTCGCCGACCATGGCACGCGGGCCGTCGCCGAGCCCCTGGCAGAGGTCGGCGACGGTGTGCTCGCCGGTGAGGTGCGGCACGAGCAGGGTGGCGACGCGGTAGGCGGACGGCGAGGTCAGGCGGAAGCCGCCGTCGGCGTTGTGGAAGAGGACACCGTCGGGTGTCTCGGTGAAGAGCACGTCCCGGCGGATGCGGGGACGGGTGGAGGCGACGTCTTCGAAGCCGGTTCGGGCCATGGGACACCCCTGAGTGCGGTCTGGGTGGTGGGCGGGGGAGGGAAGGTGAGGGGATGAAGCAGTGAGGGAGGGAGGGCGTCAGTGGAGGGACACGGCGGCGGCCGTGTGGTGGGCACGGACATGCCAACGCGCGTAGACACGGAGGAAGTCGTGCATCCGGTAGAGGCCGGGCGGCCCGTCCTCGAGCATTCCGGTCTCGACCAGCTGCTCCAGCACGTGCCCCGACCCGTCGTCCCGCGCGGCGAGCGGGCCGCGCGCGGTGTCGGTGTCCGCACCGGCCAGCCGGAGGAAGGCGTCCCGCAGCTCGGGCGTGAGCCGTGTCAGGGCCTGGCCGAACACCTCGGGCACCGACAGCCGGGGATCCTCGGCGAGCGCGAGACGGCCGACCGGATCCTCGGCCAGCCAGGCGGCGCAGTCGGCGGCGGAGAGGCGGGGGCGGGTGAGCAGCCGGCCGGCCGCGATCCGCAGGGCAAGGGGGAAATGGCCGCAGACGGTGGCGAGTTCGCGGGTCGCGGGGCAGTCCTGTGCGATGCGGTCGGCGCCGACGAGCCCGGCGAGCAGGGCGTGGGCCTCGGCGGGCCGCAGCACGTCCAGCCGGTGCACGGCCCCGCCGTGGGTGGCGACGACGGCGGCCAGGCCGCGCCGGCTGGTCACGAGTACGGCCGCGTCGCCGAGGTCCGGCAGGAGCGGCAGTGTCTGCCAGGCTCCGGCCGCGTCGTCCAGGACGAGCAGCCGGCGTCCCGTGCCCGCCGGGGGCAGGGCTGCCCGGGCCTCGTCGACCGTCAGGGGTGTGCCGTCGGGGCGGGTGAGCGGGAGGGTGAACACCCCGGCGGGGAAGGCGTGCTGGATGTCGTGGGCGGTCTGGTGGGCCAGGGCGGATTTGCCGATGCCTGGCGCGCCGGAGATCACCACCACGCGGGGGCCGGTCTCCGAGGTCAACCGGGCGGCGATCGCGGCGCGTTCGGTTTCACGCCCGGCGAAGCCGGGGACGGACGGCAGCGCTGGCGGCAGGGGCGGAGCGCCGGAGGGAGACGCCGGTGCGGGCCGTACGGGCGCCGGAGTGGCGCTGGTCAGGGCGGCGGACGGGGTGGCGGCCGGGGGTAAGGCGGCGGGCCGGGCTGCGGCGAGGGGTAAGGCGGCGGTTCGTGCGGGCGCGGTCGCGGGGCCGCCGAGGTCCTCGGCCCGCAGGATCGCCAGCTCCAGCCGGCGCAGACCGGGGCCGGGGTCTATCCCCAGCTCGTCGCGGAGCCGGTCCCGTACGGTCCGGTACTCGGCCAGCGCCTCCGCCTGCCGCCCGGTGCGGTAGAGGGCCTCGATGAGCTGTTCCGTGAACCGCTCGCGGACGGGGGCGCTGCGGGCGCTCTCGTAGAGGTCGACCAGGACCTGATGGCAGTTTCCGGCGGCGAGTTCGAGATCGCAGACCCGCTCAAGCACGCGTAAACGTTCCTGCTCCAGCATGGGTACGGCGTCGCGGTGCAGCAGCCGGGAGGCCACGTTAGCCAGCAGCGGGCCGCGCCACAGGGCGAGCGACTCCCGGAGCCGGTACAGCTCCTCCGCGGCATCGGTGGCGGAGGAGGCCAGTTCGACCAGGGACCGGAACTGCGCCAGATCGAGGGTCCCGGGGCCGTTGGGCATCCGGTAGCCGCCAGGGACGGCCTCGATGGTGGTGGCAGATATGTCGTACGCGGCGAACAGCCGGCGCAGCCGCAGCACACAAGTCTGCAGCGATGCCCGCGCCGTGGCGGGCGGTTCCTCGTCCCAGACGGCACGCATCAGATAGCCGGTGGAGACGACGGCTCCGGGATGCAGCAGCAGGGCTGCGAGCAGGCTGGTCGGTTTGGAGGGTTTGAGAACCGCGGATTCCGGGCCCCGCGCAATACTCAAAGGCCCCAGGAGTTGGAACCGGATGGCTGATCCCCCGAATCGCTACGCGTTCTCATGCGGAGAGGCCGTGAGGAGTCACCCTCGGGCGGCGAATGAAGGGAACCATACATAAAGGAAGTTGCATAAGTCGAGCCATGAGTTCCTTAATTCGTGGGCGGGGGAGGGGTGTTCCTTCTCTGTCACACGGCCGTTTCTGTTGGTTACCTTCGATCCAGTGAATGTTCACGCGTAAACGAATTGCCTCGGTCGCATCGGCGACCCGGGGCTACTCATACTCGACGGTCAGCGTCACCGGAGCGTCTTTGTTCGCGAACAGATACGCCGTCGACGTCTGGCCCTGGGCGAAACGCAGCCGGATCTGCGTCGTGCCCAGGCGGTTGATCGCAGCGAGTCCGGCCGGCGACAGATCCGTGGAGGACGCGGCGCCCGTGGTGAACGCCGGGACCTCGGCCGCCCCGGCCGCGCTCACGGGCGCGGACCAGTCGGCCGGTTCGACGGCGCAGCCGCCGAGGCAGCCCTGGTGGACGTCGACCAGCAGCCGGTTGCCCGCCGGGCTCGCCCAGGGATCGCCGGACCCGCTGCTCCTGGTCACGGTCAGATAGGCGCGGGTGATCTTCTTGTCCGCCGGGACGGCCGAGGTGTCGAAGGACAGCACCGCCCGGTTGAACTTCCCGTCGGTGCCCCGCCCGAGGGCCAGGCCGTAGCTCGCCTCAAGGGTGCCGACGGCCGCGGCGGTCCCGTCGCCGGCGGCCTTGACGTAGCCGTCCTCGGCGGCGGCGCTGCGCAGCGTCGTACCGCCCGGCGGCGGCGTCCCGCCGCCCCCGCCGAGGGCGCGCACCATGTTCACGATGGTGTCGAGCTGCCGGCCGCCGTGCCGCGCGTACGAGGTGTCGCCCAGATAACCCCACCAGTTCCAGCAGCCGTTGGGGTTGTCCAGGGTGGCGGTCGCGACGGCCTGCGGATAGAGCACGATCAGCCGGTTGGTGTCGGCGTACTCGTTGAGATACGCCTGGTCGATGAACCGGGTGCCGAAGCCCTGGTACGAATACCCCTGCTTGCAGCCGTGCAGCGCCACGACCACACTGCACACGGCGCCGTCCTCGCAGGCCGTCGGCGTGTACACGAAGCCCTTGTCGTCCATCGAGATCGGCCCGGCGGCGCCGCCGGGCGCGTACGCGTTCTGGTCGAACTGGACCAGCCTGCCTCCCGGAGCGCTCGCGGGGGCCGCCACCGAGCCCAGCAGATGCCCCAGGAACTCCCGCTCCGGGTCGATGCCGCAGTTGTTCATCCACGGGCTGCGGGTGACGCCACAGGAGTTCGCGCCGAGCGGGCTGATCCAGGCGTGGCCCGCGGCGGTGGCCTGGTTGTGCAGGACGCGTGCGCCGAAGCGTCCGTAGTAGTCCCGCAGCGCCCCGACCACCGGGCGCTCGACCGTCGAGTCGGCGGAGCCGCTGAAGGTGTACACCGGGTCGCCGGACAACCCCGCCACGTCGTCGATCAGACCCCGCGCCGACCAGTCCCTCGTCGTCTGTTCCAAGCGGCTCAGCTGGAGGTCCTGGCTCACCTCCATACAGGCGTTCAGAGCCCTGTTCAGGTCGTTCTGCGCGCAGTTGTACGGCCCCGAGGCGAACACGGCCGACCCGTCGAACGTCTGTGAGTGGGCGACATGGAGCTGGGTCGCCATGTAGCCGCCCGAGGACACCCCGGCGCTGAAGACCCGGTCGACGTTGTACGGCCTCAGCTCGCCCGCCACAGGCGCGGGCGCGGCCGCCACCGCCGGCGAGGGCAGCGCCTGCCCTGCGGCGACGAGCAGCAGCAGCGCGGCCAGCCGGCCGAACCGGGCGACGGGCGACGATCTCATCGGTCCTCCTGGGGAAGTGGGTTTCCGGGAGGTTAGGTGGGCGTGAGGGCGCCGCCTATGGGGCCCGCCGCCACAAAGGGGGCCGCGGAAGTGGCCGTACGACGGCTGGCGAGTCAACCGCCCCGGTGAGGCGGCGGCTTCGCTGCGCACAAGGTCAACTCGGCGATCTCGTCGACCCACTCCATGGAGTGGTGTTCGCCCGGTCTACGCGCGTCCGGTGATCAAGGTCCATCACCGGGGCCCGAAGGTGACGTCGTGACCTTGGAACATACCTCCATCGAGCGGACCGCCGACTCTCCGGCCCGCCGCACCCTGCTCCTGTCCGCCGGCGCCGGTGCGCTCGCCGCCGCCGGCACCGGCGCCCTCACCACCGGCTCCGCCGCCGCGCCCGCCGTTCTGCCGGCAGGCGCGCCCTCCGCCGACTGGGACACCTGCCTGTCGGTGGCCCGCGCGGTCCTCGTCAGGGACGGCAACGACGAGCCGCTGGTGCCCCGATACCGCGACATCCTCCTCGAATCGGGGCTGCCGCGGTCCGGCCGGAGCCCCAGGAAGGTGCTGATCGTCGGCGCCGGCCCGGCCGGCCTGACCGCCGCCCACCTGCTGCGCGAGGCCGGGCACCACGTCACCGTCATCGAGGCCAACGGCAACCGCGTCGGCGGCCGGATCAAGACCTTCCGGGCAGGCGGCCACGAGAAGGCGCGGGCCCCCTTCGCCGATCCGAAGCAGTACGCCGAGGCCGGGGCCATGCGGATCCCCGACAGCCACCCCCTGGTGACCGGTCTCATCGACGGCCTCGGCCTGAAGCGCCGCCCCTTCCACCTCGTCGACGTGGACGCCGACGCACGTCCCGCGTACCGGACCTGGCTCCTGGTCAACGGCGTCCGCACGCGCCGCGCCGACTACGCCCGCGACCCGCGCGCCGTCAACCGCTCCTTCGCCGTCCCGGCCCGCTACGAGACCGTCCCCGCCGGCGAGATCCTGCGCACCGCGCTCGCGCCCGTCCGCAAGGAGATCGACGGCAAGGACGGCCGGGCGCTGGTCGAGGGCTGGGCGCGGGTGATCCAGCGTTACGGCCACATGTCGATGTACCGCTACCTCATGGACGAGGCCCGCCTCGACGAGCACACGGTCGACCTGATCGGCACCGTCGAGAACCTCACCTCCCGCCTCCACCTCACCTTCCTGCACTCGTTCATTTCCACCGCGCTCATCAGCCCGGGCACCTCCTTCTTCGAGCTGCCCGGCGGCAGCGGCACCCTCGTCGACGCGATGTACGACCGGGTGAAGGACCTGGTCCGGCTCGACCGCCGGGCCACCCGCATCACTCAGGACCGGCGGAAGGGAACGGTCACGGTCGAGACGGTCTCCGAAGGCAGGAACGGCCGCCGGGTCGTCCGGGAGACCTTTACCGGCGACACCGCGATCGTCACCGTCCCCTTCTCCGGCCTGCGCCACATCCCCATGACCCCCGCGCTCTCCTACGGCAAGCGGCGCGCGGTGACCGAGCTCCACTACGACGCGGCCACCAAGGTGCTCCTCGAATTCAGCCGCCGCTGGTGGGAGTTCGACGAGGCGGACTGGAAGCGGGAGCTGGAGGCCGTACGCAAGGGCCTGTACGCCGACTACCGCTTCGGGCGCACCCCCGCCGACGGCTCACTGCTCGGCGCCCACCCCTCCGTACCGCGCGGGCACGTCACCCCGGCGCAGCGGGCGCACTACGCGGCCTGCCGTCCGGACGGCCGCGACCAGCCCGAGGCCAGCCGGGTCGTCGGCGGCGGATCGGCCACCGACAACCCCAACCGTTTCATGTACCAGCCGTCGCACCCCGTGAAGGGCGCCCGCGGCGGGGTGATGCTCGCCTCCTACAGCTGGTCCGACGACGCCCTGAAATGGGACGCCTTCGACGACGCCGAGCGCTACCCCCGGGCGCTGGCCGGGCTCCAGGAGGTGTACGGGCAACGCATCGAGGTGTTCTACACCGGTGTCGGCGCGACCCAGTCCTGGATGCGCGACCCGTACGCCTACGGTGAGGCGTCCGTCCTGCTGCCGGGCCAGCACACCGAACTCTTCCCGCACATCCAGCGCCCCGAGGGCCTGCTCCACTTCGCGGGCTGCCACACCTCCGTCAAGCCCGCCTGGATCGAGGGCGCCCTGGAGTCGGCGGTCCGCACGGCCCTGGAAGTCCATCTGGCCGACTGACGTCTCCTGAACGAGGCCCGGCTCAGCGGCTGGTGATGATGCAGGTGAGCCGGGCCGAACAGGTCAGGTTCTCCTGCTCGTCGCTGATCGCGATCTCGTACGTCGCCACCCGTGAACCCCGGTGCAGCGGCGTACAGACGCCGGTCACGAGGCCCGAGCGGGCCGGCCGGTGGTGGGTGCAGGACAGTTCCAGACCCGCCACCGCCCCCTTCGGAGCCGCGTGCAGACTGGCCGCGACCGAGCCCAGCGTCTCCGCGAGCACGGCGTTGGCGCCGCCGTGCAGCCAGCCGAAGGGCTGCTGGTTGCCCTCCACGGGCATGGTGCCCACCAGGCGTTCCGGGTCCCACGAGACGATCTCGATGCCCATGCGGAAGGCCAGCTGCTTGTCGGCCAGATGCGGCGGCACGGTCATCAGCCGGGGCGTCGTACCGTCCGCGGGCGCGGGGGTGGTGTCCATGGGTGCCTCCTAGGCGGCGGGGGTCCGGGCCGGTGACGGCGGCCGGGAAAGGGGCAGGGTGGTGTCGCCGGGGCCGAACCACGGCTCGTGGTGCGCGGGCAGCGCCAGGGCCGCCGCGCAGTGGGGGCCGGCGGGCAGATCGCACACCGACCAGAGGGTGACGGGGCAGCCGTCCACGGCGTGCTCCACGACCGCGGAGGGGAGCCACGGCCGGGTCTCCAGCTCCCGCAGATCGGCTTCGATGCCGATCCCGCTCGCCTTGACGACGGCCTCCTTCCGGGTCCAGCAGCGTATGAACGCCCGCCCGCGAGCGGCCGGTTCGAGCCCGGCCAGATGGTCCCGTTCGCTCACGCTCAGCACCGCCGCGCCGAGGCGGGACACGTCGAGGCCGGCCGTGTCGAGGGGCCGCAGCCGCTCGACGTCGACGCCGATCCGTACGCCGTCGGTGGCCGCGAACAGCCAGTACGGACCGGACCGGGACAGGCTCGACTCCCAGGACGTACGGGGGTGTTCGACGACCGGGCGGCCGTGACCGGGCCGTCCGCAGCCGGGGCAGGGCCGCCTGCCGAACCGGATCAGCTCGGGTGAGCCGCGCAGTTGCTCCGCGAGACAGCGGCGGGCGGCGGCGTGGGCGGCCGCGTAGGCGGCGCCCCGGTCCGGCTGCCGGAAGCGGCCGGCCCGGGCCCGCTCCTCGGCGGTGAGCACGGCGAGATCCCCGGGCACAGGGCCGCCCGTGGCACACCCTGCCCGCAGGAGGACCCGCTGCCGCGCCGCCCTCACGGTCACGGGGCCGCGCCGGCGTGGGTCTCGGCGGCCACCACCAGTGGCACGAGCCAGCCGAAGGCCTCGGCCCAGGCGCCCGGCACGGGCCGCCCGAGGACTGGCCGTCCGAGCACCGGCCCCTCGCCGCCGGTGGCGCGCCGCAGCAGCAGACCGACCGCGACGTCGCCGGCGGGCAGCGCGTCCGGGCCGGAAGCCGGCCCCGACGACAGCGTGGTGTGCACCCAGTCGGCCCGCTCGTTCGGGGCGCACTCGACGCCCACGAGGAGAAGCCGGTCCACGTCGCCGGAGCCGAGGACGGCCTCGGCCATGGCCAGTGCCTCGGAGGCGAGAGCCGTGGTGCCCGAGACGCAGCTCACCGGTCCCGTGATCCCGTACACCTTCGCCACATGTCCGAGGACGGAGGTGGTCACCGACTGGAAGAACAGCAGCGGATTGTGCACCTGCCCGTCCATCACACGCTGCGTGGACGTGTCGGTGGTCGTGGTGTCGCCGAACTGGGTCGCGAGCACGATCCCGGTCCGCTCCCCGGCCGGCGCGTCCGGGGAGCCGGTGGCCGCGAAGGCGTCTGGCGCGCCGAGGCAGGAGGCGGCGACGGCGTGCACCAGCGGGCTGAAGCGGGAGCCGACGAACCCACGGACCTTGGGCAGGTTCACCCCCGCGGCACCGGGCAGTCCTTCGGCGGCCTCGCCCCACGGGGTGAGCACCGCGGCCGCGGCCGGCGCGAGGGAAGCGGTCGTCGTCATACGGTCGGCTCCTCGCGGTCGTTCGGCTCCCCGCCGTCGGTCGGTCGGGCCCGCTCCAGGACCAGCGCCGCGTTGACCCCGCCGAAGGCCGCGTTGAGGGAGAGGGCGTACGTGACGGAGGCCGGGCGGGCGGTGTCGGGGATGTGGTCCAGGGCGCACGCGGGGTCGGGCTCCCGCATTCCGAGCGTGGGGGGCAGCAGCCCGTCCTGGAGGGCCAGCAGGGTGATCACCGCCTCCACTCCTCCGGTCGCCTCCAGCATGTGCCCGGTGCTGCCCTTGGTGGAGCTGACCGGCACCCGGCTCACGTGCTCCCCGAAGACGGTGCGCAGCGCGGACGTCTCGGCCACGTCGCCCAGGGGCGTACCGGTGCCGTGCGCGTTCACGTAGCCGATCCGCTCCGGCGCGAGTCCCGCCCGCCGCAGCGCGATGCGCGCCGCCGCGGCGAGCCCGGCTCCCTGGGGGTGCGGCTGGACGACGTGGTGGGCGTCCGAGGCCATGCCCCAGCCGGCGACCCGGCCCAGGATCCGCGCCCCGCGCGCCGCGGCGAGGGCCGCCGACTCCAGGACGAGTACGGCCGCGCCGTCGCCCTGGAGGAGCCCGGAGCGGTCCGCGGAGAACGGGCGTACGGCCGCCTCCTGGGTGAGCGCCTTGCCCGAGTCGAACCGGGCGAAGACGTCCTCGGTGACCATTGACGCGCCGCCGCACACGACGGTCGTCGCCGCGCCGCTGTGGATCAACCGCGCCGCGTGCGCGATGGCGTTGGTCGCGGCGACACAGGCGTTGACGAAGGCGAGCCGGGGTCCGCGGAGTCCGAGGTCCTCGGCGATCCGCTGAGGGATGCGGCCCGCCAGGCTGTCGAGGCTCCGTACGGCGCCGGGGGCCCGGCCGGCCCGCCGGTCCTCCCAGAAGCGCCGCCCGGTGGAGTGGTCGCCGTTGGTGCCGATGAGCACGGGCGCGTCGACGGCGTCGGTGCCGGCCATCTCCAGGGCCGCCCTGGCGCAGGCGAGCAGCACCTCGCTCTGTCCCGGCGTGCTGCCGGGCCCCACGGACACACCCGGGATCCCGGGCCCCTCGCCGGTGTACTCCGCCGCGTACGTCGCGTGGAAGGGCGCGGTGTCGAAGCGGGTGACCGGACGGAACGCGCTCCGGCCCGCGAACACCCCCTCCCGCAGGGCCCGCGCGCCGAATCCGAAGCCGGTGAAGACGCCGTAGCCGGTGATCGCTACTTCGTGGGCCATGGTCAGCGGGTCGCTTCCTCGGCCGGCGCGGCGGGCGAGGCGCTCGTCGCGGGTGCGGCCGGGGCCGGGTCCGTGGTGTTCCTGGCCCTGGCGGAGAGGCAGACCACGGCGATCGCCAGCAGCTGGAGCGCCACGGAGGTGGCCATCAGCCAGGTCGCGCCGTGGCTCAGCGCCATGCCGCCGGCCAGACCGCCCACGGCCTGACCGGCGTAGACGGCCGAGCCGTTGAGTGAGAGGGCGACCGGGCCGCGCGGTCCGGCCGTGACGATGAGCCGCTTCTGCTGCGCCGGGTTGATGACCCAGCCGATCAGACCCCACAGGGCGATCAGGACGTACAGCAGCACCCCGCTCACGGCGGTGCCGGAGGGGCCCGCCCACGCGAAGAGGGTCAACAGGCCGAGGACGACGGCCATCAGGGCCGAGGCGAGCATGGCGACGCGCTGCGGCGGATACGTGTCGATGAGCCAGCCGGCCGCCATGTTGGACAGCACGCCGCACAGGCCGTAGAGGAGATAGACCCAGGAGACGGCGCCCTCACCGATGCCCGCGGTCCGCTCGGCGAACCAGGGGATGTAGGCGTAGAGGGTGAACATGCTGCAGTAGGTCAGCATGCTCCCGAGCAGGATGGCCGGGATGCCGGGCAGCTTCGCGGCCCTGGCCCGGTCGGCCAGCGTGGCGATGTTGGCGGCCGGGGTCGGCGGCAGCGCCCGGGCCAGGCCGACGAGGGCGACCAGGCTGAGGACGGCGACCAGCACGAAGGTGGCGCGCCAGTTGGCGACGTGCCCGACGAGGGTGCCGATCGGGACACCGAGGGCGCTGGCGAGGGTGAGGCCGCCGAGCACGGTCGTCAGCGCCCGGCCGCGTTCCTCCGGCGCGGCCACCGCCGCGGCACTGGCCGAGGCGGCCGGCATGAACAGGGCGGCGGACAGCGCCGCGAGGACCCGCGCGGCCATCAGCACCGTGTAGTTCGGGGCGACGGCCGCAAGCACGTTGGCCGCGACGAAACCGGCGAGAGCGATCGTGATGACCCTTCCCCGGTCGAGGCTGCCGGTGGCGACGGCGAGGAAGGGCGCGCCCAGGGCGTAGACGCCCGCGAAGACGGTGATCAGCAGGCCCGCCGTCTCCAGGGACACCCCGAGGCTCTGTCCCATGGCGGGCAGGACCCCACTGATCACGAAGGCGTCCGTGCCCAGGGCGAAGGCCCCGAGCGTCATCAGCAGGATCGGCTTGCGAGCCGCTCCGCTGGGCAGGGTGGCGGTGATGGCTGGGACGCGCATGATGGCGGTCTGATCCTCCAGGTAGCGAGGCGGCCGACGGACGCGGCGCGTCCGCCGGGGCTTTCTGGGAACCCGCCCGGACGGCCGTCGAGCCGTACGGGCGGCGCGGGGGCGTTACGGGCGGGGTTTCGACCGCTGCCCGTGGCGCCACCACGATCCGCGGACCGGCCGGGTGACGGACGGCGCGGCCACGGTGGTGCGGCGCGACCCGGCCAGCGCCGGTGCGCCACGATCCGGCCGACGGCCGGGTGTCTTGCGAGCGGCACGTCAGCGCCGCGGCCGGCACGCGGCCGGCACGTCGGCGTCGGCGTGCCGCCTTCCGGTCAGCGGCCGGGGGGCCGGCCCGGGCGCGCGCCTCCGGCCGCAGGGCGTACGGCAGGCTGCCGCCTTCGCGGGCCGGGCGCTCGGCACGTGGCCGGCGGCCGCGGTCCGCACCGGGCCGGCCGGCACGGCTCCCGACCCGGTCGGCGAGCGGCGCGGCCCGGGTGGCGGCTCAGGCCGGCGGGCTCGACGCGAGACCGGGGGCGGTCAGCTTTCCGGGCGGGGCGGACGCCACGTAGGTGGGCAGGTCGGCGTACCTGTCCCGCAGTTGACGCTTGAGCGTCTTCTCGGTAGGCCCCACCGGAATGTCCTCGTCGCTGGTGGCGATCTCCAGGACGGCGAGCTCCGGCTGGCCGATGCCGGCCAGCGCCGCGTTGGCGAGCTTCAGCAGCTCCTCGGCGTCGGCGCCGTCGGCGTACGGCCGCACGACACCGACCGGTACGGTCCGCCCGCCGTCGAGGCCGGCGACGACCGCGCAGTCGGCGATCTGGGGCACGTGCAGCAGCAGCGCCTCCTCCATCAGGACGGAGTAGCCGTCGCCCTCGGCGGTACGGATCCGGTCGACCACCCGGTCGACGTGGAAGAACTCGCCCTCCGCGTCCCTGCGGGCGAGGTCCCCGGTCAGCCGGTAGGTGCCCAGCCGGCTGCGGTAGTACGTGTCGGAGTCGTTCCAGTAGCCGGGGGAGACCGAGCCGCCGCGCACCGCCAGGAGGCCGGTCTCGTCCGGGGCCGCCTCGGTGCCGTCCTCGCGCAGCACGGTCACGTCGGCGATCGGCACGGGGCGGCCGATGTGCCGGGCGCGGGCGGGGGAGTCCTGGGTGATGACGCGGCGCAGCGGGCCCCAGCCGAGCTCGGACGCGCCGAGCGAGTCACCGAAGACCGAGCCCGGCACGCGCTTCCCGTCCCGGGTGTGGTGGCCCAGGGCGGTCAGGGTCCGTACGTGCGGATCGTGCGCCGAGTCACCGGTGTTGAGCCAGTACTCCACCGACGCGAAGTCCGCCGGGTCGGGCTCGGAGGTGGCGAGCGCGGCGAACGTCGGATGGAACGCCATGATCGTGGTGGGCCGGTAGGTGGCGGTGGCGCGGGCGACGCTCGCGGGGCTGCGGTCGGTGAGCGTGACCAGCGGAAGGCCCGCGAGCAGGGCGTAGAAGGTGAACGCGATGGCCCCCGAGTGGGACTGCGCCACGGCCGAGAGCATCACCGAGTTCTCCGGCTCGGGGTGGACCGAGAGCCGGAAGCGGGCGCCCTCGACGCTCTGACGGTGGGTCCAGATCACCAGCTTCGGGTTGCCGGTCGTGCCCGAGGTGTGGCACAGGACCACCGGGTCGTCGTCGGCGTGCCGGTGGCGCGCCGCCTCCGGCAGCACCCGGCCCGCGAGGTCGGCGTCCGCGCGGACCCAGGACGCCCGCAGCGCGGGCAGCCCGGCCTGCCGGCCGTCCAGGAGCTCCAAGTGCGCGGCGTCCGTGTAGAGACCGACGGCGCCCGAGCGTTCGATGACGCCGAGGGCGACCTCCGGACGCATCCGGCCGTTGACGAGGACCGGTATCGCGCCGATCTGGGCCAGCGCCGTCAGGTGGACCTGGTCCTCGAAGGAATCCTCGATGTACACCGCGACCCGGTCGCGTGCCGAGATTCCCTGCGCGAGATACCAGGCCGACCAGGAATCGGCGAGCGCACACAGCTCGGCGAGGCTGAATTCATTCTGGGGGACCCCGTCCGCATTCACGACGGCGCGCTCGGAGACCAGCACGGGAAGATCGGGTGTACGGCTCGTGTCCAGAGCGGTACGCCAGGCATTACCGCCGCCAAAATTTCCCTCGAGGAGCTGATCGCGCTCCTGCTGGGTACGCAAGGTGCGTGAAGAGAAAGGCATTTGTTCACCTGTTCCGGACGATGGCGTGGCGAGAGCAGGACGCAGTGGGGGTTTTCTCCTGCAAAGCGGTCGGAAGAGGCAGAAGTTGCCGAGGGGCGACCGGTCGGGGCAAGAGCTCGAAGGACCCTAGCACCAGGTCAGAGGGAGCACCAATCTCACCGTGACGGGCCGCCCCCGAGGCTCCGTAACTCCGGTCGCGCGCCTCTCAGCTGTGGGTTTGTCATCACATGATGGCTCGTCATGTCCGACTTGGACGGCGATCGTGACGAACCGTCATCTTCATCGCGGGTGGCCGGAGAGGGCGCGGAATTCTATGCGCGTAGTGGGCTGAAAAGCACAGGTAGAAGGCGTGTGAACGTTCTGTGTCGACGTGAGCAAACCGGACAGCGGCGGGAGTCCGAAGATCGGATTCGTGTATGGTCCTGGTTGCCGCCGGTGCGTATCGGAAGGGTTGAGGAGCGGGTCCGGGATTCGGATGCGCGGCCCCTTCGGCATTCGGCTTGAGCAGACATCTGAGTCTTCTTGAAAAGGATCCTCGCTGGTGCGCGATGTAGTGCGGAACGATGCTGTGCGCGACAGACTGCGTGAAATCGTGGCATCGATTCTGGAAATGGAAGTGACCAGCATCGAATCCGATGCGTCGTTCTACGAGGACCTCGGTGTCGATTCCCTGGAGAAGGTCGAGCTGGTCGCCAGGATCGAGAGCGAGTTCGGTCTCTCGCTGACCCCGGCGGAGGCGGCCGCCGTCACCAGCGTCGACGCCGCCGTGACCGTCCTCGGCGACCGCACCGCACCGCCCGCGAGCCTCGACCTGATCGGCCGTCTGGTGGCCGGTCATGTCGGCGCCGGACACGGCGAGCGGATCAGCTACCTCGACCCCGACGTCGGAGAGGTCACCTACCGGGGCCTGTTGGATGCGGCCCGCGGATACGCCGGCGCGCTGCGGACCGCCGGTGTCGCCGAGGGCAGCCGGGCGCTGCTGGTCGCGGACGACTCCGTGGCCACCGTCGCAGCGGTCCTCGGCCTGTGGTGGCACGGCTGCGTACCCGCAGTGGTCAGCCCCCTGCTCACCGACGACGAGATCCGCTACATCGCCGACGACTGCGCCGCCGCCGTCGTCCACCTCGACGCCGCGCCCAAACGGCAGCAGGCACTTGACGCACTGTTCGCCGGACTGCCCCGGCTGACCGGCGACGACGTCCGTACCGCCCTGACCACCGGCGCCGACGGCCCCGCACACCGCCCCGACCAGGCCGGAGCCCCGGCCCGCTGGGAGCCGCGGCGTGAGGCGCTGGTGCAGTACACCTCCGGAAGCACCGGCAGGCCCAAGGGAGTCCGGCACTCCGCCGGGGCCGTCGAGGCGCTCTCCCACGGCGTCGGCGCCCTCCTGGCGCTGACCCCCGACGACACCGTGCTCTCCACCGCCCGGATGTCCTTCGGCTACGGCTTCGGCAGCTCGGTCCTCTGCCCGCTGGCGGCCGGCGCCCGCGTCGCGCTCCTGCGCGGCACGGCCGACATCCACTCCGTCACCGCCGCGCTCCAACGCCACCGCCCCACCGTGCTGTTCTCCGTACCCCGGCTGTACGCGGCGCTGCTCGACGCGGCCGAGGCGACCGCACCGCAGGGCACCGTCGCCGGCGACCGGCTGCGGCTGTGTGTCGCGGCCGGCGAGAACCTCCCCGCCGCCCTCGGCGAACGCATCCGTACCGTCTTCGACGCCGAACTGGTCAACGGACTCGGCGCCACCGAGGTCCTCTACATCGTCGTCGGCACCCTGCCGGGGCAGCCGCTGCCGGGCACCTTCGGGCTGCCGGTGCCGGGTGTCACCGCCACGGTCCGCGACAAGGACGGCACGCCCCTGGCCGGCGCCACGGAAGGCCGCCTGCACATCACCGGTCCCACCGTCGCGCTCGGCTACATCGGCCGCCCCGACGCGGCCGCCGCCACCTTCGCCGACGGCGGCGTCTACACCGGCGACGTCGTACGCCGCACCGAGGACGGCGCGTTCACCCATCTGTGCCGCGCGGACGACCTGCTCAACCTCGGCGGGTACAAGGTCGTCCCGAGCGAGATCGAGACCGTGGTCCGCCGGGCGGACGGCGTCCAGGAGTGCGTCGTGGTCGGCGGCACCGACGCCCACGGTCTCGAACAGGCCGTCCTCTACCTCGTCGCCCGCCCCGACGCCGACCCGGCCGCCGTCCGCCGCGCGGTCATGGCGTCGATCCGTACGGACCTCGCCTCCTACAAGCGCCCCGGCCGGATCGAATTCCTGGACCGCCTCCCGGTCACCTCGACCGGCAAACTCGCCGCCTTCGAACTGAGGAAGCAGGCCGCACAGCTGTGACCTGGGACATCACCGGAATGGGAGCCGTCGCCAACATCGGCGCCGACCCCCAGGAGATATTCGACGCCCTGTGCTCCGGCCGCGAGAGCCGCACGCCGCTCAAGGCGTTCGACCCCGACAAGTACCGGGCCGCATACGCCTACGAGATCGACGACCGCGCCGAGGAAGGACGCGACGAACCGCTGCGCGCCACCCGCTGGCTCGCCACCGCGGTGCGTCAGGCGCTCGCCGACGCGGGCCTGGACGAGGACCTCTCGGAGATCCCCGTCCTGGTGGGCACCACCATGCGCGAACAGCGCAGCAGCGAGCTGTGGTGGCGCGACGGCGCCCAGGTCGGCCTCGCCGACCTGCACTTCGGCACCCACCTGAAGAACACCTTCGGGCCGAGCGCCAGTTACACCTTCGCCAACGCCTGCTCCGCCACGCTCTACGCCCTCGGCATGGCCACCGACATGATCGAGCTCGGCGTGGCGGACACCGTCGTCGTCGCCGGCACCGACTCCGCGACCGAGAGCGCCTTCGGCACCCTCGACCGGGTCCAGAACGACACCCCCGACGCGCTGCGCCCCTTCGACACCTCGCACAAGGGCATGCTCATGGGCGAGGGCGCCGTGGCCGTCGTCGTCCAGCGCGCCGGTACCGGCCGCGGCCCGGTCCACGCCCGCATCCGCGGCGTCGCCATGAACTGCGACGCCCACCACGCCACCGCACCCGACCCGGACGGCATCACCCTGGCCGTGCGCGACGCCCACAGGCGGGCCGGGGTGCGCCCGGAGGACATCGATCTTGTGATGCTGCACGGCAGCGGCACCCCCCGCAACGACGCGACCGAATCGGGCGTTCTCGGCGCGGTGTTCGCGGACAGCGGCCCCGGCCCCCTGATGACGGCGATCAAGTCCATGACCGGTCACACCCTCGGCGGCTCGGGACTGCTCAGCCTCGTCATGGCGACGCTCGCCATGCGCCAGGGCGTCGTACCGCCGGTGCTCGGACTCACCGACCCCATCCCACAGGCCGCCGGACTCCGCCTGGTCCAGGGGCGGCCGGCCGCCGCCGAGCTGAACATCGCGCAGATCGACGCCTTCGGCTTCGGAGGGATCAACGCCGTGGCGATTGTGGAGGCCGCACGATGAACACGACCAGCCCCGAGGCTGCCGCCGGTCCGGTGGGGATGTCCCGCACGCAGGACGCCGGTCCGATGGGGATGCCCAGCAGCCAGACCACCGCCGGTCCGATGCGGACGCCCCGTCCCCAGGACGCCGGTCCGATGGAGACGCCCCGCCCCCACGACGGCGACGGCACCGGCCAGCCGCCCCGTACGGTCGTCGTCACCGGCGTCGGCCTCGCCCTGCCCGGCGTACGCAAGCCCGCCGACCTGCTCGGCCCGCTCCCCGCCGACGGCGGCTTCGACCCGGCCACCGGCCTCACCGGCCGCGAGATGCGCCACAAGGACCGTGCCTCCCGGCTCGCGCTGCGCGCCACCGAACCCGCGCTGCGCGACGCCGGCCTGCTCGACGACGACGCCCGCTTCCTCGGCGCGGCCGACACGACCGCCGTCGTCGTCAGCTCCAACCTCGGGAGCCTCGACACCGTCTGCGAGTTCACCGACACCATCGCCCGCTCCGGCGTGGGCGCCCTCAGCCCGCTCGGCCTCCCGCAGACCTCCAGCAACGTCGTGGCCGGCTGGGTGGCGATCCGCCACGCCCTGCGCGGCCCCAACCTCACCGTCTGCAACGGCGCCACCAGCGGCCTGGACGCGCTCTACTGGGCGCGGAACCTGATCGCCGCCGGGCGCGCCGAGACGGCCGTGGTCGTCGGCGTCGAACCGTCCGGCGACGCCGTGACCAAGCTCCTCGGCGAGCAGACCACCGACGCGGCGGTCGCCGTCGTCCTGGAGTCCGCAGCGGGCGCCGCGGCCCGCGGCGCCCGGCCCCGCGCCACCTTCGGCGGCTACGCCCGCACCCGGGACCTGCCGAGCGCGCTGACCGCGGCCGGAACGGCCGAGGCCGCCCCGGTCGGGCTGTGGCTGACCGGCCCGGACCTTGGGCAGCCGCCGGCCGGCGTGCCCGCCGGTGCGCGGCGGGTCGATCTGGAGGCCGGGCTCGGCCCGCTCTCCGGCACCCTCGGCGTCCTGCAGTGTGCCGCCGCGGTCGCCCACCTGGACGGCGGCGGCGAAGGAAGCGTCCTCGCCACCACCGGCGGTCCGGGCCACGACGCCACCGCCGCCCTGCTGCTGAGGCGCTCGGACGCCTGACGCCGATGGCCGGTGC
>NZ_BMQQ01000001.1:399390-418712 GCF_014648195.1 Streptomyces purpureus
CCACCGGCGGCCCGGACCACGACGCCACCGCCGCCCTGCTGCTGAGGCGCTCGGACGCCTGACGCCGATGGCCGGTGCCGAGGAAGGTGCCCGCCAGCACCGGCGGTCCGGGCCACGACGCCACCGCCGCCCTGCTGCTGAGGCGCTCGGACGCCTGACGCCGATGGCCGGTGCCGAGGAAGCGTCCTCGCCACCACCACCGGCCCGGGGCCACGCCGCCGCCCTGCTGCTGAGCCGCCCCGACGCCTGACACCCCAGCCCCCACACCACCCTCACGAACCACCATCCGTCCCTGAGAGGAACCACCCATGACCACCGCGACCGTCAACATCGAAGACCTCCGCGCCCTCATAGCCGGCGCCCTGGAGACCGAGCCGGACGAGGTCACCGACACCGCGCACTTCACCGACGAGCTCGAGATCGACTCGCTGATGCTGCTGGAGATCTCCACCCGCATCGAGAACGCCTACGGCATCCCCGTCGACGATGTCGTCATCAGCGGCGTGCAGACCCTCGCGGAGCTGCACACCTTCCTCACCTCCCGGCTCGGCGGCGAGCAGTCCGCATGACCGGCCGACAGACCGAACAGGCCGCACAGGACCTCGCCGGGAACAGGCCGGTGGCGCTCGTCTCCGGCGGCTCCCGGGGCATCGGACGCGCAGTCGTGACCCGCCTCGCCGAGGACGGCTACGACATCGCGTTCTGCTACCACTCGCGCTCCGACGCGGCCGAGGAGACCGCCGAGGCGGCGGCCCGGCACGGCGCCCGGACCTTCGCCCGCCGCGTCGACATCGCCGACGCGGCACGGACCCGCGACTTCGTCACCGCCGCCGAGGCAGAACTCGGCCCGCTGGACGCGGTGGTGACCGCCGCGGGCATCACCCGCGACCGGCCGCTGGCGCTGATGGACGACAGCCAGTGGCAGGACGTCGTACGCACCAACCTCGACGGCACGTACCACGTCTGCCGCGCCGCGATCCAGTCCCTGATCAAGCGCCGGACCGGAGCCATCGTCACCCTGTCGTCCATCGCCGGCGTGTACGGCGGCGTGGGCCAGACCAACTACTCGGCCTCCAAGGCCGGGATCATCGGCTTCACCCGCGCCCTGGCCAAGGAATACGGAAGGTACGGCGTCCGCGCGAACGCCGTCGCGCCCGGGTTCATCGACACCGACATGACGTCGGCGGTGCCCGAGGCGGCGCGGAAGAAGTACCTGGGCCAGATCCCGCTGGCCCGGTTCGGTGCCCCCGAGGACGTGGCCGACCTCGTGTCGTTCCTCGTCTCGGCCCGGTCCGGCTACATCACCGGACAGGTCCTGGGCATCGACGGCGGACTTGCGATCTGAGAGGGCGACTGACGTGAAGCATGTGGAACCCGAGGTCTTCCTGGTCGCGAGCCCCAAGGTCGACTACGCGGCGATGGCGGACTACCTGCGCGAGGTCGGCGGCGAGAGCTGGCTGGAGCGCCTCGACACCGGCGCCCTGGACGCGCACCTGAACGACCCGCAGAACCTGGCCGAGTTCGCCGGCCGCGCCTGCTACCGCTCCTGGGAGCCGGGCCTGAACCCCAACGTGGTCCGGATCCGCGCCGACCAGGAGCAGTACCTGGGCAACATCCTGGCCAGCGCGCACGGTTCGGTCCTGGAGCACATCAGCTTCACCTTCGTGCTCCACAACGTGAGCCGGGTGCTGACCCACGAACTGGTCCGGCACCGGGCGGGCGTCGCGGTCTCCCAGGAGTCGCTGCGCTTCGTACGCCTCCAGGAGCTGCCGTTCTGGTTCCCCGAGTGGGCCCGCGAGGACCCGGAACTCATGGCCCGCGCCACCGACATGCTCACCCGCATGGAGGAGTTCCAGGGCTGGATGGCCGACCACTTCCAGCTGGACGCCGAAGGGCTGCCGTTCGCGGAGAAGAAGCACAAGACATCGTTCATGCGCCGGTTCGCGCCCGACGGTGTGGCCACCGGACTCGTCTGGACCGCGAACGTACGCGCCCTGCGGCACATGATCGAGGCCCGCACCGCACCCGGCGCCGAGGAGGAGATCCGGCTCCTCTTCGACCGCGTCGGACGTCTCATGCGGGAGGAAGCCCCCGCGCTGTTCTCCGACTACGAGGTCGAGGACGGGGCCTGGGTCCCCAAGTGGCGCAAGGTCTGACCCCGCCCCCACCCGCCCGGACCGGTGCGCGAGCCCGGTTCGGCGCGGCCGCCCGCCAGGACCGTCGCGTCCGGCACAGAAAGTGAGCATTCCCATGCCTGTCTCC
This sequence comes from Streptomyces purpureus, assembly GCF_014648195.1. Taxonomy (GTDB): domain Bacteria; phylum Actinomycetota; class Actinomycetes; order Streptomycetales; family Streptomycetaceae; genus Streptomyces; species Streptomyces purpureus. Next base: position 401,653 of record NZ_BMQQ01000001.1, read on the forward strand.
AGCACCCTGGAGATGCCCGCCTGGACCGGCGCCGGGCCCGCCACCACCCCCGCGCAGATCCTGGCCAGAGCCAAGGCCGCCGCACCCGTCCTCGCCGCCCGCGCCGAGGAGATCGAGGAGGCCCGCAGGCTCCCCGACGACATCGTCGCCCTGCTGCGCTCCACCGGCGTCTTCACCATGGCCTACCCCGCCTCCTGGGGCGGCCCGGTCCTCACCCCCGTCCAGCAGACCGAGGTCGTCGAGGCGCTCGCCACCGGCGACGCCTCCGCCGCCTGGTGCGCGATGGTCGGCATGGACAGCGGACTGTTCGCCGGCTTCATGGCCGAACCGGCCGCCCGTGAACTCTTCCCCGACCTCGACATGATCACGGCCGGGGCCATCCCGCCCAAGGGCCGCGCCGACCGGGTCCCCGGCGGCTACCGGATCAACGGCGACTGGCAGTTCGGCAGCGGCATCACCCACTGCGACCGGGTCATCGCCGGTGTCCTCGTCTACCGCGACGGCGAGCCCGAGCCCAACCCGCTGCCCGTCGGCGGCCGCGCCCACTGGCGGATCATCGTCGCCCGGCCCGAGCAGTTCGAGATCTCCGACACCTGGTACACCACCGGCCTCGCGGGCAGCGGCAGCCGCGACTACCGCGCCAAGGACCTCTTCGTCCCCGAGGAGCACACCTTCAGCTTCGCCAACCCGGTCGTCCCCGGCCCGGCAGCCACCCCCGACTCGATCCTGCGGACCATGCCCGGCGTGCCGCTCGGCGTCGCGCGCGCCGCCCTCGACCACGTACGGGACATGGCGAAGACCCGGGTCGACCGGCCCACCCGCCAGCCCTGGCCGCAGAACTACCGGGTGCAGACCACACTCGCGCAGTGCGAGATGGACCTGCTCGTGGCCCGCCACGCGGTCTACGGCACCCTGCGCCGCCAGTGGGAACTGCTCACCTCCGGCGCGGAGATCACCGCAGACGAACAGGTCGCGGTGGCGCTCGCCCGGGTCAACGCCTTCCGTACCGCACGGACCGTCGTGTCCACCCTGTTCGACCTGGTCACCACCGCCGCGATCTACCGGCCCTCGCCGCTGGACCGGTGGCTGCGCGATCTGAACGCGATGTGCCAGCACGCCACCGTGCAGGACCAGATCGTCCAGTCCGCCGGCGCCATCCTGCTCGGCGGCAAGCCGCAGAACCCCATCGCCCTCGGACTCCCGGAGTAGGACCCATGGAGACGACGGAGTCTCCGACCGGCGGCGGGGTGCGGGTCGTCCGCACCCGCGCACGCCGATCGCCGACCTCGCGGCGGCCCTGGCGTTCACGGCCGGGGCCTTCGGGAAGCTCGCCGTCGACGTGCAGGCCCTCACCCGCACCCTGGCCGAGCGGGCCGCAGCCGGCCGGGGCGGCTCCTCGGCCATGCCGCACAAGCGAGACCCCGTCCTCGCGACCCTGATCCGCAGCGTCGCCCTCCAGATCCCCGCCCTGGCCACCGGCCTCACGCAGTGCGTGCTCTGCGAGTACGAGCGCTCCGCCCGGCGCATGGCACACCGAACGGCCGCTGCCGCGCGGCCACTTCACCTCCGACGAGCCGGCCGCCCTGCGCGACCCGGACGGCCACACCGGCGCCGGCGCGGCCCTGGTCGACCGCGCGTACCCCATCGCGGCCCACCCCCCTGACGACGACGAAGTGAGAGAACCCATGCACCAGACCGTCAAGGTCGTCGGAATCGGCGGGTCGACCCGCCCGCACTCCACCGCCGAGCGGGCGCTGCGCGCCGTGCTGACGGAGGCGCGACGGCTGGGCGCGGAGGTCAGCCTGATCGGCGGCGCCGAGCTGATGCTGCCGCTGTACGACCCGCGTGAGCCGGTCCGCTCCCCGCAGGCGCTGCGGCTGATCAACGAGCTGGCCTCGGCCGACGGCGTCGTCGTCGCCTCCCCGGCATACCACGGCACCGTCTCCGGCCTGGTGAAGAACGCCCTCGACCACGTGGAGGAGCTGCGCGGGGACGAGCGTCCGTATCTGAGCGACCGGGCGGTGGGCTGCCTGTCGGTCGGGCAGGGGTGGCAGGGCGCGGTCTCCACCCTGGCGGCGCTGCGCGGGATCACCCACGCGCTGCGCGGCTGGCCGACCCCGCTCGGAGTCGCGATCAACAGCGCGACGGCCGGCTTCGCCCCGGACGGGACCTGCGACGACCCGCACATCCAGGGCCAGTTGACGCAGATGGCCGAGCAGGTGACGGGCTTCGCGCGCGCCCGTGCCGCCCTCGCCGCGCAGGGCGTGGCGGCGGGAGCGGGGAGCACGTGGTGACGGAGGCCTCCACCGCACCGGTCGAGGACCCCACGGTCCGCGTGCCGGGGGCGGGTTCGTCGCCGACGGCCGTCGTACGTACGGCGGTGTCCGGCCCGATCACGCGTCCGGCACCGGTCGAGGACCCCACGGTCCCTGTGCCGGGGGCGGGTTCGCCGCCGGCGGCCGTCGTACGTACGGCGGTGTCCGGCCCGATCGCGCGTCCGGCACCGGTCGAGGACCCCGCGGTGCGCCTGTTCATGTTCCACCACGCCGGCGGCTCACATCTGCTCTACCGGGGCTGGGCGAAGCACTTCCCCGACGACTGGGAGATCTGCCTGCTGGACGCCCCCGGCCGGGGCCGCCTCCAGGCGCTGCCCCTCATCGAGGACTGCGGCGAACTGGTCGCCTACTTCCATCAGGCCCTCGCCCCATGGCTCGACCGGCCGTTCGCGTTCTTCGGGAACAGCATGGGCGGCCTGGTCGCCTACGAGCTGACGTGCCGTCTGGTCCGCGACGGAGGCCCGGTCCCGCGGTGGCTCGGCGTTTCCGCCTACGGAGGCCCGCCCGCCGAGGCGGGCGCCGACGGCAGCCGCCATCTGCTGTCCGACGGCGCACTGCGCGACTGGCTGCGCGATGCGGGCGGCAGCCCGCCGAAGCTGCTCGACAACGACGCCGTCTGGGGGAAGTTCGGGCCGGTGTTCCGCGGCGACTTCAGCGTCGTGGACACCTGGGCCTCGCCCCGCGACCCCCTGTCGGTGCCCGTCCCGGTCTCGGTCTTCGGAGGTCGCGGAGACACCCTGGTCGGTGTCGACCGGCTCATGTCCTGGAGCGCGTACACCGACGACTTCCTCGGCCTGCGGATGTACGACGGCGACCACTTCTATCTGACGGACCACCGGGAGAGCATCGCCCGTGCCATCACGGACGCCCTGTCCTGGACGGCCTTGTAGACCCCGCCCGCAGACGAGGAAGGCACACCGGCATGCGGTGACCGCTCACACGTGGCTGAGCAGCCGGTCCAACGGCCGGGGAACCCGGCCGGGATCCAGGCTTTCCACGAGGAAGCGCGCGTACTGCGCCTTGCGGCCGCTGTGGGTGCCCATGAAGCGGTGCAGCTGCCGCTCCACGGGCCGCTCCCGCTGCGCGGGCTGGTTCTGGAAGGTACGGAACGCGCGCATCTCGCCCTGGGCGTCGACGGCCTCCTGCACGGCCGCCGCGCCCAGGGACCGGATCAGCTCGTCCTCCAGGTCGGCGACACACACCTGGAAGCCGAGCGGTTCCAGCGCGTCACGCGTGAGGCCGGAGGCGACCCCGGCCCGCTCCAGAGCGCGCCGGAAGAACGGCTCCTCGCGCACGTCGCACAGCCCCGCCAGCCGCAGGCCGAGCCCCCTCGGACCACACAGGTCCAGGAAACGTCCGATGCTCGTCGCCCCGCCGAGCGGCACCACCGCGACGCCCTCCGCGTCGAGGTCGCGTCCGTGGCGGGCGGCCAGCGTCTCGACCGCGGCCCGGTCGCTGCGGCCTTCGACGAGTACGACCGTACGCACCCGCGCCCCGGCGACCAGGTCCCGCGCGGCCCGCGCCCCGGCCTCCGCCTCCGTACCGCCCGCGGCCCACGCGACCACCGCCTGCCGGAACTTCCCCGTCTCGTTCATGGCTCCAGTGTCGCCGCTACCCCCGGCGCACGCGTAGGTGGGCGACCTCGAAGGACATCTCCGAGGTGTCCGGGTCGGGCGCCGGGTGGTGCCGGCCAGCGCAGACGGAGAGGTTCACGATGAGGTACGCCCGCCAGCTCCGGCCCACGCCCTGGTGGTCGGAGAAGAGGTGCGTGCCGTTGACGGTCCATTCGACGGATCCGGCGCCGAACTCGACCCGGAAGTCGACCCATTCGCCGGGCCGGACGGCGGCGTCGCGGTAGTAGAGGTGTCCGCCGTTCACGCGGTTGGACGGCTCCAGGAGGTCGGGATTGTCGGGGTGGTACTCGAAGACGTCGATCTCCTGATCGCCGTCCAGCCAGGTCCTGATCGCCGGCCAGGCGCCGATTTCCCGGGGCAGCCGTACCCGCGCCTCCAGCACGTCGCCCGTACGCACCATGAAGCCTTCGTCGCTGCCTTCGGTCGTCAGCAGGCCGGTGCTCCACTTCCCGTCCGGCCGCCGGGTGGCCCGGAAGACTCCGCCTCGGGAGTACGAAGGGTCCTCCACCAGGTAATCGAGTTTGTTGTCATCGGGGTTGGTGGGCCCGCCCCCGGGATAGGCCCACGAGCGGCCCGCGACCCACTGTGCCGTCGATGCGAAGTCCGCCTCGAAGACCGGGGCGCTGCCTGGTACGTCTGCGAGCACGTCACACCTCCCCATACCGGTGGAAATCCCCTGAAGGTTTCTCCCCGTCGAGGCGGAGGCATATGCGGCCGTGCTGGCAAAAAGTAACGGTGCGACTACCCGCTGTGTTCAACTGGGCGGATTCCGGGGAGAGTTGGGCTGGGGCACCGGCGGTCGCGGTGCGTGGTGGTGACAACACCAGGATCAGCACCCGCTCCCCAGCCCCGCGCACCGCACGTCACGATCGTCGGCATGAACCCACGCACCATTCTCGTCACCGGCGCCACCCAGGGCCTTGGGCGCGGCCTCGCCCACGCGCTCGCCGCCCGGGGCGACACCGTGCTGCTCCACGGCCGCGACCGCGCCCGCCTGGAGAGCGCCGCCGCCGAGGTGCGCGCCGCCGCCCCCGGGGCCGTCGTCCGCACCTACCTGGCTGACCTCTCCGACCTCGACCAGGTCTCCGCCCTGGCCGACCAGGTCCGCGCCGCCGAACCCCGCCTCGACGCCCTCGTCAACAACGCCGTCGCCGGCGGCGGCAGCCGGCCCCTCGTCCGCGAGCTGAGCGCCCAGGGCCATGAACTGCGCTTCGCCGTCAACCACCTCGCCCCCTACGTCCTCACCCGCGCCCTGCTCCCCCTGCTCACCGCCTCCCGGCCCGCCCGCGTCGTCAACGTCGCCTCGATCGGTCAGGAGGCCGTCGACTTCGACAACGTCATGCTGCAGCGTGACTACGAAGGGCTGCGCGCCTACTGCCGCAGCAAACTCGCCCTGATCATGGCGACCTTCGAGCTCGCCGCGGAGCTCGACGGGACCGGCGTGACCGTCAACACCCTGCACCCGGCCCACCTGATGGACACCGAAGGCGTCCGCGCCTACGGCCTCACCCCGCTGGTCGGCGTCGAGGAAGGCGTCGCACCGACCCTACGGCTGATCACGGACCCGGAGCTGATCGCCACCACCGGCCGCTACTTCGACCGGTTCACGGACGTCCGCGCCCATGACCAGGCCTACGACCCCGCGGCCCGCCGCCGCCTCATGGACGTGACCCACGGCCTGCTCGCCGGCCACCTCTCACCCGCGTCCTGAGCCCACCCGGCTGATCGGCCCCGCCCCCGCCCGGCGCGGGCGGCGGCGCGCGCCCCCCGGCACCGGTCCCGTGCGCCGGTTGCCACCGCCCGACGACGGTCGTTCAGCAGGGCATGACGCGCCGAAGGCCCCTGTTCCTGCCCCTGACCGTGCTCCTCCTGGCTGCGGCGGCCTTCGGCTGCACCGCCGTACCCGGCTCTTCCCCCGTAGGTCCTTCCCCCATAGCCGGCCCTTCCCTCGTGCCCGCCGGCCCGCCGTTGGCCGCCCCGGAGCACTTCACACCGCCGCCCCCGCCCCCACCCCCGTCGCTCCCGGTCCAGCCCCTGCCCCACGAGGAGCTCGCCTCCACCGACCCGGACATCCCTCGCGCACCCCTCCCCACCAGAGGGGACACGCCTCCCGCACCGCCCCGGCCAAAGGCCGAGGAACCCGAGCAGCGCCGCCGCGCCCCCGACGTCCTCCGCACCCCGCCCCGTCGCCAGTCCCACCACAAACCACATCCCCACCGCAAAGCACACCCCCACCACCGCCCGGCCGCCCCGAAGACGAAGAAGCCCCGCCCGGCGCACTCCTCGCCCAAGACCCCGCCGCGCCGCTCCTTCCACATGAGGGACCTCTGCGCCGCCTCCGACGGCGTCACCGACCCGGCGATCGTCCGGCTGTGCCGGGAGACGTACGGCCGCTGAAGCGGCCGCCGCGGAACGCGCAAGGGTGATCCCCGGGGCCCATCCGGCCGCTGCCGCGTGGCGCCCGTACCTGCGGCGGCGGCCGGTGGTGTGACCTGTCAGGCGGCCCACCGGCACACGGCGGAAACAAGGAAAGGCGGCCATGTTCAAGAACACCAAGGCGTACAGCGGCTTCTCGGTCGACGACCTCGCGCAGGCCAAGCGGTTCTACGGAGACACGCTCGGCCTGGAGGTGGAGGAAGGCGGCGCGGGCGACATGCGGATGCTCACCCTGACCCTCGGCGGCGGCGCCAAAGTCCTCGTCTACCCGAAGGACAACCACACCCCGGCAAGCTTCACGATCCTCAACTTCCCCGTGGACGACATCGACGAGGCCGTCGACGAGCTGGTCAGCCGCGGTGTGACCTTCGAGCGCTACCCCCAGTTCGACGCCGACGACAAGGGTGTCCTCCGCGAGGGCGCCGGCAGCGGCGGACCGGTGGCGGTCGCCTGGTTCACCGACCCCGCGGGGAACGTCCTGTCGGTCATCCAGGAGTCCTGATCACGGACCCGGTCGGCGGCGCGGGGCGGGTCCGCCCCGCACCGCCGACCGGGTGGGTCCGTCAGTTTCCCCGGCCGGCGGGCAGCGAGAGGTACAGGCGGGTGCCCTGCGGCCGGAAGCCGGCGCGTTCGTAGACGCGGCGGGATCCCTCGCCTCCGTACTCCAGCCAGACCGATCCCGCGCCTTGGGCGAACATCGCCTCGGCCAGCGCCGCGGTCACCGCTCCGGCGATCCCGCGGCCGCGGAAGGCGGGCCGGGTGCCGACGCCGGCCAGCTCGGCGGTGCCCTCGGCCGGCGGCGAGCAGGACGCCCCACCGGCGCAGCCGCCCCCGGGGTCCCGGACGAAACGCACCGCACCGCCGCTCTCCTGGGTGTTGCGCAGCCGGGCCACCCCCTCCGCGGACGAGGCGAAAGCCCCGCCGAACGCCTCGGCGAGCGCGGCGTCCAGCGCGGCGTACTCCTCGTCGGTGGCCGGGCTCTCCACCCGGGGCGCGTCGGGGGACCGGGGGACCGTCAGCGTACGGGGCGTGCAGACGAGGTACTCGTGCACGGCCTCGGTGTCGAAACCCGCTGCCCGCAGGGCCGGTTCCACAGCGGGCGCGGCCCCCGGCGCGAACTCCAGCCGGGGCAGCAGACCGCGCTCCCGGAACGCCCCGACGAGCGCCGCGACGTCACGCTCGGTCGGCTGCGTGCCGGGCAGCGGGGTGGCGTAGTTGAGGTACGGGCTGGTGGTGTCGGGCATGAAACCCGCGACGAAGCCACCGGTCTCGACGACCACGGGACGGCGACGGAGGTTGGAGACGGCGAAGTTCTGGACCTGGATGTCCATGCTTGGTGGTGACCTCACGAAGTCTCAAGGTGGTGGGCCCGGGCGAACTCGGTCGAGTCCTGGGCCGGAGGAGACTTCCACGACCGCCCGCAGCGGGCAACCGATTTCGGCCGGCACCGGTCGGGTTCAGGCATCCGCGACCGCCCGCAGCGGGCAACCGATTTCGGCCGGCACCGGTCGGGTTCAGGCATCCGCGACCGCCCGCAGCGGGCCGAGCGCGGCGGCCCGGCGGGCCGGCAGGGCGGCCGCGGCGGCGCCGACGGCGAGCGAGAGGACGACGACGAGGGCGAGGGTTCCCCAAGGGAGGGCGAAGGTGTACTGGGGGATGGCTCCGTTGGCCAGTCCGCTGACCTTCCAGGCTCCGAACAGGCCGCAGGCCAGGCCCAGCAGGGTGCCGTAGGCGGCGACGGTGAGGGATTCGACGCGGATCATGCGGCGGATGCCGGAGCGGTCCATGCCGATGGCGCGCAGGACGCCGATCTCGCGGGTGCGTTCGGCGACCGACATGGCGAGGGTGTTGACCATGCCGAGCGCGGAGATGATCACGCCGATGGCGAGCAGCCCGAAGACCATGGTGATCAGCTCGCCGGCGACACCGGCCTGCTCCTGGACGAGTTGGCCGCGGCTCTGCACCTTCAACAGCGGACTGTGGTCGACGGCGGCGCGCAGCTGCTTCTCCAGGTCCCCGGCGGCGCCGTCGCCGGTGGTCACGAGGATGCGCTGGACGGAGTCGCGCAGGAAGCTGTGGCGCTGGACGTCGGCGCGGTCGGCGAGGACGTCCCTTGCCGTGGGGTTGTCCTCGTAGATCCCGACGACGGTGTAGGGCCGGGCCCGGTCGCCCTGGCCGGGCCCGATGCTCGCGTCGATCCGTCCGCCGGTGCCGACGCGGTTCTCGCGGGCGAAGCTGCTGGAGACGGCGATCCGGCCCGGACCGATACCGGCGGCGGAACCGCTGGTGAAGCGGAGCCTCATGACGTCCCCTACCGTCTTCGGGTCGACGCCCGAGACCTGCCCAGCGGCGGCGCCGGTCGAGAGGGTGGACTCGGCGACGGCGGAGGCGGTCGTGACCCCGGGGATCGCGGCGACCCGGTGGACGGCGGCGGCGTCGATGGCGGTGGTGGTGTCGCGGGTGCTGACGACGTAGTCGGCGCTCAAGCCGGCGGCGGCCTGGGAGTCCAGCGCCCGGCTGGAGGAGTGGTCGATGACCGCGAGCCCGGACACCAGCGCGGTGCTGATCATCAGGGCGGCGGCGGTGGCGGCCGTACGGCGGGGGTCACGCAGGGCGTTGTCCCTAGCGAGCGCTCCCACGACGCCGAGCCTGACGGTGAGCCGGCCGATGAGACGGATCACCGGGCCCGCCATCAGCGGAGCCAGCACGATCAGGCCGGTCACGAGGATGCCGCAGCCGGCCATCGCGGTCCGCAGGTTCTCGTCCGAGGCGTCCTTCGCGTCGCTCAGCGACACCAGCAGGCCGGCGCCGAGGAGCAGCACGGCCGCGCCCAGCGCGCCCCGCAGCCGGGACGGGACCGCCGACGGCGGCTGCTCGGCGGTGCGCATCGCCTCGACGGGCGCGATCCGGGCCGCGCGGCGGGAGGGCAGCCAGGCGGCGAGGACCGTGACGCCGACGCCGACCACGAGGGAGGCGAGCAGCGGGGCGGGTCCGATCACCAGCGGGCCCTGGGGCAGGGAATCGTTCGCGGTGCCCAGCATGCCGGGCAGGACGGTGGCGACCCCCAGCCCCAGGACGAAGCCGAGCAGGGAGGCGACGAGGCCGACCAGGGCCGCCTCGGCGAGCACGGAGCGGACCACCTGGCGGCGGGTGGCGCCGATCGCACGGAGCAGGGCGATCTCCCGCGCGCGTCGCGTGATGAGCATGGTGAAGGTGTTGACGATGAGGAACGAGCCGATGAAGAGCGACACCACGGCGAAGATCATCGGCAGCCGGGCGTAGCTGCTGGTCCTGGTGTCGACGAAGACCGACTGCTGGTTCGCCGTCGCGGTCGCGGTGGTCGCCTCGGCACGGTCGGCCGGCAGCAGCGCTCCGATGCGCCGGGCGAGTTCGAACTCATCGGTGCCGGGCGCGGCGGACACCTCGATCCCGGTGTAGCGGCCCGGGGCGGCGAACAGCTTCTGCGCGGTGGCCTTGTCGAACACCGCGAGCGTGCCGCCGGAGGTGACCCGGGTGTCGTCGGTGGAGACGAGACCGACGAGCCGCATCCGGCGCACGGGACCGTCGGTGGCCAGTGTGACCGTGTCACCCAGGGCGTACGAGCCGGCCGCCGCGGTGCCGCGCTCCAGGGCCACTTCGCCCCCCGTACGCGGGTAGCGGCCGGCCGTCAGCGGGTACCGGTCGTCCTGGCCGTCGGCGTCGGGGAGATGGGCGGCGGCCAGCCTGCCCATCATGGAGTCGGCGCGCAGCGGCGAGCCGTCCTTGGCGGCCAGCGTGACCGAGCCGTCGACGGCCGGACGGGCTGCGGTGACCCCGGGCACGGCCGCCACTTCGGCCACGAGCGCGTCGTCGAGGACGCTGGTGCGCTCGCCCGCGGCCGCGCCCGGAGGGTACGTCGGCTCCACGGTGACCGCGATGCCGGCGTAGTTCCGCGACAGGGCGGCGCGGTAGGCGGCGGTGGTGGAGTCGGCGAAGACGAGCGAGCCGGAGATGAACGCGACCCCGAGACAGACCGCGAGCACGGTCATCATCAGACGGGCCTTGTGCGCGAGGACGTTGCGCAGGGCTGTGTGCAGCATGGTGGGCTTTCCGAATACGTCGACGGCGGCCGGAGGACGGCGAGGGCGGTACGCCTGCCGGCGGGTACGCCCCTCGGTTCCCATCCTCACGGCCCTGACCTGCATAAACGTCGTCCCGGAGAGGGTAGTTGACCTCTGTCGAACGTCCGGTGCGGCCGACCCGGCTCTGCCCAAAGGCAGAGACCCCGGCGCGCCGTTTCCGTCAGGAGGCCAGACCCGTCCGGTGGGCCAGCACCGCCGCCTGGACGCGGCTCGTCGAACCGGTCTTCTCCAGGACCGCGCCCACATGGGTCTTCACCGTGCCGACGCCGATACCGAGCCGCGCCGCGATGTCCTGGTTCGACAGCCCCTCACCGAGCATCACCAGCACCTCCCGCTCGCGGCCCGTGAGCCGGGCGATCCGCTCGTCGGCGGGCGCGCCGCCGTCGTCCGGCGGCCCGCCCGCGCGCAGCATCCGGGAAATCACCGCCCCGGTCACGCCGGGGGAGAGCACGGCGTCGCCCGCGGCGGCCGCCCGTACCGCGCTGATCAGCTCCTGGGGGCCCTCGTCCTTGAGGAGGAAACCCGCGGCGCCCTCCCGCAGGGCCCGGAGGACGTTGTCCTCGTCGCCGAAGGTCGTCAGCATCACCACGCGCGGAGCGGGATCGAGCGCCAGCAGCGGCGCGATCGCGGCCAGGCCGTCGCACACCGGCATCCGGATGTCGACCAGCGCCACGTCGGGACGGTGGACGGCCGCCAGCTCGACGGCCTGACGCCCGTTCGCGGCCTCGGCGACGACCTCGATGTCACCGGCGTGCCTCAGGATCAGGCTCACCCCGTGCCGGATCAGCTCCTCGTCGTCGGCGAGCAGGACACGGATCGGCCGGGCGGGCTCGGTCACGGGGTCTCCCAGGGTGACGCGTCCCGAACCGACGGGACGGTGAATCGGTCGATGGCGATCAGCCGCTGTGCGGCGTCGAAGCAGTAGCGGGCGACGCTCAGACCGCCCGGGCGGGACTCGGTGCCGCCGCCGAACGGATAGACGCAGCCGGCCGCGCCCGCCGGGCGGGGCGGCTCACGGCCGGTGGCGGCGGCCCGGACCGCCTTGTGGTCCAGCACACCGAGGCCCGCCACATCCTGGTACGTCATCCCGATCCGGGGCAGCGGGCGCGCACCGTCCTCCTGGTGCGGAGCGCCCGCGTACACGAAGGCGGTTCCCAGGACCGTCAGCACGCAGAGCGCCACGAACCCGAAGGCGAGCGTCAGCATCTGTGCGACCGGGCGTCCGGGCGCCACCCCGGACTCCTCGCCCGTCCTCTCCTGCTCGGTGTCGTACGGGCCGGCGCCGGGCCGCTCAGGAGCGAGGGCGTCACCCGGCTCGGCCGGGACCGTCGCGTCCACCTGGAAGCCGCCGGACGGCAGCGGACCGGCGTCGAAGGCGCCCCCGAGCAGCTCCACCCGCTCCCTGATACCCGTCAGGCCGCGACCGGTTCCCGCGCTTCCGGCGGAGACCGGAGGGCCTGCCGGTGCGTCGTTGCGGACGGTCAGCCGTACCGTCTCGTCGTCGTGCGCCACCGTCACGGTGACGTGCGCCGTGCTCGCGTACCGGTGCACGTTGGTCAGGGACTCGCGTACCACCCGGTGCACCGCCCGGCGCACCCGGGCCGGGCGGCCGGTGAGGTCCGGCCCGGTCCAGTCGAGCCGTACGGCGATCCCGCCGTCGCGGGACTCGGCGACCAGCGCCTCGATGTCGGCGCGGGTGCCGGTGGCGTCGGTGAGCGCGTCCGGCCCGGTGTCCCGGCCCAGCGGCCCGAGCACCCCGAGTGCCTGGCGCAGTTCGCGCATCGCGTCCCGGGTGGTGCGCCGCACGAGGACGGCCTCTTCGCGGAGTTCGGGCGCGGCCCGCTCCAGGGCCAGTTCAAGTCCGCCGGCGTGCAGCGAGACGAGACTGAGACGGTGCCCCACCAGATCGTGCATCTCGGCGGCGATCCGGGACCGCTCGTGGGTGCGTGCCTCGCTGTCGGCGGACCGCCGGGCCCGCTCGGCCGCGTCGCCGCGCTCGCGCAACGCCCGTACCAGGCGCCGCTGCTGGCCGTACGCGGTGCCGACGAGCCCGGGCACGATCACCGCGGTCGGCGCGAGGATCAGGCCGAGCGCCAGCCCGTACGCCACCTCGCCGGGACCGAGCCACGGCGCGGACACCGTCGCACACGCCACCACCAGGGCACCCGCCACGGTCAGCAGCCGGGCCCGCCGCCGCGCCGGGACCGTCCGCCGCGCCACGCAGTACGCGGCCGCCGCCGCCACCGGCCCGACGCAGGACGCCAGACCTGTCAGCCCGGCGAGGACCAGGAGTACGGTCCCGGGGAACCGGCGGCGCAGCGCGAAGAGCCCGGCGCCCGCGGCGAGCGCCGCCACCTGGGCGTACGGATGACGCAGGAACCCGAGTCCCGCGACGGCCAGGCACACCCCCGCCCCCGCGAGGCCCACCCCGGCGATCTCCGCCGACGTACGCGCGATGCGGCCCCGGTGCGCTCCGGGCGGGCGACCGTGGGGCGAACGACGGAACAGACGAGTGCGTGCCACGCCGACCAGTATCGGTACCGGCGTGCGCGGCGGCGTGCGCCTCGCGGCGGATCCGGTCCTCTGCCGAAGGACAGAGGCGGCGGGGTCAGGCGGGATGGTGCGCGAAGAGTTCCAGGTGGCCGCAGCCCGCGCAGCGGTAGGCGTCGATCTGCCAGCGGGGCCGTCCCATGCGCTTGGCGCCGCCGAGTATGCCCTTCTCCAGCGGTCCGGAGATCCAGCGGGCGAAGCCGCGGGAGTGTTCCCCGGCGTCCTCGATGAACCCCGTCTCCAGGCCGACCGCCCCGCACTGCGTGCACTTCATCGTATTCACCGCGGGAGTCTAGCCGCGGGCCCCGTCGGGGATGCGACCCTGGTCCTGTGCCGCATACGCCGCCCTTCCCGGAACCGGCATCCGAACCGGAGCCGGTCACCGCCGATCCGCCCGCCTCCGCCGCGAACCCCTTGCTCACCCAGTCCTGGCTCGATCTGGCCTTCCTCCACTGGGCCGCCGACCCCGGCGACGTGGCGCCGCTGCTGCCGGCCGGGACCGTCCCGGACACCCTGGACGGTGTCACCTACGTCGGCCTCGTCGCCTTCCGGATGCACCGCGTCGGCTGGTTCCGGCTGCCCGGCGTCCCGTATCTGGGCAGCTTTCCCGAGACCAACGTCCGTCTCTACACCGTCGACGCGTACGGCCGCCGCGGCGTGGTCTTCCGGTCGATGGACGCCGCCCGGCTGATTCCGGTGGCGGTCGGGCGGGGCGTCTTCCGGCTGCCGTACGTCTGGTCGCGGATGACCGTCCGGCGCGAGGGCGCCACCGTCACGTACGCCAGCAGCCGCCGCCTGCCCGGACCGAGGGGCGCCTACAGCCGCATCACGCTGCGGATCGGCGAACGAGTCGATGACCCCACCGGGCTCGAACACTTCCTCACCGCCCGCTGGGGCATGCACGGTGCCTTCCTCGGCCGGTCGCTCTACCTCCCCAGCACCCACCCCCGCTGGCCGCTGCACCGCGCCGACCTGATCGCCTGCGAGGAGAACCTGGTGGCCGCGGCCGGTCTGCCGCAGCCGGCCGGGGATCCCGTGAGCGTGCTCTACTCGCCGGGCGTCCCCGTACGTTTCGGCCGCCCCGCCCGCCGGCCCGGGGGCGTGCCGACGCCGTGAACGGGCCCCTCAGTCCCGCTGGTTCAGCGGCAGGGCGAGGGGCAGGAGGCCGGGGCGTTTCGCCGTACGGCCCGTGCCGGAGGACCGGCCGCTCAGGCGGCGGCCGAGCCAGGGGCCGAGGAACGTGGCCGCCCAGCGCAGTTCGGCCGCCATGGCGTGCCAGGCCGAGGGCACCGGCCGCGGGGGCAGCGGCTGCTCCCACGACCGGTCGCTGCCGGGCAGGCCGAGAGTCTCGGCGACCGCCGCGGCGATACGGGCGTGGCCCAGCGGCGAGGCGTGCAGACGGTCCTCGGTCCACAGGCGGGGGTCGGTGGCGACGGCCGCCAGGGCGGTCTCGGCGACCGTGACGCCATGGCGGGCGGCCGCGACGCGGATGTGGGTGTTGAGGTCGAGGACACGGGACCGGAGCGGCCGCGCCAGCGGCGCGATCTTTCCCACGTCGGGGAAGGTCAGCGTCACCACATGGGCGCCGGCGGCGGTGAGGGAGGCGAACATCGCCTCCAGATGCCCGGCCACCTCCGCGGCGCTGAAGCGGGGCCGCAGCAGGTCGTTGACGCCGGCGACGACCGTGGCCAGGTCGGGGCGGAGGGCGACGGCGGGCGCCAGCTGCTCGGCCCGGACCTGCGCGGCGAGCCGGCCCCGTACGGCCAGATTGGCGTACTGGAGGCGGGCGTCGGCGGCCGTGAGGTGCTCGGCCAGCCGGTCCGCCCAGCCGCGCAGGCCGGCGGTGTCGTTCCCGTCGCCGAGCCCTTCGGTCTGGCTGTCGCCCAGGGCGACGTACCGCACGTACTCACCGTTCGGCACGGGTGGTCCGCCTCTCCTTCAGGACGGCCGCGATCCGCAGGCACCAGTCACGGTGCTCCCGCTCGAAGGCCAGGCCGCGCAGACAGGTGAGGTACGGGCCGATCCGCTCGCCGCTGCGGAGGAACTCCTCCTCGTCCGCGTCGCCGCGCAGCTGCCGCAGCAGCGCGGCGAGCAGCTCCGACTTGGCGGCGGCCGCGGCGGCCCGTTCCTCCAGCTGCTCGATCACCGCGGCCGTGCCGACGCGGTCCGCGGCCTGGACCTTGACGAGCAGGTCGTCGCGGATGAACGACGGCTTCGAGGGGGCCGCCGCGAACCGCTCCAGCTCGGCGCGCCCGGCATCGGTGACCCGGAACAGGCGTTTGTTGGGCCGGGTTTCCTGGACCACCTCCCGGCCCGTGACCAGCCCTTCCTTCTCCAGCTTGGTCAGCTCGGCGTACAGCTGCTGGGGCAGGGCGTGCCAGAAGTTGGCGACGCCGATGTCGAACGCCTTCGCCAGCTGGTAGCCGCTGTACTCGTCGTCCAGCAGCGCCGCCAGTACGGCATGTCGCAAAGCCATCGCCGCGGCCCCTTCCCTTTGCTCCGTCCTTCCCTGCATCATACTCAAGAATCTGACTAGTCACATTCTTGAGTAGGGAGACCGGAGACATGGAGACTGCCGAACGCTTCCGCGCCGCCGTGGAGAAGCGCGATCTCGCCGCGCTGGACGAGCTGTTCACCGAGGACGTCCGCCTCTACAGCCCGGTGAAGTTTGTTCCCTTCGAGGGCAAGGCGATGGTCATGGGACTCTTCGGCGTCCTGCTGCGGACCTTCGAGGAGATCCGCTACCTCGGGCGGCTCGACGGTGACGTGGAGACCAGTACGGACGGCGCGCCGGCCCCGTCGGTGATCCTGCCGTTCCGTGGCACCGTGCGCGGCCGGCGGATCCACGGCATCGACCTGCTCCAGTTCGACGCGGAGGGCCGGATCAAGGAGTTCACCGTGATGGTGCGGCCCCAGTCCGCCGTGCAGGCCCTCGGGGAGGCGGTACTCGAGGGGCTCGTCGCTGCTAACCTGATCCCGGAATAGAGCGTAATTCTAGAACAACTCTTTATATTTTCTCTGACGGGCCGTCAGTATCGCGGGGGCCGATGACGGGGGAGTACCGATGACACAGCCGCCCGAGCAGCACCGGCCGCCGTCCGCGCAGCCATGGTACGACCATGCGCAGGCCCCGGCGCCGGTGGTGGAGAATCCTTACACCCTGGGCGCACGGCGGCAACAGCCCCCACCGCCGCCCCGGGGCGGCTTCCTCCGGAGCAGACTGGCCGCCGCCATCGGCGGATTCGTCGCCGCGCTGCTCGTCGTCGGCGCCGGCGCGGGGGTGTACGCACTCAACAGCGGTACGGACACGCCGGACAACGCCGTCGCCAAGCCGACGCCAGGCACGGGGAGTTCCGCCTCGCCCGGCGCGTCCGCCGGCACCGGCAAGCGCCCCGATGTGAACGCGGGCCGCAAGCCGGGGGAGGCTGCCGCGTGGGCCGCGTGGAGCCAGACCGACCTGCCCCGCGGCAACCATCTGCTCCATGACCTCTGGTTCGTCGGCGACCTGGTCGTCCAGGCCGCCTACAAGGAGGTCGTCGCCTACAAGGTGGCCGACGGCTCCGAGGTGTGGAGCGTGCCGCTGCCCGCCAAGGTGTGTGACACACCGGTGAACCCCACGCCCGACGGCAAGGTCGTCGTCGCGTACGCCAACGCCAACGGCGACTCCGGCGTCAAGTGCAACCAGCTCCAGATGATCGACCTCAAGAGCGGCAAGACGGGCTGGCACAGGGTGCTCCCCGACTCCCCCGGCTCCACGATCATCACGCATCTGGCGATCTCCGGAGACACCCTGCTGGCCGGCGCGGGCATGTCCGCCTCGGCCTTCCAGGTCACGGACGGCAGACAGCTGTTCACCACGGGGAAGGACAACCCCGGCGCCTGCTACCCCCACGACGTCGCCGGAGGCGCCAAACTCCTACAGATCGACTGGTGCGCGCTCTCCAGTGACCATCCGTACGGCCAGATCAAGGAACTCGACCCGC
>NZ_BMQQ01000001.1:418749-749130 GCF_014648195.1 Streptomyces purpureus
GCACCGGCAAGGTCAAGTGGCGCTACCGGCCCCAGGGCGACTGGAAGGTCGGCAAGGTCCTGTCCGTCGAGCCGCTCGTCGTCACCGAGACCCTCTCCAAGAACGTCCTCACCTGGCGGGCCGTCGCGCTCAACGCCAACGGCACCCGGCGCTCCGTCCCCGACATCGCCAAGTACAAGTTCGACCACTGCGGCGGAGCCGGGGACGCGGGGGAGGGTGCCCAGAACTGCCCGGGCGCCGCCGCCGACGCGACCGGCCTCGCGCTGTCCCAGGGGAACAAGCTCGCCGTCTTCGACCTCGCCAACGGCAAGCTGAGGTGGGCGGTCAAGGCGGACGGCCGGTTCGCCGTCGCCCCGCTGCGGGTGGCCGGCCCCAGCGTGATCGCGTACGTGGCCGCCACCCCGTCGAAGCCGGGCCTCACCGTCGAGTTCGGGCCGAAGGGCGGCAACCCCAAGAAGCTGCTCAACCACGCCACGCCCGCCCAGAAGGTGGAGTACGACATGATGGCGAGCAAGATGGCCTACCGGGACAAGCGGCTGATCATCGCCCCGTCTCTGCTGGACGGGGACGACAAGGTGGACAAGGCCCGGATGCTGTCCTTCGCTCCCGGGCCTTCCTGACCCCGCGTCCCTCAGCCAGGGGCGCCCGGTCAGAGGCGCTCGGGCGTACGGATGCCGAGCAGTGCCATGCCCTGACGGAGGGTGCGGGCGGTCAGGTCGCACAGGAAGAGCCGGTTCTCCACGACCTCCGGCGTGTTGTCCGCGCTCAGCACCTGGCAGTGCGAGTAGAACGCCGTGTACAGCGAGGCCAGTTGGTACAGATAGGCGGCCAGCTTGTGCGGGGCGTACTCCGCGGCGGCTTCGGCGAGCAGCTCGCCGAAGCCGTCCAGGTGCAGCCCGAGCGCCCGCTCCGCCGGCGCCAGCTCCAGCTCCGGGTGCGCCACCGGCCGGGCGTCGCCGGCCTTGCGCAGGATCGACTGGATACGGGCGTACGCGTACTGCAGGTAGACGGACGTGTCGCCGTTGAGCGACACCATCTGGTCCAGGTCGAACTTGTAGTCCCGGGCGGCCGACGTCGACAGGTCGGCGTACTTCACCGCGCCGACACCGACCTGGGCGCCGCGTTCGGCGATCTCCTCCTCGGTGAGGTCCTGGGCCTTCTCGCGTACGACCGCCGTCGCGCGGTCGACCGCCTCGTCGAGCAGGTCGACCAGCCGGACGGTTTCGCCCTCGCGGGTCTTGAACGGCTTGCCGTCCTTGCCGAGGACCGTGCCGAACGCCAGCTGGACCGCCTTGACCTCGTCGTTGAGCCAGCCCGCCCGGCGGGCGGTCTCGAAGACCATCCGGAAGTGCAGCGACTGCCGGGCGTCGACGACGTACAGCAGCGTCGACGCCTTCAGGTTGCCCGCGCGATCCCGGATCGCGGACAGGTCGGTGGCCGCGTAGCCGTACCCGCCGTCGGACTTCTGCACGATCAGCGGCACGGGGTTGCCGTCGGGGCCCTTGACGTCGTCGAAGAAGACGCAGAGCGCGCCCTCCGACCGCACGGCCACGCCTGATTCCTCCAGGAGCCGGCAGGTCTCCGCCAGCATGGCGTTGTAGCCGGACTCGCCGATCACGTCGGCGTCGCGGATCTCGACGTCGAGCTTCTCGAAGACCGAGTAGAAGTAGATCTTCGACTCGTCGACGAACCGCTGCCAGAGGGCGAGGGTCCGCTCGTCACCGGCCTGGAGGTCCACCACCCTGGCCCGGGCCCGGGTCTTGAACTCCTCGTCGGAGTCGAAGAGCGCACGGGACGCCTTGTACAGCCGGTTCAGGTTGGACATGGCCTCCTCGCCTGAGGCCTCCTCGCGCGCGCCGTGGTCGAGCTCGTGCGGGTGCTCGATCAGGTACTGGATGAGCATGCCGAACTGCGTGCCCCAGTCGCCGATGTGATGGCGCCGCACCACACGCTCGCCGGTGAACTCCAGGATCTTGACGACCGCGTCGCCGATGATGGAGTTCCGCAGATGGCCGACGTGCATCTCCTTGGCCACGTTCGGCTGCGCGTAGTCGATCACGGTGATGCCGGGGGCCTTGGCGGACGCGACGCCCAGCCTGTCCCCGTCGGCGTACCGCGCGGCCAGCGTCTCGGTGATCGCCCGGTCGGAGACCGTGATGTTCAGGAAGCCGGGCCCCGAGACCTCGATCTCCTTGAGCAGCTCGCCCGTTCCGATCGCCGCCACGACCTTCGCCGCGAGCTCCCGGGGGTTCGCCTTCGCCTTCTTCGCCAGGGCCAGGATGCCGTTGGCCTGGAAGTCGGCCCGGTCGCTACGTCGCAGCAGGGGGTCGGCGGCACCGGCCTCCGGCAGGGCTGCCGTGAGCGCGGCCGCGAGGTGCTGGTCGACCGTCGAGGCGAGTGAAGGGACCGAGGCCATACGAGAGTTCCGTTCAGATCGGATACACGAAAGGGATCTGAGAAGTATCACATGTGCCCCCTGATCCAGAGCTCAACGTTTTCGTCACTCAAGCCAGTTGCGAATGACTTCATTCAGCGAGTGGCGTGTGAATGAGATGGATCACAGTGAGGGGTGTGTGAGCTGCGTCATAGACACCGCCCTGGCGTCGGAACCAAGATCAACGGCGCGAACAAGTGCACCAGGAGTGGTTAATGAAGCCAGTTGACGTGGCTATTGTTGGTGCCGGCGCTTCGGGCACGGCCGTACTGGCGGCTTTAGCCCGGGAACAGCGGGGGAACGAAAGGGGAAGCGGCATCGAACCGCTTTCCGTCGCGGTGATCGACCGCGCCGTACGGCAGGGTCACGGACGGGTCTACGGGCCGGACCATCCGTGGCTGCTCATGAACACACCGGCCCACGCCCTCTCCATCCTGGGCCACGACAAAGGCCACTTCGTGCGATGGCTGCGCGACCGGGACCACCAGGACACCGTCCCCGTCGAGCACGCCCACGTGCCCCGGTCCCTGTACGGCGCGTACCTCCAGGAGCAGTTGACGGCCCTGCTGGCCGGCTGCTGCCCACTCCTGCGGGTGTCGTACCTCGACTCCTGGGTCGAACGCCTGGAGTTGGACCCCGATACCGGCTCTGACCTCGATGAAGAGCAGGTCGCCGGAGTGCGGCTGCGGCTGGCCGACGGCCGGACGCTGACCGCCCGGAAGGTCGTCCTCGCCACCGGCCCGAGCGCGCCCGACGACCCGTACGGCCTGCGCGGCCAAGCCGGTTACGTCCACCATCCGTACCCGGCCGCGGAGCGCCTGGGAAGCATCCCGTCCGACCACGACGTCGCCGTCGTCGGCAGCTCCCTCTCCGCCGTGGACACCGCCCTGACCCTGCGCGAGGCGGGGCACCGCGGCCGCGTCATGATGGTCTCCCGGCGCGGTGTGCTGCCCGAAGTGAAATCCCACTACGAGGTCGTGCGGGACGCCTACGAACAGGCGGCGGGCGCCCCGCTTTCCGGGGATGTCACCACCCTGAAATCCGCCCTGGAAGCCTCCCGGGCCTTCCTGTCCACAGGTGCGCCGGCGAAGGATTCCGTCTCCGCCTTCAAGGATTCGGTACGCCATGCCGAACACCCCACAGCGAACGGATTCGCCCACCGCTACTCGACACATCTGGGCATGGATCAGGTCTGGCCGCGTCTGAGCGAGGCGGAAATGCTCGCCTTCATGCGCGCCCACCACGCGGAATTCCTGCACAAGAACGCGGCCATTCCTCTCGTCAATGGCCGAAAACTGCTGTCCATGATCATGTCGGGAGCGCTGACCGTCCACGGCGCGCTGCTCGCCGTCCGGCCGGACCCGGAGGGGGGCTTCCGGCTCACCTTCAAGGACGGCGCCACGCGCACCGCCGACAGCGTTGTCAACGCGACCGGCCCGAGCCGGTACCTGGTCGCCCCCGGCGCGCGCCATCTCTACGCGCACCTGCTCCACGAGGGCCGGCTGCGGGAACTGTCCACCGGCGGCGCCCGGGTGACGTACCCCGACGGTGCGCTGATCGGCCGGGACGGGCAGCCCGTGCCCGGCCTGCACGCCGTCGGCCACCCCACCATCGGCAGCCACCCCTACATCAACAACGTCGAACTCATCGTCTCCAACTCCGCGCTGGTGGCCCGGGCCGTGTGCCGTGACCTCCAGCGCGGCCGAACGGCCGCGAGGACTCTGCTGTGACTGGAACCGACCCCCGTATCTGTGTTGTGGACGGCATCTCCACCGGCCTCCATCTGGCGCGGGAACTGCGCGCCCGCGGCTTCGAGTGCGCACATGTCGCCAGCGGTCCCGGCTACCGGCACGTGCCCGGCACCGAGGAAGGCAAGGAGCTGTACGCGGCCTCCTTCGTCCTGGAGGACGCGACGGACGTCGAACGGCTCGTACGGGACCTGCGCGCCTGGGGGCCCGTCCATGTGACGGCCGGCAGCGAGCCGGGCGTCGAGCTCGCCGACCGGCTGTGCGAGGAGCTCGGCACGGCCGCGGGCAACTCCGCCGCCACCACCGTCTGGCGACGCGACAAGTACGCCATGCACGAGCGGCTCCGCGAGGTCGGTCTGCCGCACGCCCGCCAGATCCGTACCGCCGAGCGGGACGCCGCCGCCGCGTGGCTGAGCGCCCACGGCTCCTATCCCGTCGTCGTGAAGCCCCTCGACAGCTCGTGCAGCGACGGCGTGCAGGTCTGCGACAGCCTCGGCCACGCGCTCGCCGCCTTCGACTCCCTGCTCGGCCGGCGCAATCTGATCGGGCGGGTCAACGACGAGATCCTCGTCCAGGAGTACCTCTCCGGGACGCAGTACTTCGTCAACACCGTCAGCTGGGACGGCGAGCACTACGTCAGCGACATCTGGCGGCTGGAGCGCCGGCCGCGGCCCGGCGGCGCGTTCCTCTTCGAGAGCATGACGCTGCGGCCGAGCGACGGGGAGGTCGAGACGGCGCTGCGGACGTACACGGTCGCGGCGCTCGACGCCCTCGGCTTCCGCCACGGCGCCGCGCACTGCGAGGTCATGTGGACACCGGACGGCCCGGTGCTGGTCGAGGCCAACGCCCGGCTGATGGGCGCCTCCATCGACAGCGCGACCTTCACCAGGGCGCTGGGGCACACCCAGACGGGCGTGCTGGCCGACGCGTACGCCGACCCGGCGGCGTTCCGGGCGAAGCTCGCGGCCGGCCCGTACATCCTGCGTGAGCATCTCGCCGAGGCCTCGTTCCTGTTCAGCCGGACCGGCCGGCTCAGCGGCTTTCCCGGCCGCAGGGCGATCGAGGAACTGCCCTCGTTCCACAGCTTCGTCGGCGTCCCCGAGACCGGCACGCCCGTCACGCAGACCGTCGACACTCTCGGCACCCCCGGCTACGCCTACTTCCTGCACCCCGACCGCTCTGTCGTGGAGCGCGACGCCCGTACCGTCCAGGAGTGGCAGCGGGCGGACACCCTGTTCACCATCAGCGAGGAGATCGCATCATGACCGGCCCCAGCACCCACTCGCCCGTCCCTCCGGGCACGTTCGACCTCGAACGGTTCAACACGCACACCCCCGAGGCGCTGCCCGGCATCGTCAAGGACACCGAGGCACTCGGCTTCGACATGTCCTGCTTCCCCGGCGCCGGACATCTGCTGCGCTTCCTCGCCTCGACCAAGCCGGGCGGCCGCTTCCTGGAGATCGGCACCGGCACGGGCGTCGGCGCGTCCTGGATCCGCTCCGGCATGGACGCGGGCGCGACCCTGGTCTCGGTGGAGATCGACGACACCCTCGCCGCGGTGGCCCGCGAACACCTCGGGCACGACGAGCGGATCGAGTTCGTCACCGCCGACGGCGCGGCGTTCCTGCGGGACCAGCGGCCCGGCACCTTCGACCTGATCTTCGCGGACACCGTCCCCGGCAAGTACGAACTCGTCCGGGAGACGCTGCGGCTGCTGAAGCCGGGCGGCATCTACGCGGTCGACGACATGCTGCCGCAGGACGACTGGCCCGAGGACCACTACCCGCTCGCGGAGGGCATGGTGAACGGTCTGGTGGCGCTGGACGGTGTGGCTGCGGTCGGTCTCAACTGGTCGAGCGGCCTGGCCCTCTTCACGGTCTCCGCCTGAACGGTCTCCGCCTGAACAGCGTCCGCGTGACCTGAACTGACCGGCCGGGCTGAACATCCCCGGCCCCTCGCACGTACAGACGGGCGGGCCCTGATGGGCAGGCCCGGATGGCGAGGGGGCTGAGATGAGGCACGCGCGACGGTCCTTGCGGCGGCTGATGCGGTTCGCGGCCGCCGGTGGGGTGGTCTGCGGCTCGCTGATGGTCACGCACGCCGTGGCGAACGAACCGCCGGGCGCGGCGCCGGGGCAGGTGACGTACGCGGCCGGCCCGGTCGGCGGTGGCCCGGCGCCCGCCGTCACGGAGGTCGTGCGGCGGCTCGGTGACGCCCGGACCGCGGGCAGTTGGGCGGGGGCCGACGGCCGGCCCGTCGTCGCGGTGACCGACGCGGGTGCGGCCGCGGAGGCACGGCGGGCCGGCGCCACCGTCAAACGCGTACGCCACAGCATGGACACCCTCCGCGCCGCGACCGAGAGCCTCGGCGCCGAGCCGAGGGTACCGGGCACGGCCTGGGCGGTGGACTACGCCGCCAACCAGGTCGTGGTACGCGCCGACACCACCGTCTCCGCCGACGACTGGTCGCGCCTGTCCGGCGTGGCGGAGCGGACCGGCGGCGTGGTGCGGATGGAGCGGACCACAGGGGCGTTCACCACCCGGGTGAACGCCGCCGCGCCCATCTTCGCGAGCGGCGGCCGGTGTTCGGCCGGGTTCAACGTCACCGACGGCCGGGACGTGTACGTCCTGACGGCCGGGCACTGCGGCCCCGCGGGGACGGCCTGGTTCCAGAACTCCGACGGCTCCCGCCTGCTCGGCACCACCGTCACCGCCGACTTCCCGGGCAGCGACTTCGCGCTCGTACGGTACGAGCGGGGCGCGCCGCTGGGCGGCGCCGACGTCGTCGCCATCGGCGGCGGGCGCGGCGTACGGATCACCGGCGCTGCCGACCCGGTCGTCGGGCAGCGGGTCTTCCGCAGCGGCAGTACGACCGGCCTGCGCGACGGGCGGGTGACCGCGCTCAACGCCACCGTCAACTACCCCGAGGGCACGGTCACCGGCTTGACCGAGACCACCGTCTGCGCCGAACGCGGCGACAGCGGAGGGCCGTTGTTCGCGCAGGGCCTCGCCCTCGGCCTGACCTCGGGCGGCAACGGCGACTGCGCGCGCGGCGGGGTCACGTACTTCCAGCCGGCAGTGAAGACGATGCGCGCCCTCGGGGTACGGCCGGTCGCGCTGCCGGGGTCTCAGGAGGGCGGAACCGGGGAGCAGGGCGGCGGCTCCCCGGCGGCCCCGTCGTCGAACCCCCCGGCCTCGCCGCCGGCCGGCACTCCGGTCACCACCGCGCCCTCGCCCGAGGCGCCCGCCGTGCCCGGCGCCCAGGGAGCCCCGCCCGGCGGTCCGGCCGGGGCGGCCGGGTCGGGTCCGGGCACCGTCTCCGGGATCGCGGACGGTTTCGGGCCGCTCGGGGGAGTGGCGCCGGGGCTCGCGGTGATCGCGGTGAGTGTGGTGCTGTTCCTGATCAGCCGGTGGCTCAGGAACAGCCAGGGGAGGCGGGACTACCGCGACCTCTACTCGCAGACATGGGCCTGAGGCGGAGCCGGCACCGCGGCCCGGGTACCGCATCCGTACGCCGTCCGGATGCGGCCGCGCCGCTCCGGACGGAGGGTGGGCGGCATGGACCAGCATCCGCCCGTGATCGTGTATCCGACGTCCGAGACCGGCGGCCGCCGCGTGCGGGTCGACGGGGCGATCCTCGGCCTGGCGCACAGCGTCGCCGATGTCGTGGACCTGCTGGCCGGGGTGGGTCTTGAGCTCAGCCCGGACGACGTGGTCACCTCACGGCTGATCGAGTGGCGCGGTGGCGGTCCGGGCGTCTGGGCCGAGTCACCCAGCTGAGCCGAAGTCAGACCCGAGGTCAGAGCCCAGGTCGGGCGGAAATTCAGAGCCGGGAGCTCCCCTCAGAAGCCCACCCGAGCTCGCCCGCCTCCTCCGCCAGGGTGAACGAGTGCCCGGCCGGGTCGCTGTACAGCCGCTCGCCGTCGCGCCGCGTGGGTTCCCCGGCGCTCACAGGGCGGGCTCCCAGGCCCACCGCCTCGCGCTCGGCCTCGTCGAGGCCGCCGCGCGGGACGAGGATCCTCACATGGGCCTGCTGGGAGTCGTCCGGCCGGGGCCAGCTCGGCGGGGCGTAGCCGTGGTCGCGGCGGACGGCCAGGAGGGTCCCGCCCCGGCCGACGACCTCGACGAGGTCGGGGTCGGGCGCCCGGCGCGCCTCGGCGTCGAGCAGGGTGGCGTAGAAGGCGGCCAGCGGTTCGGGATCGGCGCAGTCCAGGACAAGAACGATCGTCTTCGGCAGGCTCATGGCCCTCGGCTACCCGCGGGCCGCCGTCTCACGCCGGTACGGCGGCCGCCCGCGCCGCGAGTCCCGCACGTCGTCAGCCCACGCCTCGTGGCCGGAACTGGATGCTGACGCGGGCCCCCACGGCCTTCGTGGACTTCGGGATCGCGTGCTCCCACGTCCGCTGGCACGAGCCGCCCATCACCACCAGGTCGCCGTGGCCGAGCGGCAGCCGCAGCGCGGCCGCGCCGCCGCCCCGCGGGCGCAGGGCCAGGTCCCGGGGGTCGCCCACGGAGAGGATAGCGACCATCGTGTCCTGGGTGGCCGAGCGGCCCGTACGGTCGCCGTGCCAGGCCACGCTGTCGTGGCCGTCGCGGTAGAGGCAGAGCCCGGCCGTGGCGAACGGCTCGCCGAGCTCCTCGGCGTAGTGGGCCGACAGGGCGTCGCGGGCCTCGTCGAGCACCGGGTGCGGCAGCGGCTCGCCCTCCCGGTAGTAGGCGAGCAGGCGGGGTACGTCCACCTCCCGCTCGTACATCTGGCGGCGCTCGGCCCGCCAGGGGACCGTCGCGGCGAGCTCCTGGAACAGCGCGTCCGAGCCGGTCAGCCACCCGGGCAGCAGATCCACCCACGCACCGCTCCCCAGCTCACGCCGCCGTATCCCGCGCAGCGGCCCGAGCCGAACCTCGTCGGTCTGGTCGAACAGCGAACCCTGGAGATGTGCGTGCATGACCTCAGCATACCCACCGAACCGAACAAGTGAGCGAACGTGAGGGTGTGGGGGCTGTGTACCAAACGGCCCCACGAGGCGCGCCGGGCCCTCACGCGGCACACGGGGCGCATTCCTCCCATCCGCCCTCGACGGCGACAGCTACCGGCTGCGCGGCCACGGCCTCGACCCCGTCCTTGCCTCCGCCGGTGAGAGCCGCTGAACACCCGGCCGTCCGGGCGCCGAACACACCGAACCCCCCGCGCCGCAGCTGCGACGCGGGGGGTTGGGCGCGAGGTCACGACCGGTCGAGCACCTCGCACAGCACGTCCCGCAGGGTCGCCTCCGGATCGGCCGGCGACACGTCCGTACGCCACGCCACGAACCCGTCGGGCCGTACGAGCACCGCGCCCTCCGGCGTCGTACCGTGCAGCTCGGCCCAGTCGGCGTCGCCGTCCTCCGGCGTCAGATCGGCGTCCGGGCCGGTGCCGATCGCGTACGTCTCCAGACGGACGCCCAGCTCCTCGGCCACCCGCCGCGCCGCCCGGCCCCAGCCGGTCCCCTCCGAGCTGAGCAGGACGAACGAGGTCTCGTACAGATCGATCGTGGACGTCCGCCCGGCCGGGCCGCGCAGCCACAGATGCGGCGCCCGGGTCCCCGGCTCGGCCGACACCTCCATCCGCTCCGGGACGACCGGCCGCTGTGGATCGACGCCGATCACGGCGCCGCTGTTGTAGCGGTAGCCCATGGCCACCGTGAGCACCCCGCCCTGCCGCCCGCCGCCCGCCCCCGGGGCGGGTGCGTAGCCGGGGTGGCTGTGCTCCACGGACCGGGCCGCGGCCCGGGCGCTCGTCGCCCGGGCCACCGGCAGCCGCTCGGCCTCGTACGTCTCCAGCAGCCCGGGACCGGCCGCGCCCGACAGCACCGCGGCCAGCTTCCACGCCAGGTTGTGCGCGTCCTGGACGCCGGTGTTGGAGCCGAACGCGCCGGTGGGGGACATCTCATGGGCGGAGTCCCCGGCGAGGAAGACCCGGCCGACGCCGTACCGCGTCGCCACCCGCTGGGCGGCGTGCCACGGCGCCTTTCCGGTGATCTCGACATCGAGGTCGGGCGCGCCGATCGCCCGGCGGATGTGCTCGATGCAGCGCTCGTCGGTGAAGTCCTCCATCGTCTCGCCCTCATCCGGATGCCAGGGCGCGTGCAGCACCCACTTCTCGCGGTTGTCCACGGGCAGCAGCGCGCCGTCCGCGCCGGGCTTGATCAGGTAGCACACGATGAAGCGCCGGTCGCCGACCACGTCCGCGAGGTCGCGGGAGCGGAAGGTGATGCTCACGTTGTGGAAGAGGTCGCCCGGGCCCGACTGGCCGATCCGGAGCGCTTCCCGTACGGGGCTGCGCGGGCCGTCGGCGGCGACGAGGTAGTCCGCGTGGACGGTGCTGTGTTCACCCGTACGGAGGTCCTTCACGACCGCCCACACCCCGCTCTCGTCCTGGTCGAAGGAGAGCAGCTCGGTGGAGAAGCGCAGGTCGGCGCCGAGCCCCGGGCTGACGGCCTGCAGCTGCGGTTCGATGTCGTTCTGGCTGCACAGACACCAGCCGGTCGGGCTGAAGCGCGCCAGTGTGCCGCCCGGGTCGATCTCCTTGAACAGCCACTCCTGGTCGTCGCCGGTCAGCGACCCCGCCTGCAGGATGCCGTGGTTGTCCGCGAGGGCCGCGGCGGCCTCCCGGATCCGCGTCTCCATGCCGGCGGACCGGAACACCTCCATGGTCCGTACGTTGATGCCACGGCCACGCGGATGCATCGAGGTACCCGCGTGCTTCTCGACGAGCATGTGCCTGACGCCATGACGGCCCAGGAACAGCGAGGTGCTCAGGCCCACCAGGGAGCCACCCACGATCAGTACCGGCACCCGGTGGTCGACGTTCTCGTTCATCTGTTGCTCCAGCTCCAGCCGCCTGAGGGGAATGGCTGTTCCTTGCCCTGTGCGGGGACTCTTCGCTCGCGCATTCACCCGCTTGGTGCCCACGTCTCGCGCCGCCCGCGCCGCCGGACCACGATCGGACCCGGGAGCGCCGCCCGTGAGTCGGGGCACCGTTCGCATCCGCTGCTGGGACTCCCACGCGGATTCCACCGAGGACCGGCGAGCCGCCGACAGACGCGGCGACCGCCTGGTCTCGAAGGAGTGTGAAAGATGACAACCGTTTCGGAACGGATATCGCAGTCCGCCTTCGACGGCTCCAGGCTCCGGGTCGTGCTGCTGCTGGACCTCCACGACGGCGCCCAGCAGCAGTTCCTCGAGGCCTACGAGCACATGCGCAACCAGGTCGCCTCGATCCCCGGCCACATCAGCGACCAGCTGTGCCAGTCGATCGAGAACCCCTCGCAGTGGCTCATCACCAGCGAATGGGAGAGCGCACCGCCCTTCCTCGCCTGGGTGAACAGCGAGGAGCACGTCGAGACCGTACGGCCGCTGCACGGCTGCGTACGCGACACCCGCTCGCTGCGCTTCAGCGTCCTGCGGGAGACCGGCCGAGCCTTCACCGGGGTCGCGCAGGCCGTCGAAGGACGCCTCCAGGCCACGCCCCGGCAGGGTGAGGGAGTGGTCCGCCACGCCCTGACCTTCACGGTCAAGCCGGGCAGCGAGCCCGCCGTCGCCAAGCTGCTCGCCGGCTACACCGCCCCCAAGTCGCAGGTCGACGAGCACACCCGGCTGCGCCGCACCTCCCTCTTCATGCACGGCAACCGGGTCGTGCGGGCGGTGGAGGTGGAGGGCGACCTGCTCGCGGCGCTGCGCCACGTGGCCCGGCAGCCCGAGATCAGGGCCCTCGAAGAAGCCATCAACCCCTACCTGGAGCAGGACCGGGACCTCAGCGACCCGGAATCCGCGCGGGTGTTCTTCACCCGGGCGGCCCTGCCCGCCGTCCACCACATGTCGACCGGCGGCAGCACCACGCAGGAACTGCGCCGGCACGCGCTGTTCTACCCCGCCAAGGAGGGCTGCGGCATGGCCCTGGCCCGCTTCCTCGCGGCGCAGGACGAAGCCGCGGCCGACGACCCGACAAGCCCCATCGACGCGAGCACCATCTTCCAGCGCGACGACGTCGTCGTGCGGCTGCTCGACCTCACCGGGCCGCTCGACCGGCGACCCGCCCTGACGCTCGGCGTCGAAGGCCCCCGCAAGGCGGCCGTCCTCGCCCGGCTCGTCGAGGGGACCGGGGGCCGCGCCCCCACCACCGACCGGGAGATCTCGCGCTTCCTCGCGCGCTCCGACATGAAACTCATCACCGACCGACGGGCCCAGGAACCCTCCTGACCCGCGCGCCCGGCCCGTCGCGGCCGTCCGCGTCCCACGCCGTCGGCACCACGCCCCTGGAGGAAGCAGCATGACCACGCACCGCCACCGCATCGTGGACCTCAGCGAGACCCAGCCCAACCGCAGGCGCGGAGGCGACCTGCGCGCCATGCTCACCCCGACCGCGGTGGGCGCCACCAGCGGCTTCATGGGCCTGGCCATCGTGCAGCCCGGCGACCGGATCGGTGAGCACTACCACCCGTACTCGGAGGAGTTCGTGTACGTGGTGAGCGGCTCCCTCGAGGTGGACCTGGACGACGTCACATATCAGATGCGGCCCGACCAGGGTCTGCTGATCCCGCTGAACGTCCGTCACCGTTTCCGCAACGTCGGCGACACCGAGGCCCGGATGGTCTTCCACCTCGGACCGCTCGCGCCGCGCCCCGAACTCGGCCACGTCGACACCGAGCAGACCGAGCCCCCCGCGGGGGCACCGCACGGCGCCGGGCACGGCTCGCCGCCCGAACGGACTGGGGTGGTGTCGTGACCCGGCGGGTGGCGGTCACCGGCGTCGGTATCGTCGCCCCGGGAGGCGTGGGCGCCCCCGCGTTCTGGGACCTGCTCGCCAACGGCCGTACGGCGACACGCGGCATCACCCTCTTCAACCCGGAGGGGTTCCGCTCACGCATCGCCGCCGAGGTCGACTTCGACCCCGCGGTCCACGGCCTCGCCCCGGACCTGGTGGCCCGCTCCGACCGGTACGTACAGTTCGCGCTGGTCGCCGCCCGGGAAGCCGTACGGAACGCCGGACTCGACCCCGAGCGGGAGGACCCCTGGCGGATCGGGGTCTCCCTGGGCACCGCCGTCGGCGGGACCACCCGCCTGGAGCACGACTACGTCGCGGTCAGCGACCACGGCGCCCGCTGGGACGTCGACCACGCCAAGGCGGACCCCCATCTGCACCGGGCGTTCTCCCCGAGCTCGCTCGCCTCCGCCGTCGCCGAACAGGTCGGCGCCCACGGGCCGGTGCAGACCGTCTCGACCGGATGCACCTCCGGACTCGACGCCATCGGCTACGCCTTCCACTCCATAGAGGAGGGCCGGGTCGACGTCTGCATAGCCGGCGCGTCGGACTCGCCGATCTCCCCGATCACCGTGGCCTGCTTCGACGCGATCAAGGCGACCTCCCCGAACAACGACGACCCGGCCCACGCCTCACGGCCGTTCGACGCCCGGCGGGACGGATTCGTCATGGGCGAGGGCGGAGCCGTCCTCGTCCTGGAGGAGCTGGAACACGCCCGCGCCCGAGGCGCGACCGTGTACTGCGAGATCGGCGGCTACGCCACCTTCGGCAACGCCTACCACATGACCGGGCTCACCGCGGAAGGCCTGGAGATGGCCAAGGCCATCGACACCGCCCTCGACCACGCCCGGATCGACGGCTCCGGTGTCGACTACGTCAACGCCCACGGCTCCGGCACCAAGCAGAACGACCGCCACGAGACCGCCGCCGTCAAACGGTCCCTCGGTGAGCACGCCTACCGGGTGCCGATGAGCTCGATCAAGTCGATGGTGGGCCACTCGCTGGGCGCCATCGGCGCGATAGAGCTCGTGGCCTGCGTGCTGGCCATGGCCCATCAGGTGGTGCCGCCGACCGCCAACTACGAGACCCCGGACCCGGAGTGCGACCTGGACTACGTGCCCCGCACAGCCCGGCCGCTGAAACTGCGCACCGTCCTGTCGGTCGGCAGCGGCTTCGGCGGCTTCCAGTCCGCGGTCGTCATGACCCGACCCCAGGGGAGGACACGATGAACTCCCGGCAATCCCCGCCGCACCGGAACACGGCCGTCACCGGTATCGGTGTCGTCGCGCCCAACGGAGCGAGCACCGACGTCTTCTGGAAGTCGACCGTGGGCGGCATCAGCGTCCTCGACCGCGTCACCCGCGAGGGATGCGAGCAGCTGCCGCTGCGGGTCGCGGGAGAGGTCCGCGCCTTTGACCCGCAGGAGCTGGTCGAGGAGCGCTACCTCGTCCAGACCGACCGGTTCACGCACTTCGCGATGGCCGCGGCCGACCTGGCGATGGACGACGCCCGGCTCGGGCGCGCCGACTACGAGGACTCGCCGTTCCGGGTCGGGGTGGTCACCGCCGCCGGATCCGGCGGCGGCGAGTTCGGCCAGCGTGAACTGCAGCAGCTGTGGGGCCGGGGATCCCGCTTCGTCGGCCCCTACCAGTCCATCGCCTGGTTCTACGCGGCGAGCACCGGCCAGATCTCCATCCGCGCCGGGCTGAAGGGGCCGTGCGGAGTCGTCGCCAGCGACGAGGCCGGCGGCCTGGACGCCTTCGCGCACGCCGCCGGAGCCATCCGGCGCGGTACCGACGCCGTCCTGGTCGGCGCGGCGGAGGCACCCCTCGCGCCGTACTCGATCGTCTGCCAGCTGGGGTACGAGGACCTCAGCACCTGCGACGACCCCGAGCGAGCCTACCGCCCGTTCACCGCAGACGCCTGCGGCTTCGTCCCCGCCGAGGGCGGCGCCATGCTCGTCGTCGAGGAGGAGGCGTCGGCGCTCGCCCGCGGGGCCAAGGTCCGCGCGATCGTCGCCGGACACGCCGCCACCTTCACCGGGCCCTCCCGCTGGGAGGAGTCCCGGCAGGGGCTGGCCCAGGCGATCAGCGGGGCGCTGAGGGAGGCCGACTGCGCCCCGGAAGAGATCGACGTCGTCTTCGCCGACGCGCTGGGTGTCCCGGCCGCCGACCGGGCCGAGGCGCTGGCCCTCGCCGACGCGCTCGGCGAACACGGCCGGCGGGTGCCGGTGACGGCCCCCAAGACCGGCATCGGCCGGGCGTACTGCGGGGCGCCCGTCCTGGACACCGTCGCCGCCGTGCTGACCCTGGAGCACGGCCTGATCCCGCCCACCCCCAACGTCTTCGACGTCTGCCACGACCTCGACGTGGTCTCCGGCCAGGCCAGGCCCGTGGACGCCAGCACGGCGCTGGTGCTGAGCCGCGGACTCATGGGCTCGAACGCTGCGCTGGTGCTGCGGCGGGCCACCCCCTCCTCCTCGTGACCCCATGACCCCGTGCCCCGGACAAGGAGAGTCCCTCATGAGCACTCAACTGACCATCGAAGAACTGGCCGCCCTGATGAAGAAGGGCGCCGGAGTCACCGTCGACCCGCAGGACATGGCGAGCCGCCCCGACTCCCGCTTCGACGAGTGGGGCCTCGACTCCCTGGGGCTCCTCGGCATCGTCGGCGAACTGGAGAACCGGCACGGCGTGCCGCTGCCCGCCGACGCCGACCGCTGCAAGACCCCCCGTGAATTCCTCGACCTCGTCAACAACGCCCTCAAGACTGGAGTCTGACGTGCCCGGACACACCGAGAACGAGATCGTCATCGCCGCCCCCCTGGACCTGGTCTGGGACGTGACCAACGACCTGGAGAGCTGGCCACGGCTGTTCAGCGAGTACGCGTCGGTCGAGATCCTGGAGCGGGACGGCGCGCGGACCACCTTCCGCCTGACCATGCACCCGGACGAGAACGGCAAGGTCTGGAGCTGGGTGTCGGAACGGACCACCGACCGGGCCTCGCTCACCGTCAACGCCCGCCGTGTCGAGCCCGGACCGTTCCAGCACATGAACATCCGCTGGGAGTACGCGGAGGTCCCGTCCGGCACCCGGATGCGCTGGACGCAGGACTTCGCGATGCGGCCCGACGCACCGGTCGACGACGCGTGGATGACCGACAACATCAACCGCAACTCGAAGATCCAGATGGAGCTCATCCGGAACAAGATCGAGCAGCGGGACCCCGAGCGCCGTCCGGCCGCGGTCCGCGCCAACTGACCCGCCGGTCCGGCCGTCACAGGCCGGCCCGAGAAAGGGGATCCCCCCGATGCACCACGCTCTGATCGTCGCCCGGATGGCTCCGGAGTCGGCCCCCGACATCGCCGAGCTGTTCGCCACCTCCGACGCGGGTGAACTGCCCCATCTGGTGGGTGTCACCCGGCGCAGTCTCTTCCAGTTCGGTGACGTCTACCTGCACCTGATCGAGTCGGACCGGCCGCCCGGACCGGAGATCGCACGGCACAAGGACCACCCGGACTTCAAGGACATCAGCGCCCGGCTGTCCGCCTTCGTCAGCCCGTACGACCCGGCCACCTGGCGGGAGCCGAAGGACGCCATGGCCCGCGAGTTCTACCGGTGGCAGCGCGAGCCGGCCACCTGAGGCCGCGTGGGAACGCCCCGAACCCGGCACCGCGCCGGGCTCGGGGCGTTCGGCGGTCCGACCGCCGTGGGGTGTGCGGGTCGGATCACCCGGGCACGGTGCACTCGAAGGCGTGCAGATAGGCGTTGACCGGCCGGATCTCGTCGACGACCAGGCCGGCGTCCACCACATGGCCGACGATGCTCTCCCGGGTGTGCTTCGCGCCGCCGACGTTGAGCAGCAGCAGGAGGTCCATCGCCGTGGTGAACTTCATCGACGGGGTGTCGTCGACGAGGTTCTCGATGACGACGACCCGGGCGCCCGGACGGGCCGCGGCGATCACGTTCCGCAGGGTCCTGCGGGTGCTGTCGTCGTCCCACTCCAGGATGTTCTTGATGATGTACAGATCGGCGGCGACCGGGATGGACTCCCTGCAGTCGCCGGGGACGATCTCGGCCCGGCCGGCGAGCGGACCGCCCGGCCGCAGCCGCGCATCCGCCTTCGCGACCACCCCGGGGAGGTCGAGCAGGGTTCCCCGCAGCCGCGGGTGCTTCTCCAGCAGGCTCGCCAGCACATGCCCCTGGCCGCCCCCGATGTCGGCGACCGCCGACACACCCGTGAGGTCGAGGAGCTCCGCCACCTCCAGCGCCGACTGGGTGCTGGAGGTGGTCATGGCCAGGTTGAACACATGCGCCGACTCGTGCGCGTCCTGGTGGAGATAGTCGAAGAACCCCTTGCCGTACAGGTCGTGGAAGACGCTGTCGCCGCTGCGTACCGCGTCGTCCAGGTGCGGCCACGCCTGCCAGGTCCACGGCTCGGTGCACCACAGGGCGATGTACCGCAGGCTGCCGGGGTCGTCCTCGCGCAGCATCCGGGACATGTCGGTGTGCCGGAACGCGCCGTCCTCGGTCTCCGCGAAGATGCCGTAGCAGGACAAGGCGCGCAGCAGCCGCCGCAGCGGCCGCGGCTCGGCGCCGACCGCCTCCGCGAGCTCCGCCGCGGTGGCGGGGGAGTCCCCGAGCGCGTCGGCGACCCCCAGCCGGGCCGCGGCCCGAACGGCGGCGGCGCACGCCGCCCCGAAGACGAGCTCCCGCAGCCGCATGGCGGGCGGGGGTGTGAGCGGGGCGGTGTCGATGAGGACGGGCGCCGCGGTGGCGGTGGCGGTGAGGTTGGGACTTACCGTGGTCATACGGCCTCGTTTCTGCTGGTTACGGGCACCGCTCAGCACATCCCGGTGGGCTCGGAGATTTCGCAGGTGTTGCGCTGGAAGGTGTTGCCCGTTCCGGTGCCCCGGTTGGCCAGGTCGGCGGACTTGTTGCCGACCAGTACGTTGTTCTCGACGCGGTTCTTGACGTTCTGGGCGCCGACGAAGCTCTGGAAGAGCACGATGCCGCCGGAGAGCGGGGAGCTGCCGACGTTGTTGCGGACCAGGTTGTTGCGGACGACGGTCTGCTCGGAGCCGGTGAGGACGATGCCGGTGCCCTGGATGACGGGCAGGCGGCTGTTGCCGGGGCAGAACTTGTTGTTCTCGAAGATGTAGTTGTTGCGGATGGTCATGGCACCGGCCCACGGCTTGGTCTCGTCGCCGACGACGAACACACCACCGCAGTTGGCGCTGATGGTGTTGTTCCGTACGGACAGGTTGCGCACCCGCCGGACGGTGACCCCGATCCTGTTGCCGGTCAGGGTGTTGTCGCGGATCACGGCGCCGTGGGTGTCGATGGCGCCACCCTCGCGGTCGATGGTGTTGGCGACGAAGATGCCGGACTCCGCGTTGTCGCGGGCGATGTTGTTGCGGAACACACCGCGCGTGGACCGCTCCTGGGCCAGGCCCCAGCTGCCGTTCTTCTCGGCGGTCACGTCGCGCACCTCGAGCCGGTCGGTGCGGGTGGCCCACAGGCCGTTCTTCTTGTAGCCGCTCAGGGTCAGTCCGCGGATGGTCACCCCGTCGACCGTCTTGGCCGCGGTGCCCGTGACGCAGATGCCGTTGCCCGCCGTGGCACAGGCGCTGTCGGCCCGGGTGGCCGCCGTCGCCGGCACGAGGACGGTGCCCTCGCCCTGCCCACGGAGCGTCAGGTTCGAGGTGGTGATCCGCACGCTCCCGTGGTGGACGCCCTCCGCGAGGACGATGCTGTCGCCGGGCTTGGCGGCGTCGACCGCCGCCTGGATCGATTCGCCGAGCTGGACGGTGTGGGTGGTCGCGGCTCCGGAGGGCGCCGCGGCGCCGACTCCGGTGACGATGACCACAGCGGTGCATGCGAGGCATGTGAGCTTTTGTCGTGTCATGAGGCCGAAGTTATGGGCGATCTTGCCGACTCGCCACACGGCGTGAGCGGATGGACACATACATCGCGCAAACGGCTTCATCCCCCACCCGAAAGGTGAGCACAATCAGGGGCGTGACCGATGATCCGTTTCTGTGGCTGGAAGACGTCGAGGGCGAGGCCGCACTCGCCTGGGTGGCGGAGCGCAACGCCGAGACCGTGGGACTGCTGACCGGGGACCCCGGCTTCGCCGGACTGCGGGAGCAGGCGCGGCAAGTCCTCGACGACACCGCGCGCATCCCCTACACCGTCCGCCGGGGCCCGTACCTCTACAACTTCTGGCGGGACGCCGACCGCCCCAAGGGGGTGTGGCGGCGCACCACCCTTGAGCAGTACCAGAAGGACGAACCCGACTGGGACGTGCTCCTCGACGTCGACGCCCTCGCCCGTGCCGAGGGCGAGGAGTGGGTGTGGGCCGGGGCGCAGGTGCTGTACCCCGAGTACCGGCGGGCGCTGGTGAGGCTGTCGCCGGACGGGTCCGACGCCGTCGTGGTCCGCGAGTTCGACCTCGGCACCAGGGCGTTCGTCGACGACGGCTTCCAGGTGCCGGAGGCGAAGACCCGCATCGGCTGGATCGACGAGGACCACGTCTGGATCGGGGCCGACCTCGGTCCCGGCTCGCTGACCACCTCCGGCTATCCCCGTACCGTACGGCGCTGGCGGCGCGGCACCCCGCTGGCCGAGGCCGAGGTCGTCTTCGAGGCGGCCGCCGACGACGTCGCGGCCGGCGGCTGGCACGACCCGACACCCGGCTTCGAGCGGGACTTCGTCACCCGCTCCCGGGACTTCTGGCACAACGAACTCTTCCTGCTGGGCGCCGACGACACCCTGGTGAAGATCGACGTCCCCGACGACGCCACCGCCTACGCCCATCGCCAGTGGCTGATCGTCATCCCCCGCTCGCCCTGGCTCGGCCACCCGGCCGGCTCGCTGCTCGCCTTCGACTTCGACGCCTTCCTCGCCGGGGACCGCGAAGGACAGGGGCTGTTCGCCCCGGACGAGCGGACCGCGCTGGCCGGCCATGCCTGGACCCGCCACCACCTTGTACTTGAGACCCTGCGCGACGTCTCCACCCGGATCGAGGTCCTCACCCCCGGCCCCGACGGCTGGACCCGCGAACCCCTGGCGGACGTACCCCCGCTGGCCAGCGCGGCGATCATTGACACCGACCCCGACGTCAGCGACGAGTACTTCCTGGACGTCGACTCCTACCTCCAGCCGTCCACCCTCGTCAGGGGCGAGATCCACGCCGGAGGCGAGACCGTCAAGCAGGCCCCCGCGCACTTCGACACCGACGGGCTGTCCGTCCGTCAGCACTTCGCCACCTCGCCCGACGGCACCCAGGTGCCCTACTTCGTCGTCGGCCCCGACCCCGCGCACGGCCCCGGCCCGGCGCTGCTGTACGGCTACGGAGGCTTCGAGTACTCCCTCACCGCCGGCTACAACGCCCTCATCGGCCGGGCCTGGCTCGCCCACGGCGGCACCTACGTCGTCGCGAACATCCGGGGCGGCGGCGAATACGGCCCCGCCTGGCACCGCGCCGCGCTCGGCGCCGGCCGGCACCGCGCCTTCGACGACTTCGCGGCCGTCGCCCGCGACCTGACCGCACGCGGCATCACCACCGCCGGCCGGCTGGGCATCCTCGGCGGCAGCAACGGTGGCCTCCTCATGGGCGCCATGCTCACCCGCCACCCCGAACTCTTCGGCGCCGTCGTCGCCGAGGTACCCCTGCTCGACATGCTCCGCTTCCACCGCCTGCTCGCTGGGGCCTCATGGACGGGCGAGTACGGCGACCCGGACAACGACGCCGACCGCCCGCACCTGGCGGCGTATTCGCCGTACCACAACCTCGACCCCGACCGGTCGTACCCGCCTCTCCTGCTGCTCACCTCCACCAAGGACGACCGCGTCCACCCCGGCCACGCCCGCAAGACGGCCGCCAGGATGCGCGAGATGGGCCACCAGGTGCTCTTCTACGAGAACACCGGTGGCGGTCACGCCGGAGCCAGCGACCACGAGGAGGCCGCCTTCAACCACGCCCTGGTCCATACGTTCCTCCGGCGGCACCTGCGGCCGGGCGGAGGCGTCGACGAAGGGGACACGAGACGGTGATCTTGTAGGGTCGGGCGCTCCGGGCCGCGGAAGGGGGACGACGCCATGGGTGCGCCGGGGGAGATGAGCTCCACCGAGCGGATGACGCTCAGGTTCCACCTGCACTGCCTCGCCACGCTCGTTCCGTACGAGCTGCGGACCGCGGTCCTGGACGCCTGGCTCTCCGTGGACAAGGCGCTGTTCTTCGCCGGCATGGGCCCGCCCACGCATGTGACCCGGTGTGTGACTGAGCGCGGCGACAGCCGGCTGCGGGCCGCGCTCGCGGCCGCGGCGGGCGGCGAGACCACCCAGCTCGACCTGGTCGCCCTCGACGACCCCGCGGTCGACGCCGCGCTCGTGAACAACCCTCAGCTCCGGGAAGAGCCCGAGCAGCGGCTGAGGCTGCGCGCCCCCGCGCTCGTCGCCACCGGGCGATACCCTCATCCCGACTTCCACCGGCGGGCCCTGCTCTCGGCCGACCCCGACCTCGCGGCCGCCGCCCTGGTCGACCGGCGCGGTGCCGCCCCGCCGACCGCCCGGGCCACCGCCTGGGCCACGGTCCGGCGCCACGGCGGCACCGCGCGAACACGCGACCTCGTGGACCGGATACCCCCGCCGCTGGACCCGCTCACCGCAGGCATCGCCGAGGCCTGCGCCCAGCCCTTTCCTGAGCCCTACCTCGACATTGTCGAGGAGCACTGGCTCGGCACCGGCGCGCTGCTGAGGCGACTTCGGGCGGTGGAGCGGGAGGCGAGCCAGTGGCGGACGCGCCGGGCGTTCGAGGCGGTTCTGAAGGAGCCGTACCGGATCCACTGGCCGCTGATCTCGGCCGCCCGGCTCGGCGGTACGCTCCCGCGCCAGGCGGCCCGACTGCTGGCGCTGCGGCCGGACTGCCCGCCGGAGGTCGCGGTGGTGCTGCGGACCGGACGGCCCGCGCTCCCCGGCCGGCCCCTGTCCGCACCGACCGCCGCCATGCCCGCCACCCGAGCCGCCGCCGCGCGGAAGGCCCCGCCGTGGGTGCCCCCATGGCACCCGCCGGGCGACAGCGGCCCTCTCGGCGACACGGCCGAATCGGCACGTCAGGCGCTCGCGGCCACCCCCGTCGCGTACAGCGGGCCCGAGGGGCCGACCCTCGACCACCTCGCCGCCGTGATCGAACGCGGCCAACTCCCGGCGGCCGACGTCGCGGAGCTGGTGCGCCCGGCGTGCGTCCTTACCTCCTGGGTCGGCCAGGCCTCCGGATGCGCGGACGTCACCCGCGCCGCCTGGAGCGGACGCGCCGCGCTGCACGTCGCGACCGCCGCGCTGCTGGCCCGCTGGACGGCGGGCGAGATCCGGCCCGAGCGGTGGATCGCGATGTACCCGCTGATCAGGAACTTCCCCGGGACGCTGCCCGAACTCCTCGACGCCGTGAGCCAGGCCCCGCCGGCGGGGCAGGGGAAGAGTGCGGTCAGCCGAGCCGGGTGAGCTTGTCCACGAAGCCCGGTTCGGTCAGCGCCTCCTTCAGCGTCACCGGGGCCGACTGCGCGCCGGCCCCACTGCCGACGGTGAGCCGGCCGACCTCGGTGCCGGCCCCGGCCGCGTGCGGCAGCGGCTTGCCGCCGTCGTCGAGCGTGACCGTCAGCTTCTGCCCGGGCACACCCACGACCTCGACGTCCCGCGCCGCCACGACCGGCGTACGACGGCCCATACCGTCGTCGACGTACCCGACGACCTGCCCCTTGCGCACCGCCACGGTCGAGGTGATCGCCTCCCGGACGGCCGCGACGACCTTCTGGGTGTTGGTCTTCACCAGCGCGAGACTCCTGAGCGCCTCGGGGTCGGGGCCCTCGGCCCGCTGGCCCATCATCATGCCGACGATCAGCGGCGTCCGCGCGCCCACCGTCTTGTACGCCGCCCACATGAGCGTGCCGCCCGCGGCCGAACTGGAGCCGGTCTTGATGCCCTTGATGCTCAGTCCCGACAGAAGCAGGCTGTCGTTGTTGTTGTACAGCGGCTTCGGCAGCCCCTCGA
This sequence comes from Streptomyces purpureus, assembly GCF_014648195.1. GTDB lineage: Bacteria > Actinomycetota > Actinomycetes > Streptomycetales > Streptomycetaceae > Streptomyces > Streptomyces purpureus. Next base: position 441,781 of record NZ_BMQQ01000001.1, read on the forward strand.
TCGGCGCGTTCGGCAGCGCCACGACCGCCCGGAACGCGTCGAACCTCATCACCGCCTCCGCCAGCTTCAGCTGGTCGACGGCCGTGGACACGGTCTTGGCGTCGAGCCCGCTGGGGTCGGTGTAGGTGGTGTCCTTCATCCCGAGCTCCTCGGCGGCGGCGTTCATCTTCGCCACGAACTCGGTGGTGGTGTCGCTGCCGGTGTCCCAGCGGGCGAGGAGCCGGGCGATGTTGTTGCCCGAGGGGATCATCAGCATCTTGAGCATGTCCTGCTGGCTGTACGTCGTCCCGGCCGTCAGCCCCTCGATCCTGGACTCGTGCTTGACCTGGCCGTCCGCCACGGCCTTGGCGTCCACCGCGATCCGCGGCCCGGCCTCGCCCTTCTTCAGCGGGTGCCCCTTGAGGATGACGTAGGCCGTCATCACCTTCGCGACACTCGCCGTCGGCACCGGCTTCTGTGCCCCGAAGGTCGCCACCTCACCGGACCCGGGGATCAGGATCGCGCCCTGCCCGTGGTCCGGCCACGGCGCCTCGAACCGGCCGGGCAGCGTGTACGCGGCCTCGGCGCCGCCCAGCGCGGGCGCGGGCAGCGGACGCAGCACCTGTACGCCGACGAGGACGGCGGCCAGCAGCAGCACCAGCGGTGCCCAGATCTTGATCCGCCGCACGAGGGAGCGGGCCGGGGTCCGCGGCGGCGGGGGAGTGTTGGTCAGCTGCGCCAGCAGATCGAGCGCGGGCATCGGCGACTCCCGCGTCCGCTCCGGCTCGGGGGCCGGCTCCGGTACGGGCGGGGGCGCGGGGGCCGGGGACGCGGGCTCTGGCTCCGGTGCGGACTCGGGGGCCGACGGTGCGGGCTCCGGCTCTGGGGCCGGCTCGGGCTTCGCCTCCGGCTCCGGCTCGGGTTCGGGAGCCGGCTCGGGAGCGGGATCGGGTTCGGTAGCGGGCTCGGGCTCCCGCTCCTCCCGCTTCTGGTTCTGCTCCTCCCCCGGCTCCTGCTTCTGCTCCGGCTTCGGCTCTTCGGGGGACGCGTCGTCCGCCGGTACCGCGTTCATCCTTGGGCCCTCTTAGCTGCGCCTGACATGTCGAGCACAGAGATGCCCGGCCCCGTCCCGTCCGTTGCGCGTCCTGTTACTTTGTTGCCAATTGGTCACATTGGCTCTGGGTCCACCACTTGTCCCAGCAGCGGTACGACAGCTCGAACAATGCGATGGCCAGGACCATGGGTATCGGGGCGTACAACCCGGACCGCCCCGTGACCATGGTCCAGGCGAACGCCCCCACACAGACGACCAGCCCGAGGGCGCACAGCCACACCTCACCCGCCCGCCACAGGCTCCTCCGACGGTCAGCGTTCACGTCCCTCTCCTTCTCGGTCCACGGCAGGGGTGGGCCCCAGCTGATACCCCCGTGATCCGCCGGGGCCCGCACGCCGTGCTTGGTCAGAGGCCGCCGGCGTAGCCGTTGCAGTAGGTCCAGTTGGCCGACTGGGACTTGGGCACGGAGCACTTCATGGTGCGCTTCTTGCCGGTCTCCGACTGGATGCCGGTGATCGTCATCTTGCCCTTGAACCAGTAGCCGGACTTGCCGTGGTAGTCGTTACGCCCGCCGGGCGTGTCGAACCACGGCGTGCACTTGTACTCCCCACGATGGTTGGTGCCGCAGACCTTCACCTCGTCCGAGTACCGCGTGTTCACCTTGACCTGCTGGCCGTTGGTGCCCGCGTACGACGCCGTCGTCGATCCGAGGAGAGTCGCTCCCGCGATCGCGAGCGTGGTCGCCGCCATGGCGCCCGTCCGTACGAAACTCATGATCCTTCTCCTTCACCGTGTCGGTGTGCGACGTGCCGGTGTGGCCCGTCGGACACCGATTCCAGCGGGGTTCGGATTGTTCAGCAGCCCTGTTCCGCGGCACTGAACAATCCCGGACGGCCTGGTGGCGGCCCGCGGGTTGGCCGGGAGGGCGCTTGTCCCGCCGCCTTCGGCGTCCGTACCTTGGCCGGTCGGACGATGATCGAACACGGGGGCGGGGCGGAGTGGGGCGTCGGGAGAAGCCGGTCGATCCGGCCGGGGGGCCGGTACAGCGGTTCGCGTTCGAGTTGCGCAAACTGCGCCAGGAGGCCGGCGGACCCTCCTACCGGTCCATGGCGCAGCGCGCCGGATTCTCGGTCACCGCCCTGTCCCAGGCGGCCGCGGGCGAGAAGCTGCCCTCGCTGACCGTGACCCTGGCGTACGTGGAGGCGTGCGACGGTGACCGCGCCGACTGGGAGGAGCGCTGGCGCGCCGCCGAACGGGAGGACGCCGGCCGGCCCGCGCCCGAGGCCGACGACGACGCCCAGCCGCCGTACCAAGGCCTGGCCCGCTTCGACCCCGCCGACGAGGACCACTTCTTCGGCCGCGGCAGCCTCACCGACGCACTGGTCGAGCACGTCGCCGCCCACCGGGTCACCGTCGTCTTCGGTCCCTCCGGCAGCGGCAAGTCCTCGCTGCTGCGGGCGGGACTGATCCCGCGGCTCAGCCGCGCCGAGAACGCCGTGGAGCGCCCGGCCGCGCTGCGCATCCTCACCCCCGGCGCCCGGCCCCTGCGCACCCACCGGCAGCTGTTCACGCCCGCGGAGGGGGAGGGGGACACCTGGCTGATCGTCGACCAGTTCGAGGAGGTGTTCACCCTCTGCCAGGATCCCGACGAGCGGACCGAGTTCGTCGACCTGCTGCTCGCGGCCGGCGACCCCGGCAGCCGGCTGCGGGTGGTGCTCGGCGTCCGGGCCGACTTCTACGGGCGCTGCCTGGAGCACCGGGGCCTGGCCGCCGCCGTGGCGGACGCCGGCGTTCCGGTCGGGCCGCTGTCCCCGGCCGAGCTGCGCGAGGTCGTCGTGAAGCCCGCTGCCGCCGCCGGCCTGGTCGTCGAACGGACCCTGACGGCACGACTGGTCGAGGAGGCCGACGGGGAGCCGGGCAGCCTGCCGCTGCTCTCGCACGCCCTCCTGGAGACCTGGCGGCACCGCCGGGGCCGCACGCTGACCCTGGAGACGTACGAGACCATCGGCGGGCTCCAAGGGGCGGTGGCCCGTACCGCCGAGGCGGCCTACACCCGGCTGAGCCCCGACCAGGGGGAGCTGGCCCGCCGCATCCTGCTCAGACTGATCACCCCCGGCGACGGCACCCCCGACACCCGGCGTCCCGTCGACCGGGCCGAGGTCGACACCGGCGACGACGCCGCGCTGGTCCTCGACCGGCTGGCCCGAGCCCGGCTGATCACCCTGGACGAGCGGACCGTCGACCTGGCCCACGAAGCCCTCATCACCTCCTGGCCCCGGCTGCGCGGCTGGATCGACGCCGACCGCGAGCGGATACGGCTGCACCGCCGGCTGACCGAGGCGGCCGTGGCCTGGGACGAACTGGACCGCGATCCCGGCGCCCTCTTCCGGGGCTCCCGGCTAGCCGCCTCCGAGGACGCCTTCCCCGAGGCGGAGCGGCCCCGGACGCTCACCCCGCTGGAAGGAGCCTTCCTCACCGCCGCCCTGGCCGCCCGCGACGACGAACGCCGCGCGGCGGCCCGTACCGCCCGGCGGCTGCGGACGTTCGCCGTGTCGGTGTCCGTCCTGCTCGTCCTCGCCCTGGTCGCCGGGGTGCTCGCCTGGCAGCAGAACCGCAGCAACGAACGCCTGCTGGTGCAGGCCGAGGCCCGCCGGATCGCCGCACTCGCCGACGACATGCGCGGCTCGGACCCGCGGACGGCGATGCGGCTGAGTGTGGCCGCGTGGCAGCTGGCGGACCTGCCGGAGACCCGGTCGGCGCTGTACGGGGCGGGGGCGCAGCGGGGACGCAAGACCCTGCGGATCCCCGGTTCCACGGTCCCCGACCTGATGCTCAGTGCGGACGGCCGTACGGCCCTGTCCGAGGTTGGTGGCCGGATCGACCGCTGGGACGTTCCCTCGCAGCGTCGCGTCTCGTCCATCCCCCGCCCCGGGGGCGAGTCCCCACTCGCCGTCTCACCCGATGGGCGGCGGGCGGTGGTCGAGAAGGACGGCGTGGCATATCTGTGGGATCTTGCCTCGGGGCGCTCGCTCGGTGAAGCCGTTCCCGCGACGGCGTGGGAGTACTCCAACGTGGGCGAGTTCGAATTCGGCCGGAGCGGCCGGACCCTGGTCTTCACGGAGATGGGGGGCGAGGATCCCCAGGAGCCGAGAGTGCGGGTGTGGGACATCGAGCAGCGTCGGTTGCTGGCGGACCGGCCAATGCCACTCCAGCCCGATGACGACTCGGGCGACGCCTGGAACTACACCCACGTCGTGAGTGCGGACGACTCCCTGCTGGCCTCTTGTGTGACCGGTCGACCGGTCGAGCTGTGGGACCTCCGCCGCGACCGGAGACTCCGCGGGGGTTGGGAGAAGGCGGCGGGAGCGGTGAATTGCGGCTCCTCCGAAATGACACTCGCGCCCGACGGCCGTCGGCTCGCATTGACCAACGGGACCGGAAGCGTCGTATGGGATGTCCGCACCGGACGGCGGACAGCGACTCTCGCCCATCAGAACCTCTCCCGCGCCGAGTTCAGCGCGGGCGGGGCATTCCTGGTCGCCACCGACGAGAAGGAGATCCTCCTGTGGCGCCTGGGCGTCGACGGCCCGGTCTTCCGTCACGCGCTGGGCAACGAGACGGCGGGAGCCTTCCGTATCGACCGGACCGGCCGCACGCTCACGTATCTGACCGGCGCGACCCAGGGCATCGTCCGGACGCTCGACCTGGGACCCGCCGTCGGCACGGTCTGGGGCGCGTCGGCGACGGTACGGGCCGAACTCAGCCCGGACGGCCGCCTGCTGGCGACCGTCCGGCACGGCAAGGACCGTAACAGCGTCCGGCTGACGGACGTACGGACCCGTCGTACGGTGGCGGACCTGCCGACCGTGCCGTGCCCCACGGATTCGGACCCCGCCGTCGCCCCGGACGGGGGCTGCGCCGCGTCGGAGCTCACCGCTTTCAGCCCCGACGGCCGGTACTTCGCCTACGGCGCCATCGGCACCGGGCCACGCCGCCCGGTCTCCGTCGTCGACACCCGGGACCCCCGGCGGACGACGGTGCTCCCTCTGGCTCCCGCCCCCGATGCCACCAACGGTGATATCGGGGACCTCGTGCTGGGCCCAGGCGGCACCCGGCTCTACGCGACGCGGACGTCCGACGGCGAACGGATCGAGGTCTGGGACGTCCGGCGCCGGATCAGGGTGCGCCAACTCGTCAGCGGGCAGGGCGACATCTCGTCATTTCAGGAGGAAGGCCGGGCCGCCGCTGTCCGCCCCGACGGCCGTCTGCTCGCCGCCGCGGCCCGGTGGGGCCCCTTGGCCTGGATCAGCGACCCCGACACCAGGCGCGCCACGCACCCCCTGCTCACCCCGACCCTCACCACGACGATCGCCTTCAGCCCCGACGGGAAGCGGCTGGCCGCCGGTGACACCCAGGGCAACGTCACCCTCTGGGACGGAGAAGTCGCCCGCAGCATCGCCGAGTTCACGCCCTCCGGCGCCGAGGGCGCGAGCCCGGTGCGGGCGCTGGCGTTCTCCCCGGACGGCACGCTCCTCGCCGCCGGTGACGACCTGGGCGGCCTGCGGCTGTGGGAGGCCACGGGCTCCGGAGGGCCGCCCCTCGGCTCGCCCCTGAGTACCGGCGGCGACCCCATCCTGTCGCTGGCCTTCTCGGCCGACGGCACCCGGCTGCACGCCGCCGGGGCCCACGTCCCGCTGCTCAGCTACGCCGTCACGCCACGGGACGTCGCCACGGAGGTGTCGCGGCGGGCCGGCGGGCCGCTGACCGAGGCGGAGTGGAAGGCGCACGTACGGTCCCTGCCGTACCGGCGCCTGTCCTGATCGACCAGCGCTCCAGGGCGCCCTTGTCACCGCTGACCTCCAGGGAGGCGGGGACTTGTCTTGCGACGCAAGGTAGTTGACGACTATCTTGTACCGCATGACAAAGGAGCTGCCCGACGCCGTCGGCCAGCGGCACAGTCAGCTCCTGCGGGGCGTGCTCGACATCTGCCTGCTGGCCCTGATCGCCGAGCGGCCGCGGTACGGCTTCGAGTTCACCCAGGCGCTCGCCGACAGCGGGCTCGACCTGGTGCGGGAAGGCAGCATCTATCCACTGCTTTCCCGGCTGGAGCGCGGCGGGCTCATCTCCTCGTACCGCGCGCCGTCCGGCAGCGGCGGCGCCCCGCGGAAGTACTACCGCCTCACCGAGGCGGGCTGCGCCGAACTCGACGGCGGCCGGGTCGCCTGGCACGGCTTCGCCGGAGCCGTCAGCGGCCTCCTGGCCGAGACCGGCGCCGACACAGACGCCCACACCGACGCCGACACCACATCCACGGGGAAGAGCACATCGTGACCAACGAGCGGATACTCGCGGTCTGCCGCAGCAACTGGGAGTACCGGGGCATCGACGACGCCTCGGTCCGCGAGATGCTGGAGGAGCTCTCCGCCCACCTCGAAGACGCCGAGGCCGCCGGCCGCACCCCCCAGGACGTCGTCGGCGACGACGTCAAGGCCTTCGCCGCCGCCTGGGCCCGGGCCAGGGCCCCGCTGTCGCGCAGGATCGCGCGCATGGCCGCCATGGCGCTGTTCGTGGTGGGCGCGGTGCTGCTCGTGCGGCACCTGGTCACCTGGAGCCTCACCCTGTCCGTCGGCGCGGACGACCTCGCCTTCTGGGCCGTCATCGCGACCTTCACGGTCGTGTGGGAGATCCGGCGCGGCGGACTCGGCCTCGGCAGAAGCTGGCTGGTCGCGCTCGCCGTCGGCCTGCCCGTCGCGATTCTCACCAGGGTCCTGGGCGGTGACGAGATCCTCTTCAGCCTTCCGCTGTGGGTCGCGCCGTTGCTGCTCCTGCCCGGGCTGCCCTACGCCGTCGCCGACGGGAGGGCCCGCAAGTCCGCTCCGGCCGAAGTGAACTGACTGTGGGTCAGGCAGCCACGCCGTCCCCGGCGACCGTAAGGACGATCTTGCCGGTGGTGCGGCCGCTCTGGCCCAGCTCATGGGCCTTGGCCACGTCCTCCAACGGCAGCACCGCGTCGACGTGGGCCCGCAGCTGCCCCGACGCGGCCAGCGCGGCCAGCTCCCGCATCCCGCCCTGGTCGGCCTCCACGATCATGAACGCGGCGCGCAGTCCGAGCGGGGCGGCCTCCTCGGCCAGTGCGGCCTCGGCCGGGGAGGCGAGGGAGACCACGATGCCGCCGGGGCGCAGCGTGCGCAGCGAGCGGGGCCCGTACTCACCGCCGATGGTGTCGACGACGACGACGTCCACGTCCCGTACCGCCTCGGCGAAGTCGGTAGAGCGGTAGTCGACGACTCGCCCCCAGGCCCCGGACGAAGTCGTGCTTGGCGGCGCTCGCCGTGCCGATGACAATGGCCCCGCGCGCCTTGGCCATCTGCACGGCCAGATGGCCGACGCCGCCGACCGCCGCGTGCACCAGCACCCGCTGGCGCGCGCGGAGCTCCGCCGTGTCCACCTGAGCGTACGGACCTTCTCGCGCCGGCTCCGGGAGGAGACCGGCACCACCCCTGGACAGTGGCTGAACCAGCAGCGCGTCGACCACGCGCGGCGCCTGCTGGAGACCACCGACCTGACCGTGGACCGCGTGGCCGCCGCGTCGGGCTTCGGCACCGCGGTCTCGCTGCGCCAGCACCTCGCGGCCACCCTGGGGGTCTCGCCCACCGCCTACCGGCAGACGTTCCGCGCCCGGGAACGCCCCGACGCGCTCCCGGACTCAGGCCCTGCCGCCGGCGCCCTCACGCCGCGCTGACCCCGCTGCGGGCCAGCGCGAACACCCCGAACACGATCAGCCCGACGCCCAGCAGCTGCGGCAGCAGCCACCACCCCGACCGCAGATGCTCCTCGAACAGCAGGACGCCCAGGATGAGGCTCACGGTCGCGTCGCCCAGGGTCAGCGCCGGCTGCGATGCGACCAGCGGGCCGCCCTGCATGGCGTGTTCGAGCAACAGCAGGGCCCCGACGCCGGTCACACAGAACGCGTACGTCTGCCACGACGTCAGGAACGCGCCGATGCCGCCCCCGTCGAGGATGTGCATGGCGGTCTTCATCAGAGCCGCCGTCAGCGCGTAGCAGATCGCGGTGCCCGCGCCCAGGCACCCGGCGCGGGCCCGGCCCGGCGGCCGCCGCAGCCCCGCGAACGCCAGCGCCACCACCGCCACCGCGCACACCGCGAGCGTCGGCACCCACCGGTCCAGCGGCACATGCGTACGGTTCCCGGCGGGCGCGGCGGCCACGAGCGCCACGCCGAGCCCGCCCACCACCCCGGCCACGGCCAGCCACAGCGCCATCGGCAGCCTCTCGCGAGCCATCAGGGAGGCGATCAGCAGAGCCAGCGGCAGCTCAAGGACGAACAGCGGCTGCACCAGCGACAGCGGCCCCGTCGCCAGGGCCGCCGCCTGCCCGACCCCGGCGGCGATCACCGCGAGGATCCCGGCGAGCCAGACCGGCCGTTTCACCAGATCGAGGACCAAGCCCGGCCGGAACGAGTCCGTGCGGGGCACGGTGAGCGCGGCGCGGCGCTGGAGCACCGTGGCGAGCGCGTTGCTGAACGCGGCGAACAAGGAGAAGAGGACCGGCAGGACGACGCCCATCCCCCGATCCTCGGCCTCCCCGCCGGGCGGCCGCGCCGCGACACCGGAACGCACCCGCTGGGGGCGGGAGTATTCGCCCGTCCGGGCCCCGCGCGGGACCGTCCCGGGCGAATCAGGCCGCCCGCGCGTGGTGCGCGGCCCGCCCGGTGGTACGTCGAACGCCATGGAGCCAGGCACGCCGCCCCAGGTCTTCCCGATGCTTCGCACGGCCGCGGCCTACGCGTGGCGCCTGCTCGCCGTCGGGGCGGTCGTCTACGCCGTCTTCGCCGTGCTCGGACGCTTCCACGAGATCGGCGTGGCCGTCTTCCTCGGGCTGGTGATCACGGCGCTGCTGCGCCCGGTCGCCGACGTGGTGGCCCGCGGCCTGCCCCGCCCGCTCGCCGTCGCCCTCACCCTGCTCGGCGGCATCGCGCTCGTGCTCGGGGTGCTCGCCCTCGTCGGCGAGGCGGTGGCGGGGGAGCGGACCACGCTGGTACGGGAGTTCCGCGAGGGCATCGAGAGGATCGAGAACTGGCTCGAACGGCCGCCGTTCCGGCTCAACCCGGAGGCGCTCTCCGATGTCCAGTCCCGCATCGGCCAGTGGCTGTCGAGCCACCGTTCGACGCTGGTCAGCGAGGCGGTGAGCGGCGCGCACCGGCTGGTGACTGTCCTCGCCACGCTGGCCCTGGGGCTGTTCTGCTCGGTCTTCTTCATCCACTCGGGCGACCGGCAGTGGGCCTGGGCGCGGGAGCAGCTGCCACGCTCCGTACGCGGCCGGGCCGAGATCGGCGCACGCGCGGCCTGGCGGACGTTCACCGGCTACACGCACGGCATCGTGCTGGTGGCCGCGACCAACGCCGTGCTCGTCGGGATCGCGCTGTGGCTGCTCGGGGTGCCGCTGGCCGTGCCGCTGGCGCTGCTGGAGTTCTTCGCCGCCTTCGTGCCGCTGATCGGCTCGCCGGTCGCCCTCGCGGTCGCCGCCGTGGTGGCGCTCGCCGCGCAGGGGCCGCTGGTGGCGCTGATCGTGATCGCGCTGATCGTGATCATCGGGCAGATCGAAGGCCATCTTCTGCACCCGCTGGTGATGAGCTGGGCCGTACGGCTCCACCCGCTGGTCGTCGCGATCTCGGTGATCGCGGGGGCGATCGCGGCGGGGGTGGTGGGGGCAGTGGTGGCCGTGCCGCTGGTGTCGGTGTTCTGGGCGGTGCTCACGGCCTTGCGTGAGGCCCGGCGGGTCGGCGCGACCGACGTGGCGAGTGAGCCGAGGGGGCCGAAGGAACTCGGCTGAGCCGGATGCGGCTCGGGGCAGGGGCGCGGATCAGGCCTGGCGCAGGGAGCGTTCGAGGCCGTCGAGGCCGTGCGGCGATTGGACGCGGGCGGGGCCGCGGGCAAGATCGTCATCCAGGTGGCGTCCCCGGAGGACTGACCCTCGGTCGATATGCGGCATTCATACCTGTGTGCGAATCTTGTGGTAGTCCCTCGCCCGAGATTCACCACAGGGAGGCACCACCGTGGGCAAGAAACAGACCCGGGTGAACCGTGGCGCCCGCACCGGCGGCCATGAGCGCAGCGCCACGGCGGAGACGAAGCAGCAGCCGAAGTCGGCGCCGACCCCGGAGACCCTGCGCGCGATCAGGGATGAGCCGGACCACAAGAAGGAGCGGAAGTTCGGCCACAACTGAGGCCGCTTCGGCACACCACGGGAACTGACCGGCCGTAGCGTCCGACTGCCTCCCCGACACCGGGGAAAGTGAGGCGGGAATGGACGCGCTGGACGTACGGCTGCGTGCGGTGGGCTGCCGTCATGGGCGCGTGGACGCCGTCAGCGGCGTGGACCTCGACGTCCCGGCCGGCGGGCGCCTGGCGCTGACCGGCACCAACGGCTCGGGCAAGACCACGCTCCTGCGGGCCGTGCTCGGCCTGCACCGGCACGCCGCCGGGGAGATCCGCGTCGGCGGCCGGGTGGCCCGTACCGCCGCCGACTGGGCCTGGCGCCGACGCGCCTGCGCCTGGGTGCCGCAGAAGCCCGCCGCGGGCCGTTTCCCGCTGCTCGCGGGGGAGTTGCTCGCCAGCAGCGGCGCGCCCGGCCAAGCGCTGGCGGCGGCCGCCAGACTTGGCGTCGCCCACCTCGCCGACCGCGCCGTGGACACCCTCTCCGGCGGCCAGCTGCAACGCACGTACCTGGCCCGCGCGGTCGGGTGCGTCGCCACCGGGGCCGGGGTCCTCCTCGCCGACGAACCCACCGCCGCCCTCGACTTCACCGGTCAGGAAGAGGCCGCCGACCTCCTGCTGTCGCTGCCCGTCACCCTGATCGTCGTCACCCACGACCGCGCCCTCGCCGCCCGCTGCGACCGCGTCGCCGAGATGGCCGCCGGCCGGCTGCGGGAGGCGGCGTGAGCTCCGTCCTCGCGGCCGACCTGGGGCAGCTCCTCCAGCTCGTACCCGTCCAGCGGGCCGGTGCCGCCCTGCTCCTCGCCGCCGTCGGGCTGCCCGTCGTCGGCGTCGTCATCGTCGGACTCGACATCATGCCGGTCCGGTTCGCGATGATGCACGTGGCCCTGCTCGGCATCGCCGTCGGACTGCTCACCGGCCTCGACCCCATGCTCTGCGCCCTGCTGGCCTGCGGCCTCGCCGGCGCCGGAGTCGCACCGCTCGCCCGCGGACCCGACGGCCTGTCCGGGGCGATGGGCCTGCTGATGAGTCTGGCCATCGCCGCCGCGCTGCTCCTGCTCGCCGTGTCCGGGGTCAACGCCTCCGGCGCCTTCGCCCTGCTGTGGGGGTCGATCCTGTCGGTCGGCGCCGCCGACCTGTTGCTGCTCGGCGCACTCGCCGTCACCGTCCCCGGCCTCTTCTGGTGGCGGCGGCGAGATCTGGCGCTGCTGCTGTACGACCGCGAGACCGCCCTCACCTCGGGTGTCGCCGTCGACCGGCTGACCCTGATCCTCCTCGTCCTGGTCGCGGTCTCCGTGGCGGGCGCGATCAAGCTGACCGGCGCCCTGCTGGTCGACGCCCTGACCCTGCTGCCCGCGCTCGCCGCCCGCCGCCTCGGCACCTCCCTGACCTCGATCACCCTCTGGGCCGTCGCGATCGGGGCCGTCGTCAACGCCGCGGGGTTCCTCGTGGCGCTCTCGCTGGACCTGCCCCCGGGCCCGGTCCTCGTCCTGACGGCCGGGGCCGTGGTCCTCGCCGTCCATCTCGTACCCGAACGGAGAATCAGCTCATGGCGCGCAACCGCGTCCGACACCCCCTCCTCCTCGCACTGACCGCGGCACTCGCGCTCACCCTCACCGCCACCGGCTGCGCCGCCTCGGACGGCGATGGCGACGGCGCGGCGAAGCGCCCGGACGGCAAGCCCCGGGTCGTGGCCACCACCACCTGGGAGGGCGCCTTCGCCAAGGCGGCCGGGGCCGAGGACGTCACGGTCATCGTGCCGCAGTCCGTGCACCACGCCCCCGACTACGACCCCAAGCCCTCCGACCTGGCGGCCGTCGCCGAGGCCGACTTCGTCCTCTACGCGCCCTTCGAGCCGTACGCCGAGAAGATCAAGGAGGCGGCCGGCTCCAAGGCGAAGCTGATCGAGGTCGGCCTCGACAACGACGCCGGCAAGGTGAACGCCGAAGTCACCCGGCTCGGCAAGGAGTTCGGCACCGAGGACGCCGCCGCCCGCTGGCAGAAGACCTTCTCCGCCGAGTACACCAAGCTCCAGGGCGAACTGAAGGCCGCCTGGCCCGGCGGCACCGCGCCCACCGCCGTCGCCCAGGTCTTCACCGCCTGGTCGGCGAAGCTCGCGGGCGCGAACGTCGTCGGCACGTACGGCCCCGAAGAGGTCACCCCCCAGCAGCTGGCCGACCTGTCGGCGAAGAAGCCCGCCCTGGTCCTGGACAACGCCCACATGTCCAACGGCACCACGCTCCCCGGCACCACCGCACGCCAGGTGAAGATCGTCAACTACCCCGGCAAGGACCTCGACCTGCTCACCGTCTACCGCGACGCGGCGACGGCCGTGAAGAAGGCGATGGGGTAACCACCCGCCCCCCTTGGGGGTGCGCCCGGGCCATCCGGGCGTACCCCCGTCGCCGTCAGGCCGCCACGCGGCCCGCCGCGCACCGCTCCCGCAGCGCCGCCCGGTCCGGCTTGCCCGCCGGGGTCAGCGGCAACTCGTCCGCCAGCAGCAGCACTTCGGGATGCTTGCGCCGCTCCAGGCCCCGCGCGTCGAGATGCGCGCCCAACTGGTCGAGCGTGAGGCCGCGCCCGTCGCGGGACACGACGCACGCCGCCAGCCGTTCCCCCATCAGCGGATCGGGGACGCCCACACACACCACGTCCCGCACCAGCGGATGCGTGGCGAGCTCGACCTCCACCTCGGCCGGGCTGATGTTGGCGCCGCCGCGTATCACCACGTCCTTGAGCCGGCCCACCACCCGCAGGCCGCCGTCCGGCCCGAGCAGGCCGAGATCGCCGGTACGGACCCAGCCGTCGGCGGTGCGGTAGCGGGCGTCCAGATCCGGCGCGCCGACGTAACAGAGCGGTGTCATCGGCCCGCGCGCGACGATCTCCCCGACCGTCCCCGCGGGCACCTCCGCCATCGGGGCGTGGCGCGGCGCGTCGGGCGAGGCGATCCGGATGTCCGCGACCCGCGGGTCGGGACGCCCCGCCCACACCCCAGGCCCGTCCAGCTCGCCAGCCGGATCCTCAAGACCCGTATGGCAGTTGACGCCGTCGGCGGAGCCGTACAGATTGACCACCGGGCAGCCGAAGACCCGCCGCGCCTCGGCCGCCGTCGCGGCGTCGAGCACCGCGCCCCCCAGCACCAGCGCCGTCGGCGACGGCAGTGCGCGCGGCTGTTCGGCCAGCCGGTCCAGCATCATGCGGATCATCGTCGGCACACCCAGCACATGCGTCGGCTCGTGCGCGACGATCGCGTCGAGGGCGGCGTCCGCGGTGAACCGCTCCAGCAGGACCAGGGTGCCGCCGTGCCGGGCGAGGGCGACGGCGGTGCCGTTGCTGCCGAACGCGGAGGCGAGCGGCACCAGGAACAGACATCGCGGCGGACGGCCGTCGGGCAGCAGCGAGGCGAGGAAGTTACCCCGTCCGCCCGCGAGCGCGTTGTGCGAGTACGCCACCATCTTCGGCTCCGCCTCCGAGCCGGAGGAGACCAGGATCCGTACGGCCGCGTCCGGGTCGGGCCGGCCCGGCCGGAACTCACCGGCGTCCGTGCGCAGCAGCCCCGCCAGCGGCACGCAGCCCTCGGGGGCGTCGCCCGGCCCGGCCGCGATCACCCAGCGCAGGAGCGGAAGTTCGCCGCGGAGCGCGAGCAGGTCCTCGGCCGGCCGGGAGCCAGCGTGCCCGACCGGGGCGAGCACGGCGACCGCCTCCGAGCGGGCCAGCAGCGAGGCCGCCTCCCGTCTGCCGCGCCCGACGGGGAACGGCAGCGCGACCGCGCCGATCGCCGCCAGCGCGAGGTCCGCCATGACGGCGTGCCGGCCCGCCGGGAGCTGCACCCCGACCACGTCCCCGGGGCGCACCCCGAGCCCGGTGAGCCCGGCGGCGAGCGACCGCACCTTACGGTCCAGTGCGGTGTAGCAGAGCTTCCCCTTGGCGTCGACGACGGCCGTCCGGTGCGGATCGGCCACCTGGTGGGCGCGGTAGAGGCTGTACAGGTCCAGGTCCGGGCAGGTCCCGTCGACCGTCCAGGAACGGCGCAGCCGGGCGGGCAGCAGATCGTGCAGCGCGAGCGTCACAGAAAGCTCCAGGGGTCGGGGACGGCGGACGCCCCATGGGCGTCCCGGGTGACCGACCGCGCTCCGGTGAAGCGCGGATCGTGGTGCAGGGCGGTCAGATCCGTGGTGACGGCGGTCGCGGCCAGGCCGTGGGTGCGCAGCAGCGCCAGGGCCTCGGCGCCGGACAGCTCCCTCAGGTCGTACGCCGCGGCCGCGGCCGCGCAGGAGTCGGTGGGCGCGATCCAGCCGTCCGCGGTGCGCAGCGGCCGCCGGAACCCGGCCGGGCGGCGCGGCGGCAGCCCTTCGGCGACGCGCCGAAGGGCCGGGGCGGTCAGGGCGTCGGCCGCGCCGAGCAGCGAGGAGTCCACCCGCACACCGCGCCCGGTCCGCTCCCGCAGCAGCAGTCCGGCGAGGACCGCCTCGGCGCCGAGCAGCCCGCCCAGGACGTCGAGGAGGGTCATCAGGGACGGTGCCGGCGGCTCGTCGGCGGGCCGGGCGGCCTCCCCGACGCCGGTGCGCGCCTGGACCATGAAGTCGGTGCCCATGGGCGCGTCCGGCACCCGGCCCGCCCAGCCGCTGGTGTACGCGTAGACGAGCGCCGGGTTCGCGGCCGCCAGGTCTTCGTGATCCAGGCCGAGTGCGGCCGCCTTGCCCGGCGCCCAGTTGTGCAGGAACACATCGGCCGAGGCGGCCAGTTCGACCAGGCGGCGCCGGTCCCCGGCCGACTTGATGTCGATCTCGACGGCCTTCTTGCCCCGGTTGAGGGCCAGCCAGCGGGCGGAGACGCCGGAACAGGCCGGCGGCATGCCGCGCAGCGGGTCGCCGCCCGGCGGCTCGATCCGGATCACCTCGGCGCCGAGCAGTCCCAGCAGATGCGCGGCGAGCGGGGCCTGCACACGGCGGCCCGCCTCCAGCACGGTGAGACCGGCCAGCGGCCCCCCTGCCGTCTCCTGCCGCTTCACACAGGTGTTGTCCGCAGCCGTGCCGTACGGGGTCAGCGTCCACGGCGGCGCCTCGCCGATGCCCCGGTCCGTGAGGGTGCGCAGCGCGCACACCTCGGTCCCCGAGGTGCGGGCCGCGGCCCGCACCTCCTCCCAGGAGGACGCGCGGGCCGTGGTGTGGAGCGCCCCGGGCAGCGGCGCGCAGGCGGTCGCGTAGCGGAACTGGAACGGGCGCCAGCCGGCCCGTACCGCCGGTTCGGGCGCGCCCAGCGCGCGCCAGAAGACCGCCCAGGACCCCGGGTCCAGGGTCTCCAGTTCGAAGAGGATGCCGTCGGCGGAGGTGAACGGCGGGCCTCCCGGCGCCAGTTCGGCCGCCTCGCCCTCGTCCGCCCCGGCCGCCGCCAGATACTGGGACACGGCGAGCAGCCCGGCCCGGTCCACACCCGTCGTCACCCGCGCGGCCCGCCCGCCGCGCGCCTGCCCCACGAGCGCCGCGAGCAGGCCCTGCACGGTGAGGACACCCGCCGCGGTGGCGGCGTAGTCGACGGCGAGCCCGCGCGGGTCGCCCTCGCGGCGCCCGTGCACGGCCATGACACCCGTGGCGGCCTGCACGGTCGCCTCGTCGACGAGCTCCGAGCTCCGCCCGGAGGACCAGACGGTACGGGCCGTGACGGGCTCGAACCCCGCGCCGGTGAGCGCGAGTTCCCCGCCCGAGGCTCCGTCGGTGCCGGTCGCCCCCAGCAGCCGCAGATGCTCCCCGACCAGGCCGCCCCAGGGCCCGGCGGGCGGCCCCGCGGCCTCAAGACCCAGACCGTCGAGCGGCCGGGCACCTCCCAGGGCGGCGGGCACCGTCCCTGCACTGACTGGCACTGCCATGCCTCTCCCTTCCCTCACCTTCCGGAACGCCGGGAACCCGGGGGCGGTCGCACCCGACCAGTTCCACGGACCAGACAGTCGGACAGCCGTTCCCACGGGTTCCCGAAAGGCGGAGGAAAGTGACCGAGAGCGGGCCGCAGGACCTGTACGGAGGACCCGAATGCCCCGGCGACCTGAGGGAGTTGCGCGACCGGGTCGCCGCCTTCGTCCGGGACCACGTCATGCCGTGCGAACCGCTCCTGGACGCCGGCGGACCGGCCGCCGCCGACACCCTGCGCGCCCTCAGCCACCGGGCCAGGGCCGAGGGCCTGTGGGCGCTGCCGCTCCCCGCCGACCTGGGCGGACAGGGCCTGCCGCTGCGCGCGTACGCCCACCTCGCCGAGGCCGAAGGCGCCAGCGACCACGGTCCCGCCGCGCTCGGCTCGGCGCCGCTCCTCGACGCCCTGATGCTGCGCCGCCACGCCGGGCCCCCGGTACGGGAGCGGTATCTGAAGAAGCTCGTCGCCGGGGAGATCCGGACGAGTTACGCCATGACCGAACCCGACACCCCCGGCAGCGACCCCTTCCTCACCGCCACCCGGGCCGTCGCCGAGGACGGCGGCTGGCGCGTGGAGGGCCGCAAGTGGTTCACGACCGGAGCCGCCGACGCCGACCTGGTCACCGTCCTGGCCCGTACGGACGGCGCCCCGCCCGACCGCGAGGGCCTCTCCCTGCTGCTGGTCCCCACCACATCACCCGGCTTCCGGGTGGTGCGTGAGCTGCCCGTCCTCGGCGCGGGCGGCCAGTGGGAGATCGAACTCTCCGGTGTACGGGTCGACGCCGACCATCTCGTCGGCGCCCGGGGAGCGGCGCTCGCCGTCGCCGGGGAACGGCTCCAGCTCGGCCGCACCCTGCGCTCCCTGCGCTGGCTGGGCCAGGCGCGGCGGGCCTTCGAGCTGATGCGGGAACGGGCCCGCACCCGCTGCCGCTCCCGCGGCCCCCTCGGCGACCTCCAGCTCGTCCAGCAGCACCTCTTCGAGGCGCTCCTCGCCCTGCGCACGACCCGCCCGCTCGTCCACGAGGCCGCGGCCCGGCTCGACGCGGGCCAGGACGCGGCCGTGGAGGTCGGCCTCGCCAAGGTCGCCTCCGCCCGGATGCTCCAGCAGGTCGCCGACGCCGCGATCCAGGTGCACGGCGCGGCGGGCCTGGGCCCCGACACACCGCTGCCCGCCCTCTTCCGGACCGGACGCATGGCCCGGATCCTCGACGGGCCGGACGAGCTGCACATCGGCGCGGTGGCGCGGCGGCTGCTGCGCTGACCTCAGACGGCGCGGGCGTCCAGCAGTCCGGTCACGACCGCGAGGCCGGCGGCGAGGAAGAACGTCCCCCAGACCAGCTCATGGCGTACGGCCGTGCCCGCGTCGAGGTCGTAACAGCCGTCCAGGAGCCGCCCGGTGGCCGCGAGATGACCGTGGACCAGCTCTTCCAGGACGGCCATGGCCTGCTCGCGGCGCCCCAGCTTGAGCAGGGCGAGCGCCGTGATCGCGGCGGCGGAGGTGTCCAGGGGCCCGTCCGGCCGGGACGCGTCGGCGAGAGGGACCAGCCGGTCCGGCATCAAAGCGTCCAGTACGTACGGGAGTTGGGCTGGACGGTCGGCGAGGGCCAGCAGCAGCCAGGCCCGGCCCCGGCTCCAGCCGGGCGGCGGCGCCTCGCACGCGACCCACCCGCCCGGCCCGTACTCCCACGCTGGGAGGTCCACGCCGCAGAGCTCCAGATGCGTCCGCAGATGGCTCGCGGCGGCCCGCTCGTCCACGGTGGCGAGCAGCGGCACCATCCCCGGCACGCCGTCCACCCGCGCCACCAGCCGGGGCCCGCCGAAGGCCCCGCCCCAGGGCACCAGCCCCAGACGCGGGTCGTACGCCGCCAGGCAGGCACGCGCCGCCCGCTCCCGCAGCGCCGCCGACCGCGCGTCGTCGGCGAGCGCGGTGCCGTACCAGTGGATGAGCCCCCGGGTCGCGGTGTCCGCCTCCACCCAGCAGCCGAGCCGGGCCGTGCAGTCGCCCGCCGCCGCCCGGTGCGCCGCCTCACCGCTGTGCCGCGCCCGCAGCCACAGCAGCCCGGCCCAGAACCCCCCGGTCCACGACCCGCGGGCCGACGTCGTCCACCTCCCGCTGTCCGGATCGGCGAACAGCGGGAAGCGCGGGCCGACTTCGCGGTGGGTGGCGGCCACCCGGGTGAGTACGTCGTCCAGGGCCTCGGCGGCCCAGCGGGGTGCGCCGCGGCTCATGCGGGCGCCTGCCCCTTCGACGACGAGCCGGGAGGGGGCGCGTCCGCCGGACCCCCCGTACGCCCCCGCCGTTCCCGTACGGCCCAGGCCACCGCCACCGCGCACGCACCGGCGAACTCCGCGGCCACCAGCAGCCAGCCGGTGCCGTAGCGGCCCGCCTCGGCGAGAAGGCCGAAGAGCGGGGGACCGACCGCGAAACCGGCGAAGAAGGCGGCCGAGACCAGCGCGGAGTCCTGGCCCGCCCGGCCCGGGGCGGACCGTTGCATCACCAGCACCATCGACACGGCGTTGCCCGCGACCGCGAACACACCGACGGCGACGGCCGCGAGCCACGCCAGCGGGGGCACGCGGGTGGCCGCGGCCAGGAGCAGCGCCGCACCGACCGCGCCGGCCGCCAGCACCCCCGGCAGCCACACCGCCCGCGCGGGGTCACCGGCCTGCCGTGACCAGCCCACCCGCCCCGCGATCCCGGCCACGCCGAGCACGGCGACCAGCGCGGCGGCGGCCGTCGGACCGAGGCCGAGCCGCTGAGTGCCGTACAGCGCGACATAGGTGTTCACGGACGCGATGCCGCCGCCGAGCAGCAGCGAGAAGGCCGCGAGCCAGGTGATCGTGCCCCGCGGCAGCCAGGACGACGGCGTCGCCTTCGGCGGGGGATCGGCCGGCAGCAGGCGCGCCGCCCAGACCGCGGCGCCCGCCGCCGCGCCCGCCGCCGCCCACACCGCGCCCCGCCAGCCCGCGACCCCGGCCAGCGCGGCGAGCGGCAGCCCGGCCGCGAACGCGCCGAGCTGGACGCCGGACTGCTTGAGGCCGGTGACCGGGCCGCGCCGCGCGGGCTCCACGGCGGCCAGGATCGCCTTGTTGGTGGCCGGGTTGGCCAGCGCCTGCGGCAGCCCGCCCAGCGCGACCGCCACCAACAGCACCCCGGCGCCGGGCGCCGCGCCGATCGCCGCCAGGGCGAGGGCGGACAGCAGCAACAGCGCGACCAGGCACCGGCGTGGACCGAACCGGTCCACCACCCGGCCCCCGGCCGGGGACAACACGGCCGCGGCACCGAACCCGACCGTCGTGGTCAGCCCGAGCACGCCGGCCGAGACCACGGACTCCTCGACCAGCCGGGGTCCCAACGCGCCCAGCAGGAACAGCTGGAGCATCGAGAAGGCCATGGCGCAGGTCAGCAGCGCCGTCAGGCCCCGCCCGCCCGTCCGCGTCGTCGTCCCCTGACTCACCGTCACCATCCTGTCTGCGTACGGACGTCGCCTCACGCAGGAGTCGGACCGGGGAGCGGTGTGGTTCCCGTACCGCACCTGTGACATGAACCACATCGGCCAACACTGAACGGACCTGCGGAACATGCCCGTACTGCCCTTCGAAGCGAGGCGCGCGGATGCGAGGATGTGGCCGCCATGACTGCTGGGTGGATGTGCCGTGCGATACGGGCCGCGGTGTTCGCGGCCGTCTGCGTGCTGCTCGCCGCCCTCGGCCACAGCCTGATGTCCGGTACGCCAGTACCGGGTTGGGCACTGGTCGCCGGGGCCACGGCCGCGGGCGCCGTCGCCTGGGCCGTTGGCGGGCGCGAGCGCGGCCGGTCCGCCGTCGTCGCCGTGGCGGTGGGCGCGCAGGCAGCGCTGCACACGGCCTTCTCGTTCGCGCAGGCGTCGGCGCAGCCGGCCACGGCGGACGGCACGTCCTTCGCCCGGGAATGGGCTCGTCACCTGCTGTGCGGGGACATGGCCGCCCCGCCGGAGGCCGAGGCCACCCGCCTCGTCACGGCGGCGGGCCTCGGAGGCCACCTCCACGAGCCGCCGCCCGGCACGGACCGGATGTCGCTGAGCGAACACGCCGCCCACACCCTGCACCTGGGCACGGACACCGCCGCGGCACCGGCGGCGGCCGCCCACGACATGGGCCTCCTCGGGGGCTCCTCCACCGGAATGCTCGCCGCCCACCTGCTGGCCGCGCTCGTCTGCGGACTGTGGCTCGCCCATGGCGAGCGCGCCGCGTTCCGGATCCTGCGCGCCGTCGCCTGCCGGCTCGTCGCCCCGCTGCGGCTGCTGCTCCTCCCACCCGCGCCGCCGCACCTCCCGCGCATCCGCGCTCCCCGGCGCCGCGCCGCCCGCGCCCCACGGCGCCTGCTGATCTCCCTCGCCATCACCTTCCGGGGTCCGCCCCAGGGGACCGCTGTCGTCTGACAGCCGGCTTCCCGACGCGCCGTTCGGCGCTCGGGCATCGGCCGCGTGAACCCACCGCGGCCGTACCCACGTACCGGGTTCCCGAATTCGTACCCCGCAGGTTCCCGCAGGCATCCCGCGGATTCCTGCACCTCGCGGATTCCTGAATTCCGGTTCCTGACTTCCGAGAAGGACACCAGGCGATGACTCCTGCACCGACCCACGCCCGCACCTGTGCCCCGGCCCATGCCCCCAGCCCGGTCCGCACGGCGGCGTCCGACGAAACCGCCACCCGCTGGGCCCTGGCCGCACGGGACGGCGACCCGGTCGCGGTCGAACGGTTCGTGCACGCGCTGCACCTCGACGTACGCCGCTATGTGAGCTACCTCAGCGGGGACCCGCAGGCCGCCGACGACCTGACCCAGGAGACCTTCCTCAGAGCGCTCGGCAGCCTGCACCGCTTCGAGGGCCGCTCCTCCGCCCGTACCTGGCTGCTCTCCATAGCCCGCCGTACGGTCGTGGACAGCCTCCGGCACGCCGCGTGCCGCCCCCGCCTCTCCGACACCGACGACTGGCTGAGCGCCGCCGAACGCGTCCAGCCGCGCAGCCTGCCCGGCTTCGACGACGGCATCGCCCTGGCCGAACTCCTGGACGCGCTGCCCGAGGAGCGGCGCGAAGCCTTCGTCCTCACCCAGCTCCTCGGCCTGCCCTACGCGGAGGCGGCCCAGGTCAGCTCCTGTCCGATCGGGACGGTCCGCTCCCGGGTGGCCCGGGCCCGTACCTCCCTGATCGGCCTCCTCCACGCCGCCGAACGCCAGCCCCCGGTCCCGGCACCCGCCTGACGGGCACCCCCGCCCTGCCGCCCCGGCAGGGCGGGTCCCTACGACCAGAACTCGTCGTCCGGCGGCCACCGCGGCCGGTTACGGCGAGGTGGCGAGAGCACCCGGCGCCATGGTGTTCGCTTCCAGGACCGCTCCGACCGACTGCGCCAGGTACGGGATCTGGTGGGCGGAGACGCCCGCGATGTTGATCCGGCCCGTGGTGGTGCCGTACACGCCGAACTGCCGGCGCAGCCTTAGCATCTGTTCCGGCGCCAGCGGGAGGATGGAGAACATCCCCTTCTGGCGCGCGAGCGCACGCGCTTCGGCGGTGTGTCCCAGGGCGGCCAGCCGGGCGGTCAGATCGGCGCGGTTGGCGCTGATCCGGCCCCGCATGGCGTCGAGCTCGCTCTCCCACAGGGCGCGCAGCCGGTCGTCCCCCAGGACGGCCGTGACGATGGCGGCGCCGTGCTCCGGCGGCATCGAGTACAGCGTCCGGGCGGCGTTCTGCAGGGCCGTCTCGGCGTGGCGCAGCGCGCGCGGCGACGGGCCGAGGACGATGGCGCAGCCGGTCCGGTCGCTGTAGAGGCCGAAGTTCTTCGAGCAGCTGACGGCGATCAGCATCTCCGGGACGCGCTCGGCCAGCATGCGGGTGGGCGCCAGATCCGCTGCCAGGCCGTCCCCCAGGCCGTGGTAGGCGAGGTCGACGAACGGCACCCAGCCGTCCCGTACGGCCAGTTCGGCCAGTGCCTGCCAGGTCTCCGGCGCCGGGTCGACGCCGGTGGGGTTGTGGCAGCAGCCCTGGAGCAGGACGACGTCGTCGCGGCGCGCCTGGGACAGGTCCGCGAGCAGGCCCGCCGCGTCGGGCAGGCCCTCGGCGTCGGCCCAGCGGTACGTCCGTACCGTCAGTCCCGCGGCCTCAAGGATGGGCCGGTGGTTCACATAGGCGGGATCGCTGATCCAGACCGTGGTGCCCGGGCGGGTACGGCAGACCAGATCGGCCAGCAGGCGCAGCGCGCCGGTGCCGGCGACCGTCTGGACCGCCGCGGCGCGTCCGGCCGGGGCGCCGGGGCCGAGGACCGTCGTCACCATGGCGTGGTTGAAGGCGAGGTTGCCCGAAAGGCCGCGGTACTCCTTGGAGTCGGAGCGCTCGGCGAGCCGTATCTCGGCCTCACGGACGGCCGCCATCACGGGCGTGGTGCCCGCCTCGTCGCGGTACACACCGAGGACGAGGTTCAGGCGTTCGGGGCGCGGGTCGGACCGGAACTCCTCGGTCAGCTCCCACAGCGGGTCGGCGGGGGGCGGCAGCAGCAGCTCAAGCATCGGCGGGCACCTTGGGGCGGAGAGAGGGAACGGGATTCTGAGCGTCAGGTGTGACGGTCAGGGCAGCGGCCCGTGGGCGTCGGTTGGCCAGCAGGACACCGGCGGTGATCAGGGGGACACCGATCAGCACGGTCAGGGCGGGGGACTCGCCGAGCAGCGGAACGGCGAGCAGGACGACCAGGACGGGGCTGAGGCTGCCGACCACGGAGCTGCGCTCGGCGCCGAGGCGGCGGATGGCGAAGGCGTACAGCAGCCCCGCGCACAGTCCGACGCCGAGCCCCTGCACGACCAGGAAGAGCGCGATGTCGCCGCCCGCCGCGCCGGCGATGCCGGTCGGCAGCAGCCCGGTCAGGACGAGGAGCCCGATGACGGCGAACGAGGGCAGGCACAGCAGCCCGATCGACCCGACCGGGTCGAGGTCGACCTCCCGCAGGCCCACGGTGTACAGCGCCCACAGCCCACTGGCGATCAGCAGGACGGCGGAGCCGGTCAGGACGTCGCCGTTGAGCGGGACGACATGGCGCCAGACCAGCACGACCACGCCGACGGCGATCAGGGCGAGTCCGGCGGCCTGACTGCCCCGGGGCAGCCCGCGCCCCTTGGCGACCATCAGGGCGGAGACGAAGAGCGGGACCATGCCGGGAACGATCGAGCCGACGAACGCGGCCGACGTCAGGGAGCCGCCGTACATCGCGGCCAGGAAGAACGGCACCCCCGCCCCGCAGACGATCTTGAGCGCGGCGGCCGGGCGCACCCGCGCGATCCGGCTGCGACGCCGCCACAGCGCGGGCGCCAGCACCACCAGCGGCACCCCGAACCTCAGCAGGGCGGCGTCGGCGGGCAGCAGCGTCGAGGTGCTCAGCGCGCGGGCGCTCAGGGCGAAGGCCGCCCAGATACTCACGGTCAGGGCGAGGGCGATCATCCCCCAGGCCTGCGGGGAGACCCCGAACCGCCCCATGGCGGCCGTCATGTCCCTCGTATCAGTGCTGGTCAACGCGGTGCCTCCCCCGACCTGCCGATGCTTTTTCGTCACCTGGCAACGCTAGGGCTTCGCCCGGGGCAGCCGATTGCTACTTCTGCCTCCTGGACATACGTTTGGGGCAGGATCTGCCAATCGGTGGCCGAGAAGTGCCGTCGAAGCCATCGGAAAGGGGCCGGGAGGCGCCATGGACGCTGTCGATCTCCAGATCATCCGCGAGCTCCAGGCCGACGGCCGGCTGTCCAACCAGGACCTCGCCGACCGCGTCCGGCTCTCCCCTTCGCCCTGCCTGCGCCGTGTGCGCCGCCTGGAGGAGGCGGGCCTGATCCGCGGCTACACCGCGATGGTGGACCAGGTCGCCTACGGGCTCCCGATCACCGTCTTCGTCCGCATCCGGCTGGAACGGCACACGGCCGAGGCGGTCGCCCTCTTCGAGGGGGCCGTCGGCCACATCGAGCACATCCAGGACTGCTATCTGATGGCGGGCAGCAGCGACTATCTGCTCCGCGTCGTCATCGAGAGCCTGGAGGCGTACGAGGCGCTGGTCCGCACCCGCATCCACGCCATCCCCGGCATCTCCTCGATCGAATCGAGCTTCGCCTTCGGCAGCGTCAAACAGTCCCGCACCTACCCGGCCCCCGCCTCCCCGGCCCGCCGCCGCCCCGTCTGAGCCGGCTCAGCGCAGGGTGAGCGGGTCGACGCGCAAGGTCCGGCGCGTGGCGTTGTAGAAGAACATGTCCTCCCCCGGGCCCGCGGGGTCCGGGAGGCTCGTCCGGCCCATGACCGGTGCCCCGACCCCGAGGAGCGACAGGGCCCCGGGCCCGAATTCGGGCTCGACGGTACGGACGAAGTCGACTCCGCTGCCGTCGGCACGCAGATGGTGGATGGACGCCGTGCCGTCGAGCGCGCAGTGGC
Organism: Streptomyces purpureus; assembly: GCF_014648195.1. Classification (GTDB taxonomy): domain Bacteria; phylum Actinomycetota; class Actinomycetes; order Streptomycetales; family Streptomycetaceae; genus Streptomyces; species Streptomyces purpureus. The sequence continues at coordinate 466,385 of NZ_BMQQ01000001.1, forward strand.
GCAGGACGAACGGGCGCCCCGCCGCGTCCAGCAGCGCGAGATGGGTGTACTTGGGCTGCCAGAAACCGGACCGGGAGGCGAAGCGCATCGTGAACCCGGACGCGGTGACATGGCGGACCATCACCTCTCCCGTCGTCAGCCGGTACGTGAGCACGAACGTGTCCCCTTTGACCGGAACGGCGAGCACCGCCGTGTGCCCCGCCCCCCACCGCATCGTGGTGACCAGCGCCGGAGCGCCGGTGCCGTCGGCGAGCCGGAACAGCTCCGCGTCACCGGTGAACGTGTTGTAGCCGATGCAGTGCGGGGCGCCGTTCAGGACGAGCGGCACCACATGGGTGTGGGCGGCCTGCCCGGCCGGGCTGTGGTGGATCTCGGTGAGGGTGTCCCGTGTCTTGTTCATCCGGAAGACGGCCTGAGCACCCGACCCGAACGCGTGGCCGAAGTAGTGCAGGGTGCCGTCCGTGGTGAACGGCACGAGCGAGGTCCAGTCGCCGCCGATGTTTCCTGTCCCGACGGAAAGGTTGACCAGGTCCAGCGGCGGCGTGCCGTCCGGCCGGCGGCCCGGACGGACGAAGAAGTTCTCGGGGGACGAGACGGCGTAGGCGCCGCTCAGGGCGTCGTACGCCAGCATGCGCGCGGCCGGTCCCATGGGGAAGCTCTGCATGTGCGTCCACGCCCCCGCCGAGGCCGTGGCCCCGCCGCCCTGGACGATCATGGTGTGGCCGATGTCGGCGCGGATGGCGTGCTCGCACACGGGGCAGAACGGCTGCGCGCTGTGCCGCATCGCGCAGTCCGCCGAGGGCCGGAAGATTCCGCAGTCGTGCTGGTGGGCGCCTTCGTACGCGCCGACCGCGTCGGCCGGTACGGGCGGGGTGGCGGGCACGACCGGGTGCTCGCGGACGCACGGAACCGCGCGCACGGTGGTCGGGACCAGCGACTGCGGCAGCGTGAGCAGCGGGCCCCACTTCATGGTGTCGACGGACGTGCGGGTGGTCACATTGGGTTCGCGGGGTTCGGTGCCGGTGAACACCCTGGGGGGATCCGCCTCGGTGTTCTCGTACGGATACTCGTCCGCCAAGGCGAAGGCCTGGTGTCCCAGTTCATGTATGGCCACCTTGGGCCAGTCCGCCCTCGCCTTGCTGAACCAGCCGACGTCGTCGTGCATGCTGCCGCCGTCGAGCCGCGTGTTGTTGACGACGACGAGGATGTGGTTCACCTCCTTCAGCCCGGGCCGGCCATGGACGAACTCCCGCACCTTCGCCGAGTCGCCCCACAGACTCCGTTCGATCCGCCGGCCGCGCGCGTCGACATCGTTTCCGTACATCGCGCCGAACGCGGTGTCGAAGGGCGAGACCGCCTGTGGCGGGGTCAGGAGCTTGATGGTGTTGCCGTTCCGGTTCGACGCCGCTGGCACCTGGACCACATTGAGCAGAGGCACGATGTCGCGGGTGCCGAACGGCGGGGTGGCGAGCAGGGCGAGGACGAAGGTGACGACGTCGATGTCGAACACGCCCGAGTCCAGCTCCTGCTGGGTGTACCCCTCGGGGACGACGGCGACCGTCCACCCGTTCGCACTGCGCGCCGGACTCCCGAGGACGAAGGTGACGGCGTTCACTGCGAACCTCCGGGAAGGTCAGCCGATGTCGAAGCGGGCGAGTTCGCTGGCCGGTTCGTGCAGCCGGCCCGGATCGAGGGGGCTGCTGTGTACGACCAGCGTCCGCATGCCCGGGAAGACCGGGGCGAGCAGGACGAAAACGCCCTTGGGGGCGTCCAGGGGACTGCTCGACAGGCCGCCGGGGCGGGTGTCGGAGGGGACCTCGCCGAGCAGACGGATCGGCAGGTGCCGCCCGCGCCGGTAGAGCACCTGCCCCTCCGCGTCGACCACTTCGTACCGGAAACCGGACTGGGACGCGAGCGACTCCGCGGGGAGAGTCAGGTCTTCGCAGGGCGGGGCCGTCATCACCAGCTCCTCGCGGGAGACCAGCCGAATCGGTGGCCCGCCCGCCGCCCAGTCCGCGCTGTCGTAGGAGAAGGTGAGGCGCATGGTGCGGGTGGAAGGGCCAGGCGCCTCCGGGGCGGTCAGCGCCGCCCAGGTCTCCGGTGTCGTCGTACCGGTCGTGGCCAGGCGTCGCTCCGCCTGGAACGCGCGCACCGCGGTGACGGTGTCCGGTCCGTACGCGGCGTCGACGACGAGCGGGGGCAGGGCGCCCCTCCGGTTGAGCCGGTTCTGCACCTGAGCCACCGGCGGGCCGGTCGTCACGGGCGTGCGCGGGCCCGGTTCCAGCAGCGGGAACGGCGCGGCGAGCGCCAGCGCGTACCAGTCCTGACGGTCGATCCGATCCGTGCCGGGCAGATACCGGCTCTGCTGGAAGTGCCGTACGGCCAGCAACGTGAGCGGACCGAAGTTGCCGTCCACGACCAGCGGTGGCACGGCCGACCCGGCCGCGTTGAGCAGCGCCTGAGCCAGTTTCACCGAGCCGTTCACCTCATGGGGGTCGGCCATGGAGGCCAGGACCGGTTGCCGGCTCCAGTCGAGGAGCTCGGGCTGTACCGGGTCCGGGAGGGGCTCCCCGGCTGGATCCAGGGTCCGGGGCTCCACGCGATGGGCCACCGTGCCCGAGCTCGGCAGGAAGTCCCCGTCGCCGAGGTACTCCACGCTCACCCCGTGCGGGCCGAGAGGCACCCCGGACGTACGGAGGGCGGCGCGCCCGAACCGGTCCAGCCGGGCGCTGCCCAGCGCGCCGGTCAGCGCCCCGAACGCCACCGCCCCGCCCGGGATCGCGTCCGCCGGGTCGGAGCCGCGCACGGTGACCGCGACGGTCACGTCCTCGCCCGCCGACGAGGGCTCGTCGGTGGTCACCACATAGCGGCCCTGGACGGCGGGGTCGAAGGTGATGCGGCCGTCCCGCCGCAGGGTGAAGCCCGTGGTGAGAACGCCGTTCCTGGTCTGGGGGGCGTAGCGCACGGACGGCAGCAGCACGACGGAGATCTCCCGCGGCGTCGAGGCCTCGGGACCCGTGCCGGGGAGACCGGCGATGCCCACCAGATCGCTGTCCGCGCCGGTGGCGTCGAGGACGATCCGGTACCCCCGCAGGATCAGCGTGCTGCCCACGGCCTCGGCGAACCCCGCGTACGACGGGTGGAAGCGCACCTCCCCGGCGCGGGTGACGTCGTAGGCCAGTTCGGCGACAGCCACGGCCGACTGGAAGCCGTACCCCTTCGCCGGCAGGACGGTCAGCCGATGGGCGGTCTGCCGGGACAGGTAGGTGCTCCCGCGCGCCAGCCCGAGGGGGATCACGTCGTGGGAGAGTGCGGTGCCGTCGAGGGTGATGGTGTGGCCCCGGAGGGTGAGGGTGTCGCCCGAGGCGTCGGCGAAGGCGGCGTATTGTTCCGCGCGTTTCACCTGCCCGTCCCGGGTGACCTCGTAGCTCAGATCCGCCGAAGTGCCCGCCCCCGGCTGGAAGCTGTAGCCCCTCGCGGGGACGAGCGCCAGCCGATGGGTGGCCGTGCGGGACAGGAACTCGACGGGGGTACGCGACGCCCCGGTGGGGAGAACGTCGTGGGAGAGCGCGGTGCCGTCGACGACGACGGTGTGGCCCCGGACGGTGAGGGTGTCGCCCGAGGCGTCGGCGAAAGAGGTGTAGTCCCGGGCGAGGCTCACCTCCCCGGCGTTCGTCACTCCGAACCGCAGATCGGCCACCACCCCCGCCCCGGCCTGGAAGCCGTACCCGTCGCCGGGCAGGACGGTCAGCCGATGCACCTGTGTGCGGGACAGAAAGCCGGTGACGCCGCGCATCCCAAGCGGCAGGAGATCGTGGTAAAGGCCTGTGCCGTCCACCCGCAGCGTCCGTCCGCGCACACCGAGAAAGCCTTCGGCGGCGGTGGCGAAACCGCTGTGGTCCGAGGCGAGTTGGACCATGCCGTCGGGGGTGGGACGGAACGGCAGCTTGCCCGCACCGCCGTCGAGCCGGTGGCCGATCCCCGGCAGCAGCCGCAGGTCGTGCGGCCGGTCGGACGTCAGGACCACGCCGCCGATCCCCGTGGCCGCGAGGAGCAGGTCGTGGTCGAGTCCGATGGCGTCCACGCGGACCGGCACTCCTCGCACGGTCAGCCGCCGCTCGCCACGGCCGGTCACCACGAGGTCGAAGTCCGGGGAGAAGTCGAGGGTGCCGTCGGCCCGCACCTCGAAGGTGAAGTCCGGTACGGGCGCGGACTCCTGCCAGAGGTGGTAGCCGCCGCCGACGGGCAGCGAGACGGTCGGCGGGGGTGTACGGGAGCCGTCCAGCAGACCGGTGCTCGCCTCGGGAACGGCGAACAGCGGAAAGGTGAGCTGTGACGTGTCGACCTCGATGTCGGGCATCGGCCACTTCCCGGTCAGAGAGGGGCCGTGCGCGAGCCATCGGCCCCGGCTGAACGGTTCCTCACCACCGTACCTCCGACCCCCCGGCTTCTCGACCGGGGGACGAGGCGACCTGGCCACCTCAGGTGACGTTCTGTCAGAAGGGGGTGGTGCCGTGGATCTCCAGACGCGGCGCGGTGTCGATCCGGGTCGCCGACCGCACCGGCACCAGTCCGGCCCCGGGATCGCGCGTCCAGCGGCGGATGATGCCGTTGTCCGCGCCGGCCGTGAGCAGCTCCCGGTCGTCCGAGGTCAGGGCGGAGACCCAGATGGCCGGATGCGGGGTCGGTGTCGCGCCGAGAGTTCGTCCCGTGGCCCGGTCCCAGCGGCTCAGCACCCCGTCGTGACCGGCGGCGACGATCTCCCCGTCGTCGGTCAGCACCAGCGCGGGGACGCCGGCGCCGTGGTGCAGGGGGTCACCGAGCTGCTGCCCGTTCGCACGTGACCAGCGGCGGATCGTGCCGTCCCGGCCACCCGTGACGATCTCCGTACCGTCCGGACCGATCGCGACGGACAGAACGGCGCCGGCATGGCCGAGCAGGGGATCCCCGGCCGGTGTGCCGCTCTCCCGGTCCCAGAAGCGGACCGTGCCGTCGAGGCCCGCCGTGACGATCTCCCTGTCGTGCGAGGTGAGCGCGAGCGCCCGAACCGCCCCCTCGTGCGCGGTCAGCGCCTCGCCGCGAGGACCCCCGTCCGGCAGGCCCCAGCGGCGCACCGTGCCGTCCTCGGCGGCCGTGATCAGCTCGGCGCCGTCGGAGGTGAGGGCCAGCGCCCTGACCCAGTCGCCGTGCGCGGTGAGTGGCTGGGCCGCCTGGGCGCCGCTCGTCCGGTCCCAGCGGCGGACCGTGCCGTCGCTGCTCACGGTGACGATCTCGCTGTCGCCGGGGGTGAGCAGCACGGCCCAGGCCGTCCGCTCGTGCGCCGTGAGGGGCGCGGCCAGCGCCGAGCCGCGGAGCCGGTCCCACCGGTGCACCCGGCCGGTGACGTCGGTGCTGACGATCTCGGCGTCGTCGTGCGTCAGCGCCAGGGCGCACGTGGCGTTGCGCGGATTCATCATGGCCGGCCGTCCTTCGCGGGCAGTGCCGCGTCGAAGGCCAGCCCGCCGGCCGCCTCGCCCTTACCGGCCCGGACCCGGCGCCCCACCCAGTGATACAGCCGCCCCTCCCGGTCCCGGGCCGCCACCGGCACCCTGGAAGCGGTCACCCCCGAACGCGGGATCTCCTCGTCGCGGAAGTACACCGGCTTCACCTCCGGCTCCAGGAGCCGGCCGACCGCGCCCGGCCGCAGACCGCCGTGGCGCGGGATCACACCGCGGCGGAATCGGATCGCGCCCCGCGTGCCGTTCTGATCGCCGGCCTGCCCGGGCACCAGCGGCACCGGCACCAGCGGGATCCAGTGCGGCGGCACCGGCGTCAGCAGCCGGTAGTCCAGCACGGCCCTGGGCAGCTGAGACGGGCCGGGATCCTCGTCCAGGGGGAACTCGTCGGCGCGCGGCCTCGGCCGGCCGGTCGCGCTCCGGACCACCCGCTCGACGGCCCAGCCGAGGTTGGCCATCTCGTCGCGGACGAACAGCACCTCCTCCACCGCCGCGCCCTCCATCCGGCCCGCCGCCTGCGGCAGCAGCGGCAGCAGCGGGGGGCCCGGGGCGCCCTTGTCGTCCCGGGCGTCGCTGAGCCGGAACAGCGCCAGCCGCTCGTGTGTGACGGGCGCGATGTCCCACGTCTCGTCGAAGGTGTCGCGGACCGTCAACCGAGTGATCCAGTGCAGCTTCCCCACCTCCAGTTCGACCGGGACGATCCAGTGGTCGTTGCCGTAGACGTTGGCGAACTCCACGACCAGCAGCCGGGCGAGATCCGTGGGACCCGCTTCGATCGCGGGCACGTTCACGGTGGTGTCCTCGAACTCCCACCAGCGGTCCGCCGGCATCCCCGGATACATGGCGCGGGTGGGCAGGGTCACCCGCGACGTGCCGGCGGCGGCCGGGGCCTCGCCGGGCAGGACGAGGGGGGTGTCGCCGGCGTCGAGGTCGAAACGGTACGGATCGGCGCTGCCGCCCGGGTACTCCGGCGCGGTCAGCACGACCCGGCGGTTCCCCACCGCCGCCTCGACCCCGAACCGGTGCTCCAGACGCTCGCGCACCCAGGTCGTCGGGCCCGGCGTTGCATGCGTGGCGGCGAACCACTCCTGCCACCGGTCGGCGGCGTTGTCGAAATGCGCGGCGTGGCCGGCGCTCAGACCGTCCGGCCGCCAGTTCGCCGCCAGCTCCTTCGCCAGCGACCCGCCATGGGGAGCACGGTTCTTCAACACCCGCCCCAGGGCGACACCCGCCGGGTCGAGCGGATGCTCGGCGGCGGCCTCCGGGTCGTCCGCCCGGACCAGGGGACACCTCTTGATCACCTGACGGGTCACGTCGTCCCGTACGCCGGCCGGCAGTGGAGCCAGCAGGGACAGGAACCGCACTCCGGCCCGGGCCGCGGCCCTGAGCGTCAGCTCCGGGGGCCCGCCCGCCTCGGCCAGATACTCCACCGGCACCCCCGGCGGATACGGCAGCGACGGGCCGTCGTCCCCCGGCCGGAAGCGATCGACCGGGACCCCGGCCGTTTTGATCGTGACCAGGACCGGCGAGCCGCCGTCCTCGCCGTGGAACTCGGCCATCTGCCACTGCCGGGCCAGCAGGAACAGCGGATCCGCCACCTGCGCCTCAAGGGCCTCGTCGAGCTGGCCACCGCCGCCGGACGACCGGACCTGGGGCTCCAGCCGGTGGAAGTGGGTGAACCGGGCCGCATCGGTCATCGCTATGACTCCCCGTCACTGAGCAGGCCCACGAGCCCGTCCACCACGGCCTGCTTCATGATCGCCTTGAGGCCGACCGTCGGAGCGTTCCCCAGCGAGGAGTCGGGGAGGTAAGCCGCCGGAAGGTACCGGCCCAGCCAGCCCAGCGCCGTCAGATCCACGAGCCGGAGCTTCGCCAGGTCCAGTGCCTCGCCCACCACATCGGCCAGCGTGTCCAGGGTCCACGGTGATCCGGCCACCGGCGGCACCGCGAGCAGCACGGCGTGGGGCGCGCGGGCGCCGGGTGCGTCGAAGTGGAAGGCGGCCCCCGCGGTGTGGGTGGCGGCCGGAATCACCTCGGTCCACTCGTCGACCACCAGCACCGCCACTGGCTGCGAAAGGTCCGGGCCCGTGGGGCCGGCGGGGCCGTGGACGACGAACGCGGTCGCCGGATCGGCCCGGTCGGTCCACTTGGCAGCGCCGACCCAGCGCTTCTCGGAGTCGAAAGGCCGCTGGCCGACCCGCAGGCCGTGGCCGCGGCCGGTCCCGGCCGCTTCGGTGTGCAGCAGCAGATCGGCGAGCACGGCTGCACCGGGCCGGACCGTCGCCATCTGTTCGAGCCAGTCGTGCGGGGCGGGATGCTCGTCGGTGCCTTTCAGCCCGGTGAACGAACGCCGCAGCTCGTCCGCGTCCGGGACGGTGACCAGACGCACAGCGCGGAAGCCCGGGCCGAAGACGGCCTCCAGGGCGGCCAGGGAAGCCTCCGGGGGCGTGTTCTGCGGTGTGGCGTTCTCCGGCAGCGCTTCCCGGGCGCGCGCCAGCCGGGTTTCCGCCTGCCGGACCGCCGCCGCCGCGTGATCGGCCGGTGTGCCGTCCTCGGCCGACCGCGGAACGACCACGCCGTACCGCGCGAGGGCCGCCAGGTCCTCGGCCGTCTTCGCCCCGTCGAGGCCGTCGCAGGCCGCCTTGGCCCGGCCGAACAGCTCGGCGTCGCCCCCCGGCGCCGGCGGGGCGGAGGCGGAGGCGGTGGTCAGGTCGGCCGCGGAGCCGGGCCGGCCGACGGCGAGGACGGCGTTGACCGCGGCGGCCAGTGCCTCGACCTCCAGGAGCGACCGCGTCGTACGCGGCCAGCCGTCCTCCCGGTCCGCCTCCAGCTCCGGACGGGCGTCGGAGGGCACGTCGTCCGGGCGAACGCCGACGAGGGCGTCGGCCAGGACGTCACGCAGCGTGCCCGAGGCGACGAGAGCGAGCACGTCGAGGGCGCAATGGCTGGTCAGGGGCCAGTCGTGGGCGCGTACGGGGGCCGCCGTCCCGCTCTGGCCGGGGCGGATCCAGCGGGCCCGCAGCCGGATCCGGTCGGCGGGACCGAGTTGGTGGCTCGCCCAGGCGTCGAGCGGTGGCTCGGCCAGCGCCCGGGGGCGGTCGCGCTGCGAGGTGCCGTCCCAGCCCGCGGCCGGCCGGGTGCCCCGGGGGACGACGACCATGATCCGGTGGGTCACCGGTGTGCCGTGCGCCGGGGTGTCGAGGACCTGCGGGCGCGGCGGCGCCTCACCCCCGGCCGCGAGGCTGTCGACGGTGGCCGCGACCCGGTCGGTGTTGCCGTGGGCGAGCTGATGGACGCCCTCGGCCAGCAGCAGGTCGGCGACCGCGTCGATGTCGGCGTGCAGGGCTTCGAGCTGCTCGCGGACGAACTTCTCCTCCGTCGGGTTCAGGGCCGGCTCCACATCGGGGACCAGCGCCTGCATGGCCGCCTCGACGGTGAGGTCGCCCAGGGCGGCCCCGTCGGTGACGTCGTGCGCGCCGATGAACTCCTGGGCGGTGCCGGGCGTGGCGCCGTCGTGCTGGAGCGGCTGCGACGGCCAGTGCTTGCGCAGCGGGGCGATGACCCGGTCGAGTTCGAGTCGGCCCACCGGGCGTTCCCGGGCGTCGTGCAGCCGCCGTTCCAGGCGGTATCCGAGCAGTGCCCCGATCGGCTGGCCCTGCCGTACCCCGTCCAGCACGTCCATGGCGACACGCATCCTGCGTGAGGACAGGTCGACGGCGAAGGCCCCCGGGTCGGAGGCGTGCGACAGATATCCGCTGTGCAGGATGGCGGCCGTGGTGGCCTGGGGGATGGAGGGTGCGAGCACGCAGCCGTCACTGGACTGGTCCGGCCGCCGCGACAGGTTCTCCACCCAGCCGTATGCGCCCAGTTGAACACCCGTCGGACGCCGCTCCGGTGCCCGCATCGCCTTGAGCCGGGCCGTGGCCAGTGAGGTGATCCAGGCATCGAGCCGGTGGGAGACGAGATCGAGGCACTCACCGAGCAGCCGCTCGACGGGGGCGAAGGGGTCCTCTCCGCGCTTGTGCCAGGCCTCCGCCCGCAGGGCGAGATGGCGCAGCGCCGCGTCGATCTCCACGAGCCTGGCGCTCCAGGGCCGTTGGGGGTGCACGGCGGTGAGGACACCGTGCTGGTCGTGCGCGGCCGAGACGATGGCCGCGAACTGGTCCTGCCGCGCCTGCTTGACGGCCTCGTGGACGGTGACGCTGCTGCCGGTGATGTCGTCCCGTACGTCGAGTGCGAGGAGCGAGGCAGCCGTGAACGGCCGCAGCAGCACGCCGGCGTCGGCCGCCACCGCACCGGACACCTCGGGGGAGAGGATCACCTCCGAGTGCCGGTGCTTGAGCTGGGCGGTCAGCGGATTCTTCCCGGCGACCGCGGCCGCCGCCCGGCCGTACTCCAGGTTCGCGGTGTGCCGCAGCAACGCCTCCAGGAGAGTCCGGGCCTTCTCCGGCTTCACCGCCAGAAGCGGGATCTCGAACCGCTCGACAACACCCTCCAGAAACAGGAGGAAGTCCTCGACCGGGTCCAGGGCGCCCGGCCGCGGCGTGATCCGGGCGAGGGGGAGCCAGAGCCTCCTGGGGTCGCCGGGTTCGTTCTGGTGGTGCGAGACGACCGGCTCGTACGTGATGCCGAGCGCCCGGTTCAGCGCCTTGGACAGCCGGTCCTCGACGGTGCTCGGGCAGTCGGCCTGGACGTCGGCCAACTTGTTGGTGAAGCAGGCGTTGAGCATGCCCCGCACGCCCCGTACCCCGCAGGTGCGGGAGACCGGCGCCATGCCCAGCGCGTGCAGCACATCGAGCTCGGGCTTGGGCAGGGGGAGGTTCGTCCCCGGCTGTGCGCGGCCGCCGACCCGGGGCAGGGTCTCGACACCGACCTCCCAGAACGGGCGCAGCGTGGTCAGCACACGGTGCAGATCGGTGAGCCGTTCGCTCTCGGCCGGCACGTTCGGCTGCCAGCGGGCCGTGGCGGTCACGGGCAGCAGGCCGTAGGGCTGCTTGCCGATCCGCAGGGCCGGCAGCGGTCCCCGGGCCCGTACGAGATCCGCGTAGTGCCGGCGCAGCCAGCTGCGGTCCACGGGCAGTTTCTGGGTCTGGCTCTCGCTCTCCAGGAGTTCGTCGAGGAAGAAGTCGCCGGTGGCGCTCCACAGCGCCAGTTGCAGCGCGCGGGCGTCGGCCTGCTCCGGTTCCCGGGCGCCGGGCAGCGCCGCCACGGTCTCGCGCGGTACGCCGAGGGCTTCGGCGACGAGGTCGCCGTTGATCCAGGGATCGGCCGGGGGAAGGGCCGAGGTCGCGGCCGCGGCGGCCTTGAGCAGTTCCTCGACATCGGGCGGGGGGCTCGCGGTGCGGCGCGCGCTCGGGATGTTGTTGGTCGGTGTCCCCTGGGCCACGAAGGCGGCCTGGCCGTCGGCGGCGCGGCCCGCCAGCAGCCGGCCGACCCGGGCGGCCGACTTCTCCGGGTCGAGGGAGGCCGAGACCCCGAGGACCAGGACACGGGTCAGCAGCGGTGTTCGCGTGGGGTCGTAGCCGGGCAGGTTCAGCGGCACCTTGATCGCCAGGCCCTTGTTCTGGGCCTCCTGGAACTTCGACAGCCACAGCAGTTCGGGGTCCAGATCCGGGCTGGCCGCCGTGGGACCGGCGTCCGGATCCGGCCCCATCTGGACTTTGTCCGGTACGGCCGACCCCGGCGCCTGCCCCACGAGGACGAGTCTCCCGTCGGACGCGGTCTGGTAGGCCAGTGCCACGAACCGGTCGGGCAGGGTCGACGCGACGGCCGGCTTGTTCCAGCCGCGGGCCCGGGTCGGCAGCGGGGGGAAGGTGGGTTCGGGACCGGGCACCTTGTCGGGCAGCGGAGCGTCGGGCCGGTTGTCGGGCTTCGGCGTGAGCCGGGCGGCGATCCAGCGGGCCCGCGCCGGCCCGAGGGCGGCGGAGAGCTGGTCCCACGCGCCGAGCAGGATCCTCGCCCGGTCACCGGCCGCGTTCTCGTTGCGGCCCGCTCGCCAGACCAGGCGCCAGTAGCCCTTCCCCTTCTGGACCTCGCCGTCGGTGGGGTCCGGTTCGTGCGACTCGACATGGATGTCGTCGGGGAAGATCCGTACGTCCACGGTGGGCGGATCGCCGTCGACCCGCAGCCTGGTCTCCAGCCGCACGGGCATCAGCATCAGCGGGACGTCAGGATCGAGCCGGCTCAGCAGCTCGTCCCCGGGAGCGGCGTCCGTGAACTCCCGCAGAGCCGTGTGCAGGACCTCGCGCGCGGAGCCGAGCGCCCGGAAGGCGTCCTGGCGCTGCGGCGGAGTCGCGTCCGGGCCGAGGAGGGCGCGCTGCCGCTCGGCCTCGGCGACGGCCTGGCGCAGGGGGCCGAGATCGGTCATGCGGGGGTGTCTCCCTAGGGGTGCGGCGCGGTCGGTGGGCTCGTCTCGTCCGGCTCAGGCCGGTTCCTCGCGGAGCAGCCGTTTGGCGGGCATGACCACCCGTACCGGCTGCTGGAAGCACTGGCGGGCGGTCCCCGCGGCACTCGCGCCCCACACGACACCGCCATGGGACACGCTGGACAGCAGGGCAGAGGGGGCGTGCTTGGCGGCCTCGTACGCCTCCGAGGACGTGAACAGGTGCTTCCAGTTGAGGTCGTTCCAGTCGTCGGCGAACGTCGGCGGGTCCGTTTCCGGCGGCGGCCTGTAGAGGTCTCCCCACGCCAGCGTCTCGGCGGTCGCGGGATCGTCCAGGCCGAAGAGCGGCTCGGTCGGATGCTCGGCGAGGACGAAGCCCCATGGCTTGACGAGAACGTCCTCCTCCGTCAGGGGGAAGCCGAAGAAGGCGGTCTCCGGATCGAGCGTCCCCCGGAAGATCGGATGCTCGGCATTTGCGTCGTCGGGTTGGCGCTCCTGTCCAAGTGGGCCGGTGAGTGGGGCGGCGTAGACGATCAGGCCGGGGTAGCGGCGGAGCAGGGCCGTGCGCAGCAGGAGGACGAGACGCTTCGGCGGCGCGGTGAGGTGGGCGCCCAGCTGGAGTGTGGTGTCCCACCGCGTCAGCGCGGGCATGTCGGGGTCGGCCCCCCAGAACCGGGTGAAGTACGTGCCCCGCTGGTCGGTGGGGTATTCGCGCCAGCGCAGCTCCCGGGCGAACTCATGGTTGGCACCGGTCATGTAGGCGGCGACGAACCACGGGTTGGTGAACGCGAGGGCGGCCGTGTCGGCCTCGACCCGTTCCAGACCGGCCAGCATCCACTCGGTGGACTGCGCGGCCAGCGGCTTCCACATCGCGTCGGCGAAGGTCGGCGCCCACTGGACGGGAGCTCCCGGCTGCTCCGTGGCGGGGCGGACGACCCGGGAGCGCAGGACGGTGTCGATCGCCGCCCGGGGGTCGAGGAGTGCGGTCACGGTGGTGCGGGCATCGGTCGCGGGGAAGGTCGCCCGGGGCGGGACCACGGGGGCGTCGGCCGGACGGTACATCCGGTCGAGCGCCGCGGTGACCATCGCACGGCCGTCCGCGGGGGTGATGCCGAGGACGGCGGCCGCGGGCAGCCGGCCGGCCACCTCCTTCAGACGGTCACGCCCGAAGAGGGTGGAAAGCGGGATCGACCCCTCGGCCTGCCAGCCGCCCAGGATGGCGGCGAGATCGCTCTCCTGCCACGCGTCCTGGCCAGCGCCGCCGTCCGAAGCGTCCTGGAGCCAGCTGCCCGCACAGTCGGCCCGCCAGATCCCGGCCCGCCCGCTCTTGTCCCAGTCCCAGGTCCCCGGGCAGCTCCCGTGCCAGGTCCCCCGGCGGGTGGCCGACTGCCAGACGCCCGTGAAGGACCCGTCGGACGTGGTGGACCGCGGATCCCAGGTGCCGTTGGCCACCCCCTGCCAGGTGCCCCGTTCCTCGCCCGACTCCCACGTTCCGCACAGCACGGTCCGCCAGAACCCGCCGGGCCCGCCCTCGGGCCTGGCGTTCCAGAGCCCGGCGAACCGTCCCCGCCACGTACCGCCGGCGCCCCCGCGGGTCCACGTACCGCCGCAAGTCCCGTCCCAGTGGTCTGCCGGCAGGGGCCGGCTGCTCTCGCTCCAGGGGCCCGACCAGGAGCCGGTGAAGGCACCGCCCGTCGCCACGTCGGAGGACGCCGGGAGCAGGGGCACGGCGGTCACCCTCCCCGAGGGGAGCATCAGCGCGCCGCCGGTGGTCAGCCGCACCTGGGCCAGATAGCGCTCGGACACCCCGATTTCGGGCAGTGCCCGGAGCGGGAAGACCGCCTCGAAGGCGGCGGCCGGGATGTCCGGGAGCGCGCTGAGCTGATCGGTCGTCAGGTCAAGGAGCTTCGCTCGCGTCTCGGCCTTCTTGCCCAGCGCCAGCCAGCCGAGCGGAGCCGTTCCGTACGACCCCAGCGCGGCCAGTACGGCGGGCAGCCGTTGGGCGCTGACCACGCGCTGGGGGGCGACGCCGAAGGAGACCGTGCCGTCAGGCGCCACCGGAGCCACCGCGAGGCCCTTGCCGGACGCCGCCAGTGAGGCGATCGTGGCGGCGAACGGCCGTTGGGCCTGCGCCGGTCCCGCGGACGGGGCGATCAGGGAAACACGCCGGCAGAGCGCGCCACGCGGTCGGACGGCGCGGCGGAACGCCGTGGTGGACAGCGCCGTCGGCAGCGCACTGCCATGGATCGTGTGGGCAAGGGTCGCGGTACCGAACACCGCCCTGGTCTTCAACGGCACGGCCAGGTGCAGGATCTCGTCCGTGGACAGGGTCCGCACATGGCGGCGGTGCAGGCTCCCGCCGACCAGTCGGGCGAACCGCGCGAGGTCCACGAATCGGTTCGCCGCCTGGGCCTCGGCCAGTTGGCTCCACGCCGAAGCCATCAGCTGCTCCTGCTCCCGCTGGACGGAGCGGGTGCCGAGCCCGGCGGCGACCCGCCAGCGCGGATCGAGGTTCAGCGTGTGGGGCCAGCCCGTCAGCGCGGGACCGACCCGGGCGCACAGGGCGTGGAAGCCGCCGTACAGCGGGGGCTGGACCTCCGGGTCCTCCTCGCCGTCGACCGTCTTGGCGAGGTCCAGGGCGGAGGCGAGCGCCTTCTGCCACGCCGTGCTCGGGGCGTCCACCGGCCATGTGGTGCGGTCCGGTGCCGCGGGACTTCTCAGCGCGCTCTCGACGTCCAGTGTGTGCTGTCCCGGCCCGGGTTGGATGAGGGGGCCGGGCCTGCTGACGTCCATCTTCCGCCGGCCGGTGTCCTTGGTCAGCGGTCTGCACCGCAGCCGGGCGGCCAAGGTCTCGAAGTCGCCCGCCTCGCCGGTGGAGAAGGTCCAGAAGTGGTAGACCGGGAGCGTCGCCGCGTCGTCCGTCGCCTTCCAAGCGCGGGAGAGGTCGCCGCCCTCTTCGCCGAGGCCGGCGCGCCGCCCTGCCTCGAACGCCGGTACCAGGCAGGCGGCGTACTCGGTGTGCGGGAGCAGCCGGCGGGGCGCGATCAGCCGGGAGAGCGAGCGGCGGGTGTCGTCCTTGTGGCCGGTGATGGTCTGGGAGTGCGCCCACAGGTGCAGGAACTCCGGGTCGGGCAGCTCCGTGGGGGAGACCTGCAGGACCGGCAGCGGCTTTCCGGGCCGCCGCCTCGGCCGCCCGGCCGCCGTGGGGACGCAGACCAGGGTGAGCCAGGGGCGCAGCTCACCGCCCGACACGGGCGCGAGCGGGGTGAACAGCCAGGGGAAATCAGTGCGGTCGAACTCCACCAGCGGGAAACGGGTGGTCTCCGCGTCGGGTGTGCCGGGCCGTGGGTAGAGCCGCACGATCTGCTTCGGATCGACGGCGAGGACGTCGCCCGGACCGTACAGAGACAACGGTACCGGCACCGCGGCGGGGCGGCCCTTGACGGACGCCGTGGCCGACAGCGTGCCGCGCACGGGTGCGGTGCGCCGCAGGTCGTCCACGTCACGCAGGGAGGCCGCGGCGCCGGTCCGGTCCCAGGAGGCGAAGGTGTACGACGTCATGGCCTCACCTCGTGTACGGGTACGACATGGAGCCGTGCGCGGCCGGGAGCGGACAGGAGGGCCTCCGCAGCCTTGGTGAACGGGACTTCATGGGGGAATTCGGCCTTCGCCGTGAGTGTGTCGGCGTCGACGATCCTGAACGCGCGCTCCCGCAGACCGCTCGGGCACGTCGCCTTGGTGACATACCGCGTACGGGCGGTGTGGGCGCCGCCCATGGCCACCGCGCCGTGGGCAACGGTGTGGTTCAGATAGGCCTCGCTCGCCGCCCAGCGGGGCAGCTGGGGGTCCTCGTCCGGTGCGCCGAGCCACTTGCTCTCGTATCTCAGGTCGGCCGTGTACCGCGTCGCGGACGGTGCGTCGGGCGGAGGGGTCAGCTCGCTGCCGGAGCGGAGCCGCTCGAACGACGGCTGGCTCAGCTTCTCCGCGTCCGTGAGCTCGAAGAAGTCGGCCCTCGCGAAGTGTTCCGTGACGTCGGTGCTCGTGCCCGTGCCGCCGGTGAACCCGACGGTCACGTCGAAGGCCGTCGGGGTGGGCAGCCGTGCCGCGCCGAAGCGGCTGACGAGGACGCCGAGGGGCACCACCCGCTGGGTGAACCGCAGCCGTCCCAGCGGGTGCAGCAGTCGGCCCGCGTCCTTGCCGCCGGCGCGCAGGGACACCAGCGGGCCGGTGCCCTGCGGCACCAGGGGCGCCCAGTTGCGGGCGTTGCCCAGCTCTTGTTCCAGCCGCAGGGCGATGTCCGGCGGGGGGTCGGCGGTGACCTGCTTGGTGCAGGCCCAGTGTTCGTCGAAAGGGAAGTCGATGTCGATGAAGAAGAGGGAGACGGTGGCCCGTCCCGCGATGTGCCAGCAGGGCGTGGGCCCCTCGACCCGGACCCGCAGTTGCACCGAGCAGATCGTCCTCCCGCCGAACCGCAGCGCGAACCCGCCGCGCAGGTCGAGGACCACACCGAAGCTCGGCTCCCACCGCACCAGAGCGTCGAAGTGGAGATGTCCGGTCACTCCGGTGCTCCGGCTGCCGATGACGACCGCCAGGTCCGCGCCGGCCTGGACCGTTCCGGGTGTGAGCGCGAGGTAGCCGCTGAAGACGATCCGCAGGAGCGGGGTGTCGGACAGGGCGAGGGACAGCCGTCTGGGCGGGGGAAAGCCGGCCGGCGCGGGGAATTCCGGGTGCCAGCCACCGGCGCTGAAGAGGAACCCAGGCCCTGCGCCGGGGCTGATGCGCAAGGCCATGCCGCCCTCGATGGAGGAGGTCAGGAGGCGGGAGCCGGACAGATCGGCCGAGAGCCGCACGGTGCCGTCGGGTTCGACGAGGCCCTCGACGGAGGCCCGCAGGTCGATGATCGGAGCCTGCGGCGCGGGCAGCGCCACCCTGAGGCGGCCGAGCAGGGCGGTGGTGCCACTGGTCGGTTCGAGGATCAGGCCGATGTCGGCGGTGACGAAGGACACCGGACGGCCCCAGCCGAGCCGGAGCATGGGCCCCACGACCCGGCTGCCCCGCTCTGTGCGGAACACGGATGCGAGGGTGCTGAGGATCTGTGGCGCCGCCGTGGCGGGGTCCTCGGGGAAAAGGACGTGGTCAAGATGGCCGGACCGCACGGCGGAGGCAAGCCCGTACTGGTCGATGGCGTGGTTGACGCCCAGGATGCCGCCGACCGCGTTGAGCGTGAGCGCCAGGCCGAGCTCGATCGGCGGGGTGAACTCCGCGCTGAGCGCGACCAGCAGCGATTCCTGCCGCGTCCGCAGAATGGCGAACGCCCGGACCTCGACCAGACCGAGGCTGAGCGCGAGCGCGCCCCGGTACTCGCCGTCCTTTCCGTCCAGGAACCCCGACCCCCGGGCCGGGCCGAGCGCCAGGCTCAGGCCGATGCCCGTCGGGCCCACCACCGAGGTGGCGGCCCCGGGCCCCACCACGGTACCGACGCCGTCGACCGTCGCGTCGGCGAGGCCGAGGAGCGACGCACCGAAGGAAGCGGTGAAGGAGAGACCGCCGTCCCTGGGCGCGAGGTACAGCGACGGCGCGCGGAGCCCGGGGGGCGCGCTCTTCAGCGGCAGCGCCAGTGCGTTGCGCGAACCGCCCTCGAAATGGACCCCCTTCGCGTCGACCCGGGCCGGTACGTCTCCTTCGAGTACGACGCCGCCGGGGACGAGCAGGCTCAGCAGTCCGTCCCCCGCGCCCAGCGCCAGCCGCAGGGAACGCAGATCCAGCTTCAATGCGGCGTCGGCCGGATCGGCCGGGACGGTGAGGCTGAGCGAACTGCCCCCGGGCAGCCGCAGCCCCTGAGCGAGGTGCACCTCTGTGTCGAGCAGGAGCTTCACGGTGAACGGCGTCGGCAGCGTGGGGCCGAGGACGTGCACCTGCCCGCCTGCGGCGCTCACCGCGCCCGGGACCTCCAGGCTCCATGAGGTGCCCGCCCGGTCGGTCGCTCCCCGCAGCAGCTCGACCAGACGCGGCCAGAGCTCTCCGGCCTGGCCGTCGTCCACCCCGGCCAGCCGGGCGAGCAGGGTGGCGGCAGTCATGTCCGTACCGGACGGAAGCCCGAGGGCCGTGCCGAGCGCCGCCCACCGCTCAGGCCCCTGGGAGATGCCGCCGAGGGAGGGGAGAGTCCCTGACAGGCCGGAACGGAGCTGGGTGGCCAAACCGACGACTGAGGCCATGGCGGCGTCTTTCCGGTGTGCGGAGGAGCTCCCGTACGGGATGGGCCGACGGGAACGGACAGGGCGCCCTCACCATCCTGGTCACCGGCGCCCCGGCCACAAGGCGGGCGCCGCCGGCTCATCCGCACGACTGACCGGTATTGCTCCGCTCGGCCCCGCGCGGCAGGCCCCGCGGCACGATAATGGTGCCGAGGAGTCATTCGCCCCGTGGTGGACGAAACCGCCGGAGGGCATCGGGTGGCGAGGAGGCCGGAATGGGACGGGACAGCAGGTACGAACTGGTATTCGCCGACCCTGACCAGGCGGTACCGGGCGGCGAGGACGTGGTCCTCGTGCACCGCACCGACCGGACCGGCCCCGGAGGGCATCCGATCTACGCCGACGACACGGGGATCGTGCAGGCGGAGATCGGCGACCACGGTGAGGTGCGCATGATCGCCAGCGGTGGCCACCAGGAGCCCGCCTCACGGGTCAAGGTCCGTCCCGTCGCCGGAGGATGACGGGGTGCCCAGGCGGCTGCGATCATGATCGTATGAGTCTTGTGTTGCGTCGCGCCTGTGCGACGGTCGTCCTCCTCGTCGGTATAGCGCTGGGTTTCTGGGTCGTCTTCGGTGCGCCCCATGACTGGTCGGGCAGCATGCGGCTGTTCCGTATGGGCCTGGGGCTGAGCTCGATGCTCCTGATCACCGTGAGTTCATGGCTGATGTTCCCGAACTCGTCCAAGGACGGCGACCGCGCGGACGGCGACCAGACTCCTGCGCCCGGCCCGCTGGACGTCTAGGGCTGTCCTCCTTCGGAGGCAAGGGGCGGGCGCTACCCCCGGCTGCGGCGCCTGTGCCGTACGGCGAGGAATGCGGCAGCGCAGCCGGCCAGCAGGATGCCCGTGGCGACCGGCGCCGTCCGGAACGGACCTGGACCCGCGTCCGCGGTGGGTTCGGCCGGTGGCGGTGCGACGGGTGCGGGCCTCTCCGGTGCGGGCCTCGCCGGTGCGGCGGCCACGGTGATGTCCGCCTCGTCCCGGCCCAGGGCCGGGTGGCCCACCTCCACGGAGACCTTCCAGCGGCCGGGCGGCAGCACCTCGGCCGTGGTGAAACGCTTCGCGTCGGAGGGGTCGGGCACCAGCACCCACGGCCCGGCCGTACGGGTTCCGTCGGGGCTGACGGCGTTGACGGTGGCGGCGACTCGCTCGTCGACCGAGTCCTTGTCGTTCTCCCACGTGACGAGGGCCGTCACGTGTCCCCGCTCGTGTCCGGTGATGTCGACCGCCAGAGTGCCTCCGTGGGCGTGGGCGGTTGCGGTGCCGAAGGCGGTCAACACGGTCGCCGCCAGCACGGTGGCCGCGGCCGCTGAACGCGTTGCGTGCACAGTTGTCCTCCGTTGAGGAAAGTCGGTGTCGGGTGGCCGACGGGCGGCGATGCCGCCCGTCGGCCGTCATGCCGGCCGGAGCCGGCGGGAGAGGGATCAAGCGGACTTCTGGAGCGTCCAGATCTGCGCGGGCCCGGAGACCGCGTGCTGGAGTTCGATCAGCCAGGAGCCGTAGTACGGCCGGTTGCTGACGCCGAGCGCGAAGCGGCTCGTACCTGCGGTGATCATCACGCCATTACCGGTGGGCGTCAGCTTCCACTGCTGCGCGGCGACGTTGCCGCACGGCTGCTGGGCGACCCACATGCCCGGGCCGGCCGTGCCGCCGGTCTGGAGGCACTTGCCCGAGGCCGCCGAGCGGATGCGGCTGTAGCCGTTGCCCGCGTCGTCGACGTACCACTGCTGCTGGGCGTAGCCGTTGCGCTGCGATCCGACGAGGACGGTTCCGTCGGCGGTCCTGCCGCCCCAGACCTCCGCGGCCGTTCCGGTGGGGCCGTTGGTGAGCAGATAGCGCGTGTTGGGCGTGGTGCCGTCGCCGTTGCCGGCGGTGCGGAAGGAGGTGGCCTTGCCGGGGCCGGTGTCGCGTCCGGACTTGTCACGTACGGAGACGGCGAGGGTGTAGTTGGTACCGGGCTTCAGGTTGTAGACGCGGGCGCTGTTCGTCTGTACCCAACCGATGGACTTGCCGTCCAGGAACAGCTGGTACCAGGCGGCGTTCTCGACGGCCTTCCAGGTGGCCACGGCGGAGTCCGGCGCAATTTGCCCGACGCTGACGGCGGGTGCTCCGGTCGTCGGCCCGCCCGTGGGAGTCGGGGTGGGTGTGGGGGTCGGATTGGGCTGCGTGGTGCCCCTGTTCCTCATGAGGAACTGGTTCTCCGCGATGTTCCAGTGCGTGGCGAGATAGGTGCCGGGCCTGGGATTGGTGTGGAAGTAATCGTCGTGGTTGCAGTCCAGCCGGTTCTCGTAGGCACCGTTCTGGCAGACCGTGCGCATCTTCGGGTAGTAGGGGCTGTCCGAGTAGCACATCACGTCCCACTCGTCGGTGCAGTGGGCACCGCGGCTGGTGTTGGGTGCGCTGTTGTTCACCGCGCCGAGGTTGTGGCCCAGTTCGTGGGCGGCGGTGTGTCCACCCCAGCAGCCCGTGTCCGTACGGCCGTAGGAGGGGCCGAAGTTGCTGAGGTTGTTCTGGGTGGGTCGCTCGTCACCGGCGAAGGTGCCTATGCCGCAGTAGACCTGGGTGTCGGCGAAGATCATGTACTTGCGGTCACGGCGGTCGAGGCCCCGGGTGGCGAGCGCCCGGTTCATGGCGCTGAACTCGGCCATCGCCGAGGCGGGGAGCTCGATGTTGAGCACCGTCGGCACACAGTCGGCGCCGGTGACGTAGCGGATGTGCCGCACTCCACCGGTGTCCTTGGCGCTTTCGGAGAAGATCAGGTCGGCGTCGGCCGCCCACTTGCGGAAGGACGCCAGGTACGTGGCGTACCTGTCCTTCCCGGGGGCGTGGGCGTAGACGACCTGGACGCGGTTGCCCGTGGTGCCGTCACCGTCGCACTGCACGGTCTGTCCGGCGGGCCCGTTCGCGGGCGCCTTGCGGGCGCCGGAGGTCCCGGCTGCCGGCGGGCCGCCCGCCCTGGGCGCGGCGGCGTCGAGCGCGGGGGTGGCGGTGCGGGGCAGCGCGGCGCCGGACGGCTTGTCGGCGGACTTGCCGCGCTCCGGCTTGGCCGGGTCCTCTGCCGGGACGGTCGTCCTGACGGCGGGGGGCGTGTCCTTCTTGATGTCGACGCCCTTCGGCGGGGCGTCCGGGCCGTGCGTGCAGTGGCCGGCGGTTGTGCGGTAGACGCCGGCGCACGGATCCCCCTCGGGCGCGGGTGCCAGGCCTTCGTAGACGAGTCCGCGTCCGGGCTCGCTCTTCGGCTTCTTGGTGAGGGGCTGGGGATCCTTCTCCCGTGTCGGTTCAGCGGCCGGCTCGGGGGCCGCGGTCGGTGTGTCGGCCGGCTGGGCCAGCGACAGCGGGCGGTCCGTCCCGGCTGCCGGCTGGGCGGCTTGGTAGGCCACGCCTCCCACGACCGCCATGGCCGCGACGGCGGCCGTCGCGAGTATGAGCCGGGGGGTCTTGCGGCGCTGCGGCTTCAGTCTTCGACGTCCTGACAAGTCGCACCTCTTCTTGATCGGAGAACGGTGCGCGGCAGCCTGCCAGAACGCCGGAGGCGGAAAATTCAGACATAGAGGGACCGAAAGAATATGTGCGTTCCGTTACCTGGCGGTTCAAAGTGATGAAGGGTCAATTTGCTTACCAGGGGCCGTAGTTGAGCGAAGCGCGGTTGATTGGTCTAGCCCTATTCTGATTCTCTGTTATCGGATCGAGATAGAGAAATCCGCAATTTGACTCCGCGTCAACGGAATCCCTCACTCCAAGGAATTGTTGCCATTACGCATGGTGTACCGCCGGAAACGAAGACTTGGCGAGCCCATAAGGTGGACTAATGCCCAAGGTGCTGGAGTGCTAGCGGGACTGGAGTGCGTCGAGGGCCACCGCCTGCGCTATCGCCAGGCGGTGGTCGAGGTCCTGGGCCGGTATGTCCAGGACGTAGCGGTCCCGCAGACCCAGTCGCTTGTCCACCGACATGATGGGCCGGCCCGCCTCGGTGAAGTCGAAGTGGTACGGCCAGGCGAACGGCACGAAATCCAGGAACGGGACGAAGGACCACACCCGCCGGACGACCGCCACCACCTGGTTGCGCTCCCGGCCGGTGGACTCCTCGACGGTGCCGGACTGGCTCAGATGCCAGGTGCCGCGCAGCAGGGACGCGGCGAAGTCCTTCCGGAACCGGCCGATCGGCTGCCCGGCCGCGTCCTCCACGTCATAGGTCGCCCCCAGGTCCACGACCTGCCGCGCCCTGAACGTGAACAGCACCTCCCGCGCCGACTCGTCGGTGTAGAAGGTGACTTGCTCCTTGAGTGCGCGCCGCTTCTGCCGGGCGAAGGCGACGATCTCCTCTGCGCCGCCGTCGGGAGCGGCCGCCCGTACCTCGTAGCGATTGGCCATCGGCGTCAGCCGCTGCTCGATGAAGAACCGCCGATCCGTCCGCGTCGCCCGGCTCATGCCCGTACCCCCGCTGTCGATCCCGCGTCGTCGACCTTCACGATGCCGCTCGCAGACCCCGCCGGGCAGTCACCGAAAGTCGCGACCGGCCGATACGTTCGTCTCGCCCGCGCTCTCAGCAGGGGTTCTCCAGTCGCTCTCCCGCCGCGTAACCGGCCGCGTCCGGCCCCAGGCGCACGCCGGCCGCGACCTCGCAGGCCAGCTCCGTCCAGGCCGTCGCGCCGAACGGCCAGACCACGGTGAACGGACCGTTGGCGGCGGCCAGTTCGCGCCCGTCCGGTGAGGCGGCGAGCGCGGTGACGGGGCGGTCGTCGGCGTACCGCAGCGGCAGGCCGAGCCCCGGCTCCGACGAGCCGGTGTCCCACAGACGTACCGTCCCGTCCTCCGCGCCCGAGGCGAGCCGGCCCTCCGCCGACCAGGCCAGCGCGCGCACCGTGTCGCCGTGACCGGTCAGCGGGGCACCGCGCGGCGCGCCGTCCCGGACGTCCCCCAGGGCGACCGTGCGGTCGTCGCTGCCGGTGGCGAGCGTGCGGCCATCGTGGGAGAAGGCGAGGGAGGCCACGAACAGCCGGTGATCCGTGCGCACCACTCGCGGCGGGGTCCTCGTCGCGTCGCCCGCCCACAGCAGGACCCGCGGCTCGGTGACCGAGCCGTACGAAAGCGCGACCTCGCCGTGCGGGCCGAACGCGGCCGTACGCACGCCGGAGCCGGAGAACCCCCGCAGCGGCGCGCTCCTGCCGTCCGGCGCGCGCAGCAGCACCTGATCGTCCCAGGCGGCAAGCACAGTGCCGTCGCCCGCCGCCCACAGGCCTCGGAACGCCGCGCGGCGGCTCGTCAGGACCTCTGCCTCACCGGTCGGCAGGTCCACACCGTGCAGGACGCCGTCGGCCGTCGCCGCCACCACCGTGTCCGGCCCCGTCCAGACGAGGCCGCGCACCCCGCCACCAGGCAGATCGAGACGGACCCCGGAGTGCGGCCTGCCGCCGGACAGGTGCAGGGCGCCGCCGCTGTCACCGACCGCCCGTGTGCCGGTCGGGCCGTACGCCACCGCCGTCACCTCCCGGCCCGCCGCGGCCGGCTGCGGACCGGCGGCGGGGGAGCGGCGGACGGTGAGGTCCCAGACCACCAGCCGCCCGTCCCGGGTCAGCGCCGACAGCAGGGCCCCGTCCGTCGTCAGGGCCGTCACGGCGTCGGAACGCGGGCCGGTGAACACCTCGCTGTACGGGCGCGGCGCCCCGTCCACGGTCCAGGCCCGGACCCTGCCCGTCCCGTCCCCCACGTACACCGTCCCGGCCACCGCGGCGACGGCGGTGGCACCCGGCGCGTCGGCCGACAGCGGTTCGGCGCGCCCGGTCCACCGGTGGACGGCCGCCCCGTCCACCATGACCAGACCGCCGCCGGGAACGGCCGCCGCCGCGTGGTCCCTTCCCACGCCGAGCGGCCCCACCGGCAGCGGCCGGGCCGTCCCCGCGCGCGTGGGAACCTCCAGCACCTGAGCCGCCACGGTGGTCACGGCGGCGACGCCCGGCCGGTGGACCACGATCGCCCGCACCGTGGCCGGAAGGGGCAGCCCCGGCAGCGCGGCACCCCGCACCGTCCACCGCGTCACCCTGCCGTCCGCGTCGCCCGCCAGCACCACGCCCGCCTCGGCGTCCACCGCCACGGCCGAGACCGCCGCGTACCCCGGCAGCCGCACCATGAACACGGCCAGGACGGCCGCCGCCGCCCCACGGCCCGCCGAGCCCCGCGCCGTGCTCAGCCGTCCTCGGCCGGGGTGGTGAGAGGTGTCGTGGTGTTGTCCGTGCCCACCGTCAGGCTGCCCCCGGCCACGTACCGGCCGCGCATCTCGACCTTCGCCTGGTCCATCGCCGCGACCCCGACGTTCTCCAGCTGCCGCCCGGCCGGATCCCCGGACTGCTCCCCCATCGCCCGCACCAGCGCGGCGAGTTCCGCCGCGAACTCCGGGTCCGCGTCGACCGCCTCCTGAAGGCGCCGCCCGACGGCCTCCCGCCGCCGCTCCTGCTCAGGCTGGGCCTGCAAGCAGGAGCAGGGCGTCCTCGTCGGCCGTGTCGCGCCCGAAGCGCGCGGAGACGGTGTCCCACAAGCCCCGCAGCCGCTCGGTGACGGCGGTGTCCAACATTCCCTGGGCAAGGTGCTGGGCGTACGAGGCCAGCAGCCCCACGACGGCGCCCACCGCGATCGGTTCCATGTCGATCCCCCCAACTTCACGACGTCCATGGCCAGGGGGATTGTGCTGCCGAGCGGGCGTCGTCAATCCGCCACCGGGACGAATCCGGCTCGGAGTACGACCGTTGGGGGAGGGGAGGCCCCGGCCCGGCTGCGTACCGTTGGTCGTGCCAGCCAGTTACGCGGCCGGGGCCGTGTCCGGTCCCGGAGTGTCAGAGCGCGGTGCCGAAGGCCTGGGTCCACCAGGGGCCGCCGGAGCCCTCGTGGATGCCGACGCCCATCTCCTTGAAGGAGCAGTTCAGGATGTTCGCGCGATGGCCGGAGCTGTTCATCCACGAGTCCATGACCTGGGCCGGGCCGCGCTGACCACGGGCGATGTTCTCGCCGTACGTGCTCCAGCGGTATCCGGCCGCGGTGATCCGGTCGCCCGGGTCGGTGCCGTCCGGGCTTGTGTGGTCGAAGTAGTCGCGGGCGGCCATGTCCTCGGAGTGGCGCTGGGCGGCCGTGGCCAGCTTGCTGTTGGTGCGGACCGGGCCGCAGCCCGCCTTGGCCCGTTCGGCGTTCACCAGCTCCGCGACCTTCCGCGCGTCACTGGTCGAGGCCTCCCCGGGCGGCGCCGGCTTCGGCGTCGGCTTCGCCGTCGTTCTGGACGGCGTGGGGGTCGGCGACGGACGGGCCGTCTTCGGCGGGGAGGGCGAGGCGCTCGGCGTGGGGCTCTTCGACGGGGAGGGCGAGGCGCTCGGCGTGGGGGAGGGCGGCGGGGACTGGATGGCGTGCGCCGGGGAGGCCGGGGGCGGGACCGCGGCCACCGGGGCCGCCTCCTTCTCGCCGTCCTCGGGGGCGGTGAGGAGGTGGGCCGTACCCCCGCCGACGACGAGCGCCGCGACCGCCGCGGCGACCACGGCCGTACGACGGCGGCGCCGGTACCGCTCGCGGCGCAGCACCGCCCGGCCGCCCGGCAGCGGGGCATGGGAGGCGACCGTGGTGAGCGTGTCGGTCGCCGTGCCCGCCCCGAGCGCCGCCACCGGCACCAGGGCGAGACCCACCAGCAGCCCCTCGGCGGGTATCAGCCCGGACCAGTGTCCGGAGCAGACGGAGCAGCCGCGGGCGTGGCGGGCGATCCGCTTGCGCCACAGCGCGGAGGGCTCACCGTCCCACTGCGCGACCATCGAGCCGAGCAGGACGCAGCGCGGGTCGGCGGCCAGTGCGCGGACCACCACCCGGGCCGCCTCCAGCTGGGCCTTCATCCTCTGCACCCGCACCGCCGTGTGCTGCGGGGACAGCTCCATCGCGGCGGCGACCTCCGCCCTGGTCAGCTCGCCGGCGGCCTCCAGCCACCACAGCGACAGCAGGGCCTGGTCCGTCTCGTCCAGCCACCGGGTGGCCTCGGCGACTTCCCGGCGCTGGCCGGAGAGCCCCAGCCGGGTGATGGTGAGGTCCACGAAGTCGGCGCCGGGGTCCACGACGTCGTAGGCGTCTTCCAGGCCCCGGCCGGTGGATATCGCCCCCGACTGGTCCCTCCAGTGGCCGCGGACCTGGTTCATCGTGATGGCCACCAGCCAGCTGCGGAAACTGTCCAGGCTGCGCAGCCCGTCCAGGCCGCTGAGCATGCGGACCATGGTCTCCTGCACGACGTCGTCGGTGTCCGGGTGCCCGTTCAGGGCCCGTCCGGCGATGTTGTAGACCAGCGGGAGGTACTCGGCCACCAGCCGGTCCTGGGCCTCCTGGTCCCCGGCCTGTGCCGCCCTGACGACCGCGGCTTCTGGTTGGTTGCTCACGCTGTGTCCACTCTCCCGGAACTCTGGCCCGACTCCTCCGACACTCAGGAGACGCGGCGCCTCCGTGCGGATAACAGAAACTGATCAGCAGCTTGTCATGCCGCTCACGGAGGCGCCGCGTGGGGCCGTCCGGTAGGTGGATCCTCGTCGTCAGGGCCCTGTTCAGGGCCTGTTCAGGGCCTGGTCGGGGGCGGGTTGGACGGGGTTACGGGACCGTGGACAGGTCGATGCGGAACATCCCCCGCCCGTGCGTCACGCACACCAGCGTCTCGTCCATCCAGAACAGATCGTCGACCGAGCAGTTCGTCGGCCCCTCGTTCGTCGGCGACCAGCTGGCCCCGGCGTTCTCGCTGGCGAACAGCCCGACCTCCGTTCCGGCGTAGACGAACTTCGTCTGCCGCGGATGGATCGCGACGGCCCGGATCGGCGCGGGCGGCAGCGCGGTGGCGAGGTCGGTCCAGCGCGCACCGCCGTCCGTCGTCGTCCACAGGTTCCCGCGCTCGTACCCGCCGAAGGCGACGTACGCGGTGTCCCGGTCCGTGGGGTGCAGGGTGATGCAGAGGCAGCCGCGCCGCGGGGTGAGCGGGCTGGGGCCGGTGATCCCGAGGCGTTCCCAGGCGGGGGTCGTGTCGGTGCCGTTGGTGGTACGGAACACCATGCCGTTCATATGGCCCACCCACACATGGTCGGGGTCGCCGGGGGCCACCGCGATGGCGCTGATCTTCGATCCCGTGCTGGGTTTGATCGCATCCCAGCGGGGACCTCTGGTGAAGGTGGTCGGCTCCTTGGCGTTGTTCGTCCGCCACAGCGACAGACCACCGGCGAGAATCCGGTTCTCGTTGTTCGGATCGAGGACGAACGGTGCGATGAAGAGGGCGCCGGAGCTGCCGTTCATGGCGTCCGTGATACGGAACGGCACGGGCTTCCAGGTCCATCCCTGCCCGGGGACGAAGACGTTCCCGCTGATGAAGGTGTCCCCGAACTCGTCGTTGGAGGAGGCGCCGTCCGTATTGCGATGGAGCTGCAGATTGGTGTACTCGCCGTAGAAGACCTTCGGGTTCGTCGGGTCGGCGGCGCACCAGCCCCCGTCGCCGCCGAAGAACTGCCGCCAGCCCTCGGGGCCGAGCGCGGGGTCGAAGACGAGCGAGCCGTTGTCCTGCGCACCACCGATGATCTTGCCGCTGCCCGTGTGGCCCGCCCCGCCGTAGAACTGGGTGACGCCGTAGTTGTTGACCAGCTCCGTCCAGCCGGTGATGAACGGGGGCCGCGGCTCACTTCCCACCACGGCCAGGTCGGCCGCCTTGAAGACCCCGCCGTCGTTGGCGAAGAACACGGTCCTGTTGGTGACACCGTCGTACGAGGGGTGGGAGACGATGGCGTGCTGATCCGCGTGGACCGAGCGGGGCTCGGACCAGGTGCTGATCTCGGCCAGATGGTCGCCGCCGTCCGTGCTGCGCCACAGGTTGATACCGCCGACCAGCACCAGATCGGAGTCGGTCGGGTCCCCCGCCCAGATGGTGTTGTCGTACCACCCCTGGTCGTTGGCGAGGTAGTCCGCCACCACACCGTCCGGGGACAGGGTCCGCCGACGCCGGTAGGTCGCGCCGCCGTCCTGCGAGCGCCATATCTGGCCGGTGGTCATCTGTACGGACGCGTACACGATGTCGGGGTCCTTCGCGGCGTGGGCGAGCTCGACGCGCCCCATCCACGGGCCGCCGGACGCGAGCTGCCAGCTCATGCCACCGTCCCGGCTGAACCATGCGGCACCGTCCTGCAGCGCCCCCGCCACCGCCTTCTTGCTGTCGGAAGGGTCGAAGCGGACGTCGCCGAGGGGGACGTCGAGGACCTGGGTCCACGTCGCCCGTGCCGGGTCGGCACACCGGAAGAGCCCGGTCGAGGTGGCCGCGAGGAGGACCTTCCCGGACTGCGACACCGCGATCCGGCTGACGAACTGGAAGTCCGGGGTCTGCGTCGCCAGGATCGGCTTCCAGTCGACGGCGTCCGTCGTGACGAAGATGCCGTTGCCGCGGATGGCGTCGACGTTCTGGAACGCCTCGCCCGTGCCCACGTACATCGTGGCGGGAGCGGAGGGGTCCATCGCGATGCAGCCGCAGGCGAGGTTCTCCAGGAAGTCGTCCACGGGCTGCCAGTCGGCGCCGCCGTTCTTGGTGTGCCACACGCCGCCGCCGGCGCTGACGGCCCACATCTTGAGCGGTTGCTGAGGATGGATCACCAGCCCGCGGGTGCGTCCGCCGATGTTGCCGGGGCCGAGCCACTCCCAGGTGGCCAGCTGCATCCCCGCCGTGGGGGCCGGTCCGCCTCGGGTGCGGTGGCCGTTGGGACCGGTGGGAACGCCGGCCGTCACCGCCCCGGTGGACACACGCGTCAGCAGGGTCTCGGCCTGCCGGAACGCCTGCGCCAGCGCATGGGGTTTGACCGTGCCGTCGTCGCCCCGCTCCTGCTCGACGCGGAACAGCCCGCGGGCCGTCGGCATGTCGGGCTGGTCGAGACGGCGCAGGGCCTTGCGCACCGCGGCGTCCGACAGGGTCTCCAGTGTGGCGTTGGTCGTCCCCCGGGCCTCGCGCAGCAACTGCACCTGCTCCACGCTGATGTGCTTGGCCTCTGCGAGCTCTTCGTCCGAGATGGTCATGGCATGCCCCTGATGAGGGATGGTTCGTGCGGGGGTCGGGCTAGGGCGGGAGCTTGGGCGCCCGCCGCGTCGTCGTGTGGTCCACCTCCACCGCCCATCGCACCGTGGCCGTCGGCGGGTCCACCGCCCGCAGGACGACTGCCCCGGAGTCCGGCTCGAAGGCGAGCTCGAGCCGCTGGTCGCCGACCTGGCTGCGGTCCAGGACATCGGCGGCGGGCGGCGGTACGAGCGCCTCGGCGCCGGCGTCCACCGCCTCGGCCTCCGGCGGGCCCGGGGACCCGGCCGCCCCGGCCTCGGGCAGGGCGTCCACGGAAGGGGCCGCGACATCGACCCGCAGGACGCCGCGCGCCTCACGCGCGGCCGCGGCCAGGACCTGCGGGCTCGGCGCGGCGCCGCCACGGTACGAGCCGCGGGCGTGCCAGTGGATCAGCACCTCGTCCGCGGCCTCGTCCGTCTCGGTGCGCAGGCTGAAATCAGGTGTGTCGTCGAGGGTGCACCGCACCCAGGGCTCCAACGCGACCGGCTCCGATTCCCAGCGGTCGTTCCCGGTCGCGGCGTCGAGCAGGACGACGGCCAGCGCGGGCGACGGCGTGATCCGCACCGTGACGACCGTGCCGGCCGGCAGTGCGCAGGGCCGAAGGCTCGGCGCGTGGTGCCAGAGCACGGCGCCGTTCGCCAGGTCCAGCGCCATCAGGGCGCCTTCCTTGTCGTGTACGACGGCTTGCCTGCCACCCGCGTCGACGACGCCGCGCGGGACTCTCGCCATCCGGCCCCCAAGGTGGGACATCGTGGGAATCAGCCAGGGCTCTTCTTCATCGTCCCTCCGGGCAGGGCGGGCGGCAAACGGGATCACGGCCGTTTCCCCCGGCTCCACTTGGTGGTTGACGCTTGTACGGCTGCCGACTCCGGTCACGGGCGAGGCCGCCGCGGCGAACCGCCCCCTTTCGGGTCATATGGCGGTGCGCCAGCCGGACAATCGGCAGCGCTGCGCGCATGGTCGTCCTCGGCGGCGGGTCGGCGTGGCCGTCTCCGTCCGCCTTCCGCTGCCGCCCTCCGCGGCGGAGCACATCCCGCGCTGCAAAGGAGCCCTTTGATGCTGAAGCCCACAAGGACCGCCCTCGCCCTCACCGCCGCCGGCGCGGTGCTGGCGCTGGCCGGTGCGAGCGCCGCGGTCGCGGACGAGGACGACCCGAAGCGGAGCGAAGCCACCGTCGGCTCCGTGCAGGACACCGCCAAGCACCACGCCGGACACCCGGTCGGCAAGGTCGTCTCGAAGGTCCCGCTCAACGTCCGCACCCAGCCGAGCACATACGCGCGAGCGGTCGGCGTCGTCCACCCCCACGAGCTGGTGACGCTGCAGTGCAAGAAGCGCGGCGACTGGGTCAACGGCAACACCCTCTGGTACCGCCTCCAGGCGAAGAACGGCTGGGTCTCGGCCCGCTACGTGCAGAACCTCCACGCGGTCAAGTGGTGCTGACCCGCGAGGTGATCATCCCGGGCGCCCCCGACGGCACGGCCGCCGGGGGCGCTGGCACAATCGCCCTCGTGATCGATCCGGTGAGCGTCGTGCAGCGGCAGTTGGAGGCGTACAACGCCCATGACGTGGACGGCTTCGTCGCCACGTACGCCGAGGACGTGACCATCGAACGGCGCGACGGCACCACCCTGGAGGGCGCCGGGGAACTGCGCCGGGTCTACGCCGAGCAGTTCGCCCACGGCCGCTGCCGCGCCGAGATCGAGGCGCGCATGACGGAGGGCCGCTGGGTCGTCGACCACGAGGTCGCCCACGGTGTCGCCGACGGACCGATCCGGGTACTGGTCGCCTACCGCGTCACCGACGGCCTCATCGACCTGGTGCGCTTCCTCGGCTGAACGGCCCCCGGGGACCCAGGAGGCGATCAGTGATGCGGCACGACGGCGACCGGAACGGGGCTGTGGTGCAGCACGGCGTGGGTGACCGACCCGATGCGCGTCCCCAGCGCCGTACGGGGAATCCGGCGCCCCACGACCAGCAGTGACGCGCCGGCAGAGGCATCGAGCAGCATCCGGGTGGAACTGCCCACCTCGACCGTCTCACCCACCGTCGTCCCCGGGTACTTCTCCCGCCACGGCGCGAGCACCTGAGTGAGTGTCAGCCGCGCGGCGGAGAGCAGCTCGGTCCGTACGGCCGCGTCGTCGGCCGCGGAGAAGTCGCCCAGCACGGGCGGCGGCAGCACGCCGTGCACCACCCGCAGCGCCCCGCCCTGCCGGGCCGCCGCCTCGAACGCGTAGGTCACGACCTCCTCCGAGACGTCGGCGACGTCCAGCCCGAGGACCACGTCACCGCCGCGCCCCCGCGCAGGGACCGCCTCGACGTCCCCAGGGGCCCGCACCAGGACGACCGGCCGCTCCGCGCGCGCCAGGGTGGCCAGCGAGACGGAGCCGACGAGGAATCCGGCGATCGCGCCGAGCCCCCGCGAGCCGAGGACGAGCACCTCCGCGCGCTCCGCCTCCCGCGCCAGTACCTCCGCGGGCGCCCCCTCGAGCCGTACTGTCTCGGGCTCGAAGCCCGGACGCGCCTGGCGTACCCGCTCCACCGCCCGGCGCAGTACCCGGTCCGCGTCCTGCTGATGGGACTCGGCCGTGGCGGGCACGCCGAAGAGCTGCGGCTGCCAGTCCCACACATGCACCAGACGCAGCGGAAGACCCCGCCGTGCGGCCTCGTCCGCCGCCCATTCGGCCGCCGCCAGGCTCTCCTCCGAGGTGTCGACGCCTGCGGTCACCGTCCGTGTCATGACTCCTCCTTCAGCGCGCTCCCCGGCCCTTCCGGGGCCCGCCTCACGCGTACCCGGTGCTCCCGGGGGCATGTTCCCGACCACGTCACACAGCGTCCCCCGTTTGCCGCCCGGCCGCCCGGGCACGCGTATCGGGACCCATGACGGGCCGTGACGGAAGGAGCGTGAGGGAGGGAGTCATGGAGGACATGCTGCGCCCGCTGACCGTGGTCGGCGGAGCGGTCGCGCTGACACTGCTGCTGGGCTGGGCGCTGGACGTCCTGCTGCGCCGCGTGGACGCCCGGCACCCGGAGACACCGCTGTGGGGGCGGCTGCGCCGTTGCCGGGTCCCCTTCCAAGTCGTCCTGCTCACCGCCCTGTTGAGGGGAGCCTACCGCCAGGTGGAGTGGTGGGTCGTCGACGAGCACGAGCAGGCCCTCGGCCGGATCCTGACCCTCGTGCTGATCGGCGCGGGCGCCTGGCTGGTGGTGCGGATCGTCTCGGCCGCGGTCGAGACCACCTACAGCCGGTACGCGGCGGGGACCCGTGACCCGGCCCGGGTCCGTCGGGTGCGCACGCAGGTCTCCCTGATCATGCGGATCGTCACGGCCGTGGTGGCGGTCGTCGCGGGCGCCGCGATGCTGCTGACCTTCCCCGACTTCCGGGCCGTCGGCACCTCCATGCTGGCCTCCGCGGGGATCATCGGCATCGTCGCGGGCGTGGCCGCCCAGTCCACGCTCGGCAATCTCTTCGCCGGATTCCAGATCGCCTTCGGCGACATGGTCCGTATCGGCGACACCGTCGTCGTCGACGGCGAGTGGGGCGTGGTCGAGGACGTCACCCTCACCTTCGTCGCGGTACGCACCTGGGACGAGCGGCGGATCACGATGCCGGTGTCGTACTTCACCGGAAAGCCGTTCGAGAACTGGTCCCGCGGCGGTGCGCAGATCACCGGCACGGTCTTCTTCCACCTCGACCACACCGCCCCGGTCCCGCTGATGCGCGCCAAGCTGCGCGAACTCCTCGACGCCTGCCCCGCCTGGGACGGCCGCGCCTGGGACCTCGCCGTCACCGACACCACCCCCACCACCCTGCAGATACGGGCGCTGGTCACGGCCAGGAACGCCGACGACGTGTGGGCCGCCCGCTGCTTCGTCCGGGAGCGGATGGTGGCCTGGCTCTGCGCGGAGCATCCCTACGCGCTGCCCCGTGTCACCACCGCGCCCGCGCACGAGGGACCCGTCCGCGAGGCACCCTGAGGGGCCGCATGTCGCTTCTGCGTGCCTCACGCCGACAGTGCTTCACTGAACCGCATGCCGCTCCCCGAATACGGTGTGCTCTCCGGAACACTGCACCGCTTCTTCCGCGACCAGCCCGACGACCAGGGCCGCTGGTTCCACGTCAACCTCGAGATCGACGCGCCCGCCGGACGGTACCGGGCCGCCATCGACGTGGACAGCCACCAGTCCGCCACCGGCGTCCAGTGGAAGGTCCTCGTCCTGACCGCCTCGCAGATCGAACCGGCCGACACACTCTCCCCGGGCTACCACGAACTCGCCAGCACCTCCGGCTCCGGCGCCATCGACTATCTGCGCCACCCCGCCCTCGCCAACCGCCCCGGCTGCGTCCTCGTCGCCCGCCCGCCGGCCTGGCTCCAGGGACTGCTGGACCGGATCAGCCCGCGCACCCCGTGGACCGCCGGCTCCAACCTCGACGCCGCCCTGGCCCTGGAGCCCATGCTCGTGCCCGGCCGGGAGATCCTGGTCTTCGGCGAGCCGTTCCGCGTGGGCCTCGGCATGCACAACGTCCACCAGAACCAGGGCGACCCGCACGGCAGCCAGTGGTGGGACGAGAACGGCGTCTGGCAGGACGGCGCCACCCTCACCCGCCGGCCCGACGGGCGCTTCGACGTCTTCCTGAACAAGTTCTCCACCCAGGCCGACCGGACCGACAACCACGGCCACCCCGCCTAGGCCCGCCCTCGGCCGCCGCCACCGCCCGTGGCTCGACCGCCGTCCCGGTATCAGCAACATTCGTTGCCGTTCCCGAGGCCGGCGAGGTACAACGGGCGGCGTGGAGCACTCACCCGCCATAGCCCAGGCCCTCGACGAGGTCGGACCGCGCCTCAAGCGGCTGCGCACGGAGCGCGGCGTCACGCTCGCCGCGCTCTCCGAGGCCACCGGCATCTCCAAGAGCACCCTGTCCCGCCTGGAGTCCGGGCAGCGCAAGCCCAGTCTGGAGCTGCTGCTCCCGCTCTCCCAGGCCCACCAGGTCCCCCTGGACGAGCTCGTCGCCGCCCCCGAGGTCGGCGACCCGCGGGTGCGGATCACCCCCAGGAAGGTCAACGGCAGCGTCGTCCTGCCGCTGACCAACCGGCCTGGCCCGCTGCAGACGTTCAAGATGGTCATCCCGCCCAGCCGCCGCACCCCGCAGCCGTGCACCCACGAGGGCTACGAATGGCTGTACGTGCTCTCCGGCCGGCTCCGCCTGGTCCTCGCCGACCACGACCTGATCCTCGGCCCCGGGGAGGCGGCGGAGTTCGACACCCGGCTGCCGCACTGGTTCGGCACCACGGGCGAGGGGGCGGTCGAACTCCTCAGCCTCTTCGGCCGCCAGGGCGAGCGGATGCACGTACGCGCCAGACCCGGGGCCAAGGCTGGCGCCGGGGGCGACTGACCGCCTCCCCCGATCGGGTGGCCGGGCTCACCCCGCGCGCAGCGGGCTGCCGAAGAGCGACCGTGACCACCTTCTCCCCGACCTCCCGGACCTCCTCCCCGCGCGGCCCGCGGCGACCGCTCGCCGCCCTGTGCGGACTGCTGGCCGGCGGCGCGGCACTCGCCGTCGCGGAGCTGACCGCCGCGGGCGTACGGGCCGAGGCCGGCCCCCTCACTGCCGTCGGCGGCGCCGTCATCGACGCCACCCCGCCCGGCATCAAGGACTGGGCCATCCGCACCTTCGGCGAGAGCGACAAACTCGTCCTCCAGCTCGGCATCGTGCTCATCCTCGCCGCGCTCGCCGTGGCCCTCGGTCTCCTGGCCCTGCGCCACCGCCTGCTCGCCGCCGCGGGTGTCCTCGCCCTCGCGGTGGTCGGCGCCTTCGCGGCGACGAGCCGCCCCGACATGATCGGACCCCAGGACGCCCTGCCCTCCCTCGCCGGCGGAGTCGCCGGAGCCGTCGCGCTCCTCCTGCTCATCGGACGGCTGAACGCCCGGCGCCCCGACACGCCCTCCGGCTGGGACCGCCGCGGCTTCCTCGTCACCTCCGGCGCGGTCGTGGCTGCCGCCGCGGCCGCAGCGGTCACCGGCCGTACCCTCCTCGGCACGCGCGGCCGGGACGCGAGCGCGTCCCGCGCCGAGGTCGTCCTGCCCACGCCCGCCTCCCCGGCGCCCCCCGTCCCGCCCGGTGCGGCGCTGCGCATCCCCGGCCTCGGCCCCTTCACCACCCCGAACGACGACTTCTACCGGGTCGACACCGCCCTCGTCGTCCCCAGGGTCGACGCCGGCACCTGGCGGCTGCGCGTCCACGGCCTCGGCGTGCGCGAGGACCTCACCCTCACCTTCGCCGAGCTGCTCGCCCGCCCCGCCGTCGAACGCGACATCACCCTCGCCTGCGTCTCCAACGAGGTCGGCGGGCCCTACATCGGCAACGCGCGCTGGCTCGGCGCCCGCCTCGCCGACCTGCTGCGTACGGCCGGAGTCGTCCCGCCGTCGAAGGGCGGCCCGGCCGACCAGCTGGTCGCGCGCTCCGTCGACGGCATGACCATCGGCACCCCCGTCGAGGACGTCATGGACGGCCGCGACGCGCTCCTCGCCTACGGCATGAACGGCGAACCGCTGCCGTTCACCCACGGCTTCCCGGCGCGGATGGTCGTCCCCAGGCTCTACGGCTACGTCTCCGCCTGCAAATGGATCGAGGAGATCGAGCTCACCACTTTCGACGCCTATGACGCGTACTGGGTCAGGCACGACTGGGCGCCCCGGGCGCCGGTCAAGACCCAGTCCCGGATCGACACCCCCCGGCCCTCCGCGCGCCGCCCGGCCGGCCAGGTGACGATCGCCGGGGTCGCCTGGGCCCAGCACCAGGGCATCGCGCGCGTGGAGGTACGGATCGACGACGGGCCCTGGCAGGAGGCCCGGCTCGCCGCCGAGGACACCCGCGACACCTGGCGCCAGTGGTACCACCCCTGGAACGCTCCACCCGGCCGCCACACACTCACCGTCCGCGCCACCGACCGCACCGGTCACACTCAGCCCGGCGCGGTAACCCACCCTCTCCCGGACGGGGCCGAAGGATGGCACACCGTGACCGTCACCATCGAGGAGTGAGTACCCTCCCTGACCATGAGCGACGAGCCGAACGGACGTTTCCTTTACGTGGTGGTCTGCGCGGCCGGGATCGCCACCGACGTGGGCAAGTTGATCTCCGCGGCGCGGGAAGCGGA
Source organism: Streptomyces purpureus (assembly GCF_014648195.1). Lineage (GTDB taxonomy): Bacteria > Actinomycetota > Actinomycetes > Streptomycetales > Streptomycetaceae > Streptomyces > Streptomyces purpureus. The sequence goes on from NZ_BMQQ01000001.1 coordinate 502,751, forward strand.
CTGGGACGTCGGCGTGATCGCCACCCCGCACGCCCTCGGCTTCCTCGACACCGACGCGGTCGTCGCACAGACCGGCCGCCCGATCCGATCGGCCTGGCGCAAACCCGGCGACCCCCGCCCCTTCCCGCCCGCCGACGCCATGGTCGTCGCTCCCGCCACCTTCAACACCCTCAACAAGTGGGCGGCCGGCCTGGCCGACACCCTCGCCCTGGGCACCCTGTGCGAGGCCTACGGCGCCGGAGTCCCCACGGTCGCCCTGCCGTGCGTGAACGCGGACCTGGCCGCCCACCCCGCCTACCGGCAGAGCCTCGCCCGCCTGCGGGAGATGGGCGTACGGATCGGCGAGGCCGACCCGTTCCGCTGGGAGGAGGCGCTGGAACTGCTGCCTCCCGCCCGTCCCGGCAGCTGACGCCGTCCGTCAGCGCAGGTCGAGCCGCATCAGGACCCGGGGGTGGCCGGCCAGTACGGACGTGGTGTCGGCGGCGTGGGTGAACCCGGCCCGCTCGAAGTTTTTCCGGAGCCCGGCGTACGCCATGGTCAGATCGACCTTGGCGTCACCGTTGTCGAGGGGGTACGCCTCGATCGCCGGGGCGCCCTGGGCGCGGGCGAACTCGACCGCACCGGCGATCAGGGCGTGCGAGATCCCCTGGCGCCGGTGACCGGGGCGTACGCGGATGCACCACAGCGACCAGACCGGCAGGTCGTCGACGTGCGGGATCTTGCGGTTGCGCGCGAAGGAGGTGTCCGAGCGCGGCGCCACCGCGGCCCAGCCCACCGGCTCGTCGCCGTCGTAGGCGATCACCCCCGGAGGGGGCCCCGTACGGCACAGCTCGGCGACGTACTCACCACGCGCCGGCCCGCGCAGCTCGTTGTTGAGCTTGGACGGGATCCGGTAGCTCAGACACCAGCAGACATTGGCCCCCGGCGACTTCGGACCGACCAGCGTACGGACATCCTCGAAGACCGACGCCGGACGCACTTCGATGGCCATGACACGAGGATGTCACGCCGCACCGGGCGATGCCCCTCGGCCACCAGGCGTCACTCCCGGCCCCACCGCCATGCGAATAATCCGGTGCCCGCGCGCCACCCAGCTCACTAGACTCGCCACCGCGCGCCGCCACCACCATCCATGTCATCGGGCGGCGCCCACCGACCAGTTGAGGGGAGCCCGGCCGTGCGTCACCGCACCCGCGTCGCCGTTCCCCCGTCACGGTACGACGTGATCCTGGTGTCTCCGGAGCTCCGATGCCGGCCGCGCGGCCGCCGTCGGACGCCCGTGACGAACATCTGACCCCCGCCTGCCCGTCGAGGCTTCCGGCCGCGCCCGCCCGTCCCGTCACGGGCCGCCGCGTGCCGCGCCGACGACACCGCGGGGCCCTCGTCCCGGCCTGGCCCCAGGCCGCCGTGACGCCGTCTCGTCCGGGAATCGCGCCGCCCTGTTCGTACCACCGCGAAAGGCCACCGGCCGTGCGTACCCACACCCTTCAGCCCCGCCACGCCCTCTCCCTCGTCCGCAACCTGGGCATCCTCGCCCATGTCGACGCGGGCAAGACCACCCTCACCGAGCGGATCCTCTACGTCACCGGAGCCACCCACAAGCGGGGCGAGGTCCACGACGGCACCACCGTCACCGACTTCGACCCGCAGGAACGCGACCGTGGCATCACCATCTTCGCCGCCGCCGTCAGCTGCGACTGGGACGGCCACCGCGTCAACCTCATCGACACCCCCGGCCACGTCGACTTCTTCGACGAGGTCGAGCGGTCGCTGCGGGTCCTCGACGGCGCGATCGCGGTGTTCGACGCCGTCGCGGGCGTCGAACCGCAGAGCGAGGCGGTGTGGCGGCAGGCGGACCGGCACGGCGTCCCGCGGATCGCCTTCGTCAACAAGCTCGACCGTGCCGGCGCCGACCTCGACACCGCCATCGCCTCCATCCGCGAACGGCTGCACACCGTCCCGCTCGTGGTCCAGATGCCGATCGGCCAGGAGGACGCCTTCACCGGCGTGGTGGACCTGTTGCGCATGACCGCCCTGCACTGGGACGGCGGCACGTACGAGCGGCGCCCGGTGCCCGATGCCCTGCGCGACGAGGCGCTGCGCCGCCGCCGGATCCTGGAGGAGGCGGTGGCCGAACTCCACCCGGAGGCGCTGGAGGAGTTCTGTGCCACGTCGACGCTGTCCGAACGGACGCTGGCCACGGCCTTGCGGGAAGTGACCATGTCCGGTGAGGGAGTTGTCGTGCTGTGCGGCTCGGCCTACCGTGACCGGGGGATCGAACCGCTCCTGGAGGCCGCCGTCGCCTACCTCCCCTCACCGCTCGACGTGCGGCCGGTGCGCGGCACCCACGGCGGCGCGGTGGAGGAGAGGGCCGCCGACCCGGCGGCGCCGCTCGCGGCCCTCGCCTTCAAGGTGACCGCGACCGCCACCGGGCGGCTGACCTACCTGCGCGTGTACTCGGGAACGATCCGGAAGGGAGACGCCGTGCTGGACACGGGAACACACCGCACCGAACGCGTCGGCCGGATCCTGCGCGTGCAGGCCGACCGCCACGAGGACGTGGACCGGGCCGTCGCCGGGGACATCGTCGCCGTGATCGGGCTGAAGACCGCCCGCCCCGGCACGACGCTGTGCACCCCCTCGGCGCCGCTCGCCCTGGAACCGCCCACCGTGGCCGACCCGGTCGTCTCCGTGGCGGTCGAGGCGGCCCGGAGTCTGGACACCGACCGGCTGGCGACGGCGCTGGCCCGGCTCGCGGAGGAGGACCCCTCCCTCACCGTCCGCACCGACCCCGAGACCGGGCAGACGCTGCTGTCCGGCATGGGCGAACTGCACCTGGAGGTGGCGGTGGAGAAGATCCGGCGCGCCCACGGCCTCGACGTCGCCGTCGGCCGGCCGCAGGTGGCCTACCGCGAGACGGTCACCCGCGGGGTCACCGGACTGCTCTACCGGCACGTCAAACAGGAGGGAGGCGCGGGCCAGTTCGCGCACGTCGTCCTCGACGTCGAGGCGCTGGAGCCCACCGGGGACGGCGCCGCGGACCGTAAGGACCACGGCGACGCCGGGCACTTCGTGTTCCGGTCGACGGTCACCGGCGGCAGGGTGCCGCAGGAGTACGTCCGGGCCGTGGAGGCCGGCTGCCGTGACGCGCTGACCGAAGGCCCCCTCGGCGGCCACCCGGTCACCGGGCTGCGCGTCACCCTGACCGACGGGGCGACCCACTCCAAGGACTCCTCCGAGATGGCGTTCCGCACGGCAGGCCGCCTCGCGCTGCGGGAGGCCCTGCGCCGGGCCGGGACGGCGCTGCTGGAACCGGTGGTCGATGTCACGGCCACCGTCCCGGGCGACGCCGTCGGCGGGGTCCTCGGCGACCTGGCGGCCCGCCGCGGCCGGGTCACCGGCCAGAGCGTACGGGCCGGTACGGCCGTGGTCACCGCGACCGTACCGCTGGCCGAACTGTTCGGCTACGCCTCGCGGTTGCGCGGTCGTACCCAGGGTCGGGGCACCTTCACCACCCGCCCCGCCGGATACGCCCCCGCCCCGCGGGTCGGCTGACGACCGGCAGGGGCCCCGGCCGCCGCACGCGGCCGGGGCCCTCGCTCCCTGCGCGGTCATGTGCCCGGCAGCGGGTCCTGCTCCACCTGGTGTTCGGCGGCCGCGCGGGGCCGCCGGGCCGGGTCGCAGTTGGGCCCGTAGCCGGTGAGCCGGGAGTCGGGATCGGTGAGTTCCCGGCCGCAGCGCCGGCAGTAGCGGTGCCGGTAGCCGGTGACCGGGTCGTCGACCAAGGTGGGCTGGTTCGCGGGGAGTCGGGCCATATCACCAGTGTCCCGGCACCTACGCCGGTGCGGGGGCAGGGGGGTTGGCGCACGCATCTGGCCCCCACTGGTACCAAGTAGGTACCCTCACGCCATGCCGTCCTTGAACATCACCTTCACCGACGAGGAGCTGGAGGAAGTCCGCGCCGCCGCGGCCGCCGAAGGCAAGTCCCTCAAGCAGTTCGTCCACGACCTGCCCCTGCGTGAGCGCCGCCGGAGGCAGTTCGTCCGCTATGCCCTCAACTGGGGCGAGCAGCACCGGGCCGAGTTCGACGACGCCTTCCCCGACGAGGTCCCGCCCGCCGACCGACGACACGGAGCCGACGCCGCCTGATGGCCCTCCACATCGACGTGGCCTGGCTTCTCGACGTGCAGGAACAGGCCGTCCCCGAAGACGTCTCCGTCGCCGACTACTCCGCCCTCGTCGCGGCCGTCGCCCGCCACAAGACGCGCATCCCCCGCCCCACCACCGCCGAGCCCGACCCCGCCTGGCGGGCCGCGGCGCTCCTCGACACCCTCGTCCGCCTCCAGCCGCTGCCGTACCGCAACTCCCTCTACGCCTGCCAGGTCGCCGTGGCCTACATGCACGCCTCCGGCGAGGGCATCGACCCGCCCTACGGGGCGCTGGTGGAACTCGTCCGCGCCATCCACGAGGGCAAATCCACCGTCTACCAGGCGGCCGACCTCATCCGCGCCTGGCGCATCTGATCTCCCGCGCCTAGGGTCCCTGTACTCGGACGGTCCGACGATGGAGACGTGCCAGGGGGGTATTCCTGGCCGAACTCCAAGGACCGCAAAAGCTGTTGAAGACCGCCGACAAGGCGTGCTGAGGGGGAGGACGATGGAACGCCAGGGACAGGTGGTGGCGCTGCTCGACGCGAGCGGCACCTTCTTCAAACCGGCACGGGACGCGTTCCCGGACGCGGACGACGGCGACTGGGCCCGGGCGGCCCTCCTCGACCCGGGCGCGGCCGGCCCGGACGGGGCATGGCGGCTCGACTTCCGGTGCTTCGCCGTGGCCCGGCCCGGCGGACGGTGGGTCCTGGTCGACGCGGGGGTCGGCCCGGCGCAGGGGCCCGGCGCGGACTGGTGCCCGGTGCCGGGCAGGCTGCCCCAGGCCCTGGGCGAGGCCGGGATCGACCCGGCCGACGTGGAGACGGTGGTGCTGACGCACCTTCACGAGGACCACGTGGGCTGGACCTGCGGACCGGACGGGCTGCCCTGCTTCCCCGATGCCCGCTACGTCGTCCAGCGCGCCGAGACCCGCGCCCTGGACCCGGCCGACCCGGTGTGGGACTGGACGGTCGAGCCGCTGCGCCGCTCCGGACAGCTTCACGAGGTGGACGGCCGCCACCGGCTCGCCACCGGCCTGGATCTGATCCCCACCCCCGGACACACCCCAGGTCACCAGTCGGTGCTGGTCCGGCAGCCGGACGGCCGAGACGTGATGATCACCGGCGACGCGCTGGTCCACGCCGTCCAGTGGGGAAACCCGGCGGTGACCTACGCCCACGAACGCGACCCCGACACCGCCCGTCTCTCCCGGCGGACCCTGCTGACCGAGGCGGCCGACCGCGGAGCGGTCCTCGCCACGGCCCATCTGACACGCCCCTTCGTGGAACCCGTGCCCGCGCCCTGAGGAGGCGGACGCGGCGGGGCGGCAGAAAACCGGAGCCCCCAACGTGCGTTGGGGGCTCCGTCCCGGTTCAGCTGCCCGAGCTGGTCGCGACCGCGTTGCGCCAGACCGTCAGGTCCAGGGTCATGTACGTACTGGGCGACTCCTCCGGGGAGAAGCCCTGGACCGTCAGCAGCCCCAGGTGACCCGTCCCGGTGGTGACGCAGACCTGGCGCCCCTTCGCGAGCTTGGTCACATAGATGTTCTGGGTGAACCGGGTCTCCGCGCGGCAGGCCTCAAGAGAGCCTTCCTGGCCCGGATCGAGCAGCACGAGGTTCCCGCCGGAGCTCTCCGCGTCGATGTAGCCGCCGGTGTCGTAGGACAGTTCGTAATTGCCGTCCTCACCCTCCTGCGGCCGCACGTTGTCGTCGCCGAGCGTCAGGTGGTAACCGGCGGTGAGGTTGATGTTCTTGTAGTCGACGGGCGTGGGATCGGGCTTCGGCTCCTGGTCCGGCTTGGAGTCCGGCTTGGCGGAGGAGCCGCTGTCCTTGCCGCCGCCCGTCTGCTTGCCCGGCGACGAGCTGCCGCCCTGCGTCGAACCGCCGGACCGCGTCTCCTTCCCGTCGCCCTTGAGCAGGTAGTACGCCGTACCGGCGCCCGCGCCCGCGAAGACCAGTACGGCGGCGAGCGCGAGGATCAGGCCGCGCTTGCCCTTGCTCTTGCCCTTCGGCGGCTGCGGCTGCGGCGCACCGGGGTGGCCGAGGTGGCCGGGGTACGTCGGGCCGTGCGCCGCGTGCGGGGCCGGGGCGGCCTGAGTCGGGGGGTAGCCGTACGGGTGGGGCTGGCCCTGGGGCTGCGCGTGCGGCTGTGTCACCGGCGCCGGGTACTGCGCCGGGGGCTGAGGAGGCTGCTGCGCCGCGGGCGGCCCGTACCCCGGCGGCGGGGTGGCCGGCGTCGCCGGTGCGGTGGGGGAGTAGGCCGCGGGCGGGGCGCTCGGGGCGCTCGGGACGGCCGTCGGCGCGCCGGCCGTCGGCGCCGCCGTCGGGGGCGGCGGGGTCTGGGCCGGGGCGGGCGCCGCCGCCCGTCCCGCGATGTCCGCGCTGACCGTGCCGGGCAGCCAGTCCTCCGGACGGCGCAGCACCGTCTGCGCGTTCGCCGACTGGCACAGCGCGATGACCTCGGCGATCGACGGCCTGGCCGCCGGATCCTTGGCGAGGCAGCGGGTGACCAGCTCCTTCAGCCGCTCCGGCACCCCGGTCAGGTCCGGCTCCTCGTGGACGATGCGGTAGAGCACGCCGTGCGAGGTCCCCTCGCCGAAGGCCGGGGAGCCGGCCGCCGCGTACGCCGCGACCTGGCCGAGGGCGAAGATGTCGGTGGCCGGGGTCACCCGGCGTCCGGCGGCCTGCTCCGGGGCCATGAACGACGGCGTGCCGATGGTGACCCCGCTGCCGGTGAGCGAGGTCGCGTCGGCGGCGTAGGCGATGCCGAAGTCGATGACGCGGGGGCCGTCGGCGGCGAGAAGCACGTTGGACGGCTTGAGGTCGCGGTGCACGATGCCCGCGCCGTGGATCACATGGAGCGCCTCGGCCATGCCGGCGACCAGCAGCAGCACCGTCTCGACGGGCAGGGCGCCGTGGGCGGCGACCGCGTCGGCGAGCGAGGGCCCCGGCACGTACGCGGTGGCGAGCCAGGGGTGCGCGCCCTCCGTGTCGGCGTCGATGACGGGCGCCGTGAACAGCCCCTGCACCCGCTGCGCGGACTGCACCTCCTGCGCGAACCGGCGGCGGAACTCGGCGTCCTCGCCGAACTCCGGCCGGATCACCTTGATGGCCACCGGCCGCCCGCCGGGCGTGTACGAGAGATACACCTTGCCCATGCCGCCCGCGCCGAGCCTGGCGGCCAGCCGGTATCCGGCGATCGTCTTGGGATCGTCCTCCGCGAGCGGCTGGAAGACCTGAGAGGCACCTCCCCGCTCCGGCTGCTGACCACTCATCAACTCACGTCTCCCCGTGCAAGGTCACTATCGAACGGCGGCACCCTATCCAAGGAAGTGCCCCCGGCGCCTGTCGGGTCGTGACCTCCGCCGTCTGTTCCGCTTTCAGCGTGTGGCCCGGTCTGCTGCTTCCCGGGTGATGTCGGCGTAGAGGCGGAAGAGGGCCGGGCGGGCTTCGCCGCTGTCTCGTTCGTGCAGGGCCGCCCAGCACCGGGCGATGAGTTCCCGGGCCTGGGTGCCGGGCCAGGGCTGGGGCAGGAGCTGAGGCGGCAGCAGCGGGTCGGGCTCCATGGCGCGGGTGAGTTCGGCGGCCAGCTCGACGGCGATGGTGAGGAGTGCGGATGGGGAGAGTCCGTCAGGGCCGGTGAGCCGCGCGAGGCGAGGCCGGGCGAGGCGGCTGAGACGGTGGTAGCGGGCGGCGATCTCCTGCAAGGGCCACAGGCGGCGGGCGAGTTCGGCAGGCTCTTGGGTGTCGCCCCTGCGCAGGTCCGTCGTGGTGAGGAGCGTGAGCGCGCCATGGGCGCCGAGGCGGTGGGCCGCTTCTTCGACGTACGGTTCCCAGATGTTGGCGCAGACGTACAGTCCGCCCTGGAGCGGGGCGCCGCCGAGGTGGACGAGCGTCTCGCGCAGGGAGTCCCTGGCCGTGCGCGCCGATTCGGGCACCGCGAAGGCGGCCAGGTGCCAGACACCGTCCCAGGGCGCGAGCCCGGCGTCCTGCTGGAATGCGTGCCGGAGGAAGTCCGCGTTGGGGGCGAGGGCACGCGTGGTGTCCGCGGTCGCGTGCAACTGCGCCTTGCGGCCTCGGCCCTGATGGGTGAACCGGCCTTCGGTCACGAGGCGTTTGACGCACAGTCGCACCTGCTGGTCGCTCATGCCCAGGGTGTTGGCGACGGTGTACAGCTCGTCCGCGTCGACGGTGCCGTCTTCGCGGATCAGCGCGTGGACGAGCATACGGGTGGGGATCTCGACATGGTCGGTCATGGTGTGCACAGTCCTCTCGGCCCGTTCGCCTCGATGGGGCGGAGCATGATGGTCACCGCGCCGAACCCGAGCAGCCCGCGCAGGTAGGGCGTGCTCTCGGTCCGTACGGCCGTGAAGTCGCGCCGCTCGTAGAGGGCCCTGGCGCGTGGGTTGACGTCGATCACGTCCAGTCTGATCTCCCGGCAGTCCTGCTCCGCCGCGACGGCGGCCACTTCCTCGATGAGCAGGCTTCCGACGCCGCGGCCGCGTATGGCCGGGTCCACGGCAATGCCGTCCATGACGAGCTGCCCGGGGGCCGGGTGGCGTTCGAACATGGCGAGGAGCAGGAGTCGGTGCAGTCCTCGCAGGTGTCCGTACGCGCGCAGCACGGCGGAGGCCGATCCCCCGGTGAGGGCCCGGCCGCCGAGCTGGTAGCCGGCGAGGCCGACGAGCTGCCCGTCGAGGAGCGCGCACACTGCGCGATCGGCGTTCAGATGGGCGGTGAGGAAGGTCACCGCCTTGTCCGGCGGGTTCAGGGCGGGGCCGAGTTTGCGGCCGAAGGCCTCCCAGTACAGCTCGGCCGCCCGCCGCTCGGCTCCGGCCGGAACGCCCCGCCGGACTGCCACCGGTCCCGTGCCGGTGCCCGTCGCGTCCAATCCCATGTCGTGCCCCCCCCCTTTTCTCGCTGCAACCTCCCCTCAAAGCTATCACTCTCAAGACGATCGTTGATGCGGTGATAGTTTTGGTGTTGCGTAAACCCAAACAGAGGCGGTCAGATCCCATGTGTCCAAAGATCCAGCCCCGACGGCGCGGGCTCCGCATCGCCGTGTGGTTACTCGTCCCGGTCCTGGTCGTGGCCGCCGGTCTCGTCGGTGTGGTGCTGTGGCAGAACTCCTACGACATGGACGAGCAGCGGGTCTCGATCCGCCACGGCGGCCACACCCTCAACGGTGTACTGGCCACCCCCAAGGACGGCCGCAAGCGCCACGGCCTGATCGTGTACGTCCACGGCGACGGCCCCATCGGCGCCACCCATGACGACGGTTACAAGCCCATGTGGGAAGCGAACGCCAAGGCCGGGTACGCCTCCTTGTCCTGGGACAAGCCCGGTGTCGCGGGCGCACCGGGCAACTGGCTCGACCAGTCCATGGACGACCGGGCCGACGAGGCAGCCACCGCCATCGCCTGGGCGCGCGCCCGCCCGGACATCGACGGCGACCGGATCGGTCTCTGGGGCGCCAGCCAGGCGGGCTGGGTCCTGCCGAAGGTCGCCGCCAAGACACCCGTGAGCTTCGTCATCGCCGTCTCGCCCGCGATCAACTGGCTCCAGCAGGGCCGCTACAACCTCCTCGCCGAACTGCGCGCCGACGGCGCCTCGGCAGCCCGCACCGAGGCCGAGATCGCCAAGAGCGACACCACCCGCCGGCTGCTGGGACGCCACGCGACCTTCTCCTGGGCGCGGTACATCCGTGAACCGTGCCTGGCCCGCTGGTCGGCCGTGGAGGAACGCCGGGCCCGGCAGCGGCTGCGGGCCCGGCTGGGGCTGCTGCGCGGCCTGCTTCACGCACGCGGGGAGGACGCGGCGCTCGCCGACACCGTGGACGTACCTCCGGCGCGGCACCGGCGCGACTCGCTCTGGAAGGCCTGACCCGGGGTCAGCCGGGGACGAGGCCGTCCTGGAGGCGTGCGAGGGCGGCGGAGCCCAGGTCGATTCCGAACTCCTCGGTCAGCAGGGCCGGCAGCTCGGCCGGGTGGATCTTCCGTTCGGTGCGGGTGCCGTCGGGAAGGGTAGTGGTCCGCAGGGAGCCGTCGAGCACGTCGTGCCGGCCGGCGGTGAACCGCTGGACGAACAGGCGCTTGGTGAAAGGCGAGCGGGGGTGCGTGCCGACGAAGTGGGAGCCGACCACGAAGTCGATCGCGTACTGCGGGTTGAGGGTGAAGGTGTGCCGGTCCACCCAGCCGTCGGGCCCGTACTCGTGCAGCCACCACTGGTCGATCCCGTCGGCGCCCTGGCGCCGGGCCAGACGGTAGCGCCAGCCGTCGAAGTCCGCCGCCGCGCCGTCGGCCAGCTCGACCGGGCCCAGCGGGCCGCCGCCGAACCCGACGTCACACAGCCACCTGCGGTCGTCGTCGGCGGCCGTCACCGCGAGCAGCGCGTGGGTGGCGGGCAGGATCTTGTCCCGGCCGAGCGTCACCCGTCCGCTCATCGCCGTGAACCGGAAGCCGAGCCGCTCCAGGGCGGCGGCGAACAGCACGACGTGCTCGTAGCAGTAGCCGCCCCTGCGGCCGCGCACCAGTTTGCGCTGGACGGACTCGACGTCCACGAGGACGGGTACGCCGAGCACGGCGTCGACGTTCTCGAACGGCAGCGAGGTGACGTGCGCGCGGTGCAGTGCGCGCAACGCCGCCAGCGTGGGGGCCCGCTCCCCGGTGTGACCGATACGGGTGAGATACGCGTCGAGGTCCAGCAGCTCACCGTGCCACCTGTCCCCGCGGTCCGTCTCCATCGTTGCCGCTTCCTCGTGTCCGCCTTTTCTCCGTGCTCGCATTCGAGCCGCTCCGGTCGTACCACACCCCGCTCCGGAGCCCCGCGCCCACCACGCGGCGAGGCCGGCGCGACACCCCGGTAGGTGTGACCCGGGGTGTGATGGGGAGTCGCGTAAGGGACGCTGACCCCAGCAACCGGAACGTCATGTTCCGGTCGTCGGCCGGACGGAGCCGCGCCGCGAGGAGCCGAGGACCCGAGGTGGCAGGTGGAAGGTGGCATACGCACGGAGCAGCTTGCGGGAGGCCCTGCGGGACTCCCGGCGCGAGACCTGGGCCGTGCTCGACCGGTGGCGCAGGGATCCGGCCGTCGTCCAGACCGTACGTTCCACGGCCGCCGCGACGATCTCGTACGTCGTCGCGCTCGGCGCCGTCCGGAGCCCGGCCCCGCCCCTGACGGCCCCGCTGACCGCCCTCCTCGTCGTCCAGGTCACCCTCTACTCGACGCTCACCACCGGCATCCGGCGGGTCAACTCCGTCGTCGTCGGCGTCCTGATCGCCATCGCCTTCAGCGCGCTGGTCGGGCTGACGTGGTGGAGCCTCGCGCTGATCATCCTCGCCTCGCTCGTGGTGGGCCGGATGGTCCGGGTGGACGAGTTCGTGCCCGAGGTCGCCATCAGCGCCATGCTCGTCCTCGGTGTCACCCAAGTGGCCGACACCGCCTGGGACAGGGTCCTGGAGACCCTGATCGGAGCGGTGGTGGGCCTGCTGTTCAACACCGTGCTCGCCCCGCCCGTCTGGGTGGGCCCGGCCGGAGAGTCGATCGAGGACCTCGCCCGCCGGATGCGGCAGCTCATGCTGAGCATCGGTGAGGAACTGAACAGCCCCACCCCCGTCGAGCGGGCCGCCGCCCGGCTCCACGAGGCCCGCCGCCTCGACAACGACGTCGCCGACGTGGACGCCGCCCTGCGGCAGGCCGAGGACAGCCTGCGCCTCAACCCCCGCGTCAAGGAGGGGCTGCTCCACCGCATCGTGCTCCGTACCGGCCTGGACACCCTGGAGATCTGCGCGGTCGTGCTGCGTGTGCTGGCCCGTACGCTCACCGACCTGGCCAAGGAACGCGGGCCGGTCGAGCGCTTCCCGCGCGAACTCGGCGTCGCCCTGGAGGAAACCCTCGGGCACCTCGCGGACACCCTCGTCAGCTTCGCCGTACTCGTCACCACACGGGTCAGCGAGAACGCCGACGAGGCCGAGGCCCGGCTGCACGGCGAACTCCAGGCAGCCCGGGCGAGCCGGGACAACACCGCGGCGCTGATGCTCGCCGTCGTCCAGCGCGAGCCGCGCCAGTGGCAGTTGTACGGGGCGCTGCTGACCGAGGTCGACCGGATCCTCGACGAACTCGACCTGGACCATCGCAGCCGCCGACTGATGGAGGAACTGGACCGCGCGACCCGTGAGCGCCGTGAGCGCCGCCGTCGGCGCCTGTCGGCCCTGCCCGCCCGGCTGCCCCGGGGGCGGGACGACAGGCGGCGCGAGGAGCGTCATGCGTCCGGAGACCGCTGAGGAAGGGACAGGGACACGGCATGAGTTCAGCACCTTCAGCGGCGACGGGGACCGTCACCACGAAGGTCCCGGCCCGGCTCGACCGGCTGCCCTGGTCGCGCTGGCACTGGATGATCGTCATCGGCCTCGGCACCGTCTGGATCCTCGACGGTCTGGAGGTCACCGTCGTCGGCTCGATGGCCGGCCGCCTCTCCGAGGAGGGCAGCGGCCTGCCCGTCACCGACGCCCAGGTCACCGGCATCGCCGCGGCGCTGTACGTGGCGGGGGCCTGCTCCGGTGCGCTCTTCTTCGGATGGCTGACCGACCGCTACGGCCGCAAGAAGCTCTTCCTCGTCACCCTCGCGGTCTACCTCGCCGCGACCGCCCTGACCGCGGTCTCGTACTCGGCCTGGTGGTTCTTCCTCTTCCGCTTCTTCACCGGTTTCGGCATCGGCGGCGAGTACGCGGCCATCAACTCCGCCATCGACGAGCTGATCCCGAGCAAGTACCGCGGCAGGGTGGACCTGATCATCAACGGCAGCTACTGGCTCGGTGCGGTCGGCGGCGCGCTGCTCTCCGTCGTCGCCCTGAACACCGACCTCTTCCCCAAGGACATCGGCTGGCGGCTCTCCTTCGGACTGGGCGTGGCCCTGGGGCTGGTGATCCTGCTGGTGCGCCGTCATGTGCCGGAGAGTCCGCGCTGGATGTTCATCCACGGCCGCTCGGAGGGCGCCGAGGAGCTTGTCGCCGGCGTCGAGCGGCGGATCGAGGAGGAGAAGGGCGTCACCCTGCCCGAGCCCGCCACCGCGATCACCATCCGGCAGCGCCGCGGCACCGGCTTCGTCGAGATCGGCCGCACGCTGATGCGCGCCTACCCCAAGCGGGCGGTGCTCGGCTTCTCCCTCTTCATCGGACAGGCCTTCCTCTACAACGCCATCACCTTCGGATTCGGCTCGATCCTGGTGACGTTCTTCGACGTGCCCACCGCCAGCACCGGCTACTTCTTCGCCGTCATCGCCTTCGGCAACTTCCTCGGCCCGCTGCTGCTCGGCCGGCTCTTCGACACGGTCGGCCGCCGGCCCATGATCGCGGGCACGTACATCCTCTCCGGGCTGCTGCTCTTCGGCACCGCCTGGCTCTTCGACAGCGGCCGGCTGGACGCCACGACGATGACGCTGTCCTGGTGCGCGGTGCTCTTCTTCGCGTCGGCCGGCGCCAGCTCCGCGTACCTCACCGTGAGCGAGATCTTCCCGATGGAGACCAGGGCGATGGCCATCGCCTTCTTCTACGCCACCGGCACGGCGGCCGGCGGCATCTCGGGTCCGCTGCTCTTCGCCGGCCTCACCGAGAGCGGGGTCGTCTCCGACGCGGTCCTGGCCTTCTCCATCGGCGCGGCCCTGATGGTCGCGGCCGGACTGGTCGCGCTGTTCTTCGCGGTGGCGGCCGAGGGGAAGGCGCTGGAGGAGATCGCCCGGCCCCTGTCGCAGACGCGGGAGGAGGGGGAGGCGGCGGCCACCGCGGGCCCGACCGAACCGGCCACCACGAGCTGACCGCACGGGCCGGGGCGGGCCAGGTGTGACCGGCGGCATGAGCCGGCCACGCCGCGGGCACGGGCGGCCCGTGAAGGGGCCGCGGCGTGGCCGGAATTGTCGGCAGGCGCGCCGACCATGCCGTACGGGCTGGTAGCTTCCGGTATTTGATCTTGGTCCGTGCTCGGGGGAACGAACGACGGACCCGATCAGCGCATCCGACCACCCCGCACACAAGGAAGCCTCTTGATACGCGCCGCCCGCACGACCACCACGGCCCTCGCGCTCGCCGTGGCCCTGCTCCCCGCCGCCCCGGCCGTCGCCGACCACGACCCGGCCGCCGCGCGCACCACCACCGCCACTTCCGCCACTCCTCACCTCGACGCCGTCGAGCAGACTTTGCGTCAGGTCTCGCCTGGCCTCGAAGGCCCGGTCTGGGAGCGCACCGACGGCAACCAGCTCGACGCCTCCACTCCGGGCGGCGCCGACTGGCTGATCCAGACCCCGGGCTGCTGGGGCGACGCGACGTGCGCCGACCGCCCCGGCACCCGGCGGCTTCTCGCCAAGACGACGGAGGACATCGCGCGGGCCAGACGCAGCGTCGACATCTCCACCCTGGCACCCTTCCCCGACGGCGCGTTCCAGGACGCGATCGTGGCCGGCCTTAAGGCCTCGGCCGAGGCCGGCAACCGGCTGGAGGTACGGATCCTGGTCGGCGCGGCGCCGATCTACCACGCGAACGTCCGCCCCTCGGCGTACCGCGACGAACTCGTCACCAAGCTCGGCCCGGCGGCGCGCAGCATCACCCTCAACGTCGCCTCGGCCACCACCTCGAAGACGGCCTTCTCCTGGAACCACTCCAAGCTGCTGGTGGTCGACGGAACGTCCGTGATGACCGGCGGCATCAACAGCTGGAAGAAGGACTACCTCGACACCGCCCACCCGGTCGCCGACGTCAACCTCGCGCTGACCGGTCCCGCCGCCGCGTCGGCTTCGAAGTACCTCGACACGCTGTGGGACTGGACCTGCCGCAACAAGAACAACTGGGCCAGCGTCTGGTTCGCCGCGTCCAACGGCGCCGACTGCAAGCCCACCCTCCCGCGCGACCAGGCGGTCACCGGCCGGGCAGCCGGTGGCGCCTCCGGTGGCGGCCAGGGAGTCCCGGTCATCGCCGTCGGCGGTCTCGGCGTAGGCATCCGCGAGAGCGACCCCACCTCCCCCTTCCGCCCCACCCTCCCCACCGCGTCCGACACCAAGTGCGTGGTCGGCCTGCCCGACCGGACGAACGCCGACCGCGACTACGACACCGTCAACCCGGAGGAGAGCGCCCTGCGCACGCTCGTCGCCTCCGCCCGCGGCCACATCGAGATCTCCCAGCAGGACATGAACGCGACCTGCCCGCCGCTGCCCCGCTACGACATCCGCCTCTACGACGCCCTCGCCGACCGGCTCGCCGCCGGCGTCAAGGTCCGTATCGTCGTCAGTGACCCGGCCAACCGCGGGGCCGTGGGCAGCGGCGGCGGCTACTCCCAGATCAAGTCGCTCAACGAGATCAGCGACGTCCTGCGCGGCCGCCTCACCGCGCTCACCGGCGACCGCGGGCGCGCCCAGGCCGCCCTGTGCTCCGGCCTCCAGCTGGCCAGCTTCCGCAGCGCGCAGAGCCCGACCTGGGCCGACGGTCACCCCTACGCCCAGCACCACAAGCTGGTCTCCGTCGACGGCTCCGCCTTCTACATCGGCTCCAAGAACCTGTACCCGGCCTGGCTCCAGGACTTCGGATACGTCGTGCAGAGCCCGGCGGCCGCCCAGCAGCTGACCGACGGTCTGCTCGCCCCGCAGTGGCAGTACTCCAGGGCCACGGCCACGTACGACTACGAGCGCCGCATCTGCCAGGCCTGACGGCCTTCCCCGGCCCGCATCCGGCGGGCCGGGGACCCCCGTTCCAGGCGCTTCCCGGCGGCGCGCCGAGACGCAGCGGAATGTACGAAGAGTGACAACTTCGGATCGTATTCTCACGGAAAGTGAGATGCCGATCCGAGGAGACACCGTGCCCGGTCCGTCCGCCCTGTCCGCCGCCGCACAGAGCACGCGCCTTCTGGAGCTGCTCGCCGGTCTCGACCCCCGTATCTGGGACATTCTGAACCCCCGTCAGCCGGTCCTCGTCGCCGGGGCCGTGGCCTCGGCCCGGATGCGGAGCGACGGCCGGGAAGGCGGCGGGGAGGCCGAACTCAATCCCCAGCCGCTGCCGCCCGCGGAGGCGCTGCGCCTCGCCGTCCTCGGCACGGCCAACGCCGTCGCCGAGGCGACGATCGCGGCCAGCCTGTCCGGAGCCGAGCCGCACGCCATCCTGCGGGAGGTCGGCGACGACATCTGCCCCACCCCGCCGCACTTCCCCTGGCCCAGAAGGTGGCCGGTCCCGCCGCAACTCCACGCGCGGTACGCCGCCGACGGCGCGACCGTCGCCCCGTCGATCCAGGCCCTGTACGCCCTGGTCTTCCAGGGCTACGCCGACCGCACCACGGACGACGGCCTGGCCAAGGCCTTCGGCCAGCTTGCCGACCGCATCCTCGACGAGGCGCTGAAGGCCACGGACGGGGCCATCCGCTGATTGGCCGCCGCCGCGATCCTGGACGTGACCGGCGGTGACGTCAACGACGAGCTGCTCGCCGTACGCGACACGGTGCCCCGTATCACCGGTGCCCCCGCGCGCACGTTCCGGCAATGGGCCGCGGAGAACGCCCACCGCATGGCGGACACCGGAAACTGACGCGGGGGCACGCCCGGGTCAGGGCCGGAGCAGGGCGCAGACGAACTCCTCCTGGACCGCCCGGGCCTTGGCGAGCAGCTTGGGGTCGAGCGTGAGCTGGCTGTTGACGCTGAAGGTCAGGGAGCGGCTGCCGTCCCTGGTGGCGGCGGCGAACTGGGTGTAGCCGGGGAAGTTGCCGGTGTGGCCGTAGACCGGGCCGCACCGCGTGGTGTAGCGGAAGATGCCCAGTCCGGCGTCGTTGGCTCCCGGCCCGGCCGGCTCCGAGGCGCCGCCGGGGACGAAGGTCAGCTGCTGCCGGTGGGTCTTCTTGGAGACCAGCTTGCCGCCCGCGTAGCCGCGGATGAAGAGGTTCAGGTCCCTCGGGGTGGAGACGATGCCGCCGGACGCCCACACGCCCGACGCGCTGATCAGTTCACTGACGTCCTCCGGCGGGTCGGGCGGCTCGACCGCGTAGCCGCGCAGATAGGGCTCGGCCAGCGCCCAGCCCGACGGGAGGCTGGTGCGCTTGAGGCCGAGGGGGTGGTACACGAGCTCCTTGAGGAGGTCCTCGTAGCTGCGCCCGGTGACGGCCTCGGCCATGAGGGCGACGGCGATGTTGTCGGAGTTGGAGTACTGGTAGCGCGAGCCCGGATCGAAGAGCAGCTGCTGGTCGGCGACGAAACCGATCAGGCGGCGGGAGTCGAACTGGTGGCGGATGTCGGCGGTGAGGTACGCGAGGAAGGCGCGGTCCTGGCTGAAGTCGGGCAGTCCGCTGGTGTGGTTCAGCAGCTGACGCAAGGTCACGGCATGCCAAGCGGCCGGCTGTGCGGGCAGGACCTCGCCGATGGTGGAGTCGAGCCGGATGCGCCGCTCGTCGACCAGCCGCAGGGCGACGGCGCTGCTGAAGGCCTTCGCGACGCTGGCGATCCGCATGTGGTCGGTGGCCTGCGGGTCCCGTCCGGTGGCCAGGTTGCCGGACCCGGCGTCCACGATCTGGCGCTGTCCCTGTCCCCGGTCGAGGACGGCGATCGCCCCGGGCGGTCCTCCAGGGCTGTCGACGAGTTCCTGAAGCAGCTGCTGGAGCTTCGCGTCCGGCGCCGGTGGCTCGGCGGTCCGTACGCGCTGCGGGCTCTGGCCGGCCTGGGCCGCCGGGACGAGGCCGCCGACCGCCGCCGCGGCGGCCAGCGCGGCGACGGCGAGGCGCAGCCGGGAACGGCGACGGGATCGGGACGGGAGTGTACGCACGGGCAACCTCCTGGGGGCGCTGGCCGGGCGAGACGCCGGCCGCCGGTTCGTGCGACTCAGCATCGGCCCGGCGGGCCGCGGCCGCCTTGGCGGTGCGCCATCCGGCCGAGGACCGTCCCTCTCGAACGCCGGTGGCGGGCACATGAGTACGGGTACTCATGTGCCGGCCCCGCGCCCCTGGCGAGGATGAGCGGTATGAACCTGCCCGTCGCACCACCCGCCTTCGACGCCACCGCCGGCGCCAGGTCCCGCGCCGGCCGGGGCGTCGACATCGCCGCCGGCTGCGGCCTGGTGTTCCTCGAACTGATCGCCCTGGTGCTGATCGCCGGAGCGTGGTTCATGTCCGGCTTCACCCTCGACCCCCAGGACGATGTCGAAGCCGATCCCCTGGGGGTCTATCTGGGCGTCGCCGGGGGAGTCGGTGTCCTGGCGGTCGTCGCCGCCGCGTTCGCCGCCCGGGCCGGAGCGATGGTGACCGTCGTCAGCCAGGGCGTCATGGCCGCGCTGATCGCCGCCCTCGTCTTCGGCGGAGCCGTCCTGCAGAACCACGAGGACAACCGGGAGCCGCCCCGGAACGCGTGCGCCGACTCCCCCTCCGCCCCGTGGTGCAACGGCTGACCGCACGGCCCGCCCCGCTCCTGGCGGGGCCCCCTCCCCGTACGGGTGAAAGGCGGACCGGCGTACCGGCTTTTGGCCTTCCGCGGATCCGCCCATGGCGGAGACTCAGGTCCGGCCAAGCCCTGATGCCCACGGAGGCGAGCATGCCCTTCGACCCGACCGACCCCGACACCTTCGACGACCTCGACGACGTGCTGTACGCCTCCGACTTCGCCGTCGAAGCCCCGGAGACCGACCGCGTCGAACAGGCCCAGGTCGTGGAGTTGAACGACGACGACTACCGCTGAGGCGGCGCGTCGTCCCCGGCCCCGTCGACCAGCCGGAAGGAGACGAGGACGACGGGGCTGTCGTCGTCGACCGGCGTCCCCGTCCGCTGCCAGTACCGGCGGTGGGCGGAGCGCCAGTGCTCGACGGAGGTGAAGCCCTCCCCCTCGGCCTGCGCGAACTCCCACGAAACCTCGGCGAACGGCACTGTCTCCACCCCGGTGACGGCGACCGTCGCGGCGACCCGCCCGTCGTTCCCGAGCACCGCGAGCCGTTCACCGACGTACTCCAGCCCCTCGGTCTCCAACTGGTACTCCTCCAGCGTCCCGGCGGTCGCGGTCTTCACCCCCGCCACCACCAGCGCGGTGAGCTCCTCCCGCATGGCACCGGGCGTACCCAGCTCCAAGGTCCGCATTCCGTCGACGCGAGGCCACATGAGGCCCGTCCTTTCGCTCTTCTGTCCGAGCCTCCATGGTCCTACGGGGCGCAGGCACGCCCGCCGCCCCCCTGCTACAACTCCGCGTTCTGCCTGCGGGCGTGCAGGGTGCGGGCCACCCGGGGGCCCAGCCAGCGCTTGAGGCGGCGCAGGGAGTCGAGGCGGGTCGTCGCCTGGTCGAGGTGGTAGTAGAGCTGCGGCGGGACGTACGGCAGCAGGGGGGAGTGGCGCTGGCCGAGGAGGGCGAACATCTGGGGTGGGGACAGGCGGATGTAGCGGGGGAGGTTCTCGTACCACTGGGCGCTGTGGCGTGCCGCGCTCTGGACGGGCAGCAGGGCCGCGCGGCGCTGCCGTTCGTAGCGGGCCAGGGCCGTGGAGGTGTCCGGCGCGGTGTGCAGGGCGTCGGTGAGGCAGATCGCGTCCTCCAGGGCCAGGGTGGTGCCCGCGCCGATGGAGTAGTGGGTGGTGTGGGCCGCGTCGCCGAGCAGGACGAGGTTGTCGCGGTACCAGCTGCGGTTGGTGAGCGTACGGAAGTTCAGCCACTGCGCGCTGCCGTCCGCGCTGGACCGGCCGATCAGCGGGTGGCCGTCGAGGATGTCGGCGAACAGTTTCTCCAGCAGGCCAAGGCCGTCGGCCTCGTTCGTCCGGTCGAGCCCGAGGCCCGTCCAGGTCGCGGGTGAGCACTCCACGACACAGGTGCTGTGGTCCGCGCCGAAGCGGTAGGCGTAGCACCAGATCCAGCCGTGCTCGGTCTCCACGAAGGAGAAGGTGAAGGAGTCGAAGACGCGGGTCGTGCCCAGCCAGATGTACGGGTTGCGGCCGACCGCGACCCGGGTCCCGAAGTGGTCGGCGTACCGCTCGCGCAGCCCGCTGTGGACCCCGTCGGCGGCCACCACCAGATCGGCGTCCGGGAGCTCGGCGCCGGGGAGCAGCTCCCGCTCGAACTCCACCCGTACGCCGAGCGCCTCGGCCCGCCGGGTGAGCACCTCCAGCAGCTGCCGGCGGCCGATCCCGAAGCCTTCGTCGCCGTGGTGCACGGTCCGCTCGCCCCGTACGTGCGCGACCCCGTCGCTCCAGCGGACCGAGCCGTCCGCGATCGCCCGCGCGGACTCCGGGTCGTACGCCTGGAGCCGGTCGAGCAGGCCCGCCCAGTACGTCACTCCCCAGCCGTACGTGGATCCGGCCGGATTGCGTTCGAGGACGGTGATGTCGTGGGACGGGTCCCGCAGCTTCATCAGGATCGAGAAGTACAGGCCGGCGGGCCCGCCGCCGACGCAGGCGACCTTCACGGAGGCTCCCAGGGGTCCAGGTGTGACGCAAGGTGATCGATGGAGAGCGCAGGGTAGCAGCTGCGGCGGACGGCGGCCCCGCCGCGCGGGAGGGGAAGGCGCGACGGGACCTGAGCGGCGGGTGCCCGGCGCGCGCCGACTCATGCGGACCGGGCCCCACCTGCGGAGAAGGGCGGCGGGGGACCGGGGTCGCGGGCCGCTTGCCCGGCGCGGGGCGTGCACACCCGTGCGCTCTTGTACGGGTCATCAGGAACCCGCGCCACCCCACCCGGGCCGCCGATGCACGCGCCCCCGTGCGGCCCGCAGGCGCCTCCCCCCGTACGGGCCACCAGCACGCGCGCCCCCTCGCCCCCGCGCGCTGCAATGGACGGGTGACCGTCCCGCCCGACGACTGCCTCGCGCGCAACGAATGGATCTGTGGTGCCTATCTGTCCACCCGGCGGGAGATCCTCTGGGACGCCACCCTCCAGCACATCCAGCTGACCCTGGTCTCCGTCGCCCTCGGGGTCCTGATCGCAGTGCCGCTCGCCGTCGCCGCCCGCCGCACCCGCTGGGCCGCCGGGCCCGTGCTCGGGGTCACCACCGTGCTCTACACGATCCCCTCGCTCGCGATGTTCTCGCTGCTGCTCCCGGTGTACGGGCTCTCGGCGGCCCTCGTCGTCGCCGGGCTCGTCCTCTACTCGCTCACCCTTCTCGTACGGAACATCCTCGCCGGGCTCAGGGCCGTGCCCGAGGAGACCCGGCAGGCGGCCCGTGGCATGGGCTACGGGCCCGTCCGGCTGCTGCTCGCCGTCGAACTGCCGCTCGCCCTGCCCGCCGCGATGGCCGGGCTGCGGATCGCTACCGTCTCCGCCGTCTCGCTCGTCACCATCGGGGCGATCGTCGGCCACGGCGGCCTCGGCAACCTGATCTACTCCGGCATGAACACCTACTTCAAGGCGCAGGTCCTCACCGCCTCCGTCCTCTGCGTGATCATCGCCGTCGCCGCCGACCTGCTCCTCCTCGGCGTCCAGCGGCTGCTCACCCCGTGGACCCGCGAGAACCGGGCGCGGGCCCGGTGAACACCCTCTCCGCCACCTGGGAGTGGCTCACCACCGCCGCAAACTGGTCGGGCGACAACGGCGTCTGGCGCCGCCTCGGCGAGCACCTCTTCCTCACCGTCGTCTGCCTCGCCCTCAGCTGCCTGATCGCCCTGCCCGTCGCCCTGGTCCTCGGCCACCTCGGCAAGGGCGGCGCGCTCGCCGTCAACATCTCCAACGCCGGGCGGGCCGTGCCCACCTTCGCCGTCCTCGTCCTGCTCCTGCTCAGCCCGATCGGCGGGCACGGACAGTGGCCGACGATCATCGCCCTGGTGCTGTTCGCCGTGCCGCCGCTGCTCACCAACGCCTACGTGGGGATGCGGGGCGTCGACGCCGACGTCGTACGGGCGGCCCGGGGGATGGGCATGACCGGCCGCCAGATGCTGTTCGGGGTGGAGCTGCCGCTCGCCATGCCGCTGATCCTGACCGGGGTACGGATCGCCGCCGTGCAGCTCGTCGCCACCGCGACCGTCGCCGCGCTCGCCGGCGGTGGCGGCCTTGGCCGGATCATCACGGCCGGGTTCAATCTCGCCTCCACCCCCCAGGTGGTGGCGGGGGCGGTGCTCGTGGCGGTGTTCGCCCTGCTGGTGGAGGGCGTCTTCGAAGGGGCGCGGCGGCTCGCCCCGCAGCGGGGCGGGCCGGGATGAGCGGCCGCCGGAGAAGGCGCGGCGGCCGAGCGGTGACGGCGGCGCTGCTGGCGCTCACGGCCGGCGGCTGCACCGGCGGCCCCTCGCTGGAGAACCAGGGCGAGATCACCGCCCCGCCGGGCGACAGCCGCCGCCTCACCATCGGCTCGGCCGGATTCACCGAGAGCGACCTGCTCGCCCAGATGTACGCGCTCCTGCTCGAACAGGCCGGCTACCGCACCAAGATCCTCTCCGTCACCAACCGGGAGATCTACGAACCGGCCCTGGAGAGCGGTCAGATCGACGTCGTGCCCGAGTACGCCGCGACCTTCGCGGACTGGCTCAACGCCAAGGTGAACGGCCCCGACGCGCCGACCGTCGGCTCACCTGACCTCGCCACCACGATGGCGGCGCTGCGCACGCTGGCCACTCCGCGCGGCCTGACCGTCCTCGACCCGGGCAAGGCAGTGGACCAGAACGCCTTCGCGGTGGCGCGCGGCTACGCCCGAAAGCACAGGCTGCGTACGCTCAGCGACCTCGGCGCCGCGAAACTGCCCGTACGGCTCGCGGCGGGCGACGAATGCGTGCGGCGGCCGTACTGCGCTCCCGGGCTGAGGAAGACGTACGGGATCGACGTCACCGGCGTCGATCCGAAGGGGGTGGGCACCACCCAGGCCAAACAAGCCGTCCAGGGTGGCCAGGTCCAGATGGTGCTCACCACCACCACGGACGCCACCCTGGACGACTTCGGACTCGTGCTGCTCACAGATGACAAGCATCTGCAGAACGCCGACCACATCGTGCCGGTGGTCAACCGCTCGCGGGCCGGCGGCGCGGGCGTGACCCGGGCGCTGGGCGCCCTCAACCGCGTACTCACCACGGCCGATCTGGCATCCCTGAACGAACAGGTGGACAGCTGGCGACGTCTTCCGGAAGACGTCGCCAGCTCCTACCTGCGGTCCAGGGGTCTGCTTCGGTGACCTACCACCGGTACCAGCGGGACCGTCCGCCGCCTCCGGCCGCGCCACGGAAGAAGAAGCCGAGAATCCACACGATCAGCAGGGCGATCGCGATGTACCAGAGCACTTCTACGGTGAATCCGACTCCGAAGAGAATCAGGATCACCAGGAGAAGCAGCAGAAGGGGAACCATGACCATTCCTCACATGTGTCGATTGGCGTAATAGCGTTCGATGAGCTGGATGAACGCCACGTCGCTCTCGTGCTGCCCGCTCTCGAAGTCGGGCGAGTCCTTGACCTCCTGCCGGGTGCAGAAGACATGGACCGTGTCGTTCTCGGTGTCGACGCGGGAAATCAGGCCGGCCGGCAGCAGGACCCTCCTGCCGAAGATCCACGGGCCGGTGTCGACGACGATGTACGACCTGCCCACGTCTTCCGAGTGCTTGTCGATCTTTCCGATGGAGCCGTCGGCCGCTTCGACCGAGTAACCGACGAGCGCTTCTCCGGGGCTGTGTCCCACGCCTTCGGGAAAACCCCACATACCGGCCTGCATGACGCCCACCTTTCGTCCCGTCCGGGGGGCTTGTGCTGCGGCTACCCGGTCACGCGCGCGTGAACCGTCCGAAGGGCACGTCTGTTCTAGGCGTCGGCCACCGAGTCGAAGTCGACCTCGTCCCGGCCCACTCCCCGGGCGTCCGCGTCGACCGAGCGGCGCAGCGCCTCGTGGAGCTTGGCCGGGGTCAGGACGCCGAGGAAGCGCGGGCCGTCCAGGACCGCCACCCATCCGGCGTCGTGCTGGAGCATCTCGCCGAAGGCCTGCTTCAGCGGCGCCCCGACCGGCACCCAGGCGTCCATCCGCCGGGCCGGCTCGCCCACCGTGTCCCGGCCGTCCGCGCGGGCCAGCGCGTCGGCCGCCACCCAGCCGTGCAGCGCGCCGTGCTCGCCCAGCACCACCGCCCAGCGGGCGCCCTGCGCGCGCAGCCGGGCCGCCGCGGCGGCCGCGGGCTCGCCGAGCCGGGCGACGGGGGGTTCCTCCAGGTCGTCCGGCTCGATCCTGGTCACCGACAGCCGCTTCAATCCCCGGTCGGCGCCGACGAACTGGGCGACGTACGGCGTGGCGGGGGAGCCGAGGACGGCGGCCGGGGTGTCGAACTGCTCGATGCGTCCCTGTCCGTACACCGCGATACGGTCGCCCATCCGCACGGCTTCCTCGATGTCGTGCGTGACCAGCAGGACGGTCTTGCGGACCGTGGCCTGGAGGCTCAGGAACTCGTTCTGCAGCCGCTCGCGCACGACCGGGTCCACCGCCCCGAACGGCTCGTCCATCAGCAGGACCGGCGGATCGGCGGCGAGGGCGCGGGCCACGCCCACCCGCTGGCGCTGGCCGCCGGAGAGCTGGGCGGGGTAGCGCGGGCCGTACGTCTTCGGGTCCAGGCCCACCAGGTCCAGGAGCTCGGCCGCCCGGGCGCGGGCCTTCGCCTTCTTCCAGCCGACCAGGGCGGGGACGGTGGCGGTGTTGTCGAGGACCGTACGGTGCGGGAAGAGGCCGACCTGCTGGATGACGTAGCCGATCCGGCGGCGCAGCCGCACGGGGTCCACGCGCGCGATGTCCTCGCCGTCGACGAGGATCCGGCCGGAGGTCGGCTCGATGAGCCGGTTCACCATCATCATGGTGGTCGTCTTGCCGCAGCCCGAGGGTCCGACGAGGGTGGCCAGCTCGCCCTCGGCGACCTCGAAGGAGAGATCGTCGACCGCGGTCGTGCCGTCCGGATACACCTTGCCGACCTGCTCGAACCGGATCATGCGTCCAGGCTAGGAGCGCCCGGGCGGGGTCGCATACGGGTGGGACTGTCCGGGGGCTCGCACGCGTGGGGTCCCCGGCCGCCACCCGAGCGGGTTTGTCATGGACCTTGCAGGAAGGCTGTCCGGGCTGCTATCTCATTCGTTAGGAAAGTTTCCTTTCAATAGGTAGCTCCGTCAACGGCACCTGGAGACCCCATGACCCAGGCACGATCGCGACTGCGCGCCCTCTGCGGCGCCGGCGCCCTCGTCACCGCCCTGCTCGCCGGCCTCACCACCGCGCAGACCGCCCCGGCCGCGGCCGCCCTCGCCACTCCCGCCGCCACCAACGGCCAGCTCAAGGTCTGCGGCACCAAGCTCTGCAACCGGTACGGCAAGCCCGTCCAGCTGCGCGGCATGAGCAGCCACGGCACCCAGTGGTACAGCCAGTGCCTGACCTCCGGCTCCCTGGACACCCTCGCGAAGGACTGGAACGCCGACGTCCTGCGCGTCTCCACCTACGTCCAGGAGGGCGGCTACGAGACCGACCCGCGCAAGTACACCGACCTCGCCCACTCCCTGATCGAGAAGGCCACCGCGCGCGGCATGTACGTCATCGTCGACTGGCACATGCTCGACCCCGGTGACCCGCACGCCAACCTCAGCCGCGCCAAGGCCTTCTTCACCGAGATCGCCCAGCGTCACGGCAGCAAGACCAACCTGCTCTACGAGATCGCCAACGAGCCCAGCGGCGTGAGCTGGTCACGCATCAAGAGCTACGCCGAGCAGCTCATCCCGGTCATTCGCGCCAAGGACGCCGAGACCCCCGTCCTCGTCGGCACGCGCGCGTGGTCCTCGTTCGGGGTCTCCGAGGGCTCCAGCGAGTCGGAGGTCGTGAACAACCCGGTCCGAGCCTCCAACATCATGTACACGTTCCACTTCTACGCCTACTCGCACCGCGACGAGTACCTGAACACCCTCTCCCGCGCGGCCGACAAACTCCCCGTCTTCGTCACGGAGTTCGGCACGCAGAACTACGCCGGTGAGGGCAGCAACGACTTCACGATGTCCCAGCGCTATCTCGACCTGATGGCGGCCAAGAAGATCAGCTGGGTCAACTGGAACTTCTCCGACGACCACCGCACCGGCGCCGTCTTCAAGAGCGGCACGTGCGCCGCGGGCGGCCCCTGGGCCGGTACGGCCTCGCTGAAGCCCGCCGGCGTCTGGGTACGCGACCGGATCCGTACCCCGGACAACTTCCCCACCGGCTGACCCTGCCGCGCCCCCGTGCCGCCCGTCCGGACCGCGTGCCGGGCGGGCGGCCGCACACAGGCGCGACCGCGCGGAACCCGTTCATGATCAACGCCGTATTCTGCGCGCATGACGGAGCACATGAGCGACCCGAACGACCAGCTGCACCCGATGCCCGACGACTGGCAGCGCGCCCTCGCCGTCGTCGCCCACCCCGACGACCTCGAATACGGCTGCGCCGCCGCCGTCGCGGGCTGGACCGACGCCGGCCGCGAGGTCGTCTACACCCTCGTCACCCGCGGCGAAGCCGGCATCGACACCCTTCCGCCGGCCGAATGCGCGCCGCTGCGGGAGGCCGAACAGCGCGCGAGCGCGGCCGTCGTCGGTGTCTCCACCGTGGAGTTCCTCGACCACCAGGACGGCACCATCGAGTACGGGACCGCGCTGCGCCGCGACATCGCCGCCGCGATCCGCCGCCACCGCCCCGAACTCGTCATCACCCTCAACCACCGCGACACCTGGGGCCCGGCCGTCGGTGGCCACTGGAACACCCCCGACCACGTCGCCGTCGGCCGCGCCACCCTCGACGCGGCCGGTGACGCCGGCAACCGCTGGATCTTCCCCGACCTCGTCGAGCAGGGCCTCGACCCCTGGGACGGCGTGCGCTGGGTCGCGGTCGCGGGCTCGACCTTCCCCACCCACGCCGTCGACGCCACCCCCGGCCTGGAGCGCTCGGTGCTGTCCCTGCTCGAACACCGCGCCTACATCGAGGCGCTCACCGACCAGAACCCGGAGGAGTACTGCCGCACCTTCCTCACAGGCAATGCCGAGGCCGCCTCGGCCCGCTTCGGCGGCCGGCCCGCGGTGACGTTCGAGCTGTTCTCCCGCTGAGCCGCCGCCCGCGCGGCCCGGAGGGTCCGAGCCGCGACGCGGCCGCCGTCAGGGCCGCGCCTGGGGCTCCGGCTTGAGGAGGGCGAAGGTCGCGCCGAAGGGGTCGGCGAGCCAGGCGATGCGGCCGACGTCCGGGACGTCGGCGGCGGGCATGAGGATCGAGCCGCCGCTGTCCTGGGCCGACGCCGCGATCGCGTCCGCGTCGTCGACGGCGAAGTAGGGGACCCAGCGGGTCCGCTCGCCCGTTCCCTGGTGCGGGGCGACACCGCCGAAGGACGCGTCCTGCTGGTCGCCTTCGGCGGTGGAGAGCACCCGGTAGGTCATGCCCGGCGCCTCCATCGTCTGCTCGCGCCAGCCGAACAGCCCGCGGTAGAAGGTGCACGCCGCCTCCGGGTCGGGCGTGTGCAGTTCGACCCAGAGCAGGCTGTGGGTGTCCGAGGTCTTTTCCAGGCCCTGGACGGAGCCCGGCTGCCAGACGGCGAACTCACCGCCCTGCGGATCGGTGAGGCAGGCCATCCGTCCGGCGTCCATCACGTCGAACGCCTCCACGCGCACCGTCCCGCCGCCCCGCTCCGTGTCGGTCGCCGTGCCGTCCGCGTCCGGCGTACGGAAGTACACCGTCCAGGCGGAGTTCGCCCCCTCCTCGGTGAGCGGGCCGAGCGCGGCCACCGTGCGGCCGTCCCGCTGGAAGAAGCCGTAACCGCCGGCGTCCGGGCCCGCCGACTCGAAGTGCCAGCCGAACACCTGGCCGTAGAAGGCGGCGGCGGCCGAGGGGTCGGGGCTGCCGAGGTCGAGCCAGCAGGGTGAGCCCTTGATGAAGTCCGTACCGAGCATCGATGTGTCCTGCCCTTCTGAAGGTCTGATCCGCCACGATGGCCGATCCCCTCCGGTGGGCTCCCGCCGGTACGGCCCGACGGCCACGGGTTCATCCTCATGGCCCAGCTCCGGCACGCGCCAAGTCCGGCCGAACGGTTCCCCCGGAGGCAAGCGACCGCTTAGTATGCGAACCGACCGCGCAGTATGCGACGACGGCTGGTGGAGGTCCCGATGCAGGCATGGCGAGTGCACGACAACGGCGAGCCGGGCGAGGTGATGCGGCTCGACGACACGGACCGGCCCACCCCCGGCCCCGGGCAGGTGCTGCTGAAAGTGAGCGCCGCCAACGTCAACTTCCCCGACGCGCTGCTCTGCCGCGGCCACTACCAGCTCCGGCCCCCGCTGCCCTTCACGCCCGGTGTGGAGATCTGCGCCCGGACCGAGGACGGCCGCCGTGTCCTCGCCACCCCCGCCCTTCCCCACGGCGGCTTCGCCGAGTACGCCGTCGCCGACGAGGCGGCCCTGCTCCCCGCCCCCGACGCGCTCGACGACGCCGAGGCCGCGGCCCTGCACATCGGCTACCAGACCGGCTGGTTCGGACTGCACCGCAGGGCCGGGCTCACCGAGGGCGAGACGCTGCTCGTGCACGCCGCCGCCGGGGGCGTCGGCAGCGCCGCCGTCCAGCTCGGCAAGGCGGCCGGCGCCCGGGTCATCGGCGTCGTCGGCGGCGCCGGCAAGGCCGTCGTGGTCCGGGAACTGGGCTGCGACGTCGTCGTCGACCGGCACACCGACGACGTCGTCGCCGCCGTCAAGGAGGCCACCGGCGGACGCGGCGCCGACGTCGTCTACGACCCCGTCGGCGGCGACGCCTACACCCAGTCCGCCAAGTGCGTGGCCTTCGAAGGCCGGATCGTGGTCGTCGGCTTCGCGAGCGGCACCATCCCCACGCCCGCCCTCAACCACGCCCTCGTCAAGAACTACGCGGTCCTCGGCCTGCACTGGGGCCTGTACAACCAGCACGACCCCGCCGCCGTCCGCCGCTGCCACGACACCCTGACCGCCTACGCCTCCAAGGGCCTGATCAAGCCCCTGGTCAGCGAGCGGGTGCCGCTCGCCTCGGCCGCCACCGCCGTCCAGCGGGTCGCCGACGGCACCACCACCGGCCGGGTCGTGGTCCTCCCGGAAGGAGCCGCCAAGTGACCGACGCCGCCGAACTCCGCGACCGTACCCGCGCGCTGCTCCGGGCCCATCCGCCCGCCACCACGGACCGTACCGACTTCCTGCGCGCCCGCTTCGACGCCGGACTCGCCTGGGTCCACTACCCGCCGGGCCTCGGCGGCCTCGGCGCGCCGCGCTCCCTCCAGAGCGTCGTCGACGGCGAACTCGCCGCCGCGGCCGCACCCGACAACGACCCGCGCCGGATCGGCATCGGCCTCGGCATGGCCGCGCCGACACTCCTCGCGCACGGCTCCGACGAGGTCAAACAGCGCTTCCTGCGCCCCCTGTGGGTCGGTGAGGAGGTGTGGTGCCAGCTCTTCTCCGAGCCCGGCGCCGGATCGGACCTCGCCGCGCTCTCCACCCGCGCCGTCCGCGACGGCGCCGACTGGGTCGTCAACGGCCAGAAGGTGTGGACGTCCAGCGCGCACGTCGCCCGCTGGGCGATCCTGATCGCCCGCACCGACCCTGACGTCCCCAAGCACCAGGGCCTCACCTACTTCATCTGTGACATGTCACACCCCGGTGTGGAGGTCCGCCCGCTGCGCCAGATCACCGGCGAGGCCGAGTTCAACGAGGTCTTCCTCACCGACGTCCGCATCCCGGACGCGCACCGCCTCGGCGGGACCGGCGACGGCTGGCGGGTCGCCCAGACCACCCTGATGAACGAACGCGTCTCCATCGGCGGCGCCCGCCTCCCCCGCGAAGGCGGCATGATCGGGCCGGTCGCCACGGCCTGGCGCGAGCGCCCCGAGCTGCGCACCCACGACCTCCACCAGCGGCTGCTGGCCCTCTGGGTCGAGGCCGAGGTGGCCAGGCTCACCGGCGAACGGCTGCGCCAGCAGCTCGTCGCGGGCGAGCCCGGCCCCGAGGGCAGCGGCATGAAGCTCCAGTTCGCCCGCCTGAACCAGGAGATCAGCGGCCTGGAAGTGGAACTCCTCGGCGAGGAGGGGCTGTTGTACGACGACTGGACCCTGTGCCGCCCGGAACTGGTCGACTTCACCGGCCGTGAGGCCGGATACCGCTATCTGCGCTCCAAGGGCAACTCGATCGAGGGCGGTACGAGCGAGGTGCTCCTGAACATCATCGCCGAGCGCGTCCTGCGCCTTCCCGCCGAGCCCCGCACCGACAAGGACGTCGCCTGGAAGGACCTGACCCGATGAGCGCACAGCCCGACCTCCTGTACTCCGGGACCGAGAACGACCTGAGGGCCGCCGTACGCTCCCTGCTCACCGACCGGGCCGACACACCCGCCCTCCTCGCGCGCGTGGAGAGCGGCGACCCGTACGACACCAGCCTCTGGGACACCCTCGCCGCGGGGATCGGCGCCGCCGGGCTGCTGATCCCGGAGAAGCTCGGCGGCCAGGGGGCGGGCCACCGCGAGGCCGCGGTGGTGCTCGAGGAGCTGGGCCGGGCGGTGACCCCGGCGCCGTACCTCACCGGATCCGTCGTCGCCACCGAGATGCTGCTCGCCCTCGACACCCAGGCTCCCGAGGTCGCCGACCTCCTCGAAGCCCTCGCCACCGGGCACCGTGTCGCCGTACCCGCCCTCCCGCTCACCACCGCCCCGGACGACGCACCGCCCGCCGGCGGGCCGGTGAACGCCGTCGCCGACGCCGTACGCGCCGACGTCCTGCTGGTGCCGCGGCCCGACGGCCTCTACGCCGTCGAAGCGGCGGAGGTGACGCTCACCCCGCAGACACCGCTCGACCTGACCCGCCCCCTCGCCACCGTCGCACCCCTCGGCGAGGACACTCCCGGCACGCGCATCGCCGACGCGCCCACCGCCCGCGCCGCCGTGCGCCGGGGCCTGCTGGCGGGTGCGGGCCTGCTCGCCTCCGAACAGCTCGGTCTCGCCGAGTGGTGCCTGGAGGAGAGCGTCCGCCACACCCGTGAACGCCACCAGTTCAACCGGCCGGTCGGCTCCTTCCAGGCGCTCAAGCACCGCATGGCCCAGCTCTGGGTGGAGATCGTCAACGCCCGCGCGGCGGCCCGCGCCGCCGCCGACGCGCTGGCCACCGGCAGCCCCGACACCCCGCTGGCGGTCGCCCTCGCCCAGGCGTACTGCTCCCAGGTCGCCGTGCACGCCGCCGAGGAGTGCGTCCAGCTGCACGGCGGCATCGGCATGACCTGGGAGCACCCGGCCCATCTGGCGCTCAAGCGGGCCAAGGCGGACTCCCTGGCCTTCGGCACCCCCGGCCGGCACCGCCAGAGCCTGGCCACCCTGGCCGACCTGCCCGCGCCCGGCTGAACCCAGGCCCCCTCAGGTAAGGGGTCAGTGGGCCATCCACCCCTCTACATGCTGTTTAATTGCGTGTCGTTTGCAGAAGCAGCTGATCTTCACGAGGGAAGTGGGACATGACCGCCCGATCCATACGCGCAGCGGCCGCCGCGACGCTGGCCGGGGCCCTGGCCCTCACCGCGGCGGCCTGCTCGAACCCGGGCGGGTCCGCCGCGGGCTCCGGTGGCGCCAAGGACTCCGCGGTCGTGGGCATCGCCTACGAGCCCGAGACCCTCAGCCCTCTGCTCGGCTACGGCAAGGACGGCAACTCCAAGATCTTCGACGGGCTGCTCGCCTTCAACCGCGCCATGAAGCTCAGGCCCGCCCTCGCCGTGGCGCTCCCCGAGGTGTCCAAGGACGGGCTGACGTACACGTACAAGCTCCGCAAGGGCGTGACCTTCAGCGACGGCAAGCCCTTCACGGCCAAGGACGTCGTCTTCACCTACCGCACGATCCTCGACCCGAAGACGAACAACCCCTCCAAGACCGAACTCGACGCGCTGGCGGACGTGAAGGCCGTCGGCGACGACACCGTCGTCTTCACCCTCAAGTACCCCTACGCTGCGTTCGCCGAGCGGACCGTCCTCGGCATCGCCCCCCAGCACGCCGCGGCCGGACAGGACGTCAACTCCGGCGCATTCACCACCAAGCCCATCGGCACCGGCCCGTACATCCTCACCGGCTGGTCCAAGGGAGAGAAGATCAGCTTCAAGGCCAACCCCCGCTACTGGGGCGGCGCTCCGGCCGTGAAGAAGTTCACGATGGCGATCATCAAGGACGACGACGTCCGCGCCACCCGGCTGCGCTCCGGCGACCTGGACGGCGCGATCCTGCCGCCGAACCTCGCCAAGGGGTTCAAGAACGACAGGGGCCGCAAGACCTACGAGGCCCACACGTACGACTACCGCACCGTGACCCTGCCGACCCACAACAAGGTCGCCGGGGACACCGCCGTCCGCCAGGCCCTCGACGTCGCCGTCGACCGCCAGGCCATGGTCGACAAGATCCTCGAAGGCGCCGGAAAGCCCGCCTACGGACCGGTCCCCACCGACAGCGAGTGGTTCGCCACGGGCACCGAGCGCACCCACGACCTCGCCAAGGCCAAGAAGATCCTCGACGACGCCGGCTGGAAGCCCGGCCCCGACGGCGTCCGGGTCAAGAACGGCGTCCGCGCCGCGTTCCCGCTCTGGTACCTCTCCGGCGACAAGCTCCGCCAGGACCACGCCCTCGCCTACGCCTCCGACGCCAAGAAGGCCGGCATCGACATCAAGACCCAGGCCGGCACCTGGGAGGTCATCGAACCCCGGATGAAGGACGACGCCGTCCTCGCCGGCGGCGGCTCGCCCGGCGACCCCGACTTCGACCAGTACCTCCTGCTCCACTCCACCCTCGCCGGCGACGGCTTCAACAACATGGCCCGCTACGCCGACAAGACCGTCGACAAGGCGCTCGACGACGGCCGCAGGACCAACGACAAGGCCGCCCGCAAGGCCGCCTACGACACCGTCCAGCGCCAACTGGTCAAGAACCCCGGCTACACCTTCCTCACCCACATCGACCACCTCTACGTCGTCAACGACAAGTGGGACGGCCTGACCACCCAGGTCGAACCGCACGACCACGGACTCGCCTCCGGCCCGTGGTGGAACGTCGAGATCTGGAAGCCCAAGAAGTGAGCCGCCGCCTCCCCTGGGGGGCGATGGCCCGGATGACGGGACGGCGGGCCCTGTTCGCCGTCCCCGTCCTGCTGACCGTGACCTTCGCGGTCTTCGCCGTCGCCGCGGCCTCGCCCTTCGACCCCGTCAAGGCCTACGCCGGCACCGCCGGACTCACCGCCTCCCAGGACACCCTCGACCAGCTCCGCGCCAACCTCGGCGCCGACCAGCCGCTCGTGGCCCGCTGGTGGAACTGGCTCACCGCCGCCCTCGGTGGCGACCTCGGCGACTCCAGTGTGATGCGCCAGCCCGTCGCCGACGTCATCGGCGAACGCATCGGCTGGTCCGCGCTGCTCGCCGCCACCGCCTTCCTCGTCGCGATCCTGCTCGGCACCGCCCTCGGCGTCCTCGCCGCCCGCCGCCAGGGCGGCCTACTCGACCGCTGCGTCAGCTCCGCCGCGTACACCCTGGAGGCCGCCCCCGCCTTCTGGCTGGGCCTGCTCGCCATCTGGTTCTTCGCGCTCAAGCTCGGCGTGCTCCCGGCCGGAGGCCTCACCGACACCGCGAGCGACACCGTCACCGCCGGGCAGGTCGCGAGCCATCTCGTGCTGCCCGCCCTGGTCCTCGGCGTCTCCCAACTGCCCTGGTTCTTCCTGTACGTCCGCCAGGGCGTCGCCGACGCACTCGACGAGGACCCCGTACGCGGGGCACGCGCGCGTGGCCTGAGCGAACGGACCGTCCTGCTCGGCCACGCCCTGCGCTCCGGCATGCTGCCGATGCTCACCCTCGTCGGCTCCCGCGTCCCCGAACTCATCACCGGCGCCCTGCTCGTCGAGACCGTGTTCAGCTGGCCCGGTATCGCCGCCGCCACCGTCCAGGCCGCCACCTCCGTCGACTTCCCGCTGCTCGCCGCCCTGACCGTGCTCGCCACGGCCGCGGTGCTCGCCGGGAACCTCCTCTCCGACCTCCTGTACGGACTCGCCGACCCGAGGGTGGGCTTCGATGGCTGAGCTCACCTGGATCTCCCGCGGCCGGACCCGCCGCTCCACCCGCACCGTCCGGCTCACCGCCTCCGCCGTCGTCGTGGTGGCCGTCGCACTCGCCGTCCTGATCGTCCCGCCGCTCGTCCAGCTCGACGAACAGGCCGTCGACCTGGCGAACAAACTCCAGCCGCCGTCGCCCGCGCACCCCTTCGGCACCGACGACGTCGGCCGCGACCTGCTGCTGCGCTGCGTCTACGGACTGCGGATCTCCCTGCTCGTCGGCCTGGTCGCGGCGCTCGTCGCCACCGTCATCGGCACGGCGGTCGGCGCCGCCGCGGCGGCCTTCGGCGGCTGGACCGACCGCGTCGTGATGAGGATCGTCGACGCCTTCTCGTCCGTACCGCACCTGCTGCTCGGCATCTTCATCGTGGCCATGTTCCGCCCCGGCGTCTGGCCCGTCATCGTCTCCGTCGCGCTCACCCACTGGCTGTCCACCGCCCGGATCGTCCGCTCCGAGGTGCTCTCCCTGCGGGCCCGGCCCTTCGTCGACGCGGCGATCTCCGGCGGCGCCTCCCGGCGGCGGGTCATCGTCCGCCACCTGCTGCCCGCCGTACTGCCGCAGGCAGGGCTCGCCGCCGTCCTGATGGTGCCGCACGCCATGTGGCACGAGTCCGCGCTCTCCTTCCTCGGTCTCGGCCTGCCCAGCCACCAGGCAAGCCTCGGCAACCTCGTGCAGACCGCGCGCTCCTCGCTCCTCGCCGGGGACTGGTGGCCGACGCTCTTCCCCGGCCTCCTCCTGATCGTCCCGACCCTCGCCATCGCCGGCCTCGCCGGCGCCTGGCGGGAACGGATCAACCCGCGCCGCCGATCGGAGCTGATGCTGTGACCGCGCCCGTCCTCACCCTCGACGGCCTGTCCGTACGGTTCCGGATGCGCGGCGGCCGCCATGTCGCCGCCGTCTCCGACGCCACCTTCGACCTGGCGGCGGGGGAGTGCCTGGCCCTCGTCGGCGAGAGCGGCTGCGGCAAGTCCGTCCTCGCCTCCGCGCTGCTCGGCCTGCTCCCCGGCAACGCCCAGACCGCGGGCAGGGCCGTCGTCGACGGCATCGAGCTGCTCGGCGCCGACGAGAAGACCCTGGCCCGTGCGGTACGGGGCCGGCGCATCGGCCTCGTACCGCAGAGCCCCGCCGCCCACCTCACCCCGGTCAGGACCGTACGGGCCCAGCTGGAGGAGAGCCTCCGTGAGCTCACCGGCACCCCGCGCCGGGAGCTGCGCCGGGCCGCCGAGGCCGCCGCCGAGCGGGCCTCCTTCCCTGCCGGGCATCTCGACCGCTTCCCGCACGAGCTCTCCGGCGGTCTCGCCCAGCGCGCCGCGACCGCCCTCGCCCTCATCGGCGACGCGCCGCTGCTGCTCGCCGACGAACCCACCACCGGGCTCGACCGGCCGCTCGTGGACCGTACCGTCGACGAGCTGCGCCGCCACGCCGACGACGGCCGCGCCCTGCTGATGATCACCCACGATCTCGCGGCGGCCGCGCGGATCGCGGACCGGGTCGCCGTGATGTACGCGGGCCGGATCGTCGAACTCGCCGCCGCGCCGGACTTCTTCGGCGAGCCCGGCCCCCGCCATCCGTACGCCCGAGGGCTGCTCGCCGCCCTGCCCGAGCGGGACTTCACCCCCGTCCCCGGCCTGCCGCCCGAGCTCGGCGACCTCCCCCGGGGCTGCGCGTTCGCGGCCCGCTGCGCCCGGGCGGACGACCGGTGCGAGGAGCGGCCGCGCTTCACCGCGGGGATCGCCTGCCACCACCCCGTCGGCCTGAGCACCCGCCTGGAGGGGCACCGTGCTTGAACTCCACGCCGTCACCGCCGGATACGACCGGCGCAGCCCCGTCTTCCAGGACGCCTCCCTGACCGTCGCGCCCGGTGAGGCCGTGGGCCTGCTCGGCCCCAGCGGCTGCGGAAAGTCCACCCTCGCGCGCGTGGCGGCCCTGCTGCACCGGCCCGACGCGGGCCGGGTCACCCTCGACGGCACCGAGGTCCGCGGCTGGCGCCACCGCGCGCCCCGGGCGCTGCGGACCTCGGTCGGTGTCGTCTTCCAGCAGCCCCGGATGTCCGCCGACCCCCGCCTGCGGCTGCGCGACCTGATCGCCGAACCCCTGCGGGCCACCGGCCGCCGCGCCGAGGCCGACGGCCGGGTCGCCGAGCTGGCCCCGGCCGTCGGCCTCACCGGCGACCTGCTGGCCCGCCGCCCGCACGAGGTCAGCGACGGCCAGCTCCAACGCGCCTGCCTGGCCCGGGCCCTGGCACTGCGCCCGCGCTGGCTCATCTGCGACGAGATGACCGCGATGCTCGACGCGTCCACGACGGCGGCGCTGGTCGCCGCCGTCGAGACCTACCGCCGCGGCGAGGGCGCGGGGCTCCTGGCCGTGGGCCACGACCGGGTACTCCTGGAACGCTGGTGCGACCGCACTCTCGACTGGGAGAACTGCGCCCGCGCCCCCCGGGTAGCGGACTAGCCGAGCGTCTCCGCCAGCAGCGCCGCGGTCTTGGCGACCAGGGGGTTGTCGGCCGGGGCGTCCTCCTTGTGCTTGGTCGTGAAGACGGCCATCACGATCGGCGCCTGGCCGGGCGGCCACACGATGCCCACGTCGTTGTTGCCGCCGTACCGGCCGCCGCCGGTCTTGTCGGCGACGGTCCAGTCGGCCGGCAGCCCCTTGCGGAACCGCTCGCCGCTGGTGGTGTTGGCGAGCAGCCAGCCGGTGAGGCGCTGCCGGTCCGCCGGCTCCAGGACGTTGCCGAGGGTGAGACGCGCGTACGTCAGGCCGATGGCGCCGGGCGTGGTGACGTCGGTCTCGCGCCAGGGCTCGGCCGAGTTGAGTTCGGGCTCCCAGCGGTCGAGCCGGGTCGTCCTGTCCCCGATCGAGCGGGCGAAGGCGGTGATGGCGGTCGGCCCGCCCAGTTCGGTGAGGAGCAGATTCGCCGCCGTGTTGTCGCTGTGGCAGATGGTCGCGTCACACAGCTCCGCGACCGTCATGCCCTGGGCGAGGTTCTCCTCCTTGCCCGTGATGGGCGACCACCCGGACTTGGTGACGTACGGCGCGGTGTACCGGATACGCCGGGCCAGGAACGAGCCGTCGTGGTCGAGGTCGCGCAGGACGGCCGCGGCGGCGAGCGTCTTGAAGACCGAGCAGATGGGGAAGTGTTCGTCCGCGCGGTACGCCACGGTCCTGCCCGTACCCGTGTGGTGGGCGAACACGCCCAGCCGGGCGGAGTGCTGCCGTTCAAGACGCCTGAGCCGCGCGGTGATCGCCTTCCCGCCGGACAGGGCGTGGGCCGCCCCGGCGGGAGACAGGGCGGCGAGCGCCGCGCCGGCGCCGAGTGCCAGGGCGGTACGGCGGGACGGACGTAAATCGGTGACGTGCACGGTGATTCCCTTCAGAAACGATCACTACATACGTCACCACGCGCGCGGGGCCCCGATCGGTTTCGCCGCGCGGGCGAACGGACGTGCGCGAGGGCCCTGAACGACTCGGATCCTAAGTCGCCACGCACGACCACCCGTTCGGCGGACATGCCGTACGGCCGGATGACGCCCGTACTCCGCCACACTGGCCGCCGAGCGCCGCATTTCCCGTGCGGCACAAGGAAGGTGGCGAAGGTGGCCGTGTCCGTCTCTGTCGTACTGCTCCTGCTGATCCTCGCGGTGATCTTTCTCCGCAACGGTGGTCTCAAGCTCTCGCACGCGCTGGTCTGCGCCCTGCTCGGTTTCTTCCTCGCGGGGACGAGCATGGCGCCGACGATCCACAACGGTGTCGCCGCGACGGCGAACGTGGTCAGCGGTCTCAAGCCGTAACGTTTCGCGGCCATGAAGTGACGGTGAAACACCGGGCATTTCCATGTACATCTCAACGACTCGGTCCTAACGTCGGCCGCCGGCGCGACGACGTTACGCATCCGAGGAGCCGTATGACCCCCCTGAGACCCGACCGCCCACGCCGTATCCCACGCCGTGCGCGCGACCGCGCCCGCACCCTCGCGCTGCTGCTGCTCGTCACCGCGACCGCCTTCACGGCCGCCGTCCCCGCCGTCGCCACCGAGATACCCAAGGCCCCCGGCCACCGGCTGGTCGACGCCTACCGCGGCGCCCCCGCGATCCCCCGGCCCGTCCCGGCCGACGCCCCGCCCCAGCACCCCCACCTCGCCCCCAACGGCCGCAGCGGGATGCACGCCGACGCCGCCGGCAGCGGCACCCACCCCTACTCCGGACCCCTCGGCCGCGACCCTGCCGTCACCAGCGCGCAGATCGCACCCGTGGGCGGTGAATGCGCCACCGCCACCTTCGACTCGGCGGGCCGGCTTCTCACCGTCTGCGGCACCTTCACCGGCTTCCTGCTCAAGCTGCTCGACCCGCGCACCCTCGACACCCTCGCCGAGTACAAGCTGCCGCAGCGCTCCTCGACCGTCGAGGCCGTCACCCGGCTCGACTTCTCCAAGATCTTCAAGGACACCTCCGGCGGCGCCTACTTCTACCTCGACGACCGCGACCGGGTCGTCCTCGCCGACTCCCGGCAGCACGTCCTGCGCATCGCCCACAACCAAGGCGCCGACGGCGCCTGGCGGTTCACCGTCGAGGACGACTGGGACCTCACCGCGCACGTCCCGCACGACTGCGTCAGCTGGACCAATCTCTTCCCCAGCGGCGTCTGCGACCCCGTCACCTCCGTGATGCCCGACTGGCAGGGCCGGATCTGGTGGGTGACCCGGCTCGGCCGGGTCGGCACCGTCCACCCCGGCACCGGCGCGATCCGCTCCCTGCGGCTGCCAGGCGAGGAGATCCAGAACTCCTTCTCCGTCGCCGAGGACGGCGTCTCCATCGTCTCCGACCACGCCCTCTACAGCTTCCGGGCCGCCCCCGACGGCACCCCGGTGGTCCAGTGGCGGCAGGCCTACGACCGGGGCACCGGCACCAAGCCCGGCTCCGTCAACCAGGGCTCGGGCACCACCCCCGACCTGTTCGGCCAGGGCGGCGAGCGGTACGTCGCCATCACCGACAACGCCGACGACCGGATGAACGTCCTCGTATACCGCCGCGGCACCGACGTGTCCGCCGACCGCCGCCTCGTCTGCACGGTGCCGGTCTTCACCCCGGGCGCCTCCACCACCGACAACTCCCTCATCAGCTGGGGCAACAGCCTCGTCGTCGAGAACAACTACGGCTACGAGAACCCGCTCTCCCTCACCTTCGGCCGCAGCGTCACCGGCGGAGTCACCCGGATCGACGTCCGCCCCGACGGCAGCGGCTGCGACACCGTCTGGGACAGCGCGATCCGCTCACCCTCCACCGTCCCCAAGCTCTCCACCGCCAACGGCCTGCTCTACTTCTACGAGAAGGAGCCCAACGCCCTCGGCATCGACGCCTGGTACCTGACCGCCGTCGACTTCCGCACCGGCGAACGGCGCTGGCAGCGCCTCACGGGCACCGGACCCGCGTACGACAACAACTGGGCCCCGATCACCATCGGCCCCGACGGCACGGCCTACATCGGCGTCTTCAACGGCATCGTCGCCGTCCGCGACCAGGGCTGAGCGACCCGCCACGCGCATGTGCCCGGGACCTCGCGGCCCCGGGCACACCGTCACGCGACATCAGCGCAGGTCCGGCATCTCACCCTCGGTGGTGCCCTGGTCGATCACCGCGAAGACCGCGCCCTGCGGGTCGACGATCGCCGCGAACCGGCCGAACGGGCTGCCCATCGGCCCGAACACCAGCTGACCGCCCCGCGTCTGCGCCTTCGCGACCGCCGCGTCGCAGTCGTCCACGGCGAAGTACACCTGGATGTACGAAGGGACGTCGGGCGGGAAGTCGCCGGTCATCAGCATCCGGCCGAGCTCGGGGTTGTCGTCCAGGGTGTAGAGCTTGTAGTCCATCTCCGGGACGTCCGGGGCGGCCATCGTCTTCACGCCGTAGCCGAAGACGGCGGGGAAGAAGGTGTCCGACTCCTGCGGTGTGCGGGTGAAGATCTCGCTCCACACGTACGAGCCCGTCTCACCCATCTTCTCGAAGCCTTCGTGGGTGCCGCCCTGCCAGACGCCGAAAACGACCCCGCCGGGGTCCTGCGCCAGGCACATCGACCCGAAGTCGCCGACCTGCATCGGCTCCATCAGCAGGGTCCCGCCGTTGTCACGGATCTTCCGGGCGGTCGCGGCCACGTCGGACGAGGCGAGGTACAGACACCACGCCGACCGGCTCTCCTCGCCGTCCTGGCCGGGCATGGGCGGGACGACGGCGGCGACCGCCTTGCCGTCGCGATAGGCCTGGGTGTAGCTGCCGAACTCCGACGCGGCCTCGCCGAAGGTCCACCCCAGCACGTCACCGTAGAACGCCTTCGCGCCCTCCACGTCGGTGAACATCGCGTCGGCCCAGCACGGCTTGCCGTCAGGTTGTACGGCCATGGCTGTGACTCTCTTCTGTCTGATCGGTGGTTTCTGATCGGTGATGGGTCCTCTGCCAGCCACGCTAACCACGGCCCGCCCATCCCGCTCGGTGACGCAAAGTGCCCGCTTGAGGTCACCGCCGCAGGAAGACACCGATGCCGTTCGGCACCAGACGCTCCGCACCACCACTGGGATGGTTACGCACCGTCACAGTCTGTGTGTCAGGCTCCCGCGCGACCAGCGTCGAGGAACCGCCGCCGTCCAGACAGAACGCGTCCACCGACCCCAGCGACCGCATCAGGTCGGCCGCCTCGGCCACGCTCAGGCCGCCGCGGTACGCGGGTGAGCCGTCCAGGGCGAGCAGCAGCAGCGTACGGCCCTGGTCCCGGATCCCCGCGGCCGTACGGACCGCCGCGGTGACCGTGTCCAGGCCGGCCAGCGGCTGCCCGCCCCGCACCACCGGAAAGCCGCCGACCGCGAACCGGAACGGCGCCCGGGCGCGGTCCGCCAGCAGCCGGTGCCGCACGGCGACCCGGTCGCCCACCGACAGGGCGCGCAGCGCCCGCGCCCCCGCCTCCCGGCCCACCAGCACCTGATCGCCCTCGGCGATCTGCCCGCCCCCGGGCGAGCCGGCGACCGCGACGACCCGTCCCTGGCGGACGGTCACCTCATGGGTGTCCTCGCTGCACGGCGCGCCCCGGTCGGTGTCGGTGCCGCAGGTCGCCCGTACCCGCGAAGCCGCACCCCAGGCGGGGGTGAAGAGTCCCACCGAGCCGACCGGCAGCGCGTACTGGTTGAGCCCGCCCAGCTCCAGCTGCCCGGCCGGCAGCGACACCGAGCCGTCCAGGGTGAGCCGGTCCAGCCGCGCCCGGCCGTCGAAGCCGACCCCGAGGACGTCCCGGGTGGACGTGCCGGGCGGCAGCCTGGGGCCGAAGCGCTGACCCTCCGGTACGGCGGCCTTGAGCACCCGGCCGCCGGCGATCGCGGGCCCCACGGGCGCGCCGGTGGCCTCGACGCCCGGGTGCTGTGCCTCGCTGAGGTTGAAGAAGTCGCCGTTGACGCCGCCCACCGCGCCCCGCGCGTCCGCGAGCCGCGACAACGGCGCCCGCGCGGCGACCACGCCCGGATGCAGCAGGTCCACGACCACGCCCCGCCGGGCGAGATCGACGGCGAGGACATGGGCCCGGACGGGGCCCTTGGCGGCGGGACTGTCGAAGGCGGTGTAGCGCACGCCGGGCGCGACCGGGGTCCACCGGCCGGCCTTCGGAAGCGGCGGCGCGCCGGCCGGCTCCGCCGTGACTCCCGGCGCGGCGCCCGCGAGGCCGGCCCCTAGCAGGGCGCAGCAGGCCAGAAGCACCGTCACCACGGCGCGAGCGACATGTGACGGTGTGCGGTGACGTAACACGGTCCCCCCAGGGATACGGGCAACTCTCGTGGGTCCCTGGAGAGTTGCCCGCCCCCTGGGACCAGGGGTCAACGAGCTGGGAAAGGATCAGGAAACGCACCCCTTCGGGGGGTCTCCTGGGGAGGCTCAGGCGGTGAGGATGCCCGGGTCCGTGAGGCCCGGCGCGCCCGTCTCGACGTGTCCGGCGAACCGGCGCACGAAGTCCGCCGTGTTGGCGGCGACGGTGACGTCGTACCAGTTGCGGCAGGCTCGCAGGTCCACGGTGTGCCGAACCGTCGCGCCCTCGCGGACGGTGAACGTCCGCGGGGTGCCGGCGTAGCTGTTGGAGACGGTGAGCTGGGCGTCGGCCGTGCCCGCGTTGGTGAAGGTGAGGTCGAGGTTGCCGGTGGTGGCGTTGTGGCGCGCGGTGACCTCGGGGCCGGCGGTCTTGCCGGGGTTGCGGAAGCGGCGCAGGAAGCCGTTGGGGCCATGGACGGTGAGGTCCGTGACGCCCTTGGAGTACTGGGTGTTCCAGGTGTCCGCGATCGCCTTGCCGGCCTCGGTGGTGTACGTCCAGGGCGCGTCGGTGCGGTTGGCCGCGGTGACGTAGAACTGGGCGCCGGCGGCCGGGCCGCCGCTGAAGGTGAGCCGGTACCTGCCCGTGGCGATGTCGGCGGCGCCGTCCACGTAGGGGGCGTAGGGCAGCGGGCGGGTGGGCCTGCTGCCGGGCTCCTGCCGGGGCATGGTGCCCACGGCCGGGGCGGTGGGCCGGAAGTCGGGATGCCGGTCGCGGTCCGGCGGGAAGTAGGCGTCGGTCGGGGGCAGCTCGGCCGGCGTGGTCTGGGTGCGGGCGAAGTCGAACGCGGAGGTCAGATCGCCGCAGACGGCCCGCCGCCAGGGCGAGATCTGGGGCTCGTGCACCCCGAAGCGCTCCTCCATGAACCGGATGATCGAGGTGTGGTCGAAGGTCTCGGAGCAGGTGTAGCCGCCGGTGCTCCAGGGGGAGACGACCAGCATCGGGACGCGCGGGCCCAGGCCGTAGGGGCCGGCGACGTAGCCGGTCTTGCCGGGGAAGACGTCCAGGGCGGTGGGCGTGGTGGACAGGCCCTGGGCGGCGGAGGCGGGGGCGTACGGCGGCACGACGTGGTCGAAGAAGCCGTCGTTCTCGTCGTAGGTGATGAACAGCGCGGTGCGGGCCCAGACGTCGGGGTTGGAGGTCAGCGCGTCCAGGACCTGCGAGATGTACCAGGCGCCGTAGTTGGACGGCCAGTTGGAGTGCTCGGAGAACGCCTCCGGGGCGGCGATCCAGGACACCTGCGGGAGCCGGCCCGCCTGGACGTCGGCGCGCAGGATGTCGAAGAAGCCGTCGCCGTTCTTCGCGTTCGTGCCCGTGCGGGCCTTGTCGTGGAGCGGGTTGCCGGGCTGGGCGCCGCGGTAGCTGTTGAAGTACAACAGCGAGTTGTCGCCGTAGTTGCCGCGGTAGGCGTCGTCGATCCAGCCCCAGTGTCCGGCGGCGTCCAGGCCGTCGCCGATGTCCTGGTAGATCTTCCAGGACACCCCGGCCGCCTCCAGGCGCTCAGGGTAGGTGGTCCAGCCGTAGCCGGCCTCGGCGTTGTTGAGGACCGGACCGCCGCCCGTGCCGTCGTTGCCGGTGTGCCCGGTCCACATGTAGTAGCGGTTCGGGTCGGTGGCGCCGATGAAACTGCAGTGG
The DNA here is from genome assembly GCF_014648195.1 of Streptomyces purpureus. Taxonomy (GTDB): domain Bacteria; phylum Actinomycetota; class Actinomycetes; order Streptomycetales; family Streptomycetaceae; genus Streptomyces; species Streptomyces purpureus. Next base: position 546,351 of record NZ_BMQQ01000001.1, read on the forward strand.
TACGCGTCACATATCGTGAAGGCGTCGGCGAGCGCGTAGTGGAACGGGATGTCGGCGCGGGTGAGGTACGCCATCGTGGTCGGCGTCTTCGCGGGCACCCACTGGTCGAACCTGCCCTTGTTGAAGGCCTTCTGGCCGCCCGCCCAGTCGTGGTTGAGGCCCTGGAGGAACTCCATGCCGAGGTCCTCGCCGGCGGGGCGGAACGGCAGGGTCACCTTGCCGCCGTCGGCCTGGTGCCAGACCGACTTGCCGCTGGGCAGTGTCACGGGGCGGGGGTCGCCGAACCCGCGGACGCCCTTCATCGCACCGAAGTAGTGGTCGAAGGAACGATTCTCCTGCATCAGGACGACGATGTGCTCCACGTCCTGGAGCGTGCCGGTGCTTCCCTGGGCGGGGATCGCGGCGGCCCGGGCGATGCTGTCCGAGAGCATCGTGAGGGCGGCGGCGCCTCCGGCGAGCTGCAGGAAGCGACGGCGGTTGAGTTCAGTCATGGGTGCATCGACCTCGGCGGGTGAAGGGGTGGCGAGGGGCGCCCCAAGGACAGCGTGCGCGGGGTAGCGCCCGGCGGACACTCCATGACTGCCCGGCGTACGCCCGGCGAACGCCCCGCGACGGAACTCGTGTCGGGCGCGCCGGGGCGTGAGCGGAAGGTTCGGCCGGGCTGGGCGGTGCCGTGGCTGCGACCACCGCCCAGCCCGGAGTGTCAGGCCGCCTCCGGGGCGGCGTGCTCGTGTTCGCAGGCGTCACCGATGCCGTACGTCTCCCAGGCCGGGAAGTCGTCGTCGGCGGGAGCGGTCTCGCCGTCCGCGAGCAGGCACGCCTCCAGGGCGGCGTGCAGGGCGCCGGCGCGCAATCCGGTGCCGATGAAGACCAGTTCCTGGCCCTGCTCGGTGTGCGGGTCCCGGGCGCCGGAGGGCTCGAACCGCGCCACCGCGCCGGCCTGCGACCACAGTCCGGTCACGTGCGGGCGGCTGGCCAGCCAGAAGAAGCCCTTGGAGCGCAGGATGCGCCCGTAGGCGCCGCTGTCCAGACCCTCGGTCACCAGGCTCCACAACCGGTCTGGATGGAAGGGCTGATCGGCGCGGAAGACGGTGGAGGAGATGCCGTACTCCTCGGTCTCCGGCACATGGTCGCCGTTGAGCTCCATGACCCAGCCCGGCGCCTGCTGGGCGCGTTCGAGGTCGAAGCGGCCGGTGCCGAGGATGTCGCCCGGGGCGATCCGGCCCCGGGTGGCGGGCACGAGCCGGGCGGCCGGGTTGAGCCGGCTCAGCGCCGCCTTGAGACGGACGGCCTCCTCCACGTCGACCAGGTCGAGCTTGTTGAGCACGATCACGTCGGCGAACTCGATCTGGTCCATGAGCAGGTCGCTGACGGTGCGCTCGTCGTCCTCGTACTGGTCGAGGCCGCGTTCGGCGAGCCCGTCGCCGCTGGTCAGCTCCGGCAGGAAGTTCGCCGCGTCCACCACGGTGACCATGGTGTCGAGCCGGGCGAGGTCCCCGAGGGTGGCGCCGTCGTCGCGGGGGAAGGCGAACGTGGCAGCGACCGGCATCGGCTCGGAGATGCCGCTGGACTCGATGAGGAGGTAGTCGAAGCGGCCGTCACGGGCCAGCCGGTCGACCTCCTCAAGGAGATCGTCGCGCAGGGTGCAGCAGATGCACCCGTTGGTCATCTCGACCAGCCGCTCCTCGGTGCGCGAGAGGGCCGCGTCGCCGCCCCGTACCAGCGCGGCGTCGATGTTGATCTCGCTCATGTCGTTGACGATGACGGCGACCCGCAGGCCGTCGCGGTTGGCCAGGACGTGGTTGAGCAAGGTGGTCTTGCCCGCGCCGAGGAAGCCGGAGAGCACGGTCACCGGCAGTCGGCGGTCGCCGGACGCGCTGTCCGTCACGCCCGGTCCTCGGGGCGCAGGAGACCACGCTCGTAGGCCTTCAGCAGGCGCTGCGGTACGAGGTACACGGAGCCGTCGACGGTGAAGGGCACCAGCCGCGGCGTGCTCGCCTTCCACTGTGCGCGGCGGTGGCGGGTGTTACTGCGGGACATCTTGCGCTTGGGTACGGCCATGTCGGTCCTCCGGGGTGGTGGGTGCCCGGCCACGCTATATGAAAACGGATCCCATTATCAAAATGGTGGACGCGATCCCCGGCCGCGCGGCCGTGGCTGCCCGCTTCGAGACCGGCCTTGAATGGCTGAATATCGCCGTACGGACCGGCCGGGGCTCGAACGCTTCCACTGCCGGCTGGAATGGACCGATTCCGGCCGGGGGCCCCGGCGCCCTGCCCATTGCCCCGGCGGCGCCCGGGACGAGATCCTCATGCCCCCGCCCTGTGAACCCGCCCCGGCGGTGCCACCGCACCGATCCGGCCGTCTCTCCCGTGCGACGGTCATCGCACCGCCGGGATGGGCATAACGCGGGGATGAGCGACGCGCCGTTGTATCTGGAGCCGCGGCCGGCACGGCGATCGTCGTCGTTGCTGGCGTCGGCCGCCTTCCTCCATCAGCTCGTGGACGCCCTGGGCTCCCCGCTCAACGTCCTCCTGCCGGACCAGATCGCCGAGAACGCCGCACGCTTCCGCTCCGTCCTCGCCCGCCACCACCTCACCGGACGTATCTTCTTCGCGCACAAGACCAACCGCTCCAGCGCGCTGGTACGCCGGCTCGCCGCGACCGGCACCGACCTCGACGCCGCGTCGCTCGGCGAGCTCCAGCACGCCCTCGCAGCCGGATTCACCGGCGGGAGGATCATGGCGACCGGCCCCAAGGACCCCGAATTCCTCTGGCTCGCCGCCCGCGCCGGCGCGACCGTCAACGCCGACGGCCCCGGCGAACTGGAGACCGCCGCACGCCTGGTCCGCGACTACGGACTGCCTCGCCTGCGCGTCGTCCTGCGGCTGGCCGAGTTCGAGACGTCCGGGGCCAGGCGCCTGTCCCGACGCAGCCGCTTCGGCTGGTCGGTGAAGGCCCTGGATTCCCTGCTCGACGTCCTCGAACGGCACCGGGACGAGCTGGAACCCCTCGGCGTCGGCTACCACCTCGACACCACCAGCGTGGACGAGAAGGCCACCGCCCTGGAGGGCTGCCTGCGCGCCCTGGAGGAGCTGCGGCTGCGCGGCTTCGAGCCGCGGGCCGTCGACGTCGGAGGCGGCTTCGGCATCAGCTACCTCGCCCACGCCGGCCAGTGGGAGCGCTACACCACCGCCCTCACCGACGCGGTCATGGGCCGCCGCCCGCCGATCACCTGGGGCGGCCACGGCTACGGCCTGCGCAGCGAGAACGGCATCCTCAAGGGCGCTCTCGGCCTCTACCCCGCCCACCGGCCCGTCGCCGGCGAGGACTATCTCGACGAACTCCTCACCCGGCCCGCCCCCAGCCTCGGACGGTCGCTGGGCACCCTGCTCCTGGAGAGCCTCGCCGACCTGTACGCCGAGCCCGGCCGGGCCCTGGCCGACCAGTGCGGGCTCACCCTCGGCAAGGTGCTGGAGGTCCGGCGCACCGACACCGGCGAACACCTCGTGCGGCTCGCGATGAACGCCGGGGACGTCGGCCTGGAGGACCACGGCGTGCTCATGGACCCGGTGATCGTGCCCCGCGACCCCGGCCGCGGCCAGGATGACGGCGAGGGGCCGGTGGCCGCGTACCTCATGGGCAACCTCTGCCTGGAGGCCGACCTCATCACCCGCAGGGCGGTCTTCCTGCCCCGGCCGCCCCACCCCGGCGACCTCCTCGCCTTCGCCAACACCGCCGCCTACTGCATGGACTTCGGCGCCACCCACGCCCAGCAGCAGCCGGTGGCCCGCAAGGTCGCCGTCTCCGGCGAGGCGGGCTCCTGGCGCTGGTGTCTCGACGACCAGTACTGGCCGATCTCATGTCTGGGGGAGCAGCACGGATGAGGTACGACAGCATCACCGACGCCATCGGCGACACCCCGCTGGTGCGCATCGATCCGGCCGTGCACGGCCTGCGCCACATCGACCTCTACGCCAAGCTCGAAATGCTCAACCCGTTCGGCTCCCTCAAGGACCGGGCCGCCTGGAACATGACCCGGGAGGAACTCGCCGGCGCCAAGGAGCGCGGCGAGACGGTCGTGGAGCTGTCCAGCGGAAACACCGCCAAAGCCCTGGCCCTGATCGCCGGAATGCACGGTCTGCCCTTCAAGAGCGTCACCAACCGGATGCGCGTACCGGAGATCAAGGACCTCCTGCTGCTGCTCGGCGCGGAGATCGAGGAGCTGCCCGGACAGTCCGAATGCCTCGACCCCACCGACACCGAGGACCCCCTGACCCTCTTCCATCAGCAGCTGAGCCGTCCCGACAGCGCCCACCTCCACACCGACCAGTACTTCAACGCCCGTAACACCGAAGCCCACGCCGAGGGCACCGGCCCCGAGATCATCGCCGACCTCGACGGCCGTGCCCCCGACTGGTTCGTCGCCTGCGTCGGAACGGCCGGTTCCTCCACCGGGGTCGCCCGGACCCTGCGCGCCCACGACCCGTCGGTCGGCGTGGTCGGACTGGTCGCCCACAAGTCGGACTTCATCCCCGGTATCCGCACCATCGACGAGGTGCAGGAGGTCGGCATCTTCGACCCGGCGACGTACGACACGATCGAAGCCGTCGGCGCCGACGACGCCATCGACGGCATGCTCACCTTGATCCGCCGCTGCGGCCTGCTGGCCGGCCCCACGGGCGGCGCCGCCTACTTCGGCGCCGTACGCCACCTGGCCGCGCTCGACGGGGAACTGACGGGCCGTAAGACGGCTGTCTTCATCGTCTGTGACCGGGTGGAGAGCTACCTCGGCTACATCGGCCGCCGCCGCCCGGACCTGTTCGGCCGGCCGGCCGTACGAAACTCCCTCGCCACCCTCACCCCGAGCGAGATCAGCGCGGCCCCGGCCGTCGACGTCGGCGACGCGCGTAAATGGATCGAGACCCAGCGGCCCCTCGTGATCGACCTGCGGGGCCCCTTCGCCTACGCCGCCCTCCACATCGAAGGCTCCATGAACATCGTCGACGAGCTCTTCGAGGAACTGGTCAGGAACGGGATGCCGTTCAGCACCCGGCAGCCGGTGCTGCTGGCCTGCCCGGTCGGCGAGAAGTCCGCCCGCTACGCCGCCCTGCTGACCCGGATGGGACACCCCGACGTACGCAGCCTCGCCGGCGGCATCATCGCCTGGCGGGACGCCGGTGCTCCGCTGGTGCGTGACTGACATGGCGGCCGACCCGACGGAGGCGGCGATAGCGGAGCTGGCCGCGTGGCAGCGACCCCTGCGGGCCCAGTTCCCGATCATCCAGGCCCAGCCGGACCTGGTCTATCTGGACAGCGCGGCCACCTCCCAGAAGCCCCAGGCCGTCCTGGACGCCGTGCACACCTACCTCACCACCTCCAACGCCAACGCGGGCCGTGGCTCGTACCCCTGGGCCAACACCACCACCGCCATGGTCGAAGAGGCCCGGGACCGGATCCGGCGCTTCCTCGGCGACCCGGAACCCGAGCGGTCCTCCGTGCACTTCACCAGCGGCGCCACCGAAGGGCTGCGCACCGTCGCCCGGGACTGGCTGCCCGCACTGCTCGCCGACGGGGACGAGATAGTCGTCCCCTTCGCCGACCACGAGGCGAACCTCTCCCCATGGCTGGAGGCGCGGGAGCTGCTGGCCCGCCAGGGCGTGCGGATCACCGTACGTGAACTGCCCTACCAGGCGAGCTCCGGCGACTACGATCCGGCGGCGCTCGCCGCGCTCACCGGCCCGCGCACCCGGTTCGTCGCCGCGACCCACGTCCACCACGTCCATGGCGTCGACATGAACGTGCACCGCATCCGCGAGGTCGTCGGCCCCGAGGTGCCCATCTGTCTCGACGCGGCCCAGAGTATCGGCCACCTGCCGCTGTCGACGGCCGAACTCGACGTCGACTTCGTAGTGTTCTCCGGCCACAAAACCCTTGCCCTGCCCGGCACCGGCGCCGTCTGGGCCCGGGAGCGGCGTGGCCCCGCGTTCCGCCCCGGCGGCTGGGACGGAACGCCCAACACGGCCGGAATCGCCTCCCTCACCGCCGCGCTCGACTGGCTGGACGCCGCCGGCACCGACCGGATCGAACGGTGGACCACCGCGCTGACCGCCCGCCTGACCGACGGACTGAGCCGGCTGCCGGCGTACGACGTGATCGGCTGCCGCGCCAGCCTCGCGGCGGACTCCCAAGTCCAGCGCCGGTGCAGCCTGGTGACCTTCCGGCACCGCGAAATCCCCCCGCACGAGCTGGGCTTCATCCTCTTCAGCCACGGCTTCATGGTGCGCTCCGACGGCCACTGCCAGGCGGGCGCCGGTGTCAAGGACGCGTCGGTGCGCGTGAGCCTCCATGTCTACAACACACCCGAAGAGGTGGAAGGGCTGCTCACGGCGCTCGCCAATCTGCAATGATTTTCATAAGCACAGGGTGGGTGTACGACGGAGGCGACACGAGCGCATGGGGATGAGCACGGCCACGGCGGCGCGATGGGTGGAGCGCTGGGAATGCCAGCAGGAGCGGTACGCGGTCGACCGGGAGGAGAGATTCACGGTCATCGCCGACGTGGTCGAACACTCCACCGCGGACCGGCCCGCCCCCCTCGTCCTCGACCTGGGGTGCGGGCCGGGGTCCCTCGCGGCCCGGCTGGCCGGCCGCCTGCCGGCCGCCGAGGTCCTGGCCGTCGACGCCGACCCGCTGCTCCTCGAACTCGGCAGCGCCTACTACGGGCACCATCTGCGCTACGTCGAGGCGGTGATCGGAGCGCCCGGCTGGCTGGACGCTCTCGGCCTCGACCGGCCCGTGGACGCCGTGGTGTCAACCACCGCTCTGCACTACCTCGGCGAAGGGACCCTGCGGGACGTCTACCGGGACGTCGCCGGGCGACTGCGCCCCGGCGGCGTCCTCGTCAACGGCGACCACATCCGCCCGGACGCGGCCGCCATCTCCGAACTGGCCGCCCACGTCGGCCGCCGCCACGCCGAACGCCACAGCACCCTCACCCCCGAGGACTGGGAGTCCTGGTGGTCCGGCGTGGTCGCCGACCCCGAACTGGCCCCGCTCCTCTCCCGGTCCGGCGGCCGCGCCCACCCCCCGTGCGAGGGCAACGACCTGTCCGTCTCCGAGCACCTCACGCTGCTGCGTGAGGCGGGCTTCGCCCACGCCGGCGCCGTCTGGCAGTTCGGCAGCAGCCATGTCGTGGTCGCCGTGCGCTGACCCGGTGCCCGCCGGGCCCGGGGCTCAGCGGTACAGCTTGGCCACCGCCGTACGCGTGGTCTGCCGGAACCCGGCCAGCGGGGCGTCCGCCAGATCGCCCAGCTGCCCCCACTGGATATAGGTGACGGTGCGTCCGTCGCGGCCCACCGAGAACAGGCTTATGTCCGTGGAGCCGACCTCGCGGTCGGCGGTGTCCAGGCTGTAGACGTGGGCGCCCTCCTCGACCGCCACCCTGCCGTGGTAGGCGGACGTGGCCTCGGTCGTCGGGTACTGACCCAGGATGCGCTCCGCGCAGGAGGGTCCTGCTCGTGGCCGCCCGGACCGCCGGCTGCGACTGCCGGTGGGAACTGGAGCTCGAGTGGAGCAGCGAGGGACGCTCGGGCACGGTCCGGATCAACGACGGCGGCCGCCCCTTCCGTACGACCGGCATCCGGGGACGCCCCACCCACGCCTACGACACGGAGACCCGTCGCTGGACCGCAGCCCAGGACTGACGGCGGTTCACCGCTTGATCCGGTCCTCCGGGGCCGTCAGCATCCGCCGCTCCAGGACCGCGACATGCTCGGGGCGGTGCCTGCGCGCATGCCGGAGCAGCATGTCGCGGGCGGTCGGGCCGACGCGGCGCTTCTTGGGGTGGCGGGCCGTGAAACCCTCGCTCGCGAAGAAGCCGACGGCCGCGTCGAGTGCCACGGCGTCGCTCTCCCGTACCGCCCAGGCCAGTTCGTCCGTCGTCGCCGCCTCCAGCAGAGCGGTCGGGGCCTGCCGTGCCAGCAGATGAGCGGCGTCCCGCGAGCGCGGAGCACCCAGCCAGCCGAGCACGACCCGCAGCGGTACGGACCGTACGGCTCCCGGACCGGGGTCCTCACCGCGCGCCCACCGCCCGGCGTACCCGCGCAGCGGTTCCGGGGCGGCGGCGGCCCAGGCGGCCCGGTGGCGTCCGGGAATGGCGTCCGTGCGGCCGGGGTCCAGCAGCCCGGGCAGATGGGGGTCGAGGCTACGGATGCGCTGACCGGCCGCGTCGTACAGCGTGAGTGCCGGCTCCTCCTGGCACATGCAGATGAAGTCGTGGTGCGGTTCGGGGCGTTCCTCCGGCAGGGCGGCCAGCAGCTCCCGTATCTCGTCCGGGTCGTTGATCTCGTACGTTTCGGGGTGGCCGGGGAAGTCGGCGGAGGCCCGCGCGCGCCCCGTCACCACGACGCGGACGGCCCTGGACAGCGGTTTCATGGCGCGATCGTAGGCCGGTCGGCGAGCACCACCCACACCTGGCCGGGGGCGAAGTTCATGGGCTCGCCCGACGGGGTGGTGTAGGTGGTGCCCCGGTCGGCGGCCGGGCGGTTCCAGCGGGCCTCGTGGGCGCGGCCGTCCCGCAGCACCAGCGCCTGGCCCGACCCGACGGTTTCGGTGTACGGCGAGACGCTGCCCCAGCGGTCACGGAACTCCGAGGGGCGGACCTCCACGTCCTGGATCACCACCGTCGGGGCCCCCAGCGGACCGCCGTCCGTGGTCCGCGAGGCGACGCCGTCCATGGCCACCCGCCACTCCTTGCCGCTCTGCGACCAGGTGAAGGTGAAGCGGGCCGCCGGGAAACGGACCGAGTGCGTCTTCACCGGCTCGCCGCCCGCCGGAGCCGCGCCGAACCGGAATCCGATGTCCTTGGCCTCGTCCGTCTCCGGGGCCGCGTCGAGCGCCGCCGCGGGGCGCAGGTAGAGGTTGTGCGGCGCCGGACGGCGCTGATCACGGACGAAGGCCCGCGGGGCGTCCGACGGCTCCAGCGGGTGGAGCGGCGCCGCGTCGATCAGCGGTGCGAGCGCCGACTGCGAGCCGGAGTAGGCGAGCGCCGGGCGGCCGAACTGCCGCAGCAGCTCCAGGTCCGACTCCCGTGCGCTGCGCACCGGCCCGACGGTCTTCGGCTGCTGCGACGAGAAGACGGCCAGTATCCGGCTCTGTCCCGCCTCGACCTGCTCGACGTAGACGATGTCGGCCGAGCCCAGGCCGGTGTGCGGCCGCGCCGGCTCCACATTGTCGATCTTGACGGCGAGTACGGGGCCGGGGCGGGCCGGCAGCCCCGTGAACGGGGACACGCTCTGCTGGGTGCCGGCCGGCCGGGGCGCTGCCTGACGCTCCGATCCGGAACACCCCACCAGGCCGACGGCCAGGGCGAGGCAGGCCGTCACGGCCACCGCCGCTCCGGCCGGTCTCCTCGCGCGGTTCGCACCCATCCGTCTGCTCCCTTCCTCCAGTGGACCACGGAAGAAGCCCACCGAACAGATTGCTTCGCCCATCGGCTGGGGAGTTTCTGTTATCGCTCTTGGGCTGCCGCGTCTCCTGAGTGTTGGACCCTCATCCGTACCGCAGTGGAAAGTTGACCTCGCATGAAGCGCGAACCCGAGTCCTCCACCCAGGCATCCACCCCTGCCCGGCACGGCCGCCGGCGCGGTTCTCACCGGAGCCACCGGCCGAAGGGGGTGGCCATGGCGACCGGCGCGGTGGCGCTGGTCGTCGTCGCGGGCGGCGCCTACGGCGTTTCGCAGTTCCCCAAGGGCGGCGGGGGAGAGGCGCGTACGGTCGCCGAGGCCCCGGCCGATCCCGCCGCCCCTGCCGTGACCTCCGCCGCCCCCGCCGACCCGGACCGGGCGACGGCATCCGCGGCGCCGTCCGCTTCCGCTTCCGCCTTCGCCGCCCCCTCCGCTTCCGCTTCCGAGTCCGCGACGAAGCGCGCCACCGCTTCCAAGGCCTCGCCCTCCACCGGGAAGGAGGCCCGTACGAAGCCGGCCGCCAAGCCGAAGACCACCCCCGCGACCGGTTCCGGCAGGGCGACGCAGCGGCCGACGGCCAAGCCGGCCCGGCCGGGCGGCGGGCACGCCGGCCTCGCCCAGCAGATCGTCGACATGGTCAACGCGGAACGCGCCAAGAGCGGTTGCGGCCCCGTCACCGCCAACTCCAAGCTGACCAAGGCGGCCCAGCGGCACTCCGACGACATGGCGGCCCGCGACTACTACGCGCACTCCACCCCCGAAGGCGTCGGCCCCGGCGAGCGGATCACCGCCGCCGGATACCGCTGGAGCACGTACGGCGAGAACATATTCAAGAGCCCCAAGGACGCCCGCACCGCCATGGCGGGCTGGATGAAGAGCCCCGGGCACCGCGACAACATCCTCAACTGCTCCTTCAAGGAGATCGGCGTCGGCATCAACCTGCGGTCCAACGGCCCCTGGTGGACGCAGAACTTCGCCGCGCGCTGACGCGGGCGGCCGGCCGGGCGGAGCCGGCGTCCGTCAGTCGGCCGCCGGGGGCACCGTGCCGAACAGGCCGGTGAGATAGGGCGCGTGGAGCCGGTAGCGGCCGGGCCCCGGGGCGTGGAGGCGGACCCAGGAACCGGCCGGCTCCACGCGCGCGCCGCGGTCCGCCCGCAGCCAGGGGGAGTAGCGGACCCGTACCGTCACCGGCCCGGGCCCGTCCACGTCGACCACGACCTCGGACGCGGTCGCCAGGGCGGCCCGGCCCGGCCGCGCCAGCGGCACCGCGTCGTCGACCGCGAAGATGGTCCAGTGCTCGTCCTGCCAGACCGGTTTCAGCCAGGGCGGACGGGACCGGATCAGCGCCGCCTCGGCCGCGGCCGGCCCGTCGGGCGGGCCGCTGTGCAGCGCGATGTGGCCCACGGCCCAGTGGTCGAGCCAGGCGCGGTACGTGCTCGGGCTGAGGGTGCCGTCGTAGAAGAGCCGTCCGCGTTCCACGTCCAGCTGGCGGTTCCAGCCCCGCGCCAGCTGGAAGTGGCGCGCCATCAGCCAGGCCTCGCGGTGGTTGCGGGCCGGGACGACCTCGATGCGCCCCCGGTGCGCGCCCAGGCGGCGCAGCTGCGCCGTCACCGCCCGGGTGTGCGAGGCCCACGCCGGGACCTGCGTGGAGTGCCGCAGATCGTCCGCGCTCCGGCCCAGCACCCACACCGACGTGGCCAGTGCCGTGGCGACCAGGGCGACGGCGAGCGGGCCGCGGCGGTACGGGGCCGGGCGGGCGAGGAAGACGGCCAGCAGCGCGGTCGGGGCGGCGACGAGGGCGAGCCGGTCGGCGTTCGACCCGACCGGCGAGGGGATGAGGAAGGCGAGGACGACCCCGGCCCCGTACAGCGCGGCGCAGCCGCGGGCCGGCGCCCAGGAGCGGGGCGCCGCCGCCCAGAACACCACGGACGCGGTCAGCGGCAGCGCCAGCGCCCCCGCCGTCATGGGCTGCTCGCCCCAGAACGGGAAGGCGAGCGCGACGCCCAGCTGCACCACGCTCAGCGGAGCCAGGAGCGCCACGGCCGGCCGCCACCGCCGCAGAAACAGCTGCGCCGCTCCGACGGCCAGAAGGAACAGCCCGGCGAGCGGGCTCGTCAGCGCCGTCACAGTGGCGGCCAGGGCCGCCGGGCCGGGGCGCCGGGTGAGCAGGCAGGCGACAAGCGCGGCGGCCAGTCCGACGGCGAACGTCGTACGCCCGGAGGCGATGTTGCACCACAGCGTCACCGCCCCCAGAAGGGCCGGCCACAGCGGCGCTCGCAGCCCCGGGGCGCCGGCCACCAGCCGCGTCATCGCCCAGGTGCCGGCCAGGCCCGCCGCGACCGACACCGGCCGCACCCCGGCCGCCGCCATCAGATGCGGGGTCAGCAGGCTGTAGTTGGCCGCGTGCATGCCGCCGTACCACGAGAAGTTGTACGCGCCGCCCGGGTGGCGGTCGGCGAACTGGGCCCAGGCGATCTGCGCGGCCAGGTCCCCGGCGCCGGTGGCGAGCCAGCACGCCCACAGCGCGTAGAGCGGCACGACCGCCACCGTGACCATCAGCGGCAGCCGGGCGCCGCCCGTAACCCGGCGCCCGACGGCGGACGGACCGGCCAGCCTTACGATCATGACCGGACTGTAGAGGCGGCGAGCGGTGGACGGCGCACGCGACGGGCGCGTCGCCGGGGCCTCGGACCCCGTACGCCCCGGACGGCTCCGTGTGCCGGATGGGCGGGGGCCGCCGGCCGTGGCCGGCCGGTGGGGGAGTCGCCTGCGTCCAGCCGGGTGAACGAGTGTCCGTTACCGTCGCTCACGGCTGCCCCGGCTCACCGTCCTCGTTGCCGTCGCGCCGCTGCTGCTGCCGCGCCAAAAGATCGGGTGTTCGGCGGGCGGGGCAGCGGTCTCCGTCCAACTGGCCATGTTCGCCGGTGCGTTCAGACTTCCGTTGGCCAGGCGTCACCGTCCTGATGAGTGTCCGGCCCGGATCGGCGGCCGGGGCCCGATCAGGGACGAACAGCGGTATCGGGCCACGGGCCTTGTGGTGAAGGCCCGGTGGGGGCAGGCTCGGGGGCATGAACACAGCTCGGCACGCCAGTGAACGGCTGATGAGTTGGCCTGCCCTCACACAAGGCCGGCCCCCGTGCGGCGCCGGACTCGGGCTCAACGCCGGATTCCAGGAGATCGTCCACTTCCACGGCGAACACGAGGCGGACGTCCATCTGACGCACGCCATGATCGCAAAGCTCCGTCCGGCCCTCGCCGGGTCGTCCGCGATCCGTCTGCGGGCCGGCTCGGAGTGGGTGACCGTACGGCTGGACATCGGCTCCGACATCGACCTGCTGACCACCCTGGTCAGCGCGGCACTCCAGGCGGCCACCCGGGCCGAGGCCACCCCGCCCGGGGCGGCCGCCCGGCGGTCGGACCCGTGCACCCGCGAGCGGAGTCCGGCCGTCAGCGTCGTCGCCGCCGGCTGACCCGGGCACGCCTGCTCGGGGGACGGTTCAGGCGGCCGAGCGGGACTGTCTCAGCTCGGCACGGCCGAAGAGAAGCGCGTACCCCTCGGGCAGGCGGGCGAGGACGCGGTCCAGCAGTTGGGGGCCGGCCAGGCGGGCGACCGTGGAGAGGACGGAGCCGGCGTCCCAGCGGGCGGTGGCGGGGCTGCCGCCGACTCGGCCGGCCAGGTCCTTCACGAAGCCCCAGCCGGTGAGTTGTTCCAGGTCGGGGACCTGGGCGGTGAAGGACAGCGCGGCCTCCACCGGCAGGCAGGCGGCGAGGTCGACGCGTTCGTCGCCGGTGAGCTGTCGGCCGAGCGCTGACATGACCTCATGCACCGCTTCCGCCGCCCGCTCACGGGTGGGGTAGGCGCCTTCGTACCGGACCGTTTCCAGCATCTGCTCGTACGTCATGCCCGGAGCCGGCCGGAGTGGTGCGGGCGAGTCGAACACGGTGTGCGGGCCTTTCTCCTGTCGGATCGGATGAGAAGGGGGAGTTCAGTCGTCCGGCCAGGGGCGGTGCCGGCCGGACGGAGGGCGGAGGGTCGAGGGCGGGAGCGCGAGGGGCGCTCCCGCCGGGGTCAGCCCCTGATCTCCTTGCGGTCGCTGCCGCCGCCGATGGCGACCTTGCGGGGCTTGGCGCGCTCGGCGATCGGAATGCGCAGGGTCAGCACCCCCGCGTCGTAGTCGGCCTTGATGCGCTCCGTGTCGAGCGTGTCGGCCAGCATGATCTGACGCGAGAAGACACCCAGCGGCCGCTCGGAGAGCTCCATCTGGACTGTGCTCGAATCCGTGACCGGACGGCGTTCCGCCTTCACGGTCAGCATGTTCCGCTCGACGTCGATGTCGATCGCGTCCGGGGAGACACCGGGCAGATCGAAGGCCACCACGTACTCCTCGCCGTCGCGGTAGGCGTCCATGGGCATGGCGGCCGGCTTCGACCATGTGCCGGGGCTCAGGAGCTGAGCGGTGAGACGGTCGAGCTCACGGAAGGGGTCGGTGCGCATCAACATGGGAGACACCTCCAGTCGAATCGGGCAGTACCTGCCAATGCGCTTCAACGTGCTTCCGTTGTAACATGTCATCGGAGTGATGACAAGCAGGATGTCATCGAAAGGATGACGTGCTGGGAAGAGGGGTGGCCATGACCGCAGACGACCGGCCGCAGGGGCCGGGCCCTGCCTCGGTCCTCGCCGCGGCGGCCGCGCTGGGGAAGATCGGCGACGCACTGCGCGGCGCCCAGAAGCCCGAGGCGGAGCCCGACGGCCCCACCCGGGCCGAGGAGGCGCTCGCCACCCTCCTCCTGCTGCGCCGGATCCGTGAGGAGCTCGCGGGCTGGGAGAGCGGGCTGATCGAGGTGGCCCGCGACGCGGGCGCCAGCTGGGCCGACCTCGCCGCGCCTCTCGGCGTCGCCAGCAGGCAGGCCGCGGAGCGGCGCTACCTGCGGCTGCGCCCCGGCGACGGCGGCGCGACGGGTGAGGAGCGGGTCAAGGCGACCCGGGACCGGCGCGCGGCCGACCGGAGCGTCACCGCCTGGGCCCGGCACAACGCCGCCGACCTGCGCCGGCTCGCCGGACAGATCACGGCCCTCAACGACCTTCCCGACGCCGCGGACCTCCCCCTCGACACTCTCCTCGACGCCCTCGCGCACGACGACGCCGCCCGGCTGGTCGGCCCGCTCGCGGACGCCGGACCGCACCTGCGGCCGGACCACGCCGACCTCGCCGACCGGGTCGACGCCCTCACCCGGCACGCGGACCGGCTCCGGCAGGACAGCGACGACCGGCGCCGCACCGACGGCTGACCGACCGCACCCCGGCCGCCCTCCGCGCGACTGCCTCCGGTGGAGGCCCTGGCGCCGCAGAGGGAGAATTCAAGTGATTACCGTTTCGGTTTTCCTCCGGCCAGGGAGGACGGTATGCGTAGACCGGAGCGCGGCCGCGCGGCCGTCGTCGCAGTCGCGGCGGCGGTGGTGTGCGCGTGGGGCGGCTCCGCCTGTGCCACCCCGGGTCCGGCGGCCGCGCCCCCGGCGGTCGTCCCCGTGGTGGCGTCGACGAACGTGTACGGCGACATCGTGGAGCGGATCGGCGGGGACCGCGTCGACGTCGTCTCGATCATCGACGACCCGGCGCAGGACCCCCACTCGTACGAGGCGAACACCCGTAACCAGCTGGAGCTGTCCAAGGCGAAGGTGATCGTCCGTAACGGCGGCGGATACGACGACTTCGTCGCCCGGATGCTGCGCGCTTCGGGCAACTCCTCGGCGGATGTCGTCGACGCCGTCGAGGCGTCCGGCAAGTCGCCCGACGCGCGCGGGGAGTTCAACGAACACGTCTGGTACGACTTCCCCGCGATGGGCGCGCTCGCCGACCGGATCGCCGACGCCCTCGCCAAGGTCTCGCCCGACGACCGCGGCCTCTTCCGGGACAACGCCGGCGAGTTCAAGGAACGGCTCCAGACCCTGACCGACCGTACGGAGCGGATCGCCGACGAGCACGGCGGCACGGCCGTCGCGGTGACCGAACCGGTCCCGCTGTATCTGACCGAGGCGTGCGGCCTGGCCGACAGGACGCCGGCCGCCTTCAGCGAGGCCATCGAGGAGGGCGAGGAGGTCCCGGCGCGCAGCCTCCGGGAGACGCTCGCACTCCTCGACGACCGGAAGGTGCGGGCGCTGATCTACAACGAGCAGACCACCGGCCCGCAGACCGAGCAGGTCAGGACGGCCGCGGAGGACAACGGCGTCCCGGTGGTGCCCGTGACGGAGACCCTCCCCGAAGGGGAGGACTACATCGGCTGGATGGCGGCCAACATCGATGCCCTGCGCAAGGCCCTGGACCGCTGATGGACCGTGCACAGGCCCCGTCACCGGCCGCCGCCCCCCTCTCCCCGCCGGCCGTCGCGGCCGACTCCACCGCCACGCCCGTGGCCAGCCTGCGGGGGGCCGCTCTCTCCTACGGTGACCGGGTCCTCTGGCAGGACCTGGACCTGGATGTGTGGCCGGGGGAGTTCCTCGCCGTTCTCGGACCCAACGGCTCAGGCAAGACGAGCCTGCTGCGCGTACTGCTCGGCCGGCAGCAGCCCACCGCGGGCGCCCTGACCGTCCTCGGCCACCCGCCCCGCCGCGGCGGACGCCACATCGGCTACGTGCCGCAGCAGAAATCCCTGCCCGCGCACACCATGCTCCGGGCCAGAGACCTCGTACGGCTCGGCCTGGAGGGCCACCGATGGGGCCTTCCGCTCACCCCCGGCACGGCCCGTCGCCGGGTGGACGAGCTCCTGGAATCCGTCGGCGCCACGTCCTACGCCGACGTGCCCGTCGGCAGGCTCTCCGGCGGCGAACAGCAGCGCGTCCGGATCGCCCAGGCCCTCGCCACCGACCCGCGGATCCTGCTCTGCGACGAGCCCCTGCTCTCCCTCGACCTCCAGCACCAGCGCACGGTCACCGCGCTGGTGGACCGGCGGCGACGCACCGCCAGCACCGCAGTCGTCTTCGTCACCCACGAGATCAACCCCGTCCTGGGGCTGGTGGACCGGGTGCTGTACCTCGCCCGCGGCGGCCACCGGATCGGGCCGCCGGACGAGGTCATGACCACCTCCGCTCTGTCTCGGCTGTACGGCACCCATGTGGACGTCGTCCGCGTCCACGGCCGGATCGTCGTCGTCGGCGCACCCGACGCCGTACCCGTCCACCACCCCACGGGCGGACCGAACGGAGGCGGGCGGCCGTGACCCCCGGCGCCGAATCCGGCGGCGGGCTCGCCGCGCGGGGCGAGGACGGCATCTGGCAGCAGATCTTCAACTTCGACCAGTACGGCGAACTGCTGGGACTGGTCCATGGATCCCTGCTGGCCGGGGCGCTCCTGGGCCTGGTCGGAGGCCTGGCCGGAGTGTTCGTGATCATGCGGGACCTGCCGTTCGCCGTGCACGGGATCAGCGAACTGTCCTTCGCCGGCGCCGCCGCCGCCCTGCTGATGGGCGTCAACATCGTCGCCGGGTCGATCGTGGGCTCCCTGCTCGCGGCCGCCGCGATCGGCATGCTCGGGGTCCGGGCCCGCGACCGGAACTCGGTCATCGGCATCATCATGCCGTTCGGCCTCGGCCTCGGCGTGCTCTTCCTCGCCCTCTACCAAGGACGGGCGGCGAACAAGTTCGGCATCCTGACCGGCCAGATCGTCGCCGTCGACACCCCGCAGTTGTCCTGGCTCGTCGGCGTCTCGGCCGTGGTGCTCACCGCCCTCGCGCTGATCTGGCGCCCGCTGACCTTCGCCAGCGCCGACCCGGAGGTCGCCGAGGCGCGGGGGCTGCCCGTGCGCGGGCTGTCCCTCGGCTTCATGGTGGTCCTCGGCCTCGCCGTCGCCCTGTGCGTACAGATCGTCGGCGCACTGCTCGTCCTCGCGCTGCTGGTCACCCCGGCGGCCGCCGCGGCACGGCTCACGGCCTCGCCCGTCCTCCTGCCCGTCCTCAGCGTCGTCTTCGCGTTTGTCGCCATGGAGGGCGGGATCCTGCTGGCCCTCGGCAGCGCCATCCCCATCAGCCCGTACGTCACCACGCTGTCGTTCCTGATCTACCTGGGCTGCCGCCTCGTGGGCTCCCGGCGGGCGCGCAGGGCCCGTCCCGCCGCCGTGGCCGGGTCGCTCCCGGACGGCGTGAAGGTGGACACTTGAGGAAGGGGTCGCCGCCCGAATCGCGGCTTCACATCGTTGCCCGTCGTGCCCGGTCCGGCACCTGTCCGCGGCCGCCCGGCCGGACGGAAGGAGCTGTTCATGCACCCCCTTGCCCTCGCAAGTGCCACGGCCGGAAAGCTCGCCCATTACGCGGTCTCCGGTGTGGTCGGCGGTCTCCTCATCAAGTACCTGCCCGAGGCCAAGCCGGCCGCGCGCAAGGCCGTCGTCGGAGGAATCGCCAACGGGATCGTCGCCGGCCGCTGGCTCGCCTCGGCCGCCGAGGAGGCCCGGCTCAAGGCCGGGGACATGCTCGCCGAGGCCCGCACCACGCTCGGCGAGGAGGTACCCCCGCCGTCCGCGGTGACCGTGGACGACCACGGACACGAGCACTGATCATGTCCGCCGTGCTCGTGTGCTCCGTCGCCGCGGGCCGCGCCCGCCTGACCGTGCCCTGGCTGCGCGCCCGCCCCGGCTGCGCGGGCCTGGTCGACGACCGGCTGACCGGCATCAGCGGCTTCCGGGCCCTGCGGATCTTCCCCCGTACCGGCAGTGTCGTGATCTGGACGGAGCCCGACCAGCTCGACGTCGAACGGCTCGTCGCCGCGCTGGAGGAGCCACCGCCCGCCTCGGCCCCCGCCAAGCCCACCCGCTCCGGCCCGGACTCCTCCACCGGCGAGGTCGCCCGGCTGGTCGTCGGCGGGGCCGTCCTCGCGCTCGTGGCCGTGCGGCGGCTGCTCGGCCGGCCCAGGATCACCGTCGGCTCCTCCGGATTCCTCGGTGTGGTCACCGTCTTCACCGGTCTGCCGTTCTTCAGGGGCGCCCTGCGTTCCCTGCGCGGACGAAGTCACCCCGGCACGGACACCCTGGTCACCGCCGCCACGGTCATCTCGCTGGTCCTGCGCGAGAACGTGGTGGCCCTGACGGTCCTGTGGCTGCTCAACATCGGCGAGTTCCTCCAGACCCTCACCCTGCGCCGCACCCGCCGCGCCATCGAGGACCTGCTCACCATCGGCGAGGAACGCGTCTGGCTGGTCAGGGAGGGCGTGGAGATCGAGGTGGCGCTCGAAGAGGTCGAGCCGGGTGACGTGGTCGCCGTCTACGAACACCACCGCATCCCGGTCGACGGCCATGTCCTCTCCGGCGAAGCCCTGGTGGACCAGGCCGCGGTCACCGGCGAGGCCCTGCCGGTGTACGCCCGTACCGGCTCCCACGTCTACGCCGGCACGATCGTCACCTCAGGCTCGTTCACCGTCCGTGCGGACTCCGTCGGCCGGGACACCACCGTGGGCCGGATCATCAGCCGGGTCGAGGAGGCCCAGTCGGACCGGGCGCCCATCCAGACCGTGGCCACCCGCTTCACCCAGCGCTTCGTCCCCGTCTCCTTCGCGCTGGCCGCGCTCACCTACGCCGTCACCCGCGACGCCCGGCGCGCGATGACCATGCTGCTGATCGCCTGCCCGTGCGCGGCGGGCCTGGCCACCCCGACCGCGATCAGCGCCGCCATCGGCAACGGCGCCCGCCGCGGCACCCTCATCAAGGGCGGCACCCACCTGGAGGGCGTCGGCCGGGTCACCGCCGTCGTCTTCGACAAGACCGGCACCCTCACCTTCGGCCGCCCCCTGGTCACCAGCGTGGTCACCCTCAGCGAGCACGTCACCGCCGACGAGGTTCTCAGCCTGGCCGCCTCCGGCGAACTGCACGCCCGCCACCCCCTGGCCCAGGCGATCGTCGCCCGCACCGAGGAAGAACACCTGCACGTGCCCATCCACCAGGCCTGCGAGGTCGTCCTCGGCATGGGCATGCGCGCCGAACTCGACGGCAGCCGGCTGCTGGTCGGCAGCCCCGCCCTGTTGCGCCGCCACGGCGTCGAACTGACCGCGAACGCCCAGGGCTGGACCGAGCGCCTGCGCGGCGGCGGAGAGACCGTCATCTGCCTCGCCCACGACGAGGACCTGATCGGCCTGCTGGGTGTGTCGGACGCCGTGCGCGCCGGGGCCGAGACCGTCATCCAGCAGCTGCGCGACCTCGGCGTCTCCCGCCTGATCCTGCTCACCGGTGACGCTCCGGAGACCGCGCAGGTGGTCGCCGACACGCTCGGCATCACCGAGGTCCACGCCCACGCCCTGCCCGAGGCCAAGCTCCAGCTGATCAAGGACCTTCAGGCCGAAGGCCACACCGTGGCCATGGTCGGCGACGGCACCAACGACGCCCCCGCGCTGGCGCTGGCCGACGTCGGCATCACCATGGGCGAGCACTCCTCGCACGTCGCGCTGGAGACCGCCGACATCGCCCTCGCGGGCAACGACCTGCGCCAGGTCGCCGCCGTCGTCGAACTCAGCCGCCACACGCTGCGTGTGGTACGCCAGAACTACGGCCTCGCGATCGGCGTGAACCTGCTGGGGCTCGTCGCCGGCGCGGGCGGAACCATGAACCCGGTCCTCGCGGCCCTGCTGCACAACACCAGCAGCATCGCCGTCGTCGGCAACTCGGCCCGCCTGGTCAACCACACCCCGCACCTGCCCCGCGTCGGCGACGAAACCCTCCGCGCGGCCCCGTTGGAGGAACGCCGGGTCCGCTAGCGCTCAGCCACGCGCGCCGATCACTGTCCATCCGCGTAACGATCATCGGATCGTATGCTGGTTCTCATGGTGAGACTGGAGCGCCTCCGGGCCGATCACGCGGAGGCCCTGCTCGCTTTCGAGCGGGAGAACCGTGAGTACTTCGCCCGGTCGGTGCCGGACCGGGGAGACGCGTACTTCGCCGAATTCCCCACGCGCCACCGCCTCCTCCTCGACGAGCAGGACGCAGGCGGGATCCACTTCCATGTCGTCCTCGACGAGGAAGGCCACCTGATCGGCCGCGTCAACCTGGTGGACGTCGAGGACGGCTCCGCCGAACTCGGCTACCGCGTCGGCGAGCGGGCCGCCGGGCGCGGGGTCGCCACCGCCGCGGTCGCCGAGGTGTGCCGCCTGGCCGCCACCGTGTACGGCCTCTCGGGCCTCATGGCCGAGACGACGCTCGACAACGCGGGCTCCAGGGCGGTCCTGGAGCGCAACGGGTTCGTGGTGGTGGAGGAGATCACGCTGGTCGGGAAGCCCGGCGTGCGCTACCGGCGCGCACTCGACACCAGTCGCTGACCCCCGGCCGCCGAACCTTCTCGGGCCGCCTCCGGCGCGCCAAGTCCACCGCCCGCGCCGGCCGCCCGCGCCGCACATCCGGCCACATCGCCTCCGAGCCGCCCTCACCGCGCCACGCGGGGCTCCGGCCTGCCCTGCCCGGCCGTTGAGCCCACTCCGACCGCCCCACGCGAACCGTAAGAATCACTGTTTCTGGCCATCGAGGCCGGGGCATGTGCGGTCGAGTTGGTGATCTGCGTACTGATGTTCCATCATGGTGACTGCGCGTCAGTTCATGACGTGTGTCAGGAACGCGGGGGCGCGGGGGTCCCCCCGCCACACCGATCGATCCCGCAGGCGGCGAGCTCCTGTCTCGCCACGCCGCGGAGACTCCTCTTTCGTTTCCGCTCATCTAGGCAAAGGCCGTATGTCCGCCCATCAGCTCTCGGACCTCATACGTTTCGCCCGTCACAACTCGCCCTTCTACCGCGATCTCTACGCGGATCTGTCACCGGACGCCGACCGTCTCGCCGACCTTCCGGTCGTGGACCAGCGGGGTTTCTGGGCAGCCAACACGCTCCACGACAACCGGGTCCTGACCAGCCCGCTCAGCGAGGCGAGCGTCTTCAAGACCGGCGGCACCACCGGCGCGCCGAAGTTCTCCTTCTACACCCGCGACGAGTGGCGCACCTTCGTGACCGCCTTCGGTCACGGTCTCGTGGACACCGGGCTGCGACCGGGCCACCGCGTCGCCGACCTCTTCTACGCGGGAGAGCTCTACGCCAGCTTCCTCTTTGTCCTCGACTCGCTCACCCATGCCCCCGTCGACAACGTCCGCCTCCCCATCGGCGGCGCCGCCCCCCTGGAATCGACGGTTCCGACCCTGCGCGACCTCTCCGCACAGGTCCTGACCGGCACTCCCACGACCCTGTGCCGACTCGCCGAGCATGTGCTCGCGACCGGACAGCGGCTGGAGGCGGTGGAGCTGGTCCTCTTCGGCGGCGAGGCGCTCTTCGCCGACCAACGGCGCCTGCTCGCGGCCGCGTTCCCCGGCGCCAAGGCCCGCTCCGTCGGTTACGCCAGCGTCGACGCGGGTCTGCTGGGCCGCCCCGTCCCGGGCCCCGACGCCCGCGTGCACCGGGCCTTCGCACCCCACTCGGTCGTCGAGATCCTCGACGACGCGACGGGCGAGCCCGTCACCGAACCCGGCCGCCCCGGCCGTGTCGTGGTGACCAGCCTCTTCCGCCGGCTGATGCCGGTCATCCGCTACCCCGCGGGCGACCGCGCCGAATGGACCGGCACGGGGGAGGGGCACTTCCGGATCCTCGGCCGCGCCGAGGAGGGCGTACGCGTGGGGCCGGTCTCCCTGTACTCCCAGGACGCGCAGGACGCCGTGGCCGCCGCGGACACCACCGGCCGGATCGTCGGCATGCAACTGGTGGTCCGCCGCCAGGACGGCCGCGACGGCCTGACCCTGCGCCTGGCCACCGCCCCGGGCGACGACGACCCGGCCCGTCTCGAGCCGCTCGCCAAGGCGGTCGTCACCACCCTGGAGAGGGCCCGGCCGCTGTACCCCGACAGCGTGCGCGCGGGCTTCGTCCACCCGCTCGCGGTGGAATGGGCCCGCCACCGCGACCTCGCCACCAACCCGCGCACGGGCAAGCTCGTCCGCGTCCTGGACGAAAGGCCGACCGCATGAGCCCGGTGGCACCTCCGGACACGTCCCTGGAATCCCCGCAGGCCATCGAGTCGCCCCAGGCCACGACGCCGCCCACCCCTCGCCGGCGCCCGCTCGTGCTGCGCAACCGGGCCTTCGGAGCCGTCTGGGCCGGGCAGGTGCTGACACAGGCCGCCGGCCGGATGTTCCAGGTCGGTGTCGCCTGGTGGCTGGTGGCGTACGCCGTCGAGGACGGGCAGGGGCTCGCCTCCGGGCTCCTCATGGCCGTCAGCACCGTCCCCGCCGTGGCGTTGGCGCCCGTCGTGGCGCGGGTCGTCGCCCGGGTCGCGCACCGGACCGTGCTGCGCACGGCCGCCGCACTGGCCGGTACCGCCGCCGCCGGGCTCGCCGTCTGGGGCTGGGCGAGCGGGCTGCCGCTCGCGGCCGCCTACGCCGCGGCCCTCGCCCTCGCCACCTGCCAGGCCTTCTTCGACCCCTGCCTGACCACGTCGGTGCCCGAACTCGTCGACGACGAGGACATCGAGACGGCCACCGGCTTCGAGATGTCCACCCAGTCCCTGGCCGGCCTCGGCGGCGCCCTCCTCGGCGCGCTGATCGTCGACCGGGCCGGAGTGGCCGCCCTGGCCGCGGGCTGCGCCGCCGCCTACCTCGGCGCGGCGCTGCTCATCGCCGGTGTGCGCTTCCGTACGGCCGCCGTACCGGCAGTCGCGGGCCCGGCACCTGAAGACGCGGGCCCAGCACCTGAAGACGCGGGCCCGGCACCTGAAGACGCGGGCCCGGCACCCGAACAGCGCCGGAACCTGCGGGCGATTCTCGGCGAACTGCCCCATGTCCGCCGGATCCTGATCTGCTTCACCGCGGCGAACCTCTTCACCACCGCCGTCTTCGTCGTCATCCCGCTCTACACCCGCTCCGTCCTCGGCGACGGCGGCGGCACCGTCGCCCTGCTGGAGGCCTCCCTCGGCATCGGCACGCTCCTCGGCTCCGTCACCGGCGCCCGCGTGCCGGGCCGGCCCACCGTCACCGGCGCCTGCTGCCTGGGCCTGATGGCGCTCGCGTTCGCCTTGCCGGGGCTGGTCGCCGACCGGCTGGTCATCGCGGGCTGCCTGGCCGTGGCCGGATGGTGCGTGGGGGTCATCGGGGTCCGGTTCGTGGCGCTGTTCCAGCGGCTCGTGCCCACCGCCGACAAGCCCGGTTTCTTCGCCGTGATGCAGGCCGTGCTCGGCGCCTCCTTCCCCGTCGCCTCCCTCCTGTTCGGGCTCGCCGGGGACCACCTCTCGGCCCGGACGCTCTGTCTCGTGCAGGCCGCCGGTCTCGTCCCGGCCGCCGTCGCGCTGGCCGTCCTGGGATCCCGTACCGCGGCCGAGGCCGCCACCGACCGTGCCGGAGGAGCGCGATGAGCATCCTCGCCCCGGCGAGCCACGCCGACATCGCCGAGCTGCGCCAGCTCTACTACGCCGTCTACGGGCCGCACTACCCCGCCCCGCTCGGCACCGACCCCGTCGAGATGGCCCGGCTCATCGACGACCCGCACTCCCTCTGGCTCGTCGCCCGCTGCCCGGACACCGGAGCGCTGTGCGCCTCGGCCGCCATCCACGGCGAACCCGGCAGCCGCATCGGCCGGCTGGAAGGCCTCGCCGTCCACCCCGAGCACCGCTCCGGCGGTCTGGCCGCCACCCTCACCGAGGCCCTGTGCGCACGGATGCTGGACGGCGGACGGCTGGATTCCGTCTACGCCACCGTCCGTACGGTCAGCGCCGGCCCGCAGCGGGTCGTCGCCCGCAACGGCTTCCGCCCGCTCGGCCTCCTGCCCAACGCCGTCGATCTCAGCAGCCGGGAAAGCCTCGCTCTCTACGCGCGTCACTCGACCGGTGTGCTCGACCGGCGCGTGCCCGTACCGGCCGTGCCCGCCCCGCTGCTCCCGCTCCTGCGGACCGTCGAGGACAGCCTCGGCGTCACCTACGACGGCACCACCGGCACCGATCCGCTCCCGGCCGCCGGCCCGGAGAAGGCCGAGCCGCTGGAGATGATCGAGGCACCCTCCTTCGTCCGCCGCCGCTTCCGCGACCGGTTCCCCGACGGGGGCGGCTGGTTCTACCCGCTGCACACCCCCAACGTCCTGCTGACCCCCGAGGACGGACGGTTCGAGGTGTACGCCTACCTCAACCGCACCGGACGGTACTGCTCCCTGCTCACCGCCCACCCCGACCCCGCCGCGGCAGCCGCCCATCTGGAACCCGTCACCCGGGCCCTGACCCGGGCCGGCGCCGGATACGTCGAAGCGCTGGTGCCCCTCGCGCACCACGGAGCCCTCTCCGCCTTCCTGGCCCAGGGATTCGTCGCCAGCGCGCTCTACCCGGCGATGCGGGCGGACGACGACGGCTTCCACGACTACGTCGTCCTCTCCCGCTCCACCGAGCAGATCGACTTCCGCGGCGTCGTCGTCGAACCACCCCTCCAGCCCTATCTGGACTGCTACCTGTCGGCCTGGGCGTCGACCTACCTGCCCACATTCGAGGTTGCCTCATGAACCCCCATCTCGCCCCGGTCGCCGTTCCCGACCCCGCCCTCCTGCCGCATGTGCAGCGCCTGTGCGACCTGACCGACCCGTACACCCAAGGTCCCGAGGAGGAAGCGCTGTTCGCCGCCGCCATGGCGGAGATCAACGCCTGGCACGGCGAACGCTCCCCGTTCTTCCGCTCCCTGTACGAGTCCACACCCCCCGCGGAGCCGTACCGCGCCCCGCTGGTGCACGCCAACTTCTTCAAGGGCCACGAAGTGCTCTCCATCCCCCGCGACCAGGTCGACCTGCACCTCACGTCGTCGGGCACCACGGGCCAGAAGTCGCAGATGTTCTTCGACACCTGGACCATCCGCTCCGCGCAGCGCATGGTCGCCCGGATCTTCGAGCGCAACGGCTGGATCACCCCTGACCAGGAGGTCAACTACCTCCTCTACAGCTACGAGCCGGCCGAAGCCCTCAACCTCGGCACCGCCTTCACCGACAACTACCTCTGCGACTTCGCCCCCGCGCGGTCCGTCGCCTACGCCCTGCGGGCCACCGGCGGCGGCCACGAGTTCGACCCCTTCGGCTGCGTCGCCGCGCTGCGCCGCTTCGCCGAGGACGACGCCCCTGTCCGCATCCTCGGCTTCCCCGCCTTCCTCTTCTTCACCCTGGAACGCATGGAAGCCATGGGTCTGCCCCCGCTGCGGCTGCCCGAGGGCTCCCTTGTCATCCTCGGCGGCGGCTGGAAGGGCCACGCCGACCGGCGCATCGGCAAGGAGGAGCTGTACGCCCGCGTCACCGAGCGGCTCGGCATCCCCGGTGACCGGATCCGCGACACCTTCGGCTCCGTCGAGCACTGCATCCCGTACATCGAGTGCGACCACCACCGCCTGCACGCCCCCGTCTGGTCCCGGGTCGCCATCCGCTCCACCCGCACCCTCGAACCGCTGCCGTACGGCGAACCGGGCTACCTGCACCTGGTCTCGCCGTACATCACCTCCGTACCGGCGCAGAGCGTCGTCATGGGCGACCTCGCCTCCCTCCACCCCGGCGACGCGTGCGGATGCGAGCTGAACACCCCCTGGTTCACCGTCCACGGCCGCGCCGGGGTGAGCCGCAACCGAAGCTGCGCGGTGGCCGCCGCCGAACTGATGAAGGGCATGTCGTGACCACCCACCCCACCGCCGAACCCCACTACTGGCAGGGCGCCTTCATCGGCGACGAGGAGGCCTCGCGCCGCCTCGCGACCCTGCCCGCCACCGTCGAGGCCGTGCTCGCCACCCCGCTGGAGACCGAGACCCTCCTCGGCGCCTGCGACGCGCTGTCCGCGGCCCTGATCGACCCGGCCCATCCCGTACGGGCCCGGCTCGCCCGCCACCTGCCCGAGGGCGAGGACCCGGCCGTCCTCACCGAACTGGCCACCTTCCTCGGCCGGCGCGAGCTCACCCGCAAGCTCCGCCGCGAACTCGGCTCCACCGCCCCCGGCCGGCTCGGCCGCCCCGACGCGCGGGAGACCGTGTACGAGGCGTGGGCCCCGGTCGGCCTGGTCGCCCACGTCGCACCCGGCAACGCCACCACCGTCGCCCCGCTCAGCGTCGTCGAGGGCCTGCTCGCGGGCAATGTGAACATCCTCAAGACCAGCGGCGGCGACACCCTCTTCACCCAGGTGCTGCTCGCCGAGCTCGCCGCACTGGACCCCACCGGCGCCGTCGCGGAACGGGTCGTCGTGCTGCGCTTCCCCTCCTCCCGGCAGGAGTGGCTGCGGCTGATGTGCGCGCCCGCCGACGCCGTCGCCGTCTGGGGCGGCGAGAGCGCCGTCGAGGGGGTCGCGGCCCATGTGCCGCCGGGCTGCCGCCTGGTGGAGTGGGGCCACCGCATCTCCTTCGCCTACCTCACCCGCGACGCCTGGCAGGACGAGGCCGCCCTGGACGCCCTCGCGGCCGATGTGTGCCGGTTCGAGCAGCAGGCCTGCTCCAGCCCGCAGGTCGTCTACCTCGACACCGAGGAGGCGCGGGACGTCTTCGCCTTCGCCGAACGGTTCGCGGCCGTCCTCGCCGCCCGGCCCGCCGCCGCGCCGCCCGCCGAGGCCCCCGACCCCGCCGAGGAGGCCGAGGTCACCACCACCGAACTCGTCGCCCGGCTGGAGGAACACCTCGGACTGACACGGGTGTTCGCCGCCGCCGACGGATCGTGGCGGGTCATGGCCGACACCCGGCCCGCGCTCACCGCCTCCCCGCTGCACCGCAGCGTCTGGATCAAGCCGCTGCCCCGCAAGAAGCTCATCACCACCCTGCGCCCCATGCGCCGCTACCTCCAGACCGTGGGGCTGGCCGGCAGACGAACGGACATCGCCGAACTCTCCCGTACCGTCCTCGCCGCCGGCGCCACCCGGGTCACCCCGGTGGGCGCCATGCTCGACGGCTACTCCGGCGAACCGCACGACGGGGTATACGCCCTCCAGCGCTACAGCCGCCGCGTGGCCGTCCAGGCCGACGCCCGGTTCGCCACCACGGCCTGCCTGGACGACCTGGCCAGGGCGGTCGCCGCGCCGGCCCCGGCGGGACCGCTGCTCGGCAAGGACGAGGTCCAGGAACGCAACCTGCGGGTCGCACCGGCCGACGCCGAGCTGTACTTCCGCAGCGGCGGCAGCACGGGCACTCCGGCCCTCTCCCTGTTCAGCTACGACGACTACGACACCCAGATGCACGCCGCCGCCCGCGGTCTGCTCGCCGCCGGCTACGACCCGGCGGCCGACCGCACCGCCAACCTCTTCTACTGCGGCGGCATGTACGGCAGCTTCATCAGCTTCTTCTCCGTCCTGGAACGCCTCGGCGGCGTCCAGCTGCCCCTGGCGGCCGGCCCCGACCACGAGGCCACCGCCCAGGCACTCGTCGCCCACCGCGCCGACACCCTCTTCGGCATGCCCTCCTACCTCTGGCAGCTGCTGCACGCACAGGCCGACACCCTGCGCGCCTACGGCGGCATCCGGAAGATCTTCTACGGCGGCGAGCACTTCACCGCGGCCCAGCGACAGGCCCTTCAGGAGACCTTCGGCATCGAGACGATCCGCTCGATCACCTACGGCAGCACCGACCTCGGGCCGCTCGGCTACCAGTGCACCGAGAGCTCCGGCGGCGTCCACCACCTCCACGCCGACCTGCACGGCCTGGAGATCCTCGCCCTCGACGCCGACCGTCCCGTGGCACCGGGGGAGACCGGCCGCCTGGTCTTCACCACCCACGCCCGGCGCGGTCAGGACCTGGGCCGGTACGTCATCGGCGACCTCGGCCGGTCCGTACCGGGCCGCTGTGCCTGCGGCAGCCACGCACCCCGCTTCGAACTGCTCGGCCGGCTCGGCGACGTGATGCGGGTGGCCACCTACCTCCTCAACCACCGCCGATTCGTCACCCTCGCCGAGGAGCGGGCCGGCTACCGCGGCGAACTGCAGATCGTGCTCAGCACCCACGCTGCCCGCGAGCGCCTCACCGTCCGCGTCGAACACGCCGCCGCACCCGACACCGAGCCGCTGCGCGCCGCGTTCCTGGCCGGCTACCCCGAGCTGCGTACGGCGGTGGAGGAGCGGCTGCTCGACCTGGCGGTCGAGGCGGTGGACGGGGCGTCGCTGGAGCGCGTCGCGACCAGCGGCAAGCTGCGCTCGGTCGTGGACGTGCGCCGCTAGCGCCGCACGTCCTCCCGGAGGAGACCGGCCACCTGGTCGGTGATGAGATCGAGCAGCTCCGCCGCGGACGCGTCGTCGCCCCGGGCGAGGAAACCCAGCGTCAGCCCGTCGGTCAGCGCGGCCAGATAGCGGGCGAGCACGGGCACCGGCACGGCCGGCTCGAAGCCCATGAGGCGGCGGAGCTGCTCGATCAGCGCGGCATAGGTGTCCGCGTACAGCTCGTACTGCGCCCGCGCCAGATGCTCGAACCCCGGCTGGCGCAGGGCGTACTGCGTCAGTTCATAGGTGAGCATGTGCTCGCCGGGGTGGGCGCACACATGGTCCCAGTAGGCCTGGAACCCGGCCCGTACGGTCTCCCGGACGGTCGCCCTGGGCCGGATCGCCTCCTTCACCACCGTCACGGAGTGATCGGTGATCGCGGCGATGACGGACTCCAGCAGGGCCTGCTTGGAGTCGAAGCAGTAGTGGAACACGCTCAGGGACACACCCGCCTCGCGGGCGATGGACCGGGTCGTCGTCCGGGCCACGCCGTCGCGGGTCATGGCACGGATCGCCGCCTCCGTCAGCTGCCGGCGCCGCTCGGCCGACGGCATCCGTGCCATGGGTCTCCTTCCTTGTCCGGTGGTCGGTCGTCAGCCGCTGTAGACGCCGACTTCGCGCAGCGAGTAGCCCCACTGGGTGGCGCGCCGCACTCCCTGGACGCGGATGTGGCGGGCGGACGTGCCGGCGAAGTCGACCGTGTCCAGTCCGCCGTCACCGGCGGTGGTGGACGCCACCGTCCGCCAGGTCGTGCCGTCGGCGGAGACCTCGATGCGGTACTCCTTGGCGTAGGCGCGCTCCCAGTCGAGGGTGACGCGCTTGACCAGGGCTGGGCTGCCGAGGTCGATGCGCAGCCACTGGTCGTCGCTCCACTCGCTCGCCCAGCGGGTGCCGCTGTCGCCGTCCACCGCGCGGCCCGGCGCGAAGCTGGTGAACGGGTTCCACCACTCCGTGGTGGACGCGGAGGTGGCCCTGCCCGCGGCGAGGTTCACCCCGGCCTTGTGCCGCTCGGAGGCGCCCCAGGTGTCGAGGTAGGACTCGGCGCCCTTGAAGAGGTCGTCCACCACGTCCTGGCCGCCGACCTTGCGGATGTCCTCGATCCAGTCCGGGACCAGGCCGTAGTGCGAGGCGCCGTCGGTGTTGAGGTCCCAGGTGCGCTGCCCGGTGGTCTGCCGGTCGATGACCGAGCCGCCGTCGACGCTGCGGAAGGGGTACGTGACCTTGTTGGGGGCGTCGGCGCCGCGCGGTCCTGGCCAGCCGCCGACCCCGTTCATGTCGGTGCCGTAGCCGTAGCCGACCCGGTACTTGTCGCGCAGCGCGTCCTTGGCCTTGGCCTCCGCGCTGAAGGCCTCGGCCCCGTTCATGTACTGGGCGGCGAACCCGCCGAGCCGGTAGAGGCGCTCGGTCCAGCTGTCGTCCATCCAGCTGTGCGAGGAGATCACGCCGGGGTAGGACTCCGACTCCATGATGTCGAAGGCCCGGCCCGCGGCCTTGACGCTCATGTGGTCGATCTCCAGCATCATCTTGCGTTTCATCATGCCGCGCAGCGCGTACTCACCGAGGCCGGTGAGGCCGCGGGTGTTGCACCGGGCGTCGGCGGCGTACGAGGGGACGGAGACGCCCGCCGGAAGCTCCTTCTCGGCCTGAGGCGCGGCCGCGAGGCCGATGGGGTTGTCGGCCTGCGGGCCGGCGCACTTCTCCGTCTTCCAGAAGGTGCCGGTGGACAGGAACTGGCCCACGTTGATCGCCGTGCCGAGGGCGCCGGAGTCGAACCGCACCCCGCACAGCGCGTTGTCGAACTTGTGGCAGAGGAACATGCTGCGCACGCCCAGGCGGTGCAGTTCGTCCAGGCCGCGGTCGATGTCGTCCTTGCCGCACTGCGCGATGTCCAGGATCTGCTTGCAGCCGAACGGCTCGGAAGTCTCGACGCCGAGGACGACGGCCAGCTTGCCCTGCGCGGCGACCTCGCGGGCCTGGGCGCTGTCGGTGACGATCCTGAACCAGCCCTTGCCGGGGCCGCCGTACATCTTGTCGACGTAGGCCTGCATGTCGTACGTCTTCTGCGCCTGGAGGCGGATGGACGTCATCTCGTCGCAGCCGCGGTCCTTGAAGAAGTAGACCGAGCAGATCACGCCGTTGGTGACGAGGTCGTTGACCATCACGCGCTGGCCGCCGCGCCAGGCCCGTTCGATCCAGGCGTAGTAGTTCTGCTGGTGGGTCAGCGAGTCGTGGGCGGGCCAGTCCTTGAAGGTGGGCCAGCCGTCGGGGTCGTGCTTGCCGTCGCCGCCCTTGGTGATGAAGTCGAAGACGGCGAGGGAGCCGTCGGGGTAGTGCTCGGGGCAGTCCTTGAGCGCGTCGGCCACGCCGAGTTCGGAGAACGGTTTGCCGCAGATGAGCCGGCCGCCGAAGGCCTCGTTCGACATCACGTGGTTGTGCGCGTCGACGAAGCCGCGCACCTGGCCCTGGGAGTCGGTGCCCTTGAACGGCTCACCGGTGATGTTGATCTCCGAGTCGGGTGCGGGCCGCGCGGTCGGGTTCCACCAGCCGGGGTCGGCGAAGGAGGTGGGGGCCGGGGCGAGCACCATGGCCACCACGGACAGGAACAGCGCCAGGATCGTGAGGTGTCGGCGCCGGTGGGGCGGTCGTCCTGTCATGGTCCTCACTCACTCCGTCGTGGGGCGGCCCCGGAGGGCCGGATAGAGGTGTTCGGGCCATGACAATTGATCGGGGTGCAGGAGTCAAGAGTCCGGGACGGATGACCTGATGACGTGTCAGCCACCGTGCGTCCGGGGTGTTCCCCGCCGCGGGCCGGCGGGGGATGCTGGCATCGGGAGGTGGTGGGCCCATGACCGGGAAGATCGTGATCAGGGTGGGCGGACTCGGCGGCTACGGCTCGGACGTGGAGCCGGGGACGTTCCACGAGTACTACCACGTGGACGGCCTGTCCGGCAGCAGCGAGAGCCTCGGCCGGGGCGCCGTCGAGGGCACGCAGGAGGAGCGACAGCAGTGGCAGGCGGCCGGCCGGGCGTTCCAGGAAACCCTCCTCGACGCGTCCCGCAGACTCCACCGGATCCGGCGGCGGTGGCGGCGGCTGCCCGGCGGGCGGCGCAGGACGGAGCGGGCCAGGCAGGAGTACCGCGAGCGGACCGAGCGCGCCACCGAGGCGTACCGTCCGGTGCGCGAGGAGATCGAACGCCGGCTCGCCTGGCACCGGGCCGAGGAGAAGCGCAAGGAGGCGGAACACCAGGCCTGGCGGCGCGCGTACGAGGAACGCCAGGAGCGCCACCGAGCGGTGGGCGGACAGGAGGTGTGGGGCTGGGCGGTGACGGGGGAGGGCGAAAGCGCCGAGGTCATCGTCTTCCGCCACGACGTCCCCACCGACGTGCCACCGGGCGGGCGGCGCTCGGAGCAGCCGCTCGACGCCCGCGAGCTGGAGTCGGCGCTCCTGGAGCTGGCCCGGGAGGGCGTGACCGCCATCGTCTGGGACGAGGCGGCGCGCGACGCCCTGGTGGCCGAGTGCGCCGCTTTCGACCCCTACCCCTCGCTCGACATCTGGTGGAGCGCCGTCACCCGGAGGTACTGGCGCAGCCCGCAGGAGCCGCCCGAGCAGCGGCCTGAACCGCGCGGCAGGTCGTCCGGCGCATCCCCCGGCACCTCCCACCACAGCAGCCACGGAGACGGCGGCTACGGCGGGGGCGACCACGGTGGCGGGGGATACGGCGGCGGCTTCAGCTTCGGCGGCTACTGACCGCCTGTCGTCAGCGGGAGTTGCGCTCCGGCAGGTCCGCCTCGGCGGGCAGCGCGGTCACCAGACCACGCGCCTTCGCCGCCGGGGCGGGCTTCTTCCCGCAGAACGCCGCCTCCAGCGTCCCGCCGAGGGCGGTGTTCGCCTGGCCCCGGTTCGAGGTGTTCGCCATGGCGGCCAGGGAGCGGCCGCCGTCCCGGGTGGCGAAGGCGTACGTGTAGTAGCCCTGCACGGTGCCCGTGTGGCCGTACACCGACGTGCCGCAGGTCAGGTCGTAGCGCCGCAGCCCCAGCCCGTAGAAGCGGGTGTTGGTGGCGTCGGTCGGGGTCATCGTGAGCATCGCGCTCAGCATCGGGGCCCGCAGCAGCTTGCCGCCGAGCAGCGCCGACATGAAGGTGTTCAGATCGGCCGGGTTCGAGATCATCGCACCGGCGGACTGGCCCCAGGACAGCGTCTGCTCCGTGGAGTCGACCAGGGGCGCACCGGCCTCGTCAGGGTGCAGGTAGCCGCGGATGTAGCTGCCCTTGATCTTCGTGCTGGGGTGTACGTACGAGGTGTTCTTCAGCCCCAGCGGCGTGATGATGCGTCGCTCGTACTCCTTGGCCACCTTGTTCCCGGTGGCCTTCTCGATGAGCATGCCGACCACCACGAAGTTGGTGTTCGAGTACTTGTACGCGGCGCCCGGCTCCGTCGTCCGCGGCTCCTTCAGCGAGAGGTTCACCAGCTCCTGGTAGGTGAACACCCGCTTGCGCACGGCCTCGAAGCCGGGCACGGTCTTGGCGAACATCGCCTCCGTGTAGTCCGCGAGACCGCTGCGGTGGGTGAGCAGATGGCGCACGGTGATCCGGTCGTCCGGCAGCAGGCCGGGCAGGTAGCGGTTGACCGGCGCGTCCAGCTGGATCTTGCCCTCGTCGACCAGCTGCAGCAGCGTGATCGCGGAGAACGTCTTGGTGACACTGCCGATCCGGAAGCGGGCCTTCGTGCTCATCGGCGTGCCCAGGGTTCTGTTGCGGACGCCCGCCGTTCTGGTCTTGACCCCCTCGGGGCCGGTGAGCCGGGCCATGGCGCCCGGCGCGCCGGCGGCGGTGGTGTTCTTCAACGCCTGGAGCACGGCGTCCAGATCGGGGGAGTTCTGCGCGGCCACCGGCGCGGCCGCGGCCTCGGCGGGGCGCGCGGCCGGGGCGGCATGGGCGGCGGTGGCCGGGACCACACCGGCCACGGCGGAGAGCAGGGCGGCGCCGACGGCGAGGCGTCGGTTCAGGGACAGGGGCATGTGGCTCCTCGGTTTGTGTGCGGCAAGGGACTGAACAGGCGCGTGACCATGACGTCGCGGCCGGTGGACCGGATGCGACGTCGTGTGATCACGAGCCTACGGATGGGGACGGACAATCAGGCGGTGCCGTTCCCTCCGGATCAACGCGCCAACCGGCCCGAAGCGTTGTCAGTGGGCCGTGCCAGGATCGACCGCATGAACATCCAGGTCCCGCTGCCGGCCGACCCCATCACCTCGACCGTGTACACCGATTGGGTACGGGCCTACGAGCCGGGCGCCGAGAGCGCCGCGCACCGGCTCGCCGAGGAGGTACGTACCGGCCTTCCATCGGCGTACCACAAGCCCGGACGCTTCCTCGACGGTCTCGAACGGCGGGTCAGGGACCTTCCCGTCGCCCATCTGCCCTGGTTCTGGGACACGGTGGGGCACCGGCTCTGCGCCTGGCACGCGCGGTACGCCGGCCGGGCGTACGCCCTGGCCCGCGCGGCCGAGCGGGCGCACGCTCTGCCCGTCGACACCGACTGGCACCGGGCCAACGTGCAGCTGTTCGCCCGCGCGGGGGCCCTGCCTGCCAAGGAACTGAGCGGCCATCAGCGGTGGCTGGCCGGTGTGCTGGACCCGGCGGAGGCCCACAAGGAGTTCATGGCCGTCCTCATGGCCTGGGGCGCCTCCCCCGGGGAGCTCCCGGCCGACCTGGCCCGGCGCGTACGGGCATCGGCGCGCGCCGCCGGCCTCGACGAGACGGAGGACGCCCGCGTCCTGGCCCAGCTGGTCGGCACGGCGCGCGGGAAGGCGGTGCCCGACACCCTCCTCGACGCGGTCGCCGCCCTCCTGGCCCGCCACCCGCAGGACGACGACACGCACGCCCCGCTGATCGACCTGTTCCCCGAGTCGCGGAACGACGCGGCGGCCTGGCTGCGGCTGCTCCTGCGGTCCGGCGCGGCCGACGCCGCGGCCGCCGGGCGGGTCACCCCCGACGGCGGACTCGCCGGC
Source organism: Streptomyces purpureus (assembly GCF_014648195.1). Taxonomy (GTDB): domain Bacteria; phylum Actinomycetota; class Actinomycetes; order Streptomycetales; family Streptomycetaceae; genus Streptomyces; species Streptomyces purpureus. The sequence continues at coordinate 580,999 of NZ_BMQQ01000001.1, forward strand.
TGGCTCGGCCGGTACACCCACATGTACTCCCACCGCCCGGTGGCGGGCGGCGGCGTGATCCGGCAGCCGATGCCGCCGGAACTTTTCGAGCTGGTGACCCGGTTCGCGCCGCGGCTGCGCGCGGCCGGCACACCCGTGACCCTGCACGAGGACCGCCGGCGCTGGCCCGGCCTCGACGCCGATCTGCTGGACGCCTGCCTCGCCGAGTCCATCGCCGTGCGCGACCCCGGCGACGCGATCCGGCTGTCCTTCTGGGGCGAGCGCTCACGGCGCGACCTCAAGGCCCTCGCCGCCGACCCGGTGTTCGGGCGGCGACTTGAGGGGACGGTCCACGCCGCGCTGCGCGGCGGCGGCACGGCCATCACCCGGCTGCCCGAGAACGCGGGCATCGCCGCCGAGGTGCACACCCGGATCGAGTCCCTGCTGGGCGCCCTGCGCGGCGGCGGGCTCGCGGCCGCCGACGAGGCCGCCGACGAACTGGCGGAGCTCCTCGACCGGCCCACCGCCACGGCCCTGGGCGGGATCGAGGAGGCGCTCGCCGCGCTGGACCTGACCGGTCCGCTGGCGCGCGCCCTGCGGGCCGGACTGCCGGAAGAACTGGGCTGGCCCGCCCTGGACACGGCGCTGGCCGGACTGGGGCCGGCCGGGGCCGTCGGGATGACGTCCACATGGCCGGTTCTGACCGTCTACGGAACCGACCGGGCCGTCGCCGTCGACCACGCCGGGGTGCGCGGCTCCTGTACATACCAGGTGCCCGACGACGCCACGACGCACACCGTCCACTACGTGGGCGGGCAGTTCATGGTGAGCTGGACGACGGCCGAGCGTGGCTCGTACGCCGAGCGGGCCTTCTGGAGCGACCGCCCCGACGAGGTCTTCACGCCCGAGCGGACGGGCGGGGTGCGGCCCTACCGGGGCATCATCGACGGCGGCCTCGGGTTCCACTTCGAGACCGCGGACGGCGGCGGCCGGCACGACGGGCAGCGGGTACTGCGGCCCGGTGGCCGTGAGGGCATCGGCCGCCACGAACTCCAGATGAGCGACGGCCGACGGCTGTGGAGCTCCGAGGTGTTCGCCTCGCGCGACGACTGGGCGCGCGTCGACCCGCTGACGGGGGAGCGCGGCGACGACCGCACCCTCCCCGACTTCCACCGCACCGGCCAGGTCCCCGACGGCATGGCCGTCTTCCGCGAACAGCTCACCCTGGCCGCGCTGCCGCCGGACGCGCCCGCCTCGCCACTGGGCCAGGACGGACGCCTCGTCGGCTGCCGCGTCCTGTACCGCACGCCGTACGCGGGGCCCTCGCCGACCGACTTCCTGCTGGAGGGCATCGATGGGCGCCGCGGCCGGCTCCGCTCCACCCGCCCCGGGCGGCGGCCCTGGGGCATCCTCCGCATGCCCCTGGACGGCGAGGAAGGCGTCCTCGTCGACGAGGACAACATCCGCTGCCACGCCGTGGCGGACGGCTCCCTGCTGTGGGAGGCCCAGGGCCACCCCGGCCGGAGCCGAGGTGGCGACCGGCACTCCGCCCACACCGTCGGAACGATGGTGCCGCCCGCGTTCTGGCACTTCCTCGCCCCGCGCGACGAGACCGCCTCCAAGGCCCTGCGGGCCGTCGGCGACCACACGGTTCGCGCGCTCCTCGCCGCCGCCGTCGCGGACGGGGCCGGCACGGAAGTACGCGCCGAACTTCCCCGGCTCCTGCCGGAGGTGACCGAACCGCGCGTCGTGGAGGGCGTGTTGCGCGCCGCCCTGCTCGCCGCCGACGTCCTGCGCCGCCGCCGGGAGCAGTCCCGGCGCGTCGGTATCATGCGGGCGGGCCCCGTGGTGACCCTCGGCACGCCCGTACCGGACACCGTCCTCGTCCCGGCCCTGTCCGGCCTGCTGCCCCACCTGCCCCCGTACGCCGCCCATGCCGCCCAGCCGCACCCCGCGACCCTGACGGCCGTCGCGGCCGACGGCCGCCATCTGCGCGGTGAGATCGACGACGAGACCCGGCGGCTCGCCCTGCCCGCGGCGCCCGCCGAGTGGACCGCGCTGACCGGCCGGATCGACGCGGTGGCCTGGCGGGCCGCCGTCGAGACCACCCCGGCCGATGAGCGTGGCGCCCTCGCGGCGCTGCTGGAGACGTGGAGCGGGCAGCCGTTCGCCGAGCCCGGCGGCCGATGGCGCCAGGGCCGGGCGCCCGAACGGTCCCTCGCCGCCTGCCGGTCCGCCGGGCTGCTCCTGGCCTCGGGCGACGAACGCGCAGGGACGGCGCCGTTCGTCCAGCCGGCGGACGACCCGGCGCCCGAGGGGGCCGAGGCGTGCGAGACGTACACCCTGACGCGTGACGACGCCGCCCGGCTGCCCCGGCTGCTGGACCTGGTGGCTCGGCAAGGACCCCTCGCCGCCACCCCCGAGGCGCTCACCGTCTTCTCCGCGCGCACCGGAGTCCGGCGCTCCGTCGCCGCACTCGTGCTCGGCGGCCTGCCCAGCCGGGCGCGCCACGACGACCACCAGAAGATGCTCCGCTCGGCGCCGTACAAGGCGAACAAGACCGTCGCCCACGAGTACGACTCCTTCTGCCACCGCCTCGGCCCGCAGGGCCGCCGCGCGGTGCTCGCGGCGGGCATGCCCGAGGACCCGGCCGAGCTGTGGGAGCCCGGCGGCATGACGGCGGCGGCCGCCCGGATGGCGGAGGTGTGGGCCGACCTGCTGGGCGCGACCCCGTACGTCGACGAGGAACTGGCCGACGCCCTGGAAACCGGTCTCGGCCTCCACGACGGCTGGGCGCGGAGCCTGACCGGCGGCCCGGGCGCCCACGCGGGCGCGGCGCTCCCCGTCGGCGGCTACGTCCTTCTCGGACGGCGCACCGGCGGGCTCGAACTGCGCCACGCCGAGCCCGACGGCACCGCCGGCAGGTGGGTGAGCCGGGACCGGCCGCCCCACCTGGACCTCGCCTCCGCCGTGGCCTGGGCGCTCACCGAACGGCCAGTCGGCGACCCGGCGGTGGCCGGCGCGACGGCGCTCCACGAGCGGCTGCGGACCGGCCTGGACGCGCCCGGCACGCTCATCCCCGTCGGCTGGCACCACCGGCTGGCGCGGGCCGTGCCCGACGACCCGTCCTTCGTGCCGTACGAGGGAGCGGTGCTGCCGTGCCCGGAGCCGCTGTTCCGGGAGGACACCGTGGCGAGCGTGGCCTACGACGACGGGCTGTTCGTCGTCGGCGTCCCCGGCGCCGACGTCTTCCTGCGGCCGTCCGGTCTCGCCGACCCGGCCCAGCCGGCGCGGGCGGAACGGCTCTGCGGTGAACTCGGCCTGGACGGGCTGCTGGAGGCCGTGCGCCGGATCCAGGCCGTGTACGACGGCGGGCTCGCCCGGATGGTCGCGCGCGTGGCCACCACCCCGGTGCCGCCGGGCGGATACGAACTGAACCCGGCCCTGAGCGCCCCGGACCTGGTCGACGAGGCCACGGCCACCCTCGGCGTGGGCGCGGACGCCGCCGCCCTCCACCTGCAACTGCTGGCGCTCGCGCGGCCCACGGACCAGAACGTCCGCCGCTGGAACGGCTGGACGGCCGCCCGGCACAAGGCCGCCCAGGCCGAGCTGGTCGCCGTCGGGGCGGTGGAGACCGGCCGGCGGGCGAGGGCCGGCCGGTCGGCGTTCGTCCCCGGAGACTGGACCGAACTCAAAGCGCCCCACCTGCCGTTGGAGAGCGCCAAACTGGCTCCGCACCTGGCCGCGGCCGATGGGAAGGAGGCCCAGGGGCCGTTCAGCCGGCTGCTGCCGCCGCTCCCGCCGCACGAGCTGTTCGCCCGGGCCTGGGCCGACCGGGCCGTCGCCCGCACCTGAACCGGACCGCGCATTCGGGCACTGACGCGGAAAGGGGCGTGACGTCGTCGACGTCACGCCCCCATACCGCTACGCCCCTACGAGGCGTTGCGCACCGTACCGGTGAACGCCGGGCCCTCCACCGGCTCCCAGGACTCGTCGTAGGTGATCATCCGCATCCTCAGCGACTCCTCCGGCTCGTTCAGCGTGTCCCTGACCGTGGGCACGCTCACCTCGGTCCCCGCCTTGCCGGCCGGGACGAACGCCGAGAGGTATGGCTCCTGCACCACCTTGGACAGCGGCCGGGCCGGGCTCGGCGAACCACCGAAGTGCTCCTCCAGCCAGCTCTTCGGCACATCCTTCGTGGAGAGCTCCTTGCCGCCGGAGACCGGCAGCAGGAGGAAGCCCACCGGCAGATCCGTATCCGCGGTCTCGGAGAGCGACACCCGCCACTTCAGGGCTTTCCCCTCGGTGACCCGGTCCGCGACCGGGGTCACGGTCACCTTCGGCATCGGGTCGTCGTTGCGCGCGGTCACACCGCCCAGATGGGCGCCGACGACCACGCCACGCACCGCCTTGACGAACACGTTCCGCGAGACGTCCGAGCCGTAGCGGGTGTTGCCCTTCACCTTCACCGGCACGTCGATCGCCGAGGCGCCGGCGCCCACCGTCACCACGCGGGACGTCGTCGCCGCCGCACCCGGCTCGGCGACGAACAGCCGGACCTGGCCGGTGCCCGGCCCGGAGACCTTCACCGGGACGCGGTAGGTCCGTACGCCCGAGTCGCCCTCCTTGACGGTCAGCCGGCCGATGTCGACCCGCGGCAGCGTGGCCGGCCGCACCACCGGGGTGCCGGCGCGCCAGCCCCAGCCGTCCATCAGCCACGCCTGACCGGAACGGCTGCGCGGCGTCAGTTCGAGCGCCGCCACCTTCTTCAGGTCGAGCCCGGCCCGTACGGCCTTGGTCAGCGGGACCCGTATCTCGCGCCCCCACAGGGAGGTGGTCCGGTCGCTGCCCGGCAGCCCGTCGACCGTGACCCGGCCGAGCGTGGCCCGCTTGCCCGCGGCGTCGGTCAGCGCGATGTCCAGCTTCGTTCCGGTGGTGTTGGGCGGTACGAACACGCGCAGGGCGAGCGCCTTGGACCCGGCGAGCGAGACCGGCCCGGCCGGCGTGACCCGCGTCGCGTGACCCGCCCGCGTCCAGCGCATCGCGACCGCGTACCGGCCCGGCTCCGGCGCGGTCTCCCAGGTGGCGAAGTGCGGGGAGGATCCGACGCTTCCGTCGCCCGGCAGACAGCCGTCGGGCCCCTCCGGGTCCACCTGTGCGCACAGCCGTCCGCCGGTCACCTTCACCGAGGCGTCCGGCAGGAACGCGGGCGTGCGGTGCCCGCCGACGGCGTGGGTGAGGACCCGCGCGGGGCCGGCGGACGGCGCGCGCAGGTTCGAGCCGTCGAGGAGCGGACGGACCCGGTCGTCACCGGCGACGAACAGCCTCGCGGCCGCGGCGATGTAGGTGGAGCCCGCCTTCTGCTGCTGGGCGGCGGTCAGCCGGGTCTTCGTGCCGGGCGAGCACACCGGGTCCGGCGTCTCACCGGTGTAGAAGTCGTCGTCGGCCGGGGCCTCAGCCTGACCCGGCGTCCACTCGCTGTTGAAGAAGTTGTGGTTGGCGCCGACCATGTAGACCGCGCTGTGCAGGGCGGCGCCCCGGCTGATCCCGCGCGTGCCGTCGACGTAGATCTGGCCCTGGAGATCGGACACATCGCCGTCGCAGCCCGGGAGCAGCGTCATGGACGGCACGTCCGGCACGGGGTTCTGGCCGAAGATCGTGGGGCCGGTCAGGACCGTGCCACGGATCTTCCAGCGCACCGTGCCGCGGTAGCCGTCCTGGTCGGCGGGCGCCTTGGTGAGGCTGTCGAGCGCCGCCCGGTTGACGCCCTCGCCGCCCCGGGAATGCCCGACGAGCAGCACCCGCGAGAGGTCGGCGGGCGATGCGGCGCGTACGGCCGCCGGTGCCTTGGCCGGGTCGGCGGCCCAGTCGGCCCAGCGGGCGAGGTGCAGGCGCACCAGCGACGAACGGGCCTGCGCACCGCCGTCGTCGGCGGAGTGGTCCTGCGCGTTGATGCCGTTGGCGGAGATGGACACGGTCACATAGCCCTGGGAGGCCAGCAGCTTCTGGTCGTGCAGGTAACCGCGGTGGCTGGGCACCGGCTTCGAACCGGGCTTGCAGGGCCACTCGGCGGTCTGCGAACTCTCGGCGCCGTAGCAGGTGTAGTGCCGGCCGTGCAGGAACAGCGCCAGCGGCCGGGGGCCCGAGACGCCGGTGGGTGCCACCACGGAGGCGCGCATCTCCACCGGAGCGGAGAAGCCCGGCAGCCGTACGTCCTTCAGGGAGTACTCGCCGCTGGTGGTGCGGTACGTGCCCGGGAGGCCCGGGTCGACCGAATGGGCGGGCAGCTCGGCCGCCGGCGGCGGCACCGGTCTCTTTGCGCGACCACGCCGGTCGGCGGCGTCCTCCGCCCCGGCCGTGTCGAGCCGGCGGCCCCCCGCGAGTACCCGCAGGTCCGACGACGGCCCGACGTGGGCGCCGTCGAGCGTCAGCCGGAACGTCCGCCCGTCCTTGGCGGCCTCCGGCCGCCCGAGCAGCGTGTCCCCGGCGTAGAACTCCACCCGGGCGTCGCCCATCGGCACGGGCCTGGGCGACTGCCACACCAGCTGGGGCCCGGCGTCCGTGCCGGTGATCTGCCAGCCCTCCGGGAGACGGTCGTCGGGGTTTCCCGGTGGTACGGCCGACAGCGGGCCGGCGGCCGGCTGCGCGGGCGCCGACTGCGGCGACGCGTACGCCAGTCCGGGCGCCCCCACCGCCAGCGCGAGCACCGCCGTGGCGGCGGTCGCCATGCGCGGGACACGGATCAAGGTGGTCCTCCTTGTGATCGGTCACAACCGCCCCGGAAGATCTCCAGGGCCTCCCCCGACCCCAGGAGACGGCAACAACCGCAGCCGGGTTGCCTCTTCACACGGATCACGAAGATCGCGGACGCGGCGACCGACCGGATCCGGCCAGAACCGGCGGGCATCGACTGCTTCTCAACCTCCGGCCCTGGAAAGGGAGTTCATGAAACGCACCCTCACCGGACTTCCGTCCGCGACGCGCGATTCATCCCGCCCCCGCACGCTCGGCGCCGACTGACCGTCATGACCCTGACATAGGAGTCCGTCTCCGTGACCCTGCATCGTCACGCCCGTCGCGCCGCCCCCGTCCTGGGCGCTGCCTCCGCGGTCCTCGCCACCACCCTGGTCGCGCCCGCGCACGCACACCTCCGTACGGCCCGTACGCTGCCCGCCGTCACCCCGACCGCCGAGACCGCGCCGCTCTTCGACGACGAGGAAGGCGGTAACGCCGACGCGGACGACCCCGCGATCTGGCGCAACGAGGCCGACCCCGCACGCAGTCTGGTGATCGCCACCGCCAAGGAAGGGGGACTGCGGGTCTACGGCCTGGCCGCCGAGGAGCTGCAGGCCGTGCCCGCCCCGGCCGGGCCCGGTCCCGACGACGCCCCGGGGCGCTTCAACAACGTCGACCTCGTGCCGCGTATGGCCCTGTCCGGCGGACGTGCCGACATCGCGGTCGTCACCGACCGCGGCAACGACCGCCTGCGGTTCTACCGCATCGACCGCGACCGGCCGCGGGGGCCGCTCACCGACGTCACCGACCCGGCCGCCCCGCCCGTCTTCTCCAAGAACCAGGCCGAGATCAACGAGCAGCGCACCGCCTACGGCCTGGCCACCTGGACCGACCGTGCCACGCGCCGCTCCTACGCGCTGGTCAGCCGCCGCCACGACACCTCCGTCGCGCTGCTCGAACTGACCGCCGGGGCCGGCGGCACGGTCGGCTACCGCACGGTCCGCACCCTCACCCTGCCGTCGTCCTTCCGGCTCCCCGACGGCACCTCCTGGACGCCGTGCGCCGAGCCGGGCGAACTGCCCCAGGTCGAGGGAATGGTCGTCGACCCGGCCAACGGCATGCTCTACGCGGGCCAGGAGGACGTCGGCATCTGGCGGGTGCGCGCCGACCTCACCTCCCGGCCGACGCTGATCGACAAGGTCCGTGAGTACGGCGTACCGGCGGTGTACGACGAGCAGACCGAGGAGTGCGCCGCGGGCGCCGACCCGGGCTTCGGGGGCCGCCGGCTCTCGGCCGACGTGGAGGGCCTGACGCTGATCGAGGAGCCCGACGGCGACGGCTACCTCATGGCCTCCAGTCAGGGTGACGACACCTTCGCCTTCTACGACCGCGAGACCGGCGACGCCAACGAGTACGAGGCTGGCCTGCGCATCACGGCCCGCACCGGTGGTCCCGACGGCTCCGAGGAGTGCGACGGCGCCGCGGCGCTCAACCAGCCGCTGGGCCCGGACTACCCGCGCGGGCTGCTCGTCGTCCAGGACGGCCACGACACCCCGCACGACGGTGAACGCGGCGCCACCGGCTTCAAGTTCGTCGACCTGGGCCGGGTGCTGGACCGGATCGAGGACTGATCGCCGCCACGGGCCGGGTGGGCCGGGCAGGCCGGGCGGCGAACCCCGCCGCCCGGCCCGTGGCGCAGTACCTCAGCGGCAGAGCCGCGCCACGAGCTCCAGCTCGTCGGCGAACTCCCGCGGGTCGCGGGGACCGAGGTGCGTGGCGGCCAGCGACCGCACCCGGAAGCGGTTGCGCGGAGTCAGTTCGTCGGCCTCGCGGATCATCAGGTCCTGGAGCGCCGGCGGGATCGCCCGGTCCTCGGTGAAGCGCAGGTACGTCCGGGGAATCCGCCCCCAGCGCTCCGGTCGCGCGCTCGCGTCGCTGGTCGGGAGCGCGGCCGACTCGTCCGGCTCCATCAGGTTGAGCTGCATACGCACCTCCGCGTCCGGCCAGTCGGCGGCGAGGGCCTCCTTGGCCGCCGCGAACAGCGCCGGGTCGCCGGAGCGCCAGTTGACCCGGTTGACGCCGAGGCCGGGGACGGTCCGCACCGGGGGAATTTTGAAGAGTGCGCTGGTCAGGCCCTCCTGCGTCATCATCAGGGACATGAGCGTGCTGTGCTTGGGCGTGGGGCAGTACGCGGAGGCGTACACGAGGTGGGAGATGAGCTCCGGGACCTCGTCGGCGACGCGGTTGAGGGTCGCCCCGCCCATGCTCTGCCCCACCAGGACGACCGGCCCCACGCGGTGGGCCCGTCGCACGACCGCCGTCACATGCGCGACGAAGTCCGTCAGCGTCACCTCGGAGAGGGGAGACGGCTCCGACTTCAGCGCCTCCAGGTCCTGCGTCTGGTACGACACCGGGAGGTAGGCCCCCGCGCCGTGCCCGGGCAGATCGACCGCGACCGCACGGTGGCCGCGCAGGCCGAGCTCCGCCAGCAGCGGTGCGTAGCCGTAGGAGTTGCCGCTCGAGCCGTGCACGATGACGAAGGTCGGCGCGGATCGCCGCCGCCCGTCGGCGTGCGCCACGCCCGCTCCGGCGCCGCCGACGGCCACGGCGCCCGCCCCCGCGACGGCCGCCCGCAGCATCCCGCGCCGGGACCGGCCCTCGCCGTCGGCGACGCCACCCACAACACCGTTGCCATGCATGCCACTTGTGTCACTCATGGTTAGACCATAGGCCGAAGTGTCGGAAGAGATCATTTGATCTCGCCACATCAGGAATGAGAACGATCACAAGAGACTCACCGCGTCACGCCCCATCAGGCCGTAAGCGCGACCGCGACCGCCCAGCCGGTGTATCCGAGGTTGACCACCACCCTCAAGACCGCGCCGAACGGCCGCCCCAGCACACTGGGATGGTCGCGGCGGGCATGGCGCAGGGCGTCGAGGTGGCAGAGCTGGTACCCGCAGACGAGACCGGCGGCCGGCCAGGCCCCGGCCGCGCGGCAGGCGGGAATCAGCACCAGCACTGCGATCACGATCTCGGCCGCCCCGCCGGCCGCGACCAGCAGCCCGGCCCGGCGCCGGCGTCTGCGCGCCGCCCTCGGACCGGCCGGCGCAGACGGGGCCGATCTGGCCGCCGCCCGGGCCGAGCTGGTCACCCTCGCCCCCGCCGCCCCCGCGCTCGACGCCCGTGTGGCCCACGCCCTCCGGGAGATCGGCCGCCCCGGTCACGACACCGCGCCGGCGGCCGTCGCCGCCGAGGTGGGCCTGTCACCGGTGCGCCTGCGCGCCCTGGTCCGCGCGTCGGTGGGCGTCCCGCTCGTACGGCTGCGGCAGTGGGGCCGGCTGCGCGGCGCCGTCGCCGCCCTGGCCCAGGGGTCCGTGGCGTCCGCCGCGGCCACGGCGGGCTTCGCCGACCAGGCCCATCTGGCGCGCGCCGCCCGTGACCTGCTCGGCCGGACCCCGTCGTCGCTCGTCATACCCCGGAGGGGGCGCTCGAATGATCAAAATAGGGTCGGGTTAGCATATGAGCACCGCCTAGCTCGAAAGTGGAACCTGTGACTGTCAACGAGGACTCGTTCACAAACTGGAAGAACCGCGAAGAGATCGCGGAGTCGATGATCCCGATCATCGGGAAGCTGCACCGGGAGCTGGACGTCACGGTCCTGCTGCACAGCCGCTCCATGGTGAACAAGTCGGTCGTCAGCATCCTCAAGACCCACCGCTTCGCCCGCCAGATCGCCGGCGAGGAGCTCTCGGTCACCGAGACGATGCCGTTCCTGAAGGCCCTCACCACCCTCGATCTCGGTCCTTCCCAGATCGACATCGGCATGCTGGCCGCCACGTACAAGGCCGACGACCGTGGTCTGACGGTGGAGGAGTTCACCGCCGAGGCCGTCGCCGGCGCCACGGGTGCCAACAAGATCGAGCGCCGCCAGGCCCGCGACGTCGTCCTCTACGGCTTCGGCCGCATCGGCCGCCTCGTCGCCCGTCTGCTGATCGAGAAGGCCGGCTCCGGCAACGGCCTGCGCCTGCGCGCCATCGTCGTCCGCGGCGGCGGCGACCAGGACCTCGTCAAGCGCGCCTCGCTGCTGCGGCGCGACTCCATCCACGGCCAGTTCCAGGGCACGATCACCGTGGACGAGGCGACCAGCACGATCTTCGCCAACGGCAACGCGATCAAGGTGATCTACGCCAACGACCCGTCCGAGGTCGACTACACGGCGTACGGCATCAAGGACGCCATCCTCATCGACAACACGGGCAAGTGGCGCGACCGCGAGGGGCTGTCGAAGCACCTGCGCCCGGGCATCGACAAGGTCGTCCTGACCGCCCCCGGCAAGGGCGACGTTCCCAACATCGTGCACGGCGTCAACCACGACACGATCAAGCCGGACGAGCAGATCCTGTCCTGCGCGTCCTGCACCACGAACGCGATCGTGCCGCCGCTGAAGGCGATGGACGACGAGTACGGCGTCCTGCGCGGCCACGTGGAGACCGTCCACTCGTTCACCAACGACCAGAACCTGCTGGACAACTACCACAAGGCCGACCGCCGCGGCCGCTCCGCGCCGCTCAACATGGTCATCACCGAGACCGGCGCCGCCTCGGCCGTCGCCAAGGCGCTGCCCGACCTGAAGGCGCCGATCACCGGCAGCTCGATCCGCGTCCCCGTCCCGGACGTCTCGATCGCGATCCTCAGCCTGCGCCTCGGCCGTGAGACCACCCGCGAGGAGGTCCTCGACTACCTCCGCGACGTCTCGCTGCACTCGCCGCTGAAGCGCCAGATCGACTTCACCACCGCTCCCGACGCCGTCTCCATGGACTTCGTCGGCTCGCGCCACGCCTCGATCGTCGACGCGGGCGCCACCAAGGTCGACGGCGACAACGCCATCCTCTACCTCTGGTACGACAACGAGTTCGGCTACTCGTGCCAGGTCATCCGGGTCGTCCAGCACGTCTCCGGCGTGGAGTACCCGACCTACCCGGCCCCGCTTGCCTGATCCGGCGAGTCGGACCTAGCTGCACCGAAGGCGCCTGACCCGGACGAAAGTCCAGGTCAGGCGCCTTTTGTGGTCGTGTCACCGGGCGAGCGCTTGCCCGTCGGCCCCGTGAGGTTAATGTCGTATATAGGCCAAATGTGCATCCTCGTTCCCGCGCAGTCCCGGTGAAGGGAAGGAGGCGTACGGAAGGAGCCTCCCATGACCCGTACAGTGCGGGGCGTGACCGCCCTGGCCGGAGCCGCGGCCTTGTGCCTGGGAGCTGTGGCAACCAGTGGCGCGGCCCCGGGCTCCACGGCGCAGGCGGCCCAGAACGAGATCCGGATCGGACTGCTGCTGCCGGAGAGCAAGACCACGCGGTACGAGAAGTTCGACCGGCCGTACATCGAGCAGAAGATCAAGGAACTCGCGCCCGAGGCGCAGATCGACTACTACAACGCCGCCGAGAGCCCCACCACCCAGCAACAGCAGGTCAACACCGCCCTCGCCAAGGGCGACAAGGTGCTCATCCTGGACGCCGTGGACGCCAAGTCGATCCAGTCCTCCGTGCAGAAGGCCCATGACGCGGGTGTGAAGGTCGTGGCCTACGACCGGCTCGCGCAGGGCCCCGTCGACGCCTACGTCTCGTACGACAACCGCAAGGTCGGCGAGTTGCAGGGCCAGGCCCTGCTCGACGCGCTCGGCGACAGGGCCGAGAGCGGCCAGATCGTGATGCACAACGGCTCCCCGACCGACCCCAACGCCGCCGAGTTCAAGGCCGGTGCCCACTCCGTCCTCGACGGCAAGGTGAAGATCGGCAAGGAGTACGACACCCCGAACTGGGACCCGAACAACGCCAACCAGCAGATGTCGGGCGCCATCAGCTCCCTGGGCAAGGACAACATCGTCGGCGTCTACTCGGCCAACGACGGCCTGGCCGCCGGCATCGCCACCGCTCTCAAGGCCGCCGGCATGAACGTGCCGCTGACCGGCCAGGACGCCCAGCTCGACGCGATCCAGCGGATCCTCCTCGGCACCCAGACGATCACGGTCGAGAAGCCGTACAAGCCGGAGGCCGACATCGCGGCCGAGATGGCCGTCAACCTCGCCGAGGGCAAGGAACTGCCCGACTCCCTGACGCCCACCACCGTCACCAGCGGCAGCGGCCAGAAGGTCCCCGCCACGCTGCTGACCCCGGTCGTCGTCAACAAGGACAACATCAAGGACACGGTCGTCAAGGACGGTCTGTACACGGTCGAGGAGATCTGCACTCCCACGTACGCCAGTGCCTGCAAGGAGGCCGGTCTCCAGTAGCCGCGCGCGGCCGAGCGTCAGGAGGCGGTCTCGTTGCCGGAAACACCTGTGCTCACCCTGCGGGGGATCTCCAAGCGGTTCGGCGCGGTCCAGGCGCTGTCCGGCTTCGACCTCGAGGTCCACTCGGGCGAGGTCGTCGCACTCGTCGGGGACAACGGCGCCGGCAAGTCCACCGCCGTCAAGGCGATCGCCGGGGTGAACCCGCCGGACGAGGGCGTCATCGAATGGGAGGGCCGCCCGGTCAGCATCAACCGGCCCCACGACGCCCAGAACCTCGGCATCGCCACCGTCTACCAGGACCTCGCGCTCTGCGACAACCTGGACGTGGTCGCCAACCTCTTCCTCGGCCGCGAACTGCGCCGGTTCGGCGTGCTCGACGAGGTCCGGATGGACAAGCGCTCGCGCCAGCTGCTCGACACCCTGTCCATCCGCATCCCCAGCGTCCGCATCCCCGTGGCCTCCCTCTCCGGCGGCCAGCGCCAGACCGTGGCCATCGCCCGCTCGCTGATCGGCGAACCGAAGGTCGTCATCCTGGACGAACCCACGGCCGCCCTCGGGGTGGAGCAGACCGCCGAAGTCCTCGACCTGGTCGAGCGGCTCCGCGACCGCGGCCTCGGCACCATCCTGATCAGCCACAACATGGTGGACGTGATGGCGGTCGCGGACCGGATCGCGGTCATGCGCCTCGGCCGGAACAACGGCTTCTTCGACAAACGCGCCACCACCACCGAGGAGATCATCTCCGCCATCACCGGCGCCACCGAGAGCGCCGTCACCCGCCGCCAGGCCCGCAAGCGGGAGGAGGAGCGATGAGCCGAGACCGAGGCCCGGACGCCTCCGCCCAGGAACCGGCACCCGACGCCGTACCCGCCGTCGACACCCGGCTGCTCGTCCGCGAGGAGGGCCTGAAGGGGTACCTCACGGAGTTCCGGCGCAAGATGCGCAGCGGCGAACTGGGATCCCTGCCCGTCGTCATCGCCGTCATCATCATCTGGACGGTCTTCGGCAGCCTGGACAGCACCTTCCTCTCGGCCCAGAACCTCTCCGACCTCAGCCAGCAGATCGTCGGCACCGGCATGATCGCCGTCGGGATCGTCTTCGTCCTGCTGCTCGGCGAGATCGACCTCTCCGTCGGATCGGTCAGCGGCCTGTGCGCCGCCCTCTTCGCCGTGCTCAACGTCCTCAACGGCATGAACGAATGGCTGGCGCTGCTGGTCGCGCTGGCGGGCGGAGCCGCCGTCGGACTGATCCACGGCTTCTTCTTCGCCAAGGTCGGCGTGCCCGCGTTCGTCGTCACCCTGGCCGGCAACCTCGCCTGGAACGGCCTCATGCTCCAGGTCCTCGGCACCAGCGGCACAGTCAACATCCCCGGCGAGAGCATCGTCTCCAAGCTGTACTCGACCATCTTCCACAGCCCTGCCGCCGCCTATGTGACCGCCGCCGTCGGGGTCGGCCTCTTCCTGGCCGCCTCACTCCTCGACGCCAGGCGCCGCCGGGCGGCCCGGGTGCCGTTCCGGCCGGTCGCCGAGATCGTGCTGCGTACGGTCGTCATCGCCGCGATCGCCTTCGCCGCCGCGTACATCCTCAACCAGTACCGCGGCCTGCCCCTGGCGCTCCTGATCTTCCTGATCCTGCTGGTGGTGCTGGACTTCGTGCTGCGCCGCACCACCTACGGCCGGCAGATCTTCGCCGTCGGCGGCAACATCGAGGGCGCGCGCCGGGCCGGTATCAGCGTGCCGTTCATCCGGATGACCGTCTTCATGGTCGCCGGCACCATGGCCGCGGCCGGCGGCATCTTCCTCGCCGGACAGATCCAGTCCGCGAGCCAGACCTCCGGCGGCGGCAACCTCCTCATGAACGTCATCGCCGCCGCCGTCATCGGCGGCACGAGCCTCTTCGGCGGGCGCGGCTCGGTCTGGTCCGCGCTGCTCGGCGCCCTGGTGATCGGCTCCATCCAGTCCGGCATGAACATCATGGGCGTCAGCAACGCCGTCCAGTTCATGATCACCGGATCGGTGCTGCTCGCCGCGGTCGTCGTCGACTCGCTCTCCCGCCGGACCCAGAAGGCCGCGGGCCGTGCCTGACCTCTCCCCGGTTCAGCCCTCTCTGGCCGTAGCCCCACGGTGCGTAGTCCTCCCACGACAGGGAAGGCGCACCACGTTGCCGAACGGGGCAGCCGTGAGGCGCCGGGAGAAGAGGCGAGGAGGGTGTCATGACGACCGGGCCGCTCAGCGAGAACGGCAACTGGCTCTGCCCCGAGGCGACACAGGGGCTCATCGCTCAATTCGAGGGAGACCTCGGCGATGTCACCGACGCACGCCTGGCGGCCGGGCTCTGCCTCGACAGCCTCGCGCACCACGACCCACCGGCGAGCCCGGAGAGCCGCGGCGACATCCTGCTGGTGATCACGGAGCTCGCCGCCGCCGCCGTGCGCCGCGCGCCCGGACCGTTCACCGTGCGGCTGCGCCGTACGTTGGACGGGGTGCACGTGGCGGTGGAAGGCACCCGCCCCGCACTGCCCCGGCCCACGCGTCACGTGGACGGACTCGGCCGGCAGATCGTCCGCTCGCTGTCGCGTCACGTCAGCGTGTCGCGTGATCCGCGCAGGCAGGAGATCCACGCTTTACTGCCCTGGTGAAGGCCCCGGCGGGCGGCCCGCGGGGCGCCCACCGGAGGCGAAGGCATGACGCCGGCACGCCGGCGGAAGGGATGACGGACAAGTGACCATGAGCAAGAGGCAAGGCGGGCAGCGGATCGGCGTCCGGACGTACGGGGACGTCGATGGGGCGCTCAGCGGCCTGGTGGAACGGACGGAGGGCAGTGCGCAGTTCTCGGCGGGCGAGGCGGCCGCCCTGCAGTGGGCCCTGGGACGCAGCGACCGCGCGCCGGTCACCGGCGCCGACGTCCCCGGCCGCCCCGATCTGCAGGTGCTGACCGCCGAGGTCGACGCGACGGTCGTCCAGCTGGAGGACCCCACCACCCAGGCGGGCGGCCGTGACTACCTCAACGGCGTGCACGGCGCCCTGGCCTGGGTCTGCGGCCACAGCGACCGGATGGCCTGAGCCCACCACGCGCCGGGGGCCGGGCACCCCACCCCCTTCACCCCGTCAGCGCGTCCGGCCGGAGCTTCGGTTCGCCACGAGGCGTACCGACCTGGGCCACACCCGAAGCCGGCCCGTCCGCCCGGGCCTTCGGACCCGGGCCCCAAGGACGCCCGGCCGTGGCGTCCGCGGCGTTCAGGAGCCGCTGCACGCAGGACGACCGGGCAGTGAAGTGGAGCAGATGTCCCCGCCGTTCCCACCATTGCAGGGCGTTGAGCAGTCCCGAGTCGCAGAAGGTGACGCGGGAGGCCTCCAGGACGAGGACGGTGTAGCCGTCGGCGGCCGCGGACGTGAGCATCGCCCGTAGCGGAGCGGCGCTGTAATGGTCGATCTGGCCGGTCAGATGGATGACCAGGGTCGTCTCACCGAGGCTGGTGCAGGAGTGGACGACTATGTCGCTCGGCGCGTTGTCCGCGCCGCTGTTGTGCGGGGTGGAACTGGCCAGTATCGGGCGGGTGCTTGAGGTACTCACATGCTCATCAACGGCCCTCACTCCGGGGCAGGGAACGAGCCACGCGGGTCTTTCACCCCTTGTGAGCAGCACGAATCCTCGTTGGGGGGAAGTTTTGCACTCGGATGAGGCAGTGGGCCCCCGCCCCGGGGACGGAGGCGGTGCCGGGACGGGGACGGGGACGGGTCAGCGTTCGAGCTCCTTGTGGGCGCTCTCCGGCAGCCGCAGATAGACGGCGGCCGAGACGAGGCACAGCACGGAGACGTACCAGGGGAAGAGGCCGGGCCGGTCGATCTCCTTGAAGAGCGTGCCCACATAGGGCGCCGTGCCGCCGAAGAGGGCGACGGTGAGGGAGTACGGGAAACCGATGCCGGCCGCCCGCACCCTGGCGGGGAAGATCTCCGCGTTGACGGCCGCCGAGATGGACGTGAACCCGGTCAGGAGCACCATCCCGGCGCACTGCACGAGCAGCAGGGAGACGAAGGAGCCGTTGATCGCCCGCAGCAGAGGCACGCTCAGCAGGGCGAAGCCCACACCGAAGAAGAGCAGCAGGGGCTTGCGGCCGTAGCGGTCGGAGAGCAGACCGCCGACCGGCTGGAGGAGGGCGAAGAAGGCCAGCGCGAGGGTGCCGGCGAGGAGGGCGTCGGCCTTCCCTATGCCTTCGTTGAGCTCGGCGTAGGTGGGGAGGTAGGCGGTCCACGTGTAGTAGGCGAGGGTGCCGCCGGCGGTGATGCCGCAGATCAGCAGGGATTGGCGCGGGTGCCGGCGCAGGGCGTCGAACAGTCCGGGCCGCTGCCCGGGGGAGTCGTCGACGGGGGTGAGCGTCTCCTCCGCGCCGCGCCGGATCCAGAATCCGACCAGGCTCAGAGCCGCCCCCACGAGGAACGGGACACGCCAGCCCCAGCCCTCCATCGTCCCCTGGCCCAGAGCGGCGATCAGCGCCGCGGTGATCCCGGAGGCCGCGAGCTGGCCGATGGTGGTGGAGACGTACTGGAAACTGGAGAAGAGACCGCGCCGGCCGGGGCCCGCGGACTCGACGAGGAAGGTGGTGGAGGCGGCGAACTCGCCGCCGACCGAGAGGCCTTGGAGGAGCCGGGCGGCGACGAGGATCACCGGCGCGAGGACGCCGGCGGCCGCGTACGTCGGGGTGAGCCCGACGAGCAGGCTGCTGCCGCCCATCAGCAGGATGGTGACGGTGAGCGCGGCCCGCCGGCCCCGCCGGTCGGCGAGGGCGCCCATCAGCAGCCCGCCGACGGGGCGCATGAAGAATCCGACGGCGAAGACGGCGAAGGTGGCCAGGAGGGGGACGAGGGAGTTCCCGGCTCCCGCCGGGAAGACCTGCCCGGCGATGTAGGTGGCGAGGAAGGTGTAGGCGTACCAGTCGTACCACTCGACGGCGTTGCCCACCGAGGCGGCGAGCAGCTGCCGGGCGGGGCGCCGGCCGGGGACGGGCGCCTGGGTGCGGACCTGAGGCTCTGTCATGATCACGGCCCTCCCCAGGCCGGGCGCCCCGCACACATGTCCTGTGTCAACGCTGTATGACATCGCCCTGTGACATAGCACCTGTGCCATCGCACCGGTGACACCGCCTGGGGCATCGGCCTCTGCGACCCGCCGAGCGGACGGCGGTGGACCACCGCACGCCCCCCGGCCTCACTAGGCTGGTGCGCGGCACATGGCAACCCATGAGCACGTGGCGACCCATGAGGACGTGCGGTGGCGAACTGGCTGATGACGCTCGGCGGAGCCGCTCTCGCGATGCTCGCCCTCCGGGACGTCTTCCACACCCTCTGGCACCCCACCCGCCACGGCGGACTCAGCCGACGGGTCATGACCCTCGCCTGGTACCTCTCCTCCAGCTTCGGCCGACGGCGCGCGGTCGGCCTGGCGGGCCCCCTCGGCATGGTCACCGTCGTTGTCCTCTGGGCGGTCACCGTCATCCTCGGCTGGGCCCTGATGTACTGGCCGCACATGCCCGGGGGCTTCTCGTTCGCCGCGGGGCTGTCACCGGCGGACTATACGGGCTTCGTCGACGCCGTCTACCTCTCCATCGTCACCATGGCCACGCTGGGGCTCGGAGACATCGCACCGGCCGACGGCTGGCTCCGCGTCCTCGGCCCCATCGAGGCCGTCGTCGGCTTCGCCCTGCTGACGGCCACCGTGACATGGGTTCTGGGCATCTACCCCGCTCTCACCCGCCGTCGCGCCGTCGCCCTGCGCATCCACCAGCTCCGCCGCTGCGGCCTGGACGAGCGGACCCTGTCCACGCCCCAGGCCGCCGCCGTGCTGCAAGGGCTGGCCGCCGACCTGGCGCATGTCTGCGTGGACTTCCGCCAGTACGCGGAGTCGTACTACTTCCACGACGGCGACGAACCCACCTCCCTCGCCGCCACCATCCCGTACCTCGCCGACCTCGCCGAGCGCACGCCGCACCCCGCCGAGCCCCAGGCCGCCCTCGCCCGCGCGCTCCTGCGCGTCTGTCTGGACGACCTCGCGGTCACCCTCGACGAACGCTTCCTCCACACCGGCGGCACGACACGGCACGTACTCGACCGTTACGCCCACGACCACGGGCGCGCCGCGAGAACCTGACCCGGCCGCCGGGTCAGGCCCAGACCAGGATCGCCGCCGCGCCGAACAGGTCGACCACACCGCACCACTCCGACCAGGCCCGGGGAACCACCCTGCCCGCGCGGAGGTGGGCGAAGTCCCAGACCCCGTGGGCCAGCCAGCCGCCCGCCAGGACGTACAGCCCCGCCTTCTGGTCCACGGCGAGCGCCACCAGCGCCAGCGCCCCGAAGGCCGGCAGCCCGGCGGCCTGGAGCGCGAGGACGCCCGGCCGGCGCAGCTCTCCGCGTACCGCGCCGAAGGCCAGGTAGCACAGGGGCATGAAGGCCAGGAGCGCCGCGAGGAGACCCGCCGGCGGCGCGCCGTCGACGAACGTGACGACCACGAGGGCGAGCGCGAGCCAGGTCGGCCGGCGGTCGGCGAGGGCCCGGACCACGCCACGGCCCGCACCGTCCCGCTGTCCGTGCGTGCAACCGGTTGTCATGTGATCCCCCGTCATCTTCACCGAGCGGCAGAGGCGCCGCGGACATCGCCACTCGGCCCGTACGCGCTGACCTATGGACGGTCGGCGGGCGTCTCTTCGAGCAGCCGCGCGCGGAACAGGCCGAGGACCTGGTCCAGCGCGGCCCGGGTCGGCTCTCCCGGCGCGTCGATCAGATGCTCGGTGAGCACGGAGTGCGGGGCGAGCAGGGCCTCCGGATTCGCCGCGCCGTCGTCGAGCTCGACCGCGACGAACGCGTCGCCGAGCTCACGCCGGAGGAACGCGAACCGGTCCCCGGGCACGAGCCGGTCGCCCCGGAACCGCAGCCCCATGACCTGGAGCCCTTCCCGCTCGCACCGTCCCCGTACGACGGCCAGCTCCTCGGGCCCGATGTCGATCGTCCCCGCGCGGCCCGCCGACACGGCCACCGGCAGCGACGGCTGCGACAGCACCGGCGCGATCAGCCGCGCGTCGGTGGCCATCGCCAGCGCGAACCCTCCGGTCAGGCACATGCCGACGGCCCCGACGCCCGGACCGCCGCAGCGTTCGTGCTCGTACGCCGCCAGGGCGCGCAGCCATGTCACGACCCGGGAACTTCGGCCCGTGGCAAGGAGGGTGAACTCCCGGCTCACACACACCTTCAGAAGCGACGAGGCCGCATACCGCCCGGCCGCCAGCCGCCCGTGCGCCTCGGGCCGCGGATCGCGCCCTGGCTCGCCGAACAGCACCGGAAGGACGGCCGTGCACCCGATCTCCGCGACGCGGTCCGCGAACTCCAGCACCTTGGGCGTGATGCCCGGAATCTCGGCCATCACGATCACGGCGGGACCTGTGCCCCGCCGCAGGATCCGCCGCTCGGTCCCTCCGTGCGTGAACGTGCTCTTCTCGTATCCGGCCAGGTCGTGGTCGGCCATCACTCTCCCCATCTCCAGGCGGCTGAGCGTGCGTTCGACGTCATGGGGCAGCATGTCAGGCGTCAGACACTCCGGCGCCCCCGCACCGGTATGTGTGATCTTGTCGTACGGAAGGGGTCCATCGGGGATGATCACCCCATGAACCTCACCAGCCGACGCGCCGTCCTGTCCTCCGTCGCCGTGGCAGCCGCGGGCCTGCCCCTGCTCAACGACCTCGCGGGGAACGGCCGTACGGCCGTCGCCGCCGAAACGGCGGAACGGTTCGCCACGAACACCGCGCTGTACAGCAGCGGGGACTTCAAGGAAGGCACCAACTGGATGCGGCGGTTCCGCTGCGGGACTCCGGGCGGGCTGCTCGACAACGACAACAACACGAGCACGGCCGTGCGCAGTACGGCGGTCATCGCCCCGCACGGCGGCGGCATAGAGGCGGGCACCAGCGAGCTGTGCCTCGCCATCGCCGGCTACACCCTGGCCGGGGCCGGCAGCACCCACCCCGCCCCGGTGGAAGGCGTGCCCCAGCGCGACTACTGGATGTTCGAGGCGATCACCTCCCACAAGGACCTCCACGTCACCTCGACCCACTGCGACGACCCCGCCGCCCTGGCCGTCTGCGGCAACAACCTTTACGCCGTCTCCCTGCACGGCTTCAGCCCGGACACCGGCCCCGCCAAGCAGATCCTCATCGGCGGCCGGGACCAGCGGCTGATGCGGAACCTGGGGTGGGCGTTCGCCAAGCACGGCCTCACCACCGACACCACCGATCCCGCCCTGGCCGTACAGGTGGTCATCGCCGGCGTCGACTCGCCCCTGAACGGTGACGACCCGGCCAACATCGTCAACCGCACCCGGACCGGAGCCGGCGCCCAGCTGGAGATATCCACCGAGCTCCGCCGGGCCATGTTCGGCACCTTCGCCGGTGCGGCCGAGCGCCGGCAGACCGCCGGCGTCGGGACCGCCCACCAGGCCCACTTCTGGAACGGCTTCGTCGGCGCCGTACGCGAGGCCGTCGACCGGCACGAGCTCGGCCTCGCCGCCCCGCAGTAGCCGCCCGCAGTGACCGCCGGGCGGTGGTCGCCGCCCGGCAGGGGAGATGATGGGATCACCCGCCCGCCGTACCCGAGGAGCTTTCGCGCAGATGACCAGTTCCGGTTCCGGTTCCGGCCCGAGACCGCCCACGATCGCCGATGTCGCGCGGGTCGCCGGCGTGTCCCGTACGACGGTCTCGCACGCCCTCAACGGTCTCGGCAAGGTCGACCCCCGGACCCGGGAGCGCATCAAGCAGGTCGCCGCCGAGCTGGGCTACCGGCCCAACCTGCGGGCCCAGCGGTTGCGGCGCGGGGAGGCGAAGGCCATCGCGCTTGCCTCGTCCATGCCGTTCGCCGTCGCGGGCGGGCCGTCCCGGCTCGGGTTCTACATGGAGGTCGCCGCCGCTGCCGCCGAGAGCGCCCTCGCTCACGACTACGCGCTCGTGCTGGTGCCGCCCGTGCAGTCCGGGTCCGCGCTGTACTCCGTCGACATCGACGGGGCGATCGTCGTGGAGCCCGACGTGGACGACGCGGCGGTGGCCCGCCTGAAGGAGCGCGGCCTGCCGTACGTGGCGCTCGGCAGGCCCCTGTCCCCGGAGGAGGACGAGGTGCCGTACGTCGATCTGCGCGCGGGCCTCGTAACCGAGCTGCTGCTGGCCCATCTCCATGAGCAGGGGGCCCGGCAGCCCGCCCTGATCGTCGGTTCCGGCGCGCGGCACTCCTCGGTCGACGCGCGCGCCGCGTTCGAACGGGTCGCGGTCGAGCGCGGCTGGACCCCGATCGTGGCGACCGCCCCCGAGGCGGGCGGCGAACAGGCCGGATACGAACGGTGCGCCGCCCTGCTCGCCCAGCACCCCGGGATCGACGCGGTCTGCGCACTGGTGGACGCCTTCGCGGTGGGAGCGGTCCGCGCGATCAAGGACAGCGGCCGCGCTGTCCCGGACGACGTCATGGTCGTCACCCGCTACGACGGCCTGCGCGCCCGCACCTGCGAGCCCCCACTGACCGCCGTCGACCTCCACCTGGACCGCGCGGCCGCCGACGCGGTGGACCTGCTGCTGGCCCGCCTGCGCGGTGACACCGCCACGCCGAGGGTGACAACGGCGCCCGAGCCGCACGTGATCGCCCGGGCGTCGTCGGTACGGGGCACGGCCTGAGCGGGGGGCGGGGTCACGAGACCGCCGCCCCCCGCTCGTACGGTCAGACCCCGACCATCAGCAGCAGCCCCGAGACGAGGGCGAAGACGAGCACGAACAGCCGCATCCGCCGGGCGTCCAGCCGCTGGTGTACCAGGCGGCTGAGCCACGCCCCCACGGCGATCGCGGGTATCAGCGCGAGTGCCCACCCGAGGTCCGCCGGGTCGCCCTCGCCGGTGGCGAACAGCAGTAGCAGGGAGGCGATTTCACCGACGAGGAAGCACGCGGCGACGGTGGATCGCAGCTCGGCGGGGGGCCGGTGCTGGTAGACCAGTGCCAGCGGCGGGCCGCCCACGCCGGTCGCTGTCTCCGTCAGGCCGGTGACCGCGCCCGCTCCCACGTAGGCCACCTTGCCCGGGGTGAACGCGGGCGCGGCCAGGCTCACGACCGCCGCGAGCACCGTGGCGATGCCCACGAACAGGCCCAGAGCCCGGTCCGGGATCAGCCAGAGCAGCGCCAGGCCGCCGGGTGTGGCGGCGAGCCGCGCGACGGTGATCCAGCCCGCGCCCCGCACATCGAGCGAGGCCCGTTCGCGCCAGGCCACGTACATGTTGAGGGGGATCATCACCGCCAGGACGAACACCGGGAGCAGACCCGGATCGAGGAGGCCGGCCACCGGCGCGACGATCAGGGCGAAGCCCAGTCCGCTGCTGCCCTGGACGAAGGCGGCGGCGGTCACCGTGACGGCGAGCACCGCCAGCGTCTGCCAGGTCACGGCGTTGTGCTCCGTTCCCGTGCCGCCGTCGAGGTGGGGTGAACGCGGGTGATGGCGGCCCGCCCCACGGTGCTTCGGGACAGTTCGGCCGCCCGCCGCACCAGCGCCTGACCGTCCCAGCCGACGGGCCGCCCTGACCACAGGCGCAGGCGCCCGCCGACGAACACGGCCGCGATCTGGTCGCGGTTGCCTCGCCGTACCAGCTCCCAGGGCAGGTCCCAGGAGAGCGCGACCTCGGGGTGGGTGATGTCGACGAGGAGGAAGTCGGCGGCCAGACCCTCGGCGATGGTGCCGGTCCGCGCGCCGAGGCCGACCGCGTCCGCACCGCCGCGTGTGGCGTGCTCCAGCCAGGTCCAGCCGGCGCCGCAGGACGAGTCGCCGGTGGCGAGCCCGTAGGCGAGGCGCTGGGCGAACTCCGCCGCGTCGGCGAGCCGGAACCCGTCGCCCCGGGTCCCGTCGGTGCCGAGCCCGAAGCGGACGCCCCGCTCGGCCATGGTGATGGCGGGGGCGACGGCGTTGCCCTTCCAGGCGCTGGCGACCGGGTTGTAGCTGACCGCGGTCCCGGTGTCGGCGAGCAGGGTGAGCTCGCGCGGCGTGAGGAGGGTGGCGTGGGCCGCGAGCAGCTGGGGGCCGAGCGCGCCGATGGTGTGCAGGTGTTCCAGGGGCCGCAGTCCGTGACGTACGAGGGAGCGTTCGACACCGGCGAGGTGTTCGTTCAGGTGGATCTGGACGACGGCACCGGCCTCGGCGGCGAGGCGGGCCGTGTCCGTGAGGGTCGCCTCGGTGGCCGCTTCGGGGACGGAGACGGCGAGGGAGGGGTGGATGAGCGGGTCGTCGCCGTAGCGCGCGAGATGCTTCTCGGCGCTGTCCATGACGGACGGGTTCTCCCCGTCGGCGTCGTTGCAGA
The DNA here is from genome assembly GCF_014648195.1 of Streptomyces purpureus. Taxonomy (GTDB): domain Bacteria; phylum Actinomycetota; class Actinomycetes; order Streptomycetales; family Streptomycetaceae; genus Streptomyces; species Streptomyces purpureus. The sequence goes on from NZ_BMQQ01000001.1 coordinate 605,363, forward strand.
CGAGGCCGAGGACGCAGCGGATGCCCGCGTCGCGCGCGGCGGACGCCACCACCTCGACGTCGACACCGGCGCGGGTCCCGGCGTCCGTGACGGTGGTGAAACCGCCGCGCAGGGCCTCGAACGCGGCCAACTTCGCCGCCACGTACGCCGATTCCTCGTCCAGCGCGCCTTCCAGCGGCACCCACACCCGCCGGAAGATCTCCGACGGCTCCCCGAAGGCGAGCGCGGAACCGAAGCTCTGCGTGAGGTGGTGGTGGGCGTCGACGAAGCCGGGCATCAGGAGGTGGCCGGGCAGACGTACGGGGTCGAGATGCGGATGGGTCCGTATCAGCTCCTCGGCGGGTCCCACGGCGTCGAAGGAGCCGCCGGAGACGACGACCGCGTGGCCGTCGGCGGGGCCTTCGGGCAGCAGGACGGCGTCGGGTACGAGGAGGAAGGGGCTCGGGCCGTCGAGAAGATCGGGGGTGAGCTGGGTCATCGGTCGCTTTCCGTGCGGGCGGTGGCCAGGCGGGCGACGACGCCCGGCCTGACGTGGTGGAAGAGGATGTTGAGGACCGCGGCGACGACCGCCCCGACGGCGACGCCGCTTTCGAGGAGGATGCGGACGTTGGGCGGAAAGCCGCCGTACACGCCGGGAACGAGGATGGGCAGCAGGCCGAGCGCGAGGGCGACGGCGCAGATGAAGGTGCTGGTGTGCTTGTCGAGGTCGGAGCGGCCGAGCATCTGCACGCCGAGGACGGTGATCACGGCGAAGACGACCATCGCGGTGCCGCCGACGACCGCGGACGGGATGACGCTGACCGCGCGGGTGACGGGCGCGAGGAAGCCGATCGCGACGAGGACGACGCCGGCCGCGGCGGTCACGTACCGGCTCCGTACGCCCGTGACGCGGACGATGCCGATGTTCTCGCCGCTGGTGACCATGAGCGGCAGTCCGAAGAATCCGCCGAAGAGTGAGGTGAGCGCGTCGCCGCGGACGGTCTTGGGGACGTCGGTGCGCTGGTCGATGTCCTTGCCGACGGCCTCGGCGTTGATCACGGTCTGGCCGGTGGCCTCCGCCATGGAGGCGAGGCTGTAGAGCATCAGCGGCAGCGCGGCGACCAGGTTGAACTCCGGCGAGCCGAACGGCATCAGCTGCGGCACGGTGAACAGACCGCCGTCGCCGGCGCGGCCGAGGTCCATGGCGCCGAGGAGCGCCGCGAGCCCGGTGCCGGCGAGGAGCCCGAGCATCACGGCGAGCTGGCGCAGGATGCCGCTGAAGATCAGGTAGAAGACGACGGTGAAGCCGATGGTGGCCATGCCCAGACCGAGGGCGGTGGGGTCGGCGAAGCCGGGCTGGCCCGGGCGGCCGGTGACGAGGACCGCGCCGACCTTCACCAGGTTGACGCCCACGATGACGATCATCGTGCCGATGACGAGGGCCGGGAAGAAGGCGAGCAGCCGCGAGAAGACGGGCAGTACGACGAAGTAGAACGCGGCGGTGAGGAGCACCGCGCCGGTGGCGGTGGGCAGGCCGTGCTGCTCGGCGATCGCGAGGAAGAGGATGAGCGGCGCGCCGCCGGGCAGCATCACGAACGGCAGCCGGGGCCCGAACTTCCAGGGGCCGAGCGACTGGATCAGTGATCCGACTCCGGAGAGCACGAAGGCCGCGGAGAGGAGGTTGACGGTCAGGCCGGGGTCGAGCTTGAGGGTCGCGCTCATCAGGAAGATCGCCGAGATGGGCGTGGCGGCCATGACGAGGACGTGCTGGATCCCGAAGAGAAGGATCCGGCCCAGCGGCCGGGACTCGTCGACGGGGTGAGGCGCCGCGGGCGCGGGCGTTGGCGCGGGTGCCGCTTCTTCCGCAGGGGGCAGGGTCTGGCGGGGACTGGACATGCTCGGGCTCCGTTCGGGCGTCGCTGCATGCGTCGGGTATCAGCCGCGATCCGGCCCTGGACGGAGAGCCAAATCGATTTGGCCAAATCGATTTGGCCGCCAGTATCCGAGGGTGGCGGGGGAGCGTCAAGAGGTCCGGCGAGACGGGATCGCCTCCCGGCTGCCGGGGGTCGGCATCGGACCGGCCCGCCCCACGACTTGATCCTCACGTAGCGGGAGGTCCTACGGTCCTGAGCCATGAAGATCGTTGTTCATGACACGGCGTCCACCCTGCTCGACCTCCTCAAGCGTCCCGTCGAGGAGCGGTCCGACGCCCTGCGCGACATATACAGCCCACTCATGAACGGGCTCTCCGTGATGGGTGAGGTGGATCCGGTCCAGATGCACCGGATGGGCAGCGGGTTCCGGCTCGACCGTGACGATGCGCGTAACGAGGCCGCCCTGCTGCGGATGAGGGACGCGGACGTGTGGAACCGGATCGAGGAATCGCTCGCCACCGCCTGGCAGCGGATCAGCGGTGCGGTGCCCGGCATCAAGCACGCGGAGACGGTCCATGTCGTGGTGGTGCTCGGCAACCCCGACGACGAGCACCTGACGGTCCGCAGCGGCGGCTACTTCGGACTCGGCGGGTTCCCGGGCGCGATCCAGCTGGTGATGTGGCCCACCGAGACGGCTCTGTGGAAGATCGACCACGCGGCCGCACACGAACTCCACCACAACGTCCGCTATGCCAACGTGGTCTGGGACCCGGCGGCCGTCACCGTCGGCGAGCAGGTCGTCGCCGAGGGGCTGGCCGAGGCGTTCGTACGGGAGTTGGCCGGCGAGCAGGCCATGGGCCCCTGGTCGCAGGGGCTGACCGGCGCCGAGCTGGACCGTGCGTACGAGAAGATCACGGCCGGGATCGACGTGGCCGGGATGCGGAACCTGCCCCCGTACGTCTTCGGGGACGCCACCGCCGAACTGATGGGGCTGCGGCCCGTGGGGCTGCCGGATCTCGCCGGATACGCCGTCGGCCTTCGGATCGTGGACGCGCATCTGGCGGCGTCGGGCCTGACCGCGGCTGAGAGCGTTGCCCTGCCGGCGCGTGAGATCCTCCGTAACGCGGGTGTTGCGACCAGCGCCTGACCGCCCGGCTGTCGATGGATACGGTTGCGTGTGCGCTTATCGGCAACTGATTTCGCAGTTTGCTGGCCAGGCTGACGCGATATCGGTAGCGTGCGATGTTGAGCCGAACATGCTCGTCACCACGGATGTTGGGAGAGTCCGCGTGAACCACCGCCCGCTGCCGCCCACGCTGCCCGAGACCGACCGTACGCGCCACCGCCGCATGCGCGAGCGCGGGACCGTCGACCGGGCGGCCCTGGAGGCGATCCTCGACGCCGGCTTCCTCTGCCACGTCGGTGTGGTGGTCGACGGGCACCCCATGGTGGTTCCGACCGTCTACGGCAGCGACGGCCAGAACCTGTACTTCCACGGCTCGGTGGCGAGCCGGAGCCTCGTCGCCGCGCCGGACACGACGGTGTGTGTCACCGTCACGCACGTGGACGGGCTGGTCCTCGCCCGGTCGGTGTTCGAGCACGGCGTGAACTACCGCAGCGCGATGATCTACGGCACGCCCCGCCTCCTCACCGACCCGGAGGAGAAACTCGCCGGACTGCGCTGCCTCACCGAGCACGCCACGCCCGGTCAGTGGGACTACGCACGCCGGCCCAACCGCAAGGAACTCGCGGCCACCGCGCTGCTCGCCCTCCCCCTGGACGAGGCCTCCGTCAAGATCCGCACCGGCGCCCCCGACGACGGCGACGGACCCGACGCGGAACTCGGCCTCTGGGCCGGAGTCCTCCCCCTGGCCACGTCCTTCGGAGCGCCCGAACCCGACCCGGCGCTCACGGACGGCATCCCCGCACCACCCCACATCACCGGCCGCAGCGGCACCCGCCTCGGCGGCCAGGAGCACGGCAACGCCCGGGTCAGTGACCGCCCCTCGGCGGGAGCCGGTGCAGGGTGACGTCCTCCAGCCCGCCGTCCGCGACCGTCAGGGTCATGAACGTGCAGAAGGGCTGGCGTCTGCGGTCCGTGGGGGAGCCGGGGTTGAGCAGGCGCAGACCGCCGGGGGCGGTGGAGTCCCACGGGATGTGGCTGTGGCCGAACACGAGGACGTCCAGGTCCGGGAAGCGCTCGGCGCAGCGGCGCTCCCGCCCCGCGGCCGCTCCGGTCTCGTGCACGACCCCGAACCGCACTCCGGCCAACTCCACGTGGGCGACCTCGGGCAGCCTCCGGCGCAGGACCGGGCCGTCGTTGTTGCCGTACACGCCGATCAGGCGGCGGGCCGCGGACCGCAGGAGGTCGAGCGTCGCCTCGTCGGTCCAGTCTCCGGCGTGGATCACGGCGTCCGCCTCGCCGACGCCCGCCAGCAGCGCCTCCGGCAGGCTCTTCGCGCGGGCGGGTACGTGCGTGTCGGAGGTCAGCAGCAGCCGCATACGCCCACCGTAGGCCGCCGGTACGACGCGCGCCCCCGCGGCCGCACCGGGGTGGGGCCGCGAGGGCGCGGGAAAGGCCGTGCGTCAGATGCGCGGGCCGCCGAACGGGCCCATGCCGTCGTAGTACTTGCTGATCTCGAAGCGGTAGTTCGGGTCGCGAAGGTGGTTGTCGCGGTGGAACTCCGGAGCCGCCTTGATCTGGTCCTTGGTGGCCTCCACGTGCACCGTCCTGCTGTCCCGGTCCACGCGGATGACCGTCCCCGCCGGGATCAGGACCTCCTTGCCGAAGATCCACACACCGGTGTCGACGACGAGGTAGGCGTCGGAGACATCGTGGGAATGTTTGTCGACCTTCCCGATGTGGCCGTCGAGTGCCTCCACACGGAAGCCCACGAGGTCTTCGCCGCTCGGGTGGACGATGCCGGATCGGTAGGTCCACATGTCGTCGGTCATGCCTCAACTCCTTTGCCGGACGTTCGTCTTTCCCCGCGCCTGCCCCGCGAGCCCGACCTGACACCGGGCCGCGCCGGACTTCGGGTACGGAAGGGTCCGTATGGGCGTTCCCCGGGTATGGGAGGCCCCCGGGCGGGAACACGCCCCGCATGTCCGATTCGCACACCCTGCAGGCGCTGTCCGAGCCCGGCTACTGCCTGATGAAGCCCGACGAGATCGGCCGCCGCCTCGGAGTGGACGGCCGGCAGTGGGCGGAGTTCGACCTGCACTGGGACGAACTCGCCCCCGACCCCTACGTGCAGGAAGCCGGCATGCGGCGCCTGCGGCGCTACGGCCACTTCGGGCGCAAACCCACCGGGGAACTCACCGTCCGCAGCCATGACGGCTTCCTGCAGCCCGAGGACAGCAACCCGCTCTACATCGGCCAGGAGCGTCACTTCGAGCCGCTGACCGACGCCTTCGCCCAGGACCCCCTGCTCGCCGCGCTGCTGGATCTGCTCGCCGAAGCGGCGTCCGTCCTCGCCGACCCGCCCGAATGGACCGTGAAGGTCCATCCCTTCAGGGTCGTGGCGACCAGCGGCCAGGCCGGACAGCCCACGCCCGAAGGCGTCCACCGCGACGGAGTCACCCTCGTCTCCTCGCTCCTCGTCGCCCGGGGCAACGCCGACGGCGGCGAGTCCACCGTCTACGACCTCGACGGCGCGCCCATCCTGAGCACCGTCCTCGAGGAGCCCGGCACCCTGCTCCTCGGCGACGACCGGCGGACCCTGCACGGCGTCTCGCCCGTGACCCCGCGCGACCCGGCACGGCCCGCCCACCGCGACGTGCTGGTCATCACCTTCGCCGATCGGTGAGGCGCTCGGTGACGGGAGAGGCCCCCGCCTCTCCCGCCTCCTCCCCGCCCGGCCGCCGCGTCGTCTCGACCAGCCACCGCACCGCCCCCTTCAGGCCGTCCGGGCCGGCCGCGGCCAGGCGCTGCGCCTCCGCGCCGCCCCGGCCGGGGATGCCTGCCGCCGGGGCCCCGGCCGCGCCCACGATCCCGGCGATCCGAGCCCGTACGAACCCCAGTTCACCCGCCTCCTCCAGCGGCTCCCGCGCATGCTCAAGAAGCTGGAAGGCCAGTTCCCCCGCCGTTCGGACCCGGCCGTCGCGCAGGTCCACGCCGGTGCCGGCGACCCCGTCCCGGGCGGCCTTCCAGTACGCGGCGCGCACCTCCTCCGCCGCGACCGGCGGCCCCGGGTCGCCGCCCCGCACCGCCTGGACGGACACCCGCACCAGCGCCCGTACCAGCGCCGCCAGGGCCACCGCGTCGTCGAGCTCGGCGACCACGTCCATGCACCGGATCTCCACCGTCGGCAGCTTCGGGTTGGGGCGTACGTCCCAGAAGGGCATCGCGGGGTCCAGCATCGCCTCCGCCGCCGCGATCACCCGCGCCGTCCGTTCCCACTCCGCCAGGGAAGCCGCGTAGGGCGGCGGGCCCAGGCAGGGGAAGCGCAGCCGCATCACCGACCGCCAGCTGGCGTACCCCGTACTCCGCCCCTGGTGGTACGGCGAGTTGGCGCTCAGCGCGACCAGAGTCGGCAGCCAGGGGCGCAGGTGGTTGCCGACCAGCACCGCCTGCTCCCGGTCCGAGCAGTGGACGTGCACGTGCTGGGCGCAGATTCCGAAGTCCTCGATCATCCCGCGGTACTGTGCCTGGCCCGCCCGGTAGCGGGGATGGTCGCCCACCGCGTCCGGGGCGGCCCGCCCCAGGACCGGGGTGCCCGACGCGCACAGCCGTACGCCGGCGGCGCGGGCCGCTTCGGCGGCCGCCCGGCGGACGGCGGCGAGGTCCGCGCGCAGCTCGGCGAGGCCGGTGCACGGCCGGGTGCGGCCCTCGACCTGGTAGAGGGTGAACTCCCCGGTCACGGTGGAGCCGTGGCCGGCCGCCGCGGCCGCGGCGACGACCTCGTCCCCGGCGGGCCGGACCCGTTGGGTGACCGGGTCCACCAGGAAGTACTCCTCCTCCACCCCGAGGGTGGGCAGGCCCTCGCCGTCGCCGGCCATGGCGCCCTCCGGGCTCCCGCGCAGTCCTCTCACCCCTCGGGGAGCCGCGCCCGCAGCGCCGAGCGTCCCGCCGTCCACCGCGTCCGCAGGTACGCCCCCAGCCGGTCCTCAAGGAGGTCGGTGGCGGCGCAGCCGAAGGCGATGTCGGCCTCCAGGCCGGGCTCGGCGGCCAGCAGGCCCCCGATCACCTCGTGCCGGACGACCTGTTCGTGCACGGCGTCCGCCTCGACGTGCTCGGCGTAGAAGTGCTCCGCGGCCGGACCGGCCCCGCAGCGGCGCATCGCCCGGGCGAGCCGCCGGGAGCCCGGCGAGGAGGTGACCTCCACCCAGGCGAAGTGCCCCACCAGCGCGCCGCGCCGCGCCCGGTGCAGCCCGAGGAGGGACATCAGGTTCACGGTCGCGAGCAGCGGCGCGGGGGCGCACTCCAGGTACCGGCCGTAGGACGGGTCGAGCCCCAGGTCCGTCATCAGATCGGCGAACAGGCGGGCGTGCACGCGCTCCGCCCGGCCCGCGCCGAACTCGTCGTACTCGATAGCGACCATCGCGGCCTTGGCCCGCCCCGTCAGCCGGGGGATCACCCACGCGTGCGGGTCGGCCTCCTTGAGGTGGTAGAGGGAGCGCAGGGCCGCGTACTCGCGCAGCTGCCAGAGTTCGCCGTGGGTCTCCAGGAAGCGCGACAGGCTGCCGGAGAGGTCGACCGGCTCCTCCAGCAACGGGCCGAAGGCTTCGTCCACGGTCGTGGGGGCTCCGGTGAGCTCGTCCACAAGCGCGTCCAGCATCCTGGCTTCCAGCAGGCCGCGCAGGCGCAGCAGGTCGGGGTCCCACTCGCGCTCGCCCTGGATGTCGGCGAACCCTCGATAGTGCAGTTCGTACAGGACGTACAGGGCCAGCTGGAGGTCCTCGCCCCAGGGGTCGGCCGCTCCGGCCGCGTGCGCCACGGCGGGGGAGGCGAGCTCCGGCGCGGGCGCGGGGGCCCGGAGCGCCATGAGCACCGCGGCGGACAGCGGGCCGCGCCCGGCGGGCAGCAGCGGTCCGGTGGCGGTGCGCGGGCGGTCGGTGGCCGGGGCGGTCGGGTTCATCCAGCGCTCTCCTCGCCTGCGGGATCGGGGTCGGGGTCGGAATCGGGGGCGGGTTCGCGGGCTTCGTCCGTCCCGGTGTCCGGGGGCCGGTGGCCGCTGTCGTCCCGGCGCCGCGTGCGGTGGCTGGTGTCGCACCACGGGGGCGTACGGGTCCGACGGCAGGTGCACAGCGCCACGACGAAACGGTCCGAAACCGCCGTGGTGCCGTCCTCCATCAGGACCTCCACGGGCCCGTCCACGAGCAGGGGGCCCGTGGGGTCGATCCGTACCCGGCGCGGCGCCCGGGGCGTCTCAGGTGTACCGGCCACGGATGACCACCAGTTCCTCCCATTGTTCGCCGGGGGCGGCGAACCCGCGCTCCTGCAGCCACGCCCGCCGGGAGCGCAGTACGGGTCCCCAGGGCACGTCCCGCCGGGCGACGACCCGGGCGTCGAGACCGCCGCGCTCCAGCAGGTCCACCGTGCGGTCGCTGTCGCACATCGCGGAGTGGACCATCAGCAGCACGCCGCCGGGCCGCAGCAGCGCCGGGGCGGACGCGCAGATGGGGTCGATGACGCCCCGGCCGTCGGCGCCGGCGTCCCAGGCCCGGTTCGCCCCCCGGGTGGGCAGTTCCCGGTCGGGGGAGGGTACGTACGGCGGGTTGGCCGTGACGAGGTCGTAGCGGCGGCCGGCCGCCGCGGCGTCGAAGTCGCCGTGCACCACGGTCAGCGGGAGGCGCAGGCGCACGGCGTTCAGTCGGGCCGCCAGCACGGCCGGCCAGGAGGTGTCGACGGCGGTGACGGTGGCCCCGGTCGCGGCGGCCCGCAGCGCCACCGCGCCCGTTCCCGTGCCGATGTCGAGGGCGTGGTGGCCGGGTCCTATGTCCTCCCCGGCCAGTGCGGTCTGCAGGAGGAGTGTGTCCGCCTGCGGGCGATAGACGCCGGGCAGCGAGATCAGACGACGTCCACGAGCTACTGGTCGGGTCGTGGTACCGGCCACAGCCACCTCCGCGTCTCGACGGGCCCTCTGTGATCGCCCTCGTGATCATTGCGGATACCCCGCAGCGCCGGTTTCACCCCGCCCGGACGCCATATTCGGATGAATATCTGGAAAGGGGATGAATGGGGTGCGGGGGCGCACAAGGGGCGCGCGGACAGCACGCATGGCGTGGCCGGTCGGTCTCATGCGGTCGGCCGGTCACAGGGCGGGACAGGACGAAGCGGGAGGTGGGGAGGGGCCGACCCACTCCTCCCCGGCTCGCGGAACGCTCAGGCGGAGATGGCTTCCAGGAGGTCGCCGACCTTGGGGTCGGGCAGCGCGCGAGCCACGTCGGCCTGGGCGACGATGCCGACCAGCGTGTGTCCGTCGATGACGGGCAGGCGGCGGACCTTGTGCTCGCTCATCGTGCGCAGGATCTCCTCCGCGCTGTCGTCGGCGCCGATGGTGACGGCCTCGCCCTGGGCGAGATCGCCGGCCTTCACCTCGGCCGGGTCCTTGCCCTGCCCGAGGACCTTCACGACGATGTCGCGGTCGGTGAGCATGCCCTTGAGCTTGTTGTCCGTGCCGCAGATCGGCAGGGCGCCGACACCGAGCTCCGTCATCTTCTTCGCGGCCTCCAGGACGGTCTCCTGGGCGCCGATGCAGGTGACGTCCGGCGTCATGATGTCGCGTGCGGTGGTCATGATGCTCTACTTCCCTCGGTGGTCCTGGTCTCTGCCAGGCGCCTGCCCGCCCGCCGCTGGGCTACGCACGCGGACCGGGTACGCCCGCGTGCGGCCGAGGGGAGGACGCCCGGGCCGGCCCGAGGGCCGGCCCGGGCGCCGTCGTCCGTCAGACGAGGTCGAACCGGTCGAGCTCCATGACCTTCGTCCATGCCGCGGCGAAGTCGGCCACGAACTTCTCCTTGGCGCCGTCGCTCGCGTACACCTCGGCGAGCGCGCGCAGCTCGGAGTTCGAGCCGAAGACGAGGTCGGCACGGGTACCCGTCCACTTGACCTCGCCCGTGGCGGCGTCGCGGCCCTCGAAGGTGTACGCGTCCTCGGACGTCGCCTTCCACGTCGTACCCAGGTCGAGCAGGTTGACGAAGAAGTCGTTGGTCAGCGCGCCCGGGGTCGTGGTGAACACGCCGTGCGACGCCTGCTGGTGGTTGGCGCCCAGGACGCGCAGGCCACCGACGAGGACGGTCATCTCGGGGGCGCTCAGGTTCAGCAGGTTCGCCCGGTCGATCAGGAGGTACTCGGCCGGCAGCCGGTTGCCCTTGCCGAGGTAGTTGCGGAACCCGTCGGCGGTCGGCTCGAGCGCGGCGAACGACTCCACGTCCGTCTGCTCCTGCGAGGCGTCCACCCGGCCCGGCGTGAAGGAGACCTCCACGTCGACCCCGGCGTCCTTGGCGGCCTTCTCGACCGCCGCGCCGCCGGCGAGCACGATCAGGTCGGCGAGCGAGACCTGCTTGCCGCCGGTGTGCGCGGAGTTGAAGGACTGCTGGATGCCCTCCAGGGTACGCAGCACCGTCGCCAGCTGGTCGGGGTCGTTGACCTCCCAGCCGATCTGGGGCTGGAGGCGCACCCGCGCGCCGTTGGCGCCGCCGCGCTTGTCGCTGCCGCGGAAGGAGGCGGCCGACGCCCATGCCGCGGAGACGAGCTGGGACACCGAGAGGCCGGAGTCGAGGACCTGGGCCTTGAGCGCGGCGACGTCCTCGGCGCCGATGAGCTCGTGCGTCACCTCGGGCAGCGGGTCCTGCCACAGCAGCGTCTCACTGGGGACCTCGGGGCCGAGGTAGCGCACGACCGGACCCATGTCACGGTGGGTCAGCTTGAACCAGGCGCGGGCGAAGGCGTCCGCGAACTCGTCGGGGTTCTCCAGGAAGCGCCGCGAGATCTGCTCGTACGCCGGGTCGAACCGGAGCGAGAGGTCGGTCGTCAGCATCGTGGGCGCGTGGCTCTTCGACGCGTCGTGGGCGTCGGGCACGGTGCCCGCCCCGGCGCCGTCCTTCGGCCGCCACTGGTGCGCGCCGGCGGGGCTCTTGAACAGCTCCCACTCGTAACCGAAAAGGATCTCGAAGAAGCTGTTGTCCCAGGTGATCGGGGTGTTCGTCCAGATGCCTTCGAGACCGCTGGTGATGGCGTCGCCGCCCTTGCCGGTGCCGAAGGAGTTCCGCCAGCCCAGGCCCTGCTCCTCCAGCGGCGCGGCCTCGGGGTCGGGGCCGACGTTCTCCGCCGGGCCCGCGCCGTGGGTCTTGCCGAAGGTGTGGCCGCCGGCGATCAGGGCGACCGTCTCCTCGTCGTTCATCGCCATCCGGCGGAACGTCTCACGGATGTCGCGGGCCGCGGCGAGCGGGTCCGGGTTGCCGTTGGGGCCCTCCGGGTTGACGTAGATGAGGCCCATCTGGACCGCGCCGAGGGGGTTTTCCAGATCCCGGTCGCCGGTGTAGCGCTCGTCGCCGAGCCAGGTGGTCTCGGGGCCCCAGTAGACGTCCTCGTCGGGCTCCCACACGTCCGCCCGGCCGCCGCCGAAGCCGAAGGTCTCGAAGCCCATCGACTCCAGGGCGACATTGCCGGCGAGAATCATGAGGTCGGCCCAGGAGAGGTTCTGGCCGTACTTCTTCTTGACCGGCCACAGCAGGCGGCGGGCCTTGTCCAGGTTGCCGTTGTCCGGCCAGCTGTTGAGGGGAGCGAAGCGCTGCTGGCCCGCTCCGGCGCCGCCACGGCCGTCGCTGATGCGGTACGTGCCCGCGCTGTGCCACGCCATCCGGATCATGAACGGGCCGTAGTGGCCGAAGTCGGCGGGCCACCAGTCCTGCGAGGTGGTCAGCACCTCCGCGATGTCCCGCTTCACCGCGGGCAGATCGAGGCTCAGATGCGCCTCGGCATAGTCGAACTCCTCGCCGAGGGGGTTGGCCACGGCGGGGTTCTTGGCAAGGATCTTCAGGTTGAGCCGCTCCGGCCACCACTGGCGGTTGCCACCACCCTGCGTGGGGTGTGGGGCGCGACCGTGCGCGACGGGGCAGCCCCCGGTGCCCTCCGTCTTCGCGTCGGTGACGATGGCGTCATGGTTCTCAGACATGGGAATCCTTCCGGACCAGGCGGACGGTGCTGGGAGACTCGGTGCGGTGGAACGGTCGGGGAACCCCTTGGCCAATTGCCGGAACCGATCCTACGATGGACAGAATCCAAGTCAATAAGTTCATCAACCCCGTATCCAATCAGAACTCGGACGATCACGGGTGAATTTCATCTGATCCACTGACTCTGATCCGCTGAACATGAACAGGTGGAGCGATATGAGCGACCTGCTGGAGCGGCTGCGGGAGCGGGGCTGGCGGATGACCTCGCAGCGACGTGTCGTCGCCGAGGTCCTCGACGGCGACCATGTGCATCTCACCGCCGACGAGGTGCACGCCCGCGCCGCCGAGCGGCTGCCCGAGATCTCCCGGGCGACCGTCTACAACGCCCTCGGCGAGCTGGTCCTGCTCGGCGAGGTCGTCGAGGTCGTCACCGAAGGCCGCGCCAAGCGCTACGACCCCAACGCCCACCGCCCGCACCAGCACCTGGTCTGCTCCAGCTGCGGCACCATCCGCGACGTCCACCCGACCGGCGACCCCCTCGCCGACCTGCCGGCGGAGGAGCGGTTCGGCTTCACGGTGTCCGACGCCGAGGTCGTCTACCGCGGACTGTGCCCCTCCTGCGCCTGAGCCGTGGCGCGGCCCGCTGTGGGATGGTGGTGAGGTGACCTTGGAGGACCTCGTCCGGCTGCGCCGGGCCCGTGACCTGATGGACCGCGAGTACGCCAAGCCGCTCGACGTCCCGGCGCTGGCGCGCGTCGCCCTGATGTCCGCGGGCCATTTCTCCCGCAGCTTCCGCGCCGCCTTCGGCGAGACGCCGTACAGCTACCTGATGACACGGCGGATCGAGCGCGCCAAGGCGCTGCTTCGGCGGGGCGACATGTCGGTGACGGACGTCTGCTTCGCCGTCGGCTGTACGTCCCTGGGCTCGTTCAGCTCGCGCTTCACCGAGCTGGTCGGCGAGAGCCCCAGCGCGTACCGGGCGCGCGACCACTCGGAGGGCGCCGCCATCCCGGCCTGCTACGCCAAGATCTACACGCGACCGGTCAGGAACGGAGAAGCGAAACCCGCACCCCGCCCGTAGCGTGAATCGCATGGACATCACGCTTTCCACCTGCTTCATCGCCGTCGACGACCACGACAAGGCGCTCGGCTTCTACCGCGACATCCTCGGCCTCGAAGTACGCAACGACGTAGGGTTCGAGGGCATGCGCTGGGTGACCGTCGGCGCGCCGTCGCAGCCCGATGTGAACATCGTCCTCGAACCGCCGCTCGCCGATCCCAACGCCTCGCCCGCCGACCGCGACGCCATGGCGCAGCTGCTGGCCAAGGGCCTGCTGCGCGGAGTCATCTTCCAGACCGAGGACTGCGACGCCACCTTCGAGCGGATCCGCGCCGCGGGCGGCGAAGTGCTCCAGGAGCCGGTCGACCAGCCGTACGGTGTGCGCGACTGTGCCTTCCGCGACCCCGCGGGCAACATGCTGCGCTTCAACCAGCCCCGCAGGTAACGAGATCGGGGCCACCCGCCCCTCCCGCAAGGCCCCCGGCACAGACAGATGGAGACACACCGAGCATGGCCACGAGGACGGACACGCGGTCGCCCGCGCCGCACCTTGCCGACAGTCACGACCTGATCCGCGTCCACGGCGCGCGCGTGAACAACCTCAAGGACGTCAGCATCGAGATCCCGAAGCGCCGGCTGACGGTGTTCACCGGCGTCTCCGGCTCGGGCAAGAGCTCGCTGGTGTTCAGCACGATCGCCGCCGAGTCGCAGCGGCTGATCAACGAGACCTACAGCGCCTTCGTCCAGGGCTTCATGCCCACCCTGGCACGGCCCGAGGTCGACGTACTCGAAGGCCTGACCACCGTGATCAGCGTCGACCAGCAGCGGATGGGCGCCGACCCCCGCTCCACGGTCGGCACCGCCACCGACGTCAACGCCATGCTGCGCATCCTCTTCAGCCGGCTCGGGAAGCCGCACATCGGACCGCCCAGCGCGTACGCCTTCAACGTCCCCTCGGTCCGGGCGAGCGGCGCGATCACCGTCGAGCGCGGCGCCAGGAAGGCCGTGAAGGCGACCTTCAGCCGCACCGGCGGCATGTGCCCCCACTGCGAGGGCCGCGGCACGGTCTCCGACATCGACCTCACCCAGCTCTACGACGACAGCAAGTCGCTCAACGAGGGCGCGCTCACGATCCCCGGCTACAGCATGGACGGCTGGTACGGCCGCATTTTCCGGGGCTGTGGCTTCTTCGACCCGGACAAGCCGATCCGCAAGTACACCAAGAAGGAGCTCCACGACCTCCTCCACCGGGAACCGACCAAGATCAAGGTCGAGGGCATCAACCTCACGTACGCCGGTCTCATCCCGACGATCCAGAAGTCGTTCCTGTCCAAGGACGTCGACGCGATGCAGCCGCACATCCGCGCCTTCGTGGAGCGGGCGACGACCTTCACCGTCTGCCCCGAGTGCGACGGCACCAGACTGAGCGAGGGCGCCCGGACCTCCAAGATCAAGAAGGTCAGCATCGCCGACGCCTGCGCGATGCAGATCAGCGACCTCGCGGAGTGGATCCGGGGCCTCAAGGAGCCCTCGGTGGCGCCGCTGCTCGCCGCGCTGCTGCAGACCCTCGACTCGTTCGTGGAGATCGGACTCGGCTACCTCTCGCTCGACCGCCCGGCCGGCACGCTCTCGGGTGGCGAGGCGCAGCGCGTCAAGATGATCCGCCACCTCGGCTCCTCGCTCACCGACGTCACCTACGTCTTCGACGAGCCCACCACCGGCCTGCACCCGCACGACATCCAGCGGATGAACCGCCTCCTGCTGCGACTGCGGGACAAGGGCAACACCGTGCTCGTGGTGGAGCACAAGCCGGAGGTGATCGCCATCGCCGACCACGTCGTCGACCTCGGACCCGGAGCCGGTACGGCGGGCGGCACCGTCTGTTTCGAGGGCACCGTCGACGGACTGCGCTCCGGCGGCACCATCACCGGCCGCCACTTCGACGACCGGGCCTCCCTCAAGGAGACGGTGCGCGAGCCCACCGGTGCGCTGGAGATCCGCGGCGCCACCACACACAACCTGCGAGGCGTCGACGTCGACATCCCGCTCGGGGTCCTCACCGTCGTCACCGGCGTCGCCGGCTCCGGCAAGAGCTCGCTCGTGCACGGGTCGATCCCGACGGGCGACGGGGTGGTGTCGATCGACCAGGGACCGATCCGCGGCTCCCGGCGCAGCAACCCGGCGACGTACACCGGACTGCTCGACCCGATCCGCAAGGCGTTCGCCAAGGCCAACGGCGTGAAGCCGGCGCTGTTCAGCGCCAACTCCGAGGGCGCCTGCCCCACCTGCAACGGCGCCGGTGTCATCTACACCGACCTGGCGATGATGGCCGGGGTGGCCACCACCTGCGAGGACTGCGAGGGGAAGCGGTTCCAGCCGGCGGTCCTGGAGTACCGCCTCGGCGGCCGCGACATCAGCGAGGTGCTCGCGATGTCGGTGGCGGAGGCCGAGGAGTTCTTCGGCGCCGGAGAGGCGCGCACGCCGGCCGCACACAAGATCCTCGACCGGCTCGCCGACGTCGGGCTCGGCTACCTCACCCTCGGCCAGCCGCTCACCACGCTCTCCGGCGGCGAGCGGCAGCGGCTGAAGCTGGCCACCCACATGGCGGAGAAGGGCGGCGTCTACATCCTCGACGAGCCGACCGCCGGCCTCCACCTCGCCGACGTCGAGCAGCTCCTCGGCCTGCTCGACCGGCTCGTCGACTCCGGGAAGTCGGTCATCGTCGTCGAACACCACCAGGCGGTCATGGCCCACGCCGACTGGATCGTCGACCTCGGCCCGGGGGCCGGTCACGACGGCGGCAGGATCGTCTTCGAGGGCACCCCCGCGGCCCTGGTCGCCGACCGCCCCACCCTCACCGGCGAGCACCTCGCGGCCTACGTCGGTGGCTGACGCCCACACGGTGCGGCGCGGGCCGGAATGATTACGACCACTTTGGTAGGGAATGCGCCTTGCATCTCGTACGACCGCGGAGCTGTGCGTGGCCGCGCAGGAGGTGACGGTGGCCCGCAACCGGCTGGATCTGGAAGCCGGCCGCAAGGCGCCCGCACAGCTGCCGGAGGCCGTCGGCGACATGGTCGAGGGCGAGAGGAGTACGAGGAGGAGCCCGAGGAAGAGCTGGAAGCCGCCCCGCGGCGGCGCCGCACCACCGCCCGCCGTCAGGCGCGCCGGGAGCGTGAGTGAGCGATGACCGTCTATGTCTACGCGATCACCGGCGCCGGCCATCCCTGCCGTCTCGACGGCCTGAGCGGTGTGGGCGCCGACCCCTCCGGTGTACGCACCGTGACCGCCGACGCGCTGCGCGCGGTGGTCAGCGACGTACGGGAGGAACCGCGGCCCAAGCGGCGCGACCTCACCGCCCACCAGGAGGTCCAGGACCGGCTGATGGCCGACGGTACCGCCCTGCCCCTGCGGTTCGGCTACACGGCCCCCGACGACGACGCGGTCCGCGCCGTACTGGAGGACCGCGGACAGGAGTACCTCGCCATCTTGGAGCGGCTCGACGGCTCCGCGGAATTCCACCTCCGGGTCGCGCAGGCGGAGGAGTCTCTGCTCCGGGAGATCCTGGAGGAGTCCCGCGAGGCACGGGAGCTCAACGACGCGATCATCCACGGCGATCCCGATCCGCGCGCCAAGCTGGCTCTCGGCGAGTTCGTCGCGCAGGAGGTGGCGAGCCGCCGGACCGCGCGCGCCGAGGCCGTCGTGAACGCGCTGGCACCCTCGGCGCGTGAGCACGAGGTGCTCACGCCGAGCGGCGACGACCTCCTCAGTGTGTCGTTCCTGGTGGCGGAGGCGGAGCGCGAGGCGTTCCTCGCCAAGGAGGCCGAGCTCGCGGCGGCGGCCGACGACGGCGTGGAGTTCCGCCTCACAGGCCCCCTGCCTCCGTACAGCTTCGTCTAGCGGCTTCTTCGGCCGGCCGAGAGGAGCGAGCGAATCATGGGGCTTTTCACCCAGCTGCTGACGCTGCCCCTCGCGCCCGTACGGGGCGTGGTGTGGGTGGTGGAGCAGGTCACCGCGGCGGCGGAGGCGGAATACTACGACCCGGCCCCCGTCTGGGCGGCGCTGCGCGAGCTGGAGAGACAGCTGCAGGCCGGTGAGATCGACGAGGAGACCTTCGACCGGCGGGAGGACGAGCTGCTGGACCGGCTCGACGAGATCGCCGCGTTCGAGGCCGCGCGAGGACAGTAGCCACAGCAGGGCAGCAGAGGAGGCGGAGACGGTGAGCGATCCGCTGGCGAACCGGCTCGGAGGCGTTCCTTCACGGGCAGTCCCGCCCTTCGAGCGTGGCTCGTCGGCGAGCCTCGCCGACATCCTCGAACGCGTACTGGACAAGGGCATCGTGATCGCCGGCGACATCCGGATCAACCTTCTCGACATCGAACTTCAGACGATCAAACTCCGGCTCATCGTCGCCTCCGTCGACAAGGCGAAGGAGATGGGCATCGACTGGTGGGAGCACGATCCGGCGCTGTCGTCCGGGAATGGCCGGAGCGGCGAGCCGCTCGCCGTGGAGAACCGGCGGCTCCGCGCGGAGCTGGACGCCCTGCGGGAGCGGGTCGGGGCGCTCGACGCTGCCACCGAGGGGGAAGAGGAGCCGGCGGGCGCCGAGCCGGAGGAGAGCCGCGGCGCCGAGCGGCCGAGCAGAGGACGGAGGCGCCCGGCATGACCGCCACAGACCCCGACCCAGGCCCTGGTCTCGTGTACGTGTACGCCGCGGTCCGCCCCGGGCAGGGCCTCGGCGACACCGTCCGCGTCCTCACCGGTGTGGCCGGCGCGGGGGTGGAGCTTCTGGAAAGCGTCGCGGAGGGCGCCACCGGCGCCCCCGCCCAGGATGACGCCCCGGCCGTGGCGTTCGCCGTCTCCCTCGTCCCGGCCCGCGACTTCGGTGAGGAGGCCCTCAAGGAGCGCTTCGAGGACCTCGACTGGCTGGCGGACGTCGCCCGCGCCCACCACGCCGTGGTCGAGTCGCTGGCCGCGTGTACGGGCGTACTGCCCTTGCGCCTTGCGACCGTGTACCGCGACCGCGAGCGGGCCCGTGCGGCCCTTACCGCGCGGCGGGACGGGCTGGACGCCCGGCTGGCGCTGCTGGCGGGCCAGGCCGAGTACGGCGTGAAGGTGTACGTGTCCGAAGCGGCGGACGACTCCGGCGAGGACGCGGTCCTACGGCCGGCCGAGGACACCCGGCAGCCCGCCGGGCAAGGCTCCGGCCTCAGCCCCGGCAAGGCCTGTCTGCGCCGGCGCCGCGCGCAGCACGGCCTGCGCGAGACCCGGCAGCGGAAGGCCGCCGAGGTCGCCGACCGTATCGCAGGGGTCGCGGACGGCTTCGCCCTGCCGCGGGTGCGCCATCCCCTCCAGCAGGGCCCGCTGGTCGCACCGGGGCTCGGCGCGAACGTGGTCAACGACGCCTACCTCGTACCGGACGAGTCGGCCGAGGCGTTCGCCGCCGAGGTGGCCGCGGTGACGGCCGAGGAGGGCATCCGCGTGGAGGTGACCGGCCCCTGGGCGCCGTACTCGTTCGCGATGCCTCCCGAGCAGCCCAGCGCACCACGCGCCCCGCGCCGCACGGAGCCGGAGCGATGAACGAGCGCACGTCGGGGGAGCCGTTGGCACAGCGCCAGGTGGCCCTGATCGACCTCCTCGACCGGCTGCTGAGCGGAGGCGTGGTGATCGCGGGGGACGTCGTCCTCTCCGTGGCCGGTGTCGACCTCGTACGTGTCTCCCTGCGGGCCCTCGTGGCGTCCGTCGGCACGGCCGGCGACCCCTTCGCGCCCCTGCCCCTGGACGCCCCCGGCGACGACGACGGGCGATGAGGACGGGCGATGAGGAGATGCGGGAGCAGCGGGAGGGGCACGAGCGGCGGAGGCCGCCCGGAGGCGGCCGGCTGGACGAGGTGTCGGACGCGGCCACGCGGGCCTTCCGACTGCTCGCGGCGGCGCCCCGCACACAGGAGGGCGTGTACCAGCCGGGCCGGCAGCCCGTGCCCCGGCTGCGGACGGACCGCGAGAACGTCGAACGGGACCCCCTCCGGCTGGTCCTCACCGTGGTCGAACTCCTGCGCCAGCTGATGGAACGCCAGGCGCTGCGGCGCGTCGACGCCGGCGACCTCACCGACGAGCAGGAGGAAGAACTCGGAGCCATACTCCTCGCCCTGCACGAGGCCATGGTCCGCCTGTGCGAGGAACACGGCCTGACCCTGGAGGACCTGAACCTCGATCTCGGCCCACTGGGCCGGCTGCTCCCGCCCCCCGAATAAGACCGCTTTCCCCCTGATTCAGCCGCCGGTGGCCATGGCCATACGCTCGATGCCCTCTTCGAGGATCGCGGGTGTCGTCGCCAGGTTGAGCCGGGCGTGGCCCGCGCCGCCGGTACCGAAGATGCCGCCAGGAGTCAGGGCGACCCTGCCGTGCTCCAGGAAGGAGGACGCCGGGTCGGAGTCCAGTCCGAGAGTCCGGCAGTCGAGCCACGCGAAGTACGTGCCGTCCGCCGGCTCGTACGGCACCTTCGGCAGATGGTGGCCGAGGAGCTCCCGCGCCAGGCGCCGGTTGCGGTCGAGACCGGCCAGCAGGGAATCCAGCCACGGGCCGCCGTCGTACAGTGCGGCGCAGTGGGCGATCACCGCGAGGTGGCTCCGGCCGTACTCCTCCTCCGTCTCCAGCCGGCCCAGGTCGTCCGCGGCGCCGGAGCCGGCGACCACCACAGCGGCCTTGAGCCCGCCCAGGTTGAACGCCTTGGCCGCGGACAGGACCGACAGAGCGCTCTGCGTTCCTGGCACACTCAGGTACGGAACGAACCGGACCCCGCCCGCGACCAGCGGGGCGTGGGACTCGTCTGCGACGACCCGTACTCCGTGCCGCGCGGTCATGTCCGCGATGCGGCCCAGCACTTCGGCGGTGTGGACCGTCCCGGTCGGATTCTGCGGACTGCACAGCAGGTAGAGCGCCTGGCGGCTGTCGCGCGCGGCGGCCGCGAACACCGAGTCGAGCCGGTCCATGTCCAGCCGGTGACCCGGGCCGAGCGGCACCGCCACGAAGCGCCGTCCGCACGCTTCCACGAGCTCCTTGAACGGGGGATAGAACGGCGCGTCGGTCACCACCGTGTCACCCGGACGCGTAAGGCCGCGGACCAGACCTGCCAGGCCGCGCATGACCGCCGGGACCAGGCAGGTCAGCGGCTCCCGGATCCCGGTCCAGCCCCAGCGTGCTCGTGCGAAGTGGTCGAAGGCCTGGGCGTAGCGCGGCGTCGAGGTGGGACCGGTGTAGCCGGTGTTGCCCGCCTCCAGGGCTTGCGTCAGCGCCTGGACCACAGGCGTAGCGAGCGGTACGTCCATCTCCGCCACCCCCAGAGGCAGCACGTCCGGCTCGTTCGCGTGCCACTTCTCGCTCGTACGCCGTCGCAGCTCGTCCAGCGTCAGAGCCTCCAGCGGATTCAGCGAGTGTGTCCGGCTGTCCGACCGCACCGACCCCATGCCATCTCCCCTTCGTCGCCCTGCTCCCTTCCGGAAATCGTGGACTCTCCGCGGTGGCGAGTCCAGGCCGCGAGGAGACCCTCACCCGCAGGGTGCGGGATTCCGCCGCCGCCAGGCGGCATACGCCGGGCTGGCGGCGCAGCTGTCGAGGTAGCCGGCGAGAGTCCGCCGCAGGACCTCCTCGCCGTGCGCGGCCAGTGGGCCGTCCGAGCGCCAGGCCAGGACGTGCCGGTACCGCAGCGGGGTTCCCGCCAGGGGGCGGACGGCGACCCCGGGCACCTCGGTGAAGGTCGCCTGGCAGAGGCTGACCGCCAGGCCGGCGCGGACGAGTTCGAGCAGGGGGCGGCCTTCGGCTTCGTACGGCGTCGAGGGGCGGTGGTCGGCCAGGGCGCATGCGGAGGACCAGTACTCGCGGGTGCCGTCGCCGTCCGGCCTGGGCACCGCCCAGTCCTCCCGCGCGAGCTGCTCCAGGCCCACCTCCTCCTGCGCCGCGAGCGGGTGGGCCGAGGGCAGCAGGGCGAAGACCGGTTCGGTGGCCAGCGGAGTGAGCACCACCCCGCCGGTGGGCGGGAGTTCCCGCTCGGGATGGTCGCCGAGCACCGCCGCTTCCAGCCGCCCGGCCGCAAGGTCCTCCAGCAGAGGGACGGAGGAGTACCGGCACCTCGCGGTCACCTCGGCGTCCGGCAGCACCTCGCGTATCGCCAGGACGAGGTGGCCGAGAAGGGGAGCGCCGACCGAACCGACCCGGACGCGGCCGGGGTCACTCTGCTGCCGGGCGGTGTCGGCCAGGAGTGCGTCGACGCCCGGCAGGATGGCCCGCGCCCGGGCGAGGACGAGCTCGCCGAAGGCCGTGGGAACGGCGCCGCCCCGCGCGCGGTCGAAGAGCGATCCGCCCAGCATGTTCTCGATCCGGCGGAGTTGGGCGCTCAGCCCGGGCTGCGTCAGGGACAACGAGGCGGCGGCGCGGGTGAGGCTTTTGGCCTCGGCGATCGCGCACACCACCCGCAGGTGCCGTACCTCCAGATCCATGGCGCGGATGTTATGGAGAGACGACAGCTTTTGGACAGTGGCCGAAGACCTTCAGCCTTATGTGAAATGTCACACGGCATACACCTGGAGGTAGTGAGGCCATGAGACGATTCCGCACCCCGTCGGCGATACGCTGCACGGTATTTTCCGGCCTGATCGCCACCCTGCTCCTGCTGCTGCCCGGCGCGTCCACCGCCACGGCCAGGCCGACCGCGGACAGCGTGTCGTCCTGCGCCCTGCGCGGCACCACCGGCCGGACCGACGAGGGGCACGACATCGACCACTCGGTGTTCCAGCGTGCCCGCGGCACGATCAGAGTCGCCATGATCTTCGTCGACTTCTCCGACGCGCCCGCCACCGAGACCCCGGCCTCCGACGCGGCCCGGATCACCCCCGGCGCCGACTGGCTCTGGAAGGCCTCGTACGGCAAGACGTGGCTCGCGATCACCCAGCACCAGAAGTGGGCACGCATGCCCCGCAAGTCCACCGAGTACGGCTTCGCGCGCGGCCTGACCCACGAGACGCACGAGGCGTACATCAAGGACGCGGTGGCCGCGGCCGACCCGTGGGTGAACTTCTCGGCGTACGACATGGTCTACGTCGTGCCGACCCGGAACGCGGCGGCGATCTCCTTCACCCCCGCCTATGTGTACGACCCGGGCACCGCAGGGGTGGTGGCCGACGGCAACCGGCTCGAGTGGGCGGTGACCTTCGGCCAGGACATGTGGCACTGGGGGCCTGCCCTGGTCGGCCACGAGACCGCGCACACCTTCGGACTGCCCGACCTGTACGCCTTCGACGCGGGTGCCGACGCACACCGATTCGTCGGCGGCTGGGACGTCATGGGCCTGGTCGGCGGCGCCGGCCCGCAGTACTTCGCCTGGCACTCCTGGAAGCTCGGCTGGACCGCCGACAGCCAGGTGGTGTGCCGCGCCTCGAAGGGCAGCGACACCGTGTACCTGACCGCCGTCGAGTACGGCAGCGGCACCAAGATGGCTGTCGTCCGCACCGGCCCGACCACCGCGTACGTCGTCGAATCACGGCGGGCGATCCAGGCGGACAGCCGCCTCTGCTCGACCGGCGCGCTCATCTACAAGATCGACACCTCGGTCGTGACCGGCCAGGGACCGGTCCGGGTGATGGACGCCAAGCCCACCGCCGCCCCGGCCGCCGGCTGCCGCCCCCTTGACGACGCACCGTTCTGGGCCGGGCAGTCGTTCACGGATGCCGCGGCCGGGGTCCGCATCGAGGTGCTGAGCGCGGACGGGTACGGCGAGACGGTCCGCGTCACCAAGTCGTAGCGGTACGCGGAACCCCAGCGGGTACGCACGCGACGGCGCCCCGGGCCTCAAGAGGCCCCGGGCGCCGTCGCGTTCAGGCCGCTTCGGGGAAGTGGCAGGCGACCTGACGCGTCTCGCCAGGGGTGGCGACCCGCAACGGCGGCGCCTCCGTCCGGCAGATCGCTTGCGCCTTGGGACAGCGCGGATGGAAGGAGCAGCCGGGCGGGGGAGCGGCGGGGCTCGGCGGGTCGCCGAGGAGAGTGATCCGCTCCCGGGCCCGCTCGGCGGCCGGGTCGGGCAGCGGCACGGCGGACAGCAGCGCGCGGGTGTAGGGGTGGGCCGGGGCCGCGTACACCCGCTCCTTCGGGCCGATCTCGACGATCCGCCCCAGGTACATCACCGCCACCCGGTCGCAGACCCGCTTGACCACCGACAGGTCGTGCGCGATGAAGAGGTACGCCAGGCCCAGCTCCTGCTGGAGGCGGCCCATCAGGTTGACGATCTGGGCCTGGACGGAGACGTCGAGGGCGGAGACGGGTTCGTCGGCCACGACGAGCCGGGGGCCGGTGGCCAGCGAGCGGGCGATGCCGATGCGCTGGGCCTGGCCTCCGGAGAACTCGTGCGGATACCGGTCGATGTGCTCCGGGATCAGGCCGACCAGCTCCATCAGCTCGGCCGTCCGCTTGCGCGCGTCGGCCGCCGAACTCCCCTGCACCATCAGGGGGTCGGAGATGATCCGGGCCACCGTCTGGCGGGGGTTGAGGGAGGAGTGCGGGTCCTGGAAGACCATCTGGAGCTCCTTGCGGAGCGGCTTCAGTTCGCGCTGCGAGAGATGGCTGATGTCGCGTCCGTCGTACGTGACCGAGCCCGCGGTCGGCTCGAGGAGGCGGACGATCATGCGGCCGGTGGTGGACTTGCCGCAGCCGGACTCGCCGACCAGGCCGAGCGTCTCGCCCGCCGCCACGTCGAAGCTGACGCCGTCGACGGCCCGGACCGGGGCCGAGCGGGCCCGGCGCCCGGGGAAGCTCATCGCCAGGTCCCGTACGCGGAGCAGGGGTTGGGGTGTCGTGGTCATGAGGCGATGCCTTCGTACGCGGGGAAGTGGCAGGCGACGGGGTGTCCGGCCGGGCCGTCGAGCGGGGGCCGCTCGGTCTCGCACCGCGCCCGTTCCTCGTCGGAACCGGCGGCCGCGACCGCGCAGCGCGCGGCGAAGGCGCAGCCGGGAGAGGGTGTGAGCAGGGACGGAGGGCTGCCGGGGATCGCCCGCAGCGGTTCGTCGTCGCTGTCGTCGAGGCGGGGCAGGGAGTCGAGCAGGCCGCGGGTGTAGGGGTGGGACGGCCGCGCGAACAGGTCGTCCACCGCGGCCTGTTCGGCTGCCCGGCCGCCGTACATCACCAGGACCTCGTGGGCCACGCGGGCGACCACGCCCAGATCGTGCGTGATCATGATGACAGCGAGGCCGCGCTCCTCCTGGAGCCGTGCGATCAGCTCCAGGATCTGGGCCTGGACGGTGACGTCGAGGGCGGTGGTCGGCTCGTCCGCGATCAGGAGATCGGGCTCGCAGGCCAGCGCCATCGCGATCATCACCCGCTGGCGCATGCCGCCGGAGAACTGGTGCGGGTACTCGCCCGCCCGGCGCTCCGGTTCGGGGATGCCGACCTCGGCAAGGGCGTCGACCGCCCGCCGCCGTGCGACGGCACGGCCCGAGCCGAAGTGGACCCGGTGGTGCTCGGCTATCTGCTCACCGACGGTGTAGTACGGGTGGAGACTGGAGAGCGGGTCCTGGAAGATCATCGCCATTCTGCGGCCGCGCAGCCGGTTCAGGGCGCGTTCGCCCAGACCGACCAGCTCCTGCCCGTCGAAGACGATGGATCCGCCGACCTCGGCGCCGCTGTGCAGGCCCATCACGGCCAGGGAGGTGACGGACTTGCCGGAGCCCGACTCGCCGACGATGCCGAGGGTCCGGCCCGGCCGTACCTCGAAGGCGAGGGAGTCCACGGCGCGTACGGGCCCGCGCTTCGTCGGAAAGGTGACGGTCAGGTCGCGGACCGACAGCAGGGGTTGGGTGTCTGTCATCAGTACCTCACCCGTGGGTCGACTACGGCGTACAGCAGGTCGACGGCCAGGTTGGCGACGACGATGAAGGTGGCGGCGAGCAGCGTGACGCCGAGGATGACCGGCTGGTCGCCGGTGGACAGGGCGCCGTAGAAGAGCCGGCCGATGCCCGGCAGCCCGAAGATCGACTCCGTGATCACCGCCCCGGCAAGCAGCCCGCCCAGGTCCATGCCGAAAATGGTCAGGATCGGCGTCATGCCCGCCCGCAGACCGTGCTTGACGACGACCGTGCGGCGCGGCAGGCCCTTGGCGCGGGCGGTGCGGATGTACGGCTCCGCCATCGTCTCGATCATCGAACTGCGGCTCTGGCGCGCGTACATGGCCGCGTAGAGGATCGCGAGCGCCAGCCAGGGCAGCAGCAGGTTCGAGGCCCAGGAGAGCGGATCGGAGCCGAGCGGCACGTACTGCGGATACGGCAGCAGCCCCGCCACCCTGATCAGCCCGTAGATCAGCATCACGGAGGTGAAGTAGACGGGCAGCGAGGCGGCGGCGACGGCGCCGATCATCAGCGCGCGGTCGGTGAGGCTGTCCTTGCGCAGGGCGGCCACGACACCTGCCGAGAGGCCGAGCAGCAGCCAGATCACCGCGGCGCCCAGGGCGAGCGAGGCGGAGACCGGCAGCCGGTCCATCAGCAGGTCCCACACGCCCTGGCTGTTCTCGTACGAGTAGCCCAGGCACGGGAAGCCGCAGTGCAGGGCGTACGGGCCGCTGCCCATGGTGCGGCCGGTGAAGATGCCGGTGACGAAGTCGCCGAACTGGCGCCACAGCGGCTGGTCCAGGCCCATGTGGGCGCGGATCGCCTCCAGACGTTCGGCGCTGCACGACTTGCCGCAGGCCGCGGCGGCCGGGTCGGAGGGCAGTACGTAGAAGATGGTGAAGGTGACGGCGGCGATGGCGATCAGGACGCCGACGACCCCGAGGAGCCGGCGGCCGAGGTAGAGGATCATGTGCGGCTGCCCCTCGGGTCGAGGATGTCCCGCAGGGCGTCGCCGAGCAGCGTGAACGCGAGCACCGTCAGGAAGAGGCAGACGCTCGGGATGACGAAGTACATGGGATCCGTGTCGTAGAAGTTGACGCCCTCGGCGATCATCTGTCCCCAGGAGGGGGTGGGCGGCCGGACACCGACGCCCAGATAGCTCAGGGCCGCCTCGGTGGCGATCATGCCGGGGATGATCAGGGTGGTGTACGCGATGACGGGCCCGGCGACGCCCGGCAGGATGTCGCGGGTGAGGATCCGCCAGGGGCCCGAGCCGCCGACCCGGGAGGCGTCGACGTACTCGCGGTGCTTGAGCGAGAGGGTCTGGCCGCGCACCACGCGCGCGATGCCGGGCCA
The DNA here is from genome assembly GCF_014648195.1 of Streptomyces purpureus. Lineage (GTDB taxonomy): Bacteria > Actinomycetota > Actinomycetes > Streptomycetales > Streptomycetaceae > Streptomyces > Streptomyces purpureus. Next base: position 631,620 of record NZ_BMQQ01000001.1, read on the forward strand.
GCCGAAGAGGCCGATGACGGCGGTCATCAGGAGGATCCGGTTGACGTCCCGGGCCACCGACATCATCGCGATCATGAAGATGAGGGAGGGGAAGGACATGGTGAGGTCCATCAGCCGGGACAGCGCGGTGTCGGTGCGGCCGCCGAAGTAGCCGGCCGCGATCCCGGCGGCGACCCCGGCGACGACGACGATCGCGGTGGCGGCGAAGGCGATGAGCAGGGAGACCTGGGCGCCGTGGACGACACGGGCGAACAGGTCGCGTCCGGTGACGGGTTCGACGCCGAGCCAGTGCTCGGCGGAGATCCCGCCGAGCGGGCCGATCGGCTGGCCGCCCAGGTAGGGATCGACGGCGGACTTGTCGAACTCCTCCGGGCCCCAGCCGCCCAGCGCGCTGAGCAGCGGGGCGGCCAGGGCCATGAGCGCGAAGAGCGCGACCACGGCGAGGGAGATCTTGACGGAGGTGCGGCGGCGCAGTTCCGCGCGGGCGAGCTGCCAGGGCCCGCTGCCCGCGGAGACGGCCGGGGAGGTGGTGGCCATGATCCGGGGCTTCCTCAACGGCCGCTCTTGGCCGGGTCCTTGAGACCCACCGTGGCGTAGTCGATCTGGCCTCCGAAGGAGGTGTGACCGTACGCCCCGGCGATGTTGGTGCCGACCAGCAGCGGCATGCGCTCGACGACGGTCGGCGCCGTCGGGGCCTGGGCGAGGATCTGCCCGTCCAGCTGCCGCCAGGCCTCGTTGGCCTGCTGCGCGTCGGTCATGGCGGCGATCTCGTCCATCCGCTTCATGGTCGGCTGGTCGCGGAAGAGGGAGTGGTTGCCGGAGTTGCCCTTCTCCTTGATGTAGCGGCCGTCGAAGACGAAGGGCAGGAACGTGGAGCCGGAGGGGTAGTCCGGGCACCAGCCGGTGTAGACGAGGTCGGTGCGGTTCTTGGTGTCGCCGATGGTGTCGTAGAAGGCGGACGCGTCGACCGTCTCGATGGTGACCTTGATTCCCGCCCGGCCGAGGGACTGCTGGATCGCCTCGCCGACGCCCTTGTCGCCGTTGGAGACGGTGATGCTGGTGGCGAAGCCGTCCGGCTTGCCCGCCTCCTTGAGGAGCTGCTTGGCCTTGGCCGGGTCGCCGGTCGCCGGGATCTTGAGGGTGTCAGGCTGCTTGCCGCCGAAGAGCGTGCCGGGCATGAGGGCCGAGGCCAGTTCGTTGAGGGCCGGGCCGCCGGAGGCGGTCATCACCGCCTCGCGGTCGAGCGCGTACTGCACGGCCTGGCGCACCTTCACGTTGTCGAACGGCGCGCGGCCGGTGTGCATCTGCACCATCTCGACGCAGTTGCTCGACTCGGCGAGCAGCCGCGCCCTGACGTCGGCCTTGGTGAGCACCTTGGGGGTCGACTCCGTGCGCAGCTTGGCCCAGGGGACGGAGGAGGCGTCGGTGCCCGAGGAGGCGACGAGCCGGTCGTCGATCTGGTTGGCCTTGAGGCCCATCGTGACGACCACCTTGTCGGGGTACGCCTTGCGGACGCTGTCCGTCTTCGCGTCCCAGTGCGGGTTGCGGACGAGGACGAGCTGCTTGTCCCGGTCGTACCGCTCGATCTTGTACGGGCCCGAGGAGAACGGGCGGTTGTCGTACTGGGGGCCCTTGTCCCGCGCCTTGGGCACCGGGGCGAAGGTCGGCAGCACCGTGGCGTACGGGAACTCGGCGAAGGGCCTGCGCAGCTCGAAGACGATCGTGTGGTCGTCCGGGGTCTTGATCGAGTCGAGGTGCTTGCCCTGGGCGGGGCCCTGGTAGCCCTCGGCGCCGGCGAGGTAGCGGGCGGCGTAGTCGGGACCGCCGGGCAGGTCCGGCGAGAAGGACCGCTCGACGTTGTACTTGACGTCCGCCGCGGTGATCGGGGTTCCGTCCTCGTACTTCAGGCCCTTCTTGAGCTTGAAGGTCCACGTCTTGGCGCCGTTGGAGGAGACGCCGAGGTCCTCGGCGAGGTCGGGGATCAGCTCGCCGCCCTGCGCGCCCGGCTGGGCCTTGTACGTGACGAGGGTGCGGTAGAGCATCCGGACGCCGAAGCCCATGTCGCCCATGACCCAGTTGCGGGCCGGGTCGAGGTGGGTGAAGTCCTGGTTCGACAGGACGGTCAGCGTGCCGCCCTTCGTGGGCGTACCGCCTACGGTCGTGCCGTTGGTGCCGGTCGCCGGGTTCCGGCCGCCGTTGCGGTCCTGCCCGGTCGAACCGGAGCCGCCGGAGCAGCCGGAGACGGCAAGGGTGAGGGTCGCCATGAGAGCGGCGGCGAGGGATATAGAGGTGCGCTTGTTCATCAGAGGTCACTCCGGGGAACGCGGTCGGCCAGCTACCTGGCTGGAATGTGACCTGTAACATAGTAATGTGAAATTGCACTGACAAGCCGTCGGCTCAGCCGTTATCCGCTTGTGTCCGGCGCTGCCGCTCGGGGCGGATCCCTTGCAGGGTCGGGTGAACCCTCAGTGGCGCCCCTCTTGGCAGCCGGAGTGCAATGTGAAATATTACTGACGTGCTCACGAGAAACACCTCGGACGTCATCGTCGTCGGAGCCGGCGTGGTCGGCGCGGCCTGTGCCTACTACGCCGCCCGCGCCGGCCTCACCGTCACCGTGCTCGACCGCGGGCCGGTCGCCGGCGGCACCACAGGAGCGGGGGAGGGCAACCTCCTCGTCTCCGACAAGGAGCCGGGTCCCGAACTCGAACTGGCGCTGCTCTCCCTGGAGCTGTGGCGCGAGCTGGCCGACGGCCTGCCGGATCGGATCGAGTACGAACCCAAGGGCGGCCTCGTCATCGCCTCCGACCAGGCGGGACTGGCCGCGCTGCGCGACTTCGCCACCCGGCAGGGCGGGGCGGGGGTGACCGCCCACGAGATCCCGGCGGACCGGCTGCACGACCTGGAGCCCCACCTCACCTCCGGCCTGGCCGGAGGCTTCCACTACCCCCAGGACGCCCAGGTCATGCCCGCACTCGCCGCCGCCCACCTGCTGCGCTCGGGCGGCGGGCGCATCCGTCCCCACCTGGGCGAAGAGGTCACGGAGGTGATCACCGGAGCGAGCGGGGAGGTACGCGGCGTACGCACGGTGAACGGCGAGTTCCACGCCCCGTACGTGGTGAACGCCGCCGGCACGTGGGGCGGCGAACTCGCCCGTCGCGCCGGAGTCGAGCTGCCCGTCCTGCCCCGCAGGGGGTTCGTGCTCGTCACCGAACCCCTCCCGCGCGTCGTACGGCACAAGGTGTACGCCGCCGACTACATCGCCGACGTCGCCAGCGGGTCCGCCGCGCTGCAGACCTCGCCGGTGGTCGAGGGCACACCGGCGGGGCCGGTCCTGATCGGCGCCAGCCGGGAACGGGTCGGATTCGACCGTACGCTGTCCACCGAAGCGCTCCGGCGCCTCGCGGCCGGGGCCACGGCGCTCTTCCCCGTCCTCGCCGGAGTCCGCGTGATGCGAACATACGCGGGCTTCCGCCCCTACCTCCCCGACCACCTGCCCGCGATCGGCCCCGACCCGCGCGTCCCCGGGCTGCTGCACGCCTGCGGCCACGAAGGCGCCGGAATCGGCCTGGCACCGGCGACCGGACTCCTCATCGCCCGCTGGCTGATACACGGCCAACTCCCCATGAACACCGAGCCGTTCCGGCCTGAACGGTTCGATCCCGTCCCCTGAACCGCTCCCCTGAACGCTCCCTGAACCGCCTGCGCGAGGCGATCCGAAGTCCACCACGAGCCGCACGGAAAGAAGGACCCGCCATGGCCCGCACCCCCGCCGAACTGGTCGGCGCGCGGCCCGAGCCGCCGTTCGAGATCACTTTCGACGACCGCACGATCACCGCCCTGCCCGGCCAGTCCGTCGCCGCGGCCCTGTGGGGAGCAGGCATCCTCGCATGGCGCACCACCCGGGGCACGGGCCGCCCCCGCGGCGCCTTCTGCGGGATCGGACAGTGCTACGACTGCCTCGCCACGATCAACGGAACACCCAACCGAAGGGCCTGTCTGGTCCCGGCCCGCCCCGGCGACGCCGTCACCACCCAGGAGGGAAACGGCCATGCCGAGCTCAGCGTCTGACCTCTACGACGTCGCGATCGTCGGCGCGGGCTCCGCCGGTCTCTCCGGCGCCGTCACCGCCGCCGAACTCGGTCTCTCCGTCGCCCTGCTGGACACCTCCGCCCAGGTCGGCGGCCAGTTCTACCGGCACCCGGAACCCGCGCTCGGCGCCGTACGCCCCGAAGCCCTGCACCACGACTGGTCCGCCTTCCGCTCCCTGCACCGGCGCCTTGAGTCGGTGGAGTCGAGCGGCGTCACCCGCCTGGCCGGGCACCACGTCTGGGCCGTGACCCGGGACGACGCGGACAACGCGGACGCCTGGACGGTCCACGCCGTGACCGGGGCCGACGGCGACGGCGAACGGCCCGTACGGGTACGGGCCCGGGCGCTCCTCCTCGCCACCGGGGCGTACGAGCGCCAGCTTCCCTTCCCCGGCTGGACCCTGCCGGGTGTGGTCGGCGCCGGCGGCGCCCAGGCGATGCTCAAGTCCGGGCTCGTCCTCCCCGGCCGGCGGGTCGTCGTGGCGGGCAGCGGCCCGCTGCTGCTCGCCGTCGCCTCCTCGCTCGCGCACGCCGGAGCACGCGTCCCCGCCGTGGTGGAGGCGTCCGGCTACCTGGGATACGCCCGTCACATGCGCACCCTGGCCGCCAACCCCCACAAACTCGCCGAGGCGGCGGTCCACGGCGCCGCCCTGCTGCGCCACGGCGTGCGGGTGCGCACCCGCAGCGCGGTCACCGCCGTCCACGGCCGCGACCGGGTGGAGGCGGTGACCGTCTCCCGGCTCGACCGCGACTGGCGGCCCGTGGCGGGCACGGGCCGCCGCGTCGAGTGCGACGCACTTGCCGTGGGCTTCGGACTGGCGCCCCAGATCGAACTCGCCACCGCACTGGGCTGCGCCACACGCCCCGCGAAGGACGGAACCTCCGCGCTCGCCCTCGACGCCCTCCAGCGGACCTCAGTGCCCGGCGTATGGGCGGCCGGGGAGACCGGCGGCGTGGGCGGAGCCCAACTGGCCATCGCCGAAGGCGAATTGGCGGCCATCTCCATTGCGGCCCGGCTGTCCGGGCGGCCTGCCGCCACCGCCGGCGGACACGTTCGCTCGTTGCGCCGCCGCCGGGACCGGATGCGCGCCTTCGCCGACGTCATGGCCGCCGCCCACCGGCCCGGCCCCGGCTGGACCCGCTGGCTGGACGACGACACGGACGTGTGCCGTTGCGAGGAGGTGACCGCGGGACGCATCCGCGAGGCGGTCACCGACCTGGGCGCACGCGACGCGCGTACGGTCAAACTGCTCACCCGAGCGGGGATGGGCTGGTGCCAGGGCCGTATGTGCGGCGCGGCCGTGGCCTGCCTCGCGGCCACGGGCGGCGACGTGCCGCCGTCGGCGGAGCGGCGCCCGCTCGCCGTCCCCGTCACCCTCGCGGCGCTCGCCTCCCTGGCCGAACCGAACACCACCCCCGAGCCCACCGGATCGGACTCCACCGACGGTGGCTGACCTCAGCCGCCTGCACCCGCGGCGCTCCTCCCCGCGCCGCACCATCCACCGTGACATGTCACATACCGAAGAAGGGTCTGTCTCGATGACTGCCAACTCCTGGAACCCCGCCCAGCCCTGGCGCGGCGTCATGGTCGCCACCACGCTGCCGCTGCGCGAGGACCTGTCCGTCGACCACGACGCCTACGCCGAGCATGTGGCGTGGCTGATCGAGAACGGCTGCGACGGCGTCGTACCGAACGGCTCGCTCGGCGAGTACCAGACGCTGACCGACGAGGAGCGGGCCCGAGTCGTCCGTACCGCCGTCGACGCCGCGGGCGACGGAGCCCGCGTGATGCCCGGGGTGGCCGCCTACGGCAGCGCCGAGTCCCGGCGCTGGGCCGAGCAGGCCGCCGAGGCCGGCGCCGGCTCCGTGCTGCTGCTGCCGCCCAACGCCTACCGCGCCGACGAGCAGTCCGTACGCGCCCACTACGCCGAGGTCGCCAAGGCCGGGGTGCCCGTCGTCGCGTACAACAACCCCATCGACACCAAGGTCGACCTGACCCCCGCGCTCCTCGCCCAGCTTCATGGCGAGGGCAGCATCGTGGCCGTCAAGGAGTTCAGCGGCGACGTCCGCCGGGCCTACGAGATCGCCGAACTCGCCCCCGGGCTCGACCTGCTGATCGGCGCCGACGACGTCCTGCTCGAACTGGCGCTGGCCGGAGCGGTCGGCTGGATCGCCGGCTACCCCAACGCCCTGCCCACCACCTGCTCCGCCCTCTACCACGCGGCGGTCTCCGGGGACGTGGCCACGGCGCTGCCGCTCTACCGGTCCCTGCACTCGCTGCTGCGCTGGGACTCCAAGACCGAGTTCGTGCAGGCCATCAAGCTGTCCATGGACATCGCCGGACGCCACGGCGGCCCGGTCCGGCCGCCGCGCCGGCCGCTCGACGGCGCCGTCGAGGCCGCTGTGCGTGAGGCGACCGAGAAGGCCGTCGCCGAGGGCCACAAGTAGCCGCCACCCGAGGGGACACCGCCATGCGCACCCGTCACGTCTACCACGCCGTTGACTCGCACACCGAAGGAATGCCCACCCGGGTGATCACCGGGGGCGTCGGGACCATCCCCGGCGCCACGATGGCCGAGCGGCGCCTGCACTTCATCGAACACCTCGACCACATCCGCACCCTGCTGATGTACGAGCCCCGGGGTCACGCGGCGATGAGCGGCGCCATCCTCCAGCCGCCCACCCGGCCCGACGCCGACTACGGTGTCCTGTTCATCGAGGTCTCGGGCCTGCTGCCGATGTGCGGGCACGGCACCATCGGGGTGGCCACCGTGCTCGTCGAGACGGGCATGGTGCCGGTCACCGAACCGGTCACCACGGTCCGCCTCGACACCCCGGCCGGCCTCGTCTCCGTGGACGTACGGGTGGAGGACGGCGCGGCCACGTCGGTGACGCTCACCAACGTCCCCGCGTTCTGCGCCGGCCTGGACCTCGCCGTCGACGTTCCCGGCTACGGGACGGTGAGCTACGACCTCGCGTACGGCGGGAACTTCTACGCCTTCGTCCGCCTGGCCGATCTGAAGCTGCCCTTCGACCGCGCCCGCAAGGACGACCTGCTGTCCGCGGGCCTGGCCGTGATGGAAGCGATCAACGCCTCGCCCGACCGGCCGGTCCACCCGGAGCGGGCCGAGATCGCCGGGGTCAAGCACGTCTACCTCGAAGCCCCCGGCTCCGACGCCGTCCGTTCCCGGCACGCGATGGCCATCCACCCCGGCTGGTTCGACCGCTCGCCCTGCGGCACCGGCACCTCGGCCCGGATGGCGCAGCTGCACGCCCGCGGCGAACTCCCCCTCGACCGCGACTTCGTGAACGAGTCCTTCATCGGTACGCGGTTCACCGGGCGGCTCGTCGCCGAGACCGAGGTCGGCGGGCGCCCGGCCGTCGTCCCGGCCATCACCGGGCGGGCCTGGATCACCGGAACCGCCCAGTACTTCCTCGACCCCACCGATCCCTTCCCCGGAGGGTTCCTCCTGTGACCACGAGCCCGTCTCCCGTCATCTCCCGTAACCCGTCCGACCCGTCCGACATCGTCGTCCAGGTCCCCGCCCCCGGCGCCTTCGCCACCGCCGACACCGTGGAGCGGGCCCGCGCCGCCCAGCCGGAGTGGCTCTCCGGCGGCGCTTCCGCCCGCTCCACGGCGCTCGCCGCGGTCGCGGCCGCCATCGAGGCCGCGGCCGAGGAGCTGGCCGCGCTCGCCGTACGCGAAGTGGGCAAGCCGCTCACCGAGGCGCGCGCCGAGGTGGCCCGGACGGCGGCCATCTGGCGCTACTACGCCCAGGCCCCCTACGAACCCGTCGGCAGCGTCCACGAGACGGCCGCCGGCGCCGGGCTGCTGATGACCCGCCGCCGCCCCCACGGCGTGGCGGGACTGATCACCCCCTGGAACTTCCCCTTCGCCATCCCGAGCTGGAAGGCGGCACCGGCGCTCGCCGTCGGCAACGCGGTCGTCCTCAAGCCCGCGCCCGAGGCGACCGCCTGCGCCCAGCGCCTGGCCGAGATCGTCCAACGGGAGCTCCCGCCAGGGGTCTTCACCGTCCTGCCCGGGGGAGCGGCGGAGGGCGGCGCGCTGGTCGCCGCCGCCGATGTCGTCTCCTTCACCGGCTCGACGGTCGTGGGGCAGGCCGTCGTCCGCGCCGCGACGGCCCGGGGAGTCCCGGTCCAGGCCGAGATGGGCGGCCTGAACGCCGCGATCGTCCTGCCGGACGCCTGCATCGAGCAGGCGGCGGCCCATCTCGCCGCCGCCATCGCCGGCTACGCCGGGCAGAAGTGCACGGCCACCAGCCGGGTCATCGCGGTCGGCGTCGCCCTCGAGCCCCTGCGCGAAGCCCTGTCCGAGGCGCTACGCGCCGTGCCGGTCGGCGATCCGGCCGACCCGGCCACCGTCTGCGGACCGCTCATCAGCGAACACGCCCGCGACCAGGTCTGCGACGCCTGGCACGGCACGCCCGTGCTCACCGGCGGCACGCTCCCCGACCGGGCCGGCTGGTACGCGACGCCGACCCTGGTGGAGAAGGTGTCCGAAGGGCACCGGCTGCTGAGGGAGGAGGTCTTCGGGCCGGTCGCGGCACTGCTGCCCGCCGACGACCTCGCCCACGCGGTGCGCCTGACCAACGCGGTGCCGTACGGGCTCGTCACCTCGGTGCACACCACCGACCTGGACGCGGCCCTCACCGGCCTCGACCGGCTCGACACGGGAATGATCAGGGTCAACGCCCCCTCCACCGGTGTCGACTTCCATCTGCCGTTCGGCGGCGCCAAGGCATCCAGCCATGGCCCACGGGAACAGGGCCGCGCGGCCCTGGAGTTCTACACCGCCGGCCGGACCTACACCCTGTCACCTGCGAAAACAACGTGACATTGTACTCTGGTGATCTCGGCAGGCACGAAGGGAACACCATGGGGCACCTGAAGCAGCGCGATCTCAACGCCACCCGTGAGCGGCTGCGCGACCAGGTGGCCCATGCCCTGAGGGCCGCCCTCATCTCCGGCGAGCTGCGGCCGGGGGTGGTGTACTCGGCGCCGACGCTCGCCGAGGACTTCGGGATCTCGGCGACCCCCGTCCGTGAGGCCATGCTCGACCTCGCCCGCGAAGGTCTCGTCGAGCCCGTCCGCAACAAGGGCTTCCGGGTCACCGAGGTCGACGAGCGCGACCTCGACCAGTACACCGAGATCCGGGCCCTCATCGAGGTCCCCTCGGTCGGGCGGGTCGCCCGCAGCGCCACCCGCGACGAGCTGGAGGCGCTGCGCCCGGTCGCCGAGGAGATCGTGCGGGCCGCCCGCGACCACGACCTCATCGGCTACCTGGAGGCGGACCGCCGCTTCCACCTCTCGCTGCTGTCCCTCACCGGCAACGAACGGCTCGTCGAGACCGTCGGCGATCTGCGCAAGCGGTCCCGGCTGTACGGCCTGGCCGCGCTGGACGAGCGGGGCGAGCTGATCCCCTCGGCCGAGGAGCACCTGGAACTGCTCGACCTGATGCTGGCCGGCGACGCCAAGGGGGCGGAGAAGTGCATGGCCCGGCACCTGGGTCATGTCCGCTCGCTGTGGGCGAAGAGCGAGTCGAAGGGCTGACGGCGAAGGTCCGGCCCGCGGGGGTGGCCCCTTGACCCCGGCGGGCCACCCCTGAGGATCCGCGGGCAGCCCTTGGTCGCCTGTGCAATGTCACACTTCATCACGTGCCCATGGGCCGCGAAAGGGATTCATGAACCCCGCGTACGCCACCACCGACCATACCTTCACCGTCCCCCTCGACCACCAGGACCCCCAGGGTCCGGCCATCGAGGTCTTCGCCCGCGAGGTCGCCGACCCGGCCCGCGCCGGTGACGAACTGCCCTGGCTGCTGTTTCTGCAAGGCGGCCCGGGCGGCAAGTCGCCCCGCCCGTCGAGCGGTTCGCCCGGCTGGCTGAACCACGCGCTCAAGACGCACCGCGTCCTCCTCCTCGACCAGCGCGGCACCGGCCGCTCCACCCCGGTCACGGCCAGGGCCGCGGCCCGCTTCTCCTCCCCGGCCCGGCTCGCCGAGCACCTGAGCCACTTCCGGGCCGACGCCATCGTCGCCGACGCGGAACTGATACGCCGTCAACTCTGTGGCGAGCAACCCTGGGAGACCCTCGGTCAGAGTTACGGCGGCTTCATCACGCTGACCTATCTCTCCCAGGCCCCCGAAGGGCTGCGCGCCTGCTACGTCACCGGCGGGCTGCCCGGCCTCACCGCCACGGCCGACGACGTCTACGCCCGCACCTACCCCCGCGTACGGGACCGCGTCCTCGACTTCTACGCCCGCTACCCCGACGACGCCCCCCGTCTTCGCCGGATCGCCGACCTCCTCGCCGCCACCGACGTCCGCCTGCCCGACGGCGACCGCCTGACCCCCCACCGCCTGCGCTCGCTCGGCCTCGTACTCGGCATGGGCGACGGCTTCGAACGGCTCCACTGGCTGCTCGACGAAGCCCTCGACACCGAGGGCGGGTTGACCGCCACCTTCCTGCACCAGGTGATGACTCTGACCGGCTTCACCGACAACCCGCTCTTCGCCGTGGCGCAGGAGACGATCTACGGACAGGGCGCGGGCCCCACGGCCTGGGCGGCGGCCCGCGCCCAGGCCGGCTTCCCCGAGTTCGCCGAGGACGCCGACCCCCTCCTGCTGACCGGCGAGATGATCTACCCCTGGATGTTCCGCGAGATCAGAGGACTGCGCCCCTTCGCCGAGGCCGCCGACCTCCTCGCCGCACGCACCGACTGGCCGCCGCTGTACGACCCCCGCCGCCTCGCCGCCAACAAGATCCCGCTGGCCGCGATCGTCTACCACGACGACATGTACGTGGACGCCGGACTCTCCCTGAGCACTGTGCGCCAGGTCGGCGCCGCCAAGGCCTGGGTCACCAACGAATGGGAGCACGACGGCGTCTCCGCCTCCGGCGGCCGCGTCCTCGCCCGCCTGATGGACCTCGCGCGCGGCCGCGCGTAGCCGCCCACCCCGACCCCACCTCCACGCCCCGAGGGAGACACATGCCCAGACTGCCCCGCCGGACGCGGCCCTTCGCCGCCGCACTGACCCTTCTGATGGCCGGCACGGCCGCCGTCACCCCGGCCCACGCGGCCCCACCCCCTCACCCGGCCGGCTCCGGCGCCCCGGCCGCCGCCTGCGCCCTGCCGGGCGCGACCGGCTGGACCGACGAGGGGCACGACACCGACCCCGTCCAGTTCCAGCCGTCCACCGGCACCCGCCGGGTGCTCACACTGTTCGTCGACTTCGCCGACGCGCGGGCCACCGAACCCACCGACGCCTACGCGGCCCAACTCGCCCCCGCCGCCCGGTGGATGCGTACCGCCAGCTACGGACACCTGCGGCTGGACGTCACCCCGCTGCGCCGCTGGATCCGCATGCCCCAGACCTCCACCTCCTACGGCTTCGAACGCGGCCTCACCTTCGAGACCCACGAGCGGTACGTCCGCGACGCCATCACCGCGGCCGATCCCCATGTGGACTTCTCCGGCTACGACATGGTCTACGTCGTCCCCGCCAGGGAGGCGACCGCGATCCCCTTCTCGCCGACCTACCTCTACGACCCGAGCGGCCCCGGGGTCACCGCCGACGGCACCCGCCTGAAGTGGGCGGTCACCTTCGGCCAGGACATGTGGCGCTGGGGCCACAAGGTCGTCGCCCACGAGACCGGCCACACCTTCGGCCTGCCCGACCTGTACGCCTTCACCGGTGAGACCCACCGCTTCGCCGGTGGCTGGGACGTCATGGGCAACATCGCCGGCGCCGCCCCGCAGTTCCTCGGCTGGCACTCCTGGAAGCTCGGCTGGATCCGTGATCGCCAGGTCGCCTGCCTGCCGGCCGCCGGTGAGCGCACGGTACGGCTCAGCCCGGTCGAACGCCCCGGCGGCACCAAGATCGCGGTCATCCGCACCGGCCGCACCACCGCGTACGTCGCCGAGTCCCGCCGTGCCCGGGGCGTCGACGGGTCGGCCTGCTCGACCGGTGTCCTCATCTACCGGATCGACTCGGCCACCGCGACCGGCGAGGGCCCCGTCCGGATCATGAACGGCAACCCGGCCGCGACCCCGCCCACCGGCTGCACGCCCCTGGACATGGGCGCCTACACTCCCGGCCAGTCCTTCACCGATCCCGCGACCGGCACACGCATCGACGTCCTCGCGGGCGGCGCGGCGGGAGACGTGATCCGGCTCGGAGCCACTGGGGGCGATTGAGCGTACGAGCCGCGAGCCGTACGGCGTGCGCTGCCCGCCGGAAGGGGTGAAAGCCCGAGCGCCGGGTAGCCGCGCAGACGTATCGGGGACCGGCCCCGACCGAGGGCGGAGGCGGGACGGATGGGTGCGGAGACCATGAGCATCCGAGTCGGCGGGCGGACGGTGGAACTGAGCCGTCCGGACAAGGAATTGTTTCCCCAGGACGGCATCACCAAGGCCGACCTCGCCGACTACTACCGCCGCGTCGCCCGGCGCATGCTGCCCCACCTGCGACACCGACCGCTGATGCTCGAACGCCACCCGGACGGCATCGAGGGCCCGGCGTTCATGCAGAAGGAGGTCCCCGACCACTTCCCGGACTGGATCCACAGGGTCGAGCTGCCCAAGGAGGGCGGCACCGTCACGTACGCCCTCTGCGACGACACCGCCACCCTCCTGCACCTCGTGGGCCAGGCGTGCATCACCCCCCACCGCTTCCTCTCCACGGCCGACCGGGCCGACCACCCGGACCGGCTCGTCTTCGACCTCGATCCGCCGGGAGACGACTTCGACCTGGTCCGGCGGACAGCCCAGGCCCTGCGGGAGCTCCTGCACGACGAGCTGAGGCTGCCCTCCCTGCTCATGACGACCGGCTCCCGCGGCCTGCACGTCCTGGTGCCCCTCGACGGGAGGGAAGCGTTCGACGGCGTCCGGGCCTTCGCCCGCGACGTCGCCGAGCTGCTCGCCGCCCGCCACCCGGAAGAGCTCACCACCGCGCCCCGTAAACAGGCGCGCGGCGGCCGCCTCTACCTCGACGTCCAGCGCAACGCCTACGCCCAGACGGCCGTCACCCCCTACGCCGTACGCGCCCGCCCCGGCGCGCCCGTCGCCGCGCCGCTGGCCTGGGACGACATCGAAGATCCCGACCTGACCGCGCGGCGGTGGACCCTGTCCACCGTCGACCAGCTGCTCAAGGACAACCCCTGGCACGGCGCGCCCCGCGGCCGGTCCCTCGACCCCGCCCGCCGGCGCCTCGCCGCCCTGACGAGCGGCGGCTGACAGCCCCCTCACGCCGAGTGCCCCGGGCCCGCATGGGACCGGCCAGGAGGGGCACCTGCCGGGATAGACCCGGATGGACCGCGGGCCCGGTGGACCTGGCGGGCCCCACGGGATCTCCACGCGGCGCGGAGGGAGGAAGACCGTGGTGCTGATGGCAGCCGACGTGATCGGGGCTCCCTGCTGGCTGAGCCTCACGGCACGCGACCGGCTACAGGCGGAGCGCTTCTACGGTGCGGTGCTCGGTTGGTCGTTCCGGCAAGGCAGCTTCGGACGGGCCTTCTCGGTGGCGGAGGTGGACGGTGTGCCGGTGGCCGGGATCGGGGCCCTGGCCGGGGAACTCGCCGTACCGGTGGCGTGGACGCCGTACTTCGCCGTAGACGACGCGGACACGGCGGTCTCGCGGGTACGCGAGCGGGGAGGCACCGTCGGGGTGGGGCCCGTCTCCTTCCCGCCGGGCGGCCGGGCCGCTCTGGTGGCCGACCGGGAGGGGGCCACGTTCGGGGTGTGGGACGGCGGCGTCCTGGCCGAGTGGAGCGTCGGCGAGCGGTCGCCCGCCTGGCTGGAGCTCCACACGGTGAACGCCTTCGACGCGGCGATCTTCTACGGCGAAGTACTGGAGTGGGGCAAGGGGGGCGAGACCGAGGGCGCCTGTGACGTCTCCTTCGAGGAGGACCGCGTCGTGCTCCGCCACCACGGAACGCCCGTGGCCCGGCTGAACAGCGGTCCCGTGGAGGAGGCGGCCCCCAATCCGCAGCTGCGGCCCCGCTGGCTCGTCCACTTCAAGGTCCCGGACCTCGACGCGGCGGTCGCGGTCGCGCTGGAGAACGGAGGCAGCACGGCCGACGGCCCGGAAGAGGGCGGCGGACCCTACGTGACGATCCGGGATCCGGACGGCGGCCTGTTCACCCTGGACACCGGGTGACGGGTTCCGGAGCCGGCACCGGACCGGGCAGCGGCCCCGGCTGAGGCCGCGGCTCGGGGCCGGGGGCCGGCGGCGGCTCCGGATCGGGCTCCGGCTGCGGGGGTGCGGGGGGCGCCGGGTCCGGCCCAGGAGCCGGGACCGGCCCGGGCAGCGGCCCGGGGTCCGGTGCGGGCCCCGGCGCCGGAGTGGGGTTGGGAGGCGCCGGATCGTCCGGAGGAGTGCCCATGGCGGCCGTCCTTCCCTAGTCGTTCACCCGGCTGCTTTCACCAGGTCGCTGTCGCCGGGTCTCGTTCTACGAGTCTCATCGAGTCTCGTTCAACGGGTCTCGTGCGGCAGGTCGAGTCCGCGCCTACCCGCATTGCGCAGGATCACCCCGTATCCCGCATCCCGGCCGCCGCCGGTCGCCGGGATGCGGCGGGAATCGGACATCCACCGCCGTTCCGCCCCGGCAAGGTCCGCTCCCGCGCCCACACTTGGTGTGCTGTGCACAGCGACGCCAGCGATCCCGCCGAGAAAGGCCCTCGCATTGCAGCCGGACGTCACATCGGAGCAGGAGCCCGACGCCCCGGACCAGGCACCCCCGCCCACCTCCCGCTCCGGCGGACGGGCCACGCTGCGGGGCGACCTGCGGGCCGCGCTGCCCGAAGCCGGTGCCGCGGTGGGGGTCACCGTCGCGGTGTTTCTCCTCCTCTACGCCCGTATGCGCTCGGGCACGTCCGCGACGGTCGCGGTGATGCCCTTCATGGCCGACCCGGACACCTTCTGGATGTACCTCCTCAGCCAGGCGTTCGGCTGGTCCGGCCTGCTGTGGGCATGGGGGACCGTCATGCTCGGGCTGCTGCGCTCGGGCCCCGGGGCCGGTCGGCCACGGATCCCGCGGAGTGTGCTGGAGCGCTGGCACCGCACCTCCAGCCTGACCACCATGGCCCTGATGGCCGCGCACGCGCTGATGTTCGCGGCGGAGCTCGTGCGCTACGACGCGGGCACGGCCTGGCTGCCCCGGCTGTGGGGGCGTTCGCGGACAGTTTCGTCCCCGGCTGGTACGACTCGGGAACCGGCCGACTGGCCATCCCGATCGGCCTGGGCGCGCTGTATCTCGCCGTTCCCCTGGGCCTGCTCTTCTACGTCCGGCACCGCATCGGCGCGAACACCTGGCGCCGGCTGCACCGGTTCGTGATCGTCGTCTATGTGCTGAGTGTGTGGCACACCCTGCTGTACGGCACCAACGTCTGGTACGACGGCTGGCCGCGTACCGCGCTGTGGCTGTTGCAGGTGCCCGTGGCCGTCCTGCTCCTGGTCCGGTTGCTGCGGCCCGCCCGGCGGGCCGAGCGACTGGACCGGCCCGCGGCCACGGTGTCCCGGCCAGGCCTGGTCGTACGGGCTGCGGGCCGGATCGCCGCGGCCGCCGTGGTCGTCGGGCTGCTGGCCGTGGTCGTGTCCGGCCACGACGGCGGCCGGCCCCGGCCTGCGGAGCCGCCCGCGACGGCTCCGCACGACCACGAGCCGGAGTGATCCGACCAGGCAGCGATCGGGTCAGGCGGTGATCGGGTCAGGCCAGGGCGGGCCGCGCGGCTTCGTCGGGGAGGAAGGTCACCTGGGGCGCTCCCGTGCGCGCGTGGACGGTGACCTCGGCCGTCACGCCGTACACGTCGTTCAGCAGCGCGGGCGTGAGCACCTCGGCGGGCGGGCCCGCGGCGACGACCTCCCCGTCACACAGGACGTAGAGCCGGTCGCAGTAGTGGGCGGCGAGGTTCAGGTCGTGCAGGGCGACCAGGACCGTGGCCGGCATCCGGCGCAGGATGCCCAGGACGTCCAACTGGTGCCGGATGTCGAGGTGGTTGGTCGGCTCGTCGAGGACCAGGAGTGCGGGCCGCTGGGCCAGGGCGCGCGCGATGAGCACGCGTTGGCGTTCGCCGCCCGAGAGGCGGTCGAAGGGGCGGTCGGCCAGCTCGGCCGCGTCCACCGACGTCAGGGCGGACTCGATGAGGAGGCGGTCCTCGGCGGTGTCGCCGTCGAGCAGCCGCTTGTGCGGGGTGCGGCCCATCGCGACGACCTCGCGCACGGTCAGGTCGAAGTCGGCGCCCGCCTCCTGGACCACGGCGGCCACGGTGCGGGCGAGGTGGCGTACAGGCATCGACCAGGCGTCGGCGCCGTCCACCCGTACCTGCCCGGCCTCGGGGCGCAGGACGCGGTAGACGGCGCGCAGCAGACTCGACTTGCCGCTGCCGTTGGGGCCGACGAGGCCGATCATCTCTCCGGGCCGCGCGGTGAGGGAGACGTCCCGTACGAGCCGGTGCGCGCCGGCGGTGAGCGTGACGCCCTCGACGGCGAGTTCGGTGCCGGTCATGCCACTCCTCGGTCGGTCTTGCGGCGGGCGTCCCGGCGCATGAGCCACAGGAAGAACGGCCCGCCGCACAGCGCGGTGAGCACGCCCACCGGGATCTCCATCGGCGCGGCGACCGTACGGGCCGCGATGTCGGCCCAGATCAGGAACACCGCTCCGCCGAGCGCGGCCGTCGGCAGCACCCGGCGGTGGTCGCCGCCGACGAAGAGGCGCACGATGTGCGGGAGCATCAGGCCGACGAACCCGATGGGACCGGCCGCGGCCACCAGGACGCCGGTGACCAGCGACAGCAGGACGAAGGTCCGGGCCCGGAAGCGGGCCACGTCGAGCCCCATGGTCGTGGCCGCCTCCTCACCGGCGACGAGCAGGTTCAGCGAGCGGGCCTGGACCAGCAGGACGCCGATGCCCAGCGCGAGCGCCGCGCCCGGCAGCCATAGCGTGGCCCACTGGACGCCGCCGAGCCCGCCGAGCGTCCAGGCGAGAACCGCCCGGGCCTCGTTGCCGCGGTCGCTGGTCAGCAGCAGGACGTCCATGACGGCGGTGAGGACGGAGGCGAACGCCACCCCCGAGAGCACCAGACGCACCGACGTGATCCGGCCACCGGACCGGGCCGTGGTGTACACCAGCAGCAGGGTCAGCAGGGCGCCCGCGAAGGCGGCGACCGACAGCGACAGTGGACCGAAGAGGCTCACGCCGAAGACGATCACCGCCACGGCGCCCAGGGAGGCCCCCGAGGAGACGCCGAGGAGGTACGGCTCCGCGAGCGGATTGCGCACCAGCGCCTGCATGGCGGTCCCCACCACCGCGAGCCCGGCGCCCGTCACCGCTCCCAGCAGCACCCGTGGCGCGCGCACGTCGAGCACGATCGTCTCGCGCGCCCGGGACCAGGTGGGTTCCGACCAGTCGCCGCCGAGCGCGTGGGTCACGATGCCCCACACCTCGCCCGGCGGCACCCGCACCGAGCCGACGGCCATGCCCGCCGTCATGGAGGCCACGAGCAGGACCGCGAGGACCACCAGCGTCAGCGCGAACGTCCGCGCGCGTGGCTGTTCGGGCGGGGCCGTGGGCCGTCGGGCGGTGGGGGTGGCTGTCGCCGGGGCGGTCACCGGAACCGCTCGGGGTGCAGGCCGCGTGCCAGGTCCTCGACCGCGTACGGCGGGCGGACGCCGACCAGGGTCGCGGTGAGCGGCAGCACCACGAAGCGCTTGTTCTTCACCGCGGGCACGTCGGCGAGGGCCGGCTGGGAGAGCAGGAACTTCTTCTTCTGCTCCACGCTTCCCGCGCCCGCGTAGTCGTAGATGGCGATGACCTCCGGCTTGCGCGCCACGACCTGTTCCCAGGAGACGTCTCCGAAGACGTCGTCGAGGTCGGCGAAGACGTTGGCGCCGCCGGCGAGCCTGATGATCTCGGTGCCCAGGCTCTTGCCGCCCGCGGTGAACGCCGACTTGTCGCCGCTGTCGTACACGAACACGGGGACGGCGGGCGCGCCCTTCACCGCCTCGGTCGTCTTCGCGATGCGTCCCTGGAGGTCCGCGACGAGCCGGTCGGCGCGCTCCGGCACGCCGAACACCGTGCCGATGGTGCGGATCTCGGCGTACGTGTCCTGCATGGACACCTGCTTCTTGCCGCAGTACTCGCGGTTGAGGTACGTGTCGATGCCGGCGTCGGCGAACGCCTTGCGGGAGCGGCCCTCGTTGTCGGCGAACGCGCTCTTGTAGCCGCCGTACACGAAGTCCGGTTCGGCGTCGAGTACGGCTTCGAAGGAGGGTTCCTTCTTCGCCAGTTCGGGGATGGCCGCGAAGTCCTTCCGGAAGGCGGGCAGGACGGCCGAGTCGGGGAACGCCGTGCCGACCATCCGGCCCTTGAGGCCGAGCGCCAGCATCAGTTCGGCGGGGTGCTGGTGGATGGTCACCACCTTGGCGGGAGGCTTTTCGTACGTGGTGCGGGTGCCGCAGTTCTCGACGGTGACCGGGAATCCCTTCGCCGGGGCCGCGGCGGACTTCGAGCCGGCCTGGTCGGAGGTGGTTCCACAGCCGGTGAGCAGCGTCGCGGAGAGGGTGACCGCCACGGCCGCGGCGCGCGCTCCCCGGCGGCGCGGGCGGGAAGAAGGCGTGCGGGGCTTACGGAAAAAGGGCATGCGGGGCGTGCTGGGGTGCAAGAAAGCCTCCTGGGGAGTCCGCGCTCCTCGGACCGGGCCCGCGACAGGCCAGTGTCCTGACTCCCGGATCGACGTGTCCCCAGGCCTCCCGCGGTGCGCGGTGGCGTGTCGAAGGGTGCACTCCCCGGTCACAGTGGCGGGACCGTGCCGGAATCGCACCGGCTTCCTGTCTCCCGTCGCGGTGATGACCAGGTGATACTACGGTTCCGCCCCGGTGGCGCAAAGGGCGCACGGCCTCGGCCGTGCGCCCCTGGAAGCGGGTGGCCCTACCTCGGGCGGGCGGCGCGAAGGATCAGCCGCTCGGCGTCCTGGTCGTACGGGCGGCCGTCGAACCCGCCGAAGACCTCGACGTCCACGAACCCGGCCTCCAGCGCCATCCGCCGCAGTTCCACCGCGCTGTAGACGAACCACACCAGGCTCGCCCGCGTGACGCGCTCGCCCCGGACCAGCACCCAGTCACTGCGCAGCCGGGCCCAGTCGTCCAGGACCGTGTCGGTCTGCACGAGCAGGTCGTCCCCCCGCTGGACGACCTTCGGCGGTACGACCTTGCGGGCCAGCAGCTCCTTGCCCGCCACGTCCAGGAGCATCGTGCCGCCCGGTACCAGGCTGGTGCGCATCTGACGCAGCACGCGCGCGTTGTCGGCGGGATCCTCGAAGTAGCCGAACGACGTGAACATGTTGAGGACGGCGTCGAAGGCGCCGGGATCGGCGTACTCCAGCACGTCTGCCTGTACGTACCGCGGACCGACCCCCGCCTCCGCGGCCAGCTTCCGTGCCCGGTCCAGCATCGCCCCGCTGCGGTCCACCCCGGTCACCTCGCAGCCGCGGCGGGCCAGCGGCACGGTGAACACCCCCGGACCGCAGCACAGGTCCAGCACCCGGGCCCCGGCGGGGAAGGACAGCAGGGGAGAGGTGTCGAGCAGCTCCTCGGCCTGGGAGTACCGCTGCTCGGAGAAGAGGAAGTCGTGGAATTCGGTCCAGAAGTCATCGTCCTGGAATCCGCCGGTGTGCGTCATCGGGCGTCGTCCCTTTCGTCTTGTCGTCGTGGCCGCCGGGCGCCGCGATCGCCGGGCGCCGCAGCATGAGCAGCAGTGGGGGCAGGAGCAGGCACTGCGCGGCGGCCAGCAGCCAGAACCATCCGGTGTCTCCGGCGCGTTCGCCCACGCCGTACAGCTGTCCGCCGACGACCCCGCTGGCGCAGGCGCCCAGCCCGGCGGCCAGCCGCTGCTGGCCGAAGACCACGGCGTCGGACCGGGGGCCGCGGCGCAGCGCCTCCAGGTCGTTCTTCAGGAACAGCACGACGTCGCCGAGCGTGATGAGCGCGCCGCCGGCCAGCAGGGCCGGCCTGGTACCGATCGCCAGCACCGCGAGCCCGCCGGCGAGCGCCGTGAACCCGACCGCCAGGGCCAGGGCGTACGGCGCCCGCCGGATCAGGCCGGACGCGGGCGGCTGGACGACGATGACCAGCACGAAGCAGACGAGCAGGACCACGCTGTAGAACTCGCTGGAGGCGCGCTCCACGGCGTACACGGCGAGATAGTGCTGGAAGTGGAAGTACAGGTAGAACGCCAGCGCGTTGGCGGCGAAGGGCAGGACCGCGATCCCGGAGAGCAGCCCGGAGGGCCCGGTCCCTGCGTCCCGCGGCACGTCTCCGGCCGCGGGAAGCCGGGCGTGGCCCACGGCGACCACCGCGAACAGCGCGGTGACGGCGACGAACAGCGGGCCGGGGGAGGAGAGCACGAACGGCCCGGCGATCAGCGGACCGACCGCCATGCCCGCGTTCAGCGCCGCGTTGCCCGCGGACAGGAAGGCCGGTCGCCGTACCTCGTCCACCCCGTGTACGAGGTACGCCTTGTTGGCGGGGAGGTAGAGCGCGGCGCCGCAGCAGGTCAGGATCAGCGCCCCCACCGCGAGCGGCGGCCAGCGCAGCGCCGCGACCAGGCCGACGAACCCCGCCGTGCGGATCACCAGCGCCCACACCATGATCCGCCGCAGCCCGAACCGGTCGGCGAGCGCCCCTCCGACGACACCCCCCGAGAACTGCACCAGGGAGGCCAGCGCCAGCACGACCCCGACCGACCCCAGCCCCATGCCGAGCCGTTCGTGCAGGAACACCGACATGAACGGCAGCACCATGAAGCTGCCGAGCGGGATGAGGAACGAGCTGAGCAGCAGGAACCGCAGCGGGCCGGTCAGCGTGCCCAGCGCGCCGCGCAACGTGACCGCCCCGGAGGACTGTTCAGCCACCGGCTGTCCGCTCCGACAGCCGGTGGGCTCCTCGCTGCTGCGGGAAGGGCTCCGTGACCACCCGTACGGCGTTGGCGGCGGCCACCGCGCAGTGCGTGGCCAGCTCGGCCGTCTCGCCCTCCGCGTAGACGATGCCCGCGTAACCCCGGCTGTCGTCCAGGTGCTCGACGAGGTCGCCGATCCGCTTGATCGGGTACCACGCGGGGGAGCCGGGCATGCCCGTCAGCCGGTCGAGCCCGCCGACCCCGGTGAACACCCCGGGCCGGTCCGGGTAACCGAGCACGAACGCCACGGCCGGCCCTCCTGGCAGCTCCGCGTCCATGAGTCGGGGCCTGCGGCCGAGGGCCGCCTCCACCATCGCCTCGTACACGTTGACGCCCAGGGCCCGGCACATGCCCTCGCCGACGAGCGCGCCCCCGATCCGCGGGTTGATCTCCACCAGCTCGGGGCCGGACGCGGTGAGGGCGAACTCCACATGGGCGAAGCGGTCGGTGTAGCCCACGACGGCCAGGAGCTCGTCGAGCCACCGCTCGAGCGACGCCCGGCGCGGCTCGGGGAACGCGACGGGGAACGCCGTGATCTCCTCACGGAACCGCGGCTCGGGCGACATCAGCCGGCTGGAGACGCCGAGCAGCCGCGTCCGCCCCGCCCAGGTCAGGGTCTCGGCGCTGTAGACCGGGCCGGAGAAGTGCGGCTCGGCGAACAGCCTGCCCTTCAGCGGACGCCCGGCGGCCTGCCGCAGGGCCCCGGCCAGCTCCTCCTCGTCCCGGACGAGCCAGACGTTCTGGCTGCCCGTGCCCGCGCTGTCCTTGAGGATCGCCGGCAACCCCACCTCCGCGCGGACGAGCGCCGCCAGGTGAGCGCCGTCGGCGGACACGGCGCGCGCCCGGGTCAGCCCCTTCTCGTACAGCCGGTCGCGCACGGCGGCCTTGTCCCGGGTCAGCCGCAGGACGGCCGGGTCCAGGCCGGGCAGGCCGAACCGCTCGGTCAGCTCGGCGCCGACGAGGGTCCAGGTGTCGGTGGAGCTGATCAGACCGTGCAGCTCCGGCGTACGGGACAGCTGGTCCGCCACCTGCTCCGGGTCGAAGGTGTCGGTCTCCACCACGTCGAGGGCGTCACCGGGAAGCCGTGACAGCTCGTAGGAGTACCAGGACGGATCGCCGGTCAGCAGCCGCAGCCGTTCACCGTGCGCCTCGGCGGCGCGCACCAGGTGCCCAAGGCCGAAGGTGAGCGATTCCAGGCAGACCAGGGTCATGCCGCCGATTCCTTCCACTGTGCCGGGCAGGGGGTCCGGTTCCACGCCATCGTCGACCAGGGCATCCGCATCTGGTCGATGGAGGTCACCTCGACCGGTTTCAGCGCCGCCGGGTCCGGGGCCTGCGCGTGCCGGGCGTGGACGCGTTCGACATAGCGGTGACCGGTGTCCGCGCCGATCACCAGATGGAGCTGGTCGGGGTGGCGGCGCGCCTCGTACAGGGCGGCCAGGTAAGCGGCGCCGGTGGACAGACCGGCGAAGACGGCATGGTCGCGCAGCAGGCCGACCGTGCCCGCCATGGCGTGGGTGAAGTCCGTCCAGTGCAGGGCGTCGTAGAGATGGTGGCGTACGTTGTCGAAGACGATCGACGAACCGATCCCGGCGATGATCGCCTCCGGGTCGTGGTGGTCCTGGCTGCCGAAGGTGACGCTGCCGAACGGCTGGACGCCGACCAGCCGGACGGACGGGTCGCGGCGGCGCAGGTGCTCCACGAGTCCGCCGGTCGACGCCCCGGAGCCGACGCCGCCGACCACGGTGAGCGGGCACGGAGGCCGCCACGAGGTCCGCCACCTCGCGGTAGCCGAGGTAGTGGATGTCGTCGTGGTACTGGCGCATCCAGTGGGCGTCGGGCCGCTCGGCGAGGAACTCACCGACGCGCCGCACCCGTAACTCCTGGTCCAGCCTGAGGTTCTCCGACGGCCTGACCTGTTCGACCGTGGCGCCGAGGATCTCCAGCTGGGCGAGCGTGGTGGCGTCCACGGTGGTGGACGCCACGATGTGGCAGCGCATGCCGTAGCGGTGGCAGGCCAGCGCCAGGGCGTAGGCGTAGATGCCGCTGGAGCTGTCCACGAGGGTCTGCCCCGGCCGGACGGTGCCCCGTTCGAGCAGATGGCGGACGGCGGCGAGCGCCGAATAGATCTTCATCGACTCGAACCGGAGCAGCACGGTCGAGTCGGTCAGTCGGACCAGGTCGGGGGTCTTCAGGGCGTCGGCGATGTGGGGGTGGATCACCCATAGCCTCCTTGGGCGAAAGAGCACTGGTGGCCGAGCGAGTGGAAGAACGCGGACAGTTCGTCCTTGGCGGAGGGGGCGGGCCGGCCGGTGAAGAGGTAACCGATCAGGGAACCGGTGTGGGCGACGAAGACCCCGTCGGCGTCGAACTCCTCGCGGTGCGCGAGCACGGCGTCGAAGCTCCGCTTCGGCAGGGCCTCCTGGGACAGCACGGCGCTGGTGGTCGCCGCCCGGGCCACCGCGGCGGGGTCGGCGGCGGAGAAGCCCTTGAGCAGATCGGTCAGGCACCGCCCGTACTCCTCCGCGCGCCGCCGGTAGTGCCGCAGCAGGACGGGGGTCACGGCGGCCGTGTCCACGGTCCCGGGCTCCGCGACGAACGCCGTGTGGAAGCCGACGGCGGTGCCCAGGCGTCGTACGACCCGGTGCCGGCCGCTCAGGTGGAGCGCGAACTCGTCGAGGAAGACGCTGTCGGCACGTTCGATCGCGGCCAGGACGGCGATGACCGTGTCGACGTCGTACGGCACACCGAAGACCCGGAAGAGGCAGCGCAGCGTGGCGACGATGTCGGCCGTCGAACTTGCCATGCCCACCCCGACACGCAGGTCGCTGTGGACGCTCCAGCGACCGGGGGGCAGCGTCAGCCCGAAGCGGTCCAGGAAGAGGCGGACGGCTGTCGCCGCCTTCTCCCCGAGCGGCGACGGGTCCGGCGGCCGCGCGCCGGGGGTGAAGTACACCCAGGAGTGCCGGTCCACGGGGAACGACACCAGGGCGATGTCCACAGCGCCGCCGGCCCGCAGCGGTCCCTGGTAGAGCTCGCCCAGGGTGCCGTGGCAGACACCGGAGAAGACCTGGGCAGGGGCCCGTCCCGCGAGCGTCAGCATCGAACGCCGTGCGGCGGCCGCACATGGACGGGCCGACGGTCCGCGCCGCCGCCTGGCGCCGTGATCACGTGCATGTCCTCCCTCGCCGTCCCGGCCCCGAGGGTGCCCGGACAGCGAGGTGACGGCCACGCGCCCACGCGTGCCGATCCGCCCGCACCGCCGACCCAGCCCTCGAGGTCACCGTGAACAGCACGCGCGCTCCGCACGTGCGCAGTTGGCAGGTCTTCGGACTCGTGGGCGCGTCCACCGGATTTCCGGCGCACATCTACCGGCCGTCGCTTCCCGGGCCCCCGGATGGAGCCCAGTGCCTCTGACGGCGTTCGTTCCCACTCACCGCTGCGGGACAGTCCCGGAATCGCACCGGGTTCCCTCTTACGACGCGCCACCGGACCCGGCGGCACGAACCGACTGCGTCCATCAGCGTAGATGCGGCTCTTCACGCCACGACAGAGCGCCTTTCGCGATTGTCCGATTGTGGTCGGTGGACAGGGGTGGGCCACGGGTCAGTGATGGTGGCCCGGGCCGGTGCCGGGCAGGGTGCGCGGGGTGTGGTCCTCGGTGCCGGGCGGGACTATCACGAACTGGCCCATCAAGCCCTTGTCCTGGTCCCGGGTCGTCGCCGGCGGCGAGGAACTCCTCTCGCCCGGGCTCACCCGACGGCTCATCGCCCGGACGACCCAGCCCGCCGCCGCGAACGGCGACGTGTTCGCGCAGCTCACCACACGGGAGCGCGAGGTCGTCGCGCTCGCCGCCCAGGGGCTCAGCAACGACGAGATCACCGCCCGGCCGGTCATCAGCCCGGCCACGGCCAAGACCCACATCAGCCGCGCCCTGACCATACTGGGCGCCCGCGACCGGGCCCAACTCGTCGCCCTGGCCTACCGCCACGGTCTCGTCGAGCCCGGCTGACCCCGAGAAGAGACATGCCCGTGATCACTTGGCGCCGGATCGGCGAAGGAGACTTCCCCCTCCTCGGCAGATGGCTCGCCCAGCCGCACGTCGCACGCTGGTGGAACCACGACACGTCCCCCGAAGGCGTCGACCGCGACTTCGGCCCCGCCGCCCGCGGCCAGGAGCCGTCCGAGGACCTGCTCGTCATGCTCGACGGCGAACCGATCGGCCTCGTACAACGCTGCCGCCTCACCGACTACCCCGAGTACCTCGCGGAGTTGGCCGCCGAGGTCGACGTACCCGACGGAGCCGTCACCCTCGACTACCTCATCGGCGATCCGCGCCTGACCGGCCGGGGACTCGGCGCCCGCATGATCCGGGCCGTGGTCGCGGCCACCTGGACCGACCACCTGGACGCCACCGCCGTCATCGTCCCCGTGCACGCCGCCAACCGCGCGTCCTGGCGCGTCCTGGAGAAAGCGGGCCTGCGCCGCGTCGCCGAGGCCTCGCTGGAACCGGACAACCCCGTCGACGACCGCGCCCACTACATCTACCGGGCGGACCGCCCGACCCCCGCACGGTGACCCGGGACCGGTCGGTCACCCATTCGGATTCGGCCTGTCCGCGTGTGCGCGGCGGGGGGGCCGAGGGTGCGTTCTACGGTGGGCCGATGCGAGCTGTTCCCAGGTGGGCCCTGGTGTCGTCGGGGTGTGCCCCTCTCCTGCTGGCCGGAGGATGGACGGTCGCGGCGGTGCTTGAGGGGCCCACTTACGATCCGGCCACTCAGACGATCAGCGTCCTGGCGGCGTACGGGGCCGCCGGGTTCTGGGTGATGACCGGGGCGCTGCTCGGTCTTGGCGCCTGCCATCTGCTGACCGCCCTGGGGCTGCGGCCGGCCGCGCTCGCCGGACGGCTCGCGCTGGGCGGGGGCGGGCTCGCGGCGCTGGGAGTGGTGCTGGTTCCGGCGCCGAGCAGCGGGGGTTCGCTGCGCCACGGGTCGGTCGCGGCGGTCGGGTTCACCCTGCTGGCGGTGTGGCCGGTGCTGGCGGCCGTCCGCGGCGACGCCGCACCATGGGCGCTTCGGCCCGCGCCCTCTCTCATGGCGACGGCCGCGATGGCGCTCGGCGCGGGCTGGTTCGTGTGGGAGATGCAGGGGCAAGGCGCCCCCGGCGTCGCCGAACGCCTGGTGACCTGCATGCAGTCGCTGTGGCCCTTCCTGGTCGTCGCCTCCTGCCTCAGACACCCCGGCAACGGCAGATCCCCGGCCTGACGACCCCCACCGCGCCGGTCACAACCAGCCGCAGCGCTGGGCCTGCAGAGCCATCTGGAAGCGGCTCGCGGCGCCTAGCTGGGCCATCAGTATCTGCACACGGCGAAAGAGCGTCCGGCGGCTGATGCCCATCTCACGGGCGATGACGTCGTCGCTCGCCCCGCCCGCGAGCAGCCACAGCAGGCGGCGGTCGGCGGGGGACAGGCCGCCCGGGCGAGTGGTGCGGCCGTGGAACGGCAGGGCGTTCTGCCAGGACTGCTCGAACAGCGCCACGAGCGCGGAGAGCAGACCGCACGGCTGCACGACCAGCATCGTGTTGTGCACGTCGGCCTCCTTGATCGACAACGACACCAGTGCATACGCCTCGTCGATGATCACCAGCTTGACCGGCACCGACGGCAGCACCCTGGCCTGTTCCCCGGCCTTGATGCACGGCTCGATGACGTCCTTCAGATGCCCGGGATGCTCCAGGGACGCCCGCGAGTACACGACGCGCTGCGTCACCCCGCGGGCCAGCGTGGCCAGCGCGTCGTCGGTGGCCCCGGGCAGGGGGAAGTAGGGCGGGGACTCGAACTGCCGGATCTGCTCGCGGGCGCTCGCCCAGGCATGACGGATCCGGGGACCGATGGCGTCACCGGTGACCACCTCCACGAGATTGCCGTTGTACGCCGCCAGCCGCTGGCGCCGGAACGACTCGAACGCGCCCCCGACGGTGATCCGCGACTCTTCCACCTCGGCCGCCCGGTGCCGGGCGAGGATCTCCAGGCCCGCCGCGGGCGGAACCGGAGCCACCACGTCCGCGCCCTCCTCGGCCGCGCTGGCCAGCCCGGCGTCGACCAGCGCGGTGTACCCCGCGGCGAGTTCCGCGTCGTCCAGACCGGCCGCGGCGCCGATCGCGCTCAGCGGCGCGGGCGCCTGTTCCAGCAGCCCCAGATAGACCTTGCTCGCCGCCTGGCCGATGCCCAGAAGCCGAAGGGCCTCACCGAGTTTCTCGTTCGTCACAGCCCGCATTATGGACGGCCGCGGCGGGCCCTCCGCGGTCGCTGTGGCCGATCTGTGCCAGTGGCACTTCTGGGCACCCGGTGCGCGCGGTGCGGGATACCGTCCGGGAGCCGCCGGCCCCCGCCGGTGGCGAGTCCGGCTTGTGGAACCCACCCAGAAGAAGGTGTACGACGTGGCGAAAGGCCGAAAGAACGGTCTCTACTCCTCCATCTCCGAAGAGCTCTCCGCCCTGATGCGGACCGGCTGGGCGGACACCGAGCGGCGCGACCTGCGGCTCGACGAGCAGGCCCCGTACGCGGCCCGCCGCCGCGCCGCGCTCTCGGAGCGCTTCCCCGGCGAACGCCTCGTGATCCCCTCGGGGGGTCTCAAGGTCCGGTCCAACGACGACCTCTACCCCTTCCGGCCGTACTCCGGCTATGTGCACATGACCGGGGACAAGGCCCGCGACGGCGCGCTCGTCCTCGAACCCCGCGCCGACGGCGGCCACGACGCCTACTGCTACCAGCTGCCGCGCGACAGCAGGGACAACGACGAATTCTGGACCGGCGCCACGGCGGAGCTGTGGACCGGCCGGCGCCGCTCCCTCGCCGAGTCCGAGCTCGTCCTCGGCCTGCCCTGCCGCGACGTCCGCACGGCGGTCCAGGACCTGGCCGCCTCCTCCGGCGCGCCGACCCGGATCGTCCGGGGCATCGCCCCCGCCCTCGAAGCCGCCGTCACCACCGACGAGGAGCGCGACGCCGAACTCGAAGAGGCGCTCGGCGACCTCCGCCTCGTCAAGGACGACTGGGAGGTGGCCGAACTCCGCAAGGCCGTCGACTCCACCGTGCGCGGATTCACGGACGTGATCGAGGAGCTCTCCCGGGCGATCGCGTCGTCCGAGCGGTGGATCGAGGGCACGTTCTTCCGCCGCGCACGGCTTGAGGGCAACGCGGTCGGCTACGGCTCGATCTGCGCCGCAGGCGACCACGCCACGATCATGCACTGGACCGACAACGACGGCCCCGTGCGCCCCGGCGACCTGCTCCTGCTCGACGCCGGGGTGGAGACGCACACCCTCTACACCGCCGACGTCACCCGCACCCTCCCCATCAGCGGCACCTTCACGCCGCTGCAGCGCGAGATATACGACGCGGTGTACGAGGCCCAGGAGGCCGGCATGGCCGCCGTCAAGCCGGGCGCCGCCTACCGCGACTTCCACGAGGCGGCGCAGCGCCACCTCGCGGCCCGGCTCGTCGAGTGGGGCTTCATCGAAGGCCCGGCCGACCGCGCGTACGAGCTCGGCCTCCAGCGCCGCTTCACCATGGCCGGCACCGGCCACATGCTCGGCCTGGACGTCCACGACTGTGCGGCGGCGCGGAACGAGGAGTACGTCGACGGCGTGCTGGAGCCGGGCATGGTGCTCACCGTCGAGCCCGGCCTGTACTTCCAGCCGGACGACCTCACCGTGCCCGAGGAGTGGCGCGGCATCGGCGTCCGGATCGAGGACGACCTGCTCGTCACCGAGGACGGCCACGAGAACCTGTCGGCGGGCCTGCCGAGGTCCGCCGACGACGTCGAGGCGTGGATGGCCCGCCTCGCGGGCTGAGCCCGCCGAGCTCCAGGCCCGGACGGGCCGTGAGGTTCAGCCGTCGACCGCTTTGACGCCCGTGAGGTCGAAGCGGTCGGCGATCTCGTACAGCGAGGCGACGCGCGCCGTGCCGTTCGCCGCCGTCTGCTTCTCGGGCCGGGCCGGGCGGAGGAAGCCGACGCGCTGGCGCTCGTACCGCTCGACGGTCAGGGTGCGCAGACCGTGCGAGTGAGCCTCGCCCACCGCGTAGTCCGTCCACAGCAGGAAGGGGTGGGACTGCTCGGGCGGCAGATCGGCCTCACCACCCGGCAGGTCGCCTTCGGCCCGCAGGTCGACGTCGAAGCCGGGCATCCGCGTCGTCCACCGGTCGCCGTCACCGGCCGGTGGGGCCAGCAGCTTGTGGAAGCCGAGCAGGTACCCGCGGATCAGGGAGTACTCGTGGTCGACGTAGGTGACCACGGGGAAGAGATGGCTGCGCTCTCCCACCCTGACGGGGATCTTCACCAGGGTCTCGCTGAAGTCGATGGTGTGGTCCCCGGACACCGTGGAACGGACGTGGGAGCGCGTCACCAGGAAGCGTCGCGTCACGAGCCGGGCGGCGATCCGCTCCGGCAGCCCGGGCTGAGCCAGGGGCCGGAAGTCGATGGGGTCCTCGCTCTCGAGGACGGCCGTACGGGACGTACAGGAAAAGGAGTTGGGCAGGCGAAGGGTCATGGGGGGCTCTTCTCGGGATCTCTCAGGCGGAGGGCCGTGCCGCCATCGCGGACTGTGCGAAAGGCAGGCCCTGGTTTTCGAGGAACGCGCGGTCACGAACCGCGTGAAACGTTTCTTCGGGGTCGTGGGTCCCGGACCTCCGGGCGAGGAACTCCCGCGAGGAGGGCAGCAGGGTCAGCCGGTGCGTCACGGCGACCGCGCGGAGGGCACGCAGGCACACCTCGGCCCGCGGCTCCCCGTGCTCGGGCCCGAGCAGCTCGGCCTCCCGTCCGGGGGCCGCGGCTCCCACCAGCCGACGGGCGGCGAGGGCGGCCTTGGCGAGGTTCTCCCCCGGGCGGGTCGCGCCCGCCTTGGCGAGGTAGTACGTCACCGGCTGGGCCAGCCACGGCAGGAGCTCGTCGCCCCCGCCGGCCACGTCGGCGCGGGAGTCCAGCTGTTCCTGCAGGCCGAGCGGGTCGCAGAGGAAGGGCCGGGTGCGCATGCTGGTGACGTAGCCGGCGTGCCTGGCGCGGAGGAAGTTCTCCCGAAGGGTGATCGCCGCGGTGCAGGTGACGGCGTAGTGGTCGGCCAGGTCCCGCAGGACCGGTTCCAGCTGCTTGCGCGCGAGGGTGACGTCGTCGGCGGAGTCGACGACGGGTATCAGGTCGAGGTCCGAGAGGACCCGGCCGCCGGCGATCCGGGCGTCCCCGCGCGAGAGGGAACCCGAGAGCGCCACGGAGGCCGCGGTCACGTCGGCGAAGGCCCCCGCCAGATACGCCGGCAGGCTCGCGATGTCCGATGCCTTCATCGGCGCACCACCCCGGTCACGGCCGTGTAGTCGGCGTCGCCGCCGTAGACGGACGCTGCCTGCGCGAAGGACCGGTGGACCAGGTCGAGGAGCTCGTGGGAGGGGCCGAGGACCTCCTGGGCGTATCCCAGATCCTTGATCATGTGGCGTAGTGCGAAGTCCGGGTCGTCGAAGCGCTCCTCGACCATGCGGTCGAGCTTGCTGGCGCAGACGAGGGACATCCAGCCGTCGCCGGTGATGATGTCGCCCGCCACGTCGAAGTCGTCGCCGAGCACCTGCCTGAGGGTGGGCACGAACGCGGTGAGGGAGTGCAGCAGCGCCGCGCCCCAGGCGTTGTAGACGAGCTTGAAGCGGGTGGGATGGCCCGCCGTCCGAAGACGTACCGCCGGCTCGTGAACGACCCCAGCACCTGGTCCACCCGGGGGTCGTCCGCGCTGCTGTGGAGGAACGCCGACAGCGTGCCGCTGCCCGCACCGGGACGGCTGCCCGTGACGGGACACTCCACGGAGACCGCGCCCAGGCTCCCCACGTAACGATGCCAGGCGTCGATCCACCCGGGACTGAGCGTGGACAGCTCGACGCAGACCGCCCGGCGCCCGGTGAGCGCCGCGGTCGTGCCCGGCGACGTCCAGAACTCCCGGCTGCGCGCGTCGTCCTCGAAACACCCGATCACGACGTCGGGCCGGCACGACGAGATGTCCTCTTCCCCGACGAGCCGGACCTCGGGGTGCGGAGAGGCGTCGAGATGACGGCTGTGGAGGAGGACCGACATCTCGCCGCTCTTGAGGAGGTGGGGGAGGATGCCGCGGGTCATGACGCCGTAGCCGGCCACCAGGACCTTGGTCATGTGTGTCATCGCTTTCCGGACTGGAGGAGGTCGGCACCGCGGACGAGCGCGGAGAGGGCGCGGTGCAGCACCCCCTCGGGGAGGGCGAAGTTGAGCCGGAGGTGACCCGGCGCCGAGAACTCCGTCCCGTCGGACATGGCGAGCCCCGCGTGCTCGCGGAAGAAGGCGGCGGGTTCGTCGACGCCCAGCCGGCGGCAGTCCAGCCAGGCCAGGTACGTCGCCTCGGCGGGGTAGGGGAGGACCTGCGGCAGTCGCTCCGCGAGGGTCTCTCCCACCAGCGCGTTGTTGCGGGCGAGCCGGTCGCGCACGGTCGTGAGCCACTGCTGTGATTCCGGCTCGTCGTACGCGGCGCACAGCGCGGCCACCCCCAGCCGGGAGACGGAGCGCAGGTAGAAGTCGGCGATGCCCTGCCACAGACGGAGGTCCGCCGGGGCCGAGAAGATCAGCTGAGCGCACTTGAGGCCGGCGGTGTTCCACCCCTTGGAGGCGGAGGTGGCCGTGATGGTGTGCCCGGCCGCGATCTCACCGAGCCCCGCGTAGGGCAGGTGCGGAGCATCGGTGAGGGTCAGCGGCGCGTGGACCTCGTCGCTGAAGACCCGCGCGCCGTACGCGTCCACGAGCGCGACCAGGTCGGAGAGCTCCTCCGCGGAGAAGACCCGGCCCGTCGGGTTGTGCGGATTGCACAGGACCACCATCCGCGCGCCCCGGCTCAGGGCCGCCTCGATGCCCGCCAGGTCCATGCGGTGGCCCGTCTCGCCGATCAGCCCGGGAACCTCCGCCACCTGGTGGCCGAAGAGCCGCGGCACGGTCAGGAAGGGCGTGTACGCGGGCGTGGGGACGACGATCGTGCTGGCCTGCGGGAGGAAGTGACGGAGCACGGCGCCGAAGCCGGTCACTATGTCGCTGACGAACCCGATGGATTCGGGGCGTACGGTCCAGCCGTAGGTGTCGCCCATCCGGCGGACGACGGATTCGCGGGCCCGGCCGATGCTGACGGGGTCGTTGTAGCCGAGGGTCCCGGCTCCCATCTCCCGTTCCAGAGCGGTGTGGATCGGCCGGGCCACGGCGTAGGCCATTTCGGCCACCCACGCGCCGATGGCGCTCGGATACTTGGCGGACAACAGCGGCTGCGGACCGTCCGTCGACGGCAGTCCGCCGGAGAGGGCCGCCAGGTCGAGGGGCGGTGGGTGGTCGAGGCTCATGTCACCTTGTGCCTATGCGTCGGTATCGATGATGGAATCGCGCTTTTCGAACCAGGTGAGGGAATCCCGGATCCCCTCTTCGAGGGAGTACCGCGGCCGCCAGTCGAGCAGGGAGGCGGCGCGTTCCCCGCGGGAGTAGGCGCCGGCGTTGTCACCGGGTCGCCGGTCCGTCTCCACGGCCGGCAGGGGCTTGCCGGTCACGTTGGCGAACGCGTCGAGCAGTTCGCGGACCGTCGTGCCCGTCCCCGTACCGAGGTTGACGACCTGGTACGAGCTGCCGGCCCCGGCCTCGGCCTCGAAGACGGAATCGAAGCGGCGCAGCGCCTGGACGTGGGCCTCGGCGAGGTCCCACACGTGCACGTAGTCGCGGATGCCGGAGCCGTCCCGGGTGGGCCAGTCGACCCCGGTGATCTGGAAGGTCTCGCCGAGGCGGTGGGCCTCGATCATCTTGCCCAGAGCGTGCGTGGGGCGGCGCACCTGAAGCCCTGAACGCATCTTCGGGTCCGCGCCGATGGGGTTGAAGTAGCGCAGCGAGACGACACGGATCTCGCCCGTGGAGCTGATGTCCTCCAAGGCCGTCTCGAACAGCGCCTTGGTGCGGGCGTACGGGCTCAGCGGTGCCAGCTCCGACGTCTCGTCGACGGAGAAGTCGTCGGCGGTGGCGTAGATGGACGCCGACGAGCTGAAGATGAAGCGCCGGCAGCCGTTACGGGCCAGGTGGCCCAGGAAGGTGATGCCCTTGGCGACGTTCTCCGTGTAGTAGCGCAGCGGCTGCGCCACCGATTCGGGTACGACGATCAGCGCGGCGCAGTCGATGACGGCTTCGATGTCCGGGTGCGCGGCGAAGATCTCGTCGATCAGGCGGCCGTCGGCGATGTCGCCTTCGTAGAAGGTCCGCCCGGCCGTGAACTCCCTGCGGCCGGTGACCAGATTGTCGAGTACGACGGGTTCGATGCCGGCGTCGAGACATGCGGAGGCGACCGTGCTGCCGATGAAGCCGGCGCCGCCGGCGATGAGGATCTTCATGGATGGTCCTGTGATCTGTCCGATGGGATGAGGCGGGTCAAGTATGTGCGCCGCCGGTGGACGAACCGGGCGCCGACGGCACGGTGGCCCGGCCGCGGCCGGCCTTCGGTTCGTAGAGGCACCACACCATCGTCGGCTGCCACACGTGCCGGACCTCGAGACCCGCACTGTCCTGCACGACGTCCAGCGAGCCGATGCATCCGTCGACCCGCCCCTCGGACGCCCACCGCACGGCGATCGGCTTCGCGTTGACGTAGGTGGGCACGGCGTGCGGCGCGTATCTGCGGGCGAAGGCCGCCGTCGCCGGATGGATGGCCACCGAGCGCATCTCCTCGACCCCCGCCACCCGCGCCGGGTTGACGGCGACGCACATGGGTTTGGTGGGGCTCTCCCAGGTGGCGACCAGCCGCATCAGGTCGAGGTTCCGGAAGTGCATGTCCACCCAACTGTCCACCACCCGCTGCTCGTCGCGCTCGACGAACCCGGCCGCGACGAGCACGAGCACTCCCTCGGCCAGCCCGAGGTCCATGGCGGCGTTGAAGGAGTCGGCGAGCAGGACACGGCCGAAGTGCCGCTCCGCCTCGGCGTGCGCGTCCGTGCCCACGGGCCCGAGCGTGGCCACCGTCGCCGACCTCCGCTGCGCGGCCGGCAGTGCTTGCTCAAGCGGACTCGGCATAACTGTTTCCCCCGTACGGACTGCTGAAGTGTGGCTGTGCTCCCAGGAGTTCCAGGGTGATCCGGCGGGTCTCCTCGTCGACCGCGAGGCTCTCGCGGGCGCACGCCACCCGGTGGTGGTCGAGCGTGGCGATCCCGTCCCACGAGCCGGGCAGGCGGTGGTCCGCCGACACGAGGTGGGCGGAGCGTCCGGCGAACGCCGGAAGGGCGCCACGGTGAGCGGCCATCAGATGTGCCAGCCAGTCGAGGTAGGTGCCGGCCATCGTCCGGGCCACCTGGAGCACGGCCGGGTCGGGCTGAGCGCCCGGGAGATCGTCGCCGGAGTCGTCCTCCGCCAGAGCGGCCGCGATCACCGAGTGGAGATGGCCCTCGACCCGCTCCATGACCTCCTCCGGCCGGTGACTGACGGCCTCCTCGCTCCACCACGCGGGCAGCTCGGCGCCCGGCGTGAACGACCGCAGCACGGACAGCAGTTCCTTCGCGATCACGGCGGGCGTCGACCGCTCGGCGTCGAGGAGGAGCAGATGCGACGCCGAGGTGAGCACGGCGACGTGCTGGGCGAGGGAGGCCGACATGCAGTAGGCGAGCACCGCGTGCACGCCGTGCGGCAGCTCACCGGCTGCCTGCAGCGCGCGTCGGGCGTACGCGTCGGCGGACAGGTCCCGGGGCAGCGGCCTGGTCAGTACGTAGCGGACGTCGAAGCCGGCGGCTTCGAGCCGGAGACCGGTCAGTTTCTCCTCGGGCCGGTGACCGGGGTAGTCGAGGACGAGGACCACCGGCTGCCCTGTGGGCTCGACCGGGGACGGGATCGTGGTCGTGGTCGTCGGCGGTCCGGATGGGTGCACCATGCTGCTGTTCCTGATTCGTGGGGAGTGGGGGGCGGGGGTCGGCGCGCGCGTCCCTTTTACGGGCGCGGGCCGTCGGCGGCCGAGGCCCGGTGCACGGCGAGCAGGGCGGCCACACCGGCGCCCTCGGAATGGTCGGAGACCAGGTCCACCATGCGGAGGAACGTCGCCATGAACTCCTCGGCCCGCTCCGCGGACCACACCTCCCGCTCGTACTGCAGAAGGACGGACGCGCTCGCGTCCGGCCGTGTCTCGATCCGCAGCGTCAGCCCGGCCCGCAGCGCGAGTTGTACGTCCGCGGCCGCGGGCTCGACGCGCACGCCGTGCAGCTTCAGCGGCGTGTCCTCGTACGTGTCGAGCGCCAGGTAGAGCCAGGGACGCCACCTCTGCTCCACGTCGCGGTTGTACTGCAGGTGCTCGAGCAGCAGCGGCAGCGGAACGGCGTTCGCGAGTCCCGTCGCCACCGAGTGCTTCGCGGAACGGGTCACCTCACGGACCGGCAACTGCGCGTTGATCCTGAACCGGTTGATGACGGAGGTGGCGAACCAGTCGACATGGTGCTCCCACCCGGGCGGACGGCCGGACGACGGACTCACCATGCCCGCCACCGTGTGCCCGGCGTCGTCCAGGACCGCGAGGCCGAGCGCGGCGACGAAGCCGCAGAACAGCGTCGCCGACTCGGCCGCGCAGGCGGCGCGCAGCCGCTCCACGGCCTGCGCGCTCAGGTGCCCGTGGCACTGGGCGGCCGTCGTCGGCCAGACCGCGGGGTCGCGCATCCCGGGCAGCCGCACCTCGGGCAGCGCCTCCAGCGGATCCAGCCGGGTGCGCCAGTGGGCCAGGCGCTCCTCAAGGGCCGCGTGCTGCCGGCCCGACTCCTCCTCCGCCCAGCACCGGGCCTCGATCTCCGGGAGCGGGCCGGCCTCGTCGGCCGCCGCGCCGGTACGCCGGTTGTACAGCGCGGACAGGTCGCGGACCAGGACCGTGAAGGAGTCGCCGTCGCAGACGAGATGTTCCGTGGTGATGACGACGGTGGCCGTCCCCGCGCCCGTGGTGAGCACCAGGACGCGCAGCTTCGCCTCGGTGGCCAGATCGAAGAGGGCTGTCTGCTCCGCCTCCGCCTCGTCCTCCACCGTCGCACCGGCGGGCAGGGGACGGACGCGGAACAGCCGGTCGACGTTCAGCTCACCGGTGTCGAGGCGGAACGCCCGATGGGCCTCGCCGGCCGGATCCGGCGCGAAGCACGTGCGCAGTGACGCGTGACGTGCCAGCAGGTCGTGGCACGCGGCCTCCAGGCTCACCAGGTCGAGGAGGCCGGTCAGATGGAAGACGCGGGAGACATGGTGGGGGATCCGCTGCCCTACGGATTCGGCGTCCCGCTGGAGCCGCCGGAGCTGACCGTACGTCAGTGGTACGTCGCCCGGCGCGGGTTCACGGGTGGGTGGGGGAGCGGTCCGGGGCGCCGGCACCGTCGGCTCGCCCGGCCCGTCGCCGGATCCGGCGAGGCGTTCCCCCACCCGGGCGGTGAGGGCGGCGAAGTCCTCCGCATCGAACACGTCCTGGAGCTCGATGCCACCACGGCCCTCCAGGGCGCGGGTGAGCCGCATGACGAACCGTCCTGCTCTCAGGGAATCGCCCCCCAGGGCGAAGAAGTTGTCCGAGGCGGCGACCGGGCCTCCGAGGACCGCCGTGGCCTGTGCGCACACCAGGTCCTGGAGGTGTCCGTGGTCGAGGTCGGCGGGGGCGTGCTCATGACGCTGGTTCGTGATCACGTGAGTCCTTGGGGGGAGGTGGATCAGGCAGGCCAGGTGGCGGTGCGGAGTCTGCGGAAGACGGTCGCCGCGCCGAGCGGCAGGACGAGGATCAGACACAGCAGTCCGATGGCGGTGTGCGGCGTCAGGTGTCCCAGCAGCACACCGGCCGCGGCGCTGCCGAGCGGACCGCCCGCGGCGAGGATGGTGAAGCTGCCGGAGATCACCCGCCCCCGCACGGCGTCGGGTTTCCGCCCCGGCATGCTCCTGCCGGGTCACCAGCGCCGCGCCGGTCAGATATCCGATCGCTTCCCCGGAAAGGGCGAGGCCGATCGTCTTCGCATCGACACCCTTGCTCTGGAAGTAATTGATCAGAATGATGTTGAGCGCGGCGAAGATGAAATTCTCCAGCGCCATGAGACCGGTGACCGAGCGCAGGACCGGGTCCTTCCACAGCACGCGCGGCCCGACCGCAGAGCCGGCGACCAGCGCACGGGCCGAGAGCCGGCCGCTGCCCTGCCCGTTCGCCGGAAGCCTGGTCAGGAACGCGGACGCCATGGAGGCGCAGTAGCACGCCAGGACGGCCACGAAGGGGTGCGCATGGCCCCATGCGAACAGCACACCGGCCGCGGGAGGGCCGGTCAGCATGGCGATGTTGACCCGGATCTCGTCCTGGCTCAACGCCTGCCGGAGCTGCTCGTCGGGCACGATCGAGCGCAGGGCGAGCCGCCGCACGGGCATCCCGATCGCGCCCGACACACCCAGGACGACGGCCGCCGCGAAAAGTCCGCCGATGTCGATCCGGTCCAGCAGCACGGCCGCGAGTACGCATGCGGTCGCCGCCGTTCTCAGCGCTTCCGAAACCAGCAGGAGACGCCGTCTGCTCACATGGTCGGCCAGAGCGCCCGCGGGAATTCCGAGAACGACCGCGATCGCCGACTGGGTGGCGGCGAGCAGCCCGGCGAGAAGCGGTGAGCCGGTCAGGGAAAGCGCGAGCAGCGGATAGACGAGAAGCGTGACGGAGGTCCCGACGGCGCCGACCGTGGTGCCCAGACACCCTCGACACCGCACAGGTCTTCGACGCGTTGCGGTCGCGGGGCGTCGACATCCTCGAAGGAGATCTCGCCTCGTTCGAGGCCCGGCTCAAGGTGTTCGGGTCCCTCTGGACGGCGGTGACCGGTCACCGGCCCGAGCCTCAGGACCTGCCCGTACGGCTCTTCGCCACGCAGGACCGGTACCACCCGCAGGACGTGGCTCTCCTGACCGGCGAGGACCGCGACTGGCCCGAACTCGGCCTGCGCGACTTCCGTGCGTACGACGTCCCGGTCACCCACCGGGAGATGCTGCGCCACGAGCCGACCCTGCTGGCCATCGAGAGCGCCCTGGTGGAACTGGACGCGACGGTCGACCGGCCCGCCGCTCCACCCGCCCCCGCATCCCGCCGCGCGCGGCCCGCTTCGGCGGCCCCTGCCACGCCGGGCACCGACGACGTGCTGGAACTCGGCCGTGGCCCAGCCCTGCCCGACGAGCGGCGGATGCCCGTCCATGAGCAGATCGCCCTCCACATGAGGGCCCACCCGGAGCGACCGGCCGTCAGCAGCGGCGACCTCACCCTCACCTACGGCCGGCTCGACGCATGGGCCGCGCGCCTCGCCGGCGAGCTGACCGCCGCCGGTGTCACACCGGAATCCCGGGTCGGCGTGCTGGCGGAAGCCTCCGCGGCGATGGTGGCCGCGGTCCTCGCCATCCTCCGGTGCGGTGCCGCGTACGTCCCCGTGGACACCGCCCACCCCGACCGGCGGATCGACACCGTCCTGTCCGACGCGGGCGTCGCGGCGCTGACGGTGACACCGGCCACCGACACCCGGGCAGTCGCCGCCGGACTGCCCCGCGTGTGCGCCGACCCCTCTCTCTTGGTGGACGAGACCGCCACCCCGGAGGCCGAGGCCGTGGGCGTGGGCGGCGACGACATCGCGTACCTGATCTACACCTCGGGCAGCACGGGCGAACCCAAGGGCGTCCTCGTCGGCCACGGCGAGCTGGCGGCCTCGACCCTGGCCCGCCGCACGGTCTACCCCGGCGAGCCGGTCTTCCTGCTGGTCTCCCCCCTGGCCTTCGACTCCTCCGTGGCCGGCCTGTGGGGCACCCTCACCGCGGGCGGCCACCTCGTGGTCGCCACCGCCCAGGAAGTACGCGACCCGGCCCTGCTGGCCCGGCTGATCACCCGGCACGGGGTCACCCATCTGCTGTGCGTGCCCTCCCTCTACGCCGTCCTGCTCGACGCCGTGGAACTGACCGGCCCCGCGGCCACGGCCACCCTCAGGACGGTGACCGTCGCCGGTGAGCCGCTGCCCGAGCCGCTCATGGAACGGCACTTCGCCGTCCACGGCGACGCCGTGACGCTGTTCAACGAGTACGGCCCGACCGAGGCCACCGTCTGGGCGAGCTACGCGCGCTTCGACGCTCCCGCGCCCGTCACCATCGGCGGCCCGGTGCCCGGGACGCGGCTGTACGTCCTCGACGAGGAGCGGCGGCCCGTACCCGTGGGCGTCACCGGCGAGCTCCACATCGGCGGCGCCGGGGTCTCCCGCGGCTACCACGGCCGCCCCGAGGCCACCGAACGGGTCTTCCTCCCCGACCCCTTCGCCGACGCCGGACCCGACGGCACGCCCGCGCGGATGTACCGCACGGGCGACCTCGTCCGCTGGAACACGCAGGGCACGCTGGACTTCGTGGGCCGCCGGGACCACCAGGTCAAGATCCGCGGGCACCGGGTCGAACTCGGCGCCGTGGAGGCCCACCTGGCGTCGCTCCCCGGCGTCCGCGAGGCGGTGGTCGTGCCCAACTCCGCGAGCACCGGACTGCTCGCCTTCGCCCTCGTCCCCGGCCCCGACCAGCCCGATGCGGTGGAGCTGCGCGACCGGCTGACCGACCTCCTCCCCGAACCCATGGTCCCCGAGCGGATCACCGTCCTCGCCGCGTTCCCCCGCACCGTGAACGGCAAGGTCGACCGGGCCGCCCTGATCCGGCAGGGGGCGGTGGCCTGAACGACCTATGCGGGCAGGAGCAGCGCCTCGGCGCCCACGGGGCGGTACCCCGCCGCCTGGAAGGCGCGGATGCTGCGGGCATTGCCGGCCGCCTGCTGCGACCAGACCGGCTCGCCCGGGGGCACGAGGTGGCGGGCGGCGACGGCCAGTTCCCGGCCGAGTCCACGGTGGCGCGCGTCCTCGTCCACCTCGATCGCCGCTTCCCAGCGGCCTGCCACCCCGCGGCCGAGGACAAGGATTCCGCCGTCGGCGACCCATACCCGTACGCCGTCGCGGCGCCAGCGCGCGCGGACCACTCGGGGATGGACCGGGTCGGTGATCTCCCGCAGGTCCAGGGCGGTGCGGCCGGGGAGGGAGTGCGCGACGGTCAGGAGGTCGATCGTGTCGGTGCGGCGTCCGGTCCGGTCGAGGAACGCGTTCAGAAAGCGCGGGTTCATGGTGGCGGCCAGCTCGTCGCAGTCCAGCGCGGCGAGAGTCGCGCGGACCCATCCGGGGTCCTCGTCGGTGAACACGACCGAGTGCGCGGTGAAGGCGATCACTCCGGTGTCACGCCGGCTCGGGGCGGGCACCACGGTGGTGCTGCCGTCAGGTGCTGGGAACTGCCCGTTCGCCGCCGCGTCCAGGATGTCTGCCAGGGTCTGTCGTACGGTCTTCACTCTTCTCCCGCTCGTCGCCGATTCTGTTGATCATCCGGTCCGGCGGCGGGAAGATCAACACCTGAGGCCCGGGGACCGCGGGCCACGGCCCGGCCGTGACGGGGTCCGGAGCGGCGTGCGAGGCTGACGGCATGCGCCCTGAACCATCCCGTCGGATCCTTGTCGTCGACGACGACCCCACGGTCTCCGAGGTAGTCACCGGCTACCTGAAGAACGCCGGCTTCACCGTCGACACCGCCGCCGACGGACACGAAGCCTTGGCGAGCGCCACGAGCGGGCATCCCGATCTCGTCGTCCTCGACCTGATGCTGCCCGGACTGGACGGCATCGACGTGTGCCGCGCCCTGCGCCACCACACACCGGCACCCGCGGTCATCATGCTCACGGCGCGAGGAGACGAGGAAGACCGCATCCTCGGCCTGGAGGTCGGCGCCGACGACTACGTCACCAAGCCCTTCAGCCCCCGCGAACTCGTGCTCAGGGTGCAGTCCGTACTGCGCCGCCGGGACGCCGTGGCCGTCGCCGTCGAGGCCGGAAGCGGAACCTTCCTGAGAGCCGCGGACCTCGTCGTCGACCCGGCCGCCCGCCGAGCCCTCCAGGGAGGGAAGGAACTCGCCCTCACCCTGCGCGAGTTCGATCTGCTCGTGTACCTGATGCGCAATCCGGGGCGGGCCGTCAGCCGCGAGCAGCTCCTGCGGGACGTATGGGACTGGGAGTTCGGCGATCTGTCCACCGTGACCGTCCACGCGCGACGGCTGCGAACCAAGATCGAGGAGGACCCGGCGAACCCCCGGCTCATCCAGACCGTCTGGGGCGTGGGTTACCGATTCGACTCCTCCGCGGAGAAGGGCTGACCACGATGCGGGAGCAGGACATCGTCCTCATCGCCGGCTACGCCCTGGGCGGCGCCGCCGCGGCCGGTGCGCTCGGGGCCGTGGTCCTCCGCGCGGTACGGCACCGGTCGGCCGCGGTCTCGCTGGCGGTCGTCGCGGCCGCCTCCGTGACCACGATGCTCGCCGGGACGCTCGCCGTCGCCTGGGCCATGTTCCTGTCGCGACACGACCTGACCGTGGTCACCACGGTCGTCGCCATGGCGGCCGTCGTCTCCTTCACGCTGGCGCTCGTACTGGGCCGATGGGTGGTCGCCCGCAGCGAGGCGCTGGCCCTGGCGGCGCGGTCCTTCGGTGACGGCGGCTCGTTCTCCGCGCCGGAGAAGGCCGGGACCGCGGAACTGGACGCGCTGAGCCGCGAACTGGCCTCCACCAGTGCCAAGTTGAACGAGTCGCGTGAACGCGAGCGGGCGCTGGAGGCCTCTCGGCGTGAGCTCGTCGCATGGATCTCCCACGACCTGCGGACGCCCCTGGCCGGGGTGCGGGCCATGGCGGAAGCCCTTGAGGACGGTATGGCCGCCGACCCCGAGCGGTACTTCCGCCAGATCCGGGCGGAGGCGGAGCGGCTGAACACCATGGTCGGCGACCTCTTCGAACTCTCCCGCATCCACGCGGGCGCCCTCGCCCTGATGCCGACGCGCATCTCGACGTACGACCTGGTCGGCGACGCGATGGCCGGCGTCGAGGCGCTCGCCCGGCAGCGCGGCGTCCGGCTCGTCGGAGAGCGGGTCGCGCCGGTCCCCATCGAGGTCGACGGCAGGGAGATGACACGCGTCCTGTGCAACCTGCTCAGCAACGCACTCCACCGGACGCCGCCCGACGGCACGGTCGCCATCGCCGCGGAGTCCGGGGAGGACGACACGGTGGTGCTCTCGGTGACCGACGAGTGCGGCGGGATCCGCGAGCAGGATCTGCCCCGGGTCTTCGACACCGGCTGGCGCGGCACCGAGTCACGCACGCCCCCGGGCGGCGCGGGTCTCGGCCTGGCCATCGTCCGCGGCATCGTCGAGGCCCACGCGGGCCGCGCCAGCGTACGCAACGTGGCCGCCGGCTGCCGTTTCGAGGTGACCCTGCCCAAGGCCGGCGCCTGAAGGCCGTCCAGCCCCGGGCGCGATCACAGGTGGCTCCCCCGCGCGGGGGAGCGTGATCGTCCGCGCGGACGACGCCCTGGCGCCCGGGTTCGGCGACGGTGGCGTTGTGACGATCAAGCATTCTTCGGACGCCGCCGTGCGTCCGGCCCCGGCCTTGGCCCTCCGCCTCCGTCCGGGCATGTGGCCCGGGTTCGCCGTCGCGGCATGGGGGATCCTCTTCGCGGTACCCAGTTTCGTCTGGGCGCTGGGTGGCACCTTCGGTGCGCGGTCGACGGTGGCTCCCGCGCTGATGAAGCTTGCTCACGACCGGGTGCCGTGGTTCCTGGCCGTCTTGTGGGTGACCGGTTTCCTGAAGCTCTTCGGGGCTCTGGTCGGTATCGGCCTGACCCGCCGTCGCGGCAAGTGGACGGGCCGGTTCATGGTGTTCTGCGGCGGCGGCGCGACCGTGCTGCTCGTCTGGCACGGATGTCTGTTCGTCGTCCACGGAGTGCTGGTCGAGACCGGGGCGCGCGCCGTCGCACCCGACCTGGCCGGGTTGACCCGCTGGTACCTCTACCTGTGGGGGCCGTGGTTCATCGCCGGTGGTCTGGCCTTCGCCGCGGCCGCCACGCGCTACGTCCGCCGACACGACGGCCGGCGTGAGCTGAGGCATTACGGCGCCGTAGGGGCGCTGGGCGCGTTGCTCCTGTCCTTGGCCTCGGTGGTCACCGGTGTCGGCTGACGAGCCGGTCTCGAATCCTGCGCCCGACACATGGGCGTACGAACAAGCGGTGCTGGAGTTCTTGGACCCCGGGCGCCGC
Organism: Streptomyces purpureus; assembly: GCF_014648195.1. Classification (GTDB taxonomy): domain Bacteria; phylum Actinomycetota; class Actinomycetes; order Streptomycetales; family Streptomycetaceae; genus Streptomyces; species Streptomyces purpureus. The sequence goes on from NZ_BMQQ01000001.1 coordinate 674,839, forward strand.
ACGACGCGGTCGCGCGGCGCGTGCTGTGACCCCACGGCGCAGGCCTCGGACCGACTTCCGAGGTCAGCAGTCGTTCTCCACCGGCCGGCCTTCGATGCGGTCCGCCAGCCACCTGACGGTCGACGGGGCGGCGGCGTAGAAGGTGGCGATATGGGTGGGGACCACGTACGTGTCCCAGTCGACGGACGCGCCGAGCCCGCACAGCCGGTCCTTGAGCTCGGTGCCCGCCCGGTACGGGATCACGTCGTCCAGGCGCGAGTGGTACAGCTGCACCGGCACCGCCGGTCGGTGGCGTCCGGCCTGCTGCTCGGTGAGGCGGCCGCGCCAGTCGGCCCGCGTGAAGGGGTCCTCGGTGGTCAGCCGGTCCCAGCTGTGCATGCCGTACTTGGTGGCGATCTCCAGCGTGCAGTCGTCGGCTATGTCGGCCAGCAGTTCGCGGCCGTGGTCGGTGAACAGCTCCTCCAGCGGGAGTTCGGGGTAGGCGTGCTTGAGGCCGACGGCGGCGGTCAGGCCGAAGCCGAAGGCCGGGCTGCCGTCCACCCCCTGCGCGACCAGCAGAAGATCGGCGGCGGGCGCCCCGACCGAGGCGCCGCGCAGGTTCAGCTCCGGTGCGTAGGAGGGCTGCAGCTCGGCCGCCCAGCTCGCCGCCTGACCGCCCTGCGAGTAGCCGGCGATGAGGACCGGGGCGTCGGGGACGATGCCCGTCCCGGGCAGTCGCTGGGCCGCGCGCACCGAGTCCAGTACGGCCTGGCCCTCGGCGCGCCCGTTGACGTAGCTGTGCCCGCCGGGGGTGCCGAGCCCCTGGTAGTCGGTGGCGACCACGGCCCAGCCGCGGTCGAGCATCGCCTTGATCACGATGCTCTCGTACTGGCTGCCCTCGGCCAGCGCCCGCGAGGGGGCGCACCTGTCGCCCAGGCCGTGGGTGCCGATGGCGTGTGCGACCACGGGGCGGGGGCCCGGTCCGTCGTACGGGGCCTCGGGGACGAGGACGGTTCCCGAGACGGCGATCCGGCGGCCGTCGGTGTCGGTGGAACCGTAGAGCAACTGCCAGGAGCGGACGCGCTGGTCGACAAGGCCGGTGGGCTCGATACGGAATTCGGCGGCCCGGGACTGGATCACCTCGCCGGGCCCGGCGCTGAGTTCACCGGCCGGTGGGGTGTAGAAGTCGTCGCGGAGGTCGCCGCTCTCGACGGCGGTGGCCGGAGTGGCGGTCGCCATCAGGGTGGCCAGCAGCGCGACGAATGTGGGCACGGCGGTGCGCAGGAATCTCATGAGGGTCCCTGGGGAAGTGAGGGTTACGAGGCTGTGCACCGATGATCGACCGGATGTGAGCATCCAGTGATGGAGCGTCGGACAGAATGTGAAGCCTGATCATGTGAGCAACGACAATGACATCTGTCGTTCGGCAATGCCGTACGGCTCGTTAAGATGCGGCCATGCCCGACAGCCTCGTCACCACCCACCCGACGGATCGACGAATCGGCTTACTGGCCACCGCCTTGAACGGGCGGCTGCCCGAACTGAGCAAACGCGCCGTCGACCGGATCCTCGCCCCCGCCGGCACCGTCGCCTACCGCCGCCTGGTCCCCACCGAGGAGCTGCGCGGCTCCTGTCAGGCCCATCTCACCTTCACGCTCAGCGCCCTGACGGGCCGTCACAGCGCAGCCCCGGCCACCGCCACCGCGCTCCGCCGGGCCGGCCAGGGCGTCCCGCAGTCCGCCGTGATCGCCGCCTATCACGCGGGCGGGCGGATGCTGCTGGAGGAACTGACCGCCGAGGCGCGCAACGCCGGCCATGGCGGCCTTGAGGCGCTGCCCGACGGCGCGGCCCGCCTGCTCGGTCTGATCGAGACCGGCGCCAACGAGATCACCGCCGCCTACCAGCACGCGGCGTCGGCCGCCGCCGACCAGGCGGGCTCCCCGGCCCTGGCCGGCCTCTTCGACGGCACCGCCCGCAGCACAGAGGCGCTCTGGCGGGCGGCGGACACCCTGCGCCTGCCGTACGACGGGCTGTTCGTGGTGCTGGTCGCCGATCCGCCGCCCGGACCGGCGCCCGAGCTCGGCAACCGGCTCGCCGCCCACGGCATCGCCTCCGCCTGGAGCCGCACCGCCGGCCTGCTGGCGGGGCTGGTCTCGGTCCGCGACCGCCGCACCCTGGATCGGCTCCTGCTCGTGCTCCAGCGTTCGGCCACCCTCCGCTACGGGGTGAGCCCGGCCTTCGCCGGCCTCGCCGACTGCGCCACCGGCCTGCGGCTGGCCCGGCTCGCCCTGGCCACGGCCGACCCGGCCGGCCCACCGGTCGCCAGCTTCGACGACGGCCCGCTCGCCGGTCTCGTGGTGGACTCCCCGGACGTCGCCGCCCGGATGGCCCGCTCGGTCCTCGGCGCGCTGCTCGATCTCCCGGCCGAGCAGCGCACGATGCTGATCGGCACACTCACCGCGTGGTACGCGGCCGCCGGCTCCATGGAGGATGCCGCGCAATCCCTGCACTGCCACGCCAACACCGTCCGCCAGCGACTGCGCCGGATCCGCCGGCTTACCGGACGTACTGTCACCGACCCTGTCGACACGGCGGAGTTGTACGCGGCGCTGCAGGCCGTCCGTACGCTGCCACGCTCGGTCCTGCGCTGACGGGACGTCATGGACAGATCCGGCGGTACGTCACTCCGGCAGGTACGTACCGGTGCCATTCCCGCTCGGTCATGGACCGGCCCGCGGCCGCGCAGGCCCTGTCGACGAGGGTGCCGAGATCGTTGAACAGGTCGGTGTCCCACAGCCGCGCCGTCGCGTCGTTGCTGCTGGTGGCCAGGGTCTTCCCGTCCGGGCCGAAGTCCACCCACCACACGGTGCCGGTGTGGCCGGTGAGGATGGCCAGCTGCCGGTGGGTCCGTACGTCCCACAGCCGCACCGTCCGGTCTTCGCCGCCGGTGGCCACGGTCTGCCCGTCCGGGCTGATGGCCGCCGACAACACGGTGGCGGTGTGGCCGGTGAGGGTGGCGAGCTCACGGTGGGTGCGTACGCCCCACAGCCGTGCCGTGGTGTCTCTGGCGCTGGTGGCGAGGGTGTTTCCGTCCGGGGTGAAGGCCACCGACTGCACCCAATCGGTGTGGCCGGTGAAGGTGGCCAGCTCGCGGTGGGTCCGTACGTCCCACAGCCGTGCCTGCCGCCCGTCGCCGGCGGTCGCCAGGATCCTTCCGTCCGGGCTGAAGGCCACTGAGTTCACCTGCTGAGTGTGGCCGGTGAGCGTGGCGATCTGGCGGCGTGCCCGCACGTCCCACAGCCGTACCGTCCGATCGACACCGCCGGTGGCGAGGGTGCCGCCGTCCGGACTGACGGCCACCGAGTTCACCGAGCGGCTGTGGCCGGTCAACGTGGCGCGCAAGGGTGAGCTGAGCGTGGTGAGGAGCCGGGTGCGGGTGTCGGCGGTGGGGTGGATGCGCTGTGCGGCCAGCGCGAGGCGAGCCGCCAGGGCGGGATCGCTCAAGGCGTGGAGCTGGCTCTGTGTGGTCAACCGCTCGACGGCGGCCAGATCCCGTTGCTCGCTGCTGGTCCGGGCGTTGCGGGAAGCCAGACTGGACACGACGAGGACGAGGACGGCCAGGAGGGCGAAGCCGGCCAGGACGAGGCGGCGCCGGCGGGCGGTGCGGCGCTGGACCTGGATGCTGGCCTCGACGAACTCCGCTTCCTCCGCGGAGATCTCGGCCGCACGCGCGCCGAGCCACCGCTTCGCCTCGTCGGCCCGGTGCCGGTCGAGGGTGAGTTCTCGCGGCCGGCCCCGTTCCTGCCAGGCCCGCACGGTGCGCCGCAGCTCCTCCTGCCAGCTGCGGAAGTCGCGGTTGCGCTCGACCCAGCTCTGCAGTCGTGGCCAGCTCTCCACCAGTGCCTGGTGCGCCAGTTCGGCCGTGTCGAGCCCCGTCGGGCGGCGGGTCACGACGACCAGCCGCGTGCTGGCCAGGCGGTGGATCAGCGACCAGTCGTGCTCGGAGAACTCCGACCGATCGGCGACCCTGCGTGTGTCGGGGCCGCGTTCGCCGACGTCCAGCCGCTCGGCGGGGCGGACCAGCTGGATGAAGATCCTCTCCAGCGCCTCGTGCTCGGTACTGTCCGCCCACTCCCACAGGGTGCGTTCCGCGTTGCCGACCAGTGCTCCTTCGACCCCGCCGAGCTCCTGGTAGGCGCCGGCCGTGAGTACCCCGCGCTCCTGGCGTGCCCACAGCTGGCTGAGGGTGTACTCCAGCATGGGCAGCGCGGCCGCACCGTGCGGGGTGTCGTGCAGCAGCCGCTCGACCAGACCGTCGGCGAAGCGGATGCCGGCGTGCCCGGCCAGCGGACGGGTGATGGCGGCGCACAACTGGTCCCGGGTCATCGGCGGCACCACCACATGGGTCGCTTCCCAGGCGGCACGGAGGTGGGGGAGCTGCTCGATCTGCGGCAGGAAGTCGATGCGGCTGACGACCACCGCCTGGGCCGGCCGGCTGCCGTCGGTGCGGCGCATGGTGACGACGCCCAGCATCGCGTCGAGCTTGCGCGCGGTTTCCGGCGCGTCCGCCAGCAGGGTTTCGAACTGGTCGAGTACGAGCAGGAGCTTGGACCGTTCGTGGTGGCGGGCCAAGGTCTGCTCGACTGCGGTGCGCAGCCCCTCCTCGTCCGCCAGCCGGCGGGCGAGGGCGGACCAGTGGTCGTGCCAGTCGGCCGTCCTCGTGTCCGCGTCGCCCGCGGACGCGAGCGCCCAGGCGAGCAGTTCCTCGGCGGTCAGCCGCAGCCCGTGGGGGAGACGGGCGATCAGATGGCGGTCCTGGTCGACACGGGCCAGCAGGCCGGCGCCGGTCAGCGAGGACTTGCCGACGCCGGAGGCGCCGAGGACCGGCAGGATCGGTACCTGTTGTTCGCCGAGCAGTTCGAGCAGCCGGCGCGTTTCTTCGGTACGTCCGTGGAACACCGCGCTGTCGTGCTCGGTGAAGGGCAGAAGCTCACGGAACGGACTGTCGTCGAGCAGCCGGGAGCGTAACTGCGGCCACTCCCGGGCGAGCGACTCCACGGTGAGCGCATAGCCGGTCCGGCGCCGCTGGTCCCCTTCGACGGCGACGACGACTCCGATGACGCCCTGGTACTCCTCGTCCCACACCGGTGCCCCGCTGAAGCCGCCTGCCAGCGGGAAACCGGCCTGCTCGTCGCAGGTCAGCTGCCACCAGCCGGTTCCCTCCCGGCCCTCGACGGTGCCGCGGGTCCAGACGCCGGCATCCTTGCTGCCGCCGGCCCCGGGGTACCTCGGGAAGCCGAAGGCGCGCCAGCGGTGTCCGGCGAGGTCGTCCGCCTCCAGGATCCGCATCGCCACGGCGCCCGTCGGCAGGTCGTCGGTCAACCGCAGCACGGCGACGTCACCGCTGTTGTCGGCGGCCACCGGCACACTGAAGTGCACGGTGGCCGCCGCCTTGGGGTGGCCCGGCAGCAGGGGGAAGTCGACGGTCACGGGGAAGCGGGCGGGCAGCGGCTGGTCGTCCGGGAGGCCGGCGAGGGAGGAGATGACGTGCGCGCACGTCAGCAGCAGCCGGCCGGGGATCAGGAACGCGACGCCGACCGGCCGTCCTTCGTGCAGGACTCGCGCCGTCCCGCGCTCCCACGCCAGGCCCGGCCCGCCCGGCGAGCTCACCCGTCGCCCTCGGGGCGACTCCACTCCAGTTGCAGCGTGATGTGCGCGTCGCCCGACCCCTTGGCCACGACGAACCCGGCCTCGGCCGTGACCCGGATGCCGAACTCGGCCCGGATGTGGTCGGGGCTCCGCGGCAGGTCCGTCAGCCGCTCCAGCAGTGCCTCGGCGACGCGTCTGACGCGGGCCATCCCGGCTTCGAAGGTGTCCGCCGAGGACTCGAAAAGCCCTTCGCCGCGGCTGGCCCGGAGGACTCCGGAACCTTGCCCTTCGCCCAGTTCGACGACCATGGTCTCGCCATTCTCGAAGGGCACACTCATATACACGCGCGACGCCTCTCTGACGGTCCGTCAAGTCAACTGTATTGGGGACGAGTTGACCAGGTCAGTACTGCGCAGCATGTTAGCCCTGATCTTCGCCGGGGACCGTCGGTTCGGGAGTCGTCGGGATTCAACCGGCGTCAAGAGCGCGTGTCGGGGAAGGCTCGCCGCCGTCCCGTAAGACGCGCGACGTGGTGGCGAGAGGAACCGACATGAGCCGTCCCCTGGAGAAGACGATCGACGCGACACTGCGGTCGGTGATCGGCGAATGGCATGAACTGCTGGTACGCCTGCGGTACGTGCCGCACGACCCGCTGGCCGTTCGGCTGGACTTCCTCGTGGCCGAGTCCGAGCCACCCGTCGCCACCTGGGTGTTCGCCCGGGACCTGCTCGCCACCGGCCTCACCCGCCCTTCGGGCGAGGGCGATGTGCGCGTCCGTCCGCACGGGCAGGACGCGACGGACGTCGAGCTCATCTCAGGACGGGCCCGGTGTCTCGTCAGGATGGCATCGGTCCCCGTGCGTGACTTCGTCGTCAGGACCCGGCCCGCCGAGGAGCACTGCGACGAAGAGATCGCCACCGCTCTCGGCCGGCTGCTGACCGAGCTCCTCCCGGGCGGCGTGAGGAAGAACGCGGACTCATAGGGGTAGGCGCTCCCGGCAAGGCCGGTTCATACCAACGGGTTTAGGGCGAAGGGACCCGGCAACGCGAGAAAGGAGAAAGCTATGGCCCATTCATCGAAAGACGGGTCGGACAGCAAGGCGGAGCAGGCGGAGCAGGCGGAGCAGGCGGAGCAGGAGCGGCCCGTGCCGGTCGCCACGGTGATCAGGACGGCGACGGAGCAGCTCGCACAGCTGCTGAACCAGCCGGCGGAGGCCGTCAGTTCCTGCGAGCGGATCGAGAACGGCGACTGGCGTCTGTCGGTCGAAGTCCTTGAACTGCGGCGCGTGCCGGACACCATGAGCCTGCTCGCGTCGTACGAGGTGGATGCCGATCACGACGGCCAGCTCCTCGGCTATCGGCGCACCCGCCGCTACGAGAGAGGGCGGGCGGACCGCCGCTGAGCCCCGGGCGACAGCCCTGCGCCTCTCCGTACCCGTCCGTCCCAAGACGAGAGGGAGACCGAGAAGGATGACTGTCGTTCCCGCCCAGACCGCTCCGGCCGCCTCCGGAGGTGGCTCCAGCGGTCTGTACGACGTGCTCGAACTGGTGCTGGACCGAGGTCTGGTGATCGACGCGTTCGTGCGCGTCTCCCTGGTAGGCATCGAAATCCTGAAGATCGACGTCCGCGTCGTCGTGGCGAGCGTCGACACCTATCTGCGGTTCGCCGAGGCGTGCAACCGCCTGGACCTGGAAGCCGGTCCGCGCAAGAACCCCGGCCTGCCCGACCTCGTGGGCGACATGACCGAGTCCGGTGCCCGCGCCAAGACCAAGGGCGCCCTCAGCGGGGCGGCCCAGACCATCTCCGACGCCTTCACCCAGGCACACGACGAGGCGGCGGAGGAGAAGAGCGGCAGCAGTACGCGTCGGCGCACCTCGACCCGTCGGGAGGAGAAGGAATGAGCACATACGTCTACGGCATCGCCCCCGCCGACCGGACGCTTCCGGAGCCCATCGAGGGCATCGGCGACCCGCCGCGGCCGGTACGCACCGTACGCAGCGGCGATCTGGTGGCCCTGTGCAGCGACGCGCCCGCGGAACCCAAGGCCAAGCGCCGCGACCTGCTCGCGCACCAGCACGTCGTGATCACGGCGGGCGCGGCCGGCCCGGTCCTGCCCTTGAGGTTCGGCGGCGTCGCCCCCGACGACGCGACCGTCGCCGCGATGCTGGCGGAGCACCATGACAGCTACCTGGAACGGCTGACGGCGCTGGAAGGCAAGGACGAGTTCAACGTCAAGGTGCACCACGACGAAGAGGCCGTGCTGCACCTGGTCGTCGCCGCAGATCCCGACCTGAGGGACCGGCACGCCGCCCAGCGCGCCGCGGGCGGCGGGACCCACGAGGAGAAGATCGCCTTCGGTGAGCGGGTCGCCCGCGCGGTGGCCGAGCAGGAGAGGACCGACGCCGCGCTCGTCGAGCGGACCCTCGCACCGTACGCCGCGGCGGCGGTGCGCGGACCGGAGGACACCGGCCGGCTCGCCAATCTGTCGTTCCTCGTGGAGCGTGAGCGGCGGGAGGAGTTCCTGGAGGCCGTGCGCGCCCTGCGGCAGGAGAACGCGCACCTCCGGGAGCAGGTGACGGGACCGCTGCCCCCGTACAGCTTCGTCGGGACGGGCTGAGCCATGGGACTGCTCACGGAGGTCCTCCTGCTGCCTGCCGCGCCCGTGCGGGGCACCGCCTGGGTGCTGCGGCGGGTCGTCGAGGTGGCGGAGCGGGAGTACTACGACCCGGGCGTCGTCCAGCGCGAACTGTCCGCACTGGTCGCGGCGTTCGAGGCCGGTGAGATCGACGAGGAGGAGTTCGACCGCCGGGAGGATGAGCTCCTGGCCCGCCTGGAGGCGAGGGGAGGCCTGTGACCGGACACCGTCCGGCCGGCGCGGCCCGCCGTGGACACGCGCCGCGCGGCCGGCGTCTGGCATCGCTGACCCTGGCGGCCGCCAGAGGGGCCGGCCACGCCAGCGGCGCCCTGCACGCCGCCGTCGCCTCCGCCGCCGAGCGCCTGCGCCACCTCACCGGGCGGCGCGGGCGACCGGCCGCGGCGCGTGACGACGACGAGGAGGAGAAGAAGGAATGACGATGCCGTCGGGACTTCCGCGTCCCTACGACGAACAGCCCGCCAACCTCGCCGACATCCTGGAGCGCGTCCTCGACAAGGGTGTGGTGATCGCCGGGGACATCCGTATCAACCTCCTCGACATCGAGCTCCTCACCATCAAGCTGCGCCTCGTCGTGGCGTCGGTCGAGCGCGCCAAGGAGATGGGCATCGACTGGTGGGAGCAGGACCCCGCCCTGTCCTCCAAAGCCCGCCGCGGCGAACTCGGCCGGGAGAACGAAGAGCTGCGCCGCCGTATCTCCGAGCTTGAGGCGAGCGCTGAGGCGAGACAGCAGTGAGGCACGGGCGAGCCAGGAGGCGAGGCAGGAGTGACGCAGGAGGGCAGGACTCATGAAGGACGAACCGCTGTTGTACGTGTACGCCGTCGTCCGGTCCCCCGGCACCGTGGACCCGCTCTTCGGGGCCACCCTGGGCACCGGCCTCGCCGCCGTCGACCACCGGGGCCTGACCGCTCTCGTCGAACCGGTCCCGGCGGCCGAGTTCGAGGAAGCGCCCCTGCGCGCAAGGCTGGAGGACCTCGACTGGCTCGCGCGGGTGGCCCGCGCCCACCACGGCGTGGTGGCCGAGGCGGGCCGGCACTCCACCGTCGTCCCGCTGCGGCTCGCGACCGTCTGCCGCGGTGAGCCGGGCGTACGCCGACTGCTCGAAGAAGGCGAGCACAGCCTCTCCGAGGCGCTCGACCGGCTGACCGGTGCCCATGAGTGGGGAGTCAAGCTGTACGTCGACGAGCCGGCCGCGAGGCCCGTACCGGAGCACGCCGGGAGCGGGACGGCCCAAGGCGGCTCCGGACGCGACTATCTGCGCCGCCGGCTGGGGGAGCAGCGGGCCCGTCAGGACGCCGACGACGCGGCCGCCCGTACCGCACGCCACCTGCACGAGGCGCTCGCCCGCACCGCGGCCGACGCGGTCCTCCACCCGCCCCAGCAGGCGACCCTGTCCCGGGCCCCCGGCCGGAACGTCCTCAACGCCGCGTACCTCGTTCCCGACGAGAGCCGGCGGAAGTTCCTTGACACGCTGCCCCCGAGCGAAGACGTCCACAACGGCCTGCGCGTGGTGCTCACCGGCCCCTGGGTGCCCTACTCGTTCACGCGGACCGCGCCCGGGGAGGAGACCGACCGATGACCGATCAGCGGGAGATCGCCCTGGTCGACCTGCTCGACCGGCTCCTGGCCGGCGGTGTGGTCATCGCCGGGGACATCACCCTGCGGATCGCCGACGTCGACCTCGTACGCGTCGACCTGAAGGCCCTCATCAGTTCCGTCGGCGACGCCGTGCCCTCCCCGTGGAAGCAGGTGACACCATGACGACCCGGCCGCGGCGCGTGGAGCTCGATCCCGACACCGTCGAACGCGACCTGGCCCGTCTGGTCCTGACCGTCGTCGAGCTGCTGCGCCGGCTGATGGAAGGGCAGGCCCTGCGCAGGGTCGAGGCGGGAGATCTCACCGAGGAGCAGGAGGAGCGGCTCGGCCTCACCCTCATGCTCCTGGAGGACCGGATGGGGCTGCTGCGCGACCGCTTCGGTCTGGAGCCGGAGGATCTGAACATCGACCTCGGCCCGCTCGGCAAACTCCTGTGAAGGGGTTTTGTTCGGAACGGTCCGGCTACACGAGAACTATGAGTGCATCGGAGAAGAGCAACGAGAACCCGACCCGCCGGAACAGTTCGCGTACGGCCTCCAACGGCGCCGGAACGCGAAGCCGTACGAGCCGCGCTTCCGACGCGGCGAAGAAGCCCGTACAGGCGGCGGAGAAGACCGGAAACGCGGCCACCGGGACTCTGACCGCGCTTCCCGCTCCTCTCGCCGAGAAGACCCTCGCGGCCGCCCAGGCGGTCCGCGGCACCGGCGAACTGCTGTGGACCAGCGTGCGCGACCGTAAGGCGGTCGCCGGCGGCACCGCCGCCGGCGCCTCGGCCGCGGTCATCGCGTACGCCCTGGGACGCCGGGCGGGGCTGCGCTCCCGCGGCCCGCTCTCCCGGCTCACCGGCGGCCGCATCTGAACCGCACCCGCCCTGCAGCACACGACCTCGCCCGCCGCCGGCCGCGGCGGGCGAGGTCGTGTGCGCTTCAACTTCTCGGCACTGGCTGTTGATCCGCCCGCGTGCGCCCGTCCGCACGACCAGGTAGCGTCAAAAAGGTGTGTTCCGCCCAAACCGCTGCGGCCTGGCCCGGCAGGGCCGCCGCCGACGCCGGCAGAGGAACGAGATCACATGCCGAAGCACAGCATCCACGCGGTGGCTGCCGCGGCGGCTCTGGCCTGCCTGGCAGCGTTCGGCCCCGTACCGAGCAGCGCCGCTTCAGCCTCCGCGCAGCCCGCCGGGCAACCCAGCCCGGCAGGCTCGCCGCGATTCGTGCCAGGACCCTGTCCAAAACCCCCTGAGCCCATCGAAGCGCTGAGCGGCGCACGGTGCGGCTTCCTCGAGGTCCCCGAGAACCGTTCCCGCCCCGGCGGCCGCACGATCAAACTGGCCGTGGCGGTCATTCCGGCCGCTGCGAAGAAGCCCGCGCCCGACCCGGTGGTGTTCCTGGCGGGAGGCCCGGGCGCCGACACGTTCGACGACATCCCGTTCCTCGTCGACTCCGGCCTGAACAAGGACCGCGATCTGATCGTCATGGGCCAGCGCGGCAACCTCTACGACCAACCGAACCTCGCCTGCCCCGAGGTCGACCGGTTCAACGCCCAGGCCGTGGGCCTGGGCTACGACTCGGAGCAGGCGGAGAAGATCATGCTGAAGGCGGTGACGGACTGCCGGGCCCGCCTCGTGGCCGACGGCGCCGACCTGAGCGCCTACAACACCACCGAGAACGCCGCGGACTTCGCCGACCTGCGCAAAGCGCTGAAGATCCCTCAGTGGAACGTCTACGGCTACTCCTACGGCACCAACCTGGGGCTGACGTACCTGCGCCTGCACCCCGAGGGAATCCGCTCGGTGGCGATCGACTCGGTCGCGCCGTCCCAGTTCGTGACCCTGCCGTGGACCTGGGGCAGCACCGCCGAGGGCATCCGCAACATCTTCGAGGCGTGCGCGGCGCAGCCCGCCTGCAAGGACCGGTACCCGGACCTCCCCCGGCTCCTGACGGAACAGGTGCGCAAGCTGGAGGCGAAGCCCCTGACGCTGAACGTCACGCCGCAGGGCGGGGACAAGCCGGTCAAGACCGTGCTCGACGGGGGCGCGCTGCTCAACCTCATCGTCGCCTTCACCCCCCGGCCGAAGGACCTCCCGGCGGCGCTCGATGAACTCAGCCGGGGCAACCCGCAGCGCTTCGCCCAGGCCCGCGCGGCCGGCTCGGTCCAGAACGTCGGCGCGTTCGCGCACGGCCTGACGAACTCGATAGCGTGCGGCGAATGGGCGCCGGGGTACTCGGAATCCGACGTGCTGAAGGCGGGCCGGAAGACCTTCCCCGGCTGGCCGGACTCGGTCCTGGCCCAGCCGCCGCAGCTGCCCTTCCAGTACCCGGTGTGCGAGACCTGGAACGTTCCGGACCGCGCCGAGATCCAGCGGGTCGCTACCGTCAGTTCCGTACCGGCGCTCGTCGTGTCCGGCACGTTCGACGTGAAGACCGGCGCGAGTTGGGCGAAGGGCGTGGCCGAGAACCTGTCCAACTCGACCTCCGTGGTGGTCCCCGGAATCGGCCACTGGGTGGTCCCGCAGTCGCCCTGCGCGCAGGACGTGCTGGCGTCGTTCTTCGCTCGCCCGACCGCTCCCGACACCAGTTGCGTGGACGACCTCGAGCCCGAACCGTTCACGATCATTCCGAGATGACCGGGAGGGCAAGATGACTGTCCACCACGCGCTCCGTCGTCGGAGCACCGTACGACGACTCCGGGCCACCTCGGCCGGCATGGTGACGGGTCTCCTCGTCACCGGTCTGCTCGCGGGGCCCGCTCAGGCCCAGCCGACCCCCACCGACACCGGAGCGCCGATCGGCACGGCCGCCCGGACGGTAGGCAAGGCCAGCTACAAACCCGGCCCCTGCCCGAAGACACCGGAACCGATCAAGGAACTCGAAGGGGCCCGCTGCGGAACGCTCACCGTGCCCGAGAACCGCGCCAAGCCGAACGGCCGGACGATCGAACTCGGTGTCGCCATCGTGCCCGCCGCGGCCGGGACACCGAAACCCGACCCCATCGTGTGGCTCGCGGGCGGACCCGGTGACGACGCGGTCGGGGAAGCGAAGATGGCGATCGACGGCCACCTGAACCGGGACCGCGACGTCATCCTCATGTCCCAGCGCGGCACCTACTCGGCCGACCCGAACGTCCTCTGCCCCAACATCGACCAGTTCAACGCCCGCGCGGTCGGCCTCGTCTACGACGCGCCGTCCACCGAGCGCCTGCACGTCGAGGCCACGAAGGCCTGCCGCGACCAGCTGGCGGGCCGCGGGATCGACCTCAGCGCCTACAACGACATCGAGAGCGCCGCCGACTACGAGGACCTGCGCGCCGCGCTGGGCCTCAAGCAGTGGAACCTGTACGCCATCTCCTACGGCACCCACCTGGCCCTGGTCTACATGCGCCTGCACCCCGACGGGCTCCGCTCGGTGGGCCTCGACGGGATACTGCCGCCGTCCAGGGGAGGGTCGGCCATGACCTGGAGCAGCGCCCGGCAGGGCTTCGACGGCCTGTTCAAGGCCTGCGCGGACCAGCCGGCCTGCAACAAGCGCTACCCCAACCTGAAGGCCACCTTCGAGAAGCTCGTCAGCGACCTCGAAGCCAAGCCGGTCACCACCACCGTCAAGCTCCCCGGCAACGACAAGCCGGTGAAGGTCGTGCTGGACGGCGGAGCCCTGGTGACCTGGCTGACCTCGGCCACCCACGTGGCGGAGCAGGTACCCGCCGCCCTTGACGAGCTGGCCAACGGCAAGCCGCAGCGGGTCGCCCAGCAGTGGGCGGGGGGCAAACTCAGCCCGCAGGCCATGGGAAGGGTGGCGCACGGTCTCGTCTACGGCGTCTTCTGCAGCGAGTGGACGCCCTACGAGAGCCAGGAACAGGCACTCAAGGGCGGCCAGGAGGCGTTCCCGTCGTTCCCTGAATCGGTACAGGCACAGGCCCCGCAGCTCACCTTCCTCCGTCCGGACTGCGAGGCCTGGGACGTTCCGCCCGCGCCGCGCTCGATCCGCGACGTCACCCGCGGCGACATGCCCACCCTGGCCCTGTCGGGCAGCTTCGACGCCCAGACCGGGGCGGACAACGGGCCGTACGTCGCCCGGACGCTGAGCAAGGCGAAGGTCGTCACGGTTCCCTACGAGCCGCACGTCGTGTTCGCCACCTCGAAGTGCGCCCAGGAGATCGCCGTCTCCTTCTTCGAGACCCCGGACGAGCCGAAGACCGAATGCCTGAAGAGCCTCGAACCACCCGAGTTCGAGATCGTGCCCTGAGCCGTCGTACGGGCACGCCGGCGGGGCCGGGTCTCCGGCCCCGCCGGCGTGCGGCCCGGGTACGGGCGGGGGTGTGCCGCGACCGGATCGATGGTTAGGGTGACAGGCGTGGATCGCCTGGCCGCAGCGGATCGGGAAGCCGGCCGGCCGGCGCCCCCGGTGCTGGCCCCGACGCTGCGCGTGTGGTTCGGAATGATCGCGGCCCTCGCCGCGTCGGCGGTCGTCGTCCTCGGGGTCCTGCACGCCGATGACAGCAGGCCCGGCACGGTGGACGCGTGGATCGGGGCCGTGGTGGACGGTGTGCGCCCGCCGCCGTGGCGGCAAACCGCCCTCGTCACGGACTTCTTGGGGGAGCCCGCCGGAGCGACGACGCTGGTGGTGGCCGCCGTGACGGGCTGCCTGCTGCTTCGGCGTCCGCGCGCGGCGGTGCTCGTCGTTGCCGGCACCGGCCTGACCGTGGGAACCACGACGCTGCTCAAGCCCCTGGTGGGGCGCACCATCAACGGCGGGTACCTGTCCTACCCGAGCGGGCACACCGCCTTCCTCACCGCGCTCGCCCTCGTGCTGGCGCTGCTCGTGACCGGCCGGTGTGGCCTCGGCAGGACGGCCGGCACGCTCCTCGTGCTCGCCGCCGCGCTGGTCGCGGGCGCCGCCATGGGCTGGGCGCAGGTCGCCCTGGGCGCGCACTACCCGACCGACGCCCTCGGCGGCTGGTGCACCGCGCTGGCGGTGGTACCGGCGACCGCCTGGCTGGTCGACCGTACGGCCGACGCCGGTCGCCGGGACTGCCGCTGACGTCTCGTCATGCGAGGCGGCGGAACACGGGCTTCACCGGCCGCCCGCCCAGCCAGGGGGTGGGGTCGGTGGCGTCCAGTGCCTTCCGGTACACCGCACATGCCTGTGCCACCACCTCGACCGTACGGTCGAGGTCGGCGTCGTCGAGCGCGCTGCTCACCACGAACGACGGTGCCAGCACTCCGCCCGTGAGGAGCCGGCGCAGGAACAGGGTGCGGTACTCCTGCGACGGCCGCCGGTTCTCGTCGAGGGTGGCGAAGACCAGGTTGCTGGCCCGGCCCCGGACGACGACGTGGTCGCCGACGCCCATGCCGGCCGCGGCCTCGCGGACACCGGCGGCCAGCCGCTCGCCGAGGGCGTGCAGCCGCGCGGTGACACCCTCCTCGGCATAGGTGGTCTGCACGGCCATCGCGGCGGCCAGTGAGTGCGTCTCCGCACCGTGCGTTGTGGACAGCAGGAACACCCGGTCCCCGGAGTGCCGCAGCCCGCCCCGCTCCATCAGGTCGCGGCGCCCGGCCAGCGCGGAGACGGCGAAGCCGTTGCCCAGCGCCTTGCCGAAGGTGGAGAGGTCGGGGACGACGCCGTACAGGCCCTGGGCGCCCGCCTCGGACCAGCGGAAGCCGGTGATCATCTCGTCGAAGATCAGTACGCAGCCGTGCCGGTCGGCCAGCTCACGCAGGCCGGCGAGGTACCCGGGCGGCGGCTCGGCATGGCCGGCGGGTTCGAGGATCAGGCAGGCAACCTCGTCCTGGTACCGGGCGAGCAGCTCCTCGGTGGCGGCCAGGTCCCCGTAGGGGAACGCCACGGTGAGCTCGGTGGTCGCCGCCGGAACACCGGCGGACATCGGCGTGGTGCCGATGAACCAGTCGTCGACGGAGAAGAACGGGTGATCGCCGCAGATGGCCACCCGCGGGCGCCCCGTGACGGCGCGGGCGAGGCGCACCGCGGCGGTGGTGACATCGGATCCGTTCTTCGCGAACTTCACCATCTCGGCGGTCGGCACCGTGGCCAGGAAGCGTTCCGCGGCGTCGGCCTCCACGACGGACGGCCGGACGAAGTTGCCGCCGCGGTCGAGTTCCCGCCGCACCGCCTCGAGCACGCGTGGGTGGGCGTGGCCGAGGCTGACCGACCGCAGGCCGGAGCCGTACTCGATGTAGCGGTTGCCGTCGACGTCCCACACGTGGGCCCCGTGGCCGTGGCTGATGACCGGGGCCAGGTTCTCGGGGTACTGGTCGTCACCCTTGGCGTAGGTGTGCGCGCCCCCGGGGATCAGGGCGTGCAGCCGCTCGTTCGCCGTCCGCGACCGGGGCAGGTTGAACTCTTCGGCATCCACGCTGACTTCAGCTCTCCTTCTGCTTCAGGACCTCGGCGAGGCTCGGTGCCTCCCGGTCCCGCCGGGACATCGACACGACCGGCAGCGGCCAGGGGATGGCGAGTTCCGGGTCGTCGAAGGCGATCGTCACGTCCTCGGCCGGATCGTGCGGGCGGTCGATCCGGTACGAGACGTCGGCGGTTCCGGTCAGCGCCTGGAAGCCGTGCGCGCACCCCGCCGGGACGTACAGGGTCGCTTGCGTCTCGCCGGACAGGTCGAAGAAGGCCTGGCCCAGGTAGGTCGGCGAGCCGGGCCGCAGGTCCACGACGGCGTCGAAGACCTTCCCGTACGAGCACCGCACGAGCTTGGCCTCGCCGGCACCGGAGCGCAGGTGCAGGCCGCGCAGCACGCCCCGGACCGAGCGGGACACGCTGTCCTGGACGAAGGCGTCCGGGTCGAGCCCCACCGAGCGGACCACGTCGGCGTCGAAGGTGCGGCAGAAGAAGCCACGCTCGTCGGCGTACGGCGTCGGCTCGAACAGGTACGCGCCGGCGATCGCCGGGACTTCGGTCGCTTTCATGGAGCCTCCCGCGGGGCGTGGACGGTTGCCGGAATCAGCACCTTGGTCAGGGCGGTGAATTGGTCTTCAAGACGCCGTGTGGCGATCTCGTTCCGCTCGGCGAGGGTCCGCCGCAGCTCCGCCGATCGCTTCTCCAGCTGCCGGAACTGTTCGAGCAGCGCGTCGGCGTCGACCTCGCGAGCCGGGTGGCAGTACGCGCCCAGACCCATCCGGTCCATGAGCGCGTCGCTCTTCGCCGCATAGCTGAGCGCGAGCGTCGGCGTGCCGGCCTTCAGGGCGCAGATCAGGTTGTGGTACCGGGTCGCCACCACGGTGTCGGCAGCTGCCATCTCCTTCATCAGACCGGTCAGCGAGGGCACTTGGGCGGCGGTGACCAGGGCTGAGTCCACCGCGTCGAGGATGGCGGCGACCACCGGCGCGTCGCACTCGTCGCCGGTGAGCAGCCGCACCGGCCTGCCGTCCTCGGCCAGCGCGCGGACGAACCGGATCGTCCCGTCGAGATAGCGCCGGTGGATCTCCTCGGCCCGCGCCCGGTCGTCGTTGCCGCCGTGGAAGTCCATGACGCCCACGCAGACCCTGCCGCCTGTCGGCGCACTCGCCTGCGGCGTCGGCAGGGCGAACGCGAGGTCCGGATACACCTCGTCGCGCGCGGTGTCCACGCCCATCGCCCGCATCGCGTCGCGGGACAGGGCGTCCCGGTACGACCGGTACGCGGCGAGCCGCGCCGACCAGCGCACCAGGGCCCGGGTCGGCCGGTCGCCGATCGGGCCGGCGCCGACGCCGACCAGCGCGACCCGGGTACCGAACAGCCGGCCGGTCGCGCAGAGCAGGAACAGCGCGTACGGGAAGCCCCACGGCCGCAGCGGCAGCGTGGCCTCCAGCACCCCCATGCCCGGCACGATCACCACATCGTGCCGGCGCACCCAGGCAGCGGTACGGACGGCGTCCACGAGTTTGCCCAGACCCTTCGCCGCGATCGCGCCCGCCCGCGACGCCGTCCGGTATTCACCGCGGTACCAGTGCAGCCGCGTCGCGGGGATCCCGTACCGGGCCGTGACGGCCTCGGGTCCTGCGCACAGCGCGTCCACGACCGCCTCCGGGTGCTCGGCGCGGAGGTGGCCGAGCACGGCCTCCAGCGACCCGTCGTTGCCGAGGTTGCCGGAGCCGAGCAGGCCGAACACCCCCACCCGCACCCGCGTCACGCCTGCCGCCCATCACGGCCGGCGACGAGCGCGTCGACGGACACGGCGAGCCGGTCCGGGCCGACCGGGGCGCGGTCCTC
Organism: Streptomyces purpureus; assembly: GCF_014648195.1. Taxonomy (GTDB): domain Bacteria; phylum Actinomycetota; class Actinomycetes; order Streptomycetales; family Streptomycetaceae; genus Streptomyces; species Streptomyces purpureus. The sequence continues at coordinate 692,924 of NZ_BMQQ01000001.1, forward strand.
GACGCGCTCGCCGGCGCCCGGCCGGATCCGGCCGGCCAGCCACGCGACCAGGTGGCGGTGGCACGCGCGCCGGTCGGCCGCGGACAGCGGCGCCCGCCGCACCGCCGAGGCGAAACCCCAGACGTACTCGGCGAGCAGCCGGGGCGTCGGGTGCAGCGGGCCCGCCCGGCGCGGGTCCAGGTTGACGCAGCGGGAGCGCTTGGAAGGGTTCGCCCGCTCGGCGCGGGTGGGGTGGTCGCGGCGGAAGTACAGCAGCTCCGGCACCTGGTGGAAGGGCCCGTGCAGGGTGATCTCGGCGACGAACGTGCGGTCCGCGTGGTGGTAGCTGTCGTGCGGCTTCACCCGGCGCAGCACGTCGGCCCGCATCACCCCGTAGAAGTCGTCGCCACCGGGCTCGAACAGCAGACTGCGGAAGCGTTCCGGCGGGTGCGGCGAGTCGGTGGCGAGCCCGTACTCGTACGGGACCTTCACCTGGCCGTCGCCGTCGATGACCGCCTGCCCGCTGTGCGCGAGAATCACCTCCGGCCGCTCGTCCAGCGCCTCCACACAGCGCTCCAGCAGACTTCGGGCGTACAGGTCGTCGTGCGAGGCCCACTTGAACAGCTCGCCGCGGCACTCGGTGAACACGTGGTTGTGGTTCGGCGCGGCGCCGATGTTCCTGGGCAGCCGGAGGTACCGGATCCGGGAGTCCCGAGCCGCGTACCGGCGGCAGATGTCCCGGGTCCCGTCGGTCGAGGCGTTGTCGGAGACGACCAGCTCGAAGTCCTCGTAGGTCTGGCCGAGCAGGGCGTCGAGCGACTCGGCGAGGTACTCCTCGCCGTTGTACACGGGCAGGCCGATGCTCAGCCTGGGATGCGCGGTCATGAGGTCCTCACTTCGGAGATGGGGTTCTGTCGGCGCTCGCCCAGGGCGGACCGCAGCTGCAGCCACCACACGGCCGAGCTGACCGACGTCGCGGCGGCGACGCCCCAGGCCGAGCCGACCGCGCCGGCCGCGGCCGCCCCGCCGAGCCCGCCGGTGACGTAACAGGTGGAGGCGAACAGCTGGCTGCGCAGACTGCGCCGGGCCGCGCCGAGAGCGCGCAGTCCAGCCGCCGCGCCGGTGCCGAGGCCGGCGCCCGCGACGCCGAGCGTGGCCGGCACGATGAGCTCCGAGGCGGAAGCCCAGACGCCGCCGAGCACCATCTCGCCGGCCCGGTCCGGCACCAGCAGCAGCGCCGCGCCCCAGAGCAGCGCGGCGACGGCCTGCCCGCCGCCCAGCAGGAGGCAGAACCTGGCAAGCCGGTGCGGGGCCTGCCGCAGCACACGCGCCGCCTCCGCGACGGTGACCAGCGACAGCCCCATCAGCACGGCGAGGAACGGGCCGAGCAGGAGCTCCGCGCCCCGGACCGCACCCACCGCGCCGACCCCGACGAGCGCGCCCAGCCCGTACGCCCGCAGCTGGCTCGCGCCGCTGAGGCTGACGTTCTCGATCAGGTACCGGTGGCCGAGGTCGCGGTGGTCGCGAAGCCATGTCCGCGCTCCGGCCGGCCGGGGCAGGATGCCGGACTGGAAGCAGCCGTACATCGCGGCCACCGCGGCGGCCGCGCCCCAGGCGAGCAGATACGCGGCCACGCTGCCCACGCGGGCCGCCACCACCATGGCCGGGACGAGGGCGACCCCCCACACGACGTCGTTGACGAACGCCTTCCGCCCGGTGCCGGCGGCGAAGAACGCGAACCGCCAGGCGTCCTGGAGCAGCAGCGCCGGGAGTGCGACGCCGAGGCAGGCGAACGCGGGCCCCAGCCGGCCGCCGAGGCCGAGCCCGACCAGCACACACACCGCGCCGACGGTGGCGCCGACGCCGAGGGCCGTACCCGACGCCCGGGCCGCCGCCGCGCGCCAGGATGTGTCCGGCACGCCGCTGAAGCGCACCACGAGCGGGTCGGTGGCCAGCCCTCGGGCGACGTTGAGCACCACACCGTAGGTCAGCCAGGCCAGGCTGAACACGCCGAACGCGGCCGGCCCCAGCGAGCGTGCCACGAAGATGCCCACCGCGAAGTTGGTCATGCTGGAGGCCGCCTGGTCGGCCAGGCCCCAGGACAGCCGGCCGACGACGGCCCGCCTGGCGGTCGCCGCCTTCGGCCTTGTCCTCGCCCCCTCGGTGGCCATCGGCGTCATTCCTTGATCAGCCCGGCGCCGTGCAGGGCGCCTGCCGCGCCGGCGACGGTGTCGAACGGCAGCCCGGACCGCTCGGCCACGTCCAGCAGACTGTGCTCCCCGTCGGAGAGGCTGAGCACCCAGAGCATGGCCATCTGGGCCTGCTTCGCGTCGCTGCGGCCGCCGAGCGAGTCGTACAGCCCGCGCCGGCCCAGCTGTGGCTCGCCGTACGGGCTGAGGTTGACGTACAGCCGGTTGCGGTCGAGGACGGCGAACGCCTCGCGGCAGACGGCCAGCGTGTCCGCCATCGCCTCCGGGGAGACGAAGTCCAGGTTGTCGGCCGAGGTGTGGTACTCGGGGTAGCCGGCGTACGGGGTCCGGCTGAGCGAGCCCACGCCGAGATCGAACCCGGGCGAGCAGAACTGCCGCTCGTCGTAGCCGTACGGAGTGAACTCGACGACGCGGTGCGGGCGTCCGGAGGCGGCGAGCACGTGCCGCAACACCCGGTCGATCTCCGCGTCGCCGCGCCTGCTCCGCTTGTACGTCAGCCGGCCCGAGTCGCCGGCGCAGGCCAGCACCAGGCCGTGCTTGACCCGCTCGATCCGCTCCGCGTTACGGGCCAGCCAGGTGATCGCCCCGATGGTGCCGGGCGCGAAGAGGAACCGGTAGGTGTAGTACGGCGTCTGCTGTGCCAGCGCCCTGGCCAGGAACGTCGCCACCGCGACCCCGGCCAGGTTGTCGTTGGCCAGCGACGGGTGGCAGACATGGCAGGAGACGATCACCTCGTCCGGGACCTGCCCGGGGACCACATGCTCGGCGTAGGTGAGATGGCCGTCCGCGAGTGTGGAGTCGACGACCACCTCGTACTCGCCGTCCGGCAGCGCGTCCAGGGTCTCCTGGGCCAGGCAGAACCCCCATTCCGGCGTGTAGTAGCTGGTGCGGTACGGCACCAATGCCGGCTGCTCCGGCAGGGTGTGCAGGTGGGCGCGGAGCTCGGACAGCGGCATGGTCCGCGACACCGGCACGCTGTAGCCGAGCACGTGCAGGCTGGACGCGGCGAAGTCGACGACCCGCCGGCCGGTGCTGTCGGCGACGTACGCGTCCCGGATGTTCCACTCCTGCGGCACCGTCCAGTCGAGCACCTGCGTCCCGGTCGGCACCTCGTGCACCTGGAGCGGGAGGTACTCGCCGACGATGTCCAGGGTGGCGCGCACACCGTCCCCGGTGATGCTCCGGCACAGCGGGTACAACCGCTCCACCAGCGCGTACATCTCCTCGCCGAAGCCGGCCGCGGTCACCGGCGCCACCGCAGGGTGTCGTCGACCGCGCCGGCGTCGGACGCCGCGCGCAGCACGGCAAGCCGGGTGAAGCGCCGCTCGAAGTCCTCCCGGGTGAGCCCGAACGTCCGGTAGGCGTCGGCGAGTTCGAGAGCGCCCTGCTTCACCGTCCACTCGCAGTCGAAGCCGGGTACCGCGGCGCGGAACCGGGAGAAGTCCACGCGGTACGACCGCGGATCGGCACCGGTCTCTCCGGTGATCACCACCTTCGCGCCGGACACCGCCTCGGCGACCTGCTCGGCGATCTCGGCGACCGTGACGTTGTTGCTTTCGCCGCCGATGTTGAACGCCCGGTCGTGCACGGCTTCCCGTGGCGCGGTCAGCGCGGCCGTGAAGGCCCGTGCGATGTCGGCGGCGTGCACCAGCGGGCGCCAGGGGGTGCCGTCGGAGAGCACCAGTACCTCGCCCGACAGGAGCGCGTGGCCCACCAGGTTGTTCAGCACGATGTCGGCGCGGAGCCGGGGCGAGTGTCCGAAGGCGGTGGCGTTGCGCATGAACACCGGGCTGAAGTCGCCGTCGGCCAGCGCGTGCAGGTCGTCCTCCACCCGCACCTTGGACTCCGCGTACGGCGTCACCGGGCGCAGCGGGGCGTCCTCGCCCACCAGGCCGTCACCGCCGGCGGCGCCGTAGACCGAGCAGGTCGACGCGTACAGGAAGCGCCGCGCTCCGGCGTCGCGGGCCAGCCGGGCAAGGCGTACGGAGGCGTGGTGGTTGATGTCGTAGGTGAGCTCCGGCGCCAGCGATCCCAGCGGGTCGTTGGAGAGCGCGGCCAGGTGGATCACGGCGTCCACCCCGGCCACGTGGTCGGCCGTGACATCGCGCAGGTCCACCCGGTGCCCCCGCGGATCCGTGGGCGCCGGGCCCAGGACGCAGTCGGCGAACAGGCCGGAGTCGAGCCCGACGACCTCGTGCCCGGCGGCCGTGAGGACCGGGGCCATCACGGTGCCCAGGTAGCCCTGGTGTCCGGTCAGTAGTACGCGCAAGGTTCAACCCCCCAGGTTGAGCGTGAGTTTGGTGACGGCGAACGCCTCGGCGTATCGCTCGTGGCATTCGATGCCGCGGATCCGTGCGAGGCCGACGAAGGCCTCCCGGTCGTACCAGGGCCGGTGCCGCTGCGAGGGATAGTGCTCCTGCAGCAGCCGCACCTTCTGTTCGGCGGTCTCCGGCGACAGCGGCTGGTACGCCGTGGGACGGCCGAGATCGCCGTCCCACTTGACGATCTCGTAGCCGAGCACGAGGTGGTCGCGGAAGGCGGTGGGTATCAGCTTCGCCAGGCCGCGGTGATCCTGGTGCGCGTCGTCGGTACGCGGGGCCAGGATCAGATCCGGTTCGGTCTGCGCGCGCAACTCCTCGACCGCGGCCTTGGCCTCGTCCCAGTGCACAGGCATCCGGCCGTCCGGCAGCTTGAGGACGGTCAGCCGCAGGTCGGCGCCCGGGCAGAAGGCGGCGAGCGCGGCCTGCTCCTCCGCCTCCCGCTCGGTGCCGCCGCCGGTGAGCACCAGCGCGTCGATCCGGACACCCGGCCGCGCACGGCACAGGGTCAGCAGCGTGCCGCCGGCGCCGATGGCGATGTCGTCGCAGTGCGCCCCCACCGCGACGAGCCGGTCCAGGCGCCCGGCCCCGAGCCGGATCACGCCCCCACTCCGGCGCCGGCCCGCTCCCACACGGCCCACGGCCGGTCGCCCCGCGCGTACGCGTCGTCCAGCGAGGCCCGCTCCTTCACGGTGTCGGTCGGCTTCCAGAAGCCGCGGTGCTGATGCGCCACCAGCCGCCCCCGCTTGGCCAGTTGGGCGCATCCGTCGGCGACCAGGTCGCCGTTCTCCGGTATGTGGTCGAAGACCTCCTGGCGGAGCACGAAGTAGCCGCCGTTCTCCCACAGCGGCAGTTCGCTCACCGGGGTGATGCCCCCCACCAGACCGTCCTCGCCCAAATCCACGCAGTGGAACGACGACTGCGGCGGCACCACCATCATCGACGCCCCGGCGTCACGCCGGGCGAACCGGTCGATCATCTCCGGCAGCGGGGCGTCGGTGAGCACGTCGGCGTAGTTGGCGAGGAACATCTCGTCGCCATCCAGGTGGTGGCGCACCCGGCGCAGCCGCTCTCCGATCGGCGACTCGATGCCGGTCTGCGCGAACGTGATCGTCCAGTCCGCGATGTCGGTGGACAGCAGCTCCGTCCGCCCGCCCCGCAGCACGAAGTCGTTGGACGTCGTCTCCTCGTAGTTGAGGAAGAAGTCCTTGATGTGGTGCGCCCCGTACCCGAGGCACAGGATGAACTCCGTATGCCCGAAGTGCGCGTAGTAGCGCATGACGTGCCAGATCAGCGGCCTGGGGCCGACCATCGCCATCGGCTTGGGCACGTCGTCGGCGGCACCGCTCCGCATCCGCATCCCGTAACCGCCGCAGAACAGTACGACTTTCATGGCTTGACCTCGACAATGCTGAGTTCCGGGATGGGAAAGACCAGCCGGCCGCCCCAGGCGTGCACGAAGGACAGCTGCTCGGTCAGCTCGTCGCGCAAATTCCACGGGAGGACGAGCACATAGTCGGGCCGGTCGGCGGCCATCCGCTCGGGAGGCAGGATCGGGATGCGGGTGCCCGGGGTGAACCTGCCGTGCTTGTAGGGGTTTCGGTCGACCGTGTACGGGAGCAGGTCGGGCCGGATGCCGCAGTGGTTGAGCAGGGTGTTGCCCTTGCCGGGGGCGCCGTAGCCGACGACCGTCTCGCCGCGCTCGGCCGCCTCGACGAGGAACCGCAGCAGATCTCGGCGCACCTTGGCCACCCGGGCGGAGAACTCGGTGTACCCGGACAGCTCCCGCAGCCCGGCGGCCTTCTCCCGGTCCAGCACGTCGGCCACCCGCCGCGTCGGCTCGCCGGCCACCTCGGCCGGCCGGGCCCACAGCCGGATCGAGCCGCCGTGCGTCGGCAGCAACTCGACGTCCACGAGCGCGAGTCCGCCGCTCGCGAGCGCCCGGATCGCGGAGGCGACCGTGTAGTACTGGAAGTGCTCGTGGTAGATCGTGTCGTACTGATTCTCCTCGATCAGGGTCAGCAGGTGCTGCACCTCGATGGAGATCCAGCCGTCGTCGGCGACCAGGGCGCGCAGCCCCCGGGTGAACCCGACCACGTCGGGGATGTGCGCGTACACGTTGTTGGCCACGACCAGGTCCGCCGGGCCGTGCTCGGCGCGGACGGCCGGGCCCGTGTCCGAGCTCAGGAACTCCGTGAGCGTGGGCACACCCTTCTCCCGCGCCGCGGCGCCGACGTTCACCGACGGCTCGATGCCGAGGCACCGGAGCCCCCGGTCCACGACGTGCTTGAGCAGGTACCCGTCGTTGCTCGCGACCTCGACCACGAACGCGTCGGGGCCGAGACCGAGGCGCTCGACGGCGTCGGCGACGAAGGCGCGGGCGTGGTCCACCCAGGAGGTCGAGTAGGAGGAGAAGTACGCGTACTGCGTGAACGTGTCCTCCGGCGTGATCAGCGGCGGGATCTGCGCGAGCCAGCAGTCCGTGCAGACCCGCAGGTGCAGCGGGTAGGCCGGTTCCGGCTGATCCAGTTGGTCCGCGGCGAGAAAGCTCTCACAGGGTGGCGTCGCCCCCAGGTCGACGACGCTCGCCATCGCTTCCGAGCCGCAGAGTCGGCATCGTGTCATCTACTGCCCCCCATTGATTCCGTCCGCCCCGCGATCGCGGCGCGGTACCCCTCCACCAGGCGCTCCAGGCCGACGGCCGGGCTGAACCCCTGCTCGTAACGGCGCCGGGCCGCCTGGCCCATCTCCTGGTTGCGGGCTCGCCCGGCCGCGATCCCGCGGATGCAGGACGCGAGCGAGGCGGCGTCGCCCGGCCGGTGCAGCAGCCCGGTCACCCCGTCCTCGACGAGTTCGACGAAGGCGCCGTGACCGGCGGCGACGGCCGGGACCCCCGCCGCCATCGCCTCCACGACCACAAGCCCGAACGCCTCCAGCCACGTCGACGGCGCCACCACGGCGACCGACCGAGCGACGGCCTGCCGGCACTGGGCCGGGTCGTACAGGCCGACGTACCGCACGTCGTCCCGGTCCGCCGCCCACGCGGCCACCTCTCGTTCCAGCGGCCCCGCCCCGGCGACCACCAGCGGCACGCCCACACCGCCCTCGGCGGCGATCTCGTCCCACGCGGCCATGAGCAGCCGCACGCCCTTGGCCTCCGCGAGCCGGCCGAGATAGAGCAGATGCTCGCCGGCGCCCGCTCGGTACGTGCCCGGGTCGGGCACGAAGTTGTGCTTCACCGCCAGCCGCTCGGGCGGCATGCCGGACCGCACCAGGACCTCGCGCTGCGCCGCGGAGATGCAGAAGAACCGCTCCACGCCGGACCACCAGCGCCGCCGGTTGACCGAGAGGCTGACCGCGAGCGGCACCGTCGCGAGGCGGGAGCCGCGGTAGCAGCCGTGGCGGACGGCGGGCAGCGGCGCAGACCCGACGCAGTCGGTGCACGGCCGGCCGTCCCGCCGCAGCGTGCCGGGCGGGCAGACCTGGGTGTAGTTGTGCAGGGTGGCGACGGCGGGCACGCCGGCGTCGGCGCAGGCGGCAAGCACGGCGGGGGACAGGAGCGGGAAGACGTTGTGGACGTGCACCACGTCCGGCCGCCCGGCGCGGAGCCGGGCGGCGAGCTCCACGCGGACCCCCGGGTTCCACGGCACCAGCAGTGGCACCGCGGCCTTGCCGAACAGGGACCGGGCGGCGATGTCGTCGCTGCGCCGCTCGAACACCTCGACCCGGTGGCCGGCCTCGCGCAGCAGCCCCACCTCCTGGTCGACGACCTTGTTCTCCCCGCTCGGCTGCGCCGAGGCGTAGCGGTTGTGCACCACGAGAACGCGCATGCTCAAGGCACCTCCGAGGTCCGGGCCGTCAGCAGCGAGGCGGCCACGGTCAGATGCAGCAGGTACGGAGAGGCGTCGCCCAGCCCGGCCTCGGTGTACGACGCGATCGCGCAGTAGCTGATCAGGAAGATCGCGCAGGCCCTCGGCAGCGAGGGCGGCCGCAGCAACGCGACACCGCCCAGCACGGCGACCATCGCCGCCACGATGACGGCGCCGGTCAGACCCTGCTCGTGGTAGACGGCCAGCCAGCTGTTGTCGATCGGCAGCCCGCCGAAGGACTTGTCCCCAAGGCCCGCCCCGAGCAGCTGCTCCGAGGCCGTCCGGGGGGCTGCCAGCAGGGCGTCCCAGACCTTGGCCCGGCCGGTGAGGTTGGAGAAGTTCTCCTGGCTCTGTCCGCGCAGGAACCACGCCTGTAACGCGGAGTTGAACGCCACCGCGGCCACCGTGACGCACAGCACCGCCCAGGCGAAGAACCGGCGGGCGGCGGCGCTGGTCAGGACGAGTGAGCCGATCGCCAGCATCAGCCCGATGAGCAGGCCGAGCGTGGCCGTCCGGGTGTGGGTCAGCGCGAGCAGGACGAGTGCCGGCACGACGACCACCGCCGCGCTGACCCGGTCGGTCCGGCGGCCCAGGACGAGCAGCACGGTGAGCCCGGTGATCACCGCGGCGTACTGTCCGATCTGCGGCGGGGTGAGCGGCCACAACGCGCCGACCAGGCGTCCGCCGTACAGCTCGGGCATGGCCGCGCCGGGGGAGATGAGCAGGCCTGCGGCCACCGACGCCAGCACGGCGAAGTACAGCCGGATGTGGTGCCGGACCAACGTCGCACTCCCGTCCCACCAGTGGCTGAGCAGCCACAGCGTGCCGACGAAGAGAGCAAGCCGGGCGCAGCGGAACAGCGCCCCGAAACCGGAGTCCAGGTCCGCGCTGGAGAGCACGCTCGGCACCAGCAGCAGGGTGAGCAGGAACAGGAAGGCGCTGGGCCGGACGCGCAGCCGGAGATTGAGGGCGAGCGCCAGCGCGAACGCGGCGACCAGCGCCCCCATCGTGATCATCTGGATGAGGGAGCGGGGCAGCGGGACGATGGTCTTCGCCCCGGCGGAGCCGAGCGTGTTGAGGATCAGCAGCCCCCAGACGACCCCGACCAGCTTCGGTGTGCCAGAAGGGCGCGGTGCGGCGGCGGGCCCCGTGCCTTCGGTATCGGGTCCGCCCGGCAGCCCCTCGCGCGTCAGGGCACGGTCCATCTCAACCACCGGCCCGTGGCTGGAAGGTGCTGCCCGCGTCCTGCCGGTACGGCGCGCCCCGCCACTGCCCGAAGTCGAGTTCCCGGCTCGGGTCGTGGGCGACGAAGCTCCATGGTCCGACGTAGACGTTGTCGTGCCAGCGGTTCTGCTGCTTGTGGGTGATCGCCTCGGCCACCGGTTCGCCCTTGTACGGTGACCAGTCCGGATAGGTGCCGTAGTTGGCCAGCACCGCCATGCGACCGCACTTCACCGTGCACCCGACGACGGACGTGTCCAGCACGAAGCGGTTGCTGTGGATGTCCACCCGCTGTGTCTTCCACCGGCAGTCGGCGTGGAGCGGTGCGGCGGCGATCCCCGGTTGTGCGCAGCGGTCGGTGCTCTTCACCAGCAATGTGCAGGCACCGGAGGAGGTGTTGGCCGGGCTGTTGCAGAACCGGTCGGCGTTCTCCCACAGGGTGATCCCGGACCAGTTGTTCTCCAGCACGTTCTGGTAGATCTCGATCTTGTCCGTGCGGGCCCTGACGCGTGGTTCGCCGCCGGACTCGGACAGATAGATGGTCGCGAACGGGAAGGAGTCGCCGCGGTCGGCCTTCGCGCGGCCCTCGACCCAGTTGTTCCGCCGGATCGTGTTCTTCCGGATGACCGCGTTGTAGCTGGTCTCGTAGATGAGCGCGGCGCCGTCGTTGGCCTCCAGCACGTTGTCCTCGATGCGGAAGTCGGTGTTGTTGGTGTCCGCCCACAACCCGGGTCCCCGGTTGTCGTGCACCCAGTTGCCGCGTACGTCGGCGCCGTCGACGGCCCAGAACTTGACGCCTCCGGTGCAGCCGCAGCCCGGCTTCCGCCGCTCCCAGCCGTCGGTGTTGTTGGCCACGATCTCGTTGCCCTCGACCACCAGGTCGCGGATGGGGCCGCCGGCCTTGTACGCGTTCAGTCCGTACTGTCCGTTGCCCCGCAGGCAGCTGGCGCGGACCCGCTGGCGGGCACCGGCCATCAGCCCCGCGCCGGAGTTGTTCTGGATCGTCGCGTGCTCGATCACCCACCCGTCGGCCGAGTCATGGTTGACCACCCCCTCGTTCTGCGGCGCCACGAAACCCTGCACGGTCAGGTGCCGGATGGTGACGTCGCGGGCGGTGCCGCCGAACGCGTACTGGTTGGTCTTCCGGCCGTCGAGCACCGCGCCTGGCGCGCCGAGGTAGCGGTTGCCCTCCTTGGGGACGACCTGGGCGTAACGGTCCGGCGCGAGCCTGTGCGTCCCCGGTCGAAGCCAGAACGTGGTGTTCGGCGGACTGCTTCTGGTCTTCTCCGCCAGGTCCCCGACCACCGCGGGGTCGACCGTCACCGCCCCCGCCGGCGCCTTCGCCGGCCCGGCCGCGGGCCTGGCGCACACCCGGGCCACGGACGTGGCGGGCGCCCCGGACGTGGCGGGCGCCGCGGACGGCTCCGCCCGGGGGCCCGGAGTGCTCGTACAGCCGGTCGCCGCCAGCAGGGCCAGCGCCAGCGGTGCCGCCGCCGACGCCCAGGGCCGCCTCGTGTTCCCCACGCGCCCCCCTAGCCGCGGAACCTGAGCACGGTGGTGAACTCCCGCGCCCGCGCAGGGCCGTCGGTGAAGCCGGTGCCGACCAGCGTGGTGGCGGGTTCCTTGCGCCCGAATCCGGCGGAGTACCAGCCCAGTGGAGGGTCGGTCTCGCCCCGATGCGCCTGCCAGGAGAGTTGCCCGGGCAGGTCGAGCACCGCGGAGCGGTCCTCGCCGTCCCGGGTCCAGGTGAGCACCGCCCGGTTCGCCACCAGGTCGGCGGCGATCGCCGGGCCCAGGTGGAACGCCAGGTGTACGGCCCGGCGCGGGCCGCGTACCTCGTCGACCACCCGCAGCTCCTGGCTCGCGGCGGTCAGCTCCACCCGGCGGCGGTGCACGGAGGGCTGGTAACCGTGGTGCTCGGCGCACCAGCGGGCCGTACCCCCACCGGAGGCGTCGGCTGTCTCCGCGAACAGGACACGGCTGCGGGCATGACGGGTCCACAGGAACGGGCCGCCGGAGACGGACTGGTCACGGCCGTCCAGGCGCAGGGTGTTGTGGCCGAGGGTCGACCGGAAGTACTGCCGCCACTCGGGCTGCCCGTGGTAGCAGTACGTCCCCGGGTCGGCCAGCACGTCGACGCCGTCGTGCCGGACCTCCACGGACAGCGCGTCTGCGTGGGCATGCGCGGCGATGGAAAGGAACCCGTGCGGACCACCGTCGCAGCGGCACCATATCTTCTCTGCCGGACCGCGCAGGATGGTGAGCCCCGCGTCGGCGAAATGGGCCGGCCGGCGTGCCGGGCGGGTCACGGACAGTCCAGCGGGCTTGATGAGCGCGGCCAGGAGCGGGGTGCGCACATCGGTGCCGGTCACCGCGGGCCACCAGTCGAGCCTGCCGAACACGGCGTCCCCGGTGGCCAGCAGCGAGGCCCAGCGGTCGGTGCCCGTGCCGTCCACGACCAGGCCGTGCCCGTCGTCCGCGTCCCCTTGGCGCGGTGGCCGTAACCGGTTGTCCACGACGGCCGCGAGCGCGTCGGTCTTCCGCAGCAGCACCAGCCGGATCGACGCGGGAACCGGCCTTCCCGCGGCATCCGCCTCGGCCACGGCGGCCAGGCCGAGCTCCAGCACGAGTCCGTGGTACTCGGTGGCCAACTCGCGGTTGAGGCCGGAGCCGAAGGTGTTGCCGCGCAGATGCCGCTCCAACGACCGCAGCGCGTCGGCTGCCCAGCGCGCCGAGGAGGGGAACCATCCGAACGCGCAGGCCGCCGCGTACTGCCCGGCGGCCTCGGCGATGACGTGGTTGTTCGCGGAAGAGCCCCGGCTGGGGAAGGCGGCCAGCCAGCGCTGGTGGTGCCAGATCTGGTTCAGCGCCACCGGGTTGCCCTCGAACAGCCCGGCCGCGCCCGGCCAGCCGTCGAGCAGCCGGCGGATCCACACCCAGGACAGCAGCCGGATCCCCAGCTCGATGCCGCTGGTCCAGTGCACTCCGCGCAGCGGCGCGTTGGCCGCCCACCACGACCGCAGATGCTCGGCCACGCGCTCGGCGTACCGCCCGTCCCCGGTGATCGCGTAGGCGGCGGCGAGCACGGTGAGGTACTGGTGCCGGGACAGCTCCCAGATCTGCTTGACGTCCCCGACCGCGTCCTCGTTCCGGTACGGCACGTCGAAGGCGTAGCCCCACGGCGCCCGGCGCCCGGTCTTCGGGTCGTACCACCAGTCCGGGTCGGCCAGGTCCTCACGGACCACACCGAAATACTCGACGTGCCCGGCCATCAGCCGGTCCGCCTCGGCGACGAGCCGTTTCGCGGCGTCCGGAGGTATCGCGGCGATCGTCCCGGCGGGCAGTACGGCGGTGAAGCGGGCGCCGGTCACGCTCGGGCAGTCCGGCGGCGCCGACCGCCACCGCCGCCTGCGCACCGCGTCGCCGACCCGGCCGCCGACCTCCCGCGGTCCCATCCTCGACAACCGCCGCAGGTACCAGCCCGCACTGCCCGCGCTCATGGTCATCGCGCCCTCGCCAACGTCACCGGAGCGCCGCCGGCCAGGGCGGCCTGGACGGCGAGGGTGGCTGATGTGGTGGCGACCAGCGACTCCAGCGGCACCGGCATCGGCCCGCCGGTCCGTACGGCCTTGACGAACGCGGCCAGCTCGGCGGACTGGCCCTTGTCCCGGGTCTTGGGCAGCCGCGAGCTGACCCACCGCCTGCGGCGGCCGTCGTACACCGTGGCGCGGACGAAGTCGTCGAGTTTCAGGACCTTGCCGTCCGCGACAAGGTCGAGTGTCTCCTTGGGGAAGCCGGCCGGGCCGCTGGTGACGTAGCTGAGGGTGGCGGTGGAACCGTCCGGGTAGCGGAGCACGACCTGCAGGTCGTCGTTGCCGGAGGTGGCGGCCGCGTACACCGACACCGGGTCGGCTTCGAGCAGCCAGCTCGCCGTGTCGATGAAATGTCCGCCCTCGCCGGCGAACCGCGTGCCCTCGGTGCCTTGCCGGAGGTACCAGCTGCCGTGCCCGAGCCGGCCCGCGTTGACCAGGTAGCGGAGGCTCGCCGGTCCGGTACGGGCGCCGAACCGTTCCCTCGCCTCCCGCAGCAGGGGCGCGAACCGACGGTTGAAGCCCACCTGCAGCCGGTCGTTGCCGGACTCCTCCACCGCCGCGAGGACACCGGCCAGCTCGTCCTCGGTGAGGGCGAGGGGCTTCTCGACGAACACCGCCTTGCCGGCGAGCAGTGCCTTCCGGGTCAGTTCGGCGTGCGAGCTGTGCCGGGTGACCACGAACACCGCGTCGATGGACGTGTCGCCGAGGACGGCGTCGAGATCGGTGGTCGCCGCGGCGAAGCCGAACTTCCGCTTCGCGTTGGCCGCGGACAGCGCCGTCGTGGTGACGACGGTCGACAACTCGACGCCGTCGCGCTCCGCCAGGTGGGGCAGCAGCATCGACGTCGCGTAGTTCCCGGCGCCGACGAACGCGAGGCGCACCGGCGTCTTGGCGGCCCGGACCGGACCCTGCTGCACGTTCACGGCGGGCACGGCCAGCTGCGGGGCAGCCGCCTCCACCGCCTGTTCCGGGTACTGGAACAGCACGGCCACGGCCTTCAGTTCACCGTCCTTCAGGCGCTGGTACGTCTTGACGGCATCGTCGAAGTCGGCGATGTGCGAGATCAGCGGCTCCACGTCGACGCCGCCACGGGCGACGAGATCGAGGAAGCAGGCCAGGTTGCGGCGCTCGGTCCAGCGCACATAGCCGATGGGGTAGTCCCGCCCCTCCAGCTCGTACTCCGGGTCGTAGCGCCCGGGGCCGTAGCTGCGGGAGAACCGGACGTCGAGCTCCTTCTCGTAGTACGCGTTCCACGGCAGGTCCAGGCGGCACTTGCCGATGTCGACGACCCGGCCCCGGTCCCGGCTCAGCCGGGCGGCAAGCTCGACGGGCTCGTTGCTGCCGCCGCCGGCTGCCAGGTACACCTGGTCCACGCCGTGACCGCCGGTGAGCTCGGCGACGGCGGCTTCCACGGCCGGGGACGCGGGATCGCCGCAGGCCGCCGCGCCCAGACGCGCCGCCAGCTCGCAGCGCACCGGGTCGGGGTCGACGCCGACGACGCGGACCCCCGAGGCGGCGAGGAGCTGCACCACCAGCTGCCCGATCAGCCCGAGGCCGATGACCAGCGCCACCTCACCGAGCTGGGGCTCGCCGCGGCGGACACCCTGCAACGCGATCGACCCGACGGTGCCGAAGGCCGCGTGCCGTGGCGCGAGACCGTCCGGCACCGGCGAGTAGAGGTTCTTCGGCACCCAGTTCAGCTCGGCGTGCAGCGCGTGCTCGTTACCGGCGCAGGCCACGAGGTCGCCGACCGCCACGTCGTCGATGCCGGCCCCGACCTGCTCGACCACCCCGCACAGCGAGTAGCCCAGCGGCGTGTAGGAGTCCAGCTTGCCCATCACCTTGCGGTAGGTGGCGGGGACCCCGTTGGTGGCCACGCTCTGCATGACCTTGGCCACCTGGTCGGGCCGGGAGCGAGCCTTGCCCAGCATCGACATGCCGGCCTCGGACACCTTCATCAGCTCGGTCCCGGTGGATATCAGCGAGTAGGCGCTGCGGACCAGCACACCGCCCGGCTTGCACCCCGGCACCGGCACGTCGAGCACCGCCAGCTCGCCGCTCCTGTAGTTCTGCACAACCTGCTTCACCCGAACTCCTTCGGATTCCTAAGCCGTCGACCGAGTGCTCTGGCCGGACCCAGAGGTCGCGTCGCGATACCAGTACTCGAGAGTCAGCACATGCCACAGATGCTTGGAGAAGTCCCGCCGCCCGGCGGCGTCCTCGGCGACCATGCGCGCCAGCGCGTCGCGGCGCAGGAGCCCGGATCCGACGAGCACACCGTCGTGCACCACCTCGCGCACCAGCGGTGCCAGGTCCCGGCTCATCCAGGCGCGCAGCGGGGCGCTGAAGAGGCCCTTGGGCCGGTAGACGGTCTCCCGGGGCAGGACCGAGGTGGCCGCCTCCTTGAGGACGGCCTTGCCCTGCCGTCCGACGATCTTGCGATCGCCGGGCACGGCGAACGCCGCCTTGACCACCTCGACGTCCACGTACGGCACGCGCACCTCGGTCGACGCGGCCATGCTGGCGCGGTCCGTGTACGTGAGGTTCAGGCCCGGCAGGAACATCCTGGCGTCGCCCAGGCACATGCGGTTGACGAAGTCGTCGAGGTCGTTGTCCTGGTAGACGTCCGCGTGCTCGGTCAGCACGTCCTCGACCGTCCCGGCCAGGTCCGGATCGACCAGGGCCAGCAACTCGTCCTGGTCGTACATGGTGTAGCTGCGCCGGAACGCGGTCTCCTCCGGCAGATCGGCGAAGGAGAGGAACCGCTTCGCGAACCGCACCGACCGGTAGCCCCGGCGGGCCGTCGCGACCGGCAGCCGGTCCACGGCCGCGGACACCCCGCGCCGAAGGGGCCGAGGGACGCGCCGGTAGCGCACGGCGAGCAGGTTGGCCAGGTGTTTGCGGTAGCCGGCGAACAGTTCGTCGGCGCCCATCCCCGAGAGCATCACCTTGACCCCGGCCTCGCGTGCGGCCGAGCAGATCAGGAAGGTGTTGATCGCGGCGGGATCGCCGATCGGCTCGTCCAGGTGGTACGTCATCCGCGGCAGCAGGTCGAGCACGTCCGGAGCGATCTCGATCTCATGCAGGTCGACGCCGAACCGCTCGGCCACCCGCCGTGCGTGGCGAAGGTCGTCCGGCATCGCCTCGAACCTGGCGTCCTCGGCGCGGAACCCGATCGTGTAGGCGGAGATCCCGGGCTGGTCGCGGGCCGCCAGCGCGGTCAGGTAGCTGGAGTCGAGACCGCCGGAGAGAAAGGTCGCCACGGGTACGTCGGAGAGCAGGTGGCGCCGGGTCGACTCCTCGACGACGGCGGCCAGGTCGGGTGGCGCACTGTCGCGGGCCTCGTGGGCGACGTCCCGGAGGTTCCAGAACCGGCCGCGCTCCACCCGGCCGTCGGGCCGGCATCGCAGCCAGCTGCCCGGCGGCAGCTTCTCCGCCTCGCGGAGAGCGCAGCGCGAGTCCGGCACCCAGTAGTAGAGCAGCGAGGCCACCAGCGCCGCATGGTCCACCTCCAGCGACCCGCCGGTGGCGGCAGCGAGCGCCTTGAGCTCGGAGGCGAACACCAGACCCCCACCGCGCCGGAGCAGGAACAGCGGCTTGACGCCGAGCTGGTCGCGGGCGAGCACCAGGTCACCGGTTCGCTCGTCGAAGATCCCGAACGCGAACATGCCGCGCAGCCGGGGCAGGCAGTCCGTGCCCCAGCGCCGCCATGACTCAAGGAGCACCTCCGTGTCGGAGGTCCCGCGAAAACGCACCCCGGCGGCGGCCAGTTCGGCACGTAGCTCGGGCGCGTTGTACAGCTCGCCGTTGTACGTCAGGACGAGGCCGCCCGAGGCCATCGGCTGGGCGCCCGTCTCGGACAGGTCGACGACGGCCAGCCGGCGATGCCCGAGGTGAACTTCGGCGTCACCGGCTGGGTGGCTGTACCGGCCCGCCCCGTCCGGGCCGCGGTGGGCGAGGGTGTCGGTGAGCCGGTCGGTCACGGCCTTCCCGTCCGGCCATCGGTACGTGCCTGCGATGCCACACATGTCTACCGCGCCTCCTCGTCGCTGTCCGGGACGCGGGTGGCCCGGACCGGCAGTCGCTCCGTCCGTGGCCGGCCCACCCCGTTGTGCCGGGCCGGCCGCTCGTTCCGGCCGCTCGGCGCGGTGTGCGGCCCGTCCCACAGCGTGCCGTCGGTCCGGTCGAGCGGATCGGGGTCGATCAGCACGACACCGATCACCGTGATGCTCCGGTCCGCGAGGTGCCGTGCCACGGTGTGCAGCCACGCCGCGCTGCCGTGTCCGGCGCGCACGACGAGCACGGTCCGGGTGCCGAGGTACGGGAGGCCGGTCCACGCCGCGCCGGGTGCCACCGAGCCGACACCCAGCTGGCGCTCCTGATGCGACACGGCTGCGGCCCGCTCGTCGCCGACCACGGTGGGGTCTCCCGGTTTCGGCCGGCGGTTGGCGAGCCGCCGGCCGGGCAGACCGTCGATGATCACCACCGGCCCCTCGTCCTTCAGCGCACGGGCGAGGTCCAGGGCGATCGCACTCGTGCTGCGCGCACAGCCCAGTTCGAGCAGCGACACAGGCTCCGCCGAGCCGCGCACGGTACGGGCCAGAGACGCGGTGAGCCTCGTCCGTGCCGCGCGGGTCTTCCGGCGGTGCCACAGCCCGGCCGGCCGGCGGGGTGTGCGGCGCAGCTCCGCGACGACCGAGGCGCCGAGGTTCGCCGCGATGTCCCGGCGCAGCACCGGGCGGTCCGCCACCACCGCGCCGACCGCGGCCACCCCGAGCCCGAGGACCAGCCCGAGGGCGAGCCCGATCGCGGCGTCGGTGACAGCGGTCCTGGGCAGGGAGTGCCGCACCGCGCGCGGCGCGTCCACGATCTGCGTGCCGGCGACGAGCCGGGGCGTGCCGACGCGCGCCTCCGCGGCGCGCCGGCCGAAGTCGGTGATCCGCGAGGTGAGTTCGGCCCGCCGGGCGAAGAGCGACTCCATGGTCGCCGACGCCTTCGGCCCGCTCTCCGGCGGTCCGTCCCCGATCGCCTTGTTGACCCGGGCGAGTTCGTCCCGCATGCGGTCACGCTGGTCGAGCAGGCCGGCGGCCTCGGCGTCCGCGGTCTGCCGTATCCGCTTCACATGGTCCGCGACGAACGCGTCGGCCAGCGCCTTGGCCCGGGCCACCGCTTCCGCGTCGCTGTCACCTGTCGCCTCGATCCGCAGCAGGTTGTTGGTTACGCCGGTGCCCACGTAGTCCCGCATGAAGTCCTCTGGTTGTTCCGTGGATCCGAGGGAGCGCAGAGCCTCACCGGCGATCCGCGTGGTGTGCAGCAGCGCGACATCGGTACGGATCAGCGTTCCGGGGTCGTTCGGCTGGTCCGCCTGATGTGCGACCAGCACCTTGGTCACCGCGGTCGGCGGTGGCGGCATCAGGACCGCCACCCCCGCGCCGATCAGCAGCCCCAGCAGAGCCAGGGAGCACCACAGACGGTGGCGCCTGCGCACGGCGACGACCAGCGCCTGGAGGTCCAGCAGCGGAGCGGCGGTCGACGGCTCCGCGGTCGTGCTCGTCGTCACCCCGAACCTCGCCTCGCGTCGTCCCCACCCGCGAGCGCCGGCGTGGCGCCGTCCGGAGGGTGGCCGGCAGTCCGTGCCGGACGGGCCTGGACCGGGCAGGCGAGGACGGTGCCGACGAGCTCGTACTCGGCGTCCGCGCACGCCTCGGCGATGCCGGCGAGCTCCGCCGCGGTCCAGCTGCCCGCGCTGAGTACGACCAGGGCACCGGCTTCGGCGCCGTCGTCCGGCACCAGCGGCCGCGACACCGAAACCTCCACCACCCGCGTTTTCACGGAGGACCTCTCGCCCGAAGTGCTGGGCGAAGGATCGCTCTTGGCCTCGGCGACGAGGTGCGCGGCGGCCCGGCGGGCGATCTCGTCGCCGTCCGGGACCACGACCAGCAGCCGCCGAGGGGCAGGCAGCCGGTCCCGGACGCGGGCGCACACCCGCCGGTAGCGGATCCGCCTGCCGGCCTCGTCGCCGGAGGCCTGCGGGGTCGGTACGTCCCACCGGACGTCGACGCCCAGCAGTCGGCGGATCCGGCCCAACGGGTCCCGGTCTTCGGGCCGGTGCGCGGGCCGTTCGGCGGGTACGTCGACGGCACCCAGCACCGCCGAGCCCAGCGCCGCGGCGATCTCCGGTTCGGTGCGCAGTCTGCGACTCATCCGCGCTGCGGTGAGATGGCCGACGACCGCCAGCAGGACGAACAGCAACGCCCCCGCCACGGTGAGCTGGACGCTCGTCGGTGGTGCCTCGCCGGCCGGCCTGGCCGCCGGCCCCATGACAACCATGTTGGCCTTGCGGGTCGCCGGGTCGGCCTGGTCCAGCTTGCTGACCGCCTCCTGCAGCGCGGTGCGCAGCTTCGCGAGCTCGGTGCGGGTCTGTACGCTCTCGACCGTCCGCGCCGGATCGGCCGCCTCGGCCAGGTCGGAGATGCGGCGGTTGGTCTGCACCACCATCTTCCGCAGCGCCTCGGGCCCCGCCGCTGCTTCCGGGCCGGTGTCGTCGCCCGCGATCCGCGCGGCGAAGGTGACGAACTGCTGGGCCACCTGGTCGGAGAGTTGCTGTGCGCGCTCCGGGGTGTCGGCCGTACCCGAGATCTTGATGATGTTCCCGTCGTCGGCCTTGGCGCTCACCCGATCGCGCAGCTCACTGCCGCCGGCCCCGGGCCGCCCGAGCGTGGCAGCCGCCCGGTCGAGCACCACCGAACTGGTCGCGATCTCTGCCTGGGTCAGCAGCTCGCGTTCCTCCCACGCCCCGGGCAGCAGTACCGATGCGGTTGTCGTGTAGCGCGGCGGAAACAGCAGGGAGGTGCCGTGGCCGACGAGCGCGCCCACCACGGCGAGGATGGTGAGAAGCCGTCGGCGCCGACGGAGAATCCGGCCGATCGTGACCAGCCGTATCGTGTCATCGCTCAACGGCGCGGACTCCTCCTCGCCCGGTTGGTCCCGCCCGTCGGCAGCGGAGCCTGGTCACGGCAGGCGGCGGCGTAGGCGGCGAGCAGCGACGCCTGCGAGTTCTTCCAGGAGAGCGGTCCGCCGATCCGCTCCTGGCCGATCTTGCCCATCCGGGCCCGCTTCTCCGGATCGTCCAGCAGCAGCGCGATGAGCCTGGCGAACTCGGTCTCGTCGTTGGCGGGCGCGTAGACGGCGGCGTCACCGGCGGAGACTCGCGCCTCCCGGAGGTCGAACGAGACGATCGGCCGGCCCATCACCATGTATTCCAGGACCTTGTTCATCGTCGACACGTCGTTGAGCGGATTGCGGGGGTCGGGGGAGAGGCACACGTCCGCGGTGGACAGGTAGCGCACCAGGTCGGCGTCCGGAATCCGCCCGGTGAACTGCACCTGCTCCGAGATCCCGAGCCTCCGGGCCAGCTCCACCATCGCGTCGAAGGTGTCGCCGGCGCCGACGAAGACCGCGTGCCAGTCGGTCCGCCCGAGCTCGTCGCGCAGCTTCGCTAGCGCCCGTAAGGCGTAGTCGACTCCGTCCTGAGGGCCCATGACGCCGAGGTAGCACAGCAGATGAGTCTTGCCGCGCTTCAGTTCCTGCTCGGGCGGTACGGGCTGGAACCGTTCGGTGTCGGGCGCGCTGCGCACCACGAAGACGTCCGACGGCCGCCGGCCGCCACGGCGCAGCGCGACGTCCCGGTAGCTCTCGTTCGTGGCCAGCACGACGTCCGCGGCCCGGTAGGTCCGCCGTTCCAGCGCGCACACGGCGCGGTGGAGCAGATCCTCGCCGCGGTCGAACCGGGAGAGGTAGAGCTCGGGTACGAGGTCGTGCTGGTCGAAGACGAACCGCGCCCCGCGCCGCTTCAGCCAGAGCGCCGGCAGGAACAGCAGGTCCGGCGGATTGCAGGCGTGGACGACCTCGACCGGGCCGACCTTGCGGGCCAGCCGGACCGTGTGCCACAACGCCGCTCCGTACTCCCGCAGATAGCCGGCCGGTCCACCGGTGGCGGCGCGCAACGGGTAGCGGTGGATCCGAACCCCGTCGATCAGCGCCTCCGGCTCCGTGTCCCGCGTTCCCCCCTGGGGGCAGATGACATGCACCTCCCAGCCCGCGTCGCGCAGCGTGGTGCACTCCTGCCACACCCGCCGGTCGAACGGCACCGACAGGTTCTCCACGAGAATCAGCGCGCGCCGGGCCGGGCCGGCGCCTGTCGTCGCGTTACCAGGCAAGGCCCATGTACCCCGGTTCGGCCCGGCGCGCCTCGGCGTCGGGAAGGCGGATGAGGTCGACGATCAGCGGTCCTTCGCCATGGGGCAGCGCCGACAGCACGGCCGGATCCCCGGTCCCGACCAGGCACACCTCGGCATGGTCGAGGACCTCGCCGACGGACTCCGTGAGCAGCTGCGCGAGGTGTGGCAGCCGGGTCTCGATGTACTCGCGGTTCGCGCCGAGCAGCCGGGAGAGGTTCACGTTGGGGTCGTAGATCCGCAGGTCGTAACCCTTGCCGAAGAGCCTCTCCGCCAGCTCGACGAGCGGGCTTTCGCGGAGGTCGTCGGTGCCTGGTTTGAACGACAGTCCGAACAGGCCCACGCGACGCGTGCCGGTGCGCTCGACCAACTCGACGGCGCGCTGCAGATGTTCGGAGTTGGAGGGCAGTACGTGGGCGAGGATGGGCACCGAGACGTTGGCCTGCCGCGCCGCGTGGACCAGGCTGCGTAAGTCCTTGGGCAGGCAGGAGCCTCCGAAGGCGAAGCCGGGCCGCAGGTAGGCGGGGCTGATGTTCAGCTTGCGGTCGGCCAGGAACACGTCCATCACCTGGTGCGAGTCCACCCCGAGGGCCTGGCACACGGCGCCCAGCTCGTTCGCGAAGCCGATCTTGAGGCCGTGGAACGCGTTGTCCGCGTATTTGATCGCCTCGGCCGTCGGCACGGGCACCCGGAACACCGCCCCGGGCAGACCGTCGTACAACGCCGCCACCACGTCGCCGCCGGCCGGGTCGAGCTCCCCGATGACGGTCTTGGGCGGGTCGAAGAAGTCCCGCACGCTGGTGCCTTCCCGCAGGAACTCCGGGTTGACCGCGACGCCGAAGTCCACCCCGGCCGTGCCGCCGACGTACTTCTCCAGGATCGGTACCAGCAGGTTCATGCAGGTGCCCGGGAGCATGGTGCTGCGGAACACGACGGTGTGCCGGCCCTCCTGCCCGGCCCGCTCGGCCAACGCGGCACCGATCTGCTCGGTGACCCGTTCCAGGTACGTGGTGCACAGGCTGCCGTTGGGCTCCGACGGCGTTCCCACGCAGACCAGCGACACCTCGCTGCTCATGACCGCCTCGTGGACGTCGCCGGTGGCGCGCAACGCCCCGTCCCGCACGACCTCGGCGACGAGCTCGCCGATCCGCTCCTCGACCACCGGGGCCCTGCCGTCGTTGACCAGGTCGACCTTCACCTGGTTCACGTCGACCCCGACGACCTCATGGCCCAGGCTGGCCAGGCACGCGGCCGACACGCAGCCCACGTAGCCCAGCCCTAAGACGCTGACCTTCATGACCCGTTCCTCCCCCCGGGCAGGCCCTCGCTGCCCTGGTGGTGAACGCGATCGCCCGCCGCCCCCGGCCCCGCCGAAAACGGCATGACTAATTCCCTTTGCTGCACAGGACCCCCCCAGGTCACCAGTGATTCGGCGAGTCCGCCTCACACTGTTTCTCCCTCGGGAGGTCCCGCCCCCCGAATGGAATACCGGCTATTGCAGCGCCGAACAAAAGATCAATTTTGTCGCCTCGTGCCCAGGTATCTGAAGCACGCGTCAATCTAGACCATCGGGACCCGTCTGTAGAGGGGATGTGTGCAACTTGCGCCCAAGCTGCGAAGGCGGATCCGTCGAGGGGCGCCCGCCGTCGATCCGTTCACAGCGGACGTATGCCGTGTGACCTGCGGCGACGATAGTTCCCCGGGCTGTCGGCACCAGCATCCCCCGGCGGTTGTCGAGGGGTGAATTCGACAGAGTCTGGCCGAAAGGAAGCGGTGATTGCCTTTATGATCGCGCCAAGAATTCGGCGGTCCGGAAATGGCTTCAGCTGTCTGGAAAAACACCCATGGGGACCGGTCAAAAACGGCGCCACCTGCGGCTTCTTGGAGGTGCCTGGTCCGGAAATCGTAATGTGGCCGCGAGCGCGCGACGGCGTGCGTCCGGTTGCTGATGCCCCGTCCGGATGGGTCCATGGAGGGGACACCGGAACGGCGCTGAGGCGGGTGGCGTGTGGGCATCGACGTGACGGCGGAGCGGGTGATCCCGCTGCCGTGCGAGCGGGTCGCGTCCTACGCGATGGACTGGCGCCATGACGCGGAGTGGACGCAGGGCATCCGAACGGCGGAACTGACCCGCCAGGCCGACGGGGGCGGCTTCGGGGTCGGTGCCGAGGTCACCCGGACCGCGTACTTCCTGGGCAAACGGATCGCCTACGTGCTGCGCGTCGCCGACTACGAGCCCCCGCGGCTGCTGGACATGGTGTCCGTCGCGGGCCCGATGCCGATGCACGTGACGTACACCTTCACCCCGACGTCGGACGAGAGCACCGTGGCCCGCATCCGCGTACGGGGTGACCCATCCGGACTGTACGGCCTCGCGGCGCCGCTCATGGGGCGTAAGGTGCGATCCTCGCTGGTCAAGGACCTCCGGGACCTGGAACGGCGGTTGAGCGGGGCTTAGATCACTCACGGTTGGGACGTCCGTGGTGCGCTCAGGGTGAAGTCCGCGGACCCGTGCTGCCGCCCGTTGACCTGGAGGCGGGACCAGGCGTGGTGCTCGGTCGGCTGTGGCAACCGGGCCAGGGCGCGGGCCGCGCGCCGGAGCGGCCGGCCCGCGGACTGAACCGTCCCTCGCGACCCCGGCCGCTCACCAGGGTCGCGTCGCCGGGCGTCGGCCGGCGCGGCCGAGCCCGTGCGCTGCTCCTCGTCCACCGCCCAGAAGTCGTCGAGGGTGCGGACGGCCACCCCCCTATTCGGACGCCTTGAACAGAGCACGGAAAGCGGGCGCCGATCAGGATGAGCGGAGCGCCCACCAAGAGGAGAGATATGACCGACTTCGACAGGATGGAGAGCGGTCGCTTCTCGGGGGGCCGCGAGCCGGGCTCCGGCACGATCGATCTTCGGCGCGTGGGGGCGAACCCCGATCACTGGTACCCGGTCGCCCTGTCCCGGCGGGTGCCCGGCCGACGGGTGGTCGGGACCGCGTTCGCGGGTCAGCGAATCGCTCTCTACCGGGGGCAGAGTGGTGCCGTTCATGCGCTGGAGGATCGGTGCGCTCACCGCCAGGTGCCGTTGAGCATGGGTGTCGTGGAGGGCGAGACGCTGCGCTGCTGCTATCACGCGTGGGCCTACCGTGGCGACGGCCGTATCTCCCAGATTCCCTACCTTGCCAAGGGTGACGGCCGGCCACCGCGTGGCGTCCGCGCCTACCCCGTCCGTGAGGCGTACGGCCTCGTGTTCGTCTTTCCGGGGGATGCCGGGAAGGCGGCGGTCACACCGCTGCCCGAGCTGCCGGCCTTCGGCTCGGTCAGGTACAAGACCATGACCTTCTCGCGGCGCGTCTGCTGCCACTACTCATTCATGCACGAGAACCTGCTGGACATGAACCACCAGTTCCTCCACCGGGGCGTCGTCGGCAAACTCCACCCTGAACTGCTGGGGTACGAGACCGGCCCGGGATCGGTGGAGGCCAGGTATCTGTTCACGCACGCCGGAGGCAAGCGGAACCGCGGCGCGGGCCTGCTCGCTGCCGAGGGTGTGCGCGGTAGCGACTCCGCCGACGTCATGACCATCCGCACCGAATACCCGTATCAGACGCTCGATCTGGTCCCGGAGAACGCCGAGCGTCCGTCTTTCCGGCTCTGGGCGGTGTACGTACCCGAGGACGCCGAGCAGCGCACATGCCACGCCTACGGCCTGCTCATGATTGAGAAGCCCCGCCTCCCCGGCGCCCTTCATCTGGCCTGGCCGCTGATCAGGCGCTTCGCCGAACGCGTGTTCGCCGAGGATCGTATGGCCGTCGAGGCCGAGCAGCGGGCGTGGGACGAGCAGGGCGAGGACCGTAATCACGAGGTGTTTCCCCTGATCCTGGACGTCCGCCAGGTGCTGCGAAGGAACGGTGTTCCTCTTCCGGTGGCAGCTTCCTCCGGCGAGGCGGCGGCCCCCATGTGCGACGGCGTCGAGTCGATGCCCGGCCATCGCGACGTAGACGGGCAAGCGTCCGATGAGCCAGAGCGCACCGATGGGTCGGCCGGTGGGTGAACGCACGCCGCCTGCTTCAACCTCCTGACAGCCGCCACCTGGCCGCCGTCCCCGTTCTTACTCCACCGAGGTGACCATGCGCCTGCTGCTCGTCCATCCCAGCGCCCTGATGTACTCGGAGATCTTCCTGCGTCTGGAGCCGCTCGGCCTGGAACGGGTGGCCGGCGCGGCCCGCGACGCGGGCCACGAGGTCAGGATCGTCGACCTGCAAGTGTCCAACGTACGGGAGCTTGCCCGCGAGTTCAGCTCCTTCCGCCCCGACGCTCTCGGGGTGTCCCTGAACTACCTTGCCAACATCCCCGAGGCGATCGGCATCGCCCACTCGGCGAAGCGCGCGTCCCCGAACTGCTTCGTCTTCTTCGGCGGGCACAGTGTGTCCTTCGTGGCGGAAGACGTTCTCGCGCAGGCGGAAGGATCGGTGGACGCGGTCGTGCGGGGCGAAGGCGAACCAGCTGTGGTCTCCCTGCTGGCGGCGGTCCAGGACGGCGGCGTGGAGAAGGTGCCGGGGATCGTCACACAGGCGGGCCGTGGCCCCGGACCGAGCATGCTGCACAGCATCGACACCCCCGTTCCGGCGCGCGACCTGACCCGGCACCGGCGTCGCTACTTCATCGGGGAACTGGATCCGTGCGCGTCCATCGAGTTCACCAGAGGCTGTCCGTGGGACTGCTCCTTCTGCTCTGCCTGGACCTTCTACGGCCGCAGCTACCGAAAAGCCTCTCCGGAAGCGGCCGGAGCGGAGATGGCAAGCATCCAGGAACCGAACGTGTTCATCGTCGACGACGTCGCGTTCATCCGGCCGGAGCACGGGCACGCCATCGCCGCCGAGCTGGAACGCCGCAGAATCCGCAAGCACTACTACCTGGAGACCCGCAGTGATGTACTGCTGCGCAACGAAGAGGTCTTCCAGCGCTGGACCCGGCTCGGCCTGAAATACATGTTCCTCGGCATGGAGGCCATCGACGCCGAGGGACTGGACCTGTATCGCAAACGCGTCAGCCCCGACGACAACTTCCGAGCCCTCGAAGTGGCACGCCGACTCGGCATCAACGTCGCGATCAACCTCATCGTCGATCCGGCCTGGGACGAAGAACGCTTCCGCGTCATCCGGGACTTCGCACTCGCCGTCCCGGAGATCGTGCACCTGACGGTGATGACGCCCTACCCAGGGACGGAGATCTGGCACACCGAATCTCGCAGGCTCACCACCCGCGACTACCGGCTCTTCGACATCCAGCACGCCGTAGTGCCCACCACCCTGCCCTTGGACGTCTTCTACCGCGAACTCGTCAAGACCCAGGCCGTCATCAACCGCAAACACCTGGGCCTACGGACCGCGGCCGGCGCCCTGCGAGTACTGGGCGGAAACCTCGCCCGCGGACAGACCAACTTCGCCCGGATGCTCTGGAAGTTCAACCGCGTCTACAACCCCGCACGGCAGTTTGCCGACCACCAGCGCCAAGTGCGCTACCAACTCCCGCTGCCGCAGCACCTGGATGTCGGTGACCGCCGGAAGCTGTACGTGCACAGTCGCCCACTGCGTGAGGCCGGAACGGCGGAGTAGCGGCGGTGTGCCGTGGCACCAGCGGCCGGCCATGTCTCATCCGGCAAGGCCACCCCTGACTGGCCACGCCTTCGCCGACGTGGGCCTGAAGCGTGTGGTTTCTGGTCCTGGTCGACGCCTGGGGGAGGAGGGTCGGCCTCCCTGGGGTTCGGGCGCGTGCCGTGCTGAGACCCGTGGGCGTCCCGCTGGTGGACGTCAGGGATGCCGTCCGTGTTCTGGTCGGCGGTCTCTGTCTCGTACAGGCGCCGATATTTGTTGTTTCGCAACCTCAGCAGCAGACAGGCGACGCCGGCGGAAGTCAGAGAGCCGAGGAGGACGTGGTGCTCTTGGCCAGCCCCGCCGCCTCTTCATGCAGTTCCTGTCTTTCGACATGGGCGTGCCGCCGGCACACGGCCACGCCACACTGGCGACATATAGCCTCCGCCACCTCGTCCTTTCCCGACTGGCGACACTCGAAGCACCACATCCTGGAATCTCCGATCCCCGAGCCGCCTGTACGCCATTGGCGTCGGTACACAGCGGCCGGCGTCGATGGGGCGTTTCCCTCTTCATACGAGCACCTGTCCGCACGGCGGCGGCCGAACCATGACGGAGCGCGGGGCGCCAGAAAGGCCTCCCCGTAAACGCCCGGCCACGGGGACCGGCGCAGCACTCTGAGGCGATGAGGCGACAGAGGGGTGACACCCGGTGAGAGGAGACAGGCTGTCCGCGCTCAAGGAATTGGGGAAATTCAGGACGTGCAAGCCGCCGAAGCTGGGTAGTCGCCGTGCATCCGAAGCGCCATGTCATCGCCGGAGCGAACCCGAAGCGGAGCGCCAACATGCCGAACCCGATGCCTCAGAAGGACCGGCCCGTCATCGTGGGAATCGACGACGGCCCGCATCAAGATGAGATCGTGCGCTTCGCGGCGCGGCAGGCGGAGCTTCGCGGGCGCCGGCTCCACATCGCTCACGCCATCCGTCTCCCGCTGCCAGGCGGTTGGGCGACGGACGGTGGGGAGGAGGACTCTGCCGCTCACGCCGGGGGACGGCTCGTGGACCGATATGAAGACCTCGTACGCCACGAGTTTTCCGGCCTCACTGTGGCGGGCGAACTCCCCATGGGGCACGCGGCGGCGGTGCTGATCGAACGCTCATCGGAGGCCGAGCTGCTCGTGATCGGCCACCGAGGCAGCGGCGGGTTCCCCCGGCTACCACTCGGCTCGGTCAGTTGGCAGGTCGCCACGCACGCCCAGTGCCCGGTGATCGTGGTCCGCCCCAGGGACACCAGCGGGCAGACGGAGAACCGCGTCGTGGTGGGAGTAGATCTGGAAGATCTCTCACCGGACGCCCTGGACTTCGCCTACGAGCAAGCCGAGGCGTCGGGCGCACGACTGGAGCTGGTGCACGGCGTCTTCCACCTGGGAATGCTTCCCACCGGTCCGATCGGCATGGTGCCTCCCGACTTCGCAAGCCTGGACCGTGGGGCGCGCGACCTCCTGGAAAAGGAGATCTCCGCGCGACGGGCCCGCCATCCCTTGGTGCAGGCGACCTTGCGTATAGAGCGCACAAGGCCGGCGACGCTCCTGGCGGAGGCCGCCCGCGACGCGGACCTCCTGGTCGTCGGCTCCCGGGGACGCTCAGGGGTGAAGCGGCTGCTTCTCGGGTCGGTCAGCGCCGAGGTACTGCATACAGCCGAGTGCCCCGTAGCTGTCGTCCCCGGACGGGGCGGCGATTGACTGGGCCGCGGAGGCAAAGCGGCTGACCGATCACATCCTGCGCGAAGCATGGTGCCGGTTCCCACACGGCAGGCGCTGACTCCGGCGGCCGCGACTGCCCGGCCTGGAACGAAGCACATGGTTTCGTGCCCGCTCTTTGGTGTTACCCGTACACGGTGACAACCGCCACGCCAGTACATCAACGCATCTTGAGAGGCAGCCATGGCCACTGCTGTGAAAGACATGCTCGACACGTACCCCGCCGACCTGGGCGGCGTGGACCGCGAGAAACTGGCGCGCTGCATTGAGGAATGCATCGCCTGTGCGCAGGCATGCACGGCCTGTGCCGACGCCTGCATGTCGGAAGACATGGTGCATGAGCTGACCAAGTGCATCCGCACGAACGCGGACTGCGCCGACATCTGCAACGCCACCGCTGCCGTGCTGTCCCGGCACACCGGCTACGACGCCAATATCACCCGCGCGATCCTCCGAGCCTGCGCCACCGTCTGTAAGGCGTGCGCCGACGAGTGCGCAAGCCATGCCGACCAGCACGACCACTGCCGCGTGTGCGCTGAAGCGTGCCGTCGCTGCGAACAAGCCTGCAACGACCTGCTCACCTCACTTGGCTGACAGACTCGGCACCGCGCATCGTCGCGTCTGGTGGGCCCGACCATCGCCGCACCCTTGAGGCGATTGCATGGTGGGCGGACGGCACCGGCGGCTCTTGCCCAGGGCGGCAGGCAGACCGGGCGCGACGCCCGCCCCGTCCGCCAGGTCGGTCAGCCGACCGTGTCGTCGGAGCAGGGCCGCAGCAGATACGAGAGGAAGCGGCCGCCTTCCGTCAGCCGACTTCGCGTGCCGGGCAGCCCGAGACGGCTGCCAGGGCGTCCTTGACCTCGCGCGCCACGCGGGCCGCGTCCTCGGGGTTGTTCACCACGTCCGTGCTGTTCATGTCCACGACGAGGACCTCACTGGCCGAATAGTGCTTGTGCACCCAGTCGTCGTAGCCGGACCACAGCGTCCGGTAGTACTCGATGAGATTCTCGTCCTGCTCGAAAGCGCGTCCCCGCAGTCCGATGCGGTGCAGCACGGTCTCGAAGTCCGCCTTGAGGTAGACCATGAGGTCGGGTGCCTTGCGGTACGGCAGGCCGTCGATCTCTCGCATCATCTCGTTCAGCAGCCCCTCGTACACCTGCATCTCCAGGGAGCTGATGCGGCCCAGGTCGTGGTTGACCTTGGCGAAGTACCAGTCCTCGTAGATCGAGCGGTCGAGGACGTTGTCGCCTTGCCTGTAGGCCTCCTTGATCGAGGCGAACCGCGTCTGCAGGAAATAGAGCTGGAGCAGGAAGGGGTAGCGCTTGGCCTGGATCTCTTCGGGGCTCGCCGTGTAGAAGAGCGGCAGGATCGGGTTGTCGTCGACGCTCTCGTAGAAGACGTCGCTGCCCAGCTCCTTGGCGAGCAGCTCGGCCACACTCGTCTTGCCGATCCCGATCATCCCACCGACGCAGATCACCGGCATACCTCACTTCTCCCTGGGGGTCCTCTACCCGTGGTCGGTGAGCGGCGCGCCCACTCCATACGAATGAGACGTGGCCGACGGTCACCCGATTCCCCGGGAGCCTCGTGATCAGCGTCACGCGGTCCCGGTCAGAGCGAGGCTCCGATCCGGGCCGCTCTCATCGACCCGGCCTGACGATTCCGCCGTCGTGGTGCCCGGCGAGGTGAGGGCGCGAGCGACCCGGACCGCGTCCGCCGTCGCCCGCACCTCATGGACCCGGACGGCCCAGGCGCCCTGGTGGGCGGCGATCGTCGAGAGGGCTGCCGTGGCGGCGTCCCGTCCATGCGCGGGGGTCGGCGTACCGTCCGCGCCGGCCAGGATGCGGCCGAGGAACCTCTTGCGGGAGCCGGCGATCAGCCCGGGGCGGCCAGCGAACGCAGCTCGGCCAGTCCGGCGACCAGATGGAGGTCGTGCTCCGCGCGTTTGGCGAAACCAGCCCCGGGTCGACCACAAGTCGCTCCGGCGGGATGCCTGCGGCCACCACTGTCTCCACACGGGCGCTGAGTTCCGCCACGACCTCGCGCACCACGTCCACGTACACCGCCCGCACGGTGGTGCATGCCGTGGCTGACGCCCCGCCAGTGCATCACGACGAAGGGAACGCCGCCGGCCGCGACAGCCGGGACCATCCCGGGGTCCGCCAGGCCCCCGCTGACGTCGTTGACGAGGACCGCGCCCGCGTCGACCGCCCCCGCTGCGACGGAGGCACGCATGGTGTCGACCGACACGAGGACCCCTTCGGCCGCCAAGTCCCTGACCGGTGACCTGTTGCCAGGCCGCGCCGCTCCTGTTCCGGTCGTGGTCGTCCGGGCCGGACGGCGAAGCGTCCGGCCCGGACTTCAGCCCCTCAGCCCTTGTCCGGCGTCAGCTCCGCCCTGAGTTCGCGTGCGGCGGCGACGAGGTTCTCCAGGGAGGCGCGGGTCTCGGGCCAGCCGCGCGTCTTGAGCCCGCAGTCGGGGTTGACCCACAGGCGCTCGGCCGGGATGGCCTCAAGTCCCTTGCGCAGCAGCGCGGCGGCCTCCTCCGTGCTCGGGACGCGCGGGGAGTGGATGTCCCAGACACCCGGACCGGCCTCGCGCGGGTAGCCGTGCTCGGCGAGTTCGCCGGCGACCTGCATGTGGGAGCGGGTTGCCTCCAAGCTGATGACGTCGGCGTCGAGGTCGTCGATGGCCTGGACGATGTCGCCGAACTCGGCGTAGCACATGTGGGTGTGGATCTGGGTGTCCGGCCGCACGCCGCTGGTGGTGAGCCGGAAGGACTCGGTCGCCCAGGCCAGATAGGCGGCGTGGTCGGCGGCGCGGAGCGGCAACGTCTCGCGGAGCGCCGGCTCGTCGACCTGGATGACCGACGTGCCGGCGGCCTCCAGGTCGTTCACCTCGTCGCGCAGGGCGAGTGCCACCTGCCGGGCGGTCTCGCCGAGCGGCTGGTCGTCGCGGACGAAGGACCACGCGAGCATGGTGACCGGACCGGTCAGCATGCCCTTCACCGGCTTGCTGGTCTGCGCCTGCGCGTATGCCGTCCAGCGCACCGTCATCGGCTCGGGGCGCGAGATGTCGCCGGCCAGGACCGGCGGACGGACGTACCGGGTGCCGTACGACTGCACCCAGCCGTGCTGCGTGGCGACGTAGCCCGTCAGCTGTTCGGCGAAGTACTGCACCATGTCGTTGCGTTCGGGCTCGCCGTGCACCAGCACGTCGACGCCGGTCTTCTCCTGGAAGGAGATGACCTCGCGGATTTCGTCCTTGATCCGCTCCTCGTACCCGGCGGCGTCGATCCTTCCGGCCCGGAGGCCGGCGCGTGCCACGCGGAGCTCGTCGGTCTGCGGGAACGAGCCGATGGTGGTGGTCGGCAGCACGGGCAGGCCCAGGTGGGCGCGCTGGGCGGCGGAACGCTCGGCGTACGGCTGGGAGCGTCGGCCGTCCGCTTCGGTGATCGCGGCGGTCCGGGCGCGCACGGCCGGGTCGCGGGTGATGGCGGAGCCGGCGCGGGAGGCGAGATCGGCCCGGTTGGCGGCCAGCTCGGCGGCGATCACGTCGGTGCCCTGGGCGAGGCCGCGGGCGAGGGTGGCGATCTCGACGGTCTTCTGCCGGGCGAAGGCGAGCCAGCGCCGGATCTGGGGGTCGATGTCGCGCTCGGCGGTCGCGTCCAGCGGGACGTGCAGGAGCGAGCACGACGCGGCCACATCGACCCGGTCGGCGAGACCGAGGAGGGTGCCGAGGGTGGTCAGGGACTTCTGGTAGTCGTTGATCCAGATGTTGCGGCCGTTGACGACGCCCGCGACGAGGCGCTTGCCCGGTAGCCCGCCGACCGCGGCGAGGTCGTCGAGGTTGGCGGCGGCGGAGTCGGTGAAGTCGAGGGCGAGACCCTCCACGGGGGCGGCGGCAAGCACCTGGAGGGCGTCCCCGAGCCGGTCGAAGTACGAGGCGACAAGCAGCTTCGGCCGGTCGGCGGCACTGCCCAGCTCACGGTAGACGCGGGCTGCGGCGTTCAGCTCGGCCGGGGTGCGGTCCTGGACCAGGGCGGGCTCGTCGAGCTGGACCCAGTCGGCACCGGCCGCCCGCAGGTCGGCCAGCACCTCTGCGTACACCGGCAGCAGCCGGTCGAGGAGGGTCAGTGGCTCGAAGTCCGCGGACACTCCCGGGGCGGGCTTGGCCAGGAGGAGGTAGGTGACGGGGCCGACGAGGACCGGACGGGCGGTGTGCCCGAGTGCCAGGGCCTCCTTCAGCTCGGCGACCTGCTTGGTGGAGTCGGCGGCGAAGACGCTGTCGGGGCCGAGCTCGGGGACCAGGTAGTGGTAGTTGGTGTCGAACCACTTGGTCATCTCCAGAGGCGCCACGTCCTGTGTGCCGCGGGCCATGGCGAAGTAGCCGTCGAGCGCGTCGGCCTCGACGGCGGCGCGGTGGCGTGCGGGGACAGCGCCGACCATGACGCTGGTGTCCAGGACGTGGTCGTAGTACGAGAAATCACCGGTCGGCACTTCGTGGATGCCGGCGTCGGCCAGCTGCTGCCAGTTCGAACGGCGCAGTTCGGCGGCGGTGGCCCGGAGGGCGTCGGCGGTGACGCGGCCCTTCCAGTACCCCTCGATGGCCTTCTTCAGTTCGCGGTTCTGCCCCTGGCGGGGGTAGCCGTACACGGTGGCTCGTGCTGCCGCGGCTGCGGGCTTCGCTGTCACGGAACTCTCCTTCGCGAGATGTCCAGAACGTCCCGGCGATGGGACGTGAACGCGAAGGAACGGCAGAACGTGCGGACCACGTCACGGACATGCCGCACGTGCCGCTCGATATGCGCGCCGACCCGCCCACGAGGTCACCGGGTATCCGCGCGCGGAATACGTCCGCGTGCGGGCAACGGGCAGGTCTTCGGACTCGCGGGCACACCCTCCTCGTGGAGGACACCTACTGGCCGTCGCTTCCCAGGACCGTTGTCCGGTCCCAGTGCGTATGACGGCGGTCGTTCCCGCTCACCGCTGCGGGGCAGTCCCGGATTCCCACCGGGTTCCCTCTTGCGACGCATCCCGCCTGGCGGACGGGGCGAACCAGCTGCAGCTGCCACCCTAGGGCGCGCAGACGCTCAGCGGCGAAGGCTTTCCAGCATTCGGACGCGAGATTGAGACGGATCTGTAGTTGCCGACGTCCTCCTGTACAGGTCGGCCGTACGGGAGCTCAGTGCTGGGAGACCACCGGGTACGGCACGAGGGTGCGGCGGTCGGGGTCGAGCCCGACACCCCACGGGGCGGAAACGCCCATTTCATCCCCCAGTGTGGAGATCACCGTCCCGCAGTAGTTGAAAATGAGTGTCATAATCGGATAGAAGTACGGGGTGCTTATCCCACGACAAGTGCTGGAGCGCCCGACGGCCGGAGTCCGGC
Organism: Streptomyces purpureus; assembly: GCF_014648195.1. Lineage (GTDB taxonomy): Bacteria > Actinomycetota > Actinomycetes > Streptomycetales > Streptomycetaceae > Streptomyces > Streptomyces purpureus. The sequence goes on from NZ_BMQQ01000001.1 coordinate 727,078, forward strand.
CCTTCGTGCTCACCGCGCTCCGGCATCCCATCGTCTCCGCGCTCCTTGCGGATCACCGCGCACTGTTGGGCGACCTCCTGGACGGCCTGGGGTCCCCGCTGCACGTCGCGCTGCCCGAAGTGTTCGAGGAGAACGTCTTCAGGCTTCGCCGAGCGTTCGCCGAGACCGGCACCGACGCCGAAATCCTCTTTGCCAAGAAGGCGAACAAGGCCGACTGCTATGTCAGTTCGGCCGCCGCCCTGGGTGTCGGGGTCGACGTCGCCAGCACCCCCGAACTGGTCAAGGCGCTGGCCGGCGGAGTGCCCGGACACCGGATCGGAGTGTCCGGACCGGAGAAGGACGACACGCTGCACGCTCTCGCCGTTCAGCATGGCTGCCTGGTCGCCGTCGACTCGATCAGCGAACTCCGTCGGCTCGCCGCCACCGCCCGGCTCGCACGGCGACAGGCCACGGTGCTCCTGCGATCCCGGACAGCCGGCCAACCGCGAAGCCGCTTCGGGATGTCCGCCGCTGAGCGTGGGACCGCCGTCGGCCTGTGCGCGGAACTCGCGGACCACATCCGCCTCCGAGGCTTCTCCTTCCACCTCAACGGCTACTCCGGCGCCGAACGCGCGACGGCGGCGAGCGAGATGATCGAGCACTGTCTCGACGCCCGGCGGCGCGGCTCGGCAACCGCCGAACTGGTCGACATCGGCGGCGGATTGCCGGTCCGCTACGTCGAGCCGCGGCTCTGGAACGAGTTCCTCGCACAGAACGAACCGGCCCACTACCACGCGGCGAAGGACTTCGAGGACTTCTACCCGTACGGCGGCCAGTCCGCCGACCAGGCGATCCGCGCGATCATGGCGCACCCGGTCGACGGTGGCGGGAGTCTCGCCGCGAAGGCGGAACGCCACGGCATCCGGTTCGTCGTGGAGCCCGGCCGGGCCCTGCTGGACCAGGCGGGTTTCACCCTGTTCCGCGTACAACAGGTCGACGACCGGCGGGAGTCCGACGGGTACGCGATCGTCACCGTCGCAGGCAGCAGCTTCAGCCTTTCCGAGCAGTGGTTCAACAGCGACTACCTGCCCGACCCGCTGCTGATGTCCGCACAGCCCGCCGCCGACGAGCTGTTCCCGGCCTGCGTCGCCGGCTCGACCTGCCTGGAGAGCGACCTGGTGACCTGGCGGAAGATCGGCTTCCCGCGGCCCGTACGGCGCGGTGACCACCTGGTCTACCTCAACACCGCCGGATACCAGATGGACTCCAACGAGTCACCGTTCCACGACGCCCCACTGCCGTCGAAGGTCGTTCTCCGGCTGGGTGACGACGGGGCCTCGCCGCGCTGGCGACTGGACGGAATCCGATGAGACCTCGCACCGATCCGATCACACCCCCCAACAAGGAGAAGACCCCCATGTCCCAGACCTATGCCCCGCCCGGGCAGTTGTGGCTGTTGCCGCAATCGCAGCAGGAAGGACTGGACCTCGACCACCGGCAGGTGATCGCGGTCGTGGAGCAGGCCTACCGCGCGCTGCGCGAAGGCGGCTCGAACAACCCGGTCAAGACGATCATCGACGATCCCGGCCACCACTCGCTCAGTTACTCGATGGTGGCGAGGGACGGCGGCAGCGGCACCGTCTGCTTCAAGGCCGTCTACGAGTTCGACCCGCGCCGCAGCCGGGACAGCTACCGGTTCCACTCGTTCGTCTTCCTCGTCGACGACACCACCGGCGCCCCCATCGCGCTGATGGACGTGGTGAAGCTCGGCCCCCTGCGGTCCTCGGCCACCACCGCCCTGTTCGCCCGCGCCGCATGCCCCGACGCACGGACCGCCCTCGTCGTCGGCACCGGCGTCCAGGGGCAGGCGGCCCTGCCGATGCTGGTCGCGGCGATGCCGGAGCTGGAGCGGTTGCAGGTGTTCGGGACGTACCCCGACGGCCTGCGCGCCGTCCAGGACAGCGTCGACGGCCGCGAGGTCGAGATCGTCAAGGATCTCCGTGGGGCCGCCGGTGAGGCGGACATCGTGATCGGCGCCTCCGGCCTGTCCGCCACGGAGGAGGTCCGGCGCGACTGGATGAAGCCGGGCTCGGTCGCCGTACTCCTCGGGTACGGCGTGCACGCCGACGTGTGCCACGGCGCGGACTACCGGATCGCCACGGACACCGCCCAGATGCACGCCACCTGCGACGACCTGCGGGGCGAGGACGGCAGCCTGCCGTCGGTCGACGCCCAGCTCCCCGACATCCTGCTCGGCCTGGCACCCGCCCGACGCCACCGGGACGACGTGGTCTTCGCCTACAACAGCGGCATGGCGGTCACCGACGCCGCGCTCGGCCGGTACATAGCCGACCTCGCGCGGGCGGACGGGCGCGGAGAAAAGGTCAACTTCTGGTGAGTACCGATACGACCGACACGACCAGCACGAGCCGCGCGGAGGCGAGCGGCGCCGCCTGGTGGGTCAAGAACTCGCGTGCGCTGCTCAGGCTCGCGTTCCCGTTGATCCTGACCAACTTCGCCTATGTCGCGCTGACCACCGTCGACATCGTCATGCTGGGCAGGCTCGGCGCCGTCGAGATCGCCGCCGCCGGTCTGGCCATCGCGCTGTTCAACCAGTTGCGCACCACCGGCACGGGCCTGGTGACCGGGGTCAGCAACCTGGTCGCCGAAGCCCGGGTGCGGGACGACCGCGAACGCGTCGGCGCACTGCTGTTCGCGGGCTTCTTCTGGGCGACCGTCTGCGGTGTGGTGTTCTGCGTGGCGCTGCTGCTGATCGGCCCGCTGCTCGTCCTGCTGGGCCAGGACCCCACGGTGGTCGACAGGGCGGGCGAGTTCCTGATGGTCCTGGCGCCGGGCATGCTGCCCTGCCTGTGGTTCCAGAACCTGCGGCACTTCACCACCGGCCTCAAGCGGCCCGGCCCGCTGCTGGCCATCACGCTGGCCTCGGTCGGCGTCACCATCGGCCTGAACTACGTCCTGATCCACGGCAAGTTCGGCCTGCCCGCGTTCGGCTTCGTCGGCGTCGCGATCGCCACCGTCACGGTGTTCCTGCTGTCCTTCCTGGCGTTCGTCGCGGTGATCCTGCGCGACAGCACCCTCCGCCCGTACCTCACCTCGCCCCATGCGCGGCGCTGGAACGGCGACGCGGTCCGGTCGGTCTGGCGCCTTGGCCTGCCGATCTCGGGCACCTACGCCTCGGAGGCTGGTTTCTTCAGCGTGCTCACCCTGGTCATCGGTTCCCTGGGCGTCGAGGCCCTGGCCGCGCAGACGGTGCTCAACCAGATCGTCTACATCGTCTTCATGATCTCCGCCGGCCTCTCCCACGCGGCGTCGATCCTCATCAGCGAGGCCGACGGCGGCAACGACTACCGGGAAGCCCGCAGGACGGGGTTGCTCGGCACCGCCTGGGGTGTGATCGCGACGCTGCTGGTCGCCGTCGTGTACCTGGTGGTGCCGGAGGCGATCGTGTCCCTGTTCATCTCCGCGGAGCACGCCGACAACGCGGACATCATCGCGCTGACCGTGACCGGACTGCTCATCGCCGCCCTCATGCAGGTCTTCGACGCGACCCAGAACATCGGCAACGGCATCCTGCGCGGCATCGGCGACACCGCCGGCCCCTTCCGGATCTCCCTTGTGGGGTACTGGCTGATCGGTCTGCCTGCGGGCTACCTGCTCGGGGTCACCGCCGACTGGGGCGTCGAGGGCGTCTGGACCGGACAGACGATCGGCCTCGCCGCCACCGCCGCCCTCCTGCTGGTCGCCTTCCTGCGCCGCGCCGACCGGCTCCACCGGGAGAAGTCCGGCGCACCCGCCACGGAACCGGAGCCGTCATGAACCCCGTTCTCACGCCGACCCCTTCCACCTCCCTGATACGCCGGGAGGTCGCCGGGCTACCGCTCTACGACCCCGGCGCCGACCCGGACGAGGTGGCCGCCCTCAGCGGCTCCGGCCGCGTCATCAAACTCTCCAACAACGAGAACCCGTTCGGCGTCTCCCCGGCGGTCGCCGAAGCCGTACGGAAGGCCCTGGCCGACGGCGTCTCCCGCTATCCCGACCCCACCGGGCGGCGTCTCGCCGAAGCCGTCGGGAGGAGTTTGGACGTGCCGCCCGACCGGGTCGTGCTCGGCAACGGTTCGGAGAACATCCTGGAGCTGCTCTGCCAGGCCGTCCTCGACCCCGGTGATCTGGTGGTCACCCAGGCACCCGGGTTCAGCCTGCACGAGACCTTCCCCCGCGTGATGGGCGCCCGGGTCCAAAAGGTCCCGGTCACCGCCGAGTTCGAGTTCGACGCGGATGCCTGGTGCGACGCGCTCGCGGCGGGCCCCAAGCTCGTCTTCCTCGCCAACCCGTGCAACCCCACGGGCGCGATGCTCGACGCCGGCGAGCTGGCGCGGGTCGTGGCCGCCCTCCCGGAGTCGGCCCTGCTGGTACTCGACGAGGCGTACGGCGAGTTCGCCCGGTCCCGCCCCGGCTATCCCGACGGCCTTGAGGCCCTGCGCGGGCTGGACCGGCCGTGGATCGTGCTGCGCACCTTCTCGAAGGCCTACGGCCTGGCGGGCGTCCGCGTCGGGTACGGCATCGCCTCCGACCCGGCCCTGGTCCAGGCCCTGGACCGGGTCCGTACCCCGTACAACGTCAACCATCCCGCCCAGGAGGCGGCCATCGCCGCGCTGGGGGACCACGCCCACCTGGCGGACACGGTCCGTCGCACCGCTCTGGAGATCGCCAGGGTCGCCGACGGGTTGCGCAATGCGGGACTGCGTGTCGTCCCGTCGTCGACCAACTTCCTCTTCATCGACACCGGCCGCCCCGCCGGCCATGTCGCCCGGGAGCTGCACCGTGCCGGAATCATCGTCAAGGCGTGGCGCGAGCCGGGATACGAGACCTACATCCGAGCATCGCTGTCGACCCCGGGGGACAACGACGTCTTCGTCCGGTGTCTGAGCGAGATCTGCGCGAAGGACAAGCCGTGATCGCAAGCAAGATCTCCGACCTGATAGGCCGGACCCCCCTGCTCAAGCTGCCCGTTGCCGAAGGCGGGGCGACCGTCCTGCTGAAGCTGGAGCAGTTCAACCCCACCGGAACCGCCAAGATCCGGATGGCCAGGAACATGGTCGACGAGGCGGAGGAGGCGGGACTTCTCGCCCCCGGCGGGTGGCTGGTCGAGTCCACGTCCGGCAACACCGGGCTCGGCCTCGCGCTGATCGCCGCCGAACGCGGTTACAAGTTCACCGCCGTGGTGGACAACCACTCCAGTGCGGACAAGCTGCGGGGCATGCTCGCCTACGGCGCCGACATCCTCAACGTCGCCGGGGACGAGGAAGGCCTCGCCACCGCCGAACGCGACACCACGGCCGAGCGCCTCGCCGCCGAATACGGTGCGTACTGGACCGCCCAGCACCGCAACCAGGGGAACCCCAACGGCTACCGGCCGCTCGCCCGCGAACTCCACGACGACCTGGGCGACGGTATCGACTACCTGTACGGGGCCGTCGGCACCGGCGGTTCGCTCTGCGGCACCGGCCGCTTCCTGCGGGAACGCATTCCCGACCTGAAGATCGTCGGAGTCGAGCCGGTGGGATCCGTCGTCTTCGGCGGCACCGGCGCGCCTTACCACCAGTCCGGTACCGGTACGCCGGAGGGCTCGGAGATCGGCGGTGTCGTCGACTACGAGGTGTTCGACCAGGGGATCAAGGTCAGCGACGCGGAGGCCTTCGAGACCTGCCGCTACCTGGCGAGGAACTTCGGCATCCTGATCGGCGGTTCGGCGGGGGGCGTGGTCTACAAGGCCCTGGAGCAGGCACAGAGCGCGGCGCCGGGGACCACCATCGTCGTGCTGGTCTGCGACGGCGGCGACAAGTACCTGGACACCGTGTTCAACGACGACTGGATGGCCGCCAACGGCCTGTTCGACGAGCAGGTCGTCTGCCGGCTGGCCATGATGCTGCGGTAGCGCGCAGACCCGCCCCACGACGGCGTCGGGACTGTTCCCGGACGTCGAACCGCCCATCCAGGGCGCCGTTTTGGTCCACCTTTCCGGTCGCCCCCCCCCGACCGCCACCACTCCCTCCAGCCCCTTCGAACCACCTGGTACTCTCAGCCGATGAAAACGAAAACGATTTCCATAGTATGTACGGCCCTGACGGTGCTCGTGGTCGCGGGATGCGCCGACGAACCCTCCTCCGGCGCCGACGCAAAGGCCGCGGCGACGGCGACGAGCGCGACGACCTACCCGTTCACCCTCAAGAACTGCGGCACTGACGTGACCTACAAGGCCGCGCCGAAGAAGGCCGTCACGCTCAACCAGACCGCCGCCGAGATCCTCATCCACCTCGGGGTGGGCGACCGGATCGCCGGCACGGGCTACGAGATCGAGAAGACGCCGCCCGCGATCGCCGCGCAGTACGAGAAGATCCCGCTCCTGTCCGCACCCGGGGCGGAGATCAAGCACGAGAAGCTGCTGGAAGCCCAGCCGGACTTCGTCTACGGCTCCTTCGCGAGCATGTTCACCAAGGAGCAATCGGGCGAACGCAAGCAACTCCACGACCTTGGCGTGCCGACCTACCTGACCGAGTTCGACTGCACGTACCACGAGAGCGTGGCCGACGCGGACTTCACGATGCTGTTCGAGGAGTACCGCCGGCTGGGCAAGATCATGGGTGTCCCCGAAGCCGGGGAGAAGCTGGCGAGCGAACAGCAGGCCGTCGTCGACAAGGCGGTGGGCGCCGTCAAGAAGCGGGACAAGCCGCTGAAGGTGATGTGGTTCTACTCCACCTACGAGGGCACTCCGTGGGCCGCCGGCCCCGGCGGTCTGCCCCAGCACATGTCCAAGCTTGTAGGAGTCGAGAACATCTTCGCCGACGCGAAGACCAAGTGGGCGGAGGTCAGCTGGGACGAGGTCGCGGCCCGCAACCCCGACGTCATCGTCCTGGCGGACCTGACCCGGGGCGAACCCAACGACACCGCCGAGGAGAAGATCGCCCTCCTCAAGAAGGACCCCCTCACCAGCAAGCTCGCCGCCGTGAAGGGCGACCGGTTCATCACCATCCCCGGCAGCCACATGGATCCGGGCTACGGCAGCGCGTCAGCAGTTCCCACGCTGGTCGCCGGCCTGAACAAGCTCGGGTGACCCGTCCACCATCATGACGACGAGTTCACACAAGACCGCCGCGCGCGCCGAAGTCCCGACCTCCCGCCGTGAAGGGGCTCCGGTGCGCCGGCGGCGCGCCTCGACGGCGGCCCTTCTGTTCCTGGCCGTGACCGTGCTGCTGGTGTCGGTCGTCGCCGCGTCGCTGTTCGGGAGCGCGGACATCCAGCCTCTGGATGTCGTCTCCACGATCCTGCGGCACATCGGTCTGGGCGGCATCGCCCCCACCGAGCCCCTGCCGGGGCTCCTCGACGCCCTGATCTGGGAGTCCCGCTTCCCGAGAGTCCTGCTCGCCGCCGCCGTCGGCATGGCCCTGGCGGTCTCCGGTGCGGTCCTGCAGGCAGTCACCAGGAACCCCCTGGCCGACCCCTACCTGCTGGGAGTCTCCTCCGGGGCCTCCACCGGCGCGGTCGCCGTGCTCCTGCTGGGCATCGGCGGCAGCGTCTCCCTCTCCACCGGAGCGTTCGCCGGCGGCCTGGTCTCCTTCGGCCTGCTGCTGCTCCTGCTCGGCGGGGGACGCGTGGCAAGCCCGTCCCGGGTGGTCCTTACCGGCGTGCTGGTGTCCCAGTTCTTCGCGGCGGTCACGTCGGTCATCCTCATGGTCAGCGGGGACGCGAACTCCACCCGTGGCTTCACGTACTGGCTGCTCGGCACGCTCGGGGGCGCCCGGTGGGAAGGAGTGACCGTCACCGTCGTCATCATCCTGATCGGCGTGGTCGCCGTGCAGTTCTTCGCGCCCGCCCTCGACGCCTTCACCTTCGGGTGGGACTCCGCGGCCGCCCTCGGAATCAACGTGACCGCGGCCCGCGTCTGGCTCATGGTGCTCACCTCCGTCATCACAGCGGCCGCCGTGGCCGCCTCAGGCGCGATCGGCTTCATCGGCCTGCTCATCCCGCACGCCGTCCGCGTCCTGGCAGGCCCGACGCACCGCTCCCTCCTTCCCCTGTCCGCGATCGCCGGCGCCGTCTTCCTCATCTGGGTGGACGTGTTCGCACGCACGGCGTTCTCCCCCCACGAACTGCCCGCCGGCGTCATCACCGCCCTTCTCGGAGCGCCTGCCTTCGCGCTGGTCCTGAAGCGTCTGGAGTCCTGATGGGCCGCATCACCACCACCCACCTCTCCTGGTCGGTCAAGGGCCAACGGCTCCTGGACGGCATCGACATGGAGGCCCACGACGGAAAGGTCACCGGCCTCCTCGGCCCCAACGGCTCCGGCAAGTCGACCCTGCTGCGCCTGCTCGCCGGACTGCGCCGCCCCGACACCGGAACCGTCCGCTACGACGACACCACCCTTCAGGGCCTCGGCCGCCGAGTGCTGGCCCGACGGCTCGCCGTCGTCGAACAGGACGTCACCGCCCACCACCACGTCACCGTCCGCCAGGTCGTCGAACTCGGCCGCACACCCTTCCGCGGGCGCTTCGACGCCCTCACCGAACACGACCGGCGGACCGTCGACGCCGCGCTGGAGCGGACCGACCTCACCGACCGGCAGCACCGGAGCTGGCACACCCTCTCCGGAGGCGAGAAGCAGCGCGCCCAACTCGCCCGCGCCCTCGCCCAGGAACCCCGCGAGATCCTCCTCGACGAACCCACCAACCACCTCGACATCCGCCACCAGCTCGAACTCCTTGACCTGCTGACCTCGCTCGACGTGACCTGCGTCGTCGCCCTGCACGATCTGAACCTCGCCGCGCGGTACTGCGACCACCTCGTCCTCCTCCAGCGCGGACAGGTGGTCGCGGCCGGTGCCCCGGACAGCGTGCTGACCCCGGACCTGATCAAGTCCGTCTACGGTGTCGAAGTCCTCGTCGACCGCGAACCCGCCACGGGAACCCTCCGCATCACCTACCTCGCCACCGCCACACGAACGACTGCCGTGCAGGCGATGCAGCTCGACCCCGGGTAGGGCGCGCCGGCTGCCGGCTCGTCCCCAGTGATCACGTACGCGAGCCCCTCCCCGAAACGACAGCCGCTGTACGGCCATGGCGGGCGGGCGCAGCGGGAGGCGGCCGTCCCCGCGCGCGAGGTGGCCTGCGCGCCCCCCGGTGTGCTGCTTCACCTCTCCTCGGTCCCATCGAACCGTGGTCTGCCCGCGCGGCGTTGTGCGATTCTCTGAGCGCCTGGGTGGCCGGATGTCATCGGTTTCCACTCGGGTGTTCCAAGAACGCCATTCGCACGCGAAAGCAATTCGGGGGGACCGCCGGTTGGGGAGGCCGGCTCATGCGTCGCGGCGTGCTTGATTCCGGACCGCGCTGATCCTCAGCGGGTGTTCACCACTGTCACCACTGCTTACGTCATTCAGTGCTGCCTTGTCACGGGAAGGCCACGTCGGCCTCGAAGGGCGAGGCCATGGGCAGAGGTACAGGTCGCGAGCCACGAGCCACAGGCCGCCGCCCCGCGTCCACGCCTGCCCGGAATCAGCCACCCCCCTTCCAGCAACGTCCGTCGCCGATCAGGCAGAGGCAAGGAAAGGGAAGTACGAGATGCACACGAAAACAAGCGGAGGACTCACGAAGTGGCCGGCACGCGCCCTGCGCGCGCTGACCGCGGTCGCGCTCGCCGTCGGTGCGGTCGCCATCACGCCGTCCACCGCGCACGCGGCCGCCAGCCGGGGCTTCGCCTATGTGTGGGCGAACCAGCCGACCGCCGCGCTGAACACGCCTTACACGCCGTCCGGCTACTACAGCCGCAACTCGACCGGCGTCGTCAACTCCGTCGTCCGTACGGGCACCGGCCAGTACACGGTGAGGTTGCCCAGGCTGGGCCTGACCGGCGGCACCGTGCACGTCACTGCCTACGGAGCCACGTCCCACTCCTGCAACGTGGCCTCCTGGCACCCCGTCGGTGACCGTCTCGACGTGCACGTGCGGTGCTACACCCCCTCCGGATACCGCGCCAACACGCCCTTCACCACGAGCTTCGTGAACACGGCGTACCGCGGCGGCCGGTTCGGTCACGTCTGGGCAGACCAGCCGAGCACCGGCGCGTACACGGCCTCGCGGACGTACCAGTTCAACTCCGCCGGCTACACCAACACCGTCACCCGGTCCGGCCTGGGCCGGTACACCGTGCGGCTCCCTGCCATCGGGTCGGCTGCGGGCCACGTGCAGGTGACCGCGTACGGCGACGTCCTCGCACGGTGCAAGGCCGTCAACTGGTACCCGTCAGGCACCGCACAGCTCGTCAACGTCCGCTGCTTCACCCTCGGCGGCGCCCTGCGCGACACCCGGTTCACGATGACCTACGCCCGCGACACCGGCATCCTGCGCACCACGCCGGCCGCCTACGCCTGGGCGAACCAGCCCACCGCGAGCTCCTACTACCCCTCCGCGGCCTACCGGTACAACTCCGCCGGCTACACCAACCGGATCACCCGTCACGGCGTCGGTGTCTACCGCGTCTCCACGCCTGGCATGTCCCTGGGCTACGGCGACGTGCAGGTGACGGCCTACGGCGGCGACTCCCGGCACTGCAAGGTGGATTACTGGACCCCGAGCACCGGCATCCAGGTGCGGTGCTTCACCGCGTCAGGCGCGCCGGCCGACACCTACTACGACGTCTCCTTCGTCAGGTAGGCGCGCACGCCCACCCCGGCGGTGCCCCGCACCACGACCGGTGCGGGGTACCGCCGGCAGGCGGTGCTGCGGCGATACCGGCACGGGGGCGCCCATCGGTCTCTAGTCACGCTTGATGACGCCCCTTGCGGCATGTGGGTATCCGGTGCCGCGGGTGTACGGGATCACCGACGACATGGTTCTTGAGCGGCCGGCCGGGCCGACGATGCTGGATGTGCCGGCCCGGCGCCCGTGGCGGGTGGACGAAGTCGAAGCCGACGGAGCACGACCTTCGTCGAAGCGAGCGGTGTACCGGTCACTGGCGTTGACCCAGCGCTCCGGAGCGATGGCGGCGTCGATCGGCCGGGTGAAGTCTGCCTCGTGCGTGACCCACGGCGTCTGTGGGGACCGCCAGGACATGCCTGTTGGATTCATCTCGATGCCCGGCGAGTTGATGTGTGTCAGCCACGTCGGTCGCAAGTCGTGCCGCGGAACATCCTGCCCGGGTCGCAGCCGCACCCGGAACGCGAGGTGCGTGACCTCATCCGCCGGCTCCGGATCGAAGAGCTGCGGGTGCCCGCGTCGTACGGAAGACTCCCGTGCCCGATGTGGGCGAGCAGCATCTCGGCCAACTCACCGCCGTCGCCCGGCCCGTCGTGCACCAGGCGGTGCTACCGCGGGGGCGGCCACCCGGAGCCCATCGTGCAGGCGACGTTGCTGGCCTCCAGGTCGCCCCTCGAGATGTGGCCTTCCGAGTCGCACAGGAGCACGGCTACACCGGAAAACCGGGTGGCAACGCCACAAGTCGACAACCCGCCAACTCCCCTCTCAGTTCGGCCAATTCTCCGGCATGGACCACGAGCATGTCCTGGCCCGGCTGCTGTCATGCCATCATCAGGCGGTTGTTACTGCCAAGTAGGCACTATCGATGACAGCAGCCAACCCCCCATGCACATCGCTCATCGCCGGAGGGCACCCCCGTGCGCACTCACGCCAGGAGACTCCTGGTCCCCACGCTGATCACCCTCGCCCTGGCGGCGAGCGGATGCTCCGCCACACTCGCCGGCACCACCGCCCCCACCCCCGGAGCGGTATCCACCGCCACCCCGGCCGCCGCGGCGCAGGGAAGCGAACGGCTCGACGTCACACCGGCACCGCAGGGAACGCCCACGGCCGTGGCACGACCGGCGGCCAAGGGCGGCGCCGGCACCCGCCAGAGCACCTTCAAGGTCGTCGCCTACGACCGGCGGACCGGACACGCGGTCATCGCCACCCCGCCGGAGTCCTCCCGCGATTCCTCGCCTACCCCGACCCCGACCCCGAGCCCGACCTCCGGGCGATCGGCCGAACCCCGTGCCGAAGCTCCGGTCAAGACGGGCGACGTCATCGCCGGCGCCCCGGCGCCCGGCGCCCCCGAGGGGGTCCTCGTCGAGGTGACGAAGGTCGTACGCACCAGCGACAAGGCCACGGAGGTTGCCACCAAGCCCGCGACGCTCAGCGCGCTGCTCGCCGACGACAAGGCCGACGGCCGGATACCCGTCGACCCGGCAACGGTCCACGTCGAGCCCTTGGTGAAGGGTGTGAAGTTCTCCTGGGCCAAGCCTGGTGGCGTCCGCTTCGGCCCCAACGGGGCGAAGGTGCCCGTGGGGCAGCTCCGCCTCGACGTAGGCACCGCGCTCGCCACGGCCGCCGACGCACCCGTCTCGGCCGCCGCCTCCGTCTCCGGCTTCGTCCAGCTGGCCCCCGAGGTGGAGTTCTCCTACGACGGCAGCGCCCATGGACAGGCGGGCAGGTCGGGGCCCGGCTCGGCGTTCCTCGGCATGTCCGGCGACTGGTCCGCCCAGTGGGCGTTGAAGGGACGCGCGGCCGCCCAGACCTCCCAGCGCATACCGTTCGCCAAACTGCACGCCGACCCCGTGATCCAGGTCGGCCCCGTGCCCGTCGTAGTCAACCTCGACCTCACCGTCTATCTCCAGGTCGAGGCCGACGGCCGCGTCACCCTCGACGTGCGGCAGGACGTCAAGGGTGACTTCCGCGTCGGCGGCGGCTACACACCAGGCAAGGGCTGGACCCCGGTCAGCACCTCCGACGTGAAGAGCACGCCCGTGACGGCCACGGTCACGGCAGCCGGCCGGGCCAAGGCCGCCCTGGGGGCCGAAGCGTCCGTCGGCCTGTACGGCATGGCCGGCCTCACCGCCGACTTCGCCCCGTACCTGCGCGCCGAGGGCGAGGTCCGGGCTTCCGCGTCCACCCCCGCGGACGGCTCCCCGGACGGCTCCGTGGACCTGACCGGCGCCTGGGCGCTCCACGGCGGCTTCGACCTGAGCGGCAACCTCCAGCTCCAGCTCTCGGTCTTCGGCACACCCGTCTTCCACAAACGCATCCCCCTGGGCAGCCTCCACCGCGAATGGCCCCTCGCGAGCGGCCGGGTCAAGCGGTCCACCTGAACCGCACGGGCCCGGACCGAGCCCGCCCGTCCGGGCGTCAAGCCTGGTGGGTGATCGCGGGGGACACGGCCTCCCCATCGAGTCGGTCGACGAGGATCATCGCGACATCGTCGGTCAGGGGGCCCGCGGTGTGCCGTATCAGTGCCTGGTGCAGTTCGGCCAGGAACTCCGGCGGGGTCGTGCCCGCGCGGATCTTTTCCATGACTTCCGGGAGGGGGAAGAAGCCGTTGTCGGGATCACGGGCCTCGATCACACCGTCGGTGTACAGCAGCAGACGGTCGCCGGGTGCGAACGGATAGCTCTCGGGTGTGGACGGGGCGCCGGTGACGAGGTCCTCCAGGCCGAGTGGCGGGAGCGGCGAGGCGGGCAGCAGGGGCTGCACTCTGCCCTGGCGCAGGACCAGCGGAGGGGGATGGCCGCGGTTGACGACTTGCACCACGGGTTCGTCCGGTACCTGGGCCATGAGGGCGGTGGTAAATCCCTCCAGCACCACCTCCGGGTCGCCCGAGATGATGGCTTCGCGTCGCAGCGCAGCCGAGCAGTGGTCCATGACCTCCGTCAGGTCGGCCTCGTAGTGTGCGATCTCCCGGAACGCGCCCAGCGCGACGCCGACCGCCCGCATGGCTTTGAGTCCCTTGCCGCGGACGTCGCCGACGATCATCCGAACCCCGTACCGGGTCTGCACCGCCTCGTAAAGATCACCGCCGATCTGCGCCTCCGTCCCGGCCGCGAGGCAGAGGCTGGCGGCCCGTACGGGGCCCAGGTGCGCCGGCACGGGCCGCAGCACGACGTCCTGTGCTGCCAGGGCGATCCGGCGGACCTGCTCAAGCTCGCTCCGCCTGCGCGTCTGCACGGCGTCGCTGGCGATGTAACCGGCAACGGACACCAGGCCAATGGCCAGGAAGTTGGTATAGACCTGGAGGGTGGTCCACGCCTGGTTGTGGGTGGCGGTGATCACGCTGACAGTCAGCGCGAGAGCCGCCGCCGAGAGGGTGCCCTTGGGGCCCATGGTCACCGCGGCCAACGCCGGCATCGCCGTGAGGAGGGGGCCGGTATAGATGAAGTGGGCCGGTGTGAGCTCGATCGCCAGCACGGCCAGCGCGATCATGAAGGGCAGAGCCTGCAGCAAGGTGAGGAGGACGGGGACATGCCCACCCGCTCCTCGCCGAACGGGCGAGCGCGATACCGACCGCATGGGTCCAGCCTGCCCGCCCGGAGGCGGAGGCTCCACTTGTCCCCACCGCTTACTCGGAGACGGCCCTCGTCCAGCCCCGGGCGACCGTCTCCCTCGCCTTGTCCAGTTGCGCGTCTGTCGGGAACCGCGGCGTTCCCTCGACCGTCGGCAGCTGCGCGGCGGCGGCCTCGTCGAGGGTGCCGTCCTTCTTCATGCTGTCCATGAGCACCGGGCGGGCGAAACCCTTGAGCCGGAGGTTCTGGCCCTCTGCGCTGAAAAGGTACTCCTGCCACAGGCGGGCAGCCGCCGGGTGCGGGGCGTTCTTGTTGATCGCCAGCCCGTAGTACTGGGCGAAGGCGCCGTCGAAGGGGATCGCGACCTGCCAGTTCACGCCTTTGGCGCGGAGCTGGTCGGCGTGGCCGAGGTTGACGTAGTCCCAGTTGATGCTGATGGGCGTCCGGCCGTCCTCGACCGATGCCGAGCTGGGCTCGGTGGGGTTGAAGTTGCCGATCTTCTTGAGCTCGGCGAAGAAGTCGAGACCGGGTTGGATGTCGTCGAACGACCCGTTGTTCGCCAGAGCGGCCGCGTAGACGCTTGCGAAGGCGGTACCCGACCGGGTCGGGTCGCCCTCGATCGCTACCTTGCCCTGGTAACCGGGCTTCAGCAGATCGGCGAAGGTGCGGGGGCAGGGCTTGACGCGGTTGGCGTCGCAGCCGATGGAGATGTAGCCCCCGTAGTTGTTGTACCAGCGGGCCTGCGGGTCCTTCTGACTGACGGGGACCGAGTCGTACGCGGCGACCTTGTACGGCGCGAGCAGGTTCTCCCTCGCTGCTGCCCGCGCGAACGTATCGCCCATGTCGAGCACGTCGGGGGCGCTCGACCGGTTCCCGCTCTGCTTCAGGGCCTCGATCTCGTCCTCGCTGTGGCCCTCCGGATTGGCGACGGTGACCTCGATCCCGTACTTCTTCTCGAAGCCGTCGATCAGGTAGCCGTAGCCGGCCCAGGATCGCGGAATCGCGATCGCATTGAGCCTGCCTTCCTGTTGCGCCGAGGCGACCAGCGCCTCCATGCCGCCCACGTTCTCGGCGGCGGTGGCCACCGACGGCTTCTGCGGTTCGGCGGTGGGGGTGTTCTCGCAGGCACTCAGGCCCAGTGCCACGAGGGCGAAGCAGCTGAGGACGGCCGCTGCTCGGGCCCGGGGTGTGGTCACGACGGCTCCAGGGGGTGGGAGTGGTCGTCGAGGCCAGAGTACCCGGCCGTCTCGATGGCGGGATCCCACCCGAGCAAGCCTGTGATCGCGGTCCCACGCCGGAACCACGACCTCTGTGCGCACGGCGAACCGTGCGGGTCGTGCGAGGTGCACGATCCCCTCACCGTGCCGTGTCGTCCCATTGGTCCAGCAGGAGCTCGCCGAGCCCTTCCGCCCCGGGCGTGGCGCCGTCGTGGGTGGATTGTTCGGTCCAGATGATTTTTCCTGTCGGCGTGTAGCGGGTGCCCCAGCGTTCGGCGAACTGGGCGACCAGGAAGAGCCCGCGACCACCCTCGTCGGTGGCCTTCGCGCGGCGTAGCCGGGGCGAGGTGCTGCTGCCGTCGGAGACCTCGCAGATCAGGGTGGATGCGGCGGGGACGCTGACCGGCTCCGTGCGGAGCAGCCGGACGGTGATGGGCTCGGTGCCGTAGCGGATGGCGTTGGTGATCAGCTCGCTGAGGATGAGTTCGGTGCTGAAGGCGATCTGCTCCAGTCCCCAGTCCGTCAGCTGGCGGGCGCAGGCGGTGCGCACCGGGGCCACCTCCGCCGGGTCACCGGGCACGTGCCACTCAGCGACCTGCGTGGGGCCGAGCCGGCGGGCGCGGGCCGCCAGCAGCGCGATGTCGTCCCTGGGCCGGTCGGGCAGCAGGGCCTCCATCACCGCCGCGCACGTGGCCTCAGGGGTGCGGTCGGGCCCGGTCAGAGCACCGCGCAGGACCTCCAGGCCGGCGTCCAGGTCCCGGTCGCGGTCCTCGATCAGGCCGTCGGTGTAGAGCACCAGCCGGGACCCCTCGGGCACGGTCAGCCCGGCGCTCTCGCTGGGCAGGCCGACACCCAGCCCCAGCGGCGGGGAGACGGGCACCGGAGGGAAGTCCACGGTCCCGTCGGGATGAACCACAGCCGGTCCCGGATGGCCCGCGGTGGCCATGTCCAGCCGCCCGGTCGTGGGATCGTAGACGGCATACAGGCACGTGGCGCCGGTGATCCCCTGCCCGTCCTCCCCGTCGGCGTCGTTCTGGGCCACCAGCTCGTCCAGCCGGCCCAGCAGCTCCTCCGGAGGCATGTCCAGGGCGGAGAAGTTGTGAACGGCGGTGCGCAACCGGCCCATGGTCGCCGCGGCGTGCAGGCCGTGGCCGACGACATCACCCACCACCAGGGCCACCCGGGCGCCGGACAGCGGGATGACGTCGAACCAGTCCCCACCCACCCCGGCCTGTGCCGGCAGATAGCGATAAGCCACTTCAAGGGCGGACTGCTCGGGCAGCCGGCGTGGCAGCAGGCTGCGTTGCAGGGTGACGGCCATGGTGTGTTCGCGGGTGTAGCGGCGGGCGTTGTCGATGCACACCGCTGCCCGGGCGGCCAGCTCCTCGGCGAAGGACATGTCCTCGTCCTCGAACGGCGGGGAGTCGTCCGCCCGCCAGAAGCCCGCCATTCCCAGCACCACCCCGCGTGCCCGCAACGGGACCGTGAGCAGGGAGTGGATCCCGTGGTCGAGGATCCACCGGGCATCCGAGGGGTGCAGGGCCCGCCGGCCGTCGAAGGTGCTCAGGTCCCTCACCAGCACCGCTCGGCCGTCGGCCGGCCCTGCGGAGACGGGGTCGCCGGCGACGAACCGGATCAGCTCGCCGACAGGGTGGAGGAGATGGTCCTCCTCCAGACCCGCGACCGCGGTCAGGCGCATCTCGGTGTGCACACCGGAGGACTCCTCGCCGTGCAGGACCGGGTCCAGCAGCTCGATGGTGGCGACATCGGCGAACCGGGGCACCGCCACCTCCGCCAGTTCCTCGGCCGTGCGCTTCACATCCAGTGTGGTGCCGATCCGCACCCCGGCGTCGTAGAGCAGCCGCAACCGTTCGCGGGCCACCTCGGCCCTGCCGGAGAGAGCCCGCAGCTCGGTGGTGTCCCGTAGCGTCACCACGCCGGCGACCGGTCCATGGGGTGCGGTGAGCCGCTTGTTGACCGCCAGGAGGCGGTCGGCCGCCAGATACACCTCGTCAGTGACCGGCCGGTCGGAGGTCAGCAGCTCGGCGAGGTCCTCCTCCATCCCCACATCGGTGATGTGGCGCCGCTCCGCGTCCGCCGGCAGGCTCAGCAGCCGCCGTGCCTCGTCGTTGGCCAGCATCAGCCGACCCTCACCGCCGATGATCAGCACTCCCTCCCGCACGGCGTGCAGGACCGCGTCGTGGTGTTCGTACATCCTGGCCATTTCGGCCGGGCCGAGGCCATGGGTCTGCCGCCTCAACCGGTGGCTCACCAGTCCCGACCCGATCGCGGCGACGGCGAGGGCTCCGGCGACGCTGCCGAGGACGACCGGCAGCTGCTGGTTCACCGTGTGCTGGGCGTTCTCGACCGTGATGGGAGCGGAGACGACGGCGACCACCGAGCCGTCAGCACCCCTGACAGGGACCGCCGAGACCACGGACAGCCCCAGGGACCCGTGGAACGTCCTGGTGAACGCCTTGCCGGCCGCCGCCTCCGCGTAGGGGCCGATGACGAGCTTTCCGATCTCATTCGGGTCGCTGTGGGTGAGGGTGATGCCGTCCAGCCGGTACACGATGATCGCATCGACGCCCGCGGCCTTCCGGGCAGCCTCGGCGTGCGGCTGCAGCACCGCGGTCGGGTCGGGGCTGTCGAGCGCCGCCTCAATGTTCGGGGAGTGCGCGAAGGTCTGCGCCACGGCAAGCGTCCGGTGCCGGGCGTCCGCCATGCTGTCGCGTCGAGCCTGCACCACGAGAGCCACCAGCGCGGCGACGACCAGCAGCACCACGAGCACCAGCTGCAGGAGGAAGACCTGCCCGGAGAGGCTGCGCACGCTCAGCAGGGAGCGCAGGCGCCGTGGCTGCCGCACGTCTCTCCTCCCTGATGAGGCTGACCGTGCTCTCGTCGCTCTCGTCGCCCTTGGTGGCCTTGCCCCGGACGAGGGCGGCGGTCAGGCACCCCATGCCCAGATTGACCCGAAATGCTGCGCATACTCCATTCCTATCGCTTCTGGGCCGCTGACCACGAGGTGCCGGGCGGGTCCGGCCGGTCGGCGATGATCAGGAGGTGGTCGAGATGGGGGCGCAGCGGCTTGGCGAAGGGGCTCGGGTCGCCCAACTGGCCCCGCCGCCGGCTGGGTGAACCGAGGCGGTCACGGCCGGACCGCGTCCCGTCCTCGATGGCGTCCGAGGGCTGGCCACGAACCGCGACGCATGCCTGCCGGAGCCGTCAGAGCCGGACCGTCCAACTCACCGTGGACTTCATCGTCCGCGCGATGGCGCGGTCCCGCACCGAGGGCGTACGGTCCTCGGCGGTGATGGACAGTGTGTGCCTCCGAAGGTCGAGCAGCCGCAGGGCCAGGTCGGACACCCGTACGTCGGTGCGGCCCGCGAGAGACGTCATCTCCCGCCCGTCGAGATACCAGCGGATCCTGAGTTGACGCCCGTCCGCCCCCGTCAGCCGGGGCACCAGGGCTTTGGCGGTGTCGCCCATGCGGAGGGTGCGATCGGTCGCCGTGACGGGGGAGGCGATGCGCGCCTCGCGGTAGAAGCCGGCGATCATCGCCTCCACTCCGGGCAGATTGAAGGGCTGACCGAGGGAGCGCATCAGAGAGTTCTCGGTGGGGCGCCGCAGTCCAGTGACGTAGTAGCCGCCGCCCTCGTACGCGCCGACGGTGCCGCCGTCGGGGGACTGCTCACCGAGCCAGCGGTGCCACTTGGCGCCCCGGTCGGCCAGGTCGTCGGCGGTGAAGCTGGTGATGTTGGAGTCGGCGGGCTCCGGGCCCACGTACCGCTCGTAGCCGGGGTAGTTGGGGTAGAAGTACTCGTCGGCCAGCTTGCCCAGGGAGTGGCCGGTCTCGTGGATCGCGACCTGACCGGACTTCTCGTTGCCCGCCGAGGCCGTTGATATGCCCTCGTAGCCGAGGGTCTTGCTGGGCTCGTTGTAGCCCGCCCCGCCGTATTTGGTGCTGTTGGCGAGGACGAGCACCAGGTCGGCCTCGGGCGCCTTGGCCACGTATCCGTCGACCTTGCCCTGGTCGACGCAGAGCAGCCGCTCGATGTCGTCGCACCAGAAGTAGGAGCCGAGGGCGGTGTCCCTGAGGGTGTCGGGAGCGGGGTCGCCGGAGACGCCGGACTCGTTCGAGACGGCGTCGACCGTCCAGACGTTGAAGAGGTTGCGGTAGGTGGTGTAGGGCTCGACGGCCGTCAGCTCGGCCCATTTCTGCTGGGCGTCGGCGCGGAAGCGGGGCAGTTCGGCGGCGGTGTAGCCGTCTCCGACGACGACGATGTCGAGCCGGTCGGCGGTGGGGCCGTTGTCGATCAGCTTGGTCACCTCGCCGTCGGCGGCCGCCTCGGTCGCCGACAGGCGGGAGGCCGGCCGGTTCCGGCCCTCGGGCGGCACGTGCGTGTGGCCGGCCCCGGCGAGCGTCCCGTGTTCCGGCCCGGGTATCTCGACCTCGACTCCGGCCGTGGGGGGTGCCGTCGGGTCCGCAGCGGCGCTTCCGGGTGTGGCGGCGAGTACGGTCGTGAGGGCGACGGCCACTGCGGCCGCCATGGCTCCGCGTCGTGCTGAACGCATGAAATCAGCCCCTTGCCAGGCGAGTTAAGCGCATCAGTAAATGTGTTGAACGAGTCGCTTAACCTAGGGGGAAGGCGAGGGCGTGCGCAATGCCTACTGCTTCTGGATACTGGGAAGTTCACGAATCAGGGGGTCCGCATGGACGATCCGGCCACGATCGGCCACCGAGTACAGCGGCTGCGCACTCAACGCGGGCTGACACAGCGGCAGTTGGCTGAGCCTTCGTACACCCCCGCGTACGTCTCGACGCTCGAGTCGGGCAAGGTCAGGCCCTCGGAGACCGCGCTGCGCTTCCTTGCGGAGCGGCTCGGTACGTCGTACGAGGAGCTGGCCACCGGCCGCCCCGCGCACCTCGCCACGGAGCTGCGGCTCGCTCTCACCGACGCGCACCAGCAGCTGGCCACCGGGACGGCGGACGAGGCCGCCGTGCGCTACCGACAACTCCTCGCCGACGCGGAGGACCTCGGACTCGTTCCCGAGCAGGCTGAGGCGCTGCTCGGGCTCGGCGACTGTGCCCTGGAGACCGGTGAACTGGTCGACGCGGGTCACCACTTCCAGGACGCCGAGCGGCTCCTCGCGGAGGAGCCGCTGCCCCGCCGCGTACGCGCGATCCGGGGCCGGGCCGTCGCACACCTCCTGGCCGGGGAGCTGCGCTACGCCTGCTATCTCCTTGAATCCGCCATCGACGAGCTCGCTGCGAGCGGCCTGGCCGACCCCGAGGCGCTGGTCATCCTGTACGCCGCCGTGATCGGCCCGTACATCGACATGGGTGCACACGCCCGGGCCGCGTATGCCGCCGAGCTAGCCCTGGCGCTGGCTCCGCAGGTCGACGACCCGGCGCTGGTGGCGGGCATGCACCGGCAGGTGGCTCGCACCTTCCTCGCAGAGGGGCGCACGGCCGACGCCGACGCCTCATTGGCCAAGGCGCAGGCGATCTACCAGCAGCTGAGCCTGCGTACCGATCTCGCGCACTGCCACTGGATGCGCGGCTACGTCCAGGCGCAGAACGGCGAACTGGCGGCAGCTGAACAGGAGTTGCGCGCCGCCCGGGACATGCTGAACGCCAAACGCGCGGCGCTGTTCACCGCGCAGGTGGAGGTGGAGTTGGCCGATGTCCTCCGGCGGCTCGGACGGCACGGCGAGGCGTCGGATCTGCTCTCTGCATTTCTTGAGCTGGGTGACCGGCACGGCGCGGTGCACGCGGGGGGTGCGCACAGGCTGCTCGGGCTGATCGCCGAGGAGCGGGGGGACAGCGAGACCGCCGAGGAGCACTACGTCATGGCGCTGGGGCTGCTGGAGCGCAGCGGCGCGAGCGGCGACCTCGCCGATCTGTGCCGTCTGCTGGGCGACCTTCTGCGCCGCGGCGGCCGCACCGAGGCCGCGCTGGACGCGTACCGCACGGGGCTCGGCCACCGGTCGCTCCCTGGCACGACGACGCTGGGGCCGGCTCCGACGGCACTGGTGTTCCCGCGGCACTGAACGAGCAGCCGACAGTGCACTTCCAGCATGGTCCGGATCTTGGTTTCGCGACGCCGCCAATTGCGCTGGCGGAGGACCCGGTACCGCTCGAGGCGTCCCGGCGGGAGCATGCGAGCCTGCAGAACGACCTTGCGGCTGCCGCGTCTGTGCGGCCTGTACGTAGTCAGCCCCCAGGGGGCCGAGCCGCCCTACGGCATCGCATGGTGGAACGACGACACCTTCACGGTGTGCGAGGTGAAGTCGTTGACGACGACAACGAAGCCGCCCCGCCTTTGACGCCGTCTACACCGGTCTGCACCGTGAGGCGCTGAACAGGCGTTACGACTGGTTCGAGAGGACACCGCACCCGAATTATGTGTTCTGGTGGGTCTCCGACGGCGTGATATCGACCTGGCGGGACGGGGTTTCCAGGCTGGAGCACCTCCACGACCACGGCTCCGCGCCGCACGCCTTCACCTTCCACGA
>NZ_BMQQ01000001.1:749163-829054 GCF_014648195.1 Streptomyces purpureus
TCGTTCGCCCCGGACGGAACTCCGACCAGGACCAAAGGCATCGGGCCGAAGAGCGACCAGGTTCGCTCGATCACCGCGTGCAGGGTGCGCTGGCGCGTTGCGCCGCCCTGTTGCCTGTGGACAGGAGTCGGAACGCTCTCGCTCGCTGCCAACTAAGAACGGGTCCGGCACAGTTCCTGGCCCATGAGTGTGATCATGGCCTGCTGGGTGTCCTGGCCGCCGTCACTGGTGACGTACACCACCGCGGTCCGGGTCCCGTCTCGGGTGGCGCCGCCCCAGGTGACATAGCCGAGGAGTTCGCCCCGGTGGCCGAAGTAGCTGCCGCCACAGGGCAACGGGATCTCGGCCAGACCGAGTCCATACCTCACGCCCAGCTCGGGCGCGGGCATGGTGGTCGTCATCTCGTCGAGCTGCGCCGGAGCCAGCAGACGGCCGCCGAGCAGCGCGGCGTAGAACCGGTTCAGGTCGTGCGCGGTGCTGATGACCGAGCCGGAGCCGACGGCCATACTCGGATTGAGGGTCGTGACGTCGATGCTCCTGTCGGTGCCGAACGCGGCGTAGCCCTGGGCGTGCGGGCCCGGGATGGACGGGAAGACGCCGGGCGTACTGGTGTCCCTCAGTTCCAGGGGGCGGATGATCCGGTCCTTCAGCTCCCGTGCCCAACTCCGGCCGGTGACCTTATGGATGATCATCGCAGCGAGAATGTAGTTGGTGTTGGAGTACGACCAGCCGTCGCCCGGGGAGAACTTGGCAGGGTGTCGCATCGCCAGACCAGCCAACTCCTTGGGCGTGTACGTGCGGAACCGCTCGGCCCGATAGCCGTCCGCGTTTTTCAACGCGGGTATCTCCGGCCCGACATCAGGGATGCCGCTGGTGTGCTGCAGCAGCTGCCGTACGGTGATTTGTCTGCCGTCGTTGCCGTTGCCCCGGACCACTCCCGGCAGCCACTGCTCGACGGTGTCTTCCAGGGACATTCGCCCCTCGCCGACGAGTTGCAGCACGACCGTGGCGGTGAAGGTCTTGGTAGCACTGCCGATCCGGAACCTGCCGTCCTGCGGCATTGGCCTCTCTGTGTTCATCGCGGCCGTCCCGGCGTACGCGCTGTCGCGTGCATCCGGTGACGTCACCTCGGCGTGCACACCGACGGCCCCGGTGTCGTGGATCGCCTCCACCTGCCGTTGGAGCGGATCGGCCGGCCGCGGCTTCGCCGCCGCCGTGGGCACGGTAGATGCGGCGAGGACGGCTGTAGCGAGGCTGGTCAGGACGAGCAGACCTCGCCGACGCCTTCTTAACCCATGCATGACGACCCCTTCTCTGTTCAGGTTGCGCGCGTTCAGGGACCGCTCAGGCTGTGGCCCGCGACTGTGTCGCCCCCTAGCGGCGGTCGACGACCATCCCACCAGCGGAGGGGGGATCGCCCCATCCGGTTTTCCCCCTGACGTACCGATGCGCTGTCCTCAGGCCGGTGCCGGGGGGTTACCCCCCTTGAGAACTCCTAGCGAAATGATCTCCAAGGTGGTTGGACCACGCCGGGACTGGTGATCCGGGGTGCGGGGTGGATCGGCCGAAGTCGTGGGAAGGCGGCGACGAGTTATGGGCGGTGCACGCTGCGCCGCGGAGAGCGTAAATGCGTCGACAGCGCCCCTCGGCACCCGGCAAAGTGGCCGTCCGTGACGAGCAGTGAACTGTGGACCCGTGCGACCGCTGACCGCTACGACGCCGAGGAGACCGAAGCGTCCTCGGCTGCCGTTCTCGGACCGACTCTCGCCTTCCTCGCCGAGCTCGCCGGAGGCGGCCGGGCACTGGAGTTCGCCATCGGGACCGGACGAGTGGGAGTCCCGCTCCGGGAACGCGGCGTGCCGGTAGTGGGCATCGAACTGTCCGAGCACATGGCAGCGGTGCTGCGGCGCAAGATCGACGAGGACACGCTCCCGGTAGTCATCGGGGACATGGCCACCACCGTCGTTCCCGGTGAGTTCACCCTGGTCTATCTCGTCTACAACACCATCACGAACCTGCTCACTCAGGACGAGCAGGTCGAGTGCTTCCGCAACGCCGCACGGCATCTGGAGCCCGGCGGCCGATTCGTCATCGAGCTGGGTGTGCCGCCGCTGCGGTTCCTGCCGCCCGGCCAGGTCGCGGTGCCGTTCGATGTCTCCGAGCAGCATCTCGGCTTCGACACCTTCGACCTGGTCGAGCAGATTCTCGTCTCGCACCACTTCACCCGCGACGGCGACGACGGCCGCTACCGCCGTGACAACTCCCGGCACCGGTACGCCTGGCCGGCAGAGCTCGACCTGATGGCACGGATCGCTGGGCTCGAGCTGGAACGTCGTGTCGCGGACTGGGACGGGGCGCCGTTCACCCAGGACTCCGCGAAGCACATCTCCGTGTGGCGCAAGCCAGCCTGAGGTCGGCCACCGGGCTGTCAATGTAGGCCGTGCCTGTCTTGAAGCTCCTGTCGGGAGTTCAGGCGTCGCCAGCAGATCGGTGCGTATCCGAGGGTGAGTGAAGGCTTCGTGGATGTCGTCGCGTATCTCCCAGCGGATCCGCAGGCGGCGGAGCCAGTGCAGGTGGGCGAATGCTCGCTCCACGACCCAGCGTTGGGCGCCGAGTCCGGAGCCGAGCACCACGTCCGGGCGGTGCCGTGGCCGGCGGCGCTACCCCGCACCCCCAGATCAACGGTCCCGGAGTGATCCAACCACTTCGTAGATCATTTCGTGAGGAATTCTTAGCGGTACCTTGGCCCGGAAATGCCCCGGAACTGCCCCGGAACTGCTGGTCAGAGTTGGGATACCGGTGGGAGATATCGAAGTAAGGGCATGTTTCGACTCGCCGCGTAGGTGTGCGACGAGAAGGGCGCCTGACGGGCATCTGCCCTGGTCAGGCGCCCTTTTTCCTGCATCTAGAAGAAGCCCAGCCTCTTCGGGGAGTACGAAACCAACAGATTCTTCGTCTGCTGGTAGTGGTCCAGCATCATCTTGTGCGTCTCGCGGCCGATACCCGACTGTTTGTACCCGCCGAACGCCGCATGCGCCGGATACGCGTGATAGCAGTTCGTCCACACCCGGCCCGCCTGGATCGCGCGGCCCGCACGGTAGGCCGTGTTGAGGTCGCGGGTCCAGACGCCCGCGCCCAGGCCGTAGAGCGTGTCGTTGGCCGTCTTGATCGCGTCGTCGAAGTCGGTGAACGAGGTCACCGCCACCACCGGGCCGAAGATCTCCTCCTGGAAGATTCGCATCCGGTTGTCGCCCTCGAAGATGGTCGGCTGGACGTAGTAGCCGCCCGCCAGCTCGCCGTCGTACTCCACTCGCTGACCGCCTGTCAGGATCTTCGCGCCCTCCTGCTGGCCGATGTCCAGGTACGAGAGGATCTTCCGGAGCTGGTCGTCGGAGGCCTGGGCGCCGATCATCGTGTCCGTGTCCAGGGGGTGGCCCGGCAGGATCCGCTCGGTCCGGGCGACCGCCGCCTCCAGGAACTCGCTGTAGTGGCCGCGCTGGATCAGCGCGCGCGACGGGCACGTGCACACCTCGCCCTGATTCAGGGCGAACATCGTGAACCCTTCGAGCGCCTTGTCCCGGAACTCGTCGTCCGCCGACCAGACGTCGTCGAAGAAGATGTTCGGCGACTTGCCGCCCAGCTCCAGCGTGACCGGTTTGATGTTCTCGGAGGCGTACTGCATGATCAGCCGCCCCGTCGTGGTCTCCCCGGTGAACGCGATCTTCGCCACCCGCGGCGACGACGCGAGCGGCTTGCCCGCCTCCACACCGAAGCCGTTGACGACGTTCACCACACCCGGCGGCAGCAGATCGGCGACCAGGCTCATCCAGAAGTGCACGGAGACCGGGGTCTGTTCGGCGGGCTTCAGGACGACCGCATTCCCGGCGGCCAGCGCCGGCGCCAGCTTCCACGTCGCCATCAGGATCGGGAAGTTCCACGGGATGATCTGCGCGACCACGCCCAGCGGCTCGTGGAAGTGGTACGCCACGGTGTCGTCGTCGACCTCGCTCAGCGAGCCCTCCTGGGCGCGCAGGGCGCTCGCGAAGTAGCGGAAGTGGTCGATGGCCAGCGGAATGTCCGCCGCCAGCGTCTCGCGGACCGGCTTGCCGTTCTCCCAGCTCTCCGCGACCGCCAGCTCCTCCAGATGCGCCTCCATCCGGTCGGCGATCCCCAGCAGCACGGAGGCCCGCTCGGCGGGCGCCGTACGGCCCCAGGCGGGCGCGGCCGCGTGCGCCGCGTCCAAGGCGCGTTCGACGTCCTCGGCGGTGCCCCGGGCGACCTCGGTGAAGGGGCGGCCGTCGACCGGGCTCGGGTTCTCGAAGTACTGCCCGCGCGCCGGGGCGACGTACTCGCCGCCGATCCAGTGGTCGTACCGCGACCGGTACGACATGATCGCGCCGTCGGTGCCGGGCGCTGCGTAACGCGTCATCGAACCGCCTCCCTCGGAGCGCACCGGCCGCCCTTGGCCGGCGCTCCCGTGAGGCTAGGAGCCGCGACGTTGCAACCTCGTTGCACCGGCGGACAGTTCGGCGTCCAGCGCCCGCAGCCGGTCCAGCACCGGAGCCCGGCCACTCGCCGGAACCACTCGCGCGAGCGCCCGCCACACCACCGGATCGTCCTCGCCCCACGCGCTGTACGCCCAGTCCGCCAGCAGCCGAGGATCGCCCCGGTCCACCAGCGCCGCCCGCAACTGCCCCGCCAGCCGCTCCCGCAGCCGTACGACCCCGGGAGCGCACGAGCCCGGCAGCAGCGGCCCCGCGTACACCCCGAGCGCCGCGGACAGCGCCCCCGAGCCGAGCTTGCGCGCGACAGAGTCGAAGTCGGCGTCGACGGTCCTGGCCAGCCGGTACGGGCGCGAGCGCAGGACGTCCGCGCCGAGCAGCCCCCGCAGCCGCGACAGTTCGGCCCGCAGCGTCACCGGCGTCACCGACGCGTCCTCGTACAGCAGCGTCAGCAGCTCCTCACCGCTCACACCCTCCGGGCGGCGCGCCAGCACGACCACGATCTCGCTGTGCCGACGGCTCAGCCGCACCCTGCGACCCTCCAGCCTCAGCAGCGCCTCGTTTCGGCCCAGCGCCTCCAGCCGTATCCGGTCGGCCGCCGGGGGAGGGGCGAGCAGCGCCAGCTGCGATTCGGCTGCCCGCGCCACCGCCTGGACGAATGCCAGGCTGTGCGGATGCGCGAGCCGGTCGCCGCCCGTGATGTCGACGGCGCCGAGCAGCCGCCCGCTGTGTGGATCGTGCACCGGCGCCGCAGCGCACGTCCAGGCCTGCACCGGGCGCCGGAAGTGCTCCGCCGAGCACACCTGCACCGGACGGTCCAGCGAGACCGCCGTCCCCGGCGCGTTCGTCCCCGCCGCCGACTCCGTCCAGCGCGCCCCGGCCACGAAGTTCATCGATCGCGCCCGGCGCAGCGCCCCCGAATGCCCCTCCACCCACATCAGCCGCCCCGACGCGTCGCACACCGCGACCAGATGCTCCCCATCCGTCGCATACGCATCCGTCAGCTCACGGATCACCGGCATCGCGGCGGCGAGCGGATGCGCCTCCCGGTACGCGGCGAGATCCTGCTCGTCCAGCTCGACGCAGGCGGCCCCGTCCGGGCTCACCCGGGCCCGCGCCGAGCGCCGCCACGACTCGGCGACCAGCGCCCGCACCGGCGGCCTCGGGGGCTCCCCGCCCGAGGTGAACGCGTCGTGCGCCCTGCGCAGTGCCCTGGTGTCGGGCTCCGGACCCATCCACGCCTCACTGGCCAAATCGGCCTCCCCGTCGAGGACTTCGGCCGCTGTCGGCGGGCCGAGGCCTCATCGTGGCCGCGCCCGGTGATGCCGACAACCCTCCCCGCCGCACCCTGTCCGGTCTTGACCCTCGGCCTCCCGTACAAGTGTTCCACGGCCTCGCGTAGAGTGGGCGCGGGCCGTGACTGGCGCGTGAGGTGGAGTACCACCGGGGAGCGGCCCGACGGGCTCCGACCGGACTCCGCCACTGCCGTGCGCCTGGGCGATGACGACCGATGCTCAGGAGTGGCCCATGCCCACCGTCCCCGCCGCACGCCTCATGGACGGCACCGCGCTCGCCCGCCGCACCGTCGAGGAGACCGCCGCCCGCGCTGCCGAGATCACCCGCCGCACGGGTACGGCTCCCTGCCTGGCGACCGTCCTCGTCGGCGAGGACCCGGCCTCCGTGACGTACGTACGGATGAAGCGCGCCCGCTGCGAGAAGGCCGGAATCCGCTCCCGGCACATGGAGCTGCCGGCCGCCACGAGCACCGAGGAGCTCGTCGCCACCCTCACCGGTCTCTCCCAGGACTCCGAGGTCAACGGCATCCTTCTCCAGCACCCGGTCGGGCCGCACATCGACGAGCGGGCCGCCTTCGAGGCGATCGCGCCGGAGAAGGACGTCGACGGTGTCACGATGACCTCGTTCGCGGCGATGAGCTTCGGCCTGCCCGGCTTCGAGTCCTGCACCCCCGGCGGCATCATGCGTCTCCTCGACGCGTACGACGTGAACCCGTCCGGGAAGCGCGCGGTGGTCGTCGGCCGCAGCGCGATCCTCGGCAAGCCGGCCGGCATGCTCCTGCTCGCCCGGGACGCGACGGTCACCTACTGCCACTCCCGCACCACCGGCCTCTCGGAGATCGTCGCCGAGGCCGACATCCTCGTCGCCGCCGTCGGCCGCCCCCGTTTCATCCGCGGCGAGGACATCAAGCCGGGCGCGGTCGTCATCGACGCGGGCTACAACCCCGGCAACGTCGGCGACGTCGACTTCGACACCGCCGCCGAACGCGCGAGCCTGATCACCCCGGTCCCGGGCGGCGTCGGCCCGATGACCATCGCGGTCCTCCTCGCCCAGACCGTGGACGCGGCCGAGCGCCAGCTCGGGCTGTAGGGGGGAGGCGGCCGGGCCGGCCACCGGCCCAAGCCCCCTGCCGCCCACCGGCTACGGGCGGGTCCCGCCTCCGCGGTTGGCGCCGGCTGCCTGGCCGTGACCCGACCTGCTTCGGCGGGAGGGCTCCGGCCCGGCCGGGCGGATCGTTGTGCGCCGCCGCCGGACGCCAGCTGCTTCGCCCTGTCGCACCGGGCCCCAGCCTGCCGTGCCCCGGCCGGGGCGGCCGGACGTTCACTCCTGCCGCCCCCAGCCCCTCGCCTACGGCTGCCCCGGCTCCGCCGTCACTCCCACCAGCGCCGCCGCCGGGTCCGGGTCCGCCGGGCCCGAGGGGGTCCAGCGGCCGCGGGATTTGGTGTACGGCCACCAGCGGCCGTCCTCGCCAAGGCGCAGCTGGACGTCGGCGCCGACCACGGTCCAGCGGGCCGGGCCCGTCTGGCGCAGGGGTGGCCGGTCGGTGTCGTCCCAGGCCTCGGCGAGCTGGGTCAGCGCGCGGGCCAGGACGTCCGGGGCCGGGGAGACGTCCTCCTCGAGAACCTTCAGGGCCGGCGCGCCACCCAGGCTCCACGCGCGCGTGGCCAGGTCGAGTTCGGCGCGGCGGCGGCCCGTGCCCGACGCCAGCCGGGCGGCGATCCAGGGCTCCGTCGGGGTCGCGGCCAGCCGGACCGCGTCCTGGGTGACCGTCAGGGCGGGCTCCACCGGCTGCCGGTCGTGCCCCGGTGCCAGCGCCTCCGCCAGCATCCGGTGCGCACGGGCCGCCGCGTCGGCCGCCAGGAACTCCAGGGCCGCGGGGTCGAGCCCGGGCGTCGGCCCCGACTCTGTCTCCAGGGACGGCGGTTCGCCGGGCGCGCCGGGCAGTGGGGGCGGCGCGGGCAGCGGGGGCAGGATGCCGCGCGCCGCGAACGCCTCCTCGGCCGGGACACCGGCCGCCTCCGCCGCCGCGACCGGCTCCGGATGCTCCGACGCGGCCCGCGCCGCGCTGCGGACCTGGAGCTCGTCGAGGAGCCGTCGCTCACCGCGGCCCCGCATCAGCAGCAGGACGAACGGATCCTGGTCCAGGAGGCGCGCCACCTGGTAGCAGAGCGCGGCGGTGTGCGGGCAGTGGTCCCACGCCTCGCACGTGCACTCCGGCTCCAGGTCGCCGATGCCGGGCAGCAGCTCCACCCCGGCCGCCGCCGCGTCCTCCACCAGGTCCGGCGGCATCTCTCGGTCGAGGAGCGCCGCGATGTGCCCGGCGCTGTCGACGGCCATGTCCAGGAAGCGGTGCCAGCCCTCCGCCGAGAGCTCCTGGAGCAGCACGTCGCTCCGGTGGCCCGTGCCGTCCCGGTCCCTGACGACGGCGGTGATCCGCCCGGGACGTACCGTCACCGCGCCGACCGAGCCGTCGCGCGCGTGCTTACGGCCCTTCTTGAGCTGCTCGCCGTCGAGCGCGGTGTCCTCCAGCGCCTTCAGCCAGGCCCGGCCCCACCAGGTACGTACGAACGTGCCGCCGCGTACCGGCGGCAGCGCGGCGAAGGTCCGCTCCTCCTCGGGGGCGCCGTCCGCGTGGTCGAAAACGTCATCCATCGCACTCATCGCCCGTTCCCTCGCAGCTCCACCAGGTCCGCCAGCTCGGCGTCGGTCAGTTCGGTCAGCGCGCCCTCGCCGGAGCCGAGTACGGCGTCCGCCAGCTCGCGTTTGCTCGCCAGCATGTCGGCGATACAGTCCTCGATCGTGCCCTCCGCGACGATCCGGTGGACCTGCACCGGCTGGGTCTGCCCGATCCGGTACGCCCGGTCGGTGGCCTGCGCCTCGACGGCCGGGTTCCACCACCGGTCGTAATGCACCACATGACCCGCGCGGGTCAGGTTCAGGCCGGTGCCGGCGGCCTTCAACGACAGCAGGAACACCGGCACTTCGCCGTCCTGGAAGCGCTGCACCATCGCCTCACGCTCCGCCACCGGCGTCCCCCCGTGCAGGAACTGCGTCCGCACCCCACGGTCCGCCAGGTGCCGTTCCAGCAGCCTCGCCATCTGCACGTACTGGGTGAAGACGAGCACGCTCGCCTCCTCGGCGAGGATCGTGTCGAGGAGTTCGTCGAGCAGCTCCAGCTTGCCGGAGCGGTCCGCGACGGTGGGGTTGTCCTCCTTCAGGTACTGCGCGGGGTGGTTGCAGATCTGCTTCAGCGCGGTGAGCAGCTTCATCACCAGGCCGCGGCGCTCCATGCCGTCCGCCTCGGCGATCGCCGCGAGCGTCTCGCGCACCACGGCCTCGTAGAGGCCGGTCTGTTCCTTGGTCAGCGACACGGCCCGGTCGGTTTCGGTCTTCGGGGGCAGTTCGGGCGCGATCCCCGGGTCGGACTTGCGGCGGCGCAGCAGGAACGGGCGGACCAGCGCCGCCAGCCGTTCGGCGGCCGCCGGGTCGCCGCCCTCGACGGCCTGGGCGTAGCGGGTGCGGAAGGTGCCGAGGCGCCCCAGCAGGCCGGGGGTCGTCCAGTCGAGGATCGCCCAGAGCTCGGAGAGGTTGTTCTCCACGGGCGTTCCGGTGAGCGCCACGCGCGCCTTCGTGCCGATGGTGCGCAGCTGCCGGGCGGTGGCCGAATAGGGGTTCTTGACGTGCTGGGCCTCGTCCGCCACGACCATGCCCCAGGCCGGCTCGGCCAGCCGCGCGGCGTCGAGCCGCATGGTGCCGTACGTGGTGAGGACGAACTCTCCGTCGGCCAGGCCGTCGAGGGTGCGTGTCGTGCCGTGGAAGCGGCGCACCGGCGTGCCGGGGGCGAACTTCTCGATCTCCCGCTGCCAGTTGCCCATCAGCGAGGTGGGGCAGACCACGAGCGTCGGCCCGGCGGCGGCCGGGTCGGTCTGCCGGTGCAGATGGAGCGCGATCAGAGTGATCGTTTTTCCCAGGCCCATGTCGTCGGCGAGGCAGCCGCCGAGCCCCAGGGACGTCATGCGGTGCAGCCAGTTCAGGCCACGCAGCTGGTAGTCGCGGAGCGTGGCGCTGAGCGCGGCGGGCTGGGCGAGGTCCTGCCGGCCGCCCTCCGGGTCGGCCAGCCGCTCCCGCAGCCGTGCCAGCCACCCCGACGCCTCGACCGCCACCGGGCGGCCGTCCACCTCCGTCGAGCCGGTCAGTACGGCACCCAGCGCGTCGATCGGGCTGACCTTGCGGTCCTGGCTCTCCCGGGCCCGTACCGCCTCCGCCGGGTCGACCAGCACCCACTGGTCGCGCAGCCGCACCAACGGCCGCCCCGCCTCGGCGAGCTGGTCGAGCTCCGCGCGGGTGAGGGTGTCGTCGCCCACGGCGAAACGCCAGTTGAAGGAGAGCAGGGCGTCGGCGGAGAGGAAGGAGGGCATGCCGGAGCCGTCCCGGTCCGGGCCGTGGTCGCCGGCGGGTGGCCCGATCACGGCGCGCGCGGTGAGCTTGCGCGCCAGCTCCCTGGGCCAGTGCACCCGCATCCCGGTCGCCGCGAGCGCCCGCGCCGCCTCGCCGAGCAGCTCGGTGACCTCCTCGTCGGCGAGGTCGACGGCGTCGGGGACGGCCGCGGACAGCAGCGGGGTCAGCGGCGCCCAGGCGCGTGCGGCCCGGCGCAGCGCGAGGAGCGCGTCCATCCGGGCGCGCGGCCCGAAGGCGGCCGCCGCGGGGCCGCTGCCCGCCCACACCTCCGCCGCGTCGGCGACCAGCGCGGCGTCGCTGACGCTGTGTATCTGCAGGACGGCCTGGAAGGCGGGCGCCCCCGGATCGTCGGCTCCGGCTCCAGTTCCCAGCCCCGACACCTCGACGCGCAGCGAGAGCCGTACCCCCGCGTCGTAGCCGGCGGCCACGTCCGCCGCCCAGCCGCGCTGGGCGGGCACCTGCTGCGCGGGGAGCGCCGCGAAGGCGGGGCCGCCGGCGGCGAGGGGCGCGGCGGGGGTACGCGGCAGCCCGTCGGCGACGGCGTCCAGGAAGGCCCGCAGCAGCCCCTCGGGCTCCGGCAGCCGCGGGGAGGCGCCGTCGACCGCGGGCAGGGGTACGGCATGGGCGCCGGGTGGCATCGACGCGGCCAGCGTCCGTACGTGCTCCAGGTCCTCGGGCGACAGCGGACCGACCCGCCAGGCGTCCCGGTCCGTGGCCGTGAGCCCCGGCAGCAGCAGCCCGCGCGCCACCAGATGGAGCCCGAGGAGTGCCGCCGCACTCCAGAAAGCGGTCTCGGGCGACGCGTCCGGCGCCGTCCTCGCGCGCGTGAGGACGGGCAGGGCCTCCCGTACGGGCAGCAGCC
The DNA here is from genome assembly GCF_014648195.1 of Streptomyces purpureus. Lineage (GTDB taxonomy): Bacteria > Actinomycetota > Actinomycetes > Streptomycetales > Streptomycetaceae > Streptomyces > Streptomyces purpureus. The sequence continues at coordinate 760,282 of NZ_BMQQ01000001.1, forward strand.
GGGCCCGTACGGTCCGGGGGAGGAGGTCGTCCGCGACCACGGTCAGGTCCTCGACCTCACCGTCCTCGTGGGGTGGTGGTCCGTCGCCGTCGCACCAGAAGGCGACCCGTCCGTCCCGCGCGGGGTCGGCGGGCAGGAAGACAGCCGAAGAGCCGAAGAGTTCGGACACGCTCACTGATTCCTCAAACTTGACTAGTGGACGGGGCGCCGAGGGTACTCGATCACGGCGTGGTGGAGCCAGCACCACTCCGCCCCCTGGGCTGACCCCCACTGAACTCGGGGGATGACGCCATGGTTCCCCACCGGCGCCGCTCCGTAGGTTTCTGGGGACCGGGCGCAGTCGGCGACCGGCCTCACCAGGGGAGACCGCCATGCCACAGGCCACCGCAACGCTCACGGCACCCGAACGGGCCCCCGCGTCCGCAGCCCCGCCACGGGCCGCCGGCAGCGAATTCGCCCCGCTGCTGCGCACGGTCAAGGAGCAGGGTCTGCTGGAGCGCCGCACCGCCTGGTACGCGCGCGGCATCGTGGTGAACCTGCTGGGCCTGGCCGCCGTCGTGACCGGCCTGGTCCTCCTGGGCCCCTCCTGGTGGGCGATGACGCTGGCCGTACCGCTCGCCCTGCTCTCCGCCCGCTGTGCGTTCGTCGGCCATGACGCCGGGCATGCGCAGATCGCCGCCGACCGCCGCACCAACCGGCTCATCCAGCTCGTCCACGCCAACCTCCTCCTCGGCATGAGCCAGGAGTGGTGGAACGACAAGCACAACCGCCACCACGCCAACCCCAACCACCTGGACAAGGACCCCGATGTCGCCGCCGACGTGCTGGTCTTCGCCCAGCACCAGGCGGCGGACCGCACCGGCTTCCGGGGCTGGCTCACCCGGCACCAGGCCTGGCTCTTCTTCCCGCTGACCACGCTGGAGGGCATCGCGCTCAAGGTGTACGGCTTCCAGGCGCTGTTCTCCAAGGACGGCCCCTACCGCCGCCGGCGCGACCGCCTGACCGAGGGCGCCCTGCTCCTCACCCATGTCGTCGGCTACGCCGCCCTGCTGCTGAGCACCCTCACGGCCGGGCAGGCGCTGGTTTTCGCGCTGATCCACCAGATGCTGCTCGGCCTCCACCTGGGCATGGCGTTCGCCCCGAACCACAAGGGCATGGAGACGCCCGGCGAGGACGGCGAGCGCTGGGGCCATCTGCGCCGCCAGGTGCTCACCTCCCGCAACATCCGCGGCGGCCCGCTCACCGACTGGTTCCTGGGCGGCCTGAACTACCAGATCGAGCACCACCTCTTCCCGAGCATGCCCCGACCGCACCTGCGGCTCGCCCAGCCGGCCGTCCGCGCCCACTGCCGCGCTATCGGGATCCCGTACACGGAGACCGGCCTCGTCGACTCCTACCGGCAGGCGCTCGGCCATCTGCACGAGGTGGGCGAGCCGCTGCGCGCGGCCTGAGCCGGAGACTCCACGGGCTCGTGCCGACGGCGGTCCCCCGGGGGAACCGCCGCCAGGTTTCGGGCGTTCAATGGAAGAAGGCGGCCACGGGCCGCGAAGGAGGCACGAAGATGTCGACAAACGGGAAGATCGCCCTCGGGGGAGTGGTCGCAGGCCTTGTCCTGATACCGCTGATCGGTTTCTGGCTCTCACTGCTGGTGATCGTCGGGGTCCCCGCCGTGGCCTATCTCGCGCTCGACCCGAGCCAGCGCCGCCGGCTGCGCCGGGTCTCCCGCAAGCAGATCGGCAGGTAGCGGCGGTCAGCCGCCCAGGCCACAGGAGTTGACCACGTCCCCGTCCGAGGGCCGGGCCACCGTACGGCTCGCGGGCGGCGACGCGCCCTTCTCGACCCACGCCGTCAGCGCCGTGAACGCCGAGCGGTAGCAGGGCAGGATCGGCCGCAGCCGGTCCGGATAGGTGTCGTACAGGCCGTCGGCGTGTGTGCCGTCCTCGATCCGGTAGTACCGGTGCAGCCCGGCGCGGCCCGTGCGCTCGACCGTCCGCGCGTACACATCGGAACCGGTCGCGATCGGCAGCAAGGCGTCCAGATCGCCGTGCAAGGTGATCAGGGGACGTCCGATTCTGCCCGTCAGGGCGACCTTCGCGACCGCCCGCCGGACGGACGCCGGCCGTGACGCATAGGAGTAGGCCGCGTCCGAAGGGCAGGCGGCGAAGATCTGCTCCGGCGTCGTACCGGCCGAGGCCCCCGGGCAGGCTGGATCGTACGTAGGGTCGAACTCCGCCCGGAACGCCTTCTGGGTCAGCCCCCAGTAGACCTTCTCGTGGTACGGCCACAGGAACCGCGACCCCGGGTGGAACCCGGCCCCCAGCAGATCGTCGTCATCGGCCGTCCCCTGGGATCGGGCGACCGTGACCGGCAGACCGGTCAGCAGGTTCGGCCCGCGCGTCGTCCACAGCACACCCTCCCAGTCCACCCCGCCGTCGTACAGATCGGGCCGGTTCTCCAGCTGCCAGCGCGTCAGATAACCGCCGTTGGAGATGCCCGTCATGTACGTGCGCCGGGGACCGTGCCCGTACCGCTGCCGTACGACCCGCTGGGCGGCGACGGTCAGTCGGTGACCCGGCGGTTCCACTCGGCGACCGCGTCGCCCGGGCGCCGCCCGTCGGTGAAGAAGTCGGGTCCGGTATTGCCCTTGTCCGTCGCCGCGTAGGCGTACCCCTGGGCCAGGACCTGGTCGGAGATGAGTGTGTCGGTGGCGTACTGGCGGCGGGTGCCCGGCGCGCCCGTCACCACCAGTCCGCCGTTCCAACGGTCGGGAAGCCGGATCACGAACTGCGCGTCGTGCCGCCAGCCGTGCGTGGCGTTCCACCGCGAGTCGTCCGGGAAGTACCCGTCGATCTGGACGCCCGGCACCCCGGACGGATTCCGCGTCCCGCGCGCGGAGAGCCCCGCCTGGTCGGCCATGTCGGTGTACGGAGTGCCGGCCAGCGCCGCCGTCGTCAGATCGCCCAGGCAGACGGTCCGCTGGTGCTCCGCGCCGGGGACGGCGAGCGCTCCCGGACGGGCGCAGGTCTCCGGAGGGCCGGTCGTGGCCCCGGCGGGGGCGGTGAGGGCGAGCCCCGTCAGGAGCGCGGTGAGCAGGGGAACGCCTCGCAGCAGGCGCATGGACGGCCTCCGGTGGACGACGGCTGGGTGTCACGCGCCGACCATCGTGCGGGCAGCCTCGCCGCCCTGCCATGGTCCGGCACCCCACCTCGGACGCCTTCCGCATGTGCCCCGGACCCGCCTCCACGGCCTCCACGGCGGCGCATGGCTCAGGACGGGCGCACCGCCATGGCGTCCAACGCCTCCAGCAGCGCGGGGAGCTTGGGGCCACGGGCCACCGGCAGGACCTCGCGCGGTTCGTCGTCCAGGAGCACGAACGCCATGTCGTCGGTGCGGGCGACCAGGGACCAGCCCGGTCCGTCGGCGCGCAGCATCCGGGCGTCCGCGGTGGCGAAGGTGGACCGGACCCGGCCGACCGGCGGCGGCTCCTTCAGGTACCCGCGCAGTTCGGCCAGCGCGCGCCGCACCCCGTCGTACGGGTCGTCCCCGGCCTCCGGGTCCCAGGCGCCCGCGTCCCCGGCCTGCCCGTCTCCTGCCACGTCCTGGGCTGCGCCTTCGGCCGGCTTGTCACCGGACGAACCGTCGAACTCGGCCCGCCAGGCCTCCCACTGCAGCGCGATGGCGTCCGCGCCCATACGCCGCTGAGCGGGCCCCCACTCCCCGGCGTCCAACGGGGCCAGCACCGGCGGATCACCCTCCTCCGGCTCCGGATCGTGCGGCGCGGGCAGATCAGGCGCCGCCGTCGCCACCGCCAGCGGCCAGCCGGGGAGCCCGGCCACCACCGAGCGCTCGTCGGGCGACAGGTCGTAGGCCATGCCGCAGTCCCACGACGCGATGGCCACGGCGACCAGCGACACGTCGTCGACGACGACGGTCCAGCGGGCTCCCGTACCGTCTTGGCCCAGCACCAGCCCGTAGCCCTCGGCGTACGCCTCCAGCCCCAGGGACGCGCAGGCGGCGGGGTAGTCGTCGCCGAGGACGGTGGGGAACTGCGCGGGTGTCAGCAGGACGGCCGTCAGCACATACAGCGCGTCGTCGTCGACGTTGTCCGTCCCGGCCACGGCAGCCTCCCCATCCCGATCGGTCGTCGGCGCACCTTAACCAGCGGGTAACCCGGCCGTCGAGAGTCCGCGGAGAGTCCGGGGACGGTTTCCGGGAAGCCATTGACGGGCAAAGCGGTACGACTCAGGCGGCCTGGCGTGCGAGCGCGAGGAAGCGGGCGTCCTCGTCGACGTACGACTCCAGCCGCCAGCCGGCGCCGGAGAGCAGCGGCCGCAGGTTCGGCTCGGCGCGCAGGTCGTCGTCGGTGATCGCCCGCCCGTGGCGGGCGGCGAGCGCCGCGCGCCCGATCGGGTGGAACAGCGCGAGAAGCCCGCCGGGCCGCACCACCCGCGCCAGCTCGCTCAGATTCTCCTGCGGCCGGGGGAGATGCGAGATGAGCCCGGCCCCGAACACCGCGTCCAGGGCCCCCGAGGCGAACGGCAGCGCGCCGACGTCGGCGAGCAGCAGCTGTCCGTACGCGTCACGGCCGGCGCGTACCGCCGCCGTCAGCATCGCCGGGGTCAGATCGGCGCCGAGGACGGTGCCGCCGGGCCCCACGGCTTCGCGCAGGGCGGGCAGGGCCCGTCCCGTGCCGCAGCCCGCGTCGAGGACGGCATCACCGGGCCGCAGGCCCAGCTCCGCGACGGCGGCGGCGTAGGCCGGCCCGTCGTCGGGGAAACGGCTGTCCCAGTCGGCGGCCCGGGCCGTGAAGAATTCCTGTACCTGTGTGGGGTCGTCGCTCATGCCGCCATGATCCCTCAGCGAAACCGGCAGAGTTCAGCCTCTTCGGTGAATCACCTGTGCGCACGTTCGAGCGCGCCGCGATCGTTCAGGAACATCTCTGCGTCATATTCCAACACCTTTCGAAATGCGCCCCTTCCGTGCGCCCCTATGAGGACTAGCGTCCCTGAGCCATGGGACACCTGGACCACGCCGCCTTCGGCTGGCTGACCCCCGTGCTGTCGTACGCGATGGCCTGCATCGGCGCCGCCCTCGGACTGCGCTGCACCGTACGAGCGCTGGAAGCGACCGGCCGCTCCCGGCGCAACTGGCTGCTCACCGCCGCCTCCGCCCTCGGCACCGGCATCTGGACGATGCATTTCGTCGCCATGCTCGGTTTTGGCGTCACTGGCACCGACATCCGCTACGACGTGCCGCTGACCCTCCTCAGCCTCCTCGTCGCCATGGTCGTCGTCGGCGTGGGCGTCTTCGCCGTAGGCCACGGCCGCGCCCGGCTGCGCTCGCTCCTCCTCGGCGGGCTCACCACCGGCCTGGGCGTGGCCAGCATGCACTACCTCGGCATGGCCGCCCTGAGGCTGCACGGGCAGGTGCGTTACGACCCCCTGCTCGTCGCGCTCTCCGTCGCCATCGCGGTCGTCGCGGCGACCGCCGCCCTGTGGGCGGCCCTGAACATCAAGTCGCCCGCCGCGGTCGCCGTCGCCTCACTCGTCATGGGCGCGGCCGTGAGCAGCATGCACTACACCGGGATGTTCGCCGTCGAGGTCGACGTGGCACCCTCCCACGGCACGCTTCCCGGCGCCACGGCGATGCAGTTCATCTTCCCCCTCGCCGTCGGCCTCGGGTCCTACCTCTTCCTCACCTCGGCCTTCGTCGCGCTGACGCCGACCGCCATGGAACGCGCCGCCTACGCCTCCGCCGAACGCGCCGCAACGGACGACGTCGCCCCGACCGTCGCCAGGGGTGGTTCCCGGCCCGCCGCGACGTCGGCCCAGCCGTCAGCCCCCGCATAGCCGCCCCGGCACCGCACCCAGCCCCGTACCCGGAACGAGGAGGCCATGCGAACTCCCCGCCACACCAGCCCCGACACCGGCTCACCACAGCCCGCGCCGGCCGCGCGAGGGCGCCGCGCCCACGCCGGACCGCCCGCCGACGAACAGCCGGCCGGGCCGGAGCGGGCGGCCCCCGCACCCACCACGGGACCGGGCGCAGGGGGACAGGGCGCGACGGAAACACCGGGCGCGACGGAAGCGCAGAGCGGGACGGGAGCACAGCCGGGGGCGCAGGCCCGGCCACGCGCCCACCTGCGCCCCCGGACCGTCCGCGCCAAGATCGTCTCGCTGCTGATGGTGCCCGTCGTGTCCCTGCTGGGCCTGTGGGGCTTCGCCACCGTCACCACCGCCCAGGACATCGCCCGGCTCCGGCAGCTCCAGCGCATCGACGCCGAGATACGGGCGCCCCTCACCGCCGCCGTCACCGCCGTCCAGGCCGAACGCCGCGCCGCCGTACGCCAGATCGCCTCGCCGGGCCCCGGCCGCGTCGCCGAACTGAAGGAACAGGGACGCGCCACCGACGCCGCCGTCGCCCGGCTCGACCTGGGCGGCGGCCACACCGTCGCGGACACCGGCGGCCTGCCCGGCGACGCCTCGCGCCGGGTGGAGACCTTCATCGAGAACGTCCGCGCCCTGCGGACCGTGCGGACCGCCGTCCTCGGCGGCAAGACCGACTGGGACACCGCCTACACGCGGTACACCGACACCATCGCCGCGGCCTTCGCCGCGAGCGGTGCGCTGACCGGCGTCCAGGACGGCACGACCGGCTCCGACGCGCGCGTGCTCCTCGAATTCGTCCGGGCCACCGAGATGCTCGCCCGGGAGGACGCCCTCCTCTCCTCCGCCCACCTCGGTACGGAACTCGGCGCGGCCCGCCAACGCGCTTTCGCCGGCGCCGTGGAGAACCGCCGCCACCTCGCCGAGACCGCCGGTGCCGACCTGCGCGGACCCGACCGCGACGCCTGGCGCGCCCTCACCGCCCAGCCTGAGTACCAGCAGCTCACCGCCGCCGAGGACCGCATCCGCACCGCCCCACCGGGCCGTAAGGCCGCCACCGCCGTACCCGCGAGCACCTGGGACAGCGCCCATGGCCCCGTCCGCGCCGCACTCGACACCCTTGAGGCCGACGCCCGGCGCAGCGCCGCCGACCGCGCCGACCCGTTCGCCGACGGCGCTCTCACCCCGGCGGGCGCGGCCGTCCTCTTCGGCCTCGCCGCGGTCGCCGCCTCCCTCGTCATCTCCGTACGCATAGGCCGCGGCCTCGTCGTGGAACTCGTCAGCCTCCGCAACACCGCCCTGGAGATCGCCCGCCGCAAACTGCCCCACGCCATGCGGCGGCTGCGCGCCGGCGAAGAGATCGACGTCCGTGCGGAGGCGCCGCCCGGCCCCGCCGCACAGGACGAGATCGGGCAGGTCGGCGAGGCGCTCGGCACCGTCCACCGCGCCGCGCTCACCGCGGCCGTCGAACGGGCCGAACTGGCCGGCGGAATCTCCGGCGTCTTCGTCAACCTCGCCCGGCGCAGCCAGGTCCTGGTCCACCGTCAGCTCAACCTTCTCGACAGCATGGAGCGCCGGGCCGACGATCCGAGCGAGCTGGGCGACCTCTTCCGCCTCGACCACCTCACCACCCGCATGCGCCGCCACGCCGAGAGCCTGATCATCCTGTCCGGGGCCGCCCCCGGCCGCGCCTGGCGGATGCCTGTCCCGCTCACCAACGTCGTACGGGCCGCCGTCTCCGAAATCGAGGACTACGCGCGCGTGGAGGTACGCCACCTGCCCGAGACCTCCGTCGTCGGCGCGGCCGTCGCCGACCTCACCCATCTGCTCGCCGAACTGGTCGAGAACGCGGCGCAGTTCTCCCCGCCGCACACCAAGGTCCGCATCAGCGGCGAGCCCGTCGGCAACGGCTACGCCCTCGAGATCGAGGACCGCGGGCTGGGCATGGGCAAGGAAACCCTGGCCGACGCCAACCGCCGGATCGAACAGTCCGAGGCGCTCGACCTGTTCGACAGCGACCGGCTCGGACTCTTCGTCGTCAGCCGCCTCTCCGCCCGGCACGACATCAGGGTCCATCTGCGGACATCGCCGTACGGCGGTACGACCGCGGTCGTCCTGCTGCCGACCGCACTGCTCCAAGGGGCCCTGACAGCCGGGGCACCCGCGGCAGCGGCTTCCCGTACGGACCACGCGACGCCGACGCAAGGCCCCCTGCCCTCTGCGGCTCCGGCCGCCGCCGAGTCCGCCGGACATCCGCCGCCCCCGCCCGTCGCCGCCGTTCCGTCCGCGGCGCGCCGCGCGCTCCGCCCCGCGGAGCCCCAGCCGTCCCACGGGCCCCGGAGCCAGCCCGCGCCGCCGCCCGCCGCCGTCACGACACTCCGGTCGCGCGGCCAGGACGACGCGGGCGCCGAGCAGGGCACTACGGACGGCCTGCCGCGCCGCGTACGCCAGTCCCACCTCGTAGCCCAGCTGCGTGAGGCGCCGCCGCCCGCCCCGACCCACGAACCGGCCGAGCCCGACACGGACCGCCGGACCCCCGAGCAGGTCCGCGACCGTATGACGGCCTACCGCGACGGCTGGACCCGCGGCGGCGGCCCCGCCCCTGGCACACCCAACGGCCGTACGCCCCCCAACCGCACGCGCAGCACCGGTTTCGGCAGCGAAGGAGACGACAGATGATCGAGCACGAGAGGATCGCCCCGCACCGGTCGGGCGAACTCGACTGGCTGCTGGACGATCTCGTCCTGCGGGTCCGCGAGGTGCGCCACACGGTCGTACTCTCCAACGACGGCCTCGCCGTCGGCGCCTCCACCGGCCTGACCAGGGAAGACGCGGAACACCTCGCGGCCGTCGCCTCCGGCTTCCACAGCCTGGCCAAGGGAGCGGGCCGCCACTTCGGCGCCGGGGCAGTGCGCCAGACGATGGTGGAGATGGACGAGGGATTCCTGTTTGTCGCGGCCGCCGGTGACGGATCGTGCCTCGCCGTCCTCAGCGAGGTCACCGCCGACATCGGCCTGATCGCCTACGAGATGGCCCGCCTCGTCAAACGGGTCGGCGAGCACCTGTACGCGCCGCCGAGGATGACCACCACCCCGCCGGCCACCGGCTGACCGCGGCGAGACCCACCGGAGACCACACCGGAGAGACACCCATGACCGAGGACAGCGACGCCGACCGGCCACCGGGCGGCCACTGGTACGACGCCGAGGCAGGACCCCTCGTCCGCCCGTACGCCATGACCGGCGGCCGTACGAAACCGGGGCCCAGCAACGTACGGTTCGACCTCATCGCTCTGGTCGTGGTCGACGACCACCCACCCGACCGGGCGGAGGAATCCCTCCTCGGTCCGGAGCACCGCGCCCTGCTGACCCTGTGCCGCGCCGAGACCCAGTCCGTGGCGGAACTCGCCGCGGACGCCGACCTGCCGGTGGGCGTCGTCCGGGTTCTCCTCGGTGACCTGCTCGAAGCCGGCTATGTCAAGGTCAGCAGGCCCGTACCGCCCGCGCAGCTCCCCGACGAGGGGATCCTGCGGGAGGTGATCGAAGGGCTCAGAGCGCTCTGAAGCAGCCCAGGCCATCAGAGAGGACGGTCAGGGGACGGGGACGGTCAGGGGACGCGGGTGGTGATCGTGAAAAGACCACCGTCGGGATCGCGCAGCGAGGCCCAGCTGTGGTCCTCCGTGGCCTCGACCGGCGCCACGAGCATGCCGCCGAGATCGGTGGCCGTCTCCAGCGCGAACTCGATGTCCGGAACGTAGAAGTGCACATGCCAGCGCGGCCTGACCTGCGGGTCGGGCGCGGACTCCAGGGCGCCGCCGGTGATGCGCGCGATGGCGATGTCACCATGGCGCAGCACCACATGCTCTTCCTCGTACGCAACCTCGCAGCTGCCGGGCCGACCACAGGCCCAGTCCAGGACCTCGCCGTAGAAGATCGCCGCGTCGAAGGCGTTGCGCGTGCGCAGCTCCAGCCACGCGGGGGCCTTGTCCCGGCCGACACACCAGTCGGGGATGGCCTCGCCCTGCCAGATCCCGAAGATCGCTCCGTCCCGGTCGGCGGCGAGCGCGGCCCGGCCGGTACCGAAGGTGAGCGGACCCACCGCGAGCGTCGCACTGCGCTCCCGGATACGGGCGGAGGTGGCGTCGGCGTCCTCGACGGCGAAGTAGGGGGTCCAGGCGACCGCGATGTTCAGGCTGCCGGCGAGCGCGCCGATACCGGCCACCGGGGCGCCGTCGTGGAAGGCGACGGAGAATTCCTCGCCCAGGCGGGTGGGCCGGAAGTCCCATCCGAAAACGGCGCCGTAGAAGTCCTCCGCGGCGCGCAGATCACGGGCCATAAGACTGACCCAGCAGGGAGCTCCGAAGACCGCATGACTTGACGTCGACACCACTGCCACCCATTCGCAGCACACGCGTGACAAGACTCCTCCACCGTACCTCTCGCGCCACCGGTAGACGCAGAGGCGCAGGCGGCACACGTGTGAGACCGTGCGAGAGGGAGGCAGGCCATGACCAGTACGAGCGCCGAGAAGGCCGCCCGGCTGCTGCGTGAGCACGGGCGCACCTACGCGGAGGAAGCGGGTATCACCCTGCGTGACGCCCCTTCGCCGCTGTACCAGCTCCTCGTCATGACGGTCCTCTGCTCGATCCGGATCCGCGCCAACACGGCCATCGACGCCGCCCGGGAGCTGTTCACCGCGGGGCTCCGCACCCCCACGGCGATGGCCGAGTCCACCTGGCAGCAGCGTGTGGACCTGCTGGGCCGCGCCCACTACGTCCGCTACGACGAGTCCACCTCGACGGCCCTGGGGGAGGGGGCGAAGCTCGTCCTCGACCGGTTCGACGGCGATCTGCGGAACCTGCGCGAGGAGGCGGGCGGCGATCAGGACCGACTGATCGAGCTGCTCCAGGAGGTCCCCAGAATCGGCCCGGTGGGCGCCGGCATCTTCTGCCGTGAGGCCCAGGCCGTCTGGCACGACCTCCGCCCCTTCTTCGACGAGCGCTCCCGCACGGCCGCCGCCGACCTCGGCCTCCCGCACACCGCCCGCGGCCTGTCCCACCTGGTCCCGCCGGAAGACCTGGCCCGCTTCGCGGCCGCGCTGGTACGGGCGAGCCTGTCCCACGACAAGCACGCGGACTGAACCACGCGATTGGCTGACGAGGGACCGGGCGCGCTCCGGGAAGCCTTGAACCACGGCCCTCACCGAACTGCGGATCCTTCCGCCACTGGCCATCGGTCGCTTCGGTTCGTCCGACGAGCCGATGGACAACTACCACGTCGTCATCGGCGAACCGACCGGATACCGTGAGTTGCAGCCCGCGCCGACCTTGCAGGTCGATCCCGTCAGCGGAGCGATCTCGCAGGAGACGCAGCCGACGGAGGTCCGGTTCAGGGACGCCACCGGGCGGATCCGTCCCGTGGCGCCCTTCCTGGAGGTGTGGGCCCGGTTCGACGACGGCGACCTGGAACCCCTCACCACCGCAGGCCTCGAAGCCGTCGGCGTGACCCCCACCGACCTGCGCTGGCGGGTCGTGGTGGCCAACCTCAAGGCGGCGCGGCGTACCGGCGACACCGAGGACGGCATCCACGCCGACACCGGGCCGTTCAGCGACCACGCCGAGCACCCGCTCACCGGTCGCGCCGCCAATTTCAAGGCAGGCAAGTCGGTCTCCCTCGGCACGGTCCGCTTCATCAGACCGACGGCAGAGTTCCCCGAGATCCGGATGCGCTTCGTGCCCGCCCGCGGCGCGGTGTTCGGAGTCCGAGCCGGGGACCCGCAAATCAGCGACGACGTGTACGACCCGGCGGCCGGGGGCTGGGACGACCACTTCGACGGCGACCCGGCCGCGCCACTGGTGACCTTCCCGGCCCAGACGTACGAGGGCACCCTCGACCAGCAGGGGCAGCGCTACATCTCCAAGGGGTACGTCGACGACGCCTGCGACGGAATCGTGAGCGTCGAGCTCCCAGTCGGCGGTCAGGTGCTCGGCGCAGCGGCCCGGATCTGCTCCGGAGTGCCCGACTTCGCGCCGGACAGTTTCCATGTCCGTACGCTGCAGGACGATCTCGTCCAGGCGCTGCTCGGACCCACCGTCGCCGGTGCGCTGGACCGGGACGAGGTGGAGGACACCCTGCGCCGCGCCCTGGAGACGGTGCGCCTGATGAACACCATGGCCATGAACGCGGACCAGGGGATCGGCGGCGTCACGACGAACGCCACCAACCAGGCGCGGCATGAGACAGCCGAGTACGAGCGCGCCTTCGAACCCGTCTTCGGCCAGGGCGAGGCCCCCTACCACCAGGCCCTGGCGATTCATGAGCAGCTCATGACGAGCTGGCAGAAGGGCGTACTGCCCATCCCGCGTGATCTGATCCGTTCCTACGACGAAGCCGGTGATTTCTCGACCATGGCACGCCAGAAGCTGCCGGCGCTCATGCGCGGCAGCGACACCCTGGAGCTGGCGCTCACCCGCCGGCAGATCGAGCTCCTGCGTCGTGCCGCCGTGGAGACGCAGGCCACGACCGAGCCCGAGCGCATGATGCTCCGCCTGGTGGAGTTCTTCCGCGCGATGGCTCCCCTCCATGAGCACATTCCCACGACGTCGGGTCCGCTGTCGGACCTCTTCGTCCATCCCCTGGAGCTGTTGGAACACCTCCGTACGGGGAACGCGCAGGGACCGCTCGCGGAAGGGGAGGCCGGGCAGCGGCTGGTGACCCCGGGCGATGCGGATGCCTCGGCGTTCGTACGCCTGCTGCGCCGCGAGGACCACCCCATGCACGGACCGTTCAGCCGCACCGTGCCCGACACCGACAAGACCGGCCTCGAGATCGTCGAGGCCTGGATCGCAGCGATGCCCCCGGACGGGGACGAGTGACTGCCTCCACCCATGCCCTCGACCCACGCCGTCATCGCAGATGCCAGGAGTACCCGTGGAACCGATCGCGCCCCGGAACCTGACCGCCCAGCTCGCCTACCGGGCGCGTGGCAACCCTCCCGGTACCACCCCGGCGTCCTCCGTCGGCAACTTCTACCCCGGCCTCGAACTGGACCTGCGCAATCTGTGGCGTCGTGTCTTCGCCGGAATCGAGCTGCACGAGGCGGTCGCCCTGGTCCTGGCCGTCGACGACGATGCGCCCCCGGAGGTGCAGGCGCTGGTCGGCGAGATCCTGCTCACCGTCGACGGGCATCCGGTCTGGATCGAGGTCACCGGCCCGCGGGAACCCGGAGGGGCCAGCGAGAGTCTGGGGAACTGGTCCCTGGAATGGTCGAACGCCCTTGCCGATATCGTGCATAAGGCGGGGCAGGAAGTCCGGTGCACCTTCACCAAGGGGGACGACGACCAGCAGGACGTCTCGCTGAGAGTCCGGCAGATCTTCGAGCCTGGGCCCGAGGGCGGGGAGGACGCCCGCACCGCGGTGCTCAGCCGCGAACTCGCCCAGCCCGGTGAGCTGACGCAGAGCCTCTGTTCCCCCTGGCAGAACGACTTCATCGGCTGCGGCTGCTACTACTGGGCCGCCAGCCGCCCCGACTACGTCAACGTGGAGTTCGACGAGGCCGACGGCAGCCGTGGCCACAACTGGCTGCAGCGCGACCGGACACCCGCCACCCCCAAGTTCTACACGCTTCGCCAGGCGGACCTCCTCCAGCACGCGGACATCATCGCCGGCTGGGAGGACAAGCTGAGCTTCGTTCTCAAGGGAAGGGACGACCATGACCGCGACGGTGACTGAGCCTCGGGTCCGCGGCTATCACCTGTTCGACGGAGGTACCGGCCCGCACATCCTCGTCTCCGAGGGGTCGCTCGTCTACGCGATCCCGCCGGAGGTCCGGGAGTTGTTCGAGGACGCGGCCGCGGCACGCGACGAGACCGCCGCGAGCGCCCTGCTCGCCCGGTTCGGCCTGGACGTGTCCGTAGGGCTTGACGAGGCCCCCGGCGAGGTACCCCTGCGCTCCATCTCCCTCGCCATCGCGCAGACCTGCAACCTGAGCTGCACCTACTGCTACGCGGAACAGGGCGACTTCGGCGGCGCCGCCAAGCTCATGTCCGAACAGGTCGCCCATGCGGCGGTCGAGCGCCTGGTGGACGACGCGGCCGCGGGCGAGCAGGTCACCATCGCGTTCCTCGGTGGCGAGCCGCTCGCCAATCGCCGTGTCCTGCGGTCCGCCACCGAGCACGCGGCCGCGCGCGCCGTCGAGCGCGGAGTCCGTGTCGGATACTCGATCACCACGAACGGCACCCTGGTCACACCCGACGACGCCGAATTCTTCGCGCGGCACGGTTTCGCCGTCACCGTCAGTCTTGACGGCGTGGGCGCCGTCCACGACCGCCTGCGCCCGGCGAGGAACGGACGTCCCACCTACGACCGGGTGCTCAGGCGCCTGGAGCCGCTGCTGAGCGAACGGCGGCGGACCATGAATCTCTCGGCCCGTGTCACGGTGACACCGCGGAACCTGTGTCTCCCCGAGACGCTGGACGAATTCATCTCCCTGGGGTTCGACAGCGTCGGGTTCTCGCCGATGCTCAGCTCGCCCACCGGCGCCGACGAGATGGCCGGCACCGACCTGACCGCCATGCTGGAACAGATGACGGCCTGTGCCGAGCGTTTCGAGGAGCGGGTCGGCAGCGGCGTGCCGTACCCGTTCCTCAACGCCGTCAACGCGTTGCGGGAGATCCACCGGGGTACCCACCGCCCGTACCCGTGTGGTGCTGGAGCGGGCTATATGGGCGCGTCCGCGGACGGTGAACTGTTCGCCTGCCACCGCTTCGTCGGAGACGACGAGCGCAAGATGGGCGACGTCCTCACCGGGGTGGATCCGGCACGGCAGCTGAAATGGCTGGACGACCGGCACGTGCATCGCCAGCAGCCGTGCTCCGGCTGCTGGGCGCGGTACCTGTGCGGCGGGGGATGCCACCACGAGGTGATCGGGCGGGGCCGCCCGGCCTGTGACTACATCCGGGGTTGGCTTCACCACTGCCTGTGCATGTACGCGCGGCTGAGGGAGAAGCGGCCCGAGTACCTCGACATGATGGCCCGCGGCCGGTGACGACGACCGTCGGGGCGGACGTCTGCGTGATCGGCGGCGGCCCCGCGGGCACAACCGCGGCCCGCCGGCTCGCCCTGCTCGGGCACTCCGTCCACCTCGTGGAACGCGCGGTGTTCCCCCGCCGCCGGCTCGGCGAATGCCTCGCACCGGGAATCGCGCAGGTCTTGGGCGCGCTGGGCCATGCCGCCCCCGCCGGTCTGCGCCCCGCGGAGCTGCTCGCGCGGTGGGCGGGCGACGAGCACCGCTCTCCGACGTTCGTCGCCGACCGCGCCGTCTTCGACGCGTTTCTCCTGGAAGAGGCACGGAGGGCCGGGGTGCGGGTGTCCCAGCCCGCCCTCGCCCGCCACCCGCGCCGGCACGAGGACGGCTGGCGCGTCGAGGTGCGGCAGTCCGGGCAACGGTTCGACCTGGATTGCCGGTTCCTCGTCGACGCCGGCGGCCGGAGAGGTCTGCTGCGCCAGCGCCGGTACCGTGGGGGCGCCCGGACCACCGCCCTCTACGGGTACTGGAGCCCCGGCGAGTGGGACGGCCCCGAGGTCCGGGTCGCGGCGGGGCACGACGAGTGGCTCTGCGCCGCGCTGCTCCCGGACGCCACGGTCAACGCGATGGTCTTCGTCGAACGCGCCCGGTGCATTGCCCTGGACACGGACGGACGGCAGCGGCTCTACCGCTCGCTGCTGTCCGCCTGGGACCTGGCGGGCTCCGGTCTGGGCACCCAGATCACCGAAACGTTCGCCTGCGACGCGACGAGCTCGATCGCCGAGCACACCGTCGGTCCCGACTGGATCAAGATCGGCGAGGCGGCGCTGACCCTGGATCCGCTGTCCGCCCAAGGCGTTCAGACCGCGATGACCACGGCCATGCAAGGCAGTGTGGCCGCTCACAGCATCCTGCGTCGGCCTGCCACCGCCGCCACGGTCGCCGCCTTCTACCACGCGCACCTGCGGCGCCTCGCCGGACATCATGACGGGCTGGGTGCCGAGCACTACCGGCGTCAGCACCGGGTGCGGGAAGGGCGGTTCTGGACCCCGCGTTCCCTCGTACCCTCCTCGCCGGACAGCGTGCTGCCGCGAACGTGACGCGGGGCGCCTGCGCCGTCTGCGGTGTGGGTGTCCCGCTGACCGGATACGTGCCGCCGCTCAGCGGCAGAGCGCGTCCATGTCCTCGTCGAACGTGGCGAATTCAGCCTGGGCCTCGGCGATGATCTCCCGGGCCGGTCGGCGCGGCGTCGTCGCGTGGCGGGCGGCGAGCTCCGCCAGGTCCGCGTTCGGGCGGGCGGTCCGCTCCGGATAGAGGGCTGCCTCCATCGGGCCGAAGCCGTCGGCCAGCACCCAAAGGAACCCGGAAAGGTCGCCGGCCACCACGCCGCGTTCGCCCTCCGAGCCCATGAACACCACCGGCTGCTCGGTGAGGGGCCGTCCGGGCCTGACGCACCAGACGGCGGCGAGGCCGCCGCTGCCGTCCTGGCCGAAGACGCGGAACGCGTCGCCGCTGAGCTCGTGGTTGCCGGTCCAGTGGCACAGCCAGTCGGTCGTCTCCTCCGCGGAGTCGAAGGCGGCGTACGGCTCGAAGTCGACGCCCTCGCCCGCCTCGCCGTACTCGAACTCCACTCGGGCCACCTCGGCCAGGGCGGGCGGAAACACGCGGTCTTCGCTCATCGTTTCGATCATGCCCGCAGGCTAGCGGCCCCCACTGACATCGCCCCGGGGCGTGAGCAGGGGGCGGAAACCGGCCGCGGCGGAAAATCGCTCTAGCTCACCTCCGATACTGGTGATCGAATCGACGCCGGAAAAAATTTCCCACAAAGGAAGTGGCAAAGTGAATTCGATGTCGTACGTCGATCTGCACCAGAGAATCTCCCGTGAGATCGACGCGGAAATGGAAGCAGCTCTCGAAGGCCTCGGCTCGTCCCCGAACGTGAGAAACGCCGTCGCCGCACTCATGCGACATCAGCAGCTGAGGCATCCTCTGTCGGTGCTGCCTCTGCTGGTCCACGCCGTCGAGACGGGCGCATTCCGGCCCGCCCTTCCCCTTTCCGCCGTGCACGTCCTGTGGTGGACCTCGGCGTGCTATCTCGACGACCTCGCCGACTCGCAGAGCGCCCTCCCCGCCGGTGATCTCGGTTTCGACGAATCGGTGCTCGCGGCCGTCATCACCGGAAACGCGCTGCCCATGCGGGTCATCCAGGCGCAGCCGCTGCCCCACGAGGTGCGCGGCGCACTGACCGCCGAGCTGATGGACGGCTGGATCGCCGGCACCGAGGGCCAGCTGGTCGACATGGGCGGAGACGTCCGAAGCGCCACCCGGGACTCGGTCATATCCATATACCGAGGCAAATCCGGCGGCCCCTTCGGGATGATCACCGCAATGGCCGCGATATGGGCCAAGACCTCCGGCGAGCGCATCGATCTCTGGCGGGAGTTCGGCTACGTCTTCGGCATTATCTGGCAGCTGTTCAACGACCAGGAAGACATTCTCTCGGGGCGTAACGAGGACCTGCAGAACGGAACGGTCACCTATCTGCTCGCCTGTGCCATCGAGGACGCTTCCCCCGAATCCCGGGACCGCATCCTGACCCTTCACGCCGCCTCGCAAAATTCCGAGCGGGCGCGGTCGGAGCTCACGCACCTGCTGCTGGCGCCGGATGCCCTGCGTCGCTACCACGACGACCTCGATGCCTTCCGGATCCAGGCCCACCGCCTTCTGGACGAGCTGGACGGCGACGAACTCCACACGCCCCTCCTGCGCGGGCTCGTGGACCAGTCGGCCCGGATGCTGCTCCAGGCCGATCTCGCCCCCGCCGAAGCGGCCTCCTAGCCCGCCCCGACGGCGCTACAGTCCCGCTCCCGGGGCCAGCTCCCCACTGCGCACGAGCAGGTGTCCGACATCGACCCCGGCGATCAGCAGGACGGCACGGAACGGCACCTGAGGCCGCATCAGGCCGGCCGGGGCGCACGCCGCCAGCGCCAGGGTGCCCGTGGCCGCCGTCACCAGCCACCCGTACGGCGCCATGGGTCCCGGCGGGCCCACGGCCAGGACGACGGACGAGGCGAGAACCAGCAGGGCGGCCAGCCGCCCGGAGCGCCGTGCGCCCAGCCGCTGCGGCAGGCCCAGCACACCGGTCGCCACATCGGCGTCGATGTCGGGCAGTACGTTGGCGACATGGGCGCCCGCGCCGAGGAGCGCGGCGGCCACCGTCAGCCACAGCGGCGGCCACGGCGCCCCCGGCAGGCTCAGGGAGACGAACGCGGGCAGCAGACCGAAGGCGACCGCGTACGGCAGCCAGGAGGCGCGCGTGCGCTTCAACCAGAGGTTGTACAACCACGCCGCTGCCACACCGCCCAGGTGGACGCAGCCCGCGAGCCACCCGCACGCCCAGGACAGCGGAAGGCACAGGGCGAGAGCGGTGGCCGCGGCCGCGGCCACCGCCCCGGGCGAGACCTCGCCCGTCACCAGCGGTTTGTCCCGGCGGGCGACGGACAGGTCGCGCGCCAGGTCGACGCGGTCGTTGCACCAGCCGACCGACAACTGCCCGGCGGCGACGGCCAGGACCACGAGCGTTCCCGAAACGGCGCCGTGCCCCATGGCCACCACGAGAGCGGCGGTGACCGCGGTGACCGCGGCTGCCGGCAGCGGATGGCAGGCCTTCAGCAGGCCGACGGCCGGTCGCGGCGTACGGGTCGGCGTGACCGTGGACGGCCGCCGTCGCCCCCCTCCGGGGGGCCCGGGCTTCCGTGGTCGTCTTTCGGCAGTTCTGCTCGGCACCCTGTCACGCTAGGCCACGGCGCGCCGGTTATGTCCGATTTCATGAGCTTGTGTCAAAACCTTTCTATGTTGGGGCAATGACACGTGTGCTGGCAGTGAGCGCGGTGTTCCCACCCCACCGCCACCCGCAGCGGGAGATCACGGAGGCCATCGCCCGCTGCCTGCCACCCGGATCCGACCGCGCCCTGCTGCGCCGCGTCCACGCGTCCGTACAGGTCGACACACGCCATCTGGCCATGCCGCTGGACCACTACGCCGCAGCCGGCGGGTTCACCCACGCCAACGGCATCTTCATCGAGACGGCCTTCGCCCTCGGCGTCCGGGCGGTCGGCCTCGCCGTCGCCGAATCGGGGCTCCGCGCCGACGACATCGACCTCGTCATGTCGACGACGGTGACGGGCGTCGCCACCCCCTCCCTCGAAGCCCGCCTGGCCGCCACCGCCGGACTCCGCCCCGACGTGC
The DNA here is from genome assembly GCF_014648195.1 of Streptomyces purpureus. GTDB lineage: Bacteria > Actinomycetota > Actinomycetes > Streptomycetales > Streptomycetaceae > Streptomyces > Streptomyces purpureus. Next base: position 779,439 of record NZ_BMQQ01000001.1, read on the forward strand.
GGCGCGTCCCGCTCTTCGGCCTCGGCTGCGCCGCCGGAGCCGCCGGGGTGGCACGCCTCCACGACTACCTGGCGGGCCGTCCCGGCCACGCCGCGCTGCTGCTCTCCACCGAACTCTGCTCCCTCACCCTGCAGCGCACGGACACCTCGATGGCGAACCTGGTCGCCGGAGCCCTGTTCGGGGACGGCGCCGCCGCCTTGGTGGCGGTGGGCCGCGACCATCCCCTGCACGGCGCCCCCGGGCCCACCGTGGTGGCCACCCGCAGCAGGCTCTACCCCGGCACGGAACGGCTGCTCGGCTGGGACATCGGCGAGTGGGGTTTCCGCATGGTGATGAGCCGGGAGGTGCCCGAGCTGATCCGACTCCATGTCGCCGAAGAAATCGAGTCGTTCCTCGCCGCCCACGACCTGAAACCGTCCGACGTGGCCACCTGGATCTGCCACCCCGGCGGGCCGAAGATCCTCGACGTCCTCTCCGACGCCCTTGGCCTGCCCGAGCCGGCGTTCGCGGCGAGCCGCAGGTCGCTGGCCACGGCGGGCAACCTCTCCTCCGCCTCCGTCCTGCACATTCTGCGCGACGTGCGGGCCGCCGCACCCCAACCGCCCGGAGCGGCAGGCCTGATGATCGCCTTCGGGCCCGGCTTCTCCTCCGAACTCGTCCTCCTTCGCTGGTGACAGCAGGTGACCCACGCAATGACGCCCACCCTCACCCACGCCCTTCCCCTGACGATGGCCCTGTACTCGGCGCTCGTCCTCCTCGTCGCGTGCGAGCGGCTCGCCGAACTGAGCACCGCCCGTACCAACACCGCCTGGAGCCTCGCCCGCGGCGGGCGGGAACACGGCCGCGGTCACTACCCCGCCATGGTCGTCCTGCACACCGCGCTGCTGATCGGCTGCCTCGCCGAACCGTGGCTGGCGGACCGCCCGTTCCTGCCTCTGCTCGGCTGGCCCGCACTGGTGCTGGCCCTCGCCGCGCAGGGCCTGCGCTGGTGGTGCGTGATCAGCCTCGGACCCCGCTGGAACACGCGCGTGATCGTGGTCCCGGGCCTTCCGCTGTCCACCGCCGGCCCCTACCGCGTGCTGCGGCACCCCAACTACGTCGCGGTCGTGGTCGAAGGCATCGCCCTGCCCCTCGTCCACACCGCCTGGATCACGGCCCTCTGCTTCACCGCGCTCAACGCCCTGCTGCTGGCCGTACGCATCCGGTGCGAGGAAGCCGCCCTGGGCGCCGCCACGGGCGACACCAAGGACGGCCAGGGTGCGCCCACCGCCATGGCGACGGGCCCGGCGAGATGATCGACCTGCTGATCGCGGGCGGCGGACCCGCCGGACTCGCCACCGCCATCCACGGCGCCCTCGCCGGACTTGAGGTGGTGGTCGCCGAACCCCGCCCCACCCCCGTCGACAAGGCCTGTGGCGAAGGGCTGATGCCGGCGGCCGTACGCCGGCTGCGTGAACTGGGCGTCTCCGTGGGCGGCCAGCCGTTCCATGGCATCCGCTACCTGGACGCTGTCACGGGGGCCGGCGCCGACGCCTTCTTCCGCGCGGGCCACGGCCTTGGCACCCGTCGTACGACCCTGCACGCGGCCCTCGCCGCACGCGCCGCCGAACTGGGCGTACAGTTCCTGCCCCGCCGTATCGAAGAACTGCGGCAGACCACCACGCGCGTGGTGGCCGGCGGAATGACCGCCCGCTATCTGGTCGCGGCCGACGGACTCCACTCGCCGCTGCGGCGCTTCCTCGGCCTGCACAGTACGCCCAGGAAGGGCCGGCCGTCCCGCTACGGGCTGCGCCGCCACTACGCCGTCGCCCCGGCCGCCGAACTGGTGGAGGTGCACTGGTCGGCCGGCTCCGAGGCCTACGTCACCCCGATCGCCCCCGACAGGCTCGGCGTCGCCGTACTCACCGCCGAACAGGTTCCCTTCGACGCCCAGCTCGCCCGCTTCCCGCTGCTGAGGGAGCGGCTGTCCGGGGCGGCCTGCACGCCCGTACGCGGCGCCGGGCCACTGCGCCAGCACGCGCGCGTGCGGGTCGCCGGACGTGTGCTGTTCGTCGGGGACGCGGCGGGGTACGTGGACGCGCTGACCGGCGAGGGCCTCACCCTCGCCCTGTCCGGGGCCGGTGAACTCGTACGCTGCGTACGGGCCGGCCGCCCCGACGAGTACGAGCGGGCGTGGCGGCGGATCTCGCGCAGCTACCGGCTGCTGACCGGCTCCCTGCTCTGGGCCCGCCACCAACCCGTCCTCGCCCCGAGAATCGTCCCGCTCGCGGCGCGGCTGCCCCGGGTGTTCACCCGGGGCGTGAACCTCCTCGCCTGAACACCCACCTCAGCGAGGCGCTCGTACGTGAGCTGTCGCCCGCCGACCGTGGAGCGACGGATCTCGACCTCAGTCGGTCAGCAGTGAGTTGAAATCGGTCACATTCCGTAAAGAGCGGTCCGTCCCACCCGTTGAGGGCCTCGATTGCCATACTGCTGCCCCGGCTTGAGAACACATGTGCAGCCGACGGTCGACCGCTGACCGAACCATCCCCCCACACCACCTCTGAACTGGGGTTTCTCTTCCCGCTGGCCCTGACGAGAGAAGTGAACGATGGCCCCCGAGCGCTCCGACACCGTCGACGCGGACCGCCTCGGCGACGACGACACCGTCGCCCTCGCCCTGAAGATCCTGGTAGCCGGCGGTTTCGGCGTCGGCAAGACGACCCTGGTCGGCGCGGTCAGCGAAATCCGGCCCCTGCGTACCGAAGAACTGCTCAGTGAGGCCGGGCAGACCGTCGACGACACCGGGGGAGTCGACCGGAAGACCACCACCACCGTGGCCATGGACTTCGGCCGCATCACCATCCGCTCCGGCCTCTCCCTCTACCTCTTCGGCACCCCGGGCCAGGACCGCTTCTGGTTCCTGTGGGACGAGCTGTCCCAAGGCTCCCTGGGAGCCGTCGTCCTCGCCGACACCCGGCGCCTGGAGGGCTGCTTCCCGGCGGTCGACTACTTCGAGCACCGCCGCATCCCGTTCGTCGTCGCCGTCAACTGCTTCGCGGGCGCGCGTGCGTACGGCGCGCACGAGGTGTCGCGCGCCCTCGACCTCGACCGCGGCACGCCCGTCGTGCTGTGCGACGCCCGCGACCGGGACTCGGGCAAGGAAGTCCTCATCCGGCTCGTCGAATACGCGGGCCGGATGCACACCGCCCGCCTCCTCGACTCCGTCGGCTGACGCGGGCGCGGGGCATTCCCAGGGCCATTTCTGCCATATGTCCCTCCTGGCGCACCGACCGCAGAGGGGTGCTTGCTCTGCTCACGTCAGTACGCAAGGCTTACGGACGCAAGGCGGCACAACGGGACGACCACGGGGACCACGGGGAAGGCAACGGGGAGGACCGAACATGGCGCTGGACAAGGGACTTGACTGGCTTCTGGACGACCTGACCGAGCGGGTCGCGTCGATACGGCACGCGCTGGTGCTGTCCAACGACGGGCTGGTGACCGGGGCGAGCACAGGGCTGGCCCGCGAGGACGCGGAGCATCTGGCCGCCGTCTCCGCCGGACTGCAGAGCCTCGCCAGGGGATCGGGACGCCACTTCCGGGCGGGCAAGGCACGGCAGACGATGGTGGAGTTCGACGAAGCACTGCTCTTCGTCACCGCGGCGGGCGAGGGCAGCTGCCTGTGCGTCCTGAGCGCGGCCGAGGCGGACGTCGGTCAAGTCGCCTACGAGATGACGCTTCTCGTCAACCGCGTCGGCGAACACCTGGGCGTGGCGGCTCGCCAGCCCGACCCGAGCGGCGCCTCCAGGCGCGGCTGACCGGCCGCCGGGCAGAGTTTTCCACAGGCCGAGCGGGCCGGGCCGCGTCGGCGCTACGGTCGTCACCGAGAGTATTCGCACTCACGGGGAGGACCGTCATGACCGTGACGGAAGCCGTACGCACGCTCGCCTTCGGGCGTGCCGCACAGCAACTGGAGCTCAGGCGAGGCGAGCTGGAGCTCGCCGTGCAGCTGGGGCACGTCCGCTCCGTCCCGGGCGCGCCGGGGACGCGACCGAGAGTGACCGAGGAGGAGGTCGGCAGGCTTCGACGGTCGCCCGACTTCCCGGAGGGCTTGCGCGAAAGGGTCCGTGCGGTGGGGACGACCGAGGCGGCCGCACTGCTCCGCGTTCCACCGGACCGCTTCACCAGGCTGGCCCGCACCGGCCACATCAGCCCCGTCCGCTTCTATCTCAACCGCTACCGCGCGGTCGTCTGGCTCTACCTGGCCGGCGAGGTACGCGAATTCGGCGCCGGGCATTCGGACCTGCTGACCGGACGGCTGCCGCAGGAGCTACGGACCAAACTCGACGACGGCGTGGACCACCGGCCCCGCAACTGGCGCACCCACCGCCTCGGACTGCTCCTCCGCGGCACCGACGATCCCTGGGAGCAGGCGGCGGCCATCGCCTCACTGCTCGACCCGGTCCAGCTGGCGGAGGTCGTCGCCGACCCATACGAGCGCGCCTATCTCGACCGGCTGCGCCCCGATCCGCCGTACCGTCCGGAGTCGGCCTCCGCGCGGGAGCTGGCCGACCGGCTGATGCTGGCGGACGATCCGGACGAGATCCTGTGGCACCGGACGCAGTTGGGCCAGACCCTGGGCCGTGCCCGGGTGGTACGGGCCGCGCCCCGCCCGGAGTCCGACCGCACGGCCGCCGTCGCGGGAGTGGCCCCGGGCGGCCGGGCGCGCCCCTTGCCGCTGCCGCCGATGACGGCGCTGCCCGAGCGCGTGCCGCTGCATCTGGCGCTGCCGCGGCCGCCCGTGCCGCACCCGCCCGTGCGGCGGGTACGGCGGGTGCTGCTGGACCGGCTGCTGCGCAGGAGGGAGGCACGGGCCACGCGCTGATCCGGGGCCTCACCCCCGTCGGCGGCCGGTGTGGCGGTCACTGGCCGCGCGGGACCACCGAGGAGAGGACGGAGGGCAGGGGGTACCAGTCCGCCGACACCACGTTCGCGTGGCGGCCGGCGAGCAGCCCGACCCGCTCGCGGGCCTGGGCCTCGGTGGGACGGGTGCCGTCGATGGCGGGGGCGACGTTGTGCGCGTCCGTCATGACGACGAGGTAGTTCCGGCTCGCGTACCAGCCCGTGTCGATGGAGCCGCCCGTGTACGTGGACGCGTCGCCGTCGAAGACGACGAACCAAGGGCGGATCCCGGCGTCCGCGTACCGGGTCCGGGGGTCGCCCGCCTGCGCCCGGTGGACCGCGGGGAACGCGGCTGCCTCCCGCAGCCGTCCGGCAGCCGCCAAGTTCCGCAGGTGGGTGGCGTATTCGCGGTCGGTCCACAGGGTGTCGGCCGGGTTGTCCTCCTCGACCGTGCCCGGTATCAGTTCCACGAGGAACTTCCCGGCCAGGGCGGAGCGGGTGGGCCAGCCGCCGGCGCGGACCGCGGTGTCGAGGTCGGGGTGGCCGCCCACCACGTCCGCGGGCCGCAGCAACGCGTCACCCAGCTTGGCCGTCAGCAGGGCGTCCAGCGCGGCGGGTCCCCGGCCGTACTTCCCCTGGAAGCCGTCCTTGAGTTCGAGCTTGAGCAGTACGGGCCGGTGACCGGGGTGGGCGTTGTGCCAGGCCCGGATGTCGGCGAGACAGCCGCCGAGATCCTGGTTACGGGACTTGGTTCGCAGCTCGCCGGCGTGCGCCGCGTTCTCGCAGTTGTTGTCGTTGCCGAACGGGTTGCTGTGCGAGACCCGCCAACCCCGGCCGAACGCATTGGTCCACACGTCGAGTTCGAGCATCGCGGCGCCGGAATCCAGCGCGTCGGCGAAGTACGGGTACTTCGACTTCTCGTAGGCGTTGTGCATGCCGACCCCGGTGGTCGCCGAGTAGGCGAGCTGACCGGGGTCGGCGGACCGGGCCTGGCCCGGCAGGAACGCGACCGCGAGCACCCCCGCCGCCACGGTTGTCGCGGCCGTGCGCAACGGCTTCCTCATGGTCCCCTGCCCTCCGTCGAAGCACCTCAAGTCGGGGGGACAGTAGAGGAGTTGAGTGTCCCACGGGAAGCAGGCTGCTGGACGTACGATGACGGAACGGCTCACCTGAGCAGCTGTCAGCGCACCAGCCATTCGTCGAGGATGCCCGGCGAGGCCGCGGCCGCGAACGCCGGTGCCTCTCCGGCGTCCAGGTCGGGGATGCGGTAGCCGTGCCGGCCCGCGGCCACCGCCGCTGTCAGGGTGACCAGCCCATGGCGCCGGCCGTAGGGGGAGGTGGTGAGGGTCCAGGCGGCGATCGTGTCGCGCCGCAGGGCCAGCGTGTCGCGACTGAACGTGCCGGAGCGGGTGAGCAGATATGGCCCGCTCAGCCCGTGGCCCAGGCTGCGGTGGGCGTCCCGGGCGAGGAGCCACACGGTCACCGTCGCGACCGCCGCGTACATCCAGGCGCAGTGCAGCAGCACGGGGGTGAGCAGGACTCCGAGGGCCAGCAGGGTGACGACCGGCGGCAGCACGGCGAGGTACAGTCCCCGCCGCACGCGCTGGTGCAGCGCGGCGCGCGGGTGTGTGGTGAGCGAGGGCTGTCGGAACGGCGAGGTGTCCGACCGGCGCAGGGCGCCCGCGGCGACCCGTAGCGCCGTCGCGCGCGGCGCGGGCGGCAGCAGGGAGCCGCGCCGCTGAGCCTCCTCGGCATCGCCCAGGCCGCCGGCGACCGCCTGGACGGTGGCGCCTCCGCCCGCTCTCAGCAGCAGCGGCTCACGGAGCATCACCCCCCGCAGCCGGTCCCGCTCGATCCCCACCGACCGGGTCGTCAGCAGCCCCCGGCGCACGGTCAGAGTGCGGTCGTCGCTCCACTCCGTCCGCAGCCCCCACCAGTTCTCCACGTACAGCGCGAGCGCGCCGAGGGACCCGGCCGTCAGGACGGCGATCAGGAGCGCGGGCACAGTCACCCACAGCACGCTCTGGCCGAACTCCTCGAAGCCGGCGCGGACAGGACCGGCCTTCCACCACTCGACGCCGGCCCCGTCCAGGACGCGCAGCACCGTGCCGACGGCCACGCCGACACCACCGATCACCCAGAAGGTGAGGGGTGCGTACCGCAGCCAGCGCCAGATGGCCGCCGGCATGCTCGAACAGCCCCCGCCCCGCGCCATCCTGCGCGCATGCCTCGGCGGCATGCTGCCCCTCGACGACAAGAGCCGCATCGGCCACCGCGTCTCCGCCGCCTACTTCGCCCGCGCCGTGCACGACGAGGAGCTGCGCACAGAAGCCCGCGAGGGCATCCCCAAACTGGCCGCGTTCTTCGCCAACCTGCTACGCCAGGCACAGGACCGCGGCGAGATCGCCGCCGACCGCGACCCCGACACCGAGGCCATGCTGCTGATCAGCCTGGCCGACGGTCTCACCGCGTACACCCTCCTCGACGTGCAGACCCCCGAACGGGCCGAGGAACTGCTCGACCAGCACCTCGGCCGGCTCTTCACACCCGCCGACGACTCGCCCGAGCGGCCTTAAGGGGATGTCCGGCCCGCGCCCGGGTGCGGCCGGGGCGCCCCGCGTGCACCATGGCGGCATGCTGCTGGCCCGCCTCGCGGACGTCTCCCACCGCATCGCCGCCACCTCCGCCCGGTCCGAGAAGATCGCCGCGCTGGCCGCCCTGTTCGCCGAGGCACGCCCCGAGGAGAGCCCGCTGGCCATCTCCTACCTCGCCGGCCAACTCCCGCAGGGCCGTATCGGCGTGGGCTGGAGCACCCTGAAGGACGCCCTCCCGCCGGCGATCCCGCCCGCCGACGAGCCCACCCTCACGCTCGCCGACACCGACGCCGCGATGAGCGCCCTTGCCCAGCTCGCCGGCCCCGGCTCCCAGGCCGAGCGTAAGCGCCTCGTCCGTACGCTCATGGCGGCCGCCACCCTTCCCGAACAGGAATTCCTGCTGAGGCTGCTCAGCGGCGAGGTACGGCAGGGCGCACTCGACGCGATCGCCCTGGAGGGCGTCGCCCGCGCGGCCGGCGTACCCGCCGCGGAACTCCGCCGCGCCGTGATGCTCGAAGGCTCGCTGCCCCGCGTCGCCCAGGCCGTGCTCGACCGGGGCCCCACCGCGCTGACCGCCTTCGGCCTGCGGGTCGGCCGCCCGGTCCAGCCCATGCTCGCCCACACCGCGGCATCCGTCACCGAAGCCGTCAGCACGCTGGGGCCCTGCGTCGTCGAGGAGAAGCTCGACGGGATCCGCATCCAGGTCCACCGCTCCGGCGACGAGGTCCGCGTCCACACCCGCTCCCTGGACGACATCACCGACCGGCTGCCGGACGTCGTCGCCGTCGCCCAGGAGGTACCCGCCGACTCCTTCATCCTCGACGGAGAGGTCATCGCCCTCGACCCGGCGGGACGGCCCGCGGCCTTCCAGGACATCGCCTCCCGCGTCGGATCCCGCCTCGACGTCTCCACCGCGCGCGCCGCACTACCCCTTTTCCCGGTCTTCTTCGACGTCCTCGCCGCCGACGGGGAGGTCCTCATCGACCATCCCGGCCGGGAACGCCACCTAGTCCTCGCCCGCCTCCTGCCCGACGATCTGCGAGTCCGCCGCCTCGTCGTCGAGGACCCCGCCTCGGCTCCGCAGGTCGAGGCGGCCGAGGCCTTCCTCGCCGACACGCTCCACCGCGGTCACGAAGGCGTCCTGGTCAAAGCGCTCGACGCGCCCTACACCGCGGGCCGCCGCGGCCGTTCCTGGCTCAAGGTCAAACCGGTCCACACCCTCGACCTCGTCGTGCTGGCCGTCGAATACGGCCACGGCCGCCGCACCGGTCTGCTCTCCAACCTCCACCTCGGCGCCCGCGCGGCCGACGGCGGCTTCGTCATGCTCGGCAAGACGTTCAAGGGCCTCACCGACGAGATGCTCCGCTGGCAGACCCAGCGGCTGCGCGAACTGGCCGTCGACGACGACGGGTTCACCGTGCGCGTGCGCCCCGAACTCGTCGTGGAGATCGCCTACGACGGACTGCAGCGCTCCACCCGCTACCCGGCCGGTGTGACCCTGCGTTTCGCCCGGGTCCTGCGCCACCGCCCCGACAAGACCGCTGCCGAGGCGGACACCGTCGAGGACGTGCTGAGAACTCAGCCGCCGCTGGTGTAGCGGTGCCGCGCCCACAGCGGCAGCACGTACCAGCACAGCAGGTACCAGGCGATCAGCCCCGCCACCAGCCAGGGGATGAACCCGCCGTCACTGGCCACCCGCAGGATCAGCAGCAGCGCCGACGTCAGCGTCGCGAGGAGAAGCAGCAGACCGACAGAGGTGAGCCGCGAGGCCCACTCCACGGTCTGCGGCTTGATGCGCCGCCCCGCCACGATCCGGTGGAAGGAGACCGGCCCGATCAGCGCACCCGTCGCCGCGGCACCCAGTGCCACGGTCACGATGTAGTTGGTCCGTTCGGACGGCGCCAGCTCCGGGAAGCGCGCGGTGAAGACCACGGTGAGCAGGAAGCCGAACAGGATCTGCACACCCGTCTGGGCGACCCGGATCTCCTGCATCAGCTCGACCCAGCGCCGGTCGGCCCGCTCCTCAGGCGTCTCGTTCCGTCCCTTGCCCGCGACGCGCCCATGTCTGTCCCGCCGGTCCCGCTCACTTTCCTGCGAGCCCTGACGTATCTGCTCGGACATGCGACCTCCCGAATCCGACCCCACATCAGGCGGATAACCACATCGGCGCCTCCCAATCCCGCCAGTACGGCACCCGGACGAAACCCACGGGTGTCGCACCACGGGAGCGTGACCGCCGATCGCCGTCCCCTCATGCTCGTACGGTCGCCCCACTTCCGCCGCTCGGCAGGAGGGACACCCCTACGTGCGCACGATCGCCCGACTCGCCGTACTCACTTTGGTGGTGGGCGTCCCGCTGACCGGTTGTGCGGTGCCCCAGGACCGCCTGGAGGCAGTGAGGAAGGCGACGGAACGGTTCGCCACCCTCCACACCGCGGGCGACTTCCGCGCTGCCTGTGCTCTGCTCACCTCCGCCGCCAGGGAGGAAGCGGTCCACAACGGTGGCCCGACCTGCGCCCAGGCGCTGGCCGACGCGGAGCTGCCCGAGCCGGGCGCGATCCGTTCCACCGACGTGTACGGCCGCCAGGCCCGGGTCGAACTCGCCACCGACACCTACTTCCTCACCTCCTTCCCGGGTGGCTGGCGGATCAGCGCGGCGGGCTGCACACCCCGCGAGGGCAGGCCCTACCGCTGTCTCCTGAAAGGAGACTGATGACCGATGCGCGTCATGTTCGTGATCTACCTGGTCGGCCTCGTCTGCGGGCTCGTCTACTTCTCCGTCGTAGGAGCGCTCCACGGATGAGCCGCCTGTCACGCTTCCTCAAGGACAACGGCATCTCGGTGGTGTTCGGCGTGGGATTCCTGCTCAGCCTCATCGGCCAGGCCTTCGCGGGCCGCGCGGAGTTCAACGAGGAGCTCCAGTCGGACGGGGCACGCCCGGTCGGCTTCTTCGAGTACGTCGCGACCTCCCACTTCGCCGTCGACATCACCGAGAACTGGCAGTCCGAGTACCTCCAGTTCTTCCTCTTCCTCTTCGGCACCGTCTGGCTCCTGCAGCGGGGTTCGCCGGAGTCGAAGGAGATGCACAAGGCCGGCCTCGAATCCGACAAGGACCAGCGCGTGGGGCCCCACGCGCGCGAGGACTCCCCGCGCTGGGCCGCCGTCGGCGGCCTGCGCCAGACCCTGTACTCGCGATCCCTGGGCATCGTGATGCTCACCGCGTTCCTCGGCTCCTGGCTCGCCCAGTCCATCTCCGGCGCGGCCGCCCTGAGCGAGGAGCGCCTGCGCGGGCTCCAGGAGCCCGTCCCCTGGGCGAGCTACCTCCTTTCGGCCGACTTCTGGAGCCGCACCCTCCAGAACTGGCAGTCCGAGCTGCTGGCCGTCGGCTCGATGGCGATCTTCGCCGTGTATCTGCGCCAGCGCGGATCGCCGGAGTCCAAACCGGTCGGCGCCTCCCATGACGCCACCGGGATCGAGGGGTGATCCGTTCCGCCCGGCGGAACCAGCGGGTCACCACACTGCACAAGGCGCGGCGAAAAGGGATGCTGTAAGAACCAAGCAAGAACCGAGGGAGCTGGGGACGCCGTCCGTGCCGTCCCTCCGGGTCACGAGGAGATGAACGACGTGGAGGACAGGAACATCGACACCGACGTCACGGTGCAGCTGAGCGGCTGTGTCCAGGAAGACGCGAAGGCCGTGTTCGACGTACTGGACCGGGTCTTCGTGTGCGAGGACATGTCCGTCTCCAAGGAGCCGAACGCCCGGGGCCCGGAGACCACGGTCTGGCTCGCCACGTTCGACACGGCTCGCCCGGCAAGCGGGGAGCCGCTGCCGCCCGCGCATCTGACCGCCGAGGTCGGCGCGCTGCTCACCGGCGGCTACCACGCCGTGGACGAGATCGAGAAGGCCCTCGCCGGCAGCTTCGACGTACGGTCGCTGCAGTCGGTCTCGGGCGACCAGGAGACAGAGGCGCGGATGCTGCTCGCCTCCCGCTGACGACGCGGGCGTAAGGACCGATCAGGATCCTCCCGACCCCCGCCGGTACTCACCGGCAGGGGTCGTCGTGTGCCCGCTGCCGCCACCCCTGCTGACCTCCCGCTAGAGGCGCCCCACGCGCCTCCACCCCCCTATACATGCCATGTATACACGCGGTGTAGAGTGCACGGCGTGCCACTCGATCACGCCCGCTCGGGCCCGGTCGGGTGTGCCCACGTCGAACACCGTGAAAGTGAGTTGTGCATGATCAGGAAGAAGAGGGTTGCCCGCCGGAGGACCGGAGTCGCTCTGCTGGCGATGGCCTCCCTGGTCCTCGCGCTCGGCGGCTGCGGCGTCGATCCGGTCTCCCCCGTGGACGTCAGGGGCGAGGTCGGCGCGGACGCCAAGGCCCCCTCGGGGGCCGTCGACTGCCGCGAGGCCAAGTGCATCGCCCTGACCTTCGACGCCGGCCCGGGCAAGGACACGCCCCGCCTGCTCGACACCCTCAAGAAGGAGAAGGTCCCGGCCACCTTCTTCCTGCTGGGCAAGAAGCACGTCGACCGGTACCCCGAAGTCGTACGCCGAATAGCCGCCGAAGGGCACGAGGTCGCCAACCACACCTGGACGCACCAGATCCTCACCGACCTGGAGCCCGAAGAAGTGCGCACGGAGCTCTCCCGCACCCAGGACGCCATCGAGAAGCTGACCGGCCGCAAGCCGACCTTGATGCGACCCCCGCAGGGCAGGACCGACGGCACGGTCTCCGACGTCAGCCGTGAACTCGGCCTCGCGCAGGTGCTCTGGAGCGTCACCGCCAAGGACTACTCCACGACCGACTCCAAGCTCATACAGCAGCGCGTCCTCGACGGGGCGGAGAAGGACGGGATCATCCTGCTGCACGACATCTACGACGGCACCGTGCCCGCCGTGCCCGGCATCATCGCCGAGCTGAAGAAGCGGGGCTTCACCTTCGTGACCGTGCCCCAGCTGCTCGCACCGGGCAAGGCGGAACCCGGCGAGGTCTACCGGCCGTAGCCGCCGCACCGCACGCGACCTGCCGGTGAGGTGACTCACACCGACTATCGGACGGCATCGGGAACCCGCCCTGATGGTTTATCGTTCATACATATGTGACCGTGGGGCACGGCATCCCGGACCCGCGCTGTCACCACGAACGGCCCCGGTTGGAATCCCCCGTCCAACCGGGGCTTCGTCGTACCCGCCCGTTCCCTCCCTCGTTCGCGTCGACGGCTCCATGTTGACGCCTCGCACCCGTCTTCGGCGGCTCCGGCGAATCGGTTCATCGATTGCCCCGCCCGGCGCCCTGGACCGGGCGGCCCTCCCTGGCCCCCGCGCGCCCCTTCTCCTTCGGGTGACACCTCGCATCCTCGTGCCCGTGGCGGGCATCGAAAGGGATGTACCCCCGACGATCAAGGACCGGGGTCCGCACCCCGAGGAACCACCATGCTCCGCAGGCTCGCCCCGGCCGCCACCGCCGTCGCGCTCCTCCTCACCGGCTGCACCACCCCCGGCCCCGGCCCGGACGCCCCCGCCCGGAACTCCGCCCCCGTCACGGACCCGGCCGAGGACGACCTCCTCAAGACCGCCCAGCTCACCCTCGTCACCCGCTGCCTCGCCCGGCAGGGGCTGGCCCTTCCCACGCGGACCCACAGCACCGAAGACCCCCGTCTCCAGAGCGCGCTGTTCGGCACAGGACCGAGCGAGCTGTCCCTCACACTCCCCACCGGGGCCACCGTCACCGCCCACACCGACGGATGTCTCGCCGACGCCCTGCACACCCTCTACGGCGACCAGCGGCGCTGGTTCCACGCCCAGGTCACGGTCAACAACCTGCGCGCCCTCGCCGCGGACCGGATGAAGACCGACCCCGCCCACCGCGCCGCCATGGCCCGCTGGACCGACTGCGCCGCCACCCGGCCCCGCGGCACCCTGCCCGACCGCGTCCCCCCGGCCGTCGCGGACCGCTGCGCGGTGCAGAGCGGGCTCATGGACGTACGCGCCCGGCTGGAGCCGGCCGAGCTGGCCCGCGTGCGCGCCGAACGCCGCGACCAGCTCACCACCTACCAGCAGCTGCGCACCCGCGCACTGCGGCGGGCGTCGGCGCTCATCGGCGCCCAACCCGCGATCACCATCCAACCGAAAGGCACAGAAGGCACATGACCCTGAAGCACAGCCTCGCCGGAGCCGCCGCGGCACTGCTCCTCGCCACCGGCGGCCTCGCCCTCGCCCCACCGGCCGGCGCGGCCGACTGCCCCAGCGGCCATTTCTGCACCTGGGAGAACGCCAACTTCGACGGCCAGAGGGCCAACTGGAGCGGTGACGACGGCTGGTGGGAGAGCTGGATCGCCGACGAGGACTCCTCCTGGGCCAACCACGGTGTCTCCGGTCCGGGCGTCAAGGACCATGTGAAGGTCTTCTCGCGCGCCCACCAGGGCGGACACATGACGATCTGCCTGGCCCCCGGCCAGGAGGTCGGCTACAACGGCGCGGCCAACGACAACGGCGACTCCCACACCTGGGCGATGAGCTGCTGATCACGGCCACCCGGACCTGACGTCCGGGATCCCCTCGTCCGGGACCCCACCCGGTCCCGGACGACGGCCGAGCGACCCCCCGTAGAGGGAGGTCCGACGCCCGCTCCCGGGCTTGCGAGCCCACGTTGTCGATCATGTATGGTTACGGCTCCGGTTAAGCAGACCAAGGAGGTGAGACCCATCAACGCCAGTTCAGGCAGGGTGCTCTCGCCTCACGGATGTGCGGTCTGACCGACAAGGCCGACCACGGGAGCGCCCCCGGGCACCCCGAAAGGGCCGTCTTGTCCCTCACCGTTTCACCCCGTATGCACGCCACCGTCGTCACCAAGCTCCGCTCCGCCGGCTGTGTCTTCGCCGAGGACGAAGCCGAGCTGCTGATCTCCGCCGCCCGCACGGACGCCGACCTCGACACGATGGTCGACCGGCGCGTCGAAGGGCTCCCCCTGGAACACATCGTCGGCTGGGCCGAGTTCTGCGGTCTGCGGATCACCGTCGACGCCGGTGTCTTCGTCCCCCGCCGCCGGACCGAGTTCCTCGTCCAGCAGGCCGCCGCACTCGCCCGCCCGGGCGCCGTCGTCCTCGACCTGTGCTGCGGCAGCGGCGCCGTCGGCGCCGCCGTGGCGGCCGCCGTCGACGGCATCGAGCTGCACGCCGCCGACGTCGACCCCGCCGCCGTGCGCTGTGCACGGCGCAATGTCACCGACGTCGGGGGCCGCGCCTACGAGGGCGACCTGTACGACCCGCTCCCGGCCGGCCTGCGGGGCCGCGTGGACGTACTGGTCGCCAACGCCCCGTACGTACCGTCCGAGGCGATCGGATTCCTGCCCCCCGAGGCCCGCGACCACGAGCCGCTCGTCGCCCTCGACGGCGGTGCCGACGGCCTGGCCGTCCAGCGCCGCGTCACCGAGGGAGCCACCGCATGGCTGGCGCCCGGCGGAAGGCTGCTCATCGAGACGAGCGAACGCCAGGCGCCGCACACCGCGGCTGCGATGAGCGCCCACGGGCTGGTCCCCAGGATCGTCGGCTGCGACGACCTGGACGCCACCGTGGTCGTCGGCTCCCGCCCGGCCCTCGGCCGGCCGGAAGAGCGCTGACGCAGCTGAGCGTCGCAGCTGGCCCCGCCCGGCCGGGGCCGGCTACACCCGGGCGTGCGTGGTGATGTCCGACTCGAACTGGGTGATCATCGCCGGGGTCACGGTCGGACGGCACTGCGCGATCGCCGCCAGATAGTCCTGCGTACTGGCCCCCGGCGAGCGCGCCTCGCCCAAGGGGCCCCCGACCGCGACCAGATCCCGCTCGAAGGAACTCTGCGCCGCGATCCGCGCCGCGTGCTCGATGTCGGCCGGGGTGAACAGCTCGCTCGCCGCCACCAGCTGCGCCACGTCCACCTCCGGCCGCCCGTCCGTGTAGCGCGACCAGATCGCCGCCCGCGCCCCCTGGTCCGGTGTCCCGATCGGGATCAGGTAGTCGAAGCGACCGGGCCGCAGGAACGCCGGGTCCAGCGACCGGATCGAGTTCGTCGCGCAGATCAGCAGCCGCTCGTCACGCTCACGGAAGCCCGGGATGAGCTTCAGCAGTTCATTGGTCACCCCGTGCATGCCGCCCGGCTGCGCCGGCTCCGTACGCACCGGGGCTATCTCCTCCACCTCGTCGATGAAGACGAGCACCCGCTCCAGCTCCGCGATCCGCGCGAACGCGCTGCGCAGGGCCGCCGCCAGATTCCCCTCGTCCGCCAGCCGGGACGGCAGGAGTTCCACGAACGGCCAGCCGAGCCGCGAGGCGATGGCCCGGGCGAAGGTCGTCTTGCCGGTCCCCGGCGGGCCGAACAGCCCGATCGCCCGCGGCGGCCGTACGCCGTGCCGGGCGGCCCGCTCCGGCTCGGCCAGCGGCAGCACCACACGCCGTTCGATCAGATCCTTCTCCGCCTCCATGCCGGCGACCTTGGTCCACAGGTCGTTGGGCAGGACGCGCCCGCCGAGGTCCTCCAGGAGATTGGCCGCAGGACCGTGCAGCGGCTCGACCTTCTCGAAGTAGGCGACGGCCGGCTGGCGGGTGTACCCGGCGTTCAGCAGCCCCTCGCCGAGCAGCTCCTCCTCCGGCAGCACATACGCGATCCGGCCGACCCGTGCCGCGACGAGCCTCCGCTCCAGCTCCACGAGCAGCGCACTCGCCAGCCCCCGGCCGCGCCAGGCGGACGAGATCGCGATCCGCATCACCCACGCGCGCTCCCCGGCGACGCAGGCGAGCGCCGCACCGATGGGCACGCCCTGGTGGACGGCGACGACGGCGGGCTGCCGGGAGGTGAGCGCACCGATGCACTCGGCGAGCGAGAACACCGACTCCTGACCGAGCTCGGCCGTGGTGTCGATGAGGTGGACAACGGCAGCGAGATCGCTCTCGCGGTAGTCGTGGATCAGCCAGTTCACCGGTACCGCCCCTCGTTCGTACTGTTCCGGCGAGGCTAGGGGCGCCGGTACGGAGCGGGCCTGTGCCGTCCTGCACAATCCGGGGACCCGAAACGCTACGTTCCGTCACTCGCGCGAACGGCGGCGCATCCCCGTCAGGCGTCCAGGGCCATCCGCACACCGAGAAGCAGCAGCACACCACCGGAGACCTGCTCCAGGCGCCGGCGCACGCCGGCCCGGGACAGGATCGCCTTCATCCGGCCGACGAACCACACATACAGCCCGTAATAGCCGATTTCGAAGACTGCCCAGATCGCCGCCAGCGCGACCATGGTGGGCAGCTCGGGCGCTCCGGCCGGGACGAACTGGGGCAGGAAGGACAGTGCGAACACCGCCGCCTTCGGATTGGCCAGATTGAGCAGCAGGCCCGCGCGGTACGACGACCAGCCGGAGTGGCCCACGGCAGGGGCGTCGGGCTCCGCGACCCCCGATGCGTCGCCCTTGACCCGGCGCGCCGCGAGCAGCGTCTGCACACCGAAGACGATCAGCACGACCGCTCCGACGATCCGTATCGCGTCGTAGGCGAGCTGGGAGGCCGTGAGTAGCGCGGTGAGCCCGAAGGCGGCCACCACACCCCAGATGAACACCCCCGTCTCGTTGCCCAGCACCGTCAGGAAACCGGCCCGCCTGCTGTGCAGCGACTGCCGGACGATCAGCACCGTGCTGGGTCCGGGGGAGGCCGCGATCAGGGTGCACGCGCCGAGAAAGGCGAGGAGGGTACTCAGCATGCGGCTCATCCTCAGCCGTCGCCGCGAGACCTGTCCACACCTTTCCCGGCTGCGTCCCCGAGCTCTCCCCGGTCCCGTACAAGGGAAAGCCGAGGTCAGAGCTGGTGGACGACCTCGCCGCCCACCACCGCCAGTTCGGTGACCGTGCCCGGGATGTCCTCGGGGGCGCAGCGCAGGATGTCCCGTGAGAGCACCACGAAATCGGCGAGCTTGCCCACGGTCAGCGAACCCCGCTCGTCCTCCAGGAAGTTGGCGTACGCGGAGCCCATCGTGTACGCGTGCACGGCGGTCTCCACATCGACCGTCTCGGCCGGCTGCCACGGCTCGCCACCGCCGAGCGGACGCCGGGTCACGGCGGTGTAGATGCCAACCATGGGGTCCATCTCGGCCACGTTCCAGTCGCTGGAGAACGCCAGCACCGCGCCCGCCGTGTGCAGGCTGCGCATCGGCCACGCCTTGTGCCAGCGCTCCTCGCCGACGTTCTCGGCCCAGTCCTTGCCGGGCCCGGCGATCTCCGGGGCGCAGTGCCTCGGCTGCATGCAGGCGACCACGCCCAGCTCCGCGAAGCGCGGTGCGTCGGACGGGTCGAGACACTCCACGTGCACGACCTGATGGCGGGCGTCCCGTGGACCGTTGACCTGGCGTGCGTGCGCGGCAGCGTCGAGGACGGTACGGATGCCACGGTCGCCGGTGGCGTGCACGAAGCACTGGAAGCCGCGCGCGTCGAGCTTGGCGAGCAGCCCGGCGAACTCCTCCGGCGGGTAGAACGTCTCGCCCCGGTGGCGGCGGCAGCCCGAGTACGGCTCCAGCAGCGCGGCCGTGCGCGGTTCGACGACATCGTCGATGTAGAGCTTGAGCGGCCCCACCCGGAGACGGTCGTCGGCCAGGCGCCCGGCGGCGTCGGCGAACTCGTCGAGCTCCGCGTCGCTCGTGCCGCGCGGATGGAACAGCGCCGCCACGATCCGGGACCGCAGCCGCCCCTCGGCGCGGGCGCGCTCGAAGAGGGCCAGATCATCGAGGGAGTTCTGCGGCTCGACGACGGTCGTGATGCCGTAGCGGATCGCATCGTCCAGGCTCTTGGCCAGCCGCCCGTACTGCCGGTCCGGCGAGGCCCACGGCACGCCGAGTTCGCGCAGCGCCCGGTGCCCGTCGCGGGAGAGGCCCCTGACCGCGAAGTCCTTGATGAATCCGGTGGGTTCGCCGGTCTCCGGATCGGTCACGGCCTCGCCGAACGGCAGCCGCGTACGGTCGCGTGTCACACCGAGCCGTCGCAGGGCCGCGGTGTTCAGCCAGGCCGTGTGGACGTCGTAGCTGAGGACGAAGGCCGGCAGGTCGCCGGTGGCCGGGTCCAGGTCGGCCGCGCACGGCATCCTGCCGCCCGGGATGGCCGAGTAGTCGAAGGCCTCCGCCTCGATCCACCGGGCGTCGGGATGCGCGGACAGCCAGGAGCGGATGCGCCGGTGGATGCCGTCGAGCGTGCGTACGCCCGCGAGCTGGACGCAGGCGTCGTCGGAGCCGAGCCGTACGTGGTTGTGCGCGTCGATGAAGCCGGGCAGCACCAGCCGCCCGTCCGCCTCGATCACCTCCGTCTCCGGTCCGATCCAGCCGGCGGCGTCCGCGTCCGTGCCCAGCCAGGCGATCCGCCCGCCGCGCACGGCGAGTGCCTGCGCCTGGGGGAGGGCGGGATCGACGGTGTGGACGCGGGCACCGGTCACCACGAGGTCGGCGGCGGGGAGGGTGCGGGTCATGAGATGTGCTCCAAGGGTGGTGCGGTCGGTGCGGATTCTGTTGCGGTGCGCGCGGTACGTGAGGTGTCACGCGGCACGGTCGTACGCGGTGGAACGTGCGGTGTCACATGGCGGCGCGGCGCCGGGCCAGGGCCCAGTAGGTGAGCGCGGAGACGACCGAGCCGAGGAGGGTGAGGTCGGCGCCGCCCAGCGGGGCGACCAGAGGTCCGGTCCACAGCTCCGAGTCGCAGGTGAGCACCGCGAAGAGCAGCCCGGTCAGCAGGGCGCCCATACCCGCCGGGTGGTACCCGTGCCGGTACCAGTACGCGCCCGCGCGCCCGGCGTGCAGCGCGTCGGAGTCGTACCGGCAGCGCCTGAGCACCATGTCGGCGAGGAAGACGCCGGCCCAGGGGGCGAACACCACGATCAACAGGGAGAGGAAGGAGAGCAGTGAGGAGGTGAAGTCGGTCAGGAACAGCGCGGCGAGCGAGCCGAGCGCGGTGACCGCGGCGCTGATGAGGATCGCCCTCGCCCGGCTCCAGGGGATGCCGAGGACCTGGAGGTTCAGGCTGGACGAGTAGAGGGTGATGATCGAGTTGGTGACGGAGCCGCCGAGGACCAGGGCGAGGAAGAGCGGCTGGAACCAGCCGGGCAGGAGCTTCTCGGTACCCGCGACGGCATCGGTCATGTCCGTCTGCGTGGCGGCCGCGACCCCCGCGACACCCAGCGCCAGGGAGGAGAGGAATCCGCCGAGCGCGCCGCTCCAGGTGATCGCCCGCAGTGAGGTGGTCCGGGGCAGGTAGCGGGTGTAGTCGGCCGGCATCGGGACGTACGAGAACGGTCCGGCCAGCATGACGACGAACGCGAGGCTCCACCCGGCGGCGCCGGGCGCCGCGGCCGGGGCGCCGGTGTCGGTCCCGGGCAGGAGGAACAGCAGCAGGGCGGCGAAGCCGATGGCGAGCACGTACGCCATCCAGCGTTCGGCGAACTGCACGGTCGCGTGGCCCCACAGGGCGACGACGAAGGTCAGCGTCAGGGTGATCAGCAGGGCGAGACCCCGTGCGGTGTTGCCGCCCTGCCAGCCCAGGTCGGCGAAGAAGGCTTCGAGGGCGAAGGTGCCGACCACGGTGTTGACGATGGTGTAGCCGATGCTGACGACCCAGTTGAGCACCCCGGCGGGGAGGTTTCCGAGGACGCCGAAGGCGGCGCGGGAGAGGACAAGGGTGGCGGTTCCGGTGCGGATGCCGCCGAGCCCGGCCGCGCTGATCGCGAAGAACGCCAGACCGCCGATCACGACGACCGCCGTGGCCTGCCAGAACGACAGCCCGAAGGTCACGGCGAGGGCGCCGTTGATGACGTAGGTGAAGGTGAGGTTGGAGCCGAACCAGAGCCAGAAGAGGTCCTTGGCGCTGCCGTGGCGTTCGTTGTCGGGAATCGGGTCGATGCCATGCGTCTCGACGTGGAACACCTCGTCGACGGCGGGCCTCTCGTCATGGCTCATACGTGTCATCCCGTACCTCTGGATCTTGAACAGCGTTCTAAGTTCTTGAATGGCATTCAAGATGAGGGGAGGGTGCCGCCGCCGTCAATACCCGCGCCGGGATAAAGTCGTGCCGGCGGAACCCCAGGTCGCTGGGGCAGGAGAGGAGTCGCCTGGTGGCGGGAGCGGCGCGGCGGCGCGACGGGCGGATCGCTCAGGAGCGGATGCTGGAAGAGGCCATGTCGGCCATTGCCGAGGACGGACTGGCCGCGCTCACCATGTCGGCCCTCGCCGAACGGCTCGGCACCAGCGGCGGCCACATCCTCTACTACTTCGGCAGCAAGGACCGGCTGCTGCTGGAGGCCCTGCGCTGGAGCGAGGCCGCCCTCACCGAGGAACGCAAGGCGCTGCTCGCCCGCCGGGTCACGGCCGAACGCAAACTCGACCTGTTCTTGGAGCTCTACCTCCCCCGAGGGCCGCGCGACCCCCGCTGGACGCTCTGGATCGAGCTGTGGGCCCGTACCCCCGCCAACGAAGAACTGCGGCAGGCCCAGGAGGAAATGGACCTCGGCTGGCAGCAGGACCTCGAAGCGCTCCTCGCCCGGGGCGTCGACGCGGGCCGGTTCGCCCCAGACCTTGACGTACCCGCCCGCGCCTCGGAACTGCTCGCCCTGCTCGACGGCTTGAGCACCCGCGTCGTCCTCGGCCAGCGCGGCGCCGACCCCCGTCGCGCCCTGGCCACGGCGCGCTCGGCGGCCACCCGGCTCGTCGAGCGCGCGTGACCCACCCTCGGGCGGGCCGGGCGCCGGCCCGACACGGCCGGGGAACAGGGAAGCGCGCAGCCGGCGGGCCGGGCTGGTGGAATGACAAGATCGGTGGCGTCCGGCCGCTGGTGTGCGCGGAGGCGGACGTGTCGGAGCGCGAGGGTCCGTCCGCACGCCCGCCCGGTGAGGAGACGGCGGTCGAGGCCCGCCTGCGCGCCATGGAGCAGGCAATCGCCCGGATCGGCACCACGCTCGACGAGACCTCCACCTGCCGTGAGCTGGGCGACTTCCTTTGCCCCTCCCTGTGCGACGCCGCCGCCGTCGACCTGCCGCCGCACCGCGTGCTGCGCCGGCTCGACGCCGCCGTCGCCGAGGACAGTGCCCGCCGCCCGGCGACCTGCCTGCTCATCCGTGTCGACCCGGCCCGAGGGGTCGCCACCTTCGCGAGCGCCGGCCACCTGCCGCCGGCGATCTTCACCGCCGACGGCAGGGCCGAGCTGGTGGAGGTGCCCGTCGGACCGCCCCTCGGCACCGGCGTGGGCGGATACGAACTCGCCACCCGGGACGTCACCCCTGCCGAAACCCTGTTGCTCTTCACCGACGGGCTGGTCGAGCGCCGGGACGAGGACATCGACGTCTCCCTCTCCCGCCTCGCCGCGGTGCGCATGCCGCCGGGCGCCGGGGTGGACGAGGTCGTCGACGAAGTCCTGCTCCGGCTGGACGCCCGGCACGCCGAGGACGACGTCGCCGTCCTCGCGGCTCGGATCCGCCCCCGCCCGCCCGGCCGCGCGCCGTCCGCCTGACACCTGCCTCCGGCTGCGCCCTGTTGACCCGTCCGCCACCGGCCGCGACACTCGATCGCCGGTTCTCCGCCGGCACGGCATCGGTGACGACCGACAGGGGGCCTCATGGCAGGTCAGGTTCTTCCGCACGACGTGCACGGCAGCGGACCCGAGCGGGTCCTCGTGATCCACAACTGGTTCGGCGACCGGTCGAGCTTCGATCCGGTACGGGAACACCTGAACGGGGACGACTTCAGCTACGCGTTCCTGGACTGCCGCGGCTACGGCGAGGCCATCGACACCGACGGCGACTTCACCATGGAGGAGGTCGCCGCGGACGCCCTGGCCGTCGCCGACCATCTGGGCTGGGAGACCTTCTCCGTCGTCGGCCACTCCATGGGCGGCAAGGCCGCCCAGCTGATGCTGCTGGACGCGCCCGCCCGGGTCCGTTCGATCATCGGCGTCTCGCCGGTGTCGGCGGCCGGATTCCCGCTCGACGAGGCGACCTGGGAGCTCTTCGCCGGAGCCGCCGACAACCCCGGCAACCGCAGGGCCATCATCGACAACACCACCGGAGGCCGGCACGGCGACGCCTGGCTGGACGTCATGGTGAAACGCTCCCTGGAGCGTTCCTCGGCCGCGGCGTTCCGCGCGTACCTCGACTCCTGGTCCCGCACCGACTTCCACGCCCGCGTGGACGGCAACCCCGTCCCGGTGCTGCTGGTCGCCGGCGCGCACGACCCGGCGCTCGGCGCGGAGGCGATGGCGGCGACCTGGCTGCGGTGGTATCCGAACGCCCGGCTCGAAGTCCTCGACGACGCGGGCCACTACGCCCCCGAGGAGGCCCCGCGCGAGCTGGCCGCCGCCGTCGAAGGCTTCCTGACCCGCTGACCGGCCGGACCCGGAGACCGGCCGGACCCGGAGACCGACGGGGGCCACCCGTTCGGGCGGCAAGGTGGAGGGGTGGCGCGTCGGGACGGGTACTCGTTCGGATCATGTCCCTCCCTTCCGGCACGCCGCCCGACGGCGGCCCCGCCCCGCACGGCCACTGGTTCCGGCGGTTCCACCGCCGGGTGCTGACCTCGGCCGTAGGACTGGCGTGGAATCGCGGGCGCGAGATGGAGCTGATGCACCGTGCGATGGGCTTCGCCGCGCTCAGCCTCCTCACCCTCGTACCGCTCCTGATCGTCATCGCCTCCGCCGACCTCGCCAGCGGGCAGGGTTTCGCCCGCTGGCTGGTACAGGGGCTGGGCGTGTCGGAGGTGTCCCAGGAAGAGGTCGAGCGGCTGTTCGGCCAGCCGGGGCAGGCGCTTCAGCGGACCACGGCGTTCGGTCTCGCGGCGCTGGCCGCGTTCGGTGTCACGTTCGGAGCCGCCGTGCAGACCGGCTACGAACGTGCCTGGGACCTGCCGACGGCGCGCTGGCACACGATGTGGCGGCACGTCGTCTGGCTCGCCGCGCTGGTCGCCTGCCTCCTGCTCTTCGTCGGCGCGCCGCCTCCGGAGAATGCCTCCAGGCTGGTGTCCTTCGCGGTCGCCGCCGCGGACGTCTTCGGCGCGTTCCTCTTCTTCTGGTGGTCGCAGCGGCTGCTGCTCTGCGGCCGGATCCGGTGGCGCGCCCTCGCACCGGGCGCCGCGGCGACCGCGCTCGGACTGCTCGGGCTGCGGATCTTCTCCCAGTTCGTCTTCTCGCCGCTCATCGCCTCGAACGCCGTGACGTACGGGCAGTTCGGGACCGTGCTCGTGCTGCAGTCGTGGCTGGTGGGGGTGGGGTTCGTCGTCTACGGCGGGGCGCTCGTCGGCCGGCTCGTGCATGAGGCCCTCGTCCACCGCAGGCTCGCCCGCCCACCGGAGGACCTGAGGGTGCCTTTCTGACGTACGTCGCGGCGATCTGGGCCGCGCATGGGGCTTGTGGTGGGCGTGGGGCATCGTTACCGTCCGGTAGGAATACCTGATTGGCTGTCAGGTCGCCCGCTCGGCCCCCATGGAAGGAACGTCGATGTCTCTTCTCCGCTCCGGGCTCCTCGCCGCCGCGCTCGCCGTCGTGGCCGGTACGGCATCCGTCCCCGCCGCCCCGGCCCAGGCGGACGACCGCGCCGGACTGCGCGAGGTGATGTTCGTCGGCAACAACTGGGACGGCACCGCCGATGTCATCGAATCCACCGGTGCGCTGACGAAGGTCGGCCGGATCAACGTCATCCCGGACAAGGAACAGCGGCTCCGCGAGATCTACCTCAACCCCGTGAAACTGGCCTACTTCCTCGGCATCCGCGAGACCGCCGGCGAGGGACACGACCAGTTCGTCGACGACATGTACTCCACCCCCGACGGAGCGGCCGTCGTGGTCTCCCGGCCCAGCTTCGCCGACGTCGTCTCGATCGACCTCGCCACCGGGGCGATCAACTGGCGCTTCCCCGTCTCCGGCTACCGCTCCGACCACATGGCCGTCTCACCCGACGGCACCCGCGTCGCCGTCTCCGCCTCCACCTCCAACACCGTGCACGTCCTCGACATCACGAGCGGCAAGGAGCTCGGTTCCTTCAAGACCGGCGACAAGCCGCACGAGAACGTCTTCAGCAAGGACGGCCGGTACCTCTGGAACATGGCCATCGGGGAGGTCAACACCGCCCTCGACCACCCCTGGCTGGACTTCACCAAGGGCGACCGCCGTATCACCGTCGTCGACACGACCACCTTCCGGGCGGTGCGGACCGTCGACATGCGCCAGCGCCTGGACGCCTTCGGCCGCGGCGACCTCTCCGACTCCGTCCGGCCCGTCGCCTTCACCCCGGACGAGGGCACGCTCTACTTCCAGGTCTCCTTCTTCAACGGCTTCGTCGAGTACGACGTCGCCACCGACAAGATCACCCGCGTCAAGACCCTCCCCAAGAACCCCTCGACCAGTGAGGACCGCACCACCTGGGTCAACGACTCCCGCCACCACGGCATGTCCATGAGCCCCCGCGGCGACAAGCTGTGCATCGCCGGAACGATGGACGACTACGCCACCGTCGTCGACCGCGCCTCACTCCAGGAGGGTCCGCTGGTCCCCGCTTCCAAGCCGTACTGGGCGACGGTCAGCGGCGACGGCGCATCCTGCGTCATCTCCGAGAGCGGCGCCGACCGCGTCACCGCGATCGACTTCGCCACCGGCGCCAAGGTCGCTTCCGTACCCGTCGGGGACCACCCCCAGCGTGTCCGGATCGGCCACGTCGCGAAGGGCTGGACGGGCCCGGCGGCCCGCTGACCGATGCCGGACCCCTGGCCCGTCACTCCGCGCAGCCCGGACGTCCCCGGTCAGCCACTTCTCGTTGTCGAGGCCATCCGGATCGTACGGATACGCCTCCGCGAAGACCAGGTTGAACGTCGTCCTCATGTCGCCCAGCGGATTGTTCGCATCGAAGAAGAGCACATGCCCGTGCCGCGTGCGCTCCGCCTCGCACACCAGGTCCGTGAACTCCCAGCCCAGCACCTTCGAGCTGTGGTCGAGGAACTCCTCGTCGGGGACCGGGGCCATCGTGGGGAGGGCCAGCAGTTCACGGACGGCGGCGGTGGTGAGGGCGGACGCGGCGAGCGCTTTCACGGTCATGGAGACGACCGTACGCGCCGCCACTGACACTCCCTCAGGCCGGGCACACACCCGGGTGGTGCCGGATGTCGAGCACGAACCGCTCCGGCCCGTGCAAGGTGTACGCCTTGTACACGGGCTTGGTGTCGAAGGCCGCCCCGAAGGTGACCACGCCTTCGAAGTCGCCCGTCATGGCCACGCCCTTGAGGGTGGGCAGCCAGACCTTGAGCAGCCGGGGACCTTGGTAGACGGAACGGCCGCTGTCGTCGTGGGCGGCGGCGGGGGAGAGCTTGATCTCCAGGAAGTAGCGGCCGGCGAGCGGCACCTTGTTTCCCGAGCCGTCGTACGTGAGGACCTTGACCGGCTTGACGGTGACCGGCGGCACGGTGCCCTTCACATCGATGACGAGCCGGTCGAAGGACGCGTGTCCGCCCCAGCGCGCGTTGGTCACGAGCGCGGTCGCGGGCTGTGCCGCACCGGGCGAGGCCGGTGCGGCGGACGGGGAAGCGGAGGCGGGGATCGTGGCACCGATCCCGGCGGTGAGAAGAATGCCCGCGGCGAAGGCCGCGAAGCGCTGACGGTGCAGCATGACGTCCCCCAGTTTCTCCAGATACGGGGACAGTGGTGTCACTGAAGAAGACATCCGGAAAAGTCCTATGGTTCCACCTTTGGAGGTAGAGAACACCAGATTTCTTCCGGTCTCGTCACGGGGCGTCCGACGAGACGTGCCTGGTCACAGCAGCGGTCGGACGACCGCCCTGGCGAGGAACTCGGCGAACGTACGCGGGGCTGCGTCGGCGCCAGGACCGGCGGCGTAGTACCGCAGCAAGGCCTCATGGAAGCAGCCTCCGATCAGCAGCGCCGCGGCCGCGTCGGGGTCCGTCTCCGCGCCGACCCGCCCAAGGGCCTGCTCGGCCTGCAGGTAGCCGGCGAACGCGCCGGCCGCCTTGTCCGGGCCGCCGCCGAGCCGGCTCATCGCCGTCCGGTGCGCGGCCATGCGCTGCCGATCGGCGAGGATTGCCCCGAGCATCGGGATCGCCCGCTGGTAGGAGTCCAGCACCGCATGGGCGAGTTCGGCGAGGTTGTCCTCGACGTCGCCCTCTCCGGGGCGTACGGACACGCGGGAGAGGCCGGGTAGCCGTTCCTCCAGGACGGCGAGCAGCAGCCGCTCCCTGTCCCCGAAGTACTTGTCGAGCGTCGGCTCGGACACCTCCGACGCCAGCGCGATCTCCTTGGTCGTGGCCTGCGCCACGCCGCGGGTCCGCAAGATCTCCGCGGCCGCGTCCAGGATCCGCTCCCGTGTGCTCATCCGGTTTCTCCGCTCGGCACCGTCGGCTGTCTGACCTTCCTCCGGTCGCCCGCCAACCCGCCCGCCGAAGCCTGCGCCGGCGGCCGGAAAGAAGGCGCCCCTCCCAACGTGCCCGGAGCGCGGGCCAGGGCTACGAGTTCGTGAACGCCAGGGTCAACGGCCATACCAGTGCCGACCTTCTGGAACGGGTGGACAGCGACATCGTGGCCTGCCGCCCGGTCGCGGTCACGATCCTCATCGGCACCAACGACCTCGGAGACGGCGTACCTGTTCAGGACTACCGCGGTTATCTCGGCGCGATCGTCGACCGGGTGAAGACCAAGACGTCCGCCCGGATCGTCCTGCTGTCCCTGCCGCCGCGCGGCGAGGACCTGGACGCCGACATCAACCACAGGCTGGCCGCGTACAACGCGGTGATCAAGGAGACGGCCGAGCGCGCCAAGGTCGACTACCTGCCCGTACATGAGCGGATGGCCGACCATCTGCGGAAACGCGGCGCGCGGGCACGCCGTACGACTTCGGCTTCGGGGGCGCCTTCGCCGCGGCGGCCGAGCACCATCTGCTCGGACGCGGCTGGGACGAGGTGGCTCGCGGCAACGACCTCGAACTGCTCGTCGACCACATCCATCTGAGCGACCGCGGCGCGGCCTTCCTCACCGATCTCGTGGCGCAGTGGCTGGCCGGCGCCCCGGCGCGGACCGCGCCCTGATCGGTGAACGGTCCAGCCCCGGGACCGCTCCCGCGGGTGGCTCAGAGCTCGCCCTCGACTCCTGCGCGGCGCTCCGAGTCGTACGCGTCGGTGACGCAGTCCGCTACGCAGTCGGCGTACTCGTAGCGCAGGCGCAGAGCGGCCGCCGCGTCACGCCGCGGGACATGCGTGCGGCCGAAGTGGTCCCGGGCGATGTCCACGACCGCGTCGATCGTGACAATGGCGGGCTCGCCCTGCGACGCGGCGCCCCGTGCGGAGGCGATGGCCATGTCGGCGGACCGGAGCAGATCCCGCGGGTAGCGCCGGCCCAGTGTCGACCGGGCGCGGGCGGCCGACAGTGGCCGTACCGCGCGGCCCTTCCACACCACCCCGGCCGCCATCAACGCCAGTCCGAACGTCACCACACCGAAACCGACAGCATGTGCGGGCTGCATGGAATCCCCCTCTCACCGCCGAAAACGGTCCATCGGATCCCTTGCCCAGCACCATGCCCGATGACACCGTCGACCGACGGCGGACCCTCGCCGACCGGGGCCGGGCCGGGGCCGGACCGAGGCCGAACCGATGCCGAGCGGAGATCAACATGCCGCTGGGCCGACCCAGCGCGCGCCTTGCGGGTCGGAGATGTCAGGATGTCACTATGACGATCAAGGTCTATTTCGACATCACCATCGACGACGCGCCCGCCGGGCGCATCAACTTCAACCTCTTCGACGAGGAGGTCCCGAAGACCGCGGAGAACTTCCGCGCGCTCGCCACCGGCGAGAAGGGCTTCGGCTACAAGGGCTCCTCGTTCCACCGCGTCATCCCCGAGTTCATGCTCCAGGGTGGCGACTTCACCCGCGGTGACGGCACCGGCGGCAAGAGCATCTACGGCGAGAAGTTCGCCGACGAGAACTTCAAGCTCAAGCACACCCGCCCCGGCCTGCTGTCGATGGCCAACGCGGGCCCGAACACCAACGGCTCGCAGTTCTTCATCACCACCATCGTCACCAGCTGGCTGGACGGCAAGCACGTCGTCTTCGGCGAGGTCGCCGACGAGGAGAGCATGGCCGTGGTGAAGAAGATCGAGTCGCTGGGCTCGCAGAGCGG
Source organism: Streptomyces purpureus (assembly GCF_014648195.1). Lineage (GTDB taxonomy): Bacteria > Actinomycetota > Actinomycetes > Streptomycetales > Streptomycetaceae > Streptomyces > Streptomyces purpureus. The sequence continues at coordinate 808,070 of NZ_BMQQ01000001.1, forward strand.
CCGCACCTCCGCCAAGATCACCATCGCCGACTCCGGCGTTCTCTGATCGGGACCTGACACTCAGGTCCGCACGGCCCCGGAGCCCTGAAAGCTCCGAGAGGCGTACGGGGACGTACGCGGGTCGCCTCGCCCGAATCGAGGCGACCCGCGCGACCGAGTCCCCACTCAGCACGCCGCCAGAAGCCGACCGCTCATGCGGGCCCCGATCGGCGGGACGGTCATTCCCCGCCCTGAGCCGAGGGCTCGGCGGTCCGGCTCATCAGCCGTTCGTAACGCTGCCGCGCCGCCTGTGGTGTCCCCAGGCCGAGCCCGAACGCGATCTCCGGCCACGTCATGCCACGCCCCCGGGCCATCCGCAGCAGGCCCGCCTCCAGCTCGTCCATCTCCCCCCTGGCCCGCGGGACCAGACTCAACGCGGCCGTGATGTCGGCCCGGTCGACCTCGGGCTCGTCCTCCTCCGTGAGCGCCGCGCCGCTGAGCAGGAACGCCACCAGCCTCACCGCCTCGTGCGGCCCGATCAGCGCGGGATGGACCTGCCTGCCGCGCAGGGCGTCCGTACCCGCGTGCCGCTCCGCGATCCGGAACAGCGCCGCCATTTCCCTGTGCGCTCGTGCCTCGTCCGGATCCGGAGGCGTGAAGGGGTCGCTGCCGGCCGGATCCGAAGGGAGAGCTGCTGAGGGCTCCGGAGTCGACTGCATGGCACCAGCATGGGTGCGCACACAGACCGGTGTCAACGATCCTTGATGAACACTTTGTTTGCATGCGTGGCGCGGACGAGCATCCGGGCCATCGCCGCCCCTGAAGCCACGGCCGTCCCATGGAGCAGGCCCGCGAGCGCCAGGTGCTCCGGTACGGCGACGTCGGCCGGCGCCGACATGGTGACGTACAACGTCACCGGTACCTTCCAGCCGCTCCACGCGAAGAGCGCCCCCGACCCCAGCCAGCCCACCGCCATCACCGGCCCGCGACGCAGCCCGGCCGGCCGGCCGCCGGTGATCGCCGCCGTCGCCAGGGCCCCCGCGAGCGCCCAGCACCCCAAGACGGCCCCCAGCAGCGCCCCCCTGGGCGTCCCGCGCCTCCGGCCGTACGATCCCGGCCGTTCCGCCCGCCGCCCAGTAGCACCAGACAAGTCCGACCGCCGCGCCCGCGACCGTCGCCCACGACGGAGCCGCGCGGGTACGGGAAGGGGTGGCGGCGTCCCCGATCCGCCCGGCGAACGCATGAGGCCAGCGGCGTAGGAGGTAGGCGGGGAGCGCGATCGCCAGGCCGGCGCCCATGCCCACGAAGCCGAGCTGGACCAGCGCCGCCTCCCACCCGGGCATGGCAGGGCCGGCCCCCGCCCCGTCGCCCGCGGAGGACTTCTCGGCTCCTCCATCACCCCGCTGAACAGGGCGAACGGCAGGATCGCGACCAGGAACCCGGCTCCGACCCAAGCGCAGAACGCCAGCGGTACCGCCGGGATGCGCAGCCCCCAGGGGCGTACGAGCGCGAGCGCCAGCCCGATCCCCGTGGCGGCCATGCCGATGGTGACCGTGTTCAGCACCACCCATCCCGCCAGGCCGAAGCCGGCACCGACCGGGAGCAGCCCGAGGAGGGAGCCGATCACCCATGACACCTTGATGAGCACGTACGGCGTCAGCGCGACCGCCGCGCCGTACGCCGCGATCCGCCCCGCCCGGTCCATTCCCGTCCCCGCCACCGTGGACCCCTTTCCCCCGGAGCCCCCAGCCTCGGCGAGCAGCGCCCGGCGCGCGTCCGCCACGGGACGGACCCGCCTCCGCCGGGCGGCGGAGACGGCTCCTGTCCATGGGGAGGAGGTGGGCTCAGGGCTGGTGGAACATCACCTCAGGATGTTCCGGGTCGGGGCCGTCGAGGAGCGGCTGCGGGATGCCGCGCAGGTGCTGGTCGAAGAAGGCGGCCACATAGGTCCGGTTGATCACCGTCTTCCGCGCGGCGGGCAGCGGGGAGCGCGGAAGGTCGAAGTGCTCCTCGATCACGGGGCTGTCCGAGAAGGTGAAGTGATCGGTTCCCGCGACGGTCAGCCAGCGCTTCCAGCCGCCCAGGCGCGGCCACGTCCGGTCCTCGCCGCCCGGCCGGTGGACCGCGTCGTCGGTGCCGAGCAGCATGAACGGCCGACCGCCGAGGCCTCCGGCCGGGAGCTCCTCCCAGAACGAGCCGTCCATGTTGATCCCCGCGTCGACCCGCCGGTCACCGGCCATCGCCGAAGCGGCACTCGCCCCGCCGATGGAGTGCCCCGCCATGCCGACCCGCCGCTCGTCGATCATCTTGGCGTGGCGCCACGCCGGATGACGTCCCGTCAGCCGGTCGAGGACGAACGACACGTCCTTGGCCCGCGTCGACGTCGACACACTGCCGTGCACACCGCCCTCGTCGACCGCGGTGCAGGCGACACACGTCAGCATCCGCCCGCCCGGGACGGCGATGCCGAAGGACTCGTAGGCGTGGTCGAGCGACGCGACGACGTACCCCCGGCTCGCCAGATCCTCGGCGAGGCCGGTCAAGGTGTAGCGGGAGACCGCGAATCCCGGCGAGAGCAGGACCAGGGGGTGCTTGCCCTTCGCCGGGCGGGCGTAGCGGCGGCTGTGCGTCCGCATGGCGCTCAGCTCCTCCGCCGGCACCCGCCCGTACTGCTTGAGCCCCTGGGTGAGGAGTCTGGTCTCCTCGGTGGTGGCGTACGGGGCGGGGGTGCCACCCGAGGAGCGGGCCGCGGGGTAGTGGACCGTGACCATGAGCTCCCGGCCTCCGGCGGAGGGCACCCACGGGTCCGTACGGGACCGGTCGAGAAGGTGGAGGACGGAACTCCCCACCGAGTACAGGCCGGTGGGGGAGGGGAGCTGAGGGCGGTCCACCCGCGCGGCGGAGGTGCCGGCCGGTGCGGAGACAGGGGCGGCCGGGTCCGCGTGGGCGGTGGCGACCGGCAGGGAGAGGGTGAAGGCGAGTGCCGCGGCCGTCGCCGCGCGGATCAGTAAGGACATGACCGCGACGCTAGCCGCGCCGGCTCGTACGGCGCGTCAGACTCCGGTCGCGCTTCCGGGGCCCTCCTCGTACGACTTCGGGAGCACATCGGCCGCCTGGGCCCGCAGCCAGTCCAGGAGCAGCCGGACCCGTTCGTCCCGCTCGGGCGGGCGGCGGCTGAGCAGGTGGTAGCTGCTGCCGTCGGGGACGAAGCCGTACGGGGCGGCGAGCCGGCCGCGCTCGATGTCGTCGCGGACGAGTGCGTACGGGCCGATCGCCACGCCGAGACCGGACTCGGCGGCCTGGAGGGTCAGGGAGAAGTGCTCCAGATGCTGGTGACCGGCGCCCGCCGCGGCGTCGGCGGCCAGGCCGGCCGCCCGGAACCAGTCGTCCCAGGCACGCGGCCGGGTGCGGGTGTGCAGGAGTGTCGTCGTCGCCAGGCGGGACGGGTCGGTGAGGCGGGCGGCGAGGTCGGGGCGGCAGACCGGTCCGGTCCGTTCGGTGAAGAGCGGGGCGCGGCTGACCTGTTCGGGGAACGGGAAGTCGTTGCGCCGGATCGCCACGTCGACACCGTCGTGACGGTCGGGCGCGAAGGAGACGGGGCCGCCGCCCGCGGAGAGGTGCACGGTGACACCCGGCGCGTGGACGGCCAGGCCGGGCAGGCGTGGAATGAGCCAGCGCATCAGCAGGGTCGGCTCACAGGACAGGGTGAGCGGGCCGCTGTCGGCGTCCTCGCGCCGGGCGATGCGCCGCGCCGCCGTGTCGATCCGGTCGAGGGCGTCGCGGACGACGGCCGCCAGCTCCCGCGCCTGCGGCGTCGGCCGCAGCGAACGCGCCGACCGCTCGAACAGCACGACGCCCAGGGCCCGTTCCAGATTGCGCACCTGGCGGCTGACCGCGCCATGGGTGACATGGAGCTCCTGCGCGGCCGCGCTGACGCTCCCGTGCCGGACCACCGCCTCGAACGGCATCAGCGTGTTCGGAGGCGGAAGGTCAGGCCATGTCATGTATGAATTCTAGTCACGCTCATCGTGAGAAAGACTCGCTTGTACAGCGCTTTTCCCTCCCGGAGGATGGCTCGCATGACTCATCCCGTCACGGATGCCTCCCATCCGGCAGGGCCCGCACCGTCCGCGGTCGCGGTCCTCGCCGACGACCTCACCAGCGCGGGGGACGGCGCGGCACCGTTCCGCGCCGCCGGGCACGAGGCCCGGCTCCTGCTCTGTGATCCGCCCTCCTTCGCCGCGCAGGTCTTCCCGCCGCTCGGAACCGGCGTGACCGCCCTCGACCTCGGTACGCGCGTGCTCGACGAAGCCCAGGCCGCCCACCGGACCGGGGAAGCGGCGGGCGCGCTGGCGGCCGCGGACCTGCTCGTGAAGACGGTCGACTCCACCCTGCGCGGCCATCTGGCCTCCGAGGTACGCGCCGCGTGGGCCGGCTCCGGGCGGCGTGCGGTGGTCCTCGCCCCCGCGTTCCCGGCGGAGGGCCGGGTCACGGTCGGCGGGGTGCAGTTCGTACGGGGCGTGCCGGTGCACGAGAGCGAGTTCGCCCGTGATCCGGTCCACCCCGTGACCTGCTCGGACCTCTCGCTCCTGTTTCCGGATGCCGTACTCGTCGGCCCCGACCGGCTCGCCGGCCTGCCCCAACTCATCGATGAGGGCGGGTTGTTCGTCTGCTGCGCCGTACGGGACGAGGACCTGGACGCCCTCGTCGCGTCGGTCACGGAGCCCGAGGCCGTGCTGTGGGTGGGTTCGCCAGGGCTGGCCGCGGCGCTGGCCCGGCGCCGGATCCGCACGCCCGCCGCCACCCCGCCCACCCTCACTCCCGCCCTCCGCCCGCTGGTCGTCGTCGGCAGCGCCAACCCGTCCTCCCTGCGCCAACTCGACCTGCTCCACGACCGGTCCGGCGCGGACGGCGCGACCGTCACCGCCGACCCCGGCCAGGCGGTCACCGCCCTGCGCCGCATGACCACATCCGTGCGCACGCTGCGGATGCCCGCGGCCCGGCACGACCCGGCGACCGCGCGGATCCTCGCCCGCTCGCTGGCCGACGCCGCGTGCGCGCTCGTCGAGTCGAGCGACGCCGACGCGCTCGTGCTGACCGGTGGAGAGACCGCGGTGACCGTCCTGACGGCGCTCGGCGCAGCCGGCATCCGACTCGTCGACGAACCCGAACCGGGGGTGGCCCGGGGCCTCTTGACCGGCCTGGGAGGTACACGCGGCCCGGACACCGTGCCCGTACTCATCAAGGCAGGCGGATTCGGGGACGACGGCACCCTGCTGCGTCTGGCCGAGATCGCCGCGCACCCGCACGGCCGACGCGGCTCCACCGACGCGGCAGACCGAGGAGGGCGCCGGTGACCACCCCGCCGATGAACACCTCCCCGGTGACCACGCCACCCATGACAGTCCCGCCGGTGACCGCCCCGCTGGCGATCACCATGGGCGACCCCTGCGGCATCGGACCCGAGATCACGGTCAAGGCCTGCGCCGACACGCGCCGCACCGAACCGGTCGTGGTGATCGGCGACCCCGGCGTCCTCGCCCGCGCCTGCCGCACCACCGGCGAACGCCTGGAGATCCGTCCGATCACCCGACCCGCGGAGGCGGCCCACAGGCCAGGGACCCTGGACGTCCTCACGGCCGGCACGCCGGACACCGCGAGCCCGGCCCCCGAACCGCTCGCCGGCCTGCCGTGGGGCACACTCCACGCCCGCGCGGGCGCGGCTTCCTTCCAGTACGTGCAATGTGGCATCGCACTCGCGCTGCGCGGCGAGGTCACGGCGCTGGTCACCGCACCGGTCAACAAGGAGGCGCTGCGGCTGGCCGGAGTGCCGTACCCCGGCCACACCGAGATGCTCGCCGACCTCACCCGCACCCGCGACTACGCCATGATGATGGCCAACGACGAACTGCGCACCGTGCTCGTGACGGTCCACCAGTCCCTGCGTACCGCCATCGACGCGCTCACCACCGCGCGGGAGCTGGACGTCATCCGGCTCACCCACCGCACCCTGCGCCGTGGTGGCCTCGCCGCCCCGCGCATCGCGGTCGCCGGGCTCAACCCGCACGCGGGCGAGAACGGCCTCTTCGGCCGCGAGGACCAGGACGTGATCGCCCCCGCGATCGAGGCGGCCCGCGCCGAGGGCATCGACGCGAGCGGGCCCTGGCCCGCCGACACGGTCTTCATGCGGGCCCGCGCCGGCGAGTTCGACGCCGTCGTCGCCCAGTACCACGACCAGGGCCTCATTCCGGTGAAGTACCTGGGTCTGGAGCACGGCGTCAACATCACCATCGGCCTGCCGTTCGTCCGCACCAGCGTGGACCACGGCACGGCGTTCGACCTCGCCGGCCGGGGGACGGCCGACCACACCAGCCTGCTGACGGCCCTGCGCCACGCGGCCGCCCTGACGACCCAGAACCGACCGACCGAGACACCGAGGCACTGACCGTGGACTTCATCTTCATGCTCACCCGCGAGGACCGTACGGTCTCCGACAGCCTGCGCGTCCTCGACGCCGTACGAGACCTGGGCATCACCCACATCGGCTTCAAGGACGTCGGGGCGGACCGGGACACGCTGCGCCTGCTCCACGAGCGCATCAAGGACATGGGGGCGACCTCCTACCTGGAGGTGGTCAGCACCCACCGCGACCAGGTCCTCGCCTCCGTACGGACCGCCGTCGCCCTGGGCGTCGACCAACTGATGGGCGGCACCTGGATCGAGGAGACCCTCGCCCTGCTGGGCGGCACCCAGATCGCCCATCTGCCCTTCGTCGGCCGCCCCGAGGGCCACCCGACCCGCCTGGCCGGCGGCCCCGAGCGGATCGCCGCCGACTGCCGCCGCGCCGAGGAGGCCGGCTGCGCGGGCGTCGACCTCCTCGCCTACCGGGCCACCGACGCCGAGCCCCTGGAGCTCGTGCGCACGGCGCGCGCGGCGACGGCCGGCCGTCTCGTCGTCGCCGGCTCGATCACCACGACGCAGCAGATCCGCGCCCTCGCCACGGCCGGTGCCGACGCCTTCACCATCGGCTCCGCGGCCTTCGACGGACGCCTCGTCCCGCACGCCGGAACCCTCGCCGCACAGCTCGCCCCGGTGGTCGAGGCGGCGGCGACCTGAGCCCTGCCCACGGGCGTGTTGCCGGGAAGGGCGCGGCGCCCCGTGCTTACAGTGACGCCCGTGCCCCGTGCTCCCCACACCGCGGCCGCCTTCGTCGCCTGCTCCCTGTTCGCCGGAGGGAACGCCGTCGGAGTCCGGTTCAGCAACCGCGAGCTGGATCCCCTGTGGGGCGCCGCCGTCCGGTTCGGGGCCTCCGCGCTGGTCCTGCTGGCGATCATGGCCGGGATGCGGCTGAGCCTGCCGCGCGGCCGGGCGCTGGGCGGCGCGGTGCTGTTCGGCACCCTCAACTTCGGGGTCACCTTCGCGCTCGCCTACTACGCGCTCGTACGGATCCACGCGGGCCTGGGCCAGACCCTGCTGGCGCTGGTGCCGCTCGTGGCGCTGCTGCTCGCGGTGGCGCAAGGACAGGAACGCTTCCGTGCCATGGCGCTCGCGGGCACCGTCTGCGCCGTCGCCGGGGTCGCCCTCGCCTCACGCGCCTCCCTGGAGGAGTCGGTCCCGGTGCTCTCGCTGCTGGCCGTGCTCGGCGCCGTCCTCTCCTTCGCCCAGGCCACCGTCCTCGTGAAGCGGCTGCCCCCGCTCCACCCCGTCACCATGAACGCCGTCGGCATGACCGCCGCCGCGGCACTCCTGTTCGCCGGCTCCGCGCTCGTGGGTGACACATGGCGGCTGCCCGACCGCGCCGCGACCTGGTGGGCACTGGTATACCTCGTGGTGGCCGGCTCGGTCCTCACCTTCGTCCTGTTTCTCCAGGTGGTCGAAGGGTGGGGCGCCTCCCGGGCCGCCTATGTGTTCGTGATCATCCCCGTCGTCACGATCGTGCTCTCGGCCTGGCTGGACGACGAACCCCTGACCCTGGGTCTGCTGCTCGGCGCTCCGCTGATCCTTCTCGGGGTGTACCTCGGGGCGCTGAGACCCGCCCGGCAGCGCGACACCTGACGGCGCCCGGCCGCCGGCGGTGGGGGCGCCGTACGAGGAGGTGGCCGCGGCGGCATAGAGTCGGCGGGAAGTACGTCCTCCCACGACCGTCGACGACGAGGAGCAGCAGCCGTGACCGAGCCGGTGTCCACCGCCCTGCAGCAGGAGATCGCCCGGGATCTCGAAGTGTCCGCGACCTTCGACGCGGCGGCGGAGATCGAGCGCAGGGTCGCGTTCCTCACCGAGCGCCTGACGTCCACGGGGATGCGCTCCCTGGTCCTCGGCATCAGCGGTGGCGTGGACTCCACGACGGCCGGGCGACTGTGCCAGCTGGCGGTGGAGCGGGCCCGCGCCGCCGGGCACGATGTGACGTTCTACGCGATGCGGCTGCCGTACGACGTGCAGGCGGACGAGAAGGACGCCCAGCTCGCCCTCGGCTTCATCCAGGCCGACCAGGTCCTGACCGTCGACATCAAGCCGGCCAGTGACGCCGCCCTGGAGGCCTGCGCCGCGTCGGGCGTGACCTTCCGGGACGCCCACCACCAGGACTTCGTCCAGGGCAACATCAAGGCCCGGCAGCGGATGATCGCGCAGTACGCGGTCGCGGGCGCGCACGACGGCCTGGTCGTCGGCACGGACCACGCCGCCGAGGCGGTCTCCGGCTTCTTCACCAAGTTCGGTGACGGCGCCGCCGACCTCGTACCGCTGACGGGCCTGACCAAGCGCCGCGTGCGCGCCGTCGCGGAGGCGCTGGGCGCCCCGGCCGAGCTGGTCTGGAAGACCCCGACCGCCGACCTGGAGACCCTCGACCCGGGCAAGCCCGACGAGGACGCGCTCGGTGTGACGTACGACGACATCGACGACTTCCTCGAGGGCAAGCCGGTCGGAGAGCCCGCCTTCGCCTCGATCGTCCGCCGTTACCGCCTGACCGAGCACAAGCGGCAGCTGCCCGTCGCCCCCTGAGGCGCCCGCGCGCGGCGATCGCGCGCCACCGTATTCCCTCCGTGCCCACCGGTGTTGTCCACCGGTGGGCACGAGCGGTTTTGGGACGTTGTCGCAGCCGGGATTACCCAGGGGTGGTGCGCCGGGGTGGTGTGGTGGTCAACTGGCTGCATAAAATAGAGAGTGTTCTTTATCTTTGATGAGGGGGTGGGTGAGCTCGGCGCTGGGGGCTGGTCCAGGGGGTAGGGGGTGTGGACTTTGGTATTCGTGTGGCTGTAGTGAGCGTGGAGGTAGAGATGGCGCGGGCGACGCAGGAGCGCGCTGTGCGGACCCGGGAGGCGATTCTCCAGGCGGCCGCAGAGGTGTTGGACGAGAACGGCTTCGCGGGCGCGAGCATCACGAAGATCGCGGAGCGGGCCGGTTCCACGACGGGCGCGTTGTATTTCCATTTCAAGTCGAAGGAAGGAATCGCGCTCGCCGTCATGCGGGCGCAGCCGGACACGATCGTCCCGCGGCTTTCCTCGGTGGGTCTGCAGCGGCTGGTGGACATCACGCTGGTGTGGTGCTGGCGGTTGCAGCGTGACCCCTTGCTGCGCGCGGGCGTGCGGTTGTCGGTGGAGCAGGGGGCGTTCGGCCTCCAGGACGACACCTCGTTCCGCGAGTGGGCCGGAATCATGGAGGAATGCCTGGCGGAGGCCCGGGCCGAGGGTGATCTGCTCGACTCGGTCGACGCCACCGAGGTCGCCGAGTTCGTCGTCGGGGCATGTACGGGCACGCAGCTGCACTCGCAGCTGATGTCGGGCCGATCGGATCTGCCGGAGCGGGTGCTGCGGATGTGGCGCTTTCTGCTGCCCGGCATCGCGAGCCCGGAGGCGGTGTCGCGGATCAAGCTGGACCTGGAGCGGGGAAGGGTGGGGTGACGGGGTGCTGAGCGGGTTAACACGAGGGCACGAGGCACGTAAGGGCGTCGTCGGCGTGGGCGGGTGCGGGGAGCCGGCGGGGCCGGGCCTCGGAGGCGGCGCGCGGCTGCGCATCGTGGTCGCCGGGGCCAGCGGGACGGTGGGGTCGCGCGTGGTGCGCATGCTCGTACCCGGACATGCCGTACGCGCACTGACGAGAGATCCGGCCCGCGCCGCCCGGGCGGGACTGGGCGGCCAGATCGTGGGCGCGGACCACCACGACGGCCCGGGTCTGGTGCGGGCGTGCAGGGGAGCGGACGCCATGCTCCTGATCACCGGCGATCCCATGCGCCCCGACCTGGACGAGTGCTTCCTCGCGGCGGCGCGCCGCGCGGGGGTCCGGCGCGTGGTGAAACTGTCCGCGCTGGCGGTGAGCGACCCCGGGGCACGCGACCTGATGACCTGTCGGCAGCGCGAGACCGAGGATCTCGTGCGGTCCTCCGGAATGGAATGGACGCTGCTGAGACCGCGTGCGTTCATGTCGAACGCGCTGAGCTGGGCGGCCTCCGTGCGCGAATCGGGAGTCGTACGCGCGCTGCACGGAGACTCGCGCAACGCGTGTGTGGACCCGGAAGAGGTGGCGGCCGCCGCGGTCCGCGTACTGACGACACCCGGGCACGCCTCCCGTGCGTACGGGCTGACCGGCCCCGAGGCGGTGTCCGCCCGGGAACAGACGGAGCAGCTCGGGCGGGCGCTGGGGCGGCCGCTCGACTTCGTGGAACTGACCCGCCGGGAAGCGGTGGAGAGCTGGCGCGCGCGGTATCCGGAACCGATGGTGAGCGCGCTGCTGGAGAGCGCCGAGCGGCAGCTTGAGGGCGCGAAGCTGGCGGTGACCAGCGGGGTGACGGACCTCACCGGTCGTGCGCCGGGGCCCTTCTGGGCGTGGGCGGCGCGCCACACGCACCACTTCCGCTGACCGTACGAGGTCCGGTCCGGCTCCCTCCCGTGAGAGCCGGACCGGACCTGCGGACGAGCCGACCGGCCTGGACTAGAAGGTCAGGTTCCAGGCGTCGATCCTGCCGGTGTCCTGGGACGCCACGTCGGCGACGCGCAGCTTCCACGTACCGTTCGCCACCTCCGCGGAGGCGTTGACCGTGTACACCTTGGCCACGTTGTCCGTGCCGTCGTTGTTGGCGAAGTCCTCCAGCGGGTACACCGTGCCGTCGGGGGCGACCAGGGAGACGACCAGGTCACCACGGTAGGTGTGCTTGATGTCCACACCGACCTTGAGGGTGGCCGGGGCGTTTCCGCTCACGCCCGAGACCGTAAGCGGGCTCTCGACGGTGGCGTTGTCCGCGATCGCGACGTCCGTCGTGGTCTCGAAGTACGGGCCGGTGGGCGGCGTGGTCGCACCGCCGACCGCCTTCAGGGCGTCGGTCTGACCCTCACCGAAGAAGCCGTTCTTGCCGGTCGTCCCGGTGCACCGGCTGTCCGACGGGCAGGCGGTGTCGGTGGCCTGGACGCCGAGCTTGGCGCGGATGTCGGCCGGGGTGTACGACGGGTTGACGCTCGCCATCAGCGCGGCGACACCCGCGACGTGCGGGGACGCCATCGACGTACCGTTGCTGTTGCCGTACTTCCCGCCCGGCAGCGTGGAGTAGACGCCGCTCGCGCCGTCGCCGCCCGGGGCCGCGATGTCGATGACGCCGTTGCCGTAGTTGGAGTACGAGGCCTTGACGTTGCCCTTGCCCGTCGCGGCGACGGTCACGACACCCGGCAGCTCGGTCGGGATGTCGAGGCAGGCGTTGGTGATGGTGCGGGTGACCGGCGTGGAGTCGTTGGGGCTCTCCGTGTCGGTCGTCTTGTTCGCCAGGTCGAGGTTGGAGTTGCCGGCCGCGGCGATCTGCAGGGAGCCCCGGCTCTCCGCGTACTCCTGGGCACGCTTGACGCCCTCGATGATGGCGGCCTGGTCGACGTTGTCCGGGCAGTTGAACTGCCACGGGTCGGTGTAATAGCTGTTGTTGGTCACCTTGAAGCCGTGGTCACCGGCCCACATGAAGCCGCAGATCGTGTTCTCGGCGAAGAACAGGCTGCTGCCCGGCTCGGCGATACGCACCGAGGAGATCTTCACCCCGGGAGCGACACCGACGACACCCTTGCCGTTCTTGGCCGCCGCGATCGTGCCCGCGACGTGCGTCCCGTGCGTACCGACGTCACGCCAGGCGCCGGTGCGGGTGTCCGCCTTGCCGTACGCGCACGAGGCGGAATCGGCGGCGTTGAAGTTCGGGGCGATGTCCTGGTGCTTGTCGTCCACGCCCGTGTCGAGCACACCGACCTTCACCGACGCCGAGCCCGTGGTCACGCCCCACGCCTGGTCGGCCTTGATCTGGGTCATGTCCCAGCGGGTCAGGCTCTCGTTCAGCGTCGTCGGCGTCTGGGCCGGGTTCGCCGGCAGCGCCGGGTTGTACGCGTCGGCCGGAACGTCCGACGTACGCGTGGCACCGACCTGCTGAACTCCGGAGACCGTGCGCATGGCGGCGGCGAAACCGGTCGAGGTGGAGTGCGCGACGATCACGCCGATCGCGTCGTACGAGGCGAAGACCGAACCGCCCTTGGTGGCGACGGCCGCGCGTACGGCGGACGTGTCACCCGGCGTGGTGATGACGAGGTAGGCGCGCGTCCCGGCGGCCCAGGCCGCCGCTGCCTGCGGCGCGGTCGTCGTGGCGGTCGAGGCGGTCGCCGTGGCCGGGGTCACGAAGGCGAGAGTGGCGCCGATCGCGAGCGCGGCGGCCGCGGGGGCCCGGAACCGGGTGCGTATGTGACGTATCAATGCGTCCTCCGAGTCCCGGCATGCCGGTGGGCCGCCGGGCCGAGTGTGTAGGGGGCGAACGCAAGATGTCAGACACGTCGACTGCGGAGGAAGAGGGGAATCCCTTGCCTCACCGCCGCACCACCCTGGCAGTCGGCGGACGACGGGATTCCCCTTGTCGCGGGGGGCTTCCCGGGCGAAGGAGAGTGAGTTGAGCGGGCGCGCGGGCGGCACGGAAGGCGGCCCCGCACGGGGGCCGCGTCAGGGCAGGAGGGGGCCGGAGGCCAGGTGGTGGAGGAGCGGGACTACCAGCCGAAGCGACGGTCGACGACCGCGGCGAACTCCTCGAACGTGAGCACCTCGTCGCCGTTCGCGTCGGCGGCGTCGAACAGCGCGGAGGAGCCCTCGACGTCCGAGACTCCCCACAACGGCAGGTCGCCCTGGGCGGCGAGGGTGGGACCCTTCGTCCGGAGCGCGTTGATCACCTCGGAGCGGGTCAGCGTCCCGTCCTCGTCGAGGTCCAGCGCGTCGAACAGCTTCCGGGCCTTGGCACTCATCACGTCGTTCCTTCCTTCCCGCGACGGTCGACGGTGGCTGTGAGTGGCCGTATAGGCCGTCACCCTCGCGCTTACACGGTGTAACGGCACTGGGAGACTCTTGGTTCCCGAGCTCTGCTCCCGCCTGTTCCGGTGGATTTCGCGCGCGGTGATCCATAACAGTCCGTAGCACCTCTGCGGCTACAGGTTGTTCAGCCACGCGCCGAGCGCGTCGAAATCCTCGTCCGTGAGGCCCTGGCGCGCATCGACGCGGTACAGCAGGGCCCGCCCTCCGTGGTGCCGGGCCACCCACCGCCGGTCGGCGTCCGTGATCTCGTCGTCGACCCAGACGAACGGCCGCCCGCCCGACCGCTCGACCAGAGCGCGGGTCTTCCAGTGCAGCCGATGGTGCGCCGCGCCGCGGTCTTGGCCGGACTCCTCCGGCCAGTCCACCACCGGCAGCTCCGGCAGACCCAGCCAGGGGGAGACGCAGGCGTTGGCATCGTCCATCCACGTCGTGGCCCACACCAGCTCGCACGGAAGCGCCCTCAGCCGGGCCCCGTAGGCAGGGTTGACCCGGGACAGCAGCGGGTGCGCGTCGACCCGCGAGGCGCGGCCCGTGCTCGACCGGTACGTGGGGTACCCGCCCGGCCGCTCCTGCGGGGTGGCCCCGAAGGGAATGAGGGGGCCGTCGACGTCAAGGAAGAGGAGGGGGCGCCCTGTGGATCCGATCACGGCCACACGATAGCGACGGCCCACTTCAGGGACCCGACGAAACGGGCCTCCGAGCCCGGCACGGGCCAACGGCCCCGCCGCCCACGTGATTCACCTCTCACCTGTCAACCCATCAGGCCCCCCTGTGCGTATGGCCAGTGAACCCGCACTACGAGGAGCCCCGTTGCACCAGACTCTGAGCGAGACCGCCCGGCCGCCGAAGGCCGCACCCGCGCCCCAGCGGGGAAGCTCTCCGGCCGTCCCCGCGGCCGGTCCGCGGTGGCGACCGGGATGGACGCGTGCGGCGGGTGTCGCCCTGGGTGTGTACGCGGGCGCCGCTGCCCTGCACCTGTTCGCGCTCGTCCTGCTGGACAAGCCGGGCGGCCCGGGCCTCATGGACCGGCTGGTCGCCTGGGACGGCGGGCTCTACGTCTCGATAGCGGAGGACGGCTACCCCAAGGGCTTCACCTACGGTCCGGACGGCGAACTGACCGGCAACACCCTCGCGTTCTTCCCCCTCTACCCCCTCCTCGTACGAGCCGTCGCGGCGACGACGGGCATGGGGGCCGCGACCGCGGCCGTCGTGACCGCTCATCTGTGCTGCGCCTCGGCGCTGTTCGCCGTGCTGCGGCTCATGACCCGTCTGTACGGCTCCCGTACGGCCACGATCACCGTCATACTGCTGGCGGCCGCGCAGCCGATGGCCGTGGTCTTCTTCATGGGCTACAGCGAGGCGCTCTTCCTCGCCCTGGCCGCCGCGACGCTGCTCGCCGCGCACCGCCAAGCCTGGATCTCCGCCGGCATATCGGCCCTCCTGTCCGGCCTGACCCGGCCGGCGGCCCTCGCGGTGGTGCTCGCCGTGGCCGTCGCCGCCGTACTCCACATGAAGCGAGAGGCACGCCCGGCCGCGCGGCCGCTCATCGCGGTGGCATTGGCCTGTCTCGGCACACCCGCCTACCTCCTGTGGGTCGGAAACCGGCTCGGCCGGCTCGACGGATGGTTCGTCGTCCAGGAAGCCGGGTGGGGCACGGCATGGGACAACGGCGCGGCCACCCTCGACTTCCTCGCCACCGCGGCGCTCGAGGAGGGCGGTTGGGTCCCCGTCAGCACCGCGCTTCTGCTGATCGCCCTGACCGTGGCGACGGCCATGACCTGGCAGCGGCGGCAGGTCACCTGGCCGCCGCTGCTCGTGTACGGCACGGCGATGCTGGTGATCACCCTCGGCCAGAGCAACTTCTACCACTCCAAGCTCCGCCTCCTCATTCCTACGCTCCTCTTCCTCGTCCCGGCCGCCCGCGCGCTCGCGAGGGCGAACCGGCGCACCGCGATCACGGTCCTCACGGGGGCGACGCTGTTCGGCTGCTGGTACGGGGCGCACATGGTCACGGTGTGGCGGTACGCGATCTAGCGTCAATCCGGGGCCAGTAACTGCCCTGTGTCGACAGGGGCGTTGAGGGTTGAATGGGGTCATGACAAAGATGGGGTTGCTTGAGGGCAAGGTCGTCATGGTGACCGGTGCGTCCAGCGGGATCGGCGCCGCCGCGGCGCTGCTGTTCGCTCGGGAAGGCGCGGCGGTGGTGCTCGTGGCGCGGCGGGAGGACCGTTTGCGTCTGCTGGAGAAGGAGATCGTGGGGGAGGGTGGGCGCTGTGCCGTCGCCGCGGGTGATGTGACCGTGATGACGGATGTCGAGCGGGCGGTGCACAGAGGGGTGAGTACGTTCGGCAGGCTGGACGGCGCCTTCAACAACGCCGGGTGGGCGGTTGCCGGATCGTTGCTGCACGAGACCGGGGAGGACGTGCACCAGCAGATCATGGACGTGAACGTGCAGGGCGTCTGGAACTGCATGCGAGCCCAGATACCGGCCATGCTGGAGTCGGGGCCGGGTGGAGCCGTGGTGAACACCTCCAGCGTGGCGGGGATGCTGGCGACCGGCGCGTCGTCCTCGTACGTCGCCGCGAAACACGCCGTGCTGGGGCTGACCCGATCGGCGGCGGCCGAGTACGGAGAGCGCGGGATCCGCGTCAACGCGCTGGTCGTGGGCTCAACACGGACCGAACTGATGGCGGAAGTGCTGGAGCAGACACCGGAGTTGGAGACCGCGTTCACCTCCCGCGCCATCCAGAAGCGGATGGCCGAGCCCCGCGAGGTCGCGGAGGCGGCGGCGTGGCTGTGCAGTGACCGGTCGTCGTTCGTGACGGGCACGGCCCTCGCCGTGGACGGCGGCTGGACGGCCGTCTGACACCAACTCATCGAGGGCCTCTTCCCGGCCCGTACGGTCGCGTCGCCTCACGGGGCCGCGCGACCGTACGGGCCGGCTGTGTTTCCGTGGCCGGGCATCCCTTCCGGCTCAGCCGCCTATGACTCCCTAACCTTCCTCAACATTCCCTGTTGTACCCTTCGTTGAGGGGGAGTTAGGGTACTTGTGTGAATGATCGTTTCTACTCCGTGGAGCAGGTCGCCGAGCGGCTGGGGCTGCATGTGCGCACGGTCCGCAACTACGTACGGGACGGGCGCCTCGCCGCCGTCCGTATCGGCAAGCAGTACCGCATCGCGCACGAGGACCTCGAAGCGTTCACCGGCCGACCGGTGCCCCCGGCGCGCCCGGTCGAGGAGGCCGGGGCGGAGGGAGCGGCCGGCGCGGACGCACATCGGCGGCACACCGACGTCACCAGCGTCGTGGAGATCGACGGAGTCGACAGCCGGACAGTTCACCGCCTCACCAGCCTCCTGATGGCCACGGCGACGGGCCCGCGCCCCGGCGGATCCGCCCTGCGGATCGAAACCGTCTACGACGAGGACCGCCGCCGCCTGAAGGTCGTCGTCCTCGGTGGCCTGACGGAGACGGCCCTGCTCTTCGCGTACATGGACGGGGTGCTCGACTCGTGAGTACGAAGCCCATGAAGCCGATCTACTCGTCCCCGGCCGGTGAGGAGCAGATCCAGCGGAACTACGAGGAGGCCCTGGCCGCTTGGCCGGTCTTCGCAGAGCGCGTCCACGTACCGACCCGTCAGGGGGACACGTTCGTCCTCGCCTCCGGCCTGCCGCAAGCGCCACCCCTGGTCCTCCTGCACGGCTCGGGCGCGAACGCGACCATGTGGCGGGACGACATCCCCATCTGGTCGCGGTACTTCCGTACGTACGCCGTCGACCTCATCGGCGAGCCGGGCATGAGCGCCCCGACCCGCGGCCGTCTCCTGCCGTTCTTCCCCCTCCACCCAAAGGAGTCCGTCCCATGGCCGACACCCTTCAGCACCTCGCCGGTACCCCCGTCCTCGTCTGCTCGCCGGACGGCACACCGCTACGCACCGAGCAGGACGCGCTCGACCTGATCGGCGAAGGCTTCTACCAGGGCGCCGGCTGGGTGGCCGTCCCGGCAGACCGACTGCCGGAGGACTTCTTCCGGCTCCGGACGCGCCTCGCGGGCGACATCGTCCAGAAGTTCGTCAACTACCGCATGGGCCTGGCCGTCATCGGGGACATCTCCCGCCACACCGAATCCGGCACAGCCCTGCGCGACTTCGTCCGCGAGAGCAACCGGGGAACCCAGCTCTGGTTCCTGCCGGACCTCGACGCTCTGCGCACCCGGCTGACACCCGCCTAAGACGTCGTTTCATTTGGTGAGGCGGCGGTGGCAGATGAGGGCTGCGGCTATGCCGACGAAGGCGAGGAAGTGGTCGGCCTTGCGCTCGTATCGATCGATACGGCCGATTACCAGCGGCGCATGAGCCGTCTCGCCCACGGCAGGCGGACTGCCAGGACGTCGGTGTGCCTGACCCCGAGCGGGGTCGGGCACACCGACGTCGTCGTTCCGGCGCCGGGGCCGTGGTCAGGTGCCGAAGGTCCATGCCGCCCGGTTCCCGTAACCTCCGGTGCCGGTCCCGGCGTAGAGCCAGTAGGCGTGGTCCGCGGTGGCTTCGCGGGCCAGGAGGTCGGGGTGACCGTCACCGGTCAGGTCTCCGGTGGCGATCAGGTGGGTGTAGGCGCCCCAGCCGGCGCCCATCGGGACCCGTGTACCGAAGCCGCCGGCACCCGTACCCGGATAGCGCCACAGCTGGCCCGAACCGTCCACTGCCAGGAGATCAGCCTTCCCATCACCCGTCAGGTCCCCCGCACCAACCAGCTGGGTGTAGGCGCCCCAGCCGGCGCCCAGTCCGGTGGCGGGCTGGTAGCCGCCCTTGCCGTTGCCCGCGTACTGCCAAAGCTTTCCGGCCGTGTCCACGGCGAGCAGGTCGGGGCGGCCATCGCCCGTGAGGTCCCCGGCGCCGGTCAGGGTGGCCAGCGGACCTGCGAAGCGGGGCCAGGGGATGCGGTAGACCACCCGGTTGGGCTGGTTCTCGTTGATGAACCAGAGGGAGTCCCGCCCGGCGTCGTAGGCCAAGTTCTGGAGGTGCACGGAAGCGCGTTTCCAGAGCTGGACCGGCTGCCCCGGCAGGGCCCGGTACACAGGGCGATGAGGCGGGGAACTGCGCGAGCAAGGCGTCCGAGAAGGACACGTCGCAGCGCGACGTCTGCACGGTCGGGGACGCCGTCATCGTCACCGGCCACCGCGACGGGCAGTCGGGCACGAGCACCTTCACCGCCCGGCTCCTCGACGCCAAGAGCGGCAAGCTGCGCAAGAAGTTCGACTTCGCCCTCCCCGAGGAGAGCGGCTCTACGTCTTCCCCGGCGGTGGCTCTCGCGCAGGTGGGCGAGTGGCGGGACGGTTCGCCGGCCCTGCTGATCCGCAACCGCGTCGACACCCCGGCGGACGGCTTGAAGAAGGCCTCGGCCCAGACCGTGCTGACCATGTACGCGCCGTCCGGCGAGAAGCTGGGGAGCTCCTCCTTCGACGGGGACACCCACATGTCCACCCCCGTCCGGCACGGCTACCTCGTGGACACCAGCGGCTCCGGCGGCGCCAAGTTCATCCCGATCGGTGACGGGGAGACCCTGACCACCGAGGCCTCGCACATCGATCTCAAGGGGGCGGTCGGCTCCGGTCTCGGCTACTCCTCGCAGCGGGACATCTCCTACCAGCCCTCCGCCTGGTGGCTGACCGCCACGGACATCCGCACCGGCAAGAAGGCGTGGAACACCAAGGACCTCGCGCCGCCGGCCGCCATCGCCAAGCTGGTCACCTCGGCCAAGGCGACCAGTGCGCGGCTGATGCCGTACCAGGGCGACAAGGCCCTCCTCGAATGGTCCTCATACGGCGATTCCGAAGCGGTCATGACGCTGATCGACGTCAAGGGCGGCCGCCGGCTCGCCGAGGGGCCGGGCATCGACACCAACGGCACCATCGATGACGACGGCCTCGCCATCTCCCCGGACGGCAAGACCGCCGTGGTGCAGTACGGCAAGGGCGCGGTCGCCTGGAACACGGAGACCGGCAAGGAGCTGTGGCGCCAGGCCGCGGACGAGGTGAACATCACGCCGCGCGCCCTCCCGGGCAACGGCGTCCTCTACGCGAACCTGGACGGCACCGGAGCCGCGCTCGACGCTCGCGACAAGAAGCTGCTGACCTCCGGGATCGAGGAGATGCCGCAGTTCACGACGAACGGGTACGCCGCCGTCCGCAGCGCCGGGGGCATCTTCGTCTTCGCCACCCAGCCCGTCTGACGGGCGCCCCGCCCCCGGTTCAGGCGGGGGGTCCGGCGGTCCCCCGGACGGGGGCGGGGTGGGCCGGAGGTGGCGGACGGCGTACGCGGCGATCGCCGCGGCGGCGGAGACCAGCCCGCCCCACAGGCCCGACCGGGCGCCTCCTCGGTCAGCCGGCCGACCAGCACCGCGCCGAAGGGCGTGGAGCCCTGCAGGACCAGGTGTCCAGGCTCATGGCCCGACCCCGGTACGGGCGGGTCGCTGCCGAGCTGGATGCGGTGGTTCGCGGCCTGCGCGAAGAAGCTGGCCGCGAACCCGGTGCCGGCCAGCGGCAGGGTGGCGGAGATCGGCCCGGGGGCAGCCGACCGCGGTGGTGAGCAGCCCTAAGGCCGGCGGGCCGACTGCGCCGGGCCATGGTCGCCGGCGCGGCCAGCAGCGAGCCCGCCGCGAAGGCGGTGGTCAGCAGCCCGAAGGTGGTGGCGCTGGTGCTGGTACGGAAGATGGTCTTGGCCCGCGCCTGCCATCAGGGGCAAGGTCAGGTGAAAGCTCAGGCCGAACAGGGAGATCACCGAGACCAGGCCGATGATCAACGACAGGTCGGGCCGGCCGGTGACGTACCGGATGCCGTGATCAACCGCGGCCGACCGGACCGGTGGGGCGCCAGGAGGAACTCGGCGGGCCGCATCCGCCGGAGGGGACTGAAATCGTTCGATGTAAGACGCCCTGCTCAAGCAACTGCACGCCGCCTGCCAGGCCGCAGACGACCTTGCCGCGGCCTCAAAACAGCCTTCCACCAGCACGCCGACAGCGAGATCCTGCTCAGCTTCCCCGGCCTCAGCCCCTGCTCGCAGCCCGCGTCCTCGCCGAGATCGGCGACGACCGGACCCGCTTCGCCGACGCCGGAGCCCTGAAGTCCTACGCCGGCTCCGCCCTGATCACCGCGCCTTCGGCAAGAAATGCTTCGTCGGCCACCGCTTCATCAAGAACAACCGGCTCATGCACGCAGGCTTCCTCTGGGTCTTCTCAGCCCTCAAGGCCTCACCCGGAGCCAACCCCACTACCGCCGCCGCCGTGAGCACGGCGACTGGCACAACGCCGCCCAGCGCAACCTGCTCAACCGCTTCCTCGGCCAGCTGCATCACTGCCTCCAGACCCGGCAGCCGTTCGACGAGCAACTCGCCTTCGTACCGTTGGCTCTGTCTCCGGAAGCGCCAGGCACTCAGAGATAGCCCCGAGTGCTGTCGGCCCCGCCGCTCACCCGCCCGCCCTATCCGCTCTGGTTGCCTTGCTCAGCTGGGCGGCGAGACGGACGGCGGTCCTCTCCCCGGCTCGCTGCCTGATCAGACCCTCTTTGGCAGCTGCACGAAGCCAGACCTCCGAGCTGCCCTCAGCAGACTTCAACACTCGCGCGGTCACCTGAGTATCCCCTCGTAGCGTGGAGCCCGTGATTGCAGGGGAAGTTGGGATTCATGGGGTCCAAGAAGAAGCCGCCGT
>NZ_BMQQ01000002.1:0-172376 GCF_014648195.1 Streptomyces purpureus
GAACAGGATTACGCGGTCTGCGCCCTCGTCGGCTCCTCGGGTCTGACCGAGCCCACCGACGCCCAGCTGCACGGACTGCGCGACGCCATCGACCACTGCCGCCGCGAAGGTGCGGCCGGACCGTGGCTCGGCGGCCACAAGGACGGTTATCCCACCAGCTGCCCCGGCGGTCCGCTGCACGCCTGGGTCCGCGCGGGCGCCAGGCGACCCGTCGGCACCGCGCCCGAACACCCCCAGGAGGAAACCGAGATGCCCACCGAGCTCCGCGAGTCCGTCGCGGGCGGACCCGCCCTCCCGGCCGGCCGCTGGACCCTCGTCAAGATGGCCGCCGACACCGCGCTCGTCCAGGGACCGTGCGCGTACACGGTGACCGTGTACGCCACCGTCACCGGCGCCCCCGGCACCCGCGTCTCCGGCCGCTTCCAGGACACGGTCCTGGTCACCGGCCGGGCCTCCCTCGACCTGCCGATGGACGCGGGGACCATCGGCCCCGACGGCCGCCTCGACCTCACCCTCACCCGCCCCGGCACGCTGCCCGCCGGGGTCCAGCTCAGGCTCGAACTCCGCGCCGACCAGCCGGTGACCCTCACCCACCGCGTCCTGCGCGGCCTGCGCTGGACCGCCTGAAGGGACACCCGGTGACCGTCCTGCCGTCCCTGCTGCGGACCCTCGTCCCCCTCCTCGCCGGCTGGGCCCTCGCCCGCGCCGCGGGGGTCGGGTGCGGCGGTGGCGTCGTCGGCGCCACCGCCGCGTACTACACCGCGCTGCGGCTGGCCGAGGAGGCCGGCGTCCGCCTGCCCTGGGACTCGCTGCGGGTGCTGGCCGGTCTCGGCCTCGGCTGGACCCGGCCGCCGCGGTACCCGGGCCGGTCCGCCGTACGCCCGTACAGCCGTGCCGCGCTGGACCGGGCGTACCGCGAGGACGGCATGTGACGTCGCGGAACATGTGAAAGGCCCCTCTCCCCGGGTGCTACGGGGAGAGGGGCCTTGGATCCGGCCGTTCGGATGTCAGGGCGTCCCGGCCGGAAGCCTTGGCACGAGCCGGTCTCAGACCGTGAGGGGCTTGATCGCCGTCGGGGCGTGGCCCGGCTCCGTGGCGAGCTCCTCGAACTCGGTGACGTCGCTCATGTCGACCGTCTTGCTCATCGCGATGTTGGTGATGCGTTCCAGGATGGCCTCGACGACGACCGGGACCTGGTGCTCCACGGCGAGCTTCTTGGCCTGCTCGAAGGCGGCGCCCAGCTCGTTCGGGTCGGTGACGCGGATCGCCTTCACACCCAGGCCCTCGGCGACCTTGACGTGGTCGACGCCGTAGACGCCGATCTCCGGGGTGTTGATGTTCTCGAACTCGAGGTTGACCTCGAAGTTGATGCCCAGGTTGCCCTGCGCCTGACGGATCAGGCCCAGGTACGCGTTGTTGACCAGCACGTGGACGTACGGGACCTTGTGCTGCGCGGCGACCGCCAGCTCCTCGATCATGAACTGGAAGTCGTAGTCGCCGGAGAGGGCGACGATCGGGGTATCCCGGTCAGCCACCGCGGCGCCGATCGCGGCCGGGATGGTCCAGCCGAGCGGGCCGGCCTGGCCGCAGTTGATCCAGTGGCGCGGCTTGTAGACGTGCAGGAACTGCGCCGCGGCGATCTGGGACAGGCCGATGGTGGTGACGTAGCGCGTCTCCGGGCCGAAGGCCTTGTTCATCTCCTCGTACACCCGCTGCGGCTTGAGCGGGATGTTGTCGAAGTGCGTACGGCGCTGCAGGGTGGCCTTGCGCTCCTGCGCCGAGGCCGCCCACGCGGAGAAGTCCGGCAGCTTTCCTGAAGCCTTGAGCTCCTTGGCGATCTCGATGAAGAGCTCCAGCGCGACCTTGGCATCGGAGGCGATGCCGTAGTCCGGCGCGAAGATCTTGCCGATCTGGGTGGGCTCGATGTCGACGTGGACGAACTTCCGGCCCTTGGTGTACGCCTCCATGTTGTAACCGGTGTGGCGGTTGGCCCAGCGGTTGCCGATGCCGAGGACGAAGTCGGACTCGAGGAAGGTCGCGTTGCCGTAGCGGTGGGCGGTCTGCACACCGACCATGCCGGCGGCCAGCGCGTGGTCGTCCGGGATGGTGCCCCAGCCCATCAGGGTCGAGATGACCGGGATGTTGGTCAGCTCGGCGAACTCCACCAGCAGGTCGGAGGCGTCGGCGTTGATGATGCCGCCACCGGCGACGATCAGCGGGCGCTCGGACTCCAGCAGGAAGCTCAGGGCCTTCTCGGCCTGCGCGCGGGTGGCCTGCGGCTTGTAGACCGGCAGCGGCTCGTACGTCTCCGGGTCGAACTCGATCTCGGTCAGCTGGACGTCGATCGGCAGGTCGATGAGGACCGGGCCGGGACGGCCGGAGCGCATCAGGTGGAAGGCCTGCTGGAAGACGCCGGGGACCTGCGCGGCCTCCAGGATCGTGGTGGCGGCCTTGGTGACCGGCTTGGCGATCGAGGCGATGTCGACGGCCTGGAAGTCCTCCTTGTGGAGCTTCGAGACCGGGGCCTGGCCGGTGATGCACAGGATCGGGATCGAGTCGGCGATCGCAGAGTAGAGCCCGGTGATCATGTCGGTGCCGGCCGGGCCGGAGGTACCGATGCAGACACCGATGTTGCCGGCCTTGGCGCGGGTGTAGCCCTCGGCCATGTGGGAGGCGCCCTCGACGTGGCGGGCGAGGGTGTGGCTGATACCGCCGACGTTCTTGAGCTCGCGGTAGAAGGGGTTGATCGCCGCGCCGGGCACGCCGAACGCGTCGGTGACGCCTTCGCGCTTGAGGATCTCAACGGCCGCTGCGGCGGCGGTCATACGAGGCATGGAGTGCTCCTGCTTCGGCCGGGCGGAGACGAGCTCTGATCCGCCCTGGAAGGGCGTCGGCGGCTCGTTTCCGTAATGCGGAAGTATTGTTCTGCTATACGGAAGCAATGTAAGTGGGCTCCGCAACGGTCGTCAAGGGACGCCGTGCAGAGGCCGGCAAGGGGATGGCCAAACTCCCTCCCTCATGGAGCCGCCTTGGGAGACCATGGGGACGGACGAAGGGGGACCCAGTGGGAGAGAACGACGTGCCGGTGCGCTGTCCGGAATGCCGTCGGACGCACGCGTACGCGCCACCGGCCTTCCCGTGCCGGTGCGGGGCGCCGATCGTCCCGCCAGTGCTCCGGGGAGCGCCTGCGGAGCCGATCACACACCGCAACTGGACGGACGAGTGGGTGACGGTCCGCTGCGAGGCGTGCGGGCGCCTGGATCAGTGGCCGCAGCCCGAGCTCGGCTGCGCCTGCGGGGCGGTGCTGCGGATCCCGGTACGGCCGGTGAGCGCCACGGCTCCCCCGGCCGGCCACTCCCCCGACGTCCACCCGGGCTCTCCCCGGGCGACGACCTCCCTGCGCGCGCCCGCCCACATCCCGCTGCCGCCGACCGCCGCCCCGGCCCGCCCGTCGTTCCACCCGGTGACCATCCGGACGGCCCGTGACGCGGTCACCGCGGCCGCCCTGTACCTGCGCTGGCTCGGCTACCGCGACATCGTCCAGCCGGAGGACCGCTCCACCAGCGGCATCGATCTGCGCGCCCCCGGCCTGGTCGCCCAGGTGGACCCCACGACCCGCCACACCTCGCTGCGCGCCGTCGAATGCCTCTGGCTCAACGGCCTGAGCGCCTCCTCGGCGAGCGTGTTCTTCTCCCTGGCCGGATACACCCCCGACGCCCGCTGCCGCGCCGACGACCTGGGGATCCCCCTCTTCGTCATGGACCTCACCGGCACCCCTCAGCCGGTGAACGGCCCGGCCGACGAGCTCGTCGTCCGGGGCGCCTAGTCACGCACCGCCGGACCCGCGGCTGCTCACGGGCCGGGCAGAGCGCCGGGGACCCGGCGGGTACGGGACGGGAGCCGGCCAGGGGGCCCGGTGCCGCTAGCCGACCCCGTACCGCTCCCGCAGCTCCACCTTGCGGACCTTCCCGCTGACCGTCATGGGGAAGCCGTCCAGGATCTCCACCCGGCGCGGGATCTTGTAGTGCGCCAGCCGTTCGCGGCAGTACGCGGTGATCTCGTCGAGCGTGGGCGCGTCGGCCGGGTCCCGGGGGACGACACAGGCGAGGATCTCCTCGCCGTAGCGCTCGTCCGGGACGCCGACGACCTGCACGTCCGCGATCTTGGGGTGGCCGTACAGGAACTCCTCGATCTCGCGTGGGTAGACGTTCTCCCCGCCCCTGATGATCATGTCCTTGATCCGGCCGACGATCTGGACGTACCCGTCCTCGCGGATCACCGCGAGGTCGCCGGTGTGCATCCAGCGACCCGCGTCGACGACCTCGGCGGTCTTCTCGGGCTCGTCCCAATACCCGAGCATCACCCCATAGCCGCGGGTGCACAGCTCACCCGCCTCGCCGCGCTCGACCGTCACACCCGTCACCGGGTTCACGACCTTGATCTCGACATGGGGCAGCACCCGCCCGACCGTTCCGGTGCGGCGCTCCAGGTCGTCGTCGCGGCGGGTCTGGGTGGAGACGGGCGAGGTCTCGGTCATGCCGTAACAGATCGACACCTCGGCCATGTTCATCTCGGCGACGACCCGCTTCATCACCTCCACCGGGCACGGCGAGCCCGCCATGATACCGGTGCGCAGCGAGGAGAGGTCGTAGGAGGCGAAGTCGGGCAGGCTCAGTTCGGCGATGAACATGGTCGGCACGCCGTAGAGCGAGGTGCACCGCTCCTCGGCGACCGCCCGCAAGGTGGCCGCCGGGTCGAAGGAGGGGGCGGGGATGACGATGCAGGCGCCGTGGGACGTGGCACCGAGGTTTCCCATCACCATGCCGAAGCAGTGATAGAAGGGCACCGGCAGGCAGACCCGGTCCGCCTCGGTGTAGCCGATCATCTCCCCCACGAAGTAGCCGTTGTTGAGGATGTTGTGGTGGGAGAGCGTGGCGCCCTTCGGGAAGCCGGTGGTGCCGGAGGTGTACTGGATGTTGATCGGGTCGTCGCAGGACAACTCCGCCTCACGAGCTGCCAGTTGTTCGTCCGTGACGCCCTGGGCGCCGTCCAGGAGCGTGTCCCAGGAGGGATCGCCGATGTAGTGCACCGCCCGCAGCCCGGGGCAGCGGGGACGCACGCTCTCGACCATCGCCCGGTAGTCGCTGGTCTTGTGGAACCGGGAGGCGAAGAGGACCGAGATGCCGGCCTGGCCGAGGACGTACTCCAGCTCGTGGGCGCGGTAGGCGGGGTTGACGGTGACCATCACGGCGCCGATGCGTGCGGTGGCATATTGCACCAGCACCCACTCGGCGCAGTTCACCGCCCAGATGCCGACCCGGTCCCCCTTGGCGACGCCGGCGCCGAGCAGTCCGCGCGCGAGCTCCGCGACGGCCGCGCCGAACTCGGCGTACGTCCAGCGCTGCCCGGAGCCCAGGTCGACCAGCGCCTCCCGCTCGGGCCAGGCCTCGATCGCCCGGTCGAGGTTGCCGCCGATGGTGTCCCCGAGCAGCGGTGTGGTGCCGGTGCCATGGGTGTACGAGAGGCTCATCGCAGGTCCCCCTCGTGGTACTCGGCACCCGAACCCGCTTCCGTACGCTCACGCAGCTCGATCCGGCGGATCTTGCCGGAGACGGTCTTGGGCAGCTCGGCGAATTCGACCCGCCGGATCCGCTTGTACGGGGCGAGGACCGCGCGCGAGTGCGCGAACAGCACCTTCGCCGTGTCCGGGCCCGGCTCCCAGCCCTCCGCCAGGACCACGTACGCCTTCGGCACGGCGAGCCGCACCGGGTCCGGGGCGGGGACCACGGCCGCCTCCGCGACCGCCTCGTGTTCCAGCAGCGCGCTCTCCAGCTCGAAGGGGCTGATCTTGTAGTCACTGGCCTTGAACACGTCGTCCGAGCGCCCCACATAGGTGAGGTAACCGTCGTCGTCGCGGGACGCGATGTCACCGGTGCGGTAGTACCCTCCGGCCATCGCCTCCGCCGTACGCTCCGGGTCACCGTGGTAGCCGGTCATCAGACCGACCGGATCGGCCGACAGATCGAGGCAGATCTCGCCTTCCCGTACCCCCGGCCGCCCCGTGACCGGATCGACGAGCTCCACCCGGAAGCCGGGGCTCGGCCGGCCCATGGAGCCAGCCTTGACCGGCTGACCTGGGCTGTTGGAGATCTGCACTGCCGTCTCGGTCTGGCCGAAGCCGTCCCGGACGGTCACCCCCCAGGCGCGCCGCACGGTCTCGATGACCTCCGGGTTGAGCGGCTCGCCGGCGGCGACGACCTCCCTCGGGGGCGTCCGCAGCTGGGTCAGATCGGCCTGGATCAGCATGCGCCACACGGTCGGCGGGGCGCAGAAACTGGTGACGCCGTGCCGGTCCATCTCGGCCATCAGCCGGGCCGGGTCGAAGCGGGTGTAGTTGTGGATGAAGACGGTCGCCTCGGCGGTCCACGGCGCGAAGAGGTTCGACCAGGCGTGTTTGGCCCAGCCGGGCGAGGAGATGTTGAGATGCACGTCGCCAGGTCGCAGGCCGATCCAGTACATCGTCGCCAAGTGCCCCACCGGGTACGAGACATGGGTGTGTTCGACGAGCTTGGGGCGGGCGGTGGTGCCCGAGGTGAAATAGAGCATCAGCGGGTCGTCGGCCTGGGTGACACCGTGCGGGACGAACGGCGCGCAGGCGCCGTAGGCGTCCTCGTACGCGATCCAGTCGGGAACCCGCCCGCCGACGGCGATCGGAGTGTAATTTCCCGGCACCTCCGCGAACTTGGGTGTGTCCTCGGCGCGTACGATCACATGGCGCGCCCGGCCGCGCTCCACCCGGTCACGCAGGTCGGCGGGGCCGAGCAGCGGGGTGGCCGGGATGACGACGGCCCCCAGTTTCATCGCGGCGAGCGCCGTCTCCCAGAGCTCGGCCTGATTGCCGAGCATCACCACGATCCGGTCGCCGGGCCGCACCCCGAGCCCGCGCAGCCAGTTGGCGACCCGGTGGGAGCGGTCGGACATCTCGGCGAAGCTGCGCCGGAGCTCGCTGCCGTCCTCCTCGACGATGTGCAGCGCGGTGCGGTCGTTGTCCCGGGCGATGACGTCGAACCAGTCCAGCGCCCAGTTGAAGCGCTCCGGACGGGGCCAGGCGAAGCCCTCGTACGCCGTCTCGTAGTCCTCCCGGTGCTCCAGCAGGAAATCCCGGGCCGCCCGGAACCTCTCCGTGGCGCCGCGTTCCGACATGTGTCCTCCTCGTTGCGGGACCGGTCAGGGACATCGTCCATTCGGTGGCCCAGATCTCACTACCCCTTGACGGGGGTGGTCTGCACCCGAGGAACGTCTGCCGCTCAGCCGGCCACCGTCCCGAAGCGCACGGTCCGTACCGGCGCCGTGCCCAGCACCGCAAGCGTCCGCTCGGCTTCCTCCACCAGCTCGTCGCGGTGTGCGCGACCGAGCTTGTCAAAGGGCTGCAAGGTCAGGACCGACTCCTCCCTGGTCTCCTCCAGCCGCCAGATCCCGGCGAGGAATCCGTCGACGAGGAAGGTGCAGTAGGCCTGGTTCCCCTTCCAGGTGCGGTCCTTGAACACGGCCGGTACGACACGGGACCGGTCGGCGTGCGAGAGGAGCAGGTTGTCGAACTCGGCGAGAAGGCGGGGTGGGGCGGGGGTGTCCCCGTCGGGGCGGGGGGCGTCGGGCAGGTCGAAGAGCTCGACGCCGTTCTCGTCTTGGAAGACCAGGAGCCGGGGCCGTAGCCGCTCGAAGGCGTCCCGGAGCCGGGTCAGCCCGGACCAGGTCTGCATGTCCTTGACCGAGGCGGGTCCGAAGGCGGCGAGGTAGCGCAGCACCGTCGCGTCGGGGGAGGGAGCGGGGACGGCGACAGGCCGGCCGAGCCACTGCTCGGCGGTGGTGAGCGCGACCTGTCCGCTGCGGCCCCACACGCCGCGCGGGGTGACCTGGACGAGCGGGAGCAGACAGCGCGCGGCGACAGTGAGGGCGAGGGGGTCGGCGTCGGGCCACTCCTGGAGGAGGAACAGCCGCAGTTCCTTCACCGGGCGGGGCCGCTCCTCGACGAGGGCGCGGCTGAGCGCGGCGAGACGGTCCAGGTCGACGCCGTCGAGCCGCTTGAGGAACATCTTCAGTTCGCGGTCGGGTCCGCCGGCCTGCATGAGCGGGCGCAGGGTGAGGCAGTCCTCGGCGGTGTGGGTGTGGATGGTGGAGCGCATGGTGACGAGCCGGGCGACCGCGCGGCTCTCCATGAGCGTGGCGAGGTCCTCGGGCCGGAAGCCGTCGAGGCGGGCGGCGAGCGCGTAGTAGGGCGGCTTGGTGTTCTGGGCCTGGAGGCCGACGAGGTGGGCGACGGCGTCCTCGGCGGACAGGGCGCTGCGTCGCAGAAGGAGCTGGCGGTCGAGAGTGGCGCGGTTGAGGGCGCGGCGGGAGAGCACCGGGCTCGTCGTCTGAAAGGCCATGGCGGCACGCTATCGAGCGTTGCGGTCAGATTCGGTCCGCGATGGCTGGGCGGGCGCGGGGCGGGCGCGGGGCCGCCGTGCCGGGCCGGTGGGGCCGGTGGGGCCGGTGGGGCCGGTGGGGCCGGTGGGCGTCGTACCCGCGCCGTGCCAGCCGATGGCGCTCGTAGCCGCCGTGCCGGGCGATGGGCGCGTACCCGCCGCGCCAGGCCGGTGGGCTCGTAGCCGCCGTGCCGGGCCGGTGGGGCGCGGATATCCTGCTCATCGGCGCCGTGGACCAGGGCGCCGAGGGTTTCGAGCGCAGGGCGGAGGTGACGCAGACGATGCCGGAGCGCCGTCCGCGCCCTGCGGCGACGCCGAAGAAGCACGCCTGGCGGCGCCAGCCGGACCAGCCGGTCGTTCCGTCCGCGCCGAGCGTCCAGGCGCCGGTCCACCGCGACCGGGAGACGGTCGTGCAGGCGTCCGTCTACCGCGACGGCCACCGGATCTCCTCGCCGGACTCGCTCGCCGAGACGTACCGGCAGCTGCGCGAGGAGCCGTCGGGCATGGCCTGGATCGGCCTGCACCGCCCGACGGAGTCGGAACTGCATTCGCTGGCAGCCGAGTTCGACCTCCACGAGCTGGCGGTCGAGGACGCGCTGGAGGCCCATCAGCGGCCGAAGCTGGAGCGCTACGGCGACACCCTCTTCGTCGTACTGCGCGCGGCGCGCTACATGGACGCCCAGGAGGAGGTCGACTTCGGCGAACTGCACGTCTTCGTCGGCCGGGACTTCCTCATCACGGTCCGCCACGGCGCGGCCCCGGACCTCTCGGCGGTCCGCCACCGCATGGAGGAGACCCCGGAACTCCTGGCCCTCGGCCCGGAGGCGGTGCTCTACGCGATCCTCGACGCCGTGGTCGACGGGTACGCGCCCGTGGTGGCCGGCGTGCAGAACGACATCGACGAGATCGAGACGGAGGTCTTCGGCGGCGACCCGGCGGTCTCCCGCCGCATCTACGAACTCTCCCGCGAAATGGTCGAGTTCCAGCGCGCGACCCGCCCTTTGGTGGGCATGCTGCACGGACTGATGGCGGGCTTCGCGAAGTACGGCACGGACGAGGAACTCCAGCGCTACCTCCGCGACGTCGCCGACCACGTCACCCACATCAGCGAACGCGTGGACGGCTTCCGCCAGGCCCTCACCGAAATCCTGACGGTCAACGGCACGCTGGTGACCCAGCAGCAGAACGCGGAGATGCGGGCCCTGGCGGAGGCGGGCTTCGAGCAGAACGAGGAGATCAAGAAGATTTCCTCGTGGGCGGCAATTTTGTTTGCACCCACTCTCGTGGGAACCATCTACGGCATGAACTTCGACTCCATGCCCGAGCTGGGCTGGAGCTTCGGATACCCCTTCGCAGTCGGCTTGATGGGGGTGGTCTGCGTCAGCTTGTACGTAGTTTTCAAGCGGCGGGACTGGCTATGAGAGGCGACTGACCCCACTCGCGCTGCGCGCACGGTTTGCGCCTGCACCTCCCACACGAACCGCCCATCTAGGACTCTGGGGAGCCCCTGGGGAGAAGTGATGCGGGTGATCTCCTCACCCTCGCGCCGGAAGGCCTCTGACCTGGCCTTTTGAAGGTTCTCGAACGCTGGGAGGATCCGGGGAGAATCGACTGACGACACGGCTCCTGCGTCTGCAGCTTCGTCCATGTCCCCCTTCACGCTCAACATCTCGCTGGTCGCCCTTGCCGCCCCTGCGCCAAATCACAGACAGTGACATTGACCCCGTGCCCCCACTCAGGGACGAGAACGGGCTGCGACAGCCGGTGCACCGCCAGGCTCCACCGCTGCTCACTCCGGGCTCGCACATCACGGCCCGCACCACTTCTGCGGCCGCCATAATGGAGGCATGTCCTCCAGCCCGCAGCACCCCGCACCCGCGCCGAGGGACCTCTCGGACGCGGACGCCGAGAACCTCGCGCTGTACCTGGAGAAGTTCCGGCGCCGTCTGCCGGAGTCGCTGGACGAGCTGCATGGGCCGACGCACGGTGTCGTAGAGCTGCCGCTGCACCTGGCCTGGTCCGGGATGACTTCGTACGACCTGAGCAAACCTCGCCAGCGCATGGGCCTGTA
Source organism: Streptomyces purpureus (assembly GCF_014648195.1). Classification (GTDB taxonomy): domain Bacteria; phylum Actinomycetota; class Actinomycetes; order Streptomycetales; family Streptomycetaceae; genus Streptomyces; species Streptomyces purpureus. The sequence goes on from NZ_BMQQ01000002.1 coordinate 10,537, forward strand.
CCGCACCGTCCTGCACGAGGGCCTGCACGACGACCTGCCTCTCTACCTCAACCAGGATCTACTCCTCCAGCTGTGGCCCGTCCTGCGCGCCCTCGTCGGACGCACCGTGCGCACCGTATGGGAAGACGCCTTCCCCCAGCTCGCCTCCCACACCCGGGCGGCCGCGTGACGGACATGCCGGAGCTGCACAGGCGGCTCCTGGCGGATGTGATCGCCCTCGGCTCGCCGTATCCCTTGGTCCTCACCGGCGGCTATGCCGTGAGGGCACATCGCCTCGTGAACCGTCCCAGCCAGGACCTCGATGTCGCCACCGAGAACCCGGCGCCGATGGCCGACATCGCGGCCGCACTCTGCCGCGGCCTCGATGCCCGGGGCTGGGAAGTGCAAGCGCTGGAAACTGCCCCACTATCCGCTCGCTTCATCGTGACCGACCCACTCACCGGGCAGGAATGTGAAGTCGATATCCTCAAGGAGATCTTCTGGCGGCCCGTCTCCCAGAGCCCGTACGGGCCCGTCCTGGCGGAGGAGGACGTGATCGGGACCAAGGTCCGAGCCCTTGCCGACCGCGGAGCGCCCCGTGATCTGATCGACGTGTTCGCTGCCTCCCGGCGTTGGACGAACTCCGAGCTCGAGGAGTTCGGCCGTCGCCACGCCCGCGGCCGCTTCGAGCGTGAGGACCTCCAGGCGAACCTCACCGGCGCCGAGTGGACCGATGACGAAGCCTTCGCCGCCTACGGCCTCGACGATGCCACCATCACCGCTCTTCGCACCTGGGCCGTGGAGTGGGCCGACGACCTCGGGTCCCGCCTCCTCGAAGAGTCCGTTGATCCGGACATCGATTGATCGCAGCCGGGCGAGAACGAATCTCCAAGCAGTCCGGCCAGCAGACGCCATTTCAACCCCTCTAGATCAAACGCCTGATCGAGGAGGATGACGCCCCGCAGTCAGCTCGAGATCTGGCAGCCTTTGGTACCTGCCCCAAGGGCGACGTCGCGCTGCCCTGCCCCCCTTGGAGCGTCAGCTCCTTTACTCCGAGAGCCGGGTGGTCGCGCCGAGCCAGCCGACCGCTTTCAAGTCACGGATGAGCCACTCATAAGCGAGTGCAGTCGCCGGGCGGGATGAACCCGTCGGCAGTTCGCGATCTTCGTAATGCGGCTGATGGAAATTCGTCTTTGATTCGACCGGCCCTCCGGGAAACGGCAAGGTGGGGCCGAACCCGGGCTCGGTCCACAGGGCCAAGTCCACCTCGGGCGGGTCGTTGCGGCGCCCGGTTGCCCTGGGGACGGAGAGTGTAGAGCAAGCCGCTGTGTGAACCGTCTGTGTCGTCTTCCGGCATGACCACCATGCCCTCGGCTCTCACGGGCAGCGCGGTGTACAGCCCGAGGGCAGGTCCGAGGGAAGGGAAGTTCAGCTCGACCAGTTGTCGGTAACCGCTGACGGCCTCCCGCAGAATCTGTGCGGCAATGCTCAAGGTCAGCGAAGGGGAGTATCCCTGCCAGACCCGTCCGCGCCGTGGCGGACAAGGCGCATCCAGGCTTCCTGGACCACGTCCTCGGCATCGGCGTGCGAGCCCAGTACGCGGTACGCGACAGCGCGCAGCCGGTCGCGCTGGGCCTCGAACGCCTCGGCCACGAGGCCGGACGGCTGGGCGGTCACGGCTTGAGCGGCTGACGGAGCGAGATCCGATTGCCGTCCGGGTCCACCGCCTCGATGCGGACCCCGAACGGATAGTCCACGGGTTCGGACTCCTCGAACGTGACGCCGCGTTGGCGCATGATCTCGAAGTCCTTTCGCAAGTCCGCGGATTCGAGGATCAGCGGACCGGGCGCGCCCGTGCCGCCGGGCTGTCCCGCGGTGGGCGCATGCGACCACAGGATGATCTGCACGGGGCTGTCGGGAACTCCGACGGTGAGGAAGCGTCCGTCGGGTCCCGGGAAGTCGAGCTGCTTTTCCAGGCCGAGTCGCTCGGTGTAGAACTCCAGCGCGCGGTCCTGATCGGTGACGTAGATCGTCACGTACATGATATTGGTCAGCATCCGGTTCTCGATTCACTCGTTGGGACGACGACCGTTCGTACTCGGCCGTCACACCCAAGACGAATGCCGACGGGAGAAGGTAACAGGACCGGTCCGTCCGAGCGGATACCGTGCGCATGCGGTGGGGCTTGGACACACGCGTACAGCCCGGCACGCCGAGGGAGATCACGCGAAGGGCGGGGAGTCGACTGAGCAGGTTTGGCCCCAACGGGAGCGCCGCCTGAGGAGATTCAAGCTTCTGACCGCGACTCCGCACGCACGCCGAGCCGCCCCGGCTCCGGCTCCGGCGCTCAACATCACCCCTGGCCGGGACGGCCTCTGAGGCCGGGGCGCGCCGAGCCCCGGTGCGGGGTGTCGGGCCCACGGGGAATTCCCCCTGAATCAGGGGGAGCCGAGGGACCGGATCGGCATTCTTCCCGGTCCGGATGCTGACCTGCCGGTCAGCATCCGGACCGTCGGGGCGGCTCAGCCCTTGGGCAGGGTGTAGGTCTTCGCCGCGGGGACCTCGTGGGCCGGTTCGACGTTCGCGAGGCCGCCGGGGGCCGTCTTCGCCGGCTTGTGGATGAAGGACTGGTACGTCGCCGGCTTGGCGCGGTCCGAGAAGTTCAGCGGCACTCCGAGCACCGTGAGCTTGGACTGCTTGCGGTGAGCCGCCGCTATGCCCTCGCGGGTCAGGTCCTTCGCCCGGCAGGCCGCCTTCAGGTCCTCGCCGAGGACACTGATCGCGTTCCAGCCGCTGACGACACCGGCGTCGAGCAGGTCCTTCGGGTACTTCGCCTTGTAGTCGTCGGCGAGCTTCTTCATCGCCGGGTTGTCGGCGCTGAACGCCGGGGCGGGGCTCACCACCTGGAGCATCTTCTCCAGGGCGGGGCCGACCGGGGTCGCCAGCAGCTGCGGGGCGAAGCCCGGCGAGCTGGTGAGGACCGGGACGGCGAAGCCCGCGGCGGCCGCGGTACCGACCAGGGCGGCCGTCTGGCGCGGGCCGGCGCTGATCAGGATCGCCTTGACGCCGGCCTGCTTGAGGGCGGTGACCTGGGCGGTCAGGTCCTGGTCGGTGGGCTTGATCTTCTGCCCGACGATGGTCAGCTTCTGGTTCTTGGCCGCGTACGTGGCACCGGCGAGCGCGTTCTCGCCGTACTCGCCCTCGAAGTAGACGTGGCCGATCTTGTCGCCCGCCTTCAGCTTGGCCGTGCGGACCACGAAGTCGACGCCGTTGATCATGTCGACGTCATACGTGGAGCCGACCACCTGTACGTACTCGCGGCCCAGCAGGGTGGAGGTCCAGGCCATCGGGAACGTGAGCAGGTGCTTCGACTCCAGCTCCTGTTGGAGCGAGGACACCACGGGAGAGCCGACCATCTGGGACACCGCGGCCACGTTCGGCTCGGTCTCGGTGAACGCGGACACGGCCTTCTGCACGTCGTAGCCGTGGTCCTTGACCGTGATCTTGACGGTCCGGCCGCAGATGCCGCCGGAGGCGTTGAGCTGGTCGGCGTACAGCTGCTGGGCGTTGACGATGCTCTTGCCGAGCGAGGCGTACGGGCCGGTGAGGTCGGTCAGCGCGCCCAGGGTGATGGTCTTGTCCGTCACTCCGGGGCCGGTCTTGATGCCGTCGCTGCCGGCGCTGTTCGCGTTGGTTCCGCTCTTGGTGCTGCAGGCCGTGGCGCTCAGGGCGAGTGCGGCGATGACGGCTGCGGCCGGGGCAAGTCGGGTGTGTCTCACGAGGTGTGCTCCTTCGGGGTGGTGCGGGTGCGGAGAGGGAAACGCCGGGTGCGGGGTGAGTCGTCGCCCTTGCGGCGCGGCCGTCTGTGGGCCAGTCCGGCCAGGCCACCGGGGGCGAAGATCAGGACGAGGACGATCGCGGTGCCGTAGAGATAGCGGGCCGCGTCGCCCGGAGACACGCCCGATCCCGTGGTGCCGGGAGCGGTGAGCAGGGGCAGGTCGTCGGCGTACTTGGTGAGCAGGTGCGGGATCAGGGCGACGAAGACCGCACCGCAAGCCGCACCGCCGACCGAGCCGAGGCCGCCGATGACGATCATCGCGAGGTAGTCGATGGACAGCAGGAGCCCGAAGTGGTCGGGGACGACGCGCTTGAACACCAGGGCCAGCAGGGCACCCGCGGCGCCCGCGTACATCGAGGAGATGATGAACGCCGAGGCGCGGTAGCGGGTGAGATGGACTCCCATGACGGCCGCGGCGACCTCGCTGTCGCGTACGGCGCCGAGTGCGCGGCCGGGGCGCCCGCGCAGGAGGTTGCGCGCGGCGAGCCAGGCCACGGCGACCAGGGCCAGGCCGACGTACCACAGGCGCTCCAGCCCGCCGAAGGGGACGCCGATGACGGTGAGACCGTCGGGCGAGGTGTCGGTGAAGGAGAAGCCGAGGATGTCCAGCGGCGGTACGGAGCGGCCGTTGAACCCGCCGGTGACATGCGGGGCGTTGAGCATCATGTGGTGGCCCAGGAAGACCAGGGCGAGGGTCGCGATGCCCAGGTACATGCCGCGCAGCCGGCCGGAGATGGGGCTGAAAAGGCCGCCCGCCGCACCAGCGAGGACGATGGCCAGCACGAAGGCGAGCACGGGCGGGAGCCCGAGGCCGTACAGGCTGCTGGAGCCAGTGCCGGACGGCTCGGACGCCAGCCACACATAGCCGTACGCGCCGACGGCGAGGAAGAAGGCGTGGCCGAGGGAGAGTTGTCCGGTCGTCCCGGAGAGCAGGTTCAGCCCGATGGCGCCGATGACGGCGGCCATGGCGAACAGGCCCGTCTGGAGCCAGAAGGAGCTGACGTAGAAGGGCAGGGCCAGCAGGACCAGCACGCCTGCGGCAAGGGTGGCCGCGCGCCGCCCCCGCGGGGAGACCTTGCCGGACCACCTGCCGGGGGCGGACGGGGAATGGGGGGCGGCGGCGGGAGCCGTCACGGTGTCCGTGGGTTCCGTGGGTTCGGTGGATTCGGCGGATTCGGTGGATTCGGCGGTGGCGCGGGTGTCAGACACGGGTCAGCTCCTTCGATCCGAAGAGACCGGTGGGCCTGACCAGGAGCACGAGCACCATCACGAGGTAGGGGGCCACATCGGCGAATCCGGCGCCCAGGACGCTCAGTTCGTTCTGATAGCCGGCGGCCATCGCCGCCGTGAGGCCGATCACCAGGCTTCCGACGAGCGCGCCGACGGCCGAGTCCATGCCGCCGAGGATCGCCGCGGGGAAGGCACTCAGGGCGATCTGACTGGTCGTACGGTCGAGTCCCGGTGCGGGGAAGGCGGCGAGGAACACGGCGGCGACGGCGGCCAGTGCCCCGGCGACGCACCAGGCGATGAGGCGTACCCGGTCCAGCCGTATCCCCATCAGCGCCGCGGCTTCCGGGTCGGCGGCCGCGGACCGCATGGACAGGCCCCAGCGGGACCAGCGGAAGGCGGCGAAGAAGGCGCCGATGACGACGACCGCGACGACGATGCTCGCCATCCGCGCATCGGCGACGGTGATGCTGCCGAGCCGGGTCACATCGGCGCCCCAGGGGTCGCCCATGGTGAGGTAGTCGGCGCCGACCTGCCGGTTGAGTTCGGTGCTGAGCAGGACGTCCACGCCGATGGTGAGGATCGTCAGCGTGTGGATCTCCGCGCCGCGCAGGCCGCGGGTGGCCAGGAGCTGCACAAGGCCGGCCAGTGCTGCGGCGAGCGCGGCGCCGACGAGGACGGCGGGGATGAAGCCGATGGCGTCGTGGAGGCGGGCGGTGACATAGCCGCCGAAGAGCAGAAGGGAGCCGTGCGCGAAGTTCATGACGCCGGACGCCTTGAAGATCACGACGAAGCCCAGGGCTATCAGCGCGTAGACGGAGCCGAGCGCGAGTCCGTTGAGGACGGTTTCGGCGAACTTGATCATGATTCTTCCTCCGAGTCGCGCTCGGTGTCCTTGGCGGGGTCCGAGGCGGCGGCCGTGGCACGTTCCGGGTCCGGATCGCTGTCCGGTTCGGATGCATCCACCGGCTCGGGTGCCGGGCCGGCTTCTGGCTCGGGTGCCGGGATGGGCTCTGGAGCGGGTGCCGGACCGGGTTCTGGAGCGGGTGCCGGGCCGGGTTCTGGTTCGCGTGTCGGGCCGGGCTCTGGACCCGGCTCAATTTCCTGGACCGGGGTGCCGAGATACGCGCTGATGACCGCCGGGTCGTTCTGGATGCGCTCGGGCGGTCCGTCCGCGATGAGCCGGCCGAAGTCGAGCACCGTCACCGAGTCGGCGATCCGCATGATCAGGCCCATGTCGTGCTCGACGATGAGGATCGAGATCTTCAGGGCGTCACGGACCCGGGCGATCGTCTCGGCCATCGCCGAGCGCTCGGTCGGGTGCATGCCGGCGACGGGCTCGTCGAGCAGCAGCAACTGCGGCTCCATGCACAGCGCGCGAGCCATTTCCACCCGCTTGCGGTCGCCGTAGGCAAGCCCGGCGACCGGCTTGTCGAACGCGGGGCCGAGACCCAGGAAGTCGGCGATCTCGGCCGCCCGCTCCCGGTGGCGACGCTGCTCGCGCACCGTGTGCGGCAGTCGCATCGCGCTCGCCGTGAAGCCCGCCCGGGTCAGCCGGTGGCGGCCGAGCATGAGGTTGTCGGCGACGGTCCCGTGGGTGAGCACGATGTTCTGGAAGGTGCGGGCGACGCCGAGCTGCGCGATGCGGTGGGGTGCGAGGCGGGTGAGGTCCTTGTCCGCGTACCGGACGCTTCCGGCGGTGGCTCGGTAGACGCCGGAGATGACGTTGAAGCAGGTGGACTTGCCCGCGCCGTTGGGGCCGATGAGGGCGTGGATCGTGCCGGGCGGGACCGTGAAGGACAGGTCGTCGAGGGCGACCAGGCCGGAGAAGCGCACGGTCAGGTTCTCGACCGTGAGGGCCGGGACCGGGTCGGGCCCCGCGTCCGGTCCGGGGGTCGTGGCGCCCTCGGGGGTGGTGGCGGCCTCGGGGGTATTGGCCGTCGCGTCGACGCTCATCCGTTCCACCTGCCAAGCTCGGTCAGTCCCGGTCCGGTCACGGCCGGAGTGCTCGCGGACGTCGCGTACGGCGCGTCGGCGTCGGGCGCGCCGCAGCCGGTCCCGTAGCTCTCGCCCAGATACAGCCGCCGCACCTCGTCCGCCGCGGCGAGATCGGCCGAGGCCCCCTCCAGCCGCACCTGGCCCACGTCCAGCACCGACGCGCGGTCGGACAGTTCCAGCGCCATGGCGGCGTTCTGCTCGACGAGCAGGATCGAGGTCCCCTGGGCGTTGATCTCGCGGATGATCTCCGCGATGCGCCGGACCATCAGCGGTGCGAGGCCCAGCGAGGGCTCGTCGAGGAGGAGCAGGCGCGGCCCGGCCATCAGCGCGCGGCCCATCGCGAGCATCTGCTGCTCTCCGCCGGACATCAGCCCGGCGGCCTGCCGCCGACGTTCGGCCAGTACCGGGAACTGCGTGAAGACACGGTCGCGGTCGGCTCGCAGCTCGGCGCGCGAGCGGCGTGCCGACCCGAGGAACCCGGCCTTGAGGTTGTCCTCCACGGACAGGGCGCCGAAGATCCGCCGACCCTCGGGCACCTGCACCACCCCCGCGGCGACGGACCGCGTGGCGTCGCCGCGCAGCCGTACGCCGTCGAAGTGCACGGTGCCGCTGTCGACCGTGCCGCGGTGCAGCGCGAGGGTCCCGGAGACCGCCCGGAGCAGTGTGGACTTGCCCGCGCCGTTGGAGCCGAGCACGGCGACGATCCGGCCCTGCGGGACGGTCAGCGACACCCCGTGGAGCGCCTGCACGGACCGTCCGTAGCTGACGTGCAGATCGCTGACCCGGAGGGTCCCGGCCTCGGTCTCTGGTGGGCTCATCAGGGCGTTCTCCTTGCTTCTCGGCGAGCGGGCGCCGGACTGGAGCGCTACGGGAACACGGCGGGGGCAGGGCGTCCATGGGCTGGGAACGAGCCGCTGTCAGCTCCCAGCTGGGGTGCGCCGTGACTGTGAGGGGGCACAATCCGTACCTCCTGCTGTGCGTGGGTCATCACGATTTGGCGGAGGTCCCGCCCCAATGGGTGACCGACTGCTTAGCATGTGGATTCCTTGAAGGTGCGCCGCCGCCACACGCCGATCGCCGACCGGTGGAGCACCCGCACCTGCGACCCGCGCAGCACAAGACATGGCGACCCGCCGTGGTGTCCCCGCACGCCCCGTCCGTCTGGAGGGTCCATGCACACCAGTTCCGTCCGTGGCTCGGTCCGCCCCCGCGTCACCACCGTCGGTCCGCTGCCCCAAGCCGCCGCCGAGCCTTCGCCGCTCCAGCTGTTCGACCACGCCTGCCGGCGTCTTCTTGGGCGGGGCACCTCCTTCACCGACTCCGTGGTGCACCAGATCCGTACCGAGGTGCCGTACTACGCCGACCCGGTACTCTCGCCGCCCGACCTCAAGCAGTCCGCGGACACCGGCATCCGCTTCGCGCTGGAGGCGGCCCTCGACCCGGGCCGCATCGTGGACATCGAGCGCTACACCCGTGAGCTCGGCATACGCCGTGCCGAGGAGGGCCGCCCCCTCGACGAGGTGATGCACGCCTTCCGGGTGGCCGGCTCGGAGGTCTGGAGCGGGATCATCAGCGTCGTGGAGCGGGACGGGCTCGGCGACCAGCGCCATCTCGTGCACGTGGCGGAGCTCGTGTGGAAGACGAACGACCGCGACGCCGTCCTGGTCGCCGACGCCTACCGGCAGGTCGCCAAGGGCGTGGCCAGCCGGCACAACGAGCGGGTGCGCCTGATCCTCGCCGCCGTCCTGGAGAGCCGTAACGACCCGGCGTTCATCCAGGACGCCGCGTCGATCCTCGATCTGCCGCCCGACGGACGCTTCGCGGTGGCGGAGCTGCGGGCCACGCCGCCCTTCGGCCGAGCACCCGACGCCGTTCCGGAGATCCGTGGCATGCGCGTCCTGCGCCACGTCGGCGCTCAGCGCGATGTGCTCGTCGTCCACCTCGGCGACCGCCCACTCGACGCGCTCGCCTCCGCCCTCGACGCCGGACCCGGCATGCGCATCGGCATCAGCCCCGTCGTCCACGGCCTGAAGAACCTGCCCCGGGCGCGGGACATGGCCGGACTCGCCCTGCGCACCTGCCGCGCGGACGGGGAGGTCGCCCAGCTCGACGCCCGTCTGCCCGACGGTCTGCTGGTCTCACGGCCCGACCTGTCCGCCGAGCTGGCCCTGCGAGTGCTCCGGCCGCTGTACGACCTGGAGCCCGCAGACCGCGAAACGCTGATCGACACGCTCGGAGTGTGGATCGAGAAGGGCGGCTCCGCGGTCCAGGCGGCCCGGCACATGCTGTGCCACCGCAACACGGTGCTGAACCGGCTGCGCCGCTTCGAGCAGATCACGGGTCTCGAACTGTCCCGCCCCCGCGACCTCGTACGGCTCACGCTCGCCTTCGACACGCTCCAACTGCTCGGGCCGGCTGCCGTCCTCGGCTGCGGGGACGCCTGGGACTCCGACCCGGAGAGCTGAAGCCGCACGGCGGTACGCCCGTCTGGCACGAGTAGTCCGCACGGGAGTGCGGCGCCTGGCACGCGTACGGCGCCACGGCGGTACGCCCCTCCCGGCACGCGTACGGCCGCACGGCGGTACGCCCCTCCCGGCACGCGTATCACCATGCCGGATTCCTTGCCGCGGATGGCCGAATGGGCATCAGCACAGTCGCACCCCTACGGCGTTGGGAGCGGACAACGGGGCGCCCGAAGCGCATGGACTGACCGGTCGGTACGTGCTCTGGTGAGCCCTCATCAAGGGGCAATGCCGTCAGGGGCAATGCCCTCGCCATGCCATCGCCCGAGCGAGGCGATGCGCGCGCGTCCCTGCCCGCCAGGAGAGCTCCATGGCCCATCAGCACGCCCATCCGCACACCCCCCCGTTCCGTCAAAGACCCCGGCCCCACCGGCCGGGCAGATCCTTCGCGCTCGTCAACGGACTGACCTTCGCGGTCCATCTCGTGCTTGCCTGCGCCGCGGAGGACCTGCTGGCCACCCGTGTCACCGGACAGATCAACCTCGGCGTCGTCGCCCTTCTCGCGCAGGGCTCGCTCCTGTTGTGGACGGCGGCCCGTTACGACCGCGCCGTCCACGAGGGGGCCGCGTACGAGTCGGCGGAGGAGCACTGATGCTTCCTCAGATCCTGCTCGCCGCAGGGGGTCCCGGCACCCTCGACCTGGACACGGACACCCGTTCCTGGGTTCTCGTCGGCTTCCTCACCTTCATCGTCCCGATCCTGCTCATCTGCGTGCTCAACGGACCCGAGCGGGACCGGGTCAACGACTTCTACACCGCGGGCCGCGGGCTGCGGCCCGTCCAGGGCGCCCTCGTCCTCACCGGCGTCTACCTCTCCGCCGCGACCGTGCTCGGCACGACGGGAACCGTCGCGGTCTTCGGCTTCGACGGCCTGTTCATCGCCCTGTGCACCGTGCTGTCACTCGGCGTCCTGCTCCTGCTGTCCGGCCCGCTGCGGGAACGCGGCAGCTACACCCTCGGCGATACGTTCGCTCTGCGGGCCCCGGGGCCCTCGGTCAGGATCGCGGTCGCCGTCGTCACGCTGAGCGCGTGCGTCCCGTATCTGATCGTCCAGCTCTCCGGCGCGGGCAGAACCACCGCCATGCTGCTGGGCATGTCCGGTCCCGGCGCCGAGCAGACCGCCATCGTCATGATCGGCGCCCTCGTCGTCTGCGCCACGGCCTTCGGCGGGATGCGCGGCATGATCGCGATCCAGGTGATCAAGACGGTGATCCTGCTCGCCATGGCCGTGGCCGTGGCGGCGGTGCTGCTCCACCGCTTCCACTGGAGCCCCGACTCCCTCATCGAGGCCGCCGGGCGGGGCAGCGGCCGTCCCGAGGGCTATCTGCGTCCGGGCCTGCGGTTCGCTGCCGGCAGCCCGGTCCAGGGGACCCTCGACTTCATCGGTCTGATGATCACCGTCGTGCTGGGCGTCGCATGCATGCCCCATGTCGCCACCCAGCTCAACACCGCGCCCGACGCCGCCGCGGCACGCCGTACGGTCCGCCACACCATCGCCATCGTCGGTGCCATCTGCCTGCTCACCACCGTGCTGGGTTTCGGGGCCGCGGCGCTGATCGGCGCCCCGAAGATCCTCGCCGCCGACCCCGGGGCCACCAGCAGCCTGCTGATGCTCACCGCCGACCTGGCGGGCGGCTCGTCGGCGCAGACGGGCGAGGCATGGCTCGTCGTGCTGGTCTCCTGCGCGGTGTTCATCACCACGCTGGCGGTCGTCGCGAGCGTGACGCTGGCGGCCGCAGGCTCGGTCGCCCACGACCTCGTCACCAACGTCGTCCGCCGCGGGCGCACGACCGAGGGCCGGGAAGTGGCCGCGGCCCGTATCGCGTCCGCCTTGGTCGGAGTGCTGAGCATCTGCCTCGCGGTGTGGGTGCAGGGCTGGAACATGGGCTTCCTGTCCACGATCTCCCTGGCGGTGGCGAGCTCCTGCCTGCTGCCGGCGCTGGTGTACTCGCTGTTCTGGCGCGGCTTCACGCACAGGGGGCTGCTGTGGACGCTGTACGGAGGGCTCGGCTGCGCGCTCGGACTCCAGGTCGTGAGCCCCGTCTTCTCCGGCAGCCCGATGGCACTGTTCCCCGAGTGGGACATCGCCTGGTTCCCGCTGCAGACGGTTGCCCTGGTGTCGTTGCCCGTCGCGTTCCTGCTCGGCTGGCTGGGGAGCGTCACGGGACAGCGCCGTGCGGCCGCGTTGCCGGAGAAGCCCGTCAGGGCGTGACGCACGAATGCGGCGGCCGGTGGAGCGCCCTCACACGCTCCACCGGCCGCCGCCCCGTGCCGCGTTCAGCCTGCGGCGACGTCGTCGATACGTGGGTGCAGGCGCCGCATTCCGCGCAGCCACCGGTCGGTGTCGTTCGCGCGGAAGGCGTAGTGGTCCGGTACCTCACCGTGGGGAAGGATCAGGAACCGCCCGTCCTCCAGTCCTTTCATCACCTCGTCGGCCACGACCTTGGGGTCGAGCACCGAGCCGCCGAGCAACCCCGATTGCCCGCCCCGGCTCCGGTGACCACGACACCCGCGCCCTTGAGCTCCATGGGTGCCATCCGTCTCACTCGCCTGCGACGGCGAGCGCGAGCTTGCCGTGGTTCTCGCCGCGGAAGAGCTTGAGCAGCGTGTCGGGGAAGGCGGTCACCCCCGCCGCCCACCACCGGCTCCACGGACGTGCCCCTGCCCTCCGCCCGCCACTCGGCGAACTGACTGACGCCCTCGGCGTAACGGTCGGCGCCTCTTCATCTCCCTCGCCCTCGACCTGGTGATCGTCCACTACGCCTCCCAGATCGTCTCCCCGGCCGTGCCTCAGGTCCCCCTGGTCCAGGCGTTCTTGAGGATCGGCACGCACCTCCGCGGCTAGACGGGCACGCCTCCGCACACGCGGAGCAGATCAAGCTCTGGGAGCCACAGCGGCGATCGCCGCCGCGATGGTTCGGTGCAACTGCTGGGCGTCCGCTCCGGCACGGGAGCGCAGGTTCACACCGTGCGCCAGGAGGGCCAGGACATCGGCCGCGGCGGCCGGGTCGGCCTCATCGGCCAGTTGTCCCTGCCGCTGAGCCGACAGGAGCGCGGTGTGGAGGGCGGTGCGCAGGCCCTGGTGCTGCCGGTCGAGGATGGCGCGGACGGCAGGGTCGCCGTTCTCGGTGCCCGCGTGGGCGTTGGAGATCATGCAGCCCCATTGGGCGAACTCGCCGGTACAGCGGGTCTCGATCAGCCCGGTGAAGAACTCGGTGATGGCCGGCAGTCCGCGGTCGTCCTCCTCGAGCCGGCCGAACCGTGACCGGTCCTGGACGTACCGTTCGAGAGCGGCGCGGTACAACTCCTGCTTGCCGCCGAAGGTCGCGTACAGGCTGGAACGGTTGAGCCCGGTGGCGTTGACGATGTCCTGGATGCCGGTGGTGGCCACGCCTTGCCGCCAGAACAGCCGCACCACCGTGTCCAGGACCGTGTCCGGATCAAAATGCTTGACGTCTGCCATGCTCCACCTCCCATCTTGAACCGAGGATTCCAAGATACTCGCCCCCACCCGTTGACGTGGAGTGCACTCACACCACTATCTTGAAACGAACGTTCCAAGATGACTCCGGGAGAAGACCTATGAGCGTGAACGCCGAACTGCGTGCCTTCTTCGACAGCCGCCGGCAGCAGATCCCCGCCGACGTCCGCGCCGTGATGCAGCGGGCAGCCCTGGAACTGGCCGACTCCGGCCAGGCGGATCAGGCCCTGAGCGTCGGCGCCAAGGCGCCGGCCTTCACCCTGCCCTCGGCCACCGGCCGGACCGTCGACCTGGCCGAACTGCTCGCCGACGGCCCGGTGGTGCTGACCTTCTACCGCGGCGCCTGGTGCCCCTACTGCAACATCGCCCTGCGCTCCCTGCAGCAGCACCACGACGCCATCACCGCCCGCGGCGCCCGGCTGGTCGCCGTCTCGCCTCAGATCCCCGACGAGTCCCTGTCGTACGCCGAGAAGAACGAGCTGGCCTTCGACGTGCTCAGCGACCTCGGCTCCGACACCGCCAAGCACTTCGGTCTCGCCTTCGACCTGCCGGACGACCTCGCGGCCGTCTACGCCGGCTTCGGCATCGACCTGGACCGCTCGAACGCCGGCCACCCACGCACCATGCCCCTGCCGGCGACCTACGTCATCGACCGCGACGGCACGATCCGCTGGGCCTTCGTGGACACGGACTACACCACCCGAGCCGAACCGGCAGACATCCTGGCCGCACTCGACCAGCTGATCTGAGGGAGGGCGGACAAGGGCCGGTGCAGTGGGCATCCACAGCCCCGGCCCGATGACGAACGGCTTACGCCATCGGGCCAGGACAGACGCCCGCCCGCTCAGAGCGTGCGCAGCCTGGTGGTGAAGACATGGTTGGCGATCTTGTCGCCGAGGGTGAGGCCGTCCTCGGCGTCCCACGGGAAGTGGACGCCAAGCCAGATCCTGCTGTAGGCGTTCTCGCGGGCCGCGGCGCTGAAGCTCGTGAAGTGGCGGGACTTCACCGGGGAGCGCGGTTCGTCGGTGGTCATGTCGAAGGCGATGCGGTCCGAGCCGAAGTACCGCTTCATGATGCCCGCCCAGGCCGCGCCGAACGTGGCATGGCCCGATGCCCACGCCGGGAAGCATGGCGACACGTTGACGCCGGCCGGGTTCTTCAGGAGCGGCTTCCACTCCGGGTCGAGCCCGCCTTCCCGGATGGCGGAGACGGGTCGCCACAGGTCGATGGGCGTCAGGAATTTCACGTCGCGGACGGCGATGCCGGCATCGGCCATCGCGATCGAGACAAGGGCGAACAGCTTCGCGTTCTCGTACGTGTTCAGCCCGCGCGTGGTGGCGATCTCGCGGGTGGCCTGAAGGAGCTGGCCGGGCGGCTTGTACGTGCCGTCGTTGTCGTTGGCCCAGAACCAGGCGGCGGCCTCCTGGTCGGGAGTGCGGTTGATCACCGGGGTTTTCGCGGTCGGCTTGTCGGCGCCGGCCGACCGGGCGGCCTCCACCTGAGCCTTGTACGCGTCGCCGGCCAACAGCTGCTCGTAGGTCCCGTACAGGCCGGGCGTGGGCGGCCGGAACTGCGATCCGGAGGTGAGGGCGAAGGGCTTGACCTGTCCCCAGTACGGCGTGACGGCCTGGCTCGCCTGGGCGCAGTTGGGGTCCCGCATGTCCGGGTAGCTGGTCGGCCGCCAGGCCCCGGTCGCGGAATCGCCTACGTAGACGCGGTCGTCGTCCGACCCGTCGCCGTTCCGGGCATCCATCATCTGGGTCACCATCTTGCCGACGACGGTGGTGTCGAGGAGGTCGAACCCGGTCGGCTCGGTGCCGAACCGCTCCCGGAAGCGGGCGTCGAGGTATGCCGTCTGGTTCTTGCCGTACAGCTTGAGCAGGATGTTGTAGGCCGTGCGCCCGACGACCCGCTCCTCCTCGTCCGGGCCTTCGAACCAGCCGGCGTACTTCTCGGCGTGGATGTACGGCTCGGAGGTGATCTTGCCCTTCCACCTGAGCTGGTAGGAGCTCTCGGCGTCGTAGATCGCGGCGTTCATCATGGCCGCGGCGCGTGCCATCGGACCGGGGCCGCCGCCCTCGCGCCGGACCACGTTCAGCAGGACGTCGTTCCAGTAGTGGACGGGGTCCTTGATCGTCTGCGGCGGCAGGGCCGCCTGCGCGGGCTGCGGGGAGACGGTCAGAAGCGTCCCGGTCGTGGCGAGGACGGCGGCGACCGCCAGGGCTCTGAGCCGGTTGCGCGAAGTGGGTGCCCTCACGATGCTCCTTGTGATCACTCGGCTGATCACCACACGTCTGGTGGCGGCGAGATCATGGCGCGAGCCACGGGCGGACTTGGTCCATACCGGCGCGGAATGGCCGACCCCGCGCACGTAGATGGCCGAAAGGCCAGTGCCTCACCGGGATGAAGGACGCCTCGCGGACGGGGCGGGCAGTCGGCGAACGCGGCAGCCGGCGACCGGCGCACCGGAGGCCTGGTGTCCCGCGCACGGAGGACGCGCGGGACACCAGGCTCTCCTGGCTCAGGTCTTGCCGTCGACCGGGACTCCGGTCATCGGGCGCTGCGGGCGGGGAGTTGCCCGCAGTCGCCGTCGGCGCACTTGGTCAGCCAGTCGGCGAAGTCGGCGTCGTACTTGGTGCCGATGGTGTCGCGGAGCAGGGCGTGGGCCGCGTCGTACTCGCCTGCGCGGTAGTGGCCGAGCAGGGTGGCCACGTCCTGGGGGTGAGACTGGAGCAGGTAGCGGACGCCCAGGTAGCCCCACTGGTAGATACGGGTGGTGTCGGCGTTGTCGTAGGTGGTCTGGAAGAGCTGGCTGAGCTTGTAGGTGTTCTTGCCCGCCTCTTCGATGGCCCGGTCGTAGGTGATGCCTCGGTACGAGTAGGAGACGTACTCGGCGAAGCCCTCGATCCACATCACGGTCGGGGTGGTCTGGCCGGCCGCGAAGTCGCCGTACATGTTGAAGCGGCCGTCGAGGTAGTGGGTGTACTCGTGGTTGAGGTTCCAGATCTGGAAGGCGCCGTCCTCGGCCGGCTGCTCGTAGGCGATGAAGCGGGGCTGGTTGCCCTCGGCGGCCGGGTCGCCCTCCAGGTACATGCCGCCGTTGTTGGTGTCGATGCCGAAGACGACACCGGCGTAGGTCTTGTAGTCGGTGCTGGAGTTGAAGGCGACGATCTCGATGCTGGTGTTGTTGTCGTCCTTGACCGGGCCGTTGTCCTTGGCGATGGCGTGGAAGACCGGGTCCTGCTTGAGGACGCTGTCGCACGTGGCCGAGAGTTCGGACGCGGTGAGCTCCTGCGCGACGATCTTCGCGCTCGGACCGCATGAGTGCTCGACGGTCAGAACGGCGTCGCGCACGCGCTTCTGCAGGTCACAGGTGTCGTAGTCGGCGCAGTTGTCCTTGTCGAACTCGTCCGTCATCTCGGCGAGGCCGACCCAGAGCGGGGCGGTGCGCCCGGTGATCTCGCTGCGGCCGAGCAGCTCCTTGACCAGCGGCTTGACGGTGTCCTTGAGCTCGGCGTGCCGCAGGAAGCGGGCGAGTTCGCGTCCGGCGTTGCTGGTCAGGTAGGACTTGCCGGTGCCGAGCAGATCGTCGTGGGCGACGGCGAAGTCACGAAGTCCGGTGAGGACGGCCGGGTCCGCCTTCACGGCCTGCGCGAACTCCGGCAGCTGGTGGCCGCGGAAGAGCACGGTGTAGGTGTTGTTGACGGCCGCGACCATCCCGTAGAACGGGTCGTACGACGCGTCGTAGTCCTTCTGCAGACGCTTGACCACTCCGAGATAGCGGGCGTTCTCTTCGGAGCTGTCGATCAGGGTGACCGTCTCAGCCAGGGTCTCTCCGTTGGCCTCGGTGACGTCGAAGGCGTGGGACGAGCCGAAGAAGCCGTCCAGGGCGCCCTGAATGGCGCTCTTCAGCGTGGGGCCGTATTCGCCGACGTTGTCCGGCTGGTTGTACTGGATGTAGTAGCCGGCGCGCAGGTACAGCACCACCTGGGTGGCGGAAGTGCTGTTGTCTCCCGGGTAGTTGGCTGCGACGTCCTTGAACGCGTTCGCCACCGTGACCATCTGTTCCTCGCGGAAGAGGGCCTTGGAGTCGTCACCGGCCACGCTGAACAGCGTGTTCACGCAGGTGGTTTCCGACTGCTTGATCTGCTCGACCAGGGCGGCGCCGGTCTTCGAGGCGAAGTCGCTGACGTCGCAGTCCGCCGCGGCCTTCGCCGTGGAGCGGGCCTGCTTGCGCTCCGCGGCGTTCTGGGCCGCGGGGAGCGGAGGGCGTTGCGCGGGGTGCCGGCTCTTCGTGGCCGATCGCGCGGGGTCGGCGGCGTGTCCGGGTGCGAGATCGGCGTCGAGCACGGTGGCGGAGGCGGGCTGCGGGGCGAGGGGCTGCGGGGCAGGGGCCGACCTCGGTCCAGGCTTGGGTGCCCCGGCGCCGGCCGGGGCCGCCGCGCCATTCGGGGCGAGCATCGTGAGCCCCAGGCCGGCGGCGGCCGCGGCGGATATCAGTACGTGGGCGAGTTTCCGGGGTGTGGGGGGTTTGCGCATGGCGATGGCCTCCAGGCCGGTCGGCAGCCGTGCGTGGGGGCACGGCGGTGGGGGGTTGCGGACCGTGATGGTTACGGATGTCGCGCGCACTCCCGGAGCTGTCATGCTCACGGAAAGTGTGACCGTACAATTTCACACTTCACATGGCAGCGTAAGAGGTCTGCGCGCAAAACCCGTACTGAAGGGTCGTCAGAGGCGCCTAAGAATCAGGGAGTTGAGCGGCCGGGACGGCGCGGATCCGCAGGCAGGGGCGCCCACGGATCCGTCGCTTCCGTTCGGTCAGCAGCCGGAGGGAGCGGGCGCGCGGCCGATGGTGAGGGTGGTGGGGGCGGCGCAGCAGCCGCCACCCGCCTGCCCGGCCGCCTCGGGCTCGTCGAAGAGGCCCGCGCCGCCGCAGACACCGGTCTCCGGGAGAGTGAGTTCGACACGTTCGGCGGCCTCGCGGTCGCCGGTGAGGGCGGCGGCGATGGAGCGGACCTGTTCGTAGCCGGTCATGGCGAGGAACGTCGGGGCGCGGCCGTACGACTTCATGCCGACGAGGTACACACCCTCCTCCGGGTGGGACAGCTCGTTCACGCCGTGCGGGCGGACCGTGCCGCAGGAGTGCTGGTTGGGGTCGATCAGCGGGGCGAGCGCGACCGGGGCCTGGAGCCGCTCGTCGAGCGCGAGGCGGAGCTCGGCCAAGAAGGAAAGGTCGGGGCGGAAGCCGGTCAGGACGATGATCTCGTCGACCGGGTCCAGTCGGCGCCCGTCCTCGCCGACCAGGATCAGACGGCCGTCCCCAGAACGCTCGACGGCCTCGGTACGGAAACCGGTCACGGCGTCGGCGTGGCCGCCGTCCACCGCGGCCTTCGCCGCCAGGCCGAGGGCGCCACGGGCGGGGAGCTGGTCGGCCTCGCCGCCGCCGAAGGTCGATCCGGAGATCCCCCGGCGCAGAATCCAGGTGGCGTGCGTGCCCGCGCCGCCGTCCGCCCCGGCCAGGTCGGCGAGGGAGACGAGGGCGGTGAAGGCGGAGGCGCCGGAGCCGATCACGGCGGTCCGCCTGCCCGCGTACCGGGCACGGACGGCGGGGTCCTTCAGGTCGGGGACGCGGTAGCTGATGCGGTCCGCGGCGGCCTTCTCGCCCAGCGCGGGAAGTCCGCTGCCGCCCGCCGGGCCGGGGGTGGACCAGGCGCCGGAGGCGTCGATGACGGTGCGGGCCAGGACCCGCAGCTCCCGCCCGTCGACGGTCTCGTACTGGACGACGAAGGGCTGCGTGTCGCGGTCGGCGTCGACGATGCGGTCGCGGCCGGCACGCGAGACGCCGGTGACGGCGGCGCCGTAGCGGATCCGGTCGCCGAGGACGTCGGCCAGCGGCTGGAGGTAAAGCTCGGCCCAGTCTCCGCCGGTGGGGTACGCACCCGCCTCGGGCTTGACCCAGCCGGTCGGAGCGAGGAGCTTCTCGGCGGCGGGGTCGACGACCTCGTCCCAGGTGGAGAACAGCCGCACGTGCGACCACTCGCGTACCGACGGTCCCGCCGTGGATCCGGCCTCGAGAACGAGGGGCTCCAGGCCGCGGTCGACGAGGTGGGCGGCGGCGGCGAGACCGACGGGGCCGGCGCCGATGACGACGACGGGCAGTTCAGCGGTGGCTGGCGCGTTCACGGTGGACTCCCAGGCTGTTTCGACATCTGTCGATGCGTGTGCTGCCAGCATGGCAACTGATTCGACAACCGTCAACATAGACAGACATCGATATGGCGAGTAAGAATGGACGCATGTCGCATACCGAGGTCCTGCCGCTCCTGGAGCCTCAGGCTGCCGTGCCCTGCTGCCCGCCGCTGAACGAGCGCCCGATGTCCGCGGGCGAGGCCGAGATCGCGGCGAAGATGTTCAAGGCCCTCGGGGACCCGGTGCGCCTGCGCCTGTTCTCCGCCGTGGCCTCGCATGAGGGCGGCGAGGCGTGCGTGTGCGACATCTCCGACGTGGGCGTGTCCCAGCCGACCGTCTCCCACCACCTGAAGAAGCTCAAGGACGCCGGGCTGCTGTCCTCCGAGCGGCGGGGTACGTGGGTGTACTACCGGGTCGAGCCGGCCGTACTCGCCGCGATGGGCGCGCTGCTGGCCGGCACCGAGAAGGCGACGTGAGCGCGGTGCGGGCAGGAGCACCGACCGGACCCCGGATCGGACCGCTGCTGCCCGAGCACGCCGATCAGGTCCTGGCGATCTACCAGGCCGGGATCGACGAGGGCGATGCCACCTTCGAGACCCGGGCGCCCGAATGGGCGGCCTTCGACAAGGGAAGACTCGCCGAGCACCGCTTCGTCGCACTGGACGAATCCGGCGCCGTTCTGGGCTGGGTGGCGGCGAGCGCGGTCTCGGAGCGGTGCGTGTACGCCGGCGTGGTCGAGCACTCCGTGTACGTCCACCCGGGCGCTCGCGGCCGGGGAGTCGCCCGCGCCCTGCTCGACGCGCTGATCGCCTCCACCGAAGCGGCCGGGATCTGGACGATCCAGTCCGGCATCTTCCCCGAGAACATCGCCAGCCTCGCCCTCCACGAGCGCGCCGGCTTCCGGGTCGTCGGCACCCGCGAGCGCATCGGCCGCCATCAGGGGGTCTGGCGGGACGTGGTCATGCTGGAGCGCAGGAGCGCGCTGATCACCTGACGGCGCGCCCCCGGCTCGAATCGGTCAGGCGCGCTCGGTCCCGGCGCGCACGAAGATGACCACGACCAGGGCCAGGCCCACCACCGTCCCGATCAGCTGCATGCCGATGAATCCGGCGACCGAGGCCGGGGCGATGCCCGCGAAGGTGTCGGTGAAGGCGCGGCCGACAGTGACGGCCGGGTTGGCGAACGAGGTCGACGACGTGAACCAGTACGCGGCGCCGATGTACGAGGCCACGGCGACCGGGGCGAGGCGGAGGCGGTCGGTGCGGGCCAGGCCGAAGATCAGCAGGATCAGACCGGCGGTGGCGACGACCTCGCCGAGGAGGAGGTTCCCGGCGGAGCGGTCGTGCTGCGACCACGCCACCAGGGGCTCGCCGAACATCGCGTCCGCCAGGATCGCACCCCCGATCGCGCCCGTTATCTGCGCGGACACATACACGGCCGACTCGCGGGCGTCGACGCCGGCGCCTCCGCGCCGGGCGGTCCACCACTCGGCCAGGGTGACCGCCGGGTTGAAGTGGGCGCCGGACACCGGGCCGAGGAGGGCGATCAGGACGCCGAGGCCGAAGACGGTGGCGGTGGAATTGGCCAGCAGCTGAAGAGCCACGTCGTCGGTGAGCCGGGTGGCCTGGATCCCCGAGCCGACCACGATCGCCACCAGGGCGGCGGTGCCGACGAGCTCCGCGGCGGCGCGGGCTGTCAGCGGGGTACGGGGCGGGGTGGCGCCCGGCGCGGGCCGCGGCGCCGCGTCGGCGGCTGTGGCGTCGCTCGCGGCGGGCTCGGTGGCGGTCAAGGTGGGGTCTCCTGGGGCGGGTGAGGCACGGCGTACAAGCCGAATGGTTATGGGCAGGACCGCTTGAGGTTCGCCTCGGCGGTGGCGCGCGCGGTCCGGGCGAGGTCGGCGAACTGACCGGCGAGCGATTCGACGACGTCCGGGCGCAGGCGGTAGTAGGTGAACCGTCCGCAGGGCTCCGTCTCCACGACCCCGGCCTCGCGCAGCACCTTCAGGTGGTTGGAGAGGTTGGTCTGCCTGGCGCCCGTTTCCTCCACGAGGTGGGTGGTGCAGAGGGTTTCGCGGGCGAGCAGGGTCACGATGTGGAGCCTGAGCGGGTCGGCGAGCACCCGCATCAGATCAGTGTCGACTGACGTCATCATGGCCTGATACTGTCACATCAGTCGGGACTGACACCAGTCCGAGCTGACCTCACTGGACAGGAAAGAACGATGTCCTCCACCCCTGCCGCGTCCGTGCTCTTCGTCTGCGTACACAACGCCGGCCGCTCCCAGATGGCCGCCGGATTTCTGCGCCACCTGGCCGGCGACCGCGTCGAGGTCCGCTCCGCCGGTTCGCTGCCCGGCGACCGGATCAACCCTTCCGCCGTGGCCGCGATGGCGGAGCTCGGCATCGACATCTCCGACCAGCGGCCGAAGGTCCTGACCCCCGAGGCCGTCCAGGCGTCCGACTACGTCATCACGATGGGCTGCGGGGACGCCTGCCCGTACTTCCCGGGCAAGACCTACCTCGACTGGCAGTTGGAGGACCCGGCCGGCCAGGGTGTCGAGGCCGTACGCCCCATCCGCGACGAGATCAAGGACCTCATCGAGAACCTCGTCGCGGAGATCGACGCGAAGCCGTCCTCGGCCTGAACGCCATGACACCCTCGGCCTGAACCATGCCGCGCCGGGCATGAGGCGGGGGATACTGGACACACGCAGTTCAGCGGCGGAGGACGGGACCACCTTGCTCTCCCCCTGTCCCGCCCTCCGCCCACCCGGCGAACAGGGGCACATCGGTGGTTCGGATGCGATGGCAGGCTTTTCTCGACGCGGTCCGCGAACGCGGCGAATACCCCACGGCGCATGAGGCCGAGCGCGCGGCCCGCACCGTCCTCGCCCTGCTGGGCGCTCATCTGGTAGGCGAGGAGCGGGCGGAGCTGGCCGCCCGGCTTCCCGAGACCTTCGCGTTGATCCTTCTCAACCCGCTCCAGGCAGCGGAACCGCTCGACCCGGAGCGGTTCGTGCGGGCGACGGCGGCCTGGATCGACGGGGCCAGCGCGGAGACCGCGAAGTGGGACGTGAGCGCGGTCCTGAGTGTGGTGGCCGACGCGGCGGGCGAGGATCTCATGAGTCGTGTACTGCTCCAGCTGCCCCCCGGCTACGAGCTGCTCTTCGGCCGGCCCCGACCGGACTGAGCAGACACCGGCCGGCCTGAGCAGACCCCGCCGCGCTGTCGCCGGTCGCGGCTGTCGACCGTGGGTGTACACCCCAGATCCGACGACAGCTGATGATCACATCGTTACGATCATCGGCATGCAGGCGACGCCCCTTCTCCCTCCGCTCGCACGTGTGCCGGCCGGCGCCTGGACGGCGTCGGCCTGGGCCGCGGGTGTCGCTTTCACCTTCCTCATCCGGCTACGGCTGCCGGGCGAGACGGGGCCGACGGTCATGCCCGGCGTCATCTTCTTCCGCTGGGACGGAATCACGGCCCTGGTGGTGGCGACCGCCATGGCCCTCTACGCCGCCCGGGTCCTCGAACGCCGACCGCTGGCGGCCACGCTTCTGCTGCTCGCCGCGTCCGCGGTCGCGACGATTCCGCTCGGGGTGGGTGGCATCCCGCTGGCGCAGTTCCTCGCGGTGGATGTCGCGGTCTACTTCGTCGCATCCGCCCGTGCCCGCCGGAGCGCGCTCGCCGCTCTCGTGATGGCGCTCGCCACACTGGCCGGCCACCTCACCATCCGGGTGGTGATGGGCTGGAACGTCGACACGGCGGCGCAGCTGACGGTGGGTCTGGTCGTCGTCATCGCCTGGCTGTTGGGACGGTCGGCGCATCAGGCCCGGGCCCATGCCGAAGAGGCCCGCACCCAGGCGGCCGCGCGGGCCGTCACCGCCGAACGGCTGCGGATAGCACGCGAGTTGCACGACATGGTCGCGCACAGCATCGGCATCATTGCCCTGCAGGCGGGTGCGGCGCGCCGGGTCGTCGAGACCCGGCCGGCCGCGGCCGGGGAGGCTCTGGCGGCGATCGAGACCGCCGGGCGCGAGACGCTGTCCGGCCTGCGCGGCATGCTCGGGGCGCTGCGCCAGGCGGAGCCGGGCGAGGAGGCGCGCGGGGACGCCGGGGCGGCGCCGCTGGAACCGGCCCAGGGGCTTGCCGACCTTGAGCGCCTCGCGGAGGCGACCACGGGCGCCGGGGTCCGGGTCGAGGTGGAGTGGCGCGGCGAGCGGGGCGCGCTGCCGCCGGAGATCGACCTGTCCGCGTACCGGATCGTGCAGGAGGCGGTCACCAATGTCGTACGGCACGCGGGCGCGGATTCGTGCCGGGTGATCGTGGACCGGCGCGAGGGCGAGCTGTCCCTGGAGGTCCTCGACCGGGGGCGCGGCCAGGGCCTCGG
Organism: Streptomyces purpureus; assembly: GCF_014648195.1. Taxonomy (GTDB): domain Bacteria; phylum Actinomycetota; class Actinomycetes; order Streptomycetales; family Streptomycetaceae; genus Streptomyces; species Streptomyces purpureus. The sequence continues at coordinate 34,158 of NZ_BMQQ01000002.1, forward strand.
CCGTACGGCCGGATCCGGCTGGGGGCTGGCCGGCATGCGTGAGCGGGTCGCCCTGCTGCACGGCGAGTTCTCCGCCGCGCCCCGTCCCGACCGCGGCTTCCGGGTGGCCGCCCGGCTGCCCGTACCCGCACCGACCACCACCATCACAGGAGTGTCATGACCGTCCGTGTACTGCTCGTCGACGACCAGGAGCTGGTGCGCGCCGCCCTGCGGATGGTGATCACAGAGGCCGAGGACCTGGAGGTGGTCGGGGAGGCGGCGAACGGCGCCGATGCCGTCCGGCTCACCGAGGAGCTGCGCCCGGACGTCGTCGTGATGGACATCCGGATGCCGGGGACGGACGGGATCGAGGCGACCCGGCGGATCACGGCCGGGCCGGCCGACGCCCATGTGATCGTCCTGACGACCTTCGACGACGACGAGTACGTCTACGGTTCGCTGCGTTCCGGGGCGTCCGGGTTCCTGGTGAAGGACATGGCGCTGGACGACATCCTGGCGGCGATCCGGGTGGTGGCCGCCGGGGACGGGCTGATCGCGCCGAGCGTCACCCGCCGGCTGATCAGGGAGTTCGCGGGCCGCGCCGAGTCCGTACGGCCGCGCCGCGAGGTCGAGGGGATCACCGAGCGGGAGCGTGAGGTGCTGACGCTGGTCGGCGGCGGGCTGTCCAACGCGGAGATCGCGGAGCGGCTGTTCATCAGCGTCGCGACCGCCAAGACGTATGTGACCCGGCTGCTGGCCAAGCTGGGCGCCCGGGACCGGGTGCAGCTGGTCATCATCGCCTACGAGGCGGGGCTGGTGTCCGCGACCCGGTGACGGCGGACCGCGCCTGTGCGGGCCCCCGGGCCGCCCTGAGCCGGTCCCGGTGCCCGGCCGGTCACACCCACGCCGTCCTCAGCTTGTCCTGGTGCCCGGCCAGCCAGGTCGCGAAGGACTGCAGGGACGGATTGAGGGCGCGTACGGCGTCCAGGTCGCGGGCGCCGATGAAACGAGCCTCGCAGTCTCGGTAGAACTGGAACATGTTGCCGGCCTCTTCGGCGCCCGGGAAGCCCTGCGCCCGGAACGCGTCCGGCTCCAGGGGCTGGTAGACGACCGGCAGACCGGTCGACTCGGAGAGGGCACCGGCCATCTCGGTGAGGGTCAGGTGTTCCCCGGCGATGCTGACCGTACCGCCGATCAGGTCGGTGCCGCGCTTGAAGATGCCCAGGGCGGTCCGGCCGACGTCGTCGACGGCGATGCCGGAGAGTCGCTTGTCGCCCATGGGGTACGAGATGCGGTAGGTGCCGTCTTCGGCGCGCTGCGGAGCGGACATCCGGAGCAGGTTCTCCCAGAAGAAGGTGAGCCGCAGACAGGTGGTCGGCACGCCCCCTTCGGTGAAGAAGGCGTCGGCCTCCGCCTTGGCGTCGAAGTGCGGGACCTTGTAGCGGCTCTGGAGGACGGGCATGCGGGGATCGTCGAGCGGGATGCACTCACGGGTGTCCTCCAGGGTGGACCAGATGGCGTGCTGTACGCCCACATGGGCGCAGGCCTGGGCCATCGCAGCGGCCTGGACCTTCTCCCTGTCCCCGGACATGTGCTCCCAGAAGTTGGTCATGAGGAAAGCGCCGTACGAGCCCTCCAGGGCGGGTGCGAGGGTGGACTCGTCGTCGCTGTCGGCCTGGACCAGCTCGACGCCGAGGCGGGCCAGCTCACGGGCGGCGTCCGACTCGGGGTGCCGGGTGACGGCCCGTACGGCGAACTCTCCGTCGTCGAGGATGGCGCGGGCCAGGCCGCCGCCCTGCGCGCCCGTCGCGCCGAACACCGTGATGATCTTCTTCTCCGGCATGAGATCTCCATCGTTACGTTCCGTGTCCGGACGGACCTCCGCGTTTGGCACGATATGCCGGAGTATGTGACCACACAGCGCACACACCTCCGCTTGGGTGCGGGGGCGTCCCGAAGGGGTGTACGTCATGGGTGCAACCGAGCCTTCCGAGGGCCGCGTCAAGACGGTCGACCTGACGCCGGAGATCTACGGCTATCTGGTGGCGCAGGCCGAACCGGCCACCGAGGTCCAGCTCGAGCTGGCCGCCCGTACCGAGCGGCTCGGCCGACCCGCCCGGATGCGGGTCCCGCACGAACAAGCCGTGTTCCTCACCCTGCTCGTACGGCTGCTCGGCGCCCGCCGGGTCGTGGAGGTGGGGACCTTCACCGGCTACTCGACGCTCGCGTTCGCCATGGGCCTCGCCCCCGGCGGCACGGTCCTGACCTGCGACCTGTCGGAGGAGTGGACCCAGATCGCCGAGGAGGCCTGGCATCAGGCGGGCGTCGCCGACCGTGTCGAGCTGCGGCTCGGACCGGCCGCCGAGACCCTCCGGTCCCTGCCCGCCGGGCCGGAGGTCGATCTGGTCTTCCTGGACGCCGACAAGTCCGGCTACATCGACTACTGGGAGCAGCTGGTGCCACGTGTCAGGCCCGGCGGGCTGCTGCTCGCGGACAACACTCTCTGGGGCGGCGCGGCGGCGGACCGGCAGGCCACCGGTGACGGGGCCGCGATCCGGGCGTTCAACGCGCATGTACGCGCCGACGACCGGGTCGAGTCGGTGCTGCTGCCGCTGGCCGACGGTCTGACGTTCGCCCGCCGCCTGTGAACCACCGGCCCGCCCGGCCCCTCGGCGCACCGAGCGCCCTGCCTGATGGGCCGTCACATGAGTGGCGCAAAGTGCACCTGGACGGCCCTACCAGCCAGTCCTACTCTCAAGTCACTTCGCACCTCCTCGCACCCCCCACCTTCCACCGCCGTTCGAGGAGTCCCCCCATGGCCCTACGTCCGTCACTCACGCGCGCCCTGCCGGCGTCGGCGGCCGCTCTCGCGACCACCGCGGCGCTCACGCTCGGCGGCGCGGCCGTCGCCAACGCCCTTGAGGCACAGGCCGGTTCGACAACCGTCTCGCCCGCCGGGCATTCCTTCGCCGTCAAGCTCACCGGCAAGGCGACCTTCACCGCCGGTTCGACGACGATGACCTGTACGGTCTCGTCCTCGCTGCCGACGACCGGCGCCAACAACAAGATCCCGGCCGCCCCCGGAAACCACAACGCCGCCGGACCGGTCGGCGGAACCATCAACCCGCCCACGTTCAGCGGCTGTACGACCAGCATCGGTGGCGTGAGCGTCACCGTCACCAGCAACGCCACCAACGGCTCCTGGGCGCTGACCGCTCAGCACGGCGCCCCCATCGGCGCCGGTCTGACCATGCCCAAGGGCGGTGTCGTCCTGAAGACCAGCGGCCTGGCGAACTGCACCATCACCGCCTCGCCCGCCGGGCCGACCGCCGTCTCCGGGACCTGGACCAACGGCGCGCCGTCGTCGCTGGCCATCTCCAACGCGCCGGTACCCGCCACGGTCACCGGCGGGTTCCTCTGCCCGACGGGCAACCAGTCGGCGACGTTCACGGCCACGTACCAGGTCACCGACACGACCGACCCGGCGCAGCAGATCACCGTCACCAGCTGACCGGGGCACCTCAGGGGCGGGCTCGGCGTCGCCGTGGCCCGCCCCACTTCTTCAGCCCGTACACCGCTCCCCCGGCGAGCAGTCCCCAGAACGCACCGCTGATGCCGAAGAAGCCCACTCCGGAGACGGTCACCACCAGGGTGACGATCGCCGCCTCGCGGTCGTCGGGGTCGGCGACCGCCCCCATCAGCGCGCTGCCGAGGGCGCCGAGCAGGGCGAGGCCGGCGACCGCCTGGATCAGGGTGGGCGGTGCGGCGCCGACGAAGGCGACCGCGGCGCCCGCGGCCAGGCCGAACAGGATGTACGCGACCCCGGAGACGGCCGCGGCGCGGTACCGCTTACGGGGGTCGGGGCCCGCGCCCTCGTCGGCGCAGAGCGCGGCGGTGATCGCCGCCAGGTTGACGGCGTGGCCGCCGAAGGGCGCCGCGACCATGCTGAAGGCGCCGGACCAGCTGAACAGCGGGCCCGGCCGCGGCTCGTAGCCGTTGACGTTCAGGACGGCGATGCCGGGGATGTTCTGCGAGGCCATCGTCACGACGTACAGCGGCAGGGCGATGCCGACCAGGGCGGCGGCCGGGAACTGCGGGGTCACGAAGACGGGTCCGGCCCACAGCGGCCCGAGTTCGGCGGCGGAGATGTCGGTGGTGGTGGCGATGAGCACGGCGGTGACGAGGACGGCCGCCGGGACGGCGTACAGCTTCTTCACGACGCCGACCAGCGCCCACGTGAGCACGATCACGAGGCCGAGGACCGGCTCGTCCTTGACCGCCTTGGCGGGGGCGAGGCAGAGCGGCAGGAGGATGCCCGCGAGCATCGCGTTGGCCAGCGGTCTGGGGATCGCGGAGACCCAGCGGCCGAGCGGCTGCCACAGTCCGGTGACCACGATCAGGGCCCCGGTGACGAGGAACGCCCCGACGGCGGCGGCGAATCCGCCGGCGGGCGCGGCGGACGCGGCGAGCAGGGCCGCGCCGGGGGTCGACCAGGCGATGCTGATGGGCATCCGGGTGCGCAGGCTGAGAAAGACCGCGCAGGCGCCCATCGCGACGCAGAGCGCCATCAGTCCGGACGCGGCTTGGGCGCGGCTGGCGCCGACCTTGTCCAGGCCTTCGAGGACGACGGCGAAGGAGCTGGAGAAGCCGACGAACGCGGCTATCAGCCCGGTGGTGACGGCCCGTACGAGCTCCGGGCCGCCGTCCTGACGGGTCGCGGCGCCGCTGCCGGGCGCCTGGGTGGTGGTCAAGGGGACTACTCCTCACTTTCCGGCCGCCTCGCGCGGGCCGGTCCGGCGGACTTCAGTGTGGCCGCAGCCGGACGGTGGCGGCCGGGGCGTCCGATATCCGGTCCGCTCCGGTCTGCTCCGCTCCGGTCCGGTCCGCGGGAGGCCGTTCCGGTCCGCGGGAGGCCGATCCGGCCGCGCCTCAGAATTCGTCGCCGGTGTGCGGGAGTTGGCCGGTGTGCAGCGCCGCGTCCAGGGCGTCGGCCGCGCCGGGGGTGTGTTCGCCGATCAGGCCCGCGTGGACGAGACGTACCGCTTTCGTACCGCCGAGGTAGCAGGCGGCGAGGTCCCGTACGTCGAGGGTGAGGTCGGCCGGGTCCGTGGACGGCGTGCAGTGCGCCGCGCCGGAGATGACGGTCAGCCGCAGCCGTCCGGCGTTCGACGGGAGCCGGTCGTCCCGCAGCTCCAGTACGAGGTCGGTGTCGGCTGCCCAGGAGCGGGCGGTCAGCGCGGCGGTCACGTCCACGAGGCGCAGCCACAGCGCGGGGAACTGGCCGGTGACCCTGACCTGGTCGCGGTCGGCGGCGAAGAGCAGCAGCGGGTCGTCGAGGGGGCGGCCCCAGGCGCGGACGGTGCCGGTGAGGTCGATGGAGGCGAGGTAGCTCCACAGGGCGGCGGCGGCCTGCGGGGTGTCGGCCTCCAGCTCGTCGAGGCGGACGAGACCGGGGCTGTGGGTGTCCTCGTTCTCGGGGCGGGTGCGGTAGACCGCGTAGCCGGCGAGCGGGTCGCCGAGGGCGACGATCCGCGGCGGTGAGAGCTCGTCGTCCTCCTCGTCCTTGTCGACGAGCCACTCGCCGCGCCAGCGGGCCGCGTCGCGGGCGAGCCGGCCAGGGCGCCGGGCGCGGGTCGCCTCGTAGTACGGGCCGAGGAGCTCGGGCGCGTCGGCCGGGTCGACCATCCGCAGGGGGCGTTCGTCGGGGGTGATGCGCAGGGCGAGCGGCCGGCGGGAGTCGATCTCGACGGTGATGCCGTCGGTGGCGGCGCCGAAGCCGAAGCGGCCGTAGATGGCGTCCTCGGAGGCCCACAGGACGGCGAGCGGCCATCCCTCGGCGGCGCAGCGGCGGTGGACCTCGCCGATCAGGTCGGAGAGCACGCCGCGGCGCCGGTGCGTGGGGGCGACGCAGACGTAGGTGAGGCCGGGGCAGGGCACTTCGCCGCCGGGGACGGAGAGGGTGAAGCGGTGGAGCGCGACGAAGCCGACCAGGGTGTCCCCGTCGTAGGCGCCGATGCGCTCGCACTCCCGCATCAGCTCCTGCTGGTGCTTGTGGAGCTCGTCCTCCGGGCGTTCGTGGAAGACGAGGTACGCGAGCGCGAGCGCACGGTCGATGTGGGCCTCGGGTACGTCGCGGATGTCCATGCTCCGGACATTAACGCGGGGGTTTCGGACCGGCATCCGGGTTTTGGGCCACGCCGGGCCGACCGTCGTGATCAGGCCAGTCGCACCGGCAGGGTGGCCCAGCCGTGGGCGATGAAGGATTCGCTCTGGCGGGCCGGCCCGGCCTCCTCGTCCGCGCGGAGCTTGGGGAAGCGGGCGAAGAGCGCGGGCAGGGCGATGGCGGCCTCCAGGCGGGCAAGCGGTGCGCCGACGCAGTAGTGCACGCCGTGGCCGAAGGCGAGGTGTTCCTTGTCGACGCGGGTCAGGTCGAAGACCCCGGCGGTGGGGCCGTGGCGGAGCGGGTCGCGGCCGGCGGCGGCGTAGGCGGCGAGGATGGCGTCGCCGCGGGCGATGACCGTGCCGTCGGGGAGGGCGATGTCCTCGACGGCGTAGCGCAGCGGGAGGTTGGCGACGGAGGGGGCCCAGCGCAGGGTCTCCTCGATGACGTCGTTCCAGGGGATCTCGCCGTCCAGGACGCGGGCGAGCTGGTCGGGGTGGGCGAGCAGCGCGTGGACGGCGTTGCCGATGAGGTTGACGGTGGTCTCGTGGCCGGCGCCGACGACCAGGAGGAGGGTGGAGATCAGCTCCTCCTCGGTGAGGCTGGAGCCTTCCTCGTCGCGGGCGGCGATCAGGGCGCTGGTCATGTCGTCGCCCGGGGTGGCGCGCTTGTCGGCGACGAGTCCAGCGAGCAGGGCGAGGATCTCCTGGAGGGTGGCGGTGGCCTGGTCGGGCGTCGCGGTGGTGTCGAAGATCTCCTCGACCAGGCGCGCGGTGTCGGACCTGCGGTCCTCGGGGAGTCCGAAGAGTTCGCAGATGACCTGCATGGGCAGCGGATGGGCGAAGGCGGTGCGCAGTTCGGCCCGGCCGTCGGGGGCTTCGGCCATCCTGTCGAGGAGGGTGGTGGTGATCTCCTCGATGCGCGGGGCGAGTGCGTCGGTGCGGCGTTTGGTGAAGGCCGGGGAGACGAGTTTGCGCAGCCGCCGGTGGTTGGCTCCGTAGGCGGTGAACATGTTGGTCACGCCGACCCAGGTGTTGATCCAGCTCTCCCGGTACCGGCCGTCGATCCACTCCGGCCAGTGGAGGTTGGGGTCCTTCGACACCCGCTCGTCGGCGAGGAGTTGCTTCAGCAGGGCGTGTCCGGTCGGCGCCCAGGCCCTGATGCCGCCGGGGAGTTCGACGAGTGCGGCCGAGCCGCGCTCGCGCAGCCGCTCGGCCTCCGCGTGGATGTCGGCGCCCGCGGGGTCGAGGGCGATGGGCTGCTGGCCCATGGGGACTCCTGCCTGTGGGTGGGACACACGTCAGCCAACCGATCGTAGAAGAACGGGCGTTGACGCACAGGTCGGAATACGGACGGATGAACGGCCGTCGGCAGGTCCCCCGAGTTTGATCAAGATCTTCCGCGCGGCGCGCCTGGTGGCGAGAATACGAACAGGGCCGGATTCGAACGGGGCGGCCCGACCGAACGGGAGGGTGACACATGGTACGCGTCAAGGACTTCGACCACCTGGTGCTCAATGTGCAGGACGTCGAGAAGTCGCTGGAGTTCTACACCGGGCCGCTGGGTCTGGAACCGGTGCGGGTGGAGGAGTGGCGTGAGGGGAAGGTGCCGTTCCCCTCGGTGCGGATAAACGAGCGCACGATCATCGATCTGTTCAGCCGCCCGCGCGCCGAGTCCAATGTCGACCACATCTGTCTGGTCGTCGATCCGCTGGACTGGCAGGAAGTGATCGACTCGGGAGTCTTCACCGTACTGGAGGGGCCGGTGCCCCGCTTCGGTGCGCGGGGCTCGGCCCAGTCGATCTACGTACAGGACCCGGACGGCAACACCGTCGAGCTGCGCTGGTACCCGCAGGACGCCGCCTAGACCCGCGGCGCCCCGGCACCCCTCGATGGGATCAGGCCACCGACCCTATCCGGCCGTCGGGTGCGTGGCCGCCGTCGCGGTGGATCGGGGTGTGGGCGCCGGTCAGGGAGACTCCGCTGCCGCCGCGCCGGTTGGCGACGATCTCGGCGCCGATCGACAGCGCGGTCTCCTCAGGCGTTCGCGCGCCGAGGTCGAGTCCGATCGGCGAGCGCAGCCTGGCCAGCTCCAGCTCGGTGACGCCGACCTCGCGCAGCCGCTTGTTGCGGTCCTCGTGGGTGCGGCGGGAACCCATCGCGCCGACGTAGGCGACGGGAAGCCTCAGGGCCAGTTCGAGCAGCGGGACGTCGAACTTGGCGTCGTGGGTGAGCACGCACAGGACGGTACGGCCGTCCACCTCGGTGCGCTCGAGGTAGGTGTGGGGCCACTCGACGACGATCTCGTCGGCGTCGGGGAAGCGCGCCTTGGTCGCGAAGACGGGCCGGGCGTCGCACACGGTCACGTGGTACCCGAGGAACTTGCCGACCCGTACGAGCGCCGAGGCGAAGTCGATGGCGCCGAAGACGATCATCCGGGGCGGCGGCACGCTGGACTCGACGAGCAGGGTCAGCGGCTGTCCGCAGCGCGAGCCGTCCTCACCGATGACGACGGTGCCGGTGCGGCCCGCGTCCAGCATGGCGCTCGCCTCGCCGGCGGCCGTGCGGTCCAGGACGGGATGCCCGCCGAGGCCGCCTTCGTACGAGCCGTCGGGGCGCACCACGAGGGCGCGGCCCCGCAGCTCGGCGGGGCCGTCGGTGATCCGCGCGACCGCCGCCGCCTCCCCACGGGCGGCGGCGGACAGCGCGGCCGCGAACACCGCCCTGGCGGGAGAGTCCGCGCGGACCGGTGTGACGAGGATGTCGATGCTGCCGCCGCAGGTGAGACCGACCGCGAATGCGTCCTCGTCGCTGTACCCGAACTGTTCGAGCACGGTCTCGCCGTCGTCGAGCGCCTGCCGGCAGAGCTCGTAGACGGCGCCCTCCACACATCCCCCGGAGACCGAGCCGATCGCCGTGCCGCCGCTGTCGACGGCGAGCGCGGCGCCCGGCTGACGGGGCGCGCTGCCGCCGACCGCCACCACGGTGGCGACGGCGAAGTCACGTCCCTGCTCGACCCACCGGTGCAGCTCGTCGGCGATGTCCAGCATGTCGGCCTCCTCTGAAGCTCTGGGATGTGCGGAGGGCGGAGCGTCAGCCGACGCCGAGCCAGCTCTCGATCGGGTGGATCGCGAAGTACACGACGAAGATCGCGGTGAGGCCCCACATGAAGGCGCCCACCTCGCGTGCCTTGCCCTGCGCCACCTTGATGACGGCGTAGGAGATGACACCGGCCGCGACACCCGTGGTGATGGTGTACGTGAACGGCATCAGGACCACGGTGAGGAACACCGGGATCGCCACGGAGCGGTCGCTCCAGTCGACGTGCTTGGCGTTCTGCATCATCATCGCGCCGATGACGACCAGGGCCGCGGCCGCGACCTCCTGCGGCACGATCGCGGTGAGCGGGGTGAAGAAGAGGCAGAGCGCGAAGAATCCGCCGGTGACCACGGAGGCGAGGCCCGTGCGGGCGCCCTCGCCGACGCCGGTCGCGGACTCGACGAAGACGGTCTGGCCGGAGCCGCCGCCGACACCGCCGATGACACCGCCGGCACCGTCGATGAACAGCGCCTTCGACAGGCCCGGCATGCGGCCCTTGTCGTCGGCGAGCTTGGCCTCGGTGCCGACACCGAGGATGGTGGCCATGGCGTCGAAGAAGCCGGCCAGCACCAGGGTGAAGACGATCATGGTGATCGTGATGTAGCCGACGTCGCCCCAGCCGCTGAAGGACACGTCGCCGATGAGCGAGAAGTCCGGTGCGGAGACCGCGCTGCCGTTCAGCTCCGGCGCGCCGGAGAACCAGGCCTTGGCCGGGATGTCGGCGATCGCGTTGAGGAGGGCGGCGACGATCGTGCCGACGACGATTCCGATCAGGATGGCGCCGGGGACGTTGCGGGCCTGCAGGGCGAAGATGAGCAGCAGGGTGACCGCGAAGATCAGGACGGGCCAGCCGGCGAGTTCACCGGCCGGGCCCAGGCTCACAGGGCCGCCGCCGGGGGCGGGGTTCTCGTGGACGAAGCCGGCCTTCACGAAACCGATGATCGCGATGAAGAGACCGATGCCTATGGTGATGGCGTGCTTCAGGGCGAGCGGGATCGCGTTCATGATCATCTCGCGGAGGCCGGTGACCACCAGGAGACAGATGACGGCGCCGTACGCGACACACATGCCCATCGCCTGCGGCCAGGTCATCACCGGGACGACCTGGGAGGCCAGGACACCGGAGACGGACAGACCGGCCGCGAGGGCGAGCGGGACCTTGCCCCAGAAGCCCATGAGCAGGGTGGTCGCGGCGGCGGCGAGCGCAGTCGCGGTGATGAGCGCGGGCTGGCTGAGGACGTTACCGTCCACATCCTTGCCGCCGAGGATCAAGGGGTTGAGCAGAAGGATGTACGCCATCGCCATGAAGGTGGTGACGCCGCCGCGAACCTCGGTCGCGACGGTTGATCCTCTTTCGGAGATGTGAAAGTAACGGTCGAGCCAAGACCGCCCCGCGGGGACGTTCGAGCCGGAGCCCGCGTCCTCTGCGGCGGTCTTCGGCTCCACTGACGACTGGGTCATGGTGCCTACTCCCAAGGTTCAAAGGGGCACCCGCATAAGACTTCGAAAGTCAGACAAGCTGCGGGATTTGGGATCTTGCGTTGGCTGCACGACCCGGGGGACGGCCCGAGACGAACGGTTCACTGATACGTCGGACGACGCCTGTGAGACGGGGTGATGCTGTTCTTGCTGGTCCTGCCGATGGTGCTGGTGGTGCTGTTCTGTTGTGTACCGCCGTTGTGCGGCTTGTCTCCGAACGGTGCGGGCGATGGGACATGTGACGTTCCTGGGAGGCACGCACCGTCCGGAGAGTTCTGGGTCTCCAGCCGTGAGGGCTAGAGGGTGCCGGTGAGGTGCTCGGGGCGTACCGGCGTCTTGTTCAGCTCCAGGCCCGTCGCGTTCCGGATCGCCGCGAGGACGGCCGGGGTGGACGACAGGGTCGGGGCCTCGCCGAGACCGCGCAGGCCGTACGGCGCGTTCGGATCGGCGAGCTCCAGGACGTCGACCGGCATGGTCGGGGTGTCGAGGATCGTGGGGATCAGGTAGTCCGTGAAGGAGGGGTTGCGCACCTTCGCGGTCTTCGGGTCGACGATGATCTCTTCCATCACGGCGACACCGAGGCCCTGGGTGGTGCCACCCTGGATCTGGCCGACGACGGAGAGCATGTTCAGCGCCTTTCCGACGTCCTGGGCGCAGGCCAGCTCGATGACCTTGACAAGGCCGAGCTCGGTGTCGACCTCCACCACGGCGCGGTGCGCGGCGAAGGTGTACTGGACGTGACCGTCGCCCTGACCGGTGACCAGGTCGAACGCCTGGGTCGGGCGGTGGCGGAACTCCAGCTCCAGGTCGACGGACTCGTCCTCGAGCAGCTCGCCGAGGTCCGCGAGGACCTCGCCGCCGTCGGTGACGACCTTGCCGCTTTCAAGGAGCAGCTCGGCGGTGGCCCACGCCGGGTGGTACGAGCCGTACTTCCGGCGGCCGATCTCCAGGACCTTCTCGCGGACGGCCTCGCAGGTGTTCTTCACCGCGCCGCCGGTCATGTACGTCTGCCGGGAGGCGGACGTCGAACCGGCGGAGCCGACCTGGGTGTCGGCCGGGTGGATGGTCACCTGCGTGACACCCAGCTCCGTGCGGGCGATCTGGGCGTGCACGGTGACACCGCCCTGGCCGACCTCGGCCATGGCCGTGTGGACCATCGCGACCGGCTCGCCGTTGATGACCTCCAGGCGCACACGGGCGGTGGAGTAGTCGTCGAAGCCCTCGGAGAAGCCGACGTTCTTGATGCCGACGGCGTAGCCGACACCGCGTACGACGCCCTCGCCGTGGGTGGTGTTGGACAGACCACCGGGCAGCGCGCGGACGTCCGCGCCCTCGCCGGCCGTCTCCCACTGGCGCTCGGGCGGCATCGGGCGGGCCTTGACCCGGCGCAGCAGCTCGGCGACCGGGGCCGGCGAGTCCACGACCTGGCCGGTCGGCATGATCGCGCCCTGCTCCATGGCGTTGAGCCGGCGGAATTCGACCGGGTCCATGCCCAGCTTCGCCGCGAGCTTGTCCATCTGGGCCTCGTAGGCGAAGCAGGCCTGGACGGCGCCGAAGCCGCGCATCGCGCCGCAGGGCGGGTTGTTCGTGTAGAGGGCGACGGCCTCGATGTCGACGTTGTCGATGACGTACGGGCCGACGGAGAGGGACGAGGCGTTGCCGACGACGGCCGGGGAGGCCGAGGCGTAGGCACCGCCGTCGAGCACGATCCGGCACTTCATGTGCGTGATCTTGCCGTCCTTGGTGGCGCCGTGCTCGTACCGGAGCTTCGCCGGGTGCCGGTGGACGTGCCCGAAGAAGGACTCGAAGCGGTTGTAGACCATCTTGACCGGCTTGCCGGTGCGCAGCGCCAGCAGGCAGGCGTGGATCTGCATCGAGATGTCCTCGCGGCCGCCGAAGGCACCGCCGACGCCGGAGAGCGTCATACGGACCTTCTCCTCGGGCAGGCCGAGGACGGGGGCGATCTGCCTGAGGTCCGAGTGCAGCCACTGGGTGGCGACGTACAGGTCGACACCGCCGTCCTCGGACGGCACCGCGAGGCCGGACTCCGGGCCGAGGAAGGCCTGGTCCTGCATGCCGAAGACGTACTCGCCGGTGACGATGACATCGGCCTTCTTGGCGGCCTCGGCCGCGTCGCCGCGGATGATCGGCTGGCGGTGGACGATGTTGGGGTGGGGGACGTGGCCGGAGTGGTGGTCGTCGCGGCCCGGGTGGAGCAGCGGGGCGTCCTCGGCGAGGGCGGAGGCCTCGTCGGTGACGAGCGGCAGCTCCCGGTAGTCGATCTTGATCTTGGCGGCCGCGCGGCGGGCGGTCTCCGGGTGATCGGCGGCGACCAGGGCCACCGGCTCGCCGTGGTGACGTACCCGGCCGTTCGCCAGGACGGGGGTGTCCTGGATCTCCAGACCGTAGTTCTTCATCTTGGCCGGCAGGTCGTCGTACGTCAGGACGGCGTAGACACCGGCCGTCGCGAGCGCCTCGGAGATGTCGATGCTCGCGATCTCCGCGTGGGCGACCGTGGAGCGCAGCGTGTGGCCCCAGAGCATGTCCTCGTGCCACATGTCCGAGGAGTACGCGAACTCACCGGTGACCTTGAGGGTGCCGTCCGGGCGGAGCGTGGACTCGCCGATGCCGCCCCTGGCGTGCTTCTGGGTGACGTTGGTGGGCGTACCGGCGGGAGTGGTGCGGGTGTTCGGCGCCATGGGTCAGACCGCCTCTCCCTGACGGGCGGCCGCCAGGCGGACCGCGTCCAGGATCTTCTCGTAGCCCGTGCAGCGGCAGAGGTTGCCGGACAGGGCCTCGCGGATGTCCTGGTCGGACGGGTCGGCGTTGCGCTCGAGCAGCTCGTCGGCGGCGACGAGCAGGCCCGGGGTGCAGAAGCCGCACTGGACGGCGCCGGCGTCGATGAACGCCTTCTGGATCGGGGCGAGTTCGACACCCTCACCGGTCTGCGAGTCGGCCGGCCTGGCCTCCCACCGCTTCGCCTGGTCCAGGCTGGTGCCGCAGGCGCCGGTGGCGCAGCCGCCACCCTGGTGGCCTTCGGCGCGCTGCTGCGCGTACTCCGCCAGGCCCTCGACGGTGACGACCTCGCGGCCCTCGACCTGACCGGCGGCGACGAGACAGGAACAGACCGGCACTCCGTCGAGACGGACCGTGCAGGAGCCGCACTCGCCCTGCTCACAGGCGTTCTTGGAGCCGGGCAGACCCATCCGCTCACGCAGGACGTAGAGCAGGGACTCGCCCTCCCACACGTCGTCGGCTTCCTGCGGACGGCCGTTGACCGTGAAATTCACGCGCATGGCTATGCAGCTCCTTCGAGCGTGGCGCCGGTGGAGCGGTACTGCTCCCAGGTCCAGCCGAGCGTGCGGCGGGCCATGATGCCCACCGCGTGGCGGCGGTACCTGGCCGTGCCTCGAACGTCGTCGATCGGGTTGCAGGCGGCGGACGCGAGGTCGGCGAACTGCTTGGCGATCGAAGGGGTGATGATCTTGCCGTTGTCCCAGAAGCCGCCTTCCTCCAGCGCCGCGTTCAGGAACTCCTCCGCCTCCTTGGCGCGCACCGGGGTGGGTGCGGCGGAGCCGATGCCGGTCCGGACCGTACGGGTCTCGGGGTGCAGGGCCAGGCCGAAGGCGCACACGGCGATGACCATCGCGTTGCGGGTGCCGACCTTGGAGTACTGCTGGGGCCCGTCCGCCTTCTTGATATGGACGGTCTTGATGAGCTCGTCGGGCTGGAGCGCGTTGCGCTTGACGCCCGTGTAGAACTCGTCGATCGGGATGAACCGGCTGCCGCGGACCGACTCGACCTCGACCTCGGCGCCCGCCGCGAGCAGCGCGGGGTGGGCGTCACCGGCCGGGGAGGCGGTACCGAGGTTGCCGCCGACACCGCCGCGGTTACGGATCTGCGGGGAGGCCACCGTGTGCGAGGCGAGCGCCAGGCCGGGCAGCTCGGCGCGGAGCTGCTCCATGATCTGGGTGTACGTGACGGAGGCGCCGAGACGGACGTTCTCCTCGCCGGCCTCCCAGTCCCGCAGCAGCTCGACGCGGTTCAGGTCCAGCAAGTACTCCGGGCGCCGGTGGTCGAAGTTGATCTCGACCATGACATCGGTACCACCCGCAATGGGCACAGCCGTGGGGTGCTCTGCCTTGGCGGCGAGCGCCTCCTCCCAGCTGGCGGGGCGAAGGAAGTCCATGAGTGGCCTCTTACGTGATCGGGGGTGGTACTGGGGCCTGGGGAGAAGGCCGGCCCTCGACTGCTTGTTCATTCGCTGTTAACGCGGTGTGTGGCCTAGTACACAAGCCGGGCTCCGCCGAGTGCAGTCACCGAAACCATGAAGGAGTTGGCTGGTGACCATCATCGTCTTGTAGATTCGAACGAAAGGCGGGGCTCATTCACCTCGCCGTTTCCCCCCGGAAACGGTGGCCACAGGTCACCGGCAACAACGAGACAGATCGGCGGCAACGAGATGCGGCTGCGCGCACTGCTGGAAACCGACGCGCTGGGGCTGCGCCTGCTCGGTGGTGAGGACGAGCTGGATCGCACGGTCCGTGGCGTGATGACCACCGACCTCAGGGACCCGAGCCGCTATCTGTCCGGCGGCGAGCTGGTCCTCACCGGGCTCGCGTGGTGGCGTGACGCCTCCGACGCGGAGCCCTTCGTCCGGATCCTGGCGTCGGCGGGGGTGGCGGGCCTGGCAGCGGGCGAAGCGGAACTCGGGGACATTCCCGATGATCTGATCGAGGCGTGTTTGCGCCATCGGCTGCCTTTGTTCGCAGTGAACGAGTCCGTTGCGTTCGCGACGATTACCGAGCATGTCGTTCGACAGGTGTCGGGTGAACGCGCGGGCGACCTGGCGGCCGTTGTGGATCGCCACAGGCGGCTGATGACCTCTGGTCCGGCCGGCGGCGGACCGGAGGTCGTCCTCGACCTCCTCGGCTCCGACCTCGACCTCCGGGCCTGGGTGCTCTCCCCCACCGGCCGCCAGATCGCCGGGGCGGGCGAGCCGCTCGGGCCCGCGCTGAGCGCCCAGCTCGCCGGGGAGCACCTGGCGGCGACCCGGACCGGCCGGCGCGGTCCGCACCGCCTCGCCGTCGGCGGTACGACGTACTCCCTCTTCCCGATCCGGAACACCGGGCGCGGTCCGGCCCCCGCCTCGCGGGACGTCCGCGAGACGGTGCTGTCCGACTGGCTGCTCGCCGTCGAGGCCGACGCGAGCGACTGGCCTGCCGCGCGCCTGGACCTGCTGCAGGGCGTCACCCAGCTGATCGCCGTCGAGCGCGACCGGCGCGAGGCGGCGCGTACGGTACGGCGCCGGCTGGCCCAGGAAGTCCTGGAGCTGGTCCAGACCGGGGCCGCGCCGGCCGAGATCGCGGCGCGCCTGCGGGTCGCGGCGCCGGTGCTGCTGCCGGGCCTCGGCACGGCGCCGCACTGGCAGGTCGTGGTCGCCCGGGTCGAGTGGGACCAGGAGGGCGCGGCGGGCCCGGCCGTCGACAGCGGGCCGGTCGCGCAGGCGCTCCTGGAGGAGATCCTCGTCGACCCGGCGACCGTCGGCTCGGAGTCGGCGGACCGGATCGCGGTGGCGCACAGCGGTGACGAGGCGATCGCGCTGGTGCCGCTGCCGTCGGTGACGCCGACGGAGACGCAGGAGGGCGAGACGATAGCGCTCGGGCTGCACGCGGACGCTCTGCTGACGGCGGTCCGCGAGCCGCTGTCGGCGGGCCTCGACGGCGACGGCCGGCTCACGCTCGGCGTCTCGGCGGCGGTCCACTCCGCGGAGGGCCTGCGCGGCGCCCTGGAGGAGGCCCGCCACGCCCGCCGCGTGGCCGCCGCCCGCCCGGGCCGCGTCTGCGCCGCGGGCCACCACGAGCTGGCCTCCCACGTCCTGCTGCTCCCCTTCGTCCCGGACGACGTCCGCCGTGCCTTCACGGCCCGCCTGCTGGACCCGCTGCGCGACTACGACCGCCGCCACCGCGCGGAACTCATCCCCACGCTGGAGGCCTTCCTCGACTGCGACGGCTCCTGGACCCGCTGCGCGACACGTCTGCACCTGCACGTGAACACCCTGCGCTACCGGGTGGGCAGAATCGAGCAACTGACGAGCCGCGACCTGTCGCGCCTGGAGGACAAGCTGGACTTCTTCCTGGCGCTGCGGATGAGCTAACGGGCCCGCCCAGACGGGGCGGGGCCCGTTGGGGGCGGGCTCCCGCGCCCCGTGGGCCCCGGTCCCGGACGCGAGAGCGGGCGCGGTCCGGTCGGGCCAGGCACGGGACCCAGGCGCCGCGTCAGGGGCGCGGCCGGAGGATCCGTGCGGCCATGACGGGCGGCCCCCGCGCCTCAGAGGGCGGGGCCCAGGACCCGGCAGCACGGCCGCATCGCCGGTCGTACGGCGCGAACCGCTCGGCCGCGTCGCCCGCCGTGTCGAGGTTGGCCGTCGTCTCGTCGAGGACGAGGACCCGCGGGTCCGTCAGCAGGGCCCGGGCGAGGGCCACGCGGGCCCGCTGCCTCCCCGACTGCTCGTCGCCGACCAAGTGGCCGGATCCATCTGGGTGTTGGACCTCCCGGACGGCCGGGTCGCGGGCGTGCTCGAAGGCCGCCATCTCGCCGAGCACGCCGGATTCCTCGCCCTGCCCGGAGGGCTCAGCGCCTTCTGGGACGGCGTCCAGCGTCGCGCGATCGCGGCATCACCCGCCGTCGGGTTGACCGCCGTCACCCGTGGCGGTCATGGCGAGATCCATCTCTTCGACGGGGACCGCCCGATGGGCACGCTGACCGTGCCCACGCCCATCGACGACGGCGGTCACCTGGCACTCGTCGCTCCCGGCGACGGCGCCGAGGCCGATCCGGTGGGGCGCTGACCCTCTCCTTGATCACGATCGCGCACCGATAAACACAGGACGATTGTGAAATCATTCACCTGAGCCCTTGGCCCGGCGCGCCATCCATGCTGAGATTCGACCGGACTCAACAGCTCAATGTCGCGCTCGGGGAGGGCAATGTGGCGGATACCGCCATGTCTGGTTCCGGTTCCGAAACAACGGATGGCGACGATCCGTCCCCTGCCTACGGCAGGGAGACCCCCATGGAGACGGCCATATGGCGTCTTCGCTCCCGCGGCTGCTGGACCGACGCGGCCGCGCTGCTCACCCCTCACGCGGGTGAACCGGCCGCGGCCCTGGAGCGGGCCGCGCTGCTGATCGAGCAGTGCCTATACACCGAGGCGGGCTGGGCCGAGGCCGAGGAGGCGCTGCGCGCCGCCGAAGCAGTGGCCCAGAGCGACGAGGAACGCGGGGCCGCCGCCTGCGAGCGGGGCTATCTCGCCTACGCCTCCACGCTGTTGGCCGTACGCGACCGGGCCGACGAGGCGCGGGCCGCGCTCGGCCGGGCGGCGGCGCTGATCGCGCCGGAAGGCGCGGGGCGGCCGCTGCTCGACTTCCGGCGCGGTCTGATCGCCCAGAACCTGGGCGACTCTCCGCAGGCCGCCCGCGCCGCGTTCCTGCGCGCCCACACCGCCGCCGCGGCCCAGGGGGACAGCCTGCTGCTCTCCTCGACCTGGCGCCACATGGCCGGAATCGCCCTGCGCGAAGGGGAGTTGGCGGAGGCGCGGCACGGCTTCGCCGAGTCGCTGCGGATCCGCGAGGAGTTGGGCTACCTGGTGGGTACGGCTCCGGCGCTCGCCTCGCTCGCGGACACGGAGAGCGAGCCGGAGGCCGGGCGGCTGCGCGCGGAGGCGGCGCGGCTGTTCCGTCTGCTCGGCGGGGTACCGACCTGGCTGGCGGGCCGGCTGGCCCCGCAAGCGGCGGTCTGACGACCACCGTTCCGACCTGTCACCGAGGGCCCCGTGCGCGGGCCCTCGGTGACGCCGGAGCGGGACGTTCAGTACGTTCCGCCGAGTACGTCCGGATGCGTACGTACCCGCTGCGTGCGTTCCGCCGCGTACGTACCCGCCCAGTACAGTCCGCTGCGTACGTCCCACCAGTACGTTCAGCCGCGTACGGCTCAGTACGTTCCGGCGGCGAGGTTCTCGAAGAGTTCGTGCCACTCGCTGCGGCGGTTCTCGAACGGCAGTGGGTCGCGGGCGCGGATGTCCTCGACGATCCGGCGTACGTCGGCGTCCCGCGACTCGTGGGCGGCGTCCGCGCGCTCCTCTGCGTCGACCTGGCTCTGGACGTACGCGGCCAGTGAGGCGACGGTCCGGGCGAAGGACGACAGGTCCCCGTGGATCGCGAGCGCGGTCATGGGGCCTTCGGTGAACTGGTGGACCGTTCCGGTCCTGGGGTCCACGGCGACCATGTTGACCGGGAAGTTGCCGAGCCGGACCCAGCCGTCGACCTCCTCGCCGACCTTCCAGCCCAATTCCTTGAGCTCTGCGGAGGAACAGAAGCGGTCCGGGTCGAATTCCGGACCCAGGCCGAAGAAGAGCTCGAGTTCCTCATCCCCCGGAATACCGATCTCGGTGAGGAATTCCGCGGTCGCCCCATCGAATCCGTAAGCCTGGGCGACATCACCGGAAAGGCGGTGGACATTGTCCTCGCCCACGGTCCTGACCAGCTCAGCGTGATCAACCGAGAACAGCATGAAGGCGTGCCACCTACCTTTTCTTTGCTTCCAATGGCCGGCCGTCGGATTCGGGTCATCATACCGCGACCAAGATCGCTCCCCTTGCGCCAATTGCCCCGTGTACCGGCCCGAATGCCCGAATGAACGCCGATGTCCGCCGATTCGCGCGGGCCGGTTCAGTGCCCGGGCGTGAGGCTGAGGAGGGCTTCGTCCATACCGATGACCACGGCGCCGTCCGCCGTCACGGCCACCGCCCGGACCGGCGGTCCCGGCCGGAAGCCGAGGGGCGCGCCGCCGTCGGAGCCGTACAGCTCGACGAGTCCGTCGCCCCAGGCCACCGCGAGCCGCACCCCCGCCGGGGTGTGCGCGGCATGCAACGCGACGACAGGGAAGGGGCGTTCGGCAGCGGGCACGGCGAGCGGGGCGCGGCCCGGCGCCCAGGCCCGTACGGTTCCGTCGGCCCCGCCGCTGTGGACCAGGGGCGCGGGGGTTCCGACAACGCCGACCGCCGTGACCCGGCCGCTGTGCAGCGCCGCCTGATGCACGTCCGTAAGGCCGAAGGCGTGGACGGATCCCATGCGGTCGCCGACGAGGACGATGTCCTCGGCGGCCGCCAGTGCGCTGCCCGGGTGGCGGGCGAGGGTCGCCGCGACGGCCTCGGTCAGCCGCCGGGTCGCGCTCGGGCCCTGCGTCCCGTGCTCGGCGTGGAGTCGGCCGCGCTCGTCGAGGAACAGCACGCTGCCGTCGGGAAGCGCGGCCAGGGCCCTGGCTCGACGGGCGGGCGGGGCCGGGACGAGCCCGGCGGGGGTGGCGTCCTCGGCGTTCAGGAGCCGTACGGTACCGAGTTGATCGGCGGCGAGCAGCCGGCCCGCCGACGGGCCGGCGCCCACGGCGAGCGCGACGACCGGTCCTGGCCAGGGCGGGGTGAGGTCGCCGCGCACCCTGGCCCAGTCGACCCGCCAGGGCGCGGGCGCGGCCAGCTCCGCCAGGGCCGGGCGCAGCCGGGGGTCGGCGCCGTCGCCCAGCGCGGCGAGCAGCACCAGCGCGCGGTCGGCGGGGGTCTGGTCACGGCACAGGGACTGCCCTGCGCGCAGCCAGGCCTGCCGGAGCCCTCCATGGTCGTCGCCGCCGTGGTCGTCACCGCCGTGTCCGATGCCGTAGGCGGCGGTGACGGCGAACGGATCGGCCGCGCAGACCGCGGCGGGGTCGTCGAGGTCGGGCAACTCGTGGACGGGCGCGGGCGGTTCGGGCTGGCGGCGCTCGGGGTCGAGGTCGAGCACGGTGGGCCGCAGGGCGGCGAGGCTGGCGTGGACGTCGGTGCCGGCGGGGGCCTCGACGACAAGCCGGAGGTGGCCCAGTTCGCCGAGGGCGGCGACGAGTTCGGTGAGCGGGCCGGGCTCGGCGGCCTGGTGCAGCCCGGGCAGGACGACGACGGTACGCCGGGGGTCGGTGGCCAGGATGCGCACCAACTCCCCCGGCTCGCGGGCCACGACGCCGAGCCGGTCGGCGAGCAGCCAGGCCGCGCCGAGGGCGCTCTGCCCCTCCAGGGGCACGCGCGCGTGGATCGCCCGCTCACGGGCGGCGCCGCCGCGGTCGCCCTGGCGGGCGAGCCAGTCGAGCAACCGTGCCGCGCTCCGTCGGCGCCCACCGCCGCCGACGAGACAGAGCCGGGGCGCGGCGGGGTCGGCCAGCCAGTCGAGCAGCGCGGCGGCCGCGGCCTCCAGACCTGCGGGCAGCCGCCTGCGCCGCGTGGCCCGGGTCATACCCGCCGCCCCCGTCGCGCAGCGCCCGGGAGGGAAGGCGCGGAGGGCCGGGTGCGTGCCCCGGAGATGGGGCGTACCTCCTGCGGGAGCACGGCGGCACGCGGCAGGGCCCCGTCTACCCCGGAGCAGGCACCGGCCAGAGGACGTACCTCCTGCCCGAACACAGCGGCGCGCCCCAGGGACCCGTCCGCCCCGGAGCGGGCACCGGCCAGGGGGCGCACCGCTTTCGCAAGCGCGGTGGCGCCTGGGAGGGAAGGCTCGGAGGGCCAGGTGCGTGCCCCGGCCAGCAGGCGCACCTCCCGCGGGAGCACAGCGGCACGCGGCATGGTCCCCTCTGACCCGAAGCGGGCACCGGCCAGAGGACGTACCTCCTGCCCGAACACAGCGGCACGCGGCAAGGTCCCGTCCGCGGACGGGAGTTCGCCGCCCTCGTCCGGGTGCCGGACCGCCGGCACGGAAGTCGCGGACGACATGGGGCACCTCGCGCACGGACCAGAAGCGTCTGACGGTACGACCTTAGTACCCGCGGCCTCCCGTCCGGTCAGCCGTCGGCTCCGGTGAAGTGCTCTCGTACGAGTGACTGGACCACGGTCAGGTCCTGGGCGGCGAGCGCGTCGAGGAGGGCGGTGTGTTCGGCGGCGTCGGCGACGAGGTCGGCGTGGCGGCTGACGGGGGCGGCCATGAGCGGCCACTGGGAGCGCCGGTGCAGGTCGTCGGCGACGGCGACGAGCTGGTCGTTGCCGGCCAGGGAGAGGACCGCGCGGTGGAAGGCGCGGTCGGTCTCCGCGTAGTGCGCGCGGTCGCCGCGGGCCGCCGCGGCGGCGGTCGCCTCGGCGAGGGGGCGCAGCTCGCACCAGCGCTCGGCGGGGACCGTGCGGGCCAGCCGCAGCATGACGGGGATCTCGAGGAGGGCGCGGACCTCGGCCAGCTCGGCGAGTTCGCGCGGGGTGCGCTGGATGACGCGGAAGCCGCGGTTGGGGACGACCTCGACGGCGCCTTCGAGGGCGAGCTGCTGCATGGCCTCGCGTACCGGTGTGGCGGAGACCCCGAAGCGCTCACCGAGGGCGGGGGCGGAATAGACCTCGCCCGGGACGAGCTCGCCGCCCACGAGGGAGGTGCGCAGGGCCTGGAGTATCTGGCCCCGCACGGAGTGGCGCTGGACCGGCCGGGGGCTCTGGGCGGGGGCGGCCGGCTCGCTGTGGGTGTGCTCGCCGCGGGCCTGCTCGGGGACCCGGTGTTCCGCGGGGGCGCAGGGCTGTCCGGGGGCGCGTACCGAAACGGCAGGCGCAGAGGGCGCGTGCGGGCGCTCCGTCGCCCTGTCGCGCGCTGTGCTCTGCTCCACCCGGGTCCTCCTGGGGCCTCGTCCCGGACCCCGCTCACGGTGCAAGGGCCTCATGTGCACCATAGGCGGACACAGTGGCAGTTCAAACATCGATCGCATCGGGTAAGGTAAGGCTTACCTGCTAACGATCGCGATTCGGTGGTCCCGCATGTCACTGCCCGCACTGCTGCCCGGCCTCACGTCGCCCGTCGCTGCGGCGTACACCCGGCTCACGGAGGTCTTCCCCGGCCTGGGCATACGAGAGCTGGCGGCGGGCGAACAGGCCCCTCGCGGTGGGGGCTGGGTCGGCGCGGACGAGCTCGCGGCCGGGGGCGCCGCCCTCGACGCCTTTCTCGCCTGGGACAACGAGCAGGTAGTGCGGGACTACGGGCAGCGCGCCCGCCCCGACGTGGTGGCCGGCTTCGGACTGCACCGGTACGCCTGGCCCGCCTGTCTGCTGGTGACGGTGCCATGGTTCCTGGACCGGCGGGTGCCCAGGATCCCGGTCGAAGGGGTCGCCTTCCAGCGGACACTCGGGCGGATGACAGTACGGATCGAGGAGTTCGCCTGCCTGCCCGGCGACCCGGCGGCCGCGCTGCCCGGCGCCCGGGTCGTGGCGGACGAGGAGGCGCTGCGCGCCGAGGTGCGCGACTCCGTCGCCGAGCACTTCGCCCGGATCCTGGAGGGGTTCGGGCCTCGGATGCGGCGCGGACGGCGGGCGCTGTGGGGCATGGCGACGGACGAGATCGTCGAGGGCCTGTGGTACATCGCACATCTGCTCGGCGAGGAGAGCCGGGCGATGGCGGAGCTGGAGCTGCTGCTCCCGGGCACCGAGAAGCCGTACGTGGGCACGGCGGGGTTCCGCGAGCTGACCGGGCCGGGCGGGGCGCCGCTGCCCACCCGGGACCGGTCAAGCTGCTGCCTCTTCTACACCTTGCGCCCCGAGGACACCTGCGTCACCTGCCCGCGGACCTGCGACGCGGAGCGGATCCGCCGGCTGAGCGAGACCGCCTGACGTTCATGCCACCCGTTCGGGTGGCATGAATCGAACTCAACTCAGCTTCCGCAGATGAAAGTTCGACCAGAACGCACCTATTTGTATGCCTCGTCGCCTCAATGGCGTTCTCTTGCCCGGAAACCCCGTGGGCAGCTGTGGGCTTCGGCCAGTATGGGCCGCCGAAACGCCCCACTGCGATGCAAGGGACACCGCATGAGACTGACCGACATATCGCTGGACTGGCTGCTTCCGGGTGGCGTGATGCTCGCCGGAGTCCTGACGGCGGTGGCGGTGCTCGCGCGCGGCAAGCGCGCCGGTGACCAGACCTCGGCCGACGACACCTGGGAACGCAGCGAGGAACGCCGACGGCGCAAGGAGGCCGTCTACGGCACCGCCTCGTACCTCCTGCTCTTCTGCTGTGCAGCGGTCGCCGCCGCACTCTCCTTCCACGGCCTGGTCGGCTTCGGCCGACAGAACCTCAGCCTCACCGGCGGCTGGGAATACCTGGTCCCCTTCGGACTCGACGGCGCGGCGATGTTCTGCTCGGTCCTCGCGGTCCGCGAGGCCAGCCACGGCGACGCGGCCCTCGGCTCCCGGCTGCTCGTCTGGACCTTCGCCGGAGCCGCCGCCTGGTTCAACTGGGTGCACGCCCCGCGGGGCCTGGGCCACGCGGGCGCGCCGCAGTTCTTCGCCGGGATGTCCCTGTCGGCGGCCGTCCTCTTCGAC
Organism: Streptomyces purpureus; assembly: GCF_014648195.1. Taxonomy (GTDB): domain Bacteria; phylum Actinomycetota; class Actinomycetes; order Streptomycetales; family Streptomycetaceae; genus Streptomyces; species Streptomyces purpureus. The sequence goes on from NZ_BMQQ01000002.1 coordinate 58,234, forward strand.
CGGGCCCTGAAGCAGACCCGCAGGGCCGCCCTGCGCGAGCAGGGTCTGGTGCCGCGTCCGCTGCCGCAGATCCGGGTCGTACGGTGGCTCCGGGCGCCCCGGGAGACCTTCGGCGCCTGGTCGCTGATGCTGCTGGAAGGCGTACGGACGCTGGACGAGGCCGTCGAGGAGGTCCGGGAGGACCGGCGGGAGAAGCAGCGCAACCGCCACCACCGGCGGGAGAAGGAGAAACTGGACCGGGCCCGCTACCGCGCGATCAGCCGGCAGCACCGGGCCTGGGGCATCGGGCGGGGCGGCGGCCGTCAGGTCGAGGTCCAGGCCCTCACCTCCGCGGCGGGCTCCGCGACGGCGGCCGTGGGGTCGTCGGTCGCGGAGCCGGCCATATCCGACCCTGGACAACTGCCGCTTCGACCCCGGCCCTCCCTCCAGGCCGTGAAGGGCGCTGAGCCCCGGACGGTGGATCTCACCGCCGAGGACGACACCCAGACCCTGCCGCGTCTCGACTCCCTCGAGCGCAAACTCAAGGACCTGGAGCAGCAATTCGGCTGAATGCCGCCCACGGCGCTCCCCGCGCCGGCGACACGGGCGGGTCCACCCCTTCGACGGGCGGACCCGCCCGTCGCCGTATCAGGCCCGCCCGTGTCAGGCCCACCGTTGCCCGGCCCGCCGTTGTCAGGCCGTCGCCTTGCCGTTCAGCTCGAACCAGACCACCTTGCCCGCCCCGTCGGGGCGCACCCCCCAGGAATCCGCCAGCGCCTGGAGCAGTACCAGTCCCCTGCCGTGCGTACCGTCGTCGGCGTACGGTGCGTGCGAGGGTCCGGGCAGGCCGGCGACGTGGTCGCGCACCTCCACGCGCAGGGCGTCGGGGGCCACGGTGGCGGTGACCTCCGCGCCGTGGTCGGTATGTATCAGCGCGTTGGTGACCAGCTCGGTCGCGAGCAGCTCGGCCACGTCGCAGGCGCCCGCTTCGCCCCAGTGCCGCAGCATGTCGCGCAGGGCACCTCTCACCTCCCGTACCGCCGAGAGGTCCGCGCGCCCGACTCTCCGGCGCCACCTGGTCGACTGCCCGCTCATAGCCCCCACCCGCACGACGTCACGACCTCTCAGCTCGAACACGCTCACGGAATGCATGCCCCACCCCGTAGCGCCCATTCATGTCGAATCGTCAATCACCGGATGCATCGGGGTAAGTCAACACTCGGCCGTATGCGCCGTATGCGCCGTACGCGCCGTCCGCGGGAAGCCGTGCGAGAGACACCGAAAGACACCGAGGGACACCGGAGACAGGGGTGCTGCGATGCATGACGACCGTCCGCAGGTGGAGGCGCGCCTGGAACGCGCGCTCCGCCGATTCGTCCGGCCCGCGCAGTACGGCGAGCGGGTCCCGCTCACGCTCTCGGTCTGGCACACCCCCGGTGAGCCGGTGCCGGCCGCCGAGGCGCTGCGGGCCACGTACGAGCCGTTCGACCTGGGCACGCCCTGGGGGCCGCCTTGGTCGACGAGCTGGTTCCGGCTGCGCGGCACGGTGCCGCGTGCCTGGGCCGGACGCCGGGTGGAGGCGGTCGTCGACCCCGGTTTCACCGGCGAGGGGCCGGGCTTCCAGGCGGAGGGCCTGGTCCACGACGCCGAGGGGGTCCCGGTCAAGGGCATCCATCCGCGTAACCGCCATGTCCCCGTCGCCGCGCCCGCCCGGGGTGGGGAGAGCGTCGACCTGCTCCTGGAGGCGGCGGCCAACCCCGCGGTGCTACGGGACTTCGAGCCGACCGCGCTCGGCGACGTCCTGACCGCGGGGGACCGGCCGCTCTACCGCTTCGCCGCCGCGGACCTCGCCGTCCTGAACGAGGACGTGTGGCATCTGACCCTGGACGTCGAGGTGCTCTCCGAGCTGATGCGGGAGCTGCCCGAGGACCGCTCGCGGCGCCACGAGATCCTGCGCGCGCTGGAGGACATGCTCGACGCGCTCGATCTGCACGACGTGCCGGGCACGGCGGCCCTGGCGCGGGAGCGGCTCGCGGACGTCCTGGCGCGGCCGGCGGCGCCGAGCGCCCACCGGGTCTCGGCCGCGGGGCACGCCCATATCGACTCGGCGTGGCTGTGGCCGCTGCGCGAGACCGTGCGGAAGGCCTCACGCACCTTCGCCAATGTCACGGCGCTCGCGGAGGACTACCCGGAGCTGGTGTTCGCCTGCTCCCAGGCGCAGCAGTACGCCTGGGTGAAGGAGCACCAGCCGCACATCTGGCGGCGGATCCGGGCGGCAGTGCGGGCGGGCAACTGGGCGCCGGTGGGGTCGATGTGGGTGGAGTCGGACGCCAACATGCCGGGCGGCGAGGCGCTGGCCCGGCAGATCGTCCACGGCAAGCGCTTCTTCGAGCAGGAGCTGGGCGTCGAGACCCGGGAGATCTGGCTGCCCGACTCCTTCGGCTACACGGCCGCGTTCCCCCAGCTGGCCCGGCTGGCGGGGGTGCGCTGGTTCCTCAGCCAGAAGCTGTCGTGGAACCAGTCCAACCGGATGCCGCACCACACGTTCTGGTGGGAGGGCATCGACGGCACCAGGGTCTTCACCCACTTCCCGCCCGTCGACACCTACAACGCGCAGTTTCACGGCCGTGAACTGGCGCACGCGGAGCGCAACTTCGCCGACAAGGGGCGGGCGACCCGCTCCCTGGTGCCGTTCGGCTGGGGGGACGGCGGGGGCGGTCCCACCCGGGAGATGCTGGAGAAGGCCCGTCGGCTGCGGGATCTGGAGGGCTCTCCGCGGGTGGCGATCGAGCCGCCGTCGGCGTTCTTCGCCGCGGCCGAGGAGGAGTACGGAGCCCAGGCTCCGGTCTGGTCGGGCGAGCTGTACCTGGAGCTGCACCGGGCCACCTACACCACTCAGGCCAAGACCAAGCAGGGCAACCGCAGGTCCGAACATCTGCTGCGCGAGGCGGAGTTGTGGGCGACGGCCGCGGCGCTGGCATCCGCCTCGTACACCTATCCGTACGAGGACCTGGACCGGATCTGGAAGACGGTCCTGCTCCATCAGTTCCACGACATCCTGCCCGGCTCCTCGATCGCCTGGGTGCACCGGGAGGCACGGGAGACCTACGCGCGCGTGCAGGAGGAGCTGGCGGGGATCACCGCCACCGCGCTGGCCGCCCTGGGCACCGGCGGGGATCAGGCAGTCGTGAACACCTCACCGTACGAGCGGGTGGAGGTCGTCGACGCCGAGAAGGGGGCACCGGTCCTGGTGCGGGTGCCGGCCCTTGGCGCGGCCCCGCTGCGGCAGGACCGCGTGCCGGCCGGCGCGAGCGGCGCCCGTGTCGGGCGTGAGGGGATCGTGCTCGACAACGGGCTGCTGAGGGTGGTCGTGGACCAGGACGGGCTGCTCGCGTCCGTGCGGGATCTGCGGGCCGGCCGGGAGGTCCTCGCGCTCGGCGGGCGGGGCAATCTGCTGCAACTGCACCCCGACCACCCCAACCAGTGGGACGCCTGGGACATCGACCGGCACTATCTGCGCAGCCGCACCGATCTGACCGCCGCCGACTCCGTCGAGCTCGTCGAGGAAGGTCACCTGCGCGCGGTGGTACGGGTGGTGCGGAGCTTCGGGGCGTCGCGGATCACCCAGGAGATCGTGCTGCGGTGCGCGAGCGCCCGGCTCGACGTCGTCACCGACGTCGACTGGCAGGAGTCCGAGAAGGTGCTCAAGGCCGCCTTCCCGCTCGATGTGCACGCCGAACGGTCTACCGCCGAGGTCCAGTTCGGACATGTGCACCGGCCCACACATACCAACACCGGCTGGGACGCGGCCCGGTTCGAGATCTGCGCCCATCGCTGGCTGCGGGTCGCGGAGCCCGGCTACGGCGTGGCGCTGCTCAACGACTCGACGTACGGCCATGACGTGAGCCGCGCTCCGCACGCCGACGGGCTCGGTACGACCGTACGGCTCACCCTGCTGCGGGCGCCGCACAGCCCGGACCCCGAGACGGATCTTGGCCGGCACCGCTTCACCTACGCGCTGCTGCCGGGGTGTTCGGTGACCGATGCCGTACGGGAGGGGCTGGCGCTCAATCTGCCGCTGCGCGTGGCGCCCGGGGTGCCGGCGCGTGGGCCGCTGGTCGAGGCCGGTCATCCGGCGGTGACGGTGGAGTCGGTGAAGCTCGCCGACGACCGGGGCGGTGATGTGGTCGTGCGGCTCTACGAGTCGGCCGGGTCGCGCGTCACGACCACGCTGCGTACCGCCTTCCCGCTGCGCAAGGCGCGGGTCACGGATCTGCTGGAGCGGCCGCTGCACCCCGCCGAGCGGGACGGCGAGGGGGTGGTGGTGCAGCTGCGGCCGTTCCAGATCCTCACGCTGCGGCTGACCCCCGCCTGACGGGCCGGCCCCGGGGCTGCGGGGGCTCAGGGACGGGGGACGTTGCGCAGGTTGGAGCGGGCCATCTGGAGCATCCGGCCCACTCCCCCGTCCAGGACGATCTTGCTGGCGGAGAGCGCGAAGCCGGTGACCATCTCCGCCTTGATCTTGGGCGGGATGGACAGGGCGTTCGGGTCGGTGACCACGTCGACGAGCGCGGGGCCCTTGTGCTTGAAGGCGTCCTTGAGGGCGCCGGCGAGCTGCTTGGGCTTCTCGACCCGGACGCCGTAGGCGCCGGCCGCGCGGGCGAGGGCGGCGAAGTCGGGGTTGTGGTTGGCCGTTCCGTACGAGGGCATGCCGGCGACCAGCATCTCCAGCTCCACCATGCCCAGCGAGGAGTTGTTGAACAGCACGATCTTCACCGGCAGGTCGTACTGCACGAGGGTGAGGAAGTCGCCCATCAGCATGGCGAATCCGCCGTCGCCGGAGAGGGAGACGACCTGCCGGTCGCGGTCGGTGAACTGGGCGCCGATCGCCTGCGGCAGGGCGTTGGCCATGGAGCCATGGCTGAATGATCCGATGATCCGGCGCCGCCCGTTGGGCGTGAGGTAGCGGGCGGCCCACACATTGCACATGCCGGTGTCGACGGTGAACACGGCGTCGTCGTCGGCGAGTTCGTCGAGGACCGAGGCGACGTACTCGGGGTGGATGGGGCGGTGCTTCTCGACCTTGCGGGTGTACGCCTTGACGACGCCTTCGAGCGCGTCGGCGTGCTTCTTCAGCATCTTGTCGAGGAACCGCCGGTCGGCCTTGGCCCGCACCCGGGGAATCACACACCGCAGCGTCTCGCGCACATCGCCCCAGACGGCCAGGTCCAGGGTGGAGCGCCGGCCGAGGTGTTCGGGGCGTACGTCCACCTGGGCGATCTTGACGTCGTCGGGGAGGAAGGCGTTGTACGGGAAGTCGGTGCCGAGCAGGATGAGCAGATCGCACTCGTGGGTGGCCTCGTAGGCGGCGCCGTAGCCGAGCAGTCCGCTCATGCCGACGTCGTAGGGGTTGTCGTACTGGATGAACTCCTTGCCGCGCAGGGCGTGGCCGACGGGCGCCTTGAGGCGCTCGGCGAACTGCATGACCTCGGCGTGGGCGCCCGCCGTGCCGCTGCCGCAGAACAGTGTCACCTTGTTCGCGTCGTCGATGAGCCGGACCAGTGCGTCGATCTCGGCGTCGCCGGGGCGGACGGTGGGTCGGGAGGTCACCAGGGCGTGTTCGATGCTCTTCTCGGGGGCGGCCTGGGAGGCGAGGTCCCCGGGCATGGTCACCACGCTGACCCCGCCGCGGCCGACCGCGTGCTGCACGGCGGTCTGCAGCAGCCGTGGCATCTGCTGCGGGTTGGAGATCATCTCGCAGTAGTGGCTGCACTCGCGGAAGAGATGGTCGGGGTGGGTCTCCTGGAAGTAGCTGAGCCCGATCTCGCTCGATGGGATGTGCGAGGCGAGGGCGAGCACGGGGGCCATCGAGCGGTGTGCGTCGTACAGGCCGTTGATGAGGTGGAGGTTGCCCGGGCCGCAGGATCCGGCGCAGGCCGCCAGCTTGCCGGTGATCTGTGCCTCGGCGCCGGCGGCGAAGGCGGCGGCCTCCTCGTGGCGGACGTGGATCCAGTCGATTCCGGCCGTGCGCCGGATGGCGTCGACGACGGGGTTCAGGCTGTCGCCGACGACTCCGTACAGCCTGCGCACGCCGGCGCGGACCAGGATGTCGACGAATTGTTCTGCGACGTTCTGTCGGGCCATGGGTCCATCAACCCATGACCGGTGGCATTACGCCTCCCAGACCGCCACGGCCGTACGGTCGTCGGCGTACCCCTTCACCCGGGTCTGGGTGTCGGCGAGGAAGGCCGCGAGGCCGGGCGGTCCGGCCGTTCCCCAGCGTGCGGCGAGCGCGTCGGCGAGCGCGCGCTCGCTCCGGACCGGTTCGGCGAAGCCCTGTGCGGCGAGGAGCAGCGTGTCCCCCGGCCGGGCGACCGAGGCGCGGAAGCGAAACGGTTCGGCCGGTGGGGGCAGCGGTCCCTCCACGGCCGGGGGCGCGGCCTGGGTGACGCCGAGGGCCACGGTCAGCGGGCTTGCGTCGGGACCCTGTTCGCCGACGCGGGGGTCCTGGGGCGGCGAGCCGAAGCCGACGACCGCCTCGCCGGTGACGGCGCCAGGGTCGGGCAGCGCGGGTTCGAGGTCCTGCCAGGCTCCGTCGCGCAGCCGGAAGAGCCCGCCCGGACCGACACCGAAGAAGACCCGGGTGCGGCAGTCGGGGTCTGCGGAGAGCAGCAGGCAGCGCAGGTGCGCGGTGTACTCCTGCGGGTCGGCGCCGAGTTCGGTGGCGCGGGCGCGGAGTCTGCCGTACGTGCGGTCGGTGAGCCGGTGCAGCCCGGACTTGAGGTCGCCGCGGCGGCCGGCCCGGATGTCCTCGGCGAGCCGGGTGTGGCTGCGGCCGACGGCTTCGCCGATCCAGCGGCAGGCGTCGGCGGCGGCCATATGAGGGGCCGCGGCGGCGCGGGCGCCGGTGGCGACGGCGACGAGGACGAGGGCTCCGCGGCCTTCGCCGAAGCGGGCGGTGATGAGCGCGTCGCGGCGGGGCTCGCCGCGGTAGCGCGCGGAGTCGCCGCGCACGGAGGCGGCGCGCAGGGTGTACGTGCCGTACCGGGCGCCGTCGAGGACGGTGTCGGCGACGAGTTCGGCCAGCTCGTCGGGGTGTGCGGCGGGCAGGGCGGTGGGCTCGGGGTCGTAGGTGGGTGGTCCGTCGCCGACGTAGCCGGTTCGGGGGTCGGCCTGGGGCGCGGTGGTGGGTGGCGGCGGTGTGCTGGGGGCGGGCGGGAAGGTCCGCGGCCCTTCGGCGGGGGCGGCGGGGGACGGTGGCTCCCAGGGGGCCCGCTGCCTCGGCGGGCGGGGTGGGGCCGGTGGGGCGGTGGGTGGGGGTGGGGGTGGAGCTGTGGGCGGTGGCGGTGCGGCCGTGGGCCGTTCGGGTGACGGTTCGTCATCGTCGCGCCCTGCCGTGGGGCGCGTGTCGTCCGGTGTCCCGGCGCCTGCGGCCGTGTCAGGCGCGGTCTCGTCGTAGAGCTTGTCCCACCAGTCGTCCGGGCCGGCGGTCCGCCTATCCCCCTGCTGAGTCATGCCCTTATTGTCCACCGCGGGGGGCGTACGAAAACGGCGCATCCAGAAAAAGCGGAAAAGGAGTCCGCCGGGCGACCCCACCCCCCACGGGAAGGACGCCCGGCGGACCGGCGTGATCAGCGCACGTCGTCAGCGCGGACCACGGTCTGGGTGGGGGTCGCTGCCGGAGTCGGTAGGAGTACGCGGGCTTCGCCGGGGTGAGCGCTGCGGGGCTGTGGCCCACGCGGCCCGTCGTCGTTGGTGCTGCGGTGGCACCACATTGGCAGAGGAACGGGTGGTGCGGGGATGATGGGCGAGGCGGGAATGCGCCGTGGCTGATTCCCGCCACGGCGACAGCGGAACGAGTGGGTCCGGCGGGCGGGGCGCCGGGTCGGGCAAGGGGTGGGCAGCGATGCTGGGAGCGATCGGTCTCGACGAACGGCAGGAGTCGGCCTATCGCGCGCTTGTCGCGCTGGGCGCGGCTGAGGTGGCCGATCTGGCCCACCGGCTGGCGCTGCCGGAGGGCGAGACCGAACGGGCGCTGCGCCGGCTGGAGGCGCAGGGGCTCGCCGCGCAGTCCTCGTCCCGTACGGGACGGTGGGTGGCGGCGCCGCCCGCGGTGGCGCTGGGCGCGCTGCTGACCCAGCAGCGCCATGAGCTGGAGCAGGCGGAGCTTGCGGCGGTGCTGCTGGCGGAGGAGTACCGGGCCGAGGCCGCCGAGCCGGCCGTGCACGACCTGGTGGAGGTGGTCACCGGCGCGAGCGCCGTCGCCCACCGCTTCCTCCAGCTCCAGCTCGGCGCGGCCGAGGAGGTGTGCGCGCTGGTCACCGGACGTCCGGTCGCGGTCACCGGCATCGACAACGACGCGGAGGAGCGGGCCTCCGAGCGGGGTGTGGCGTACCGGGTCGTGCTCGAAAGGGAGGTGCTGACGCTGCCCACGGGGCTCGTCGAGCTGTCGGCGGCGCTCGGCCGCGACGAGCAGGTGCGCGTGGTGGAGAAGGTGCCGACGAAGCTGGTGGTGGTCGACCGGTCGCTGGCGATGGTGCCGCTGACCGGTCGCGGCGCGGAGCCCGCGGCTCTCGTCGTGCACGCGAGCGGGCTGCTGGAGTCGTTGATGGGCCTGTTCGAGGCGGTGTGGAAGGACGCGCTGCCGCTGCGGCTGGGGGCGGGCGGGCAGGTCATGGAGGACCGGCTGCCGGGGCCGGACGCCACCGACCTGGAGATTCTCTCCCTGCTGCTTGCGGGGATGACCGACGCGAGCGTCGCCAAGCAGCTGGAGCTGGGGCTGCGGACCGTACAGCGGCGGGTGAAGGGGCTGATGGAGCTGACGGGGGTGACGACCCGGCTCCAGCTGGGCTGGCACGCGTACGAGAAGGGCTGGGTGTCCCGGGACCCGAGGGCCGCCCGGGCCTGACGAGGTCCGTCGGCCGGGGACCGGGAAGCGTGCCCGTGGCCGGTCCGGCACGCTTGACAGATGGGTGTGTGGCAGCTCCTTCTGATCGGGGTGGTGATGCTGCTCGGCCTGGCCGGGGTGCTGGTTCCCGTCGTGCCGGGGCCGTGGTTCGTCTGGGCCGCGATGCTCTGGTGGGCGCTGCACATGCAGACCGGCCTCGCCTGGGGACTCCTGGTCGGTGCGACGGCGCTGCTGCTGGTCACCCAGGCGATCGTGTGGCACCTGCCGCCGCGCCGGATCCGGGGGGTCGGGGTCACCCGCCGGATGGCGGCGTTCGCCGGTTTGGGGGCGCTGTTCGGTTTCTTTCTGCTGCCGGTCGTCGGCGGTGTCCTCGGCTACCTCGGCGGCATCTACACCTGCGAGCGGATCCGTCTCGGCGGCCACGGCCAGGCGGTGGCCTCGACCCGCACGGTGATGCGGGCCGTGGGGACGAGCGTGCTGGTGGAGCTGATGGCCTGCCTGCTGATCGTGGGGGCGTGGATGGGTGCCGCGATCTGGGGCGGCCCGCCCGCCCCGGCACCCGCCTAGCGACGGCGGGGGCTGGGCGGGCGGGCCCAGGAGTCGGAACTAGCGCGGGCCGGGCAGCTCGATCTGGTAGCGGATGAAGCCGCGGTTGTCGGCGACCTGGTCGTACAGCCGCCGGGCGGTGGCGTTGGTCTCGTGCGTCATCCAGTACAGCCGGCAGCAGCCCTGCTCCTCGGCCCACACCCGGACGGCTTCGATCAGGGCGCGGGCCACGCCCTTGCCGCGCGCCTCGGGGGCGGTGAAGAGGTCCTGCAGATAGCAGAGGTCCGGGCCCGAGGTGCTGGGGTGGATGAAGAAGTGGGTGATGCCGACGAGCCGGCCGTCGAGGCGGGCGCCGAGCGCGTGCAGCCGGGTGTCCTCCTGGAAGGCGGCCCAGGAACGCTCGTACATCGCGTCGGGTTCGGTGCGCCCGTAGAAGTCGATGTAGCCGCGGAAGAGCTGCTCCCAGGTGTCCCGGTCGGACGGTGCGAGCCTGTCGATGGTGATCATGGGTCCACGGTAGGACACGCACGGAACGCCATTCGCTCAGGCGTACGACTCGATGCTCGGATCCGGCGAGGCCGCGGTCCGGTCCAGATACCGCCCGGCGTACGAGCGCCAGGGCCGCCAGGCCTCGCGGTCGGCGCGCGGGTGGACCGCCACGTCCGGGTCGCCGAGCGCCCGCATCCGCACCAGCGCCGCGGTCTCGGCCGTGACGTGCGGGACGGCGAGCAGGGCGTGTTCCGCCTCGTCGCGCTCGGCGCCGGGATCGAGCCGTACGGCCCGGTCGGCGAGGGCGGTCGCGAGGGAGCCCACGACCGGATGGCCGGTGAGCGCGGCGGGCTCGGGGAAGAGGCGGGTGAGGCCGCCGCAGGGGCGTTCCAGCGGTGTGCCGTACGCCTCGGCCAGCCGTGCCGCCTCCTGCTGTCCGGCGACGGCCCGCACGGCGAACTCCTCGGGTTCGGCCGCGCCGGGCGAGCGCAGGCCCGGGCGGGCGGCGACGAGCGGGCCGAGGAGCGGGTCGGGGCCGAGCCGTTCGGCCACCGCGTACGGGTCGGCGTCCAGGTCGAACAGCCGGCGCAGCCGCTGGACGGCGGTGGTGAGGTCGCGCAGATCGGTGAGGTGGATCCGGGCCTGGAGCCAGCGGCCCGGCGACTCCTCGTCGACGGCGGCGATCGCGGAGCCGTACGGCAGGCGGAGGGTGCGCCGGTAGGTACGGGCGCCGGGGGCGCCGGTGACCTCCTCGACCTGGGGCAGGGCCTCGGCGGCGAGCAGGTCGAAGACCTCCCGGGCGGCGTACGGACCGCGGTGGGCCAGCCGCAGCGGGACGCCGGCGCTCACGGCGGTACGGGGTCCCGCGCCGGTGCCGGATTCGGCGCGCAGGGCGCTCGGGGTGCGGGCGTAGATGCCGCGGATGGTGTCGTTGAACTGCCGGACACTGGCGAACCCGGACGCGAACGCGATCTCGGTGATCGGCAGGCTGGTGGTCTGGAGCAGCAGCCGCGCGGTGTGGGCGCGCTGGGCGCGGGCGAGCGCGACGGGCCCGGCGCCGAGCTCGCTGGTGAGCTGCCGCTGGACCTGGCGGGCGCTGTACCCGAGGCGTCCGGCGAGGCCGGGGACGCCTTCGCGGTCCACGACTCCGTCGCCGATCAGACGCATGGCGCGGCCGACGACGTCGGCGCGGACGTTCCACTCCGCGGAGCCGGGCACGGCGTCCGGCCTGCAGCGGCGGCAGGCGCGGAAGCCGTGTCCCTGGGCGGCGGCCGCAGACGGGAAGAACGTGACGTTCTTGCGCTTGGGCGTGACGGCGGGGCAGCTGGGACGGCAGTAGATGCCGGTGGTGCGGACGGCGAAGAAGAACTCGCCGTCGAACCGCGCGTCCCGGCTGCTGACCGCCTCGTACCTGGTCTCTTCGTCCATCACGAGACCCAGTGTGCGTCACCCCCGGCACCCTTTCCGGCGGTTTTCGGACGTGGCACTCCGCGTCCCGCCGGGGCCTCGGCTACCGGTCCCGGCCCTTGACCTGGGCCGCCCGGCGTCCCTCGGCCGCCTTCCGCTTCCAGTCCTTGAGGAGCTCCGTACGCAGCCGCGCGTCGGTCTTGGCGACGATCCGCCGGTTCTCCCGCAGCAGTTTGCGGTAGCTGTCGAGACGCCGCTCGGGCAGCGTGCCGTCCGCCAGCGCGGCGAGCACCGCGCAGCCGGGCTCGGACTCGTGAGCGCAGTCGTGGAAACGGCAGCCCTCGGCCAGCTCCTCGATCTCCGAGAAGACCTGCTCGACCCCGCTGCCGGCGTCGTACAGGCCGACGCCGCGCAGGCCGGGCGTGTCGATCAGGACGCCGCCGCCGGGAAGGAGGAGGAGATTACGGATGGTGGTGGTGTGCCGGCCTTTGCCGTCGACGTCGCGGGTGGCCTGGACGGCCATGACGTCCTCGCCGAGGAGTGCGTTGGCGAGGGTGGACTTGCCCGCGCCGGATGCGCCGAGGAGCACGCTCGTGCCGTCGCCGACGATCGCGGCGAGCGCCTCCACGCCCTCACCGGTGTTGGAGCTGACGGCGAGGACCTGCACGCCGGGCGCGGCGGCCTCGACGTCCTGGACGAGATACGACAGCCCGATCGGGTCCGGCACCAGGTCGGCCTTGGTGAGGACGACGAGCGGCTGCGCGCCCGACTCCCAGGCCAGTGCGAGGAACCGCTCGATCCGGCCGAGGTCGAGCTCGACGGCGAGCGACACCGCGATGATCGCGTGGTCGACGTTGGCGGCGAGGATCTGCCCCTCGGACCGCTGGGACGACGTGGAGCGTACGAAGGCGGTGCGGCGCGGCAAGTACTCCCGTACGTAACGGGGGTTGCCGCCGGCGTCGACCGCCGCCCAGTCACCGGTGCAGATGACCCGGAGCGGATCGTGCGGGGTGACGAAGGCGGTGTCGGCGCGGACGAGACCCTCGGCGGTGACGAGGTCGCACTGCCCGCGGTCGACCCGTACGACCCGGCCGGGGACGAGCCCCCGCTCGGCGTGGGGAGCGAACTCGGCCGCCCAGCCCTCGTCCCAGCCGTACGGGACGAGAGCGTGCGACGTCGGATCCGGAGGAGCAGCCTGAGGAGAAGACTGGAGAGAAGCCTGACGAGAGGAGAGAGACAAGGGGTGACCCTTCACAAGGGTGGCCCCGGCGCGCGCACTCGGGCGCGCAGAGAAGGAAGATCAGCCGGTGGCCACGGAGGTGGAGTTGATGAACTTCTGAATGAGGGCGGCGCCCATCGACACGACAGCCATCACTCACACCTCCTGGATCACAGAGACCGGCACACGCGGACGACCGCATGGCGTGTCCGCAAGAACGACCACACCATAGCCCCGGCCCTGCGGCGCGCGCGAAGCATTTTCGTACGGGCGCGCGCCGCACCGTTCACACCCCGAGCTCCCCGGCGGACTACAGGTGTTTGAGCTGTGCCCGCCAGGGGCCGTCGGCCATCTCCAGGTGCACGATCAGCGGGCCTTCGGGCAGCGGGAGGGTCTCGCGCCGCTTGCCGATCTCGTTGACGACGTTCTCGTACGAGGGCAGGGCCGTGGGGTCCTGGTGGCCCGCCAGTTCGTAGAGGTGGACGATGAGGTTGTCGTCGCCGCGGTAGCGGATGGTGAGGTCGGCCGGGCCCGCCGTGTGCAGCAGGACGTCGGGGCCGCCGCACTCCAGCTTTTGCGCCGTCAGCCGCCGGGCCGCCGCCAGCGGCAGTACCCGTACCTGCCACGGCCCGTCCGCCTCCAGCCGCAGGCGCAGGGGCCCTTTGCCGGGGACCTCGGCGAGCATCCGGCCACGGAAGTCCGGCTCGGTGCTGTTGACGAGGTTGTCCTTGTTTTTGTTGCGCCGGTCGAGGAGCCACAGGCCCGTGTATCCGTCGCCGTTGACGGCGAGTTCGACGATGACCGGCCCGGGCGGGAGGCCGTCCACGGAGATCACGTCGTTGTCCCGGCCGGTCCATGTGTACGGCTCGAAGACCGCTCCGTACGACCACCGGTCGGCCACGGGCGGCTGCGCGGCCGGCGGCGTGACGGGCGACGGCGCGGCGAACGGGACCGGGGCGTAGGCCTGGACCGGGGCCGGGCCCTTGACCGGGTGCGGCGGCGCGAAGTGTGGGACCGGCGCGGCGGGCGGCTGTGCCGGGAGTGGCGTCGGGGCCGGAGCAGGCGCCGGGCCGGCGTCCGCCACGTTCACGCCGTGGTCCCTCGCCAGGCCGGCCAGGCCGTTCACGTAACCCTGACCCACCGCGCGGAACTTCCAGCCGCCCGCCCGCCGGTACAGCTCCACCAGCACCATCGCCGTCTCGCCGCCGGCGTCGGTCACGTCGTAGCGCGCGACCGGCGTACCGTCCGGCGCGAACGCCTCGACGGACGGCCCGGCCACGTCCCGGATCGCGCCACCACTGGTCGAACCGACCACCAGAACGGAGGCGATCTCCGCCTCGATCCGGGTGAGGTCCGCCTCCAGCCACGCCGTGCCGTCCGCGCCGCCGGTCAGCCGTACGGCGTTCGTCGGATGGACCGGCGCGCCGTGGAAGACGACGTCCCCGTCCCCCCGGACTGTGCCCTGCTCCGTCAGCAGCAACGCCATGGCTTCCAGCCCGCCCCGCACCGCGACCCGCAGCGGCACCGTCGGAACAAAAGCGTTGGCTCCCTTGATCATTCCCCCACCATTCATCACGGGGGCATCTTCCGTCCCGCCGAGCCCGCAGGACAAGGCCCGGCCGTCGCGGAACCGGCAATCCCCGTCAGCTCTTGGTCAGTTCCTTACCGACCAGGTCCCGGAGGGCGATGTTGAGCTGGAGCACATTGACGCGGGGCTCGCCGATGAAACCGGCGATCCGGCCGTCGGTGTGGTCGGCGACGAGCTGCTCGACCTTGGCGGCGTCGAGCCCGTTCCGCTCGGCGACGCGGCGGACCTGGAGTTGGGCGTACTCGGATGAGATGTGCGGGTCGAGGCCGGAGCCGGAGGAGGTGACGGCGTCGGCCGGCACGTCCTCGGGCCGTACGGGGTGTCCCGGGGTGGAGTTGTCCCTGACGACCGCGGCCTTGGCGTCCTTCACCCAGGCGATCAGATCCGCGTTGTCGCCGGAGCGGTTGGTGGCGCCGGAGACGAGCAGCTTGTACCGGGTGTTGACGGTGTTGCCGCCCAGGCCGTTGGAGGGGCGCGGCTGGAACCACTTCAGGTCCGGCGCCGCGGTCTCCTCGCCGTCCTTCGGCGGCAGGTCGTAGCGCTGGCCGATGAGTTCGGAGCCGACGACCTTTCCGCTCCCGTCCTTGATCTCGGAGCCGTTCGCCTTGGCCGGGAAGGCCACCTGGGCGACGCCGGTGACGGCCAGCGGGTAGAGCACGCCGCAGACCAGCGTGAGGACGAGGAGGGCGCGCAGCCCCGCCCACAGACACGGCCGGCGTTTCCTGTCGAGTTGTTCATGATCGTCAGCCGATTCCGGAGATGAGGGAGAGGAGCAGGTCGATGATCTTGATGCCGATGAACGGGGCGATCAGGCCGCCCAGTCCGTAGAGACCGAGGTTGCGGCGGAGCATCCTGTCGGCGCTGGTCGGCCGGTACCGCACCCCCTTCAGGGCGAGCGGCACGAGCGCGACGATGATCAGCGCGTTGAAGATGACGGCGGAGAGGATCGCGGACTCGGGCGAGGACAGGCCCATGATGTTGAGCTTGTCCAGGCTCGGGTAGGCCACCGCGAACATCGCCGGGATGATCGCGAAGTACTTGGCCACGTCGTTGGCGATCGAGAACGCGGTCAGGGCGCCCCGCGTGATGAGGAGTTGCTTGCCGATCTCGACGATCTCGATGAGCTTGGTCGGGTTGGAGTCCAGATCGACCATGTTCCCGGCCTCCTTGGTGGCGGACGTGCCGGTGTTCATGGCCACGCCCACGTCGGCCTGGGCCAGCGCCGGGGCGTCGTTGGTGCCGTCGCCGGTCATCGCGACCAGCTTCCCGCCCGCCTGCTCCCGCTTGATGAGCGCCATCTTGTCCTCGGGCGTGGCCTCGGCGAGGAAGTCGTCGACGCCCGCCTCCTCGGCGATCGCCTTCGCGGTCAGCGGGTTGTCGCCGGTGATCATGACCGTCTTGATGCCCATCCGGCGCAGCTCGTCGAACCGCTCCCGCATGCCCTCCTTGACGACGTCCTTCAGGTGCACGACACCGAGGACGCGCGCGCCCTTGCCGTCTTCCACGGCCACCAGCAGCGGCGTGCCGCCGGCCTGGGAGATCCGGTCGGTGAGTTCCCGCGCGTCGTCGGCGACCTCGCCGCCCTGCTCCTTCACCCATGCCAGGGCCGAACCGGCCGCGCCCTTGCGGACCTTGCGCCCCGCCACGTCCACACCCGACATACGGGTCTGGGCGGTGAAGGCGATCCATTCGGCGTGGTCGAGTTCGCCCTGGTGGCGCTCGCGCAGCCCGTACCGCTCCTTGGCGAGGACGACGATCGAGCGGCCCTCCGGGGTCTCGTCGGCGAGCGAGGAGAGCTGCGCCGCGTCGGCGACCTCGGCCTCCGTCGCGCCGCGTACGGGGACGAACTCGGCGGCCTGGCGGTTGCCGAGGGTGATGGTGCCGGTCTTGTCGAGCAGCAGGGTGGAGACGTCGCCGGCGGCCTCGACCGCCCGCCCCGACATGGCGAGCACGTTGCGCTGTACGAGCCGGTCCATCCCGGCGATGCCGATCGCCGAGAGCAGCACGCCGATCGTGGTCGGGATGAGGCAGACGAGCAGGGCGGTGAGGACGATCAGCGAGGTCTGCTCGTCGGCGCCCGCGTAGACCGCGAAGGGCTTCAGGGTGACGACGGCGAGCAGGAAGACGATCGTCAGCGAGGCGAGCAGGATGTTGAGCGCGATCTCGTTGGGGGTCTTCTGCCGGGCGGCGCCCTCGACCAGGTTGATCATCCGGTCGATGAAGGTCTCACCGGGCCTGGTCGTGATCTTGACGACGATCCGGTCGGAGAGGACCTTCGTACCGCCGGTGACGGCCGAGCGGTCGCCGCCGGACTCGCGGATGACGGGCGCCGACTCGCCGGTGATGGCGGACTCGTCGACGGAGGCCACCCCTTCGACGACGTCTCCGTCGGCGGGGATGATGTCGCCGGCCTCGCAGACCACGAGGTCGCCGATGCGCAGTCCGGTGCCGGGGACCTCCTCCTCGCCCGTCTTCGTGAGACGCCGGGCGACGGTGTCGGTCTTGGCCTTGCGCAGGGTGTCGGCCTGGGCCTTGCCCCGGCCCTCGGCCACCGCCTCCGCCAGGTTGGCGAAGACCGTGGTGAGCCACAGCCAGGCGGTGATCGCCCAGCCGAACCAGTCGCCCGGCTCCTTGAGTGCGAGCACGGTGGTGACCACCGAGCCGACCAGGACCACGAACATGACGGGCGACTTGACCATCACGCGCGGGTCGAGCTTGCGCAGCGCGTCCGGGAAGGACGAGACCAGCTGCTTAGGGTCGAAGAGCGTACCCCTGCCTGAGGGAGCCGACCATCCGGCCGAAGGTCCGGGTCAGGGCGAACGGGATGGCCAGGATCAGGAAGATCTCGAAGAGGTTGGAGAGCCCGTTGGGGTTCTCGAACGGGTGGGCGGAGTTGGCGTTGAAATAGCCGCCGCCGTTGGTGCCCAGCTCCTTGATGACCTCCTGGGAGGCGACCGCGCCGCCGTTCCACTGCTGCGAGCCGCCCGTGAACTGGCCGACCTCGTGGATGCCGGCGAAGTTCTGGACGGCGCCGCAGGCGACCAGCACGAGCGCGCCGATCACCGAGATCGGCAGCAGGATGCGGACGACCCCGCGGACCAGGTCGGCCTAGAAGTTGCCGAGCTCACCGGTACGGGACCGGGCGAAGCCGCGCACGAGCGCGACCGCGACCGCGATGCCGACCGCCGCCGAGACGAAGTTCTGCACGGCGAGGCCACCGGTCTGGACGACATGGCCCATGGCCTGCTCGCCGGCGTACGACTGCCAGTTCGTGTTGGCCACGAACGACGCGGCGGTGTTGAACGCCTGGTCCGGGTCGATCGAGGCGAAGCCGAGCGAGCCGGGCAGCGAGCCCTGGGCCCGCTGGAGCAGGTAGAGGAAGAGGACGCCGACGGCGGAGAAGGCGAGCACGCCGCGCAGGTAGGCGGGCCAGCGCATCTGGGTGTCGGGGTCGGCGCCGATGCTCTTGTAGATCCACTTCTCGGCGCGCAGGTGCTTGCCGGAGGAGTACACCCGGGCCATGTGGTCGCCGAGGGGGCGGTACGCCAGTGCGAGCGCCGCGGTCAGGGCGAGGAACTGGAGCACCGCGGCGAGGATGGGGCTCATGCCCCCCGCAGCGGCAGCGACTGATGTCACCGTCAGAACCTCTCCGGCTTGAGCAGGGCGAGGACGAGATAGCCCAGCAGGGCGGCGGCCACGATCAGGCCGACGATGTTCTCGGCGGTCACAGCTTGGCCACCCCCTTGGCGATGAAGGCCACCAGCGCGAAGACCGCGACCGTGGTGACGACGAAGGCCAGGTCGGCCATCGTGAGCTCCTGGATGAAGAACGGATTCTCGGACCAGATGAGAAAATCGCCTTTCAGCCAGGCTCCCGCCGCCGTTGACGCCTCCCATACGGCCCGGCGCGCCCTCTTGACGGTTCCTCTACGGGGGCGCCGCGCCTCCGCCATCGCAGTGGATTCGCCGCACGACCAGCGCAATCACCGGTGTCACCACCGGACGCGCCGGATACTTCGGCCGACGCTGGCGGCAGTCCGCCGTGTTCGAGGCCCGGGAGGAAGTACCCGCCATGAGGGTCAGGCCCGTCACTCGTACCCGCACGCTCCTGCTGCTGGCCGGAGCGCTGCTCCTGGCCGCCCCGGCCGGGGGGCTGACCGCCCGCCCGGCCGCGGCCGACGGTGTCGGTTCCCGGGTGCTCGGGCTGACCGTGACCGTCAACAACCGCCCTGGCCGGGAGGCGGAGCGCCGGGGTGTGCGGGTGGGGCACCCGGTGGTCAAGAAGTACCGGATCGTCAACCGCTCGGGCGCCGATCTGCACCGGGTCACGCTGAGGGACCCGGCCGTGCCCGGCGGCGTGGTGCGCTGTCCGGGCGGGCGGTCGTTCTGGCTGCGCGGAATGAGCGGGGTCGTCTGTACGGCGCGGTTCACCGCCACGGCCGGCCGGCACACCACGACCGCGCACGCCGAGGCCCAGGTCCCCTCCCTCGGTCTGCGGCCCCGTGCCTCGGCCACCGCCGGGTACCAGGGGGTGGGCGGAACCCTGCGGCTGTGGGTGTCGGTGACCTCCGTCCAGGCGTCGCGGGCGGTGGTGAGGTACACCGTCGGCAACTCCGGCAACCGGCCGGTGTACGGGGCCCGGCTCACCGAACTGGACCTGCGCCCGCCCCGGATCACCTGCGCGGGGCACCGCACGCCGGTGCTGCTCGTACCCGCCGGGGGGACGGTGGTGTGCGAGGCCCGGCTGACCGGGCTGCGGCCGGGGGCGTACCGCAGCGCGGCCGTGGTCCGGGGCAGTGACAGGCTGTCCACGATCGACCCGAAGGGCTGCGCCAAGGCCCCGCCGGTGCTTCTGGCGCGGGCGACGGACCACTTCGCCGTACGGGGCACGGCACGGGCGGTACCCGGGCAGCCCACCAGCCCGGCGGCGGCCACGCCGTCTCCGGGGGCGGTGGCGACGACTCCGGCGGCCGCAGCCACGCCGGCAGCTCCCGGCACTCCGGCGGCTCCGACGGCCGGGACCGCGCCGGGCGCTGCGGCCCCGGCGGCCGGTGCACCCGGTGCGCCTGGTGCGCCTGGTGCAGCCGGGATCCCGGCGGCTGGGGCGCCTGGTGCAGCCGGTGCTGCCGGGGCGGCAGGTGCAGCAGGCGCCGCCGGTGCAGCTGCGGGAGCGGGAGCGGCCGGTGCAGCTGCGGGAGCGGGAGCGGCACCACCCCCCGCCCCTGCCGCGCCCGCCGCCCCTGCCCCGGCGCCCGCTCCTCCCGCCGGACCGGCCGCCCCCGGCGCCGTGGTCCCCCCGCTCGCCGCCCTCGCGCTCGGCGGGGAGGCCCAAGCCGCTGATGCCGGCGACGCCGCCGGAACCGCCGCCGGAGCCGCCGGAATCGGTGAGTCCGCCGCGGACAGTGAGGCCGCGGCAGCCGCCGCAGCTGCGGACGCCGCAGAAGCTGCCGCTGCTGCCGCCGCCGCGGCTGCTCCGGCCGCCCCCGCGGCCCCCGGTTTCGCGGTGGCCGCCGGAATCGCCACGCCGACGCTCGGCCCGGTCACCGCCACGACTCCGGCAACAGACCCGGCAGACCCAGCCGACCCAGCCGACCCGGCCGACCCAGCGGACCCCGCGGACCCGGCAGACCCGGCAGACCCGGCAGACCCCGCAGACCCAGCCGACCGAACCGGGGAGACAGACCAGACGGACCAGACGGACCGGGCAGCTCAGAACAATCAGACCGAGCAGACGAATCCGGCCAACCAGAACGGTCCCGTCCGGGCGGCCGGCGGCTCGCCCCGGCGCGAAGAGGGGATCTCCGTCGCCATGTCGCTGCTCCTGCTGCTGATTCCGGCGGCGCTCGTCGCCATGCTGGCGAGCCGCCGGCTGTGACCGTACGACCGCCGGACCGCCGCCCGCCCGAGGGAGCGTCATGAAGCACGTCGTCGAGATGGTCGCCCTGGCGCTGCTCGCCGCGATGATCGCCGCCGCCGCCGTCGTCGTCTGGCGCCGTTTCCGCCCGTCCGAGGAGGAGGAAGGGGACGGCGAGGAGGCGGCCGAGTACATGTCGATGATGATCGCCCTGCTGTACGCGCTGCTGCTCGGTCTCGCCCTGGTCACTGTCTGGGAGTTGCGGGACAGCGCCGAGGGGCACACCGTCGCCGAAGCGGGTTCGCTGCATCAGATGACCGTGGTCGCCCAGGGAATGCCGCCGGACCAGCAGCGGCGGATCAACGAGCTGGCGGCGGTGTACGCCACCCATGTCGCCCAGGACGAGTGGCCGCGGCTCGCCGAGGGCGACGGCCTGGGCGAGGACGGCTGGGTGCTGCTGCGTCAGCTGCGGGAGGCGTCCGCCGCCCCGCCCGACGCCACCATGGACCAGCAGGTCACCGCCCTGGAGCTGCTCGCCCAGCTCGGCACCCTGGACGACGCCCGCAGGGGGCGGGAGGCGGACTCGCGGGAGACGCTGTCGCCGGTGATGTGGGCCGGACTACTGATCGGCGCCATCCTGTCCGTCTGCATCCTGTTCTTCTTCCGCATCGGCCGGAGCGTCAGTCATCTGGTGATGGCGATGGGGATGGTGGTGCTGACGGTCTTCCTGGGCCTGGTCATCCACCATCTGGCCTCTCCGTTCGGGGAGGTGATGGGGATCGGCCCGGAGCCGTTCACCCGCTACTTCCCGGCCGCAGCGGAGAAGTAGCGGGCAGGCGCCGGGGCTCAGATCCGGTCGGCGACGATCAGGAGGTAGTGGAAGCTGCCCTCCTTGTAGGCGGTGAGGAAGGGGTCCTCGATGCCGGTGGCCACCGAACACTTCGCCCGCAACTCCCAGTAGGGGATGGTCTGCGGGGTGAGGTCGACGACGTTGATCGGCACGAGGTTGTTGGCCGCCATCGCCTTGAAGTACTCGCTGCGCGGGTGGATGTTGCAGGTGTAGTGCTCGTCGATGCGGCTGACGGCCTTGGAGCGGCCACCGGTGACGTCGTTGGAGCAGCCGGTGATGCAGACGTAGCGACCGCCGTATTCGAGGAGCCGGGAGAACTCGTCGAAGAGCTCGAACAGGTCGACGTACATCGTGGTCTCGTTGGTCCAGATGGCGCGCCGCGAGCCGGTGGGGAACTGCGTGTCGAGCATGTTCCGGAAGTGGAACCGCACCCGGTCGGCGACCCCGCGCTCCTCGGCCTGGGTGTTGGCGAAGCCGACCTGGTACTCGGAGATGCTGACCCCGTCGACCTGGCAGCCGAAGCGCTCGTGGGCCATGAAGCTGGTGCCGCCGCGGCCGGATCCGGCGTCGAGGAGGAGGTGGCCGGGGGCGATGTCACCGAGGTGGTCCAGGAGGACGTCGGCCTGCGCGGTCTCCAGGCGGTGCAGCTCCTCGATGATGCGCTGGTCGCGGGTGGACTCGTCGCCCTCCAGGACCGATGGGTCGTACTCGCCCAGACCGTAGTGGTGGTGGTAGAGGCCGTCCACCTCGCCGAGGCGGAGGTTCACCGGGTCCTGCTGATTGGTGTTCCAGTACGAGGCGACGGACTTCTGGTACTCCGTGCGCAGGACGTCGGTCATGGGGGCGGTTGTGGTCATGGGGACGGGGGCTCCTTGCGTGAGGTGGGGGGGGTGAAGTGGGGTTGGCGTGGGGAGTTGGCGTGGAGGGGGTCAGCTGTTGTAGCGGCCGCTGCCGGCGTGCCACTCGCGGTTGCCGGCCACCCAGGCCCAGGATCCGGCCAGGAAGCGGCCGAGTTCGGGGGAGCCGGTGGCGGCGAGGGCCGAGGCCTCGGCCTCGAAGGTGTGCATCAGCTCGTCGTGGATGAGGACGCTCTGCTCGACGGCCTCCTCCAGGGAGCACTGCTCCTCGGCGGCGATCAGCATGGGCAGGCTGAAGTCCGTGGGGTCTTCCTTGCCCATCGAGTAGAGGTCGTTCATCAGGACGGTCGCGGTACCGGCCAGGTTGAAGGTGCGGCGCACCCGGGGGTCGGAGAACTCGGCCATCGGGACCTCGTAGCCGGCGATCGCGTCGACGAGCACCATGCACGGGATGAAGCTGTTCTCGTGCCGGTGCATCAGGTACTCCCAGACGGGCGGCCGTTGCCCGGTGGTGTGCCAGACCGCCTCCTGGTTGTACGCGACGAACATGATGGCCAGTTCGTGGCGGAGCCGGCGCACCTGTGTCGTGGTGGCGTAGCGGGAGAGGCCGTCGAGGGCGGAGCGCAGGGCGACCGCCACGGGGTCCTTGCGGACGACCGCTTCGAGCTGGGGGGCGTAGCGCAGGGGCAGTTGGGCCTGGTCGATGACGGAGTGGCAGATTGCGAGGCGCTGTCCCAGCACCTCGTGGCGCGCCTCCTCCACCTCGCAGTCGACGATGTGGTCGTCGACGGCCCACTCCGAGAGACCGCACTTCGCGGCCGCGAGGAGCATGTCGGGGTCGTCCGTCTCGGGGTGGGCGAGCATCATCAGGCGGCCGAAGTTGGCGGTCCTGACCATGTCGAGGCGGCCGGGGTAGATCCCGACCTCCTCGGCCCAGGCGACCAGGCGTTCGTTGACGGCGTCGCCGAGCGCGCGGTCGTCACGGGCGGCGGGCGGACAGTACAGCACGGGCGGGGCGGAGCGCTTGGCGCCGGTCTCCGGCCGGGGTTCGCCGTCCTGTCGCCCCTGCGCGGAGAACCGCGCAGCGGAGGTGCCGAGCCCGGTGGGCGGGCCGAGCGCGGGCAGGGCGGGGCGGGTCGGCGGGCGCGGGGCGGCGATCTGCGACGCGCCCGGGGAGGGCTGCGGGATGAGCGCGCGGGCCGCGGCGGTGCCGAGCCCCGACGGGCCGCCGAGGGCGCGGCGCACCTCCGGCCGCCCCGAACGGACCGAGGATCCCGGCCCCAGCAGGTCGGGGCGCGCGGGGCGCGCCGGGTTGGTCAGCAGGGCGCTCACGAGCTCCGCCGCCTGGTGCGCCGAGGCCGCGGCGGAGATCCGGGTCAGCAGGGACACCGGCTCGGCCCTCCTTCACCGGTGGTGGCGGGGAGGCGGTCAGGCACGCGGACGGACCTCGACGTTCTCGAGGATGCCGATGGCGTCCGGGACGAGGATCGCGGCCGAGTAGTAGGTGGTGACCAGGTACGAGATGATCGCCTGCGCGTCGATGCCCATGAACCGTACGTTGAGGCCGGGCTCGACCTCGTCGGGGATGCCGGTCTGGAAGAGTCCGATGACGCCTTCGTTGTCCTCGCCGGTTCGCATGGCGATGATCGAGGAGCTCTGGTGCTCGGTGACCGGGATCTTGCCGCAGGGCAGGATCGGCACACCGCGCCAGGCCGGGATGTGGTGGCCGTCGACGTCGACGCTGCCCAGGGAGATGCCGC
Source organism: Streptomyces purpureus (assembly GCF_014648195.1). Taxonomy (GTDB): domain Bacteria; phylum Actinomycetota; class Actinomycetes; order Streptomycetales; family Streptomycetaceae; genus Streptomyces; species Streptomyces purpureus. The sequence continues at coordinate 81,690 of NZ_BMQQ01000002.1, forward strand.
GCTTGTTGCACTCCTTGCCGAAGGCGGCGATGGCGCGCGGGTGGGCGAACATGTACTGGGTGCCGCGGCGCATGCTCAGCAGGTCGTCGAGGTCGTCGGGGGTGGGCGGCCCGGAGTGGGTCTGGATGCGCTGCTCGAAGTCGGTGTTGTGGAGCAGTCCGAACTCGGGGTTGTTGACCAGCTCGTACTCCTGGCGCTCGCGCAGCTCCTGGACGGTCAGACGCAGCTGCTGCTGGGTCTGGTTCATGGGCTGGTTGTAGAGGTCGGCGACCCTGCTGTGCACCTTGAGGACGGTCTGCGCGACGCTCAGCTCGTACTCGCGGGGGGTGAGTTCGTAGTCCGCGAACGCGCCGGGCAGGACCGCCTCGCCGACGTGGCCGGCACTGATGTCGATCACGGCCTCGCCGTGCTTGTTGACCTTGTGGCCGTTGGCGCCCAGTGCCTGGACGTGCTCTCGCAGCCCGTCGTACTGCCCGGCGACGGTCTTGTACGCGGAGACGGGCAGGGCGAGGATCGTCACCGAGGTCGCCGCCCGGGCGGTGAACTCCCACTTGGCGCCGTTTCCTGCGAGGAGCTGGCCGCCGAAGGTGTCGCCGTCGCCGAGCCGGCCGAGGATGGTGTCGTCGCCGTACTTTCCGGTGCCGACCTTCTCCACCTTGCCGTGCGCGATCATGTAGATGTGGTCGGCCTTCTTGCCGGCGTGCACGATGACCTGGCCGGGCTCGTACTCCTTCTGGACGAACTTCGCGGCCAGCGCGCCGAGGGCCGTCAGGTCGTCGAAGCCGCGCAGCAGCGGCAGTTCGGCGAGCTCGGCGGGGATGACCTGGACCTTGGAGCCGTCCTTCAGGAAGGTCACCCGGCCGTCGCCGACCGTGTACGACAGCCGTCGGTTGACCCGGTAGGTGCCGCCCGGCACGTGCACCCAGGGAAGCTTGCGCAGCAGCCACCGCGAGCTGATGCCCTGCATCTGGGGTTCGGACTTGGTGGTGGTCGCGAGGTTCCTCGCGGCCGCCGTGCTGAGGCTCTGCTGGACGCGCTCCTGGGTGGTGATCGCCACCGCGGGCCTGCTCGTGTCGACCGACATCGGTCACACCTTCCTGATTCCGCTGACAGCCGGCCGGACGACCGGATGCGATTACTCTACGTAGCCACAAGCGAACCACTCGTCACCTTGAGTGAGCGACACGCGGGCCTGCGGTTGCACACCCGCAACCACCACACGCCCCCTGAACCAGCCCCCGCACGCCTGAATGCGCCCCCTCCGGAAGACCTTGAGCCAGCCGAGGGACACGTATTGACATGTCTTTTCCGTACTCCCAAGGATGAGTACGGGACCGGCAGTTCGATTCGGTTGTCGCCGTTTCACCCCGATCGGCCCCTCCCGGACATCCCAATCCCGGGAACACCCCCCACAAGGAGTACGACATGACGGCTGCCCTCAAGCAGCGGAAGCTCCAGCGCCACTTCGAACTGCTCGACATCGACGGAAACGGATTCATCGAGCAGAGCGATCTGCGGGAATTCGCCGACAGAATCACCGAGGCGGCGGGAGCCGAGGGCTCCCCCCAGTCCAGAGCCCTCCGCACGGAGGCCGACCGGCTGTGGCAGGCCCTGCAGAAGACCCTGGACGCCGACGGCGACCAGCGCGTCAGCCGCGACGAGTTCATCAGCGCGGCCGACATCACCCAGGTCATGAACGAAGCCGTCAAGCTCGGGAAGATGTCGTTCGACGTCATCGACTCGGACCAGGACGGCCGGATCAGCCGCCAGGAGTGGCTGCGGATGGACCAGAAGCTCGGCGTGGCCCCCGCCGACAGCGAGCAGGGCTTCCAGCACCTCGACATGGACGGTGACGGCTTCGTCTCCAAGGCGGAGTACGCGAAGGGCGTCGAGGAGTTCTACCGCAGCGACGATCCGACCGCGCCCGGGAACTGGTCCTTCGGAAAGTTCTGATCCAGGGATCGCCCACTCGGACATCCGGAAGACCGGGAATTTCTCCTTCCGGTCTTCCGGGTCTCCGCCCAACGAGGAGACCCGCTCCATGCACGCCGACATCGGCGACCTCGTCCGCCCCACGGTCCGCGAACTCCCTCCCGTCGGCCCTTTCAGTCCCCGCCCGGAAGGCCGAGGCCTGGTGAATCTCCGATTCAACGAGAACACCTTCTCAAGGGCGTACGGCCGATATCCCGACCACGGACTGCGCGCCCTGGCCCTGCGCTATCGCGAAACGCTGGACATACTCGAACCTCCCGCCCCCGGCCCGTCCTCCGCCCCTGGCGACCCTCTGTTGACCCGGGGCGCGGTCGACGCCCTGGAGCTGGTCCTGCGGACCTTCTTCGAACCAGGCGCCGACGCACTCGCGGTGACACCGCCGAACTTCGGGTTCTTCGACCGGCTTGCCGCCCTGCACGGTGTTCGGCGGTACGCCGTGCCGCTGCGCGGGTGCCGCCACGACGAGCTCGACGTCGACACGCTGCTGGCCCTGCCCATCAAAGGCGTACTGCTGTGCGATCCGGGCAACCCGACCAGTACGCACCTCGCCCCGGACACGCTGCGCGAACTCCTGGAGCGCTTCCCGGGCCTCGTCGTCCTCGACGAGACGTACGCCGAGCTGGCCCCCCGGCCCTCCCACCGTCACCTGGTCGCCCGGCACCCCCGGCTCGTCGTGCTGCGCTCGATGTCCAAGGGGCTCGGCCTCGCGAACCTGCGACTTGGCGCCGTCTTCGCCGACCCGGTCGCCCTGGCGGCCCTGCGTGCCGCCCAGTCCCCGTTCCCCGTCCCCGGTCCTGTCGTCGACGCGGCCCTGGCCGAACTCACAGACGTGCCTGCACTGCGCCGGCGCGTCGACGCCTTCGTGGCCGAACGAACCCGGCTGGCCAAGGCTCTGGCGGACAGTCCGCTGGTACGTCGGGTCCACGCGGACGCCGGGTTCGTCACCATCGAGGTCACAGCCCCGCCGCGGGCCGCGCAGGCGCTGGCCGCCGCCGGTCTCGACGCCGTCGTCGAACCGGACGGCTGGCCGGGCCACCTGCGCCTCTCGGTCGCCACGCCGCCGGAGAACGACCGGATCACCGCGGCTCTCGCAGCCGCGGCCGGGTCGCCCCGGCCATGTCCGGTCCACTGAACTCCCCGAGAAGTTGAGGACGTGTCATGAACGCTCTTCCGACCCTGGACGTCACCCCCCGGCAGGCGCGCGCACCCATGCGGCCGTCGGTGGTGGCCCGCGACGACATCAGGGTCCTCACCTCCGTCGAGGTCGGCGGGGAGCTCCACCACCTGGGCGAGCACCGCGACTTCCGCCGCCACCCCGCGCTGGCCGGCTTCCTCCCCGAACACGGCCGGCTCTCCCTGGCCTGGGTGCGGCTGCGCGACGGCGAGCGCCTCGACGTCCACGATCACCCCACGAAGTCGGCCGTCCTCGTCTGCAAGGGGTCCGCGCGGTTGGTCGGAGACTGTGAGCAGACGCTGGCCGAGGGCGACACGGTGTGTGTGCCGCCCGGCGCCCGGCACGGGTTCGAGACTCTGCCCGGCGAGGAATTCCACGGTCTGTCAGTCCAGTTCGAGGGCGCGGGACTGTACGAGGACGAGCAGGGGCCGCGGGTCCGGTTCACGGAGGCGGCCTCCGCCGCGTACGCCGACCTCGAACGGCACAACGCCGAGCGGCTGCGCCGCTACGGACAGCACCGGCTCTTCGCCCCCTTCGACGACGGCAGAGTCGGCCGCGACCCCGCCCTGCGCCGTCGATTCCTCTCCGCGCTCTACGTCTGGTCGGTCTACTTCCAGCGGATGCTGCTCGCCCGGCAGGCGGTCTGCGCCGACGAGCGGCTGCGCGAGCTCTACGCGGGCCACCTGCGTGAGGAGTTCGGTCACGACGTGCTGCTGCGGGAGCGGCACGGGGTCGACACCGGCGTGTACGACCCCGTGCTCGAAGCCGCCGGCCACTGGTTCCTCATGCAGATGCACGGCGCCGACGAAGCCGCCAAGATCGTGATCGTGCATCTGGTCGTCGAGTCGAGCTGCGACGTCTTCGGCCGGCGCACCCGCGTCGCCTTCCCGCACTCCGGCGCGCCCGACGAGTCGTACTTCGACCTGCACGCCGCCGTCGACGAGGACCACAGCCGTATCGGGCGCGACCATCTGAAGTCCTTGTCGCCCGCGCAGTTCCCCGAACTGATCAAGGTCTGCGACCGGGCCTGGGACCAGCTGGAGCTCGCCCACGAGCGGATCGCCGCCCACCTCCTGGGCCCGGCGTGACCGACCCCTCCCACTCCAGGGCGCTGGACCTCGTACGGGACCTCCTCGCCGACCACGACCGCTGGCGGGCCGCCTGCACCGGCGGTCCGCGCGGGCCCCTCCCCCCCGGCGCACGGGACCTCCTGCGGACACTCTCCGCGCGGCTCGCCCAGGAGTCCACGCCCTGGCCCGCGCCGGGACACCTCGCTCACATGACGGCGGACACTCCCCTGGAGGTGACGCTCGCCTATCTCTGCGCGCTTCTCTACAACCCCAACAACATCGCGCCCGAGGCCTCCCCCGTCACCACCGCGCTGGAGCACGAGGTCGCGGACGATCTGTGCCGGCTGGTGGGCCACGACCCCACGACCGGATGGGCGCATCTGTGCTCGGGCGGGCACGCCGCCGGCTACGAGGCGCTGTGGATCGCCCGGAACCTGCGGGGGCGTGCTGTGCGGGGCACCCTGCTGTACGGGCGGAACGCCCACTACGCCTGGGAGAAGGCGGCCGATCTCCTGGGATTCGGTCGCGGCGAGGTGGAGGTGGTCGGCGTCGGCCCCCGTCACCGGATGGACATGGCCGACCTCGCGGCGCGGGTACACCGGCTGAGCTCCGCCGGGCGGCCCGTCACGGCCGTCGTGGTGACCTTGGGCACCACCAGCCACGGCGCCGTCGACGATCTGCCGGCCGTTCTGCGGCTGCGCGAGGAGTGCGAGCGGACGTACGGGGTGTCGTTCCGGATCCATGTGGACGCGGCGTACGGCGGCTACTTCCGCACGGTCGACGAGGCGCTGCTCACGCCGGAGGTGCGGGCCGCGTTCCGGGCCCTGCCGCTGGCCGACTCGGTGACCGTGGACCCTCACAAGTGCGGCCGGGCGCCCTACCCGGCTGGGGCGCTGGTGCTGCGGGACCGGCGTGCGGTCCGGGCGGTGTCGACCCGGCCAGGGCCGTTCGGTGCGGACGGCGACGGCGAACGGCTGCCGTTCGCGCCGTACACCCTGGAGGGCGCCCGGCCGGGTGCGGCAGCGGCGGCGGTGTGGACGGCGCACCGGATCGTCGGGCTGGACACGGGCGGGTACGGGCGCTTGCTCGGGGGCTGCCTGCGCGCGGCCCGGGCGCTGCACGAGGCGTTCGCCGCCGGGGACGGGCCGCTGGTCAGCCGGACCGCACCCGATCTGGCCGTGGTCAACCTGACGACGGGGTCGGCGGATTCGGACCGGGAGTGGTCGGATCGGCTGCGGGCCTCCGGGGTCTCCGTCTCCTCCACGGGCGGGGCGGAGACGGAGGTGCCGGGGGTGCGGCTGTGTGTGATGGATCCCCTGGCCCCGGGCGACCTGGAGCGTCTCACGCGGGTGCTGGGGGAGACGGCCGCCGGGGCACTGTCCCGCGTATGAGCGGCTCAGTAGGCGTAGACGCTGTAGGCGTCCCGGGCCGCCGCGAGATGGTTGATGCCGCTGCCCGGCGGGAGCACCATCACCGGTGTTCTGGAATTGGTCTTCGTGCCGTCGCCGAGCTGGCCGTTGCTGTTGCTGCCCCACGCGACCACGGATCCGTCCTCCAGGACGGCCAGGCTGGTGGCGTAGCCGGCGGCCAGCTCCTTCACGCTCGTCAGCCCTTTCACCAGGACGGGCGTGGTGCGGAACGTCGGCGCGGGCGGCTGGTCCTGCCGTTCGCCCAGCTGTTCGCTGGCGTTCGCGCCCCAGGCCTTCACCGTGCCGTTGTCGAGCAGGGCGAGGGTGTGGTGACCGCCGGCGGCGAGGGCCACCGCCCGGCCGAAGTCCTTCACATCGGTCGGTGTACTGACCGGCACGGTGGAGCTGAAGGCGTCGTTGCCGATCTGGCCCGAGGAGTTGTAACCCCAGGCTTTCACGGTGTGGTCCTTGGTGAGTGCGAGGGCGTGCCAGGCGCCTGCCGCGATGTCGGTGATACCAGTGAGCCCGGGCACCTGCTGCGGGGTGTTGTGGTTCGGGGCGGCCGGGGTGTCCTTGCCCGACTTTCCGTTGCCGAGGGTGCCCCACACGTTGGATCCCCAGGCCCAGACGGTGCCGTCCGCCCTGAGAGCGAGGCTGTACTCGGCTCCGGCGGCGATGGCGGTGACGTTCTCCAGGCTCTGGACGTCGACCGGGCTTTTCGCCGTGACCTCGGGGGTGCCTGTGCCGAAGTTGCCGTTGCCGAGCTGGCCGACATCGTTGCGGCCCCAGGCGAGAACCCGGCCGTCCTTGAGGGCGAGGGCGTGGTGACGGCCGGCAGCGACAGCCTCCACGCCCGTGAGCCCGACAACGCTCGCCGGGACCGTCTGGTCGTTGGTGGTGCCGTTGCCGAGCTGCCCGTAGGCGTTCTTGCCCCAGGACTTCACGGTGCCGTTCTTGAGCAGGGTGACGGCGAAGGCGGTGTTCGCGTCCAAGCCACCGGCCGCGATGGACTTGACGTCGGCACGGGCGAGGTTGAGGACGGGCCCGGGGTTCAGGCGTTCCGTCGTGGTGCCGTTGCCGAGCTGCCCGGCGCCGTTGGGGCCCCAGCTGTACACCCACGGGTCGTGCGGGGCAGCCTCGGCCGCCGCCGGGGTCGAACCGGCGAAGAGGGCGAGACCGAGCGTGCTCGCGGCGAGTATCGTCGCCACCGGCCTGCTCGGGCGTTGCGTGGTGCCTACCGCTGCTGTGTTCACGGAGACGTTCCCTTCCTTGACGGATGTGTTGGGTCAGTGGGCGTAACTGGTGTGGCCGAGCAGCGAGGTGACGACCTTCTGGATGTTGCGCTCTGGTGGGAGCACGGTGACCGGGGCGCGGCTGAACATGTTGGTGCCGTTGCCGAGCTGGCCCTTGCCGTTGCTGCCCCAGGCGATGACCGATCCGTCGCGTACGGCGAGGTTGTGGGTGTGGCCCGCCGCGATGGCTGTGACGGACTCCAGGCCGGGGATCACCACGGGCGTGGTGCGGTGGGTGGTGGTGAGGTCCGCGGGAGTCGTCGCGTCCGGCTCCAGCATCTGGCCCTGACCGTTGTTGCCCCAGCCCAGTACGGTCTTTCCGGCCTTGACCGCGTAGTTGTGGAACGCTCCGGCGGCGATGGAGTCGATCTCGGTGAGGCCGCGTACGTCGACCGGAGTGGGGCTGCTGGCGGTGGAGGCGTTGCCGAGCTGGCCGTAGACGTTGTATCCCCAGGCCTTGACAGTGCCGTTGTTGGTCGCCAGGGCGATGACGTGGCCGCAGCCGACGGCGATCTCCGCGATGACCGGGAGTCCTTCGACCTTCTGCGGGACGCTGCGGCTGACCGTGTCTCCCGTGCCGAGCTGTCCATGGACGTTGCGGCCCCAGGTCCAGACGCCGCCGGCGTCGTCCAGGGCGACGCTGAAGTCGCAGCCCGCGCCGACCTGTTTGACGGTGGGGAAGCTGTGCTGGACGGCTACGGGGACGGTGTGGGACGTGTCGGTCAGGTTGTTGCCCAGCTGGCCATAGCGGTTGTCGCCCCAGGCCCATACCTGGCCGTCCTTGACCGCCAGGGCGTGCGAGGCGCCGGCGGCGATTGCGGTGACGTCGGTCAGACCGGTGACGGTGCTGGGCACGATCTGGCTGTGGCGATTGCCGTTGCCGAGCTGGCCGGAGGCGTTGTGGCCCCAGGCGTCGATCTGCTTGTCCTTGCGCAGGGCGATGGCGAACGAGTTGTCGCTGCCCGCCCCTCCGGCCGCCAGGGCCGTGATGTCGCTGCGGTTCATGCCGGCGACCGAGCCGGGCGTCCAGCGGTCGGTGTTGCTGCCGTTGCCGAGCTGTCCGCCCTCGTTCGAGCCCCAGCTGAGGACCTGGTGCTCCTCGGCGACGGCGGCGGGGGAACCTGTCAGCAGCGGGCTCGCGGCGAGTCCGAGACCGGCGGCCAACAGCACGGCCGTGGTCCGGGCGGTGGGCCTGCGGCGGCGGGATGGGATGGCGTTCATACGATGTGCTCCTTTCTGCGAATCTGACAATCCGACCTGATGCGTAGCCCTCCTTGGCCGTTTGCCTTCCGGCCACCTCACTAATTCACGCCAATGGTCAGGAAGTTGAGCCAGTGGAGCTGCCCCGTACCCGAACAGCGGAGTTGGGCTCGGCAGCGCTCGCCGAGTCCTCCCCGCCGTGCCGAGGATGAGAGCGGCCGGTGCGCCGGGAATGCGAACCGGCGCTGCTTTCCTGGAAGGAAGCGTATGAAGAATCGAGAAATCCGCTCTCCCCTCGCCGTCCTCACGGGAATCGCCCTCGCCTTCTCGGCTTTCGTCGCCCAGCCCGTGTCCGGGTCCGCGAACGCGAACGCGAACGCCGGCGTCGAACCGCTCCGGGTCGGCGTGCTCAACGGCGACTTCGCCGCACCGCTGGTAGAGGAGGACAAGGGCCAGAAATGGCAGAGCCCTCTCGTCGGCTGGACCGGCGAGGGCGGGGTATACGGCAGGACGCTCGCTGCCCACCCGTCGGGATTGCAGGCCGCCTCACTCAACTGGTCCGGCGCCGGGGCGATCGGGACCACGCTGAAGGCGGTGAGGGAGGGCGCCAAGGTGACGGTGCGGTGGGACGACAGCTCCAGTACGTACGCGTCATGTACGGCGGCCCAGCTCGCGGGCGGTCAGCGCTACACCGTGTCCGTCGAGGGCGGCGACGCCGCCGAGAAGCCGGTGACCACCAAGCCGGGCCAGGTCGGCGGGGCCGCGTGGACGCGGGACAGGACGTTCACGTTCCTTGCCACGCGGGACGCCCCGAGGGTCGTGTTCACCTCGCAGGAGAAGGGCGCCCACGTCAGTTGCGGTCCGCTGATGACCGATGTGCGGGCCGAACAGGTGCCGAAGGCCGCTGCCACGGATCCGTGCGCGAAGCAGGACGAGGGCGCCCCGCCCAATCCGGCCTGTACGGACCAGGCCGCGAACAAGGACGCCATCAACCAGTGCCCTGCCTCCAGCCGGGACTGCCTGCAGTCGGTCGCCGGGGACGGCGCAGAGGAGAAGCAGGGGATCTCCGACCAGAAGACGACCCAGGACAAGTTCTCCAAGACCGAACGCGAGACGAAGCCCGACGCGGCCCGGCAGGAACTTTGCGGGACGGGGATCTCCGGGCGCCTCACCCCCGATGACGTGGTCGTGCCTCCGGGCGACTGGTGGTTCTGCTGACCGTACGGGCCGTCGGCCCGCGAAAGGAGACAGGGTGTCACATCGGTATGTCAGACGTGGTACGACGGCGGCCGTCGGAGGAGCACTGGTGCTCGGCTCCCTGGCCGGTCCGGCGTCCGCCGCCGGGGAGGTTCCGGTGGAGGTCCTCAACGGCACCTTCGCCGCTCCGCAGGCCAAGGCGGGCACCCACGCGACCGGACATGACGACTGGTCGGGCACCGGGGCCGGCCAGACCGGCGGTGCTGTGTTCGCCGCGGACCTGGCCGGTCACCCCGGTGCGTTCCAAGCCGCGACGCTGAACTGGAACGGCGACCTCACCGTCAGCACGCGCCTGTGGGGAGTGAAGAAGAGCGCCGTGGTCAGGGTCGCGTGGGACGACAGTCCCAGTACGTACGCGCAGTGCACCGCCACGCAGTTGGCGGCCGGACAGAAGTACCGGGTCATGGCCACGGGCGGTGAGAGCCAGGCGTACACCACCGAGCCGTCCACGAAGGTGGGTTCGGCGAAGTGGGCGACGGGGCGGACCTATTCGTTCACCGCGGGGGAGAACAATCCGCTGGTCTCCTTCGTCTCGGAGGAGAAAGGCGCGAACAGGTCCTGCGGTCCTCTGGTGACGCGGGTGACCGGCGAGCAGGTTCCGGCGCCGGTGGACACCTCGGTGAAGAAGACCGTGATGCCGCTGCCGGAGGCGTACGACCTACACACGGTCATCGACCCGGGTCTGGTCGTCACCCACTGCAACACGAGCGACACCCATTGCACGTTCGAGAAGGACGCTCGGTACTCCTACCAGTACTACGACCGGCCCCGGATGCTCGGGGACGTCTATCTCAACTGCACCCGCAACGCGCTGCCCGACGAACGCGTCCTGAAGTGGGACGAGTTCCCCTACGACAGCATCTCCCAGTACTACGTACAGAAGAAGCCGCCGGCCCCGCTGGACCCCCGGGACAACATCGCCAAGAGCCGCGACCGGCTGGGGCGGCAGATCGCGGCGGGCTTCACGGTCGCGGACGGCAACACCCACCAGATGGCCACCACCAATCCGCTCACCTGGTCGCGGACGAACGAGCGCAAGCTGACCGTGAGCGTGCAGCCCGGTGAGGTGAGCTGGATCGAGGTGCAGCCGTCCCGGGAGCGGGTCACCGGGGCCCTGATCAGCACCAACAACAAGTACCGGATGGACGTCATGCTCGACACGCCCTCTCAGTCCCTCGCCGACCGCTTCTACCAGCGGACCGGCCCGCTGAGCCGGATCGAACTCGACCGCTGCGGGGACCACCGGCTCACGGCAGTGACCCCGGACAACGCCGCGGGCGCACCGACGCTCAAGTCGACCGGGAAGAAAACCCTCTCCCCGTAGCCGACAGCCGGAAGCGGCCGGAGGGATCGTTTCCTCCGGCCGCTTCCCGATGACCGCCGGTCGCCGGACTGCCGACGCTCAGCCGATCCGGACCCAGCGCCCGTCCGTGTCGAGCAAGGGAGCGGTGGACACTGCGGGCGTGGCGGGCGGCCGGGCCCGGGTCCCGGGCGGCTTGGGGGGCTTCGCGATCGCACCGGACGGCCGCAACTTCAGGCATTTGTCCGGGTTTGTAAATGTCTGGGCCACAATGGTGGACGAGTTGAGCGTCGAGGGACTGTCGACCGCGATGTTCTTCACGATCTTGCCGGTGCCGCCGACCATGAGGTTTCCGATCGTCCGGCTCATGGCGTTCATCACGCCGAACTGGATCTCGTCCTTGGCCTTGATCCTGAACTCGACCTCCGTCTGCTCGGTGTTCGTGGTGGTCCACTCATGGAAGTACGTGGCCTTGAACGCCATGGTGAAGCTGGCCTTGGCCCCCAGATGAAGGGAGTTCTTGGCCTCGGCGGTGGTCTGCGTCTTGTTCGTCGTGGACGTCTTGTCCTCGCTGTTGGGGCCCTTGTCCTTCGGCGAGCTGTGATCGGTGTGCGAGCTCTCCGTCGCGGTCTCGGCGGCGGTCTCACCGCGGACGTCCGTCGTGTTGTCTACCGTGCCCTCCAGGGTTGCCGAACCGGAGATCTCGCCGCCGATGTTGTCCCGGCTGCCGGTCTCGAATTTCACCGTGCGCCTCACCAGCATTTCGGTGTCGGTGCAATTGATGACACCATTGCTGACCGACACCACTGCGCTCGTGTATTCCCGGGATTTCGTCGGGTCGATGGCGAATGTGCACGCGGAGCCGGTGGAGCAGAGCTTCGTCACCTCCCGGACAGAGGGAAGTGCCGTATTTCCGTCGAAGGCCTGCGCCTTCGGCATGTCGTCGACGCCCGGCGTTCCATGTTCCGCGGCGGCCGGATGGACCAGCACGGAAAGGGGGACGAGCGACAGTGCGGACAGCAGAATTGCTTTTCGGGGCAAGACACGCTCCTTCCGGGATTCTTGACCTCCTCATCGTCATATGCGAATGCGTTCCCGGCGAACGGTCGTGGCTCAACCTGCGCCAATTAGGTGGGAGGTTCGCTCCGGCGGAAGGGGGGCGGGGTGGAAGTCCCCGGCCGGGCCGGTCATACAATCCACAGTCAAGCCTCACTGCTCAAGAACCAGAAGGATCCGGATCCGCGATGACCACGCCGTTCTTCAGCACCGCCCCGGCATCGGCCCCCGATGTGTCGGTGATCATCGCGGTCTACAACGCCATGCCCTATCTGACGGAGTGCCTGGACTCCGTCCTCGGCCAGTCCATAGGACTCGACCGCATCGAGGTGATAGCCGTCGACGACGGCTCCACCGACGGCAGCGGGGCCGAACTCGACCGGTACGCGCGGGCGTACCCGCAGCTCCAGGTGATCCACCAGCCCAACACGGGGGGCCCGAGCCGGCCGCGCAACCGCGCGCTCGACCTGGCCCGCGGCCGGTTCACCTTCGTCGTGGACGCCGACGACTACCTGGGCCGTGAGGCGCTCCAGCGGCTGGTCGCCATGGCCGACGCGCAGGACAGCGACGTCGTCCTGCCCAAGCTCGTCGGCCTGGGCCGGGCCGTCGCGGACAAGGCGCACAAGCACGCCGAGCGGGCCGACCTCTACCGCTCGGAGGTCTACCGCTCGCTGCACAGCGCCAAGTTGATGCGCCGGGAGATGCTGGAGACCCACCGCATCCGCTACCCCGAAGACCTGTGGTTCGGCGAGGACCAGCTCTTCGTCACCGAGGCCTATCTCGCGGCCCGGACCATCTCCGTCGTCGGCGACTACGACGGCTACTTCCTGCGCCGCCGCGAGGACGGCGGCAACATCACCGCGCGCAGCCGGACCGCCGCCGAGACCGTGCAGCACATCGAGAGGGTCATGCAGCTGGTCTCCGACCGGGTCACCGATCCGGTGGGCCGCCGCCGGATGCTCGGCCGGCACATCCGCAACCTCCTCGGCAAGGCGATCCTCCCGGCCGTACGGTCCCGGGCCGCCGACCCCGCCTTCGCCTGGGAGGTGCTCGACCGCAGCCGCGCCCTGTGCGCCACGCACTTCACCGACGACATGTCCAAGGAGCTGTCCCAGCTCGCCTGGATCCAGCTGTACGCGTTCCTGCACGGCAACGACCTCGCCCTCGACGCGCTGGCCCATCACACCCCGAGCGGCCCGGCCCCGATCGTCATCGACAACGGGCGGCTCTACCGCGCGCATCCGCTCTTCCGGGATCCCCGCGCGGGGCTGCCGGACGAGCTGTACGACGTCACCGACTCGGTACGTACGCCGCAGCGGCTCCAGAAGCTGGAGTGGCACGAGGGGAAGCTGCGGCTGTCCGGCTACGCGTACATCGACGTCCTGCCGACCACCGGCATGACGACCGAGTTCGTGCTGCGCCGCCGCCAGACGCAGACCGAGGTGGCGGTGCCGGTGACGGTACGCGCCACCCCCGCCCTCGCGGCCAAGGCGGGTTCGGACGGTGCGGACCACTCCATGGCCGGATTCGACCTCGACCTCGACCTCAACACCGCCGAGCGCGGCGGGCCGCTGACCCATGGCACATGGGACTGCTTCCTGCGGCTGCGGGCGGAGGGTGTCGAGCGCACGGTCCGGTTCGGGCGGGCCCTCGGCAAGACCGTGGACCGCACGGCACGGCGGCCGGTGGTGTTCGGGTCGATCGAGGGTACGGACCTGGAGCGCACCGCCGTGGTGTATTTCACGGACAAATGGAACAACATCAGCCTGGAAGTGCAGGAACGCCGCATTTTCTCGGCTCCGCCGACGCCCCTGCCTGCGGCCCGGGTCGAGGTGCGGGTGCCCGAGCAGATGGGCGTCCAGGCGCCGGTCTTCCCGTCCGGATCGGGCGGCCAGGCACCGGTGTTCCCCTCCGGTCCGGGGGGTGTTCAGGCCCCCGTCTTCCCGCAGCAGCCGGGCGTACAGGCTCCCGTGTTCCCGCAGGCCACGCCTGTCTGGCCGCAGGAACCGGGCGGGCACTGGGACCGCTGAGCCTGCTGTACATTCCCCGTGTCCGCCGGGGAAGCCGGTGCGCGCGGGGCCGATGAGCCCGCCGTGCCGCCGCTGCTCCCCGGTTTCTCATGAGCGAGGGGTGGGGGCCGCATGCAGCGGCGTCGTGTGTGGGGCACGGCCATGGCCGTGGCCGCCGGTCTGGCCGGCGTACTGGTCTTCGAAGGAGTCACCGGCCTGCCGGACGCGGGGTCCGACGACCGGGGCGGGCACGGGCCCGTCCAGGTCGACACCAGGACCGTCGCGCTGAGTACCGGCGACGGCGGGCGCTCCGCGTCGCTCGGCCGGCGGGACACCGAGCCGTTCAGCATGCTCGGGGTGACCTGGGCCGATCCCAAGGCGCGGGTCACCGGCACGATCGAGGCCCGTACCCGGGCGGTGAGGACGGGCACCTGGTCGGCCTGGCTGCGGCTCGACGGCGACAGCGGCCAGGGCGAGGCCTCTGCCCGTCGCGGCGGCACCGAGCCCGCCTGGGTGGGGCCGTCCGACGGAGTGGAGATACGGGTCGTCGCCGACGGCAAGACCTCGTCGGTCCTGCCCAAAGGCATACGCCTCGACATGATCGACCCCGGCAAGGGGCCGGGCGACGCCCGAGGGATCGCCATGGCACCGGCCGCGTTCGCGGCCGAGACCGAGGGCCCCGACGCCACCGCGTCCACCGCCCCGGCCGAGCCTTCGCCGAGCGCGACGGCCGCGCCGCCCGAGCCGGTCCCCTCGGACTCCCCGACCACCACGGAGCCTTCGGCCACCGCCACCGGGCCGGTCCAGAGCGGCTCCCCCTCAGCGACGGCCACCACTCCCCCGGCCTCGTCCCCGGCACCGGCCTCCCCGACGCCCACGCCGTCGGCGACCGGCGGCCCGTCGTCCACGGCGCCGCGTCCCGCGATCACTCCCCGGTCCGGCTGGGGCGCCGATGAAACGATCAGCCCGGAGGCTCCGGGCTACCTCCCCGGCGGGAAGATCAAGGCCGTGGCGGTGCACCACACCGCCGAGTCCAACTCCTACACCTGCGCCGAGGCCCCGGCCGTCGTCCGCGGCATCTACGCCTACCACGTCAAGCAGTTGACGTGGAAGGACATCGGCTACAACTTCCTCGTCGACAAGTGCGGCACCGTCTACGAGGGCCGCAAGGGCGGTGTCGACCGGCCCGTGCAGGGCGCGCACTCCTACGGTTTCAACGCCGAGACGACCGGCATCTCCGTCCTCGGCACCTACACCGACGCCGCGCCGTCGCAGGCCGCGATGGTGTCGGTCGCCCGGATCGCCGCCTGGAAGCTCGGCCAGTACGGGGTGAACCCGACCGGCACCGCGACGCTGACCGCCGGTGACGCGGGCACCAACTACTTCCGCAAGTCCTGGGCGAAGGGCGCGCAGCTCGCGTTCCCGGTGATCCACGGCCACCGCGACGGCTACAACACCCAGTGCCCGGGCGGGGCGTTCTACGGCAAGCTGTCCTCGATCCGCTCCTGGGCGGCCGGTCCCGTGACCGGTCTGACCGTCTCCTCGGTCACCGGCGCGACGGCCTCCGGCGGCACGTACCACACGCGTGGCCCGATCACCGTCAACTGGTCCTCGACCACTCCTGCCGCCTTCGTCACCCGCCATGAGGTGCTGGTCGACGGTGCCGTGGTGGCCACGGCGGCCGGTTCGGCGACCTCCGCGCAAGCGAGCGTCCCGGCGGGCAGCCACAGCGTCCAGGTCCGCGCCGTGCACCAGACGGGCAAGGCGGCGACCAGCGCGGCCGTGACCGTCGTCGGTGACGTCACCGCGCCGGTGTTCACGACGAAGCCGGCGCTCTCGCTCCGTACGGGCCTGGTGAACGCCTCGGCGGTACCGCTCACGCTGGCGTGGAAGGCGACCGACGCGGTCGGCGTGCGCGACGTACGGCTGACCGCTCCGCTCGCCGCGACCTACGGTCCGACGGTTTCCTCGGCCCCGCAGAACGGCACGTCCGGCAAGGCGACGACCTGGTCGCTCTCGGCGTACGACCGGGCCGGGAACCGCGGCGCCGCCTCGGTGACCACCACGCCGGTGGTGCTCCAGGAGACCGCGGCGGTGCGTACGGGCACCTGGGCCACCAAGACCGCCAGCGCCTACTTCGGCGGCCGTTCCTACAGCAGCGCCACCAAGAACTCCTCCCTGACCTGGACGTTCACCGGCCGCTCGGCGGCGCTGGTGGTGTCGCGGGCGGCCACGTCGGGCCAGGTGTACGTGTACGTGGACGGGACGAAGGTGGCCACCGTCGACCTCAAGTCGTCGACGGCGAAGTACCGGGACGCGATCTGGACCAAGAGCTGGCCGGCCGCCGCCCAGCACACGGTCAAGATCGTGGTGGTGGGCACGGCGGGCCGTCCGACGGTCACGACGGACGGGCTCTTCTACCTCAAGTAGCCGTCGGCGACGGCGGGAACGGCACGGCCGCGCGGGTGCTCCGCGCGGCCGTGCCGCGTTCTCAGGGTCCGGGCCCCGGGGCTGGTCCGATTCGTACAAGACCGGGGCCCGGCCGCGCTTCTACCGTGTGGCCATGACTACTCCACGATTCGATGTGATCGGCCTGGTCGTCTCGGACATGGCCGCCTCCCTCGCCTTCTACCGGCGCCTCGGCCTGGACATCCCCGCCGACGCCGACGCCGCGCCGCATGTCGAGGCGCCGCTGCCGGGCGGGCTGCGGATCGCCTGGGACACCGAGGAGGTGATCCGGTCGTTCGACCCGGGCTGGACCCGGCCCACGGGCGGTGAGCGCATCGGGCTCGCGTTCGTGTGCGCGAGCCCGGCCGAGGTGGACGCGGTGTACGCGTCGCTGACCGAGGCCGGATACGAAGGGCATCTGAAGCCCTGGGACGCGGAGTGGGGGCAGCGTTACGCGGTGGTGCTCGACCCGGACGGCTGTGGCGTCTCACTCTTCGCCAACGCCTCGTAGGCGCTCAGCGTCGTGCCCGCAAGGGCTCTCATCTCGCGGGCCAGATGCGCCTGGTCGGCGAAGCCCGCGCCGATCGCCGCCGCCGCGTACGGCACACCCGTCCGTACGAGCGCGAGCGCCCGCTGGAGGCGCAGCACGCGGGCGAGGGTCTTCGGGCCGTAGCCGAACGCGTCGAGGGCCCGCCGGTGCAGCTGGCGGGCGCCGAGGCCGACGGCGTCGGCCGTGGCGGCGACGCCCGCGCCGGCGTTCAGCCGGGCGACGACGGCCCGCAGCAGCGGATCGGGCGGTGCGGTGTCCGCGGCGGCACTCACCGCCAGCGCCTCCAGGGCTGCGGCGGTGTCGGCGGCGGCCGCGACGCGGCCGGCCAGGCGCCGTACCCGCGCGGCGGGCCACAGCTCCGCGAGCTCCACCCGCTGGTTCCGCAGCTCATGGGCGGGCACTCCGAGCAGCGCGGGCGCGTCCCCCGGCGCGAACCGGACCCCGGTCCAGCCGCCGCCGGTGGCCTCGGGGACGTGGGCGCGGGTGTCGGGCCCGGCGACGAGCAGCCGGCCGTCGTGCCAGAGCAGGTCCATGCATCCGTCGGGCAGAACGGGGCAGGGCCGCCGCCCCCGCAGGGGCGTACGGGTCCAGACGACCGCGCCCGAGAGCTGTGACGGACGTTCCTCGTACACGGCTTCGAGATTAGCCGTGCGGGGGTGGCGGGAGCGAGCGGTGGGACGCGGGCCTGAGACCTCTGGGGCCTGTGCCCTTTGGGGTCAGCCCTGGTGCCGGTCTCTGTCCCGCTCCCGGTCCTTGTCCCGGTCCTTGGGCTGTTTCTCCTTCTCGCGGACCGTGTGCAGCCGGGACTTGACGTCGTCCGGCGGCAGGAACTTCGACCAGCGCTCGGGGAACTCCGAGGGCATGTCCGGATCGTCGTCGTCCAGTTCCTCCACCGCCGCCTTGGCCCGGGCGACCAGCTCCGCCGCCTGCTGCGTACGGACCCGCTCGGTGGCCTCGCGGGCCGCGGCGGTGGCGACGGAGGGCCAGACCCGGTCGATGGCGGCGTTGACCGCGGCCCCGACCAGGACGGCGAAGGCGGAGATGCCGATCCACAGGAGCACGGCGATCGGGGCGGCCAGCGAGCCGTAGATCGTCGGGCCCTCGACCTGGCTGGTGAGGTAGATCCGCAGGAGGAAGCTGCCGAGCACCCACATCCCGAGGGCCACCAGCGCCCCGAGGATGTCCTCGATCCAGGGCGAGCGGACCGGCACGGACACGTGGTAGAGGGTGGTGAGGAAGGCGATGGACAAAAGGATCACCACCGGCCAGTACAGCACCGCCACCACTTCCGTGCCCCAGGGGATCAGCTCCACCACCCGGTCCGGGCCGACCACGGCGAGCGGCAGCACCACCGCGCCGATGAGCAGGGCGATGATGTAGAGCAGGAAGGCGAGCAGCCGGGTGGCGACGATGCCGCGGTGCCCGTCGAGGCCGTACATGACGGTGATCGTGTCGATGAAGACGTTCACCGCCCGCGAGCCGGACCACAGGGCGATGGCGAAACCGATGGAGATGATGTCCGGCCGGCCGCCGCGGGTGACGTCCTCCAGCAGCGGCTTGGCGATGTCGTTGACGCCCCGGTCGGACAGGACCGTCCCGGCGGCGCCCAGGATGTTCTCCTGGATGGAGGCGACCGTGGTGGTGCTGGTCCAGTCGTCGACGTAGCCGAGGAGTCCGAGCAGACTCAGCATGAGGGGCGGCAGCGACAGGATGGTGAAGAACGCCGCCTCGGCGGCGAGACCGAGGATGCGGTACTCGATGCACGAGTTGACCGTGTCCTTCAGAAGCAGCCAGACCATTTTCCGCTTCGAGACGTTGCGGTAGAGGACTCGGGCCCGGTGGAGCCTGCCCGGTGACCGCTCGGGTGTTTCATTTGCTGCCTGCACCTCCTTACCGTATCGGCATGGCAGCCACCACCCACACAGTGACCAATCAGGCTCCACCCCTGGTGGGGTACGACGCCTTCGCGGCCGATCGTGCCCTGACCGAGGCCGTGGAACGGCATCTCGCGCCCGAAGTCCTTCCGCAAGCGCAAGAGGAGCTGACCGAACTGGGGCGCGCGGCGGGCTCGGCGCAGGCCCAGGAATGGGGTTTCCTCGCCAACGAGAACCCGCCGAAGCTGCGCACCCACGACCGGTACGGCCACCGGATCGACGAGGTCGAGTTCCATCCGGCCTGGCACCGGCTGCTCGGCC
The DNA here is from genome assembly GCF_014648195.1 of Streptomyces purpureus. Classification (GTDB taxonomy): domain Bacteria; phylum Actinomycetota; class Actinomycetes; order Streptomycetales; family Streptomycetaceae; genus Streptomyces; species Streptomyces purpureus. The sequence continues at coordinate 100,642 of NZ_BMQQ01000002.1, forward strand.
GGGCCGTCTCCGCCGGGCTCACCGGCGCCTGGGCACGCCCGGGCGGGCATGTGCGACGCGCCGCGGGATTCCTCGTCTGGACGCAGGTGGAGGCCGGACACGGCTGCCCCCTGTCGATGACGCACGCCGCGGTGCCCGCGCTGCGGGCCGATCCGGAGCTCGCCGCCGAGTGGGAGCCGCGGCTCACCTCCCCGGTGTACGAGGAGGGGCTGCGGCCCGCCGCGGAGAAGGGCGGGGTGCTCTTCGGGATGGGCATGACGGAGAAGCAGGGCGGCAGTGACGTCCGGGCCAACACGACGGTGGCGAAGCCGCTGGACGCGGCGGGCGAGTACGTGCTCACCGGCCACAAGTGGTTCTGTTCGGCTCCGATGAGCGACGGCTTCCTCGTACTGGCCCAGGCGCCCGGCGGGCTGACGTGCTTCCTGGTGCCCCGGGTGCTGGCGGACGGGACACGCAACGCCTTCGCGATCCAGCGGCTCAAGGACAAGCTGGGCAACCGCTCCAACGCGTCGAGCGAGGTGGAGTTCGCCGGAACGTGGGCGCGCCGGGTCGGTGAGGAGGGGCGCGGCGTGCGCACGATCATCGAGATGGTGGCGGCGACCCGGCTGGACTGTGTGATCGGCTCGGCGGCGCTGATGCGCCAGGCGGTGGCGCAGGCGGCGCACCACGCCGCGTACCGCAGCGCCTTCGGCGGCCTGCTGATCGACAAGCCGCTGATGCGCAACGTCCTGGCGGATCTGGCGCTGGAGTCGGAGGCGGCGACGGTCCTGGCGATGCGGCTGGCGGCGGCGTACGACACGGTCGAGGAGTCGGGCTCGGAGCAGGAGCGGGCGTTCCTGCGGCTGGCGGTGCCGACCGCGAAGTACTGGGTGACCAAGCGGTGCACGCCGGTGACGGCGGAGGCGCTGGAGTGCCTGGGCGGCAACGGCTACGTGGAGGAGTCGGGCATGCCGCGGCTGCTGCGCGAGTCGCCGCTCAACTCGATCTGGGAGGGCTCGGGCAACGTCCAGGCCCTGGACGTGCTGCGGGCGTTGCAGCGGGAGCCGCGGGCGCTGGACGCCTTCCTGCGGGAAGTGGGCCAGGCGCGCGGCGCGGACCACCGGCTGGACGGGGCGATCAAGGCGCTGCTGACCGAACTGGCCGATCTGGACGGCATCGAGGCGCGGGCCCGGCGGCTGGTGGAGCGGATGGCGCTGGTGCTGCAGGGTTCGCTGCTGGTGCGCTGGGCGCCGCCGGAGGTCGCGGACGCGTTCTGCGCGTCGCGGCTCGGCGGAGACTGGGGGGCCGCGTTCGGGACGCTGCCGCACACGCTCGACCTGGCGTCGGTGGTGGAGCGGGCCCGCGCGGTGGTCTGAGCCGGGGGCACAGCTGAGGGTGGTGCTGCGCCGACACGGCACCACCCCCGCTTGATGCAACTTTCATGTACGGGGCGACGGGTTGCCAGAGTTGCAAACCGTTGCAGGTTTGAGGGAACAGGCCCTCTTGGAGGGTTTGCGGGCGGCACGATGGGGACGAACACGCCAGAATGCCGTTCTGCGTCGGGACGCCAGGCGACGCCTGACCCAGCAGAACCGATACAGCACAGCCCGGTGGCTGGGGGACCGATGAACAACAACTCGCTCGACCTGACCCGTCTCGCCGCCATGGACGCCGCTCAGGCCGCTCGGCTGCTGCATCAGGTACGGGACGAGACGCTGGCCGGGCGGCGGCCTCCGATCGCCCCCCGGCCGGTGATCGACGCGTCGTGGCGGCGGATGTTCCGGCTCGGCCTGGACCCCGACCAGTCCACCAGCAGTGTGCTGCTGGAGCGCGACGAGCTGGAACACCGGCGGCGGACGACGGCGCTCGGCGAGCTGATGCGGACCCTGAGCGCCGGCCTCTCCGGGATCGCCGACGCCTCGATGCAGATCATGGTCGTGACCGACGACCAGGGCCGGGTGCTGTGGCGGGAGGGCAACCTCGGCGTGATGCGGCAGGCCAACGGCATCTGCCTGGAGGAGGGCGCGGCCTGGACCGAGGCGACGACGGGCACCAACGCGGTCGGTACGGCCCTCGCCGCGCGCCGTCCCGTGCAGGTGCACTCGGCCGAGCACTTCGTGCAGACGCTGCACAACTGGACGTGTGCGGCGGCGCCCGTGCACGATCCACGCGACCAGCGGCTGCTGGGGATCGTGGATGTGAGCGGGCCTGCGTCCACGTTCCATCCGGCGACGCTGGCGCTGGTCGGCTCGGTGGCGCAGCTCGCCGAGGCGGAGCTGCGGGACCGCCATCTGCGGTCGATCGAGCGGCTGCGCTCGGTGGCCGCGCCGATCCTGTGCGCGGTGGGCGGCCGGGCCGTCGCCGTGGACATCCACGGCTGGACGGCGGCGGTGACCGGCATGCCGCCCATGGACCGGCTGCCGCTGCCCAAGTCCTTCCGCGCGGGGCGGACATGGCTGCCGTCGCTCGGGATGTGCGCGGTGGAGCCGCTGCCGGGCGGCTGGCTGCTGCGGCTGGACGACGACGGGGCCGGGGGCGCGCGGTCCACGGCGGAGACGGTGAGCCGGGTGGTCCTTGACGTCAGCCGCCCGCGCCGCTGGACCCTGGAGGTGTCCGGCGCGGCCGGCAGCTGGCGCCAGCAGCTGAGCCCCCGTCACGCCGAGCTGCTGTACGTGCTGGCGCTGCACCGCGACGGGCGCAGCGCGGCGGAGCTGGCGGACGACGTCTTCGGTGACCGGACGCGTACGGTCACCGTACGCGCCGAAATGTCACGCGTGCGGCGGCATCTGGCGGGGGTGCTCGCGCACCGGCCGTACCGCTTCAGCGAGGAGGTCGAGGTGGAGCTGATCGGACCGGACAGCCCGGCCGATCTGCTCCCCCACTCCACGGCCCCGGCCGTGTGCGCCGCACGCGAGGGGCTGCCCCGCCACGCCTGAGCCGCGTCGCCGCGTCAGTAGCCGAGGGCGTCGTCCAGGCTGTTCTGCCAGTACGTGACCTTCGCGTCGTCCGTCTTGTACGTCCCGGCCTGGAGCTTGAGGGACACCGAGCGGCCGGTGGAGCCGGAGCCGTCGCCGGCCGCGAAGAGGACGGCGAGCTGGGTCACGTCACGCCCGCCGGCCTCGCTTCCGGTCCGCTCGCCCGCCAGGACGACGGCGGCGTACGCGGACTGGCCGGGGGCGAGCCGGATCACGCTCTGCGGGCGGGTGGCCTCGTCGATGGCGGTGGCTGCCTGGTCCTGGCCGAAGCGGAGGAACGGCGCGCCGTAGAGGTCGCAGGGGACGGAGCCCTTGTTCGTGGCGGTGAGCAGGAGGTGGTTGATGGGGCGGGCGGGACGGTCGGCGACGACCTTGGTGTTGTAGCCGGTGCAGGTGACGGCCTTGGCCTGGCCGCCCTGCTCCTTGGCTCCGCCGGTCGGCTGGTGACCGGTGGCTCCGCCCTTCCCGGAGCTGCCCTGCCCGGCGGTCTCCTTGCCGCTCGTGTCCTCGCCGCTGGTGTCCTTACCGGCCGTGTCCGTCCCGCCGGTCGGGGGCAGGGCGCTCGCCGACGGGCCGGCGGTCACACCCTTGGCCGCGGGCGAGGGGTCCTTGGTGACGTCGTCCGCCCCGCAGGCGGTGGCCGAGAGCGCGGCCGCCAGGACGGCGGCGGCGACGGCGGTGCGGCGGATGCTGAAGGTGCGCATGGTTGTGTGTCCCCCGTTGTACGAGTGGGTGCTGACGGTCCGTCGGTGGCGGCGCCGGTTCCGGCCACCGCCGCATCCACCGTGCGCGCCGCCTCGGCGTTCCAGCCAGCCGACGGGGACAATAGGGGAGGCTGGAACGGTCACGCCGGATCTGACCTGCGGAAACACAGGCCGCCTGGGACGCGTTCCTGGAACGGCGGTACGGAAGGGAACATCGGGGTGGGGTTACGGAGCGAGGGCCTGGCGGGTCTTCTGCGGGAGTTGAAGGAACGGTCCGGGCGGAGTTACGGCGCGCTCGCCCAGCAGTTGCACGTGAGTACGTCGACATTGCACCGGTACTGCAACGGTGACGCGGTGCCGACGGAGTTCGCCCCGGTGGAGAAGCTCGCGCGGCTGTGCGGGGCGGACCGCGATGAGCTGCTGCGGCTGCACCGGGCCTGGATCGTGGCGGACGAGGACCGCCGCCGGGCCCGGTCGGCCCCGCCCGCCGCGCCCCAGGAGACGCCCGGCGCCCGGCCGGAGACTCCTGAGGAGGCCCGGCCGAAGGCCCCGGCGGACGAGGCCGAGCCGGCCTCGCGGGCCGCCGTACCGGAGCCCGCCGGGCAGGACGCCGTAACCGAGCCCGCCGCGGCCGCCGACCCGGAGCCCGTACCCGAGCCCCTGCCGGAACCGGAAGCCGAAGCACCGGCCACCTCGGACCCGGCCGCCCAGCCCCGGCCGGAGGCCCCGGAGGGCGCCCGGCGCCGCCGTCTGGGACCGCTGGCCGCCGCGGCGGGGTTGGTCCTTCTCGCGGCGTCCGGAGCCGCCGTCGCCCTGACCGGCGACCCCAGCCGGGCAGCCGCCCCTGTCCCGTCCCGTTCGACCGGGAGTTCCGCCGCGCCTTTCCCCGGAACGGGCACCGCCGGCGGAGGGGACGCCGGCGACGCGCGAGCCACCCCGTCCTCGTCGCCGCCCGCCTCCCCGTCGGCCGGGAACGGCGGCGGCCCGGCGACGCGTCCCATACCCGGCGACGGCACCCAGGCCGCGCCTGACGAGCCGGAGCGGCCGCCCACCGTCCCGTTCACGGCGGACGTGGACCCGTACGTCTGGAAGGACCCCTGCAGCCAGACGTACGTGCTCGACCGGCAGCCGGACCAGGTGCCCCCGCCGCCCTCCCCGCAGGGCGCCCGTGGCTGGGTCACCCCCCTTAAGGGCGTGCCGGGCGATGAGGTGGTGATCGACGTGTCGCTCCAGGGGACCGGCGAGGAGACCGTCCTCCTCAAGGCCCTGCATGTACACACGGTCGGCACGTCCGAGCCACTGGCGGGCAACGCCTATGTGATGGGCGTCGGTTGCGGCGGCGAGGCGCGTCTTCAGAGCCTGGACATCAACTTGGACGCGGCCCAGCCCCGGCCCGTGCCGGTGGCCGGGTACAGGGGCGATCGGTTCGTGCCCGCATCGGACTTCCCGTACAAGGTGTCCGCGGACGACCCGCAGGTGGTGCGGATCACCGCGCACACCAGGGCCCGCAGCGTGCGCTGGTACCTGGAGCTGGAGTGGAGCAGCGGTGGGCGCAGCGGCACGCTCCGCCTGGACGACAAGGGTCGGCCATTCACCACCACCGCCACCACCGGCCTGCCGAAGTACCAGTTCCCACTGGGGGCGAACGCCTGGGAGCCGTACCAGGCCGGATGACGGCCCGAGCCTTCTACTCTGGTGGACCGACGGAGGCGGAGGTAGCGGCGCATGCAACACCCCAGCACCCACAATGTCGTGGAAGCCGGCCAGGTGACGGGCCCGGTCGTGCAGGCCAACCAGATCGGCCAAGTGGTCGGTCAAATGATTGTCCATCAGGGGCAGCCGGGGCCCGCGCCGACGGCGACGGAGGACGCGTGGGTGACCCGGGTGCGCGACTCGTCGGTGTGGGAGCACGTGCCGGGCAGCCGGTCCGGCGACGCCGCCAGGGAACAGGTCGCGGCCGTCGCGGCGGCGCTCGCGGCGCTGCGCGACGAGGCGGGGCAGGAGCTGGCGGACGACCCCTGGCAGGACCCCGGGTGCGCGCTGCGGTTCCTGGAGCGGATCGAGTGGGTGCTCGGCGAGCCGGGCCAGGGCCCGGCGCTCGACCTCTATCCCGCCGAGGCCGCTGCGTTCGTCCTGACCCCGCTGCTCGCCCGGGTGCACGACCTGCGGGCGGCGGTGGAGCAGCTGGCGGTGGCGCCTTGGCGGCTCGGCCCGTGGGACGAGTCCGCCGGACGCCCCGTGGAGCGCGGCGCGTTCGACGCCTTCACGGACGGCCACAGCCTGCTGGTGCAGCGCGCGCTGCTGCGGCCCGCGGCGCAGGCCCCGATCGGCTGGTGGCTGTTCCACCGCTGGCTGGTGCAGCGTGAGGCGTACGGCGGTACGGACGCGGTGGCCGGGCTGCTCGACGCGGTCGGCGCCCCGGCCGAGGCGCTCGGGGACGCCCTGAGCCCGCTGCGGGTGAGCAGACTGCTGCACGGCCTGCGGCGCGGTCCGGACGTCTGCAACCCGGAGTATCTGGAGGCCCTGCCCGCCGACGACCGGCTGCGCGGCCCGGGCCACCAGCGGATCCGCGACCGCCGCCTGGCGCTGCTGACGGCGCTGGCCTTGGCGGCGACGGCCGAGATGGCGGCGCTGCCCGACATCGTCGTCGAGCATCTGGGCATCCCGCACCCGGTCGACCTGCCCGCGCTGCGCCGGACCCTGGAGGAGTCGTCCTGGGGCGGCTCCCACGACCTGCCGGTGCTGCGGGCCGACTGCGCGCACGAGGCGGTGGTGGAGGGGCTGCGGGTGTGCTGTGCGCGCATGGACGAGCTGCTGCACGGTGTGCACCGGACGGTACGGGACCGGATCACCGTCCCCATGCCCGCGCTGCCGGGCCGCCTGTCGGCGGACGGTGTGGTCCCGGCCGGCGGGGCGTTCACGGGCTGGGCGAGCTTCCGGCTGGACGAGCGGCGGGTCCGGGGTCTGCTGATGGGCATCCAGCTCTACAAGGACCGCGACCTGGCGGTGCGCGAGCTGTACCAGAACGCCCTGGACGCCTGCCGCTACCGTCGCGCCCGCACCGCGTACCTGGACCGTACGCATGCGGCGGCCTCGTACACGTACGAGGGTGAGATCCGGTTCGAGCAGGACGTCGACGACGACGGCCGGGAGTATCTCGAATGCCGGGACAACGGTATCGGGATGGGAGAGGCGGAGCTGCGGGGCGTCTTCTCCAACGCGGGAGCGCGCTTCGCCGAGCAGCCCGACTTCAAGGAGGAACGAGCCGCCTGGGCCCGGCTGGACCCGCCGGTGCCGTTCTTCCCCAACAGCCGCTTCGGCATCGGGGTGCTCAGCTACTTCATGTTGGCCGACGAGATCCGGGTGACGACCTGCCGCATGGGCCCCTCGGGCGAGCCGGGCCCCGTACTCCAGGTGTCGATCTTCGGCCCGGGCCATCTCTTCCGGATCGTGCGGGTCGCGGACCGCGGGGCGGAGCCCGGGACGACGGTCCGGCTCTACCTGCGGGAGGCGGGCGAGGACGGGGAGGAGCGGGCGGGGTGGTCGTCGCCGGATGTGCTGGCGCGGGTGCTGGGGATCGCTGAGTTCCCGACGGTGGCGGCGCACGGGGAGCGTACGGAGACCTGGGAGCCGGGGGTGCTGCACCCCCGGGACGCTCCCTCGGGGGAGCAGTTCGGGCTCGACGCGCACGGCGATCTGCTGCCGTGGACCGGCGCGCCCGACGGCGCCCAGGTGATCTGGTGCGACCATGGCGGCGCGCTGCTGGTGGACGGCCTGGTGGTGCATCCGGCGGTGCGGGGCGATGTGCTCTCGACCCAGCCGGCGGGTCTGGTCGGTGCGGTCGTGAACCTGTCGGGCCCGTACGCACCGGAGCGGCTGTCGGCGGACCGGGCTGAGGTCCTGGACGATCTGCGGGGGGTGGTGCGGGGGCTGCTGACGGGGGCGGTCGGGGAACTGGTGGAGGACAAGAAGTCGCTGCTCACCTTCGATTGGCTGTGCGGGGTGTCCGCCTTCAGCATGCCGGCGGCGGATCTTGTCGCCGAGGCGTGTATCGAGACCGGCCGTGGCCTGCGCAACGGCAGCAACATCCTGGACAGCGCGCGGACGGGGTGCTTGCCGTCCGACATCTCGTTCGTACCGAACGTCCTGCGCTTCTACAACCACTCCACGCCCGCGACAGACGCCCACTACATGTTCGTGCCGGATCACATCCGGCTGTGGCGGATGCTGGCCCATGGCTCGGACCGGATGCTGGGTGAGTTGATCAACCTGTGCCCGGAGCTGGCCGAGGTGGGCCCGGTCCTGCCGGCCCTGCCGTCCGACCATGCCCTGCTGACGCTCCGGCTCCACTCGCCCACCCCCAAGGAAGACGAGGTGACGCTGCTGGTGAACGCCGCGGCGGCGCAGGCGAGATCACCCCGCGCGGTGGCGTCACGCGCGGCCCGGCTGGGGCTGCACACCATTCCCCCCGACCTCTTTCCCGACATGGTGGTCCATCCCGTGGGCGTGGCGGAGACCACCACGGCCGTACGGGCCACGGTGGCCGCCCGGAGCGAGCCCGTCACCGTGGCTTGGCTCCTCCGGGTGGCCGAGGCTGCAGGGATGCCGGTCGAGGAGGCGGCGGATCATTGGGGTCCTGACCGGGTGCCCGAGGCGGTACGGCGGGCCGCGGTGGCTGCCCAGGGCGACCACGTGCTCAGGACCGTGCTGAGCGAGGAGGGCGCGGAGTGGTTCGAGACGGGAGCCGAATTACACCCCGGGCACCTGGCCGCCGCCGCCCGAGCCGCGGGTGTCGACGTGCTCGACCTGTGCTGGCGGCTGACCGCATGCGGTCTGACGGCGGACGGACGCGGCCTGACCTCGCCACTCGCGGTTCTGGCCAAGTTGCTGAGCGAAGACCTGACCGGGGAAGGTCCCTGGCTTTCGCGCGCCGAGCCTGTGCCGCCCTTGCATGTGCTGCTGGCTGCGGACCGGCTCAAGATCACGCCGGGCGAGGCCCGCGGCTGGTACGCGCGGCTCGGCTTCACCCCGCCCTCGCCCTTCCCTGAGGTGATCATGCCGAACGACAGCCGCCTGCTGGAGGACTACTCCGAGGACGACGGCTTCTACCACCCTCCGCTCCGGCCGGGCGCCCCTATCCCCTTCACCCAGCTGCTGGCCAACGTGGCCCACGTGGGTCTGGGGCTTGAGGGGCTGACGCGGCGGCTTCGGGACTTCGGTGTAGACGTTGAGCCCATGGGGGGCCGCTTCACTGCGCTCGACGAGGAGCTGTTCACGGAGCACGGCCCGCTGCCCTGGTACGGGGTGCGCTCCAACGAGGTCATACCGTTCGCCCATGTGATGGCTGCCGCCCGGACCCTGCTCGTCCCTCCTCGGGACATCGCGGTCCGGCTCGTCACCCACGGCCTCTCGGTCTCATGCCTGGATCTCCCGGAGGGGCTCACGCACGCGACCGCGCTCATGCTGCTTGAGGCGGACGACGACGCGCTGCTCGATTGCGCCGACACGGTCGACCTCGACGACCTGCTCGAGCGGGCCCGCCGCATGCACGAGCCCCTCACCCGCGTCCGCGACTGGCTCCTCCAGCTCGGCATCGACGTCGTCGACCCCGTCGAAGCCGTCCGCGCCGCCATTCCCCTCATCCCCCTCCGTGACCAGCCATGAGACAGCCATGACCAGTCATGAGACGGCCTTGGCCAGGACCGCACCCTCCGTGATTCCCTGGCAGGCATGAGCATCACTCTCACCACCTGGTCCCTCCAGCAGACCTCCCCCGACGACCTGCGCCCCGCCGCCGCCCCCGACGGCGACGTACGGATCGTCCGGGCCGAGGTGCCGTCCGCCGAGTTCAGCCGGTTCCTCTACACCGCCGTCGGCGGGGACATCCGCTGGACCGACCGGCTCGGGCTGAGCTACGCGGAGTGGCAGAAGATCGTGGAGCGGCCCGGGGCCGAGATCTGGGTGGCGTACGACCGGGGGACGCCGGCCGGATACGTCGAGCTGGACCCGCAGGACGACGGGGTCGTCGAGATCGTCTACTTCGGGCTGATCCCGGCCTTCCGGGGGCGCCGCATCGGCGGGCATCTCCTCTCGTACGGGGTGCAGCGGGCCTGGGACCTGGCCGAGCGGTGGCCGGATCGCGCCCTCACCACCCGCGTCTGGCTGCACACCTGCTCGCTCGACGGGCCGCACGCCATGGACAACTACCTCCGCCGAGGCTTCCGGCTCTTCGGCACCAAGGTGGAGGAGGCGGAGGAGACCGAGGCGCCCGGTCCCTGGCCCGGCGCCTTCTGAGCCGCCCCGCCCACCACCCCTTCCGCTCCCACCGCACGTGACCCACGGCACACTGTCCCACCATTCGAGACAGTGATGTCCACATTATGGATAATGCTGGACTGGGTCCAAAGTCCCGTGACACGCTTCCGTCATGTCTGGAACTGGAATTGCCTTGGTGAGTCGGCGGCACGTCGACCTCGGCCGCATGTCCAGCGCCATCTGTCCGGCGAGCTGACGGAACCAGCACCGCCGACATCACCCCTTGCCCGACCCCTTCTGCGCACCGCTGCGCCATCCCTTGCTCTGAGCGCGAGTGTGCAGGTCAGAGCCGCCCTCCTGCAGTCCCGAAGGACACGACGCCATGGCCGCCACCCCGGAATCCCCCGCTCCCGCCACGACCCGCCGCAAGGCCGGCCGCCACCGCGGCGAGGGCCAGTGGGCCGTGGGGCACTTCACCCCGCTGAACGGCAATGAGCAGTTCAAGAAGGACGACGACGGTCTCAATGTGCGGACACGCATTGAGACGATCTACTCAAAGCGTGGATTCGACTCGATCGACCCCAACGACCTGCGTGGCCGCATGCGCTGGTGGGGGCTGTACACCCAGCGCCGCGAGGGTCTCGACGGCACCAAGACCGGTGTGCTGGAGCCGGAGGAGCTGGACGCCGAGTACTTCATGCTCCGCGTCCGGATCGACGGCGGCCGGCTGACCACCGAACAGCTCCGGGTCGTCGGTGAGATCTCCGAGGAGTTCGCGCGCGGCACCGCCGACATCACCGACCGGCAGAACGTGCAGTACCACTGGATCCGGATCGAGGACGTGCCCGAGATCTGGAACCGCCTGGAGTCGGTGGGCCTGTCCACCACCGAGGCGTGCGGTGACACCCCGCGTGTCATCCTCGGCTCCCCGGTCGCCGGGATCGCCGAGGACGAGATCATCGACGGCACCCCCGCCATCGACGAGATCTACCGCCGCATCGTGGGAAACAAGGACTTCTCCAACCTGCCCCGCAAGTTCAAGTCCGCGATCTCCGGCTCGCCGCTGCTCGACGTGGCGCACGAGATCAACGACATCGCCTTCGTCGGTGTGAACCACCCCGAGCACGGCCCCGGCTTCGACCTCTGGGTCGGCGGCGGTCTGTCCACCAACCCCAAGCTGGGGGTGCGGCTGGGCACCTGGGTCTCGCTGGACGAGGTCCCGGACGTGTACGAGGGCGTCATCTCGATCTTCCGCGACTACGGCTACCGCCGGCTGCGCACCCGCGCCCGGCTGAAGTTCCTCGTCGCCGACTGGGGCGCGGAGAAGTTCCGCCAGGTCCTGGAGGACGAGTACCTGGGGCGCAAGCTGACCGACGGCCCGGCCCCCGAGCAGCCGGCCGGCCAGTGGCGTGACCACGTCGGCGTCCACAAGCAGAAGGACGGCCGGTTCTACGTCGGCTTCGCGCCGCGTGTCGGCCGGGTCGACGGCGCCACCCTGACGAAGATCGCGGAGATCGCCGAGGCGCACGGCTCGGGCCGGCTGCGTACCACCGCCGAGCAGAAGATGCTGGTCCTCGACATCGAGGAGGCGCAGGTCGAGTCGATCGTCGCCGCCCTGGAGGCGCTGGACCTGCGCGTCACCCCCTCGCCGTTCCGGCGCGGCACGATGGCCTGCACCGGTATCGAGTTCTGCAAGCTCGCGATCGTCGAGACCAAGGCGCGCGGCGCCTCGCTCATCGACGAGCTGGAGCGGCGGATCCCGGAGTTCGACGAGCCGATCACCATCAACATCAACGGCTGCCCCAACGCCTGCGCCCGTATCCAGGTGGCGGACATCGGTCTCAAGGGCCAGCTGGTCCTGGACGACGACGGCAACCGCGTCGAGGGCTACCAGGTCCACCTGGGCGGCGCGCTCGGCCTGGAGGCGGGCTTCGGCCGTAAGGTCCGGGGCCTCAAGGTGACCTCCGCCGAGCTGCCCGACTACGTCGAGCGGGTCCTCAAGCGCTTCCAGGCGGAGCGTGAGGACGGCGAGCGCTTCGCCACCTGGGCGGCGCGCGCGACGGAAGAAGCACTGTCATGAGCGAGCGTGCGGCCCCCTTCTACTGCCCGTACTGCGGTGACGAGGACCTGCGGCCGGGCGAGCAGGGACACGGCGCCTGGGAATGCAGGGCGTGCAGTCGAGCCTTCCAGCTGAAGTTCCTGGGGCTCCTCGCCCCGGGCACTTCGAGCAACTCCCATGGAGGGGAAGAGATATGACGACCACCCAGGCAACCGCCACCGAGCTGAAGGCCCTCGCCGAGCAGGCCGGCCGCGAGCTGGAGGACGCCTCGCCGCTGGAGATCCTGAAGTGGGCGGCCGACACCTTCGGCAAGCGCTTCTGCGTCACCTCCTCCATGGAGGACGCGGTCGTGGCCCACCTCGCCTCCCGTGCGATGCCCGGCGTGGACGTCGTCTTCCTCGACACCGGCTACCACTTCCCCGAGACGATCGGCACCCGGGACGCGGTCGACGCGGTGATGGACGTCAACGTCATCACGCTGACCCCGCGGCAGACCGTGGCCGAGCAGGACGCCGCGTACGGGCCGAAGCTGCACGACCGCGACCCGGACCTGTGCTGCGCGCTGCGCAAGGTCAAGCCGCTGGAGCAGGGCCTGACCGCGTACACCGCGTGGGCGACCGGCCTGCGCCGCGACGAGTCCCCGACCCGGGCCAACACCCCGGTCGTCGGCTGGGACGAGAAGCGGCAGAAGGTGAAGATCTCCCCCATCGCGCGCTGGACGCAGGACGACGTCGACGCCTACGTGGCCGAGCACGGGGTGCTCACCAACCCGCTCCTCATGGACGGTTACGCCTCCGTGGGCTGCGCGCCCTGCACCCGCCAGGTGCTGGAGGGCGAGGACGCGCGGGCCGGCCGCTGGGCGGGCCGGGCCAAGACGGAATGCGGGCTGCACGGATGACAGACACCCAGGAATCTCAGGAGACGCATGTGACCGGCGCCACCATCTGGCTCACCGGACTGCCGAGCGCCGGCAAGACGACCATCGCCTACGAACTGGCGGGGCGGCTGAGCGGCGACGGGCACAAGGTCGAGATCCTCGACGGCGACGAGATCCGCGAGTTCCTCTCGGCGGGGCTCGGCTTCAGCCGTGAGGACCGGCACACCAACGTGCAGCGGATCGGCTTCGTCTCCGAGCTGCTCGCGTCGAACGGCGTGAAGGTGCTCGTGCCGGTGATCGCGCCGTACGAGGACAGCCGCGAGGCGGTGCGCGAGCGCCACCGGAAGCAGGGCACCCCGTACGTCGAGGTGCATGTGGCCACGCCGGTGGACGTCTGCTCCGTACGCGATGTGAAGGGGCTGTACGCCAAGCAGGCGGCGGGCGAGATCTCCGGTCTGACCGGGGTCGACGACCCGTACGAGGAGCCGAAGAACCCGGATCTGCGGATCGAGTCCCAGAACCAGACCGTGCAGGAGTCGGCGGCGGCGCTGCACGCGCTGCTCAAGGAGAGGGGCCTCTCATGACCACGGCCGTTACCGTGCACGAGGCGACGGACAGCCCGTTCGCGCTGACCCACCTGGACTCCCTGGAGTCCGAGGCGGTGCACATCTTCCGCGAGGTCGCGGGCGAGTTCGAGCGGCCGGTGATCCTCTTCTCCGGCGGCAAGGACTCCATCGTCATGCTGCATCTCGCACTCAAGGCGTTCGCGCCGGCCGCGATCCCCTTCACGCTGCTGCACGTCGACACCGGGCACAACTTCCCCGAGGTCATCGAGTACCGGGACCGCACGGTCGAGAAGTACGGCCTGCGGCTGCATGTCGCCTCGGTGCAGGAGTACATCGACGCGGGCAAGCTGCGGGAGCGCCCCGACGGTACGCGCAACCCGCTGCAGACCGTGCCGCTGACCGAGGCGATCCAGGAGCACCGCTTCGACGCCGTCTTCGGTGGCGGCCGGCGGGACGAGGAGAAGGCCCGGGCGAAGGAGCGGGTGTTCTCGCTGCGGGACGAGTTCTCGCAGTGGGATCCGCGGCGGCAGCGGCCGGAGCTGTGGCAGCTCTACAACGGCCGTCACGCGCCCGGTGAGCATGTGCGGGTCTTCCCGCTGTCCAACTGGACCGAGCTGGACGTGTGGCAGTACATCGCCCGTGAGGGCATCGAGCTGCCGGAGATCTACTTCGCGCACGAGCGTGAGGTGTTCGCCCGTAACGGCATGTGGCTGACGGCCGGCGAGTGGGGCGGTCCGAAGGAGAACGAGCCGGTGCGGACCCGGCTGATCCGCTACCGCACCGTCGGCGACATGTCCTGCACCGGCGCCGTCGACTCCGACGCCACCACGCTCGACCAGGTCATCACCGAGATCGCGGCGTCCCGGCTCACCGAGCGGGGCGCCACCCGCGCCGACGACAAGATGTCCGAGGCCGCGATGGAAGACCGCAAGCGCGAAGGGTACTTCTAATGAGCAGCACCAGCACCGAGCAGCTGTCCGAGCAGCTCGCGGCCACCACCCTGCTGCGTTTCGCCACCGCGGGCTCCGTCGACGACGGCAAGTCGACGCTGGTGGGCCGGCTGCTGCACGACTCCAAGTCGGTCCTCACCGACCAGCTGGAGGCCGTGGAGCACGCCTCGCGCTCCCGTGGCCAGGAGGCGCCGGACCTGGCGCTGCTCACCGACGGTCTGCGGGCCGAGCGGGAGCAGGGCATCACGATCGACGTGGCCTACCGCTACTTCGCCACGCCGCGCCGCCGGTTCATCCTTGCGGACACGCCGGGGCATGTGCAGTACACCCGGAACATGGTCACGGGCGCCTCCACCGCCGAGCTTGCCGTGGTTCTGGTCGACGCCCGCAACGGCGTCGTCGAGCAGACCCGTCGGCATGCCGCGGTGGCCGCGCTGCTGCGCGTCCCGCATGTGGTCCTCGCGGTGAACAAGATGGACCTCGTCGACTACGCGGAGCCCGTCTTCGCGGCGATCGCCGAGGAGTTCACCAGGTACGCCTCCGAGCTGGGCGTCCCGGAGATCACCGCGATTCCGATCTCCGCGCTCGCCGGTGACAATGTGGTCGAGCCGTCCGCGCACATGGACTGGTACGGCGGCCCGACGGTCCTGGAGCACCTGGAGACCGTGCCGGTCAGCCACGATCTGACGGCCTGCCACGCGCGTTTCCCGGTGCAGTACGTGATCCGTCCGCAGACCGCCGAGCACCCCGACTACCGCGGGTACGCGGGCCAGATCGCGGCCGGCGCGTTCCGGGTCGGCGAAAAGGTGTCCGTGCTGCCCTCGGGGCGTACGACCACGATCACCGCCATCGACGCGCTCGGCGAGTCCGTGGACATCGCCTGGGCCCCGCAGTCGGTGACGATCCGGCTCGCCGACGACATCGACATCTCGCGCGGTGACCTGCTCGCCCCGGCCGCCGACGCCCCGGCGACCACGCAGGACGTCGAGGCGACGGTCTGCCATGTGGCCGACCAGCCGCTCACCGTGGGCCAGCGGGTGCTGCTCAAGCACACCACCCGTACGGTCAAGGCGATCGTCAAGGAGATCCCGTCCCGGCTCACGCTGGACGACCTCTCCCAGCACCCGGCGCCCGGGCAGCTCGTCGCCAACGACATCGGCCGGGTGAAGGTGCGTACGGCCGAGCCGCTGGCGCTGGACGCGTACGCGGACTCCCGCCGCACCGGCTCGTTCCTGCTGATCGACCCCGCCGACGGGACCACCCTCGCGGCCGGTATGGCCGGCGACTCCTTCGCCACCGCCAAGGCCGTGGCCGAGGCCGCCGCCGACGACGACGGCTGGGACTTCTGATGAGACTCGACGTCTACGGAACCTTCGCGAAGGAGGGCGGCCGCGTCGGCAGCGGCGCGCTCGGCGCGGGCACGGGAGGTGTCGCGCGATGTGCCCGATGACCTCCGCGCACCCGATGTGCGCCCGCATCGCGCTCCACCCGCTCCACGCACGACACAGACGAAGACTCACGCAACCCTGACCGAGGAGACGACCTCCGTGCCCGCCACCCGTACCACCCTGCGCCGCTCCCTCGCCGCCGCCGCGGCGATGCCGCTGCTGATCGGCGCACTCGCCTCCTGCGGCTACGGCTCGCAGGCCAAGAAGGACGAGAAGAAGGTGGTGGCCGAGGGCCCGCAGCTCTCCGCCCCGCAGGTGCGGCTCGGATACTTCCCCAACCTGACGCATGCCACGGCCCTGGTCGGTGACCAGGAGGGCTTCTTCCAGAAGGAGCTGGGGGGTACGGAGCTGAAGGTGTCGGCCTTCAACGCCGGCCCGTCCGCGATCGAGGCGCTCAACGCCGGCTCGATCGACATCGGTTTCATCGGCCCCTCCCCTGCCATCAACGGCTACTCCAAGTCCAAGGGCCAGAACCTGCGGATCGTCGGCGGTTCCGCCTCCGGCGGGGTGAAGCTGGTTGTCGACCCGGCGAAGATCAAGACGGTGGACGATCTCAAGGGCAGGAAGATCGCCACTCCGCAGCTCGGCAACACCCAGGACGTGGCGTTCCTCCACTGGATCGCCGAGAAGGGCTGGAAGGTCGACGCCCAGAGCGGCAAGGGCGACGTCTCCGTGGTCCGTACGGACAACAAGATCGCCCCGGACGCCTACAAGTCGGGCTCCATCGACGGCGCCTGGGTGCCGGAGCCGACCGCGTCGAAGCTGGTCAGCGAGGGTGCGAAGGTGCTGCTCGACGAGACGTCGCTGTGGCCCGGCGAGAAGTTCGTGATCACGAACATCATCGTGTCGCAGACGTTCCTCAAGGAGCACCCGGACGTGGTGGAGGCGGTGCTCCGCGGTTCGGTGAAGACGAACGCGTGGATCAACGCCAACCCGGCCAAGGCGAAGGAGTCGGCGAACGCCAGGCTGAAGGCGCTCTCCGGCAAGCCGCTCCCCACGGAGGTCATCGACCCGGCGTGGCCGTCGATCCGGTTCACCGACGACCCGCTGGCCGCGACGCTCCAGGCGCAGGCGGACCACGCGGTGGGCACCGGACTGCTGAAAAAGCCCGACCTGGCCGGCATCTACGACCTGCGGCCTCTCAACAAGGTCCTGAAGGCCGCGGGCAAGCCCGAGGTCGCCGACGCCGGTCTCGGCGCCGAGTAACCGCGTACCCAGCCCAGTTCCCAGGAGGTGACGACCATGGCCACGACACTCGCCAAGGCCGAGGACCGGATCGCGGTGACTCATGCGGCCCGTATCGAGCATGTCTCGAAGTCGTTCGGCGGACCCGCCGGGCGGCAGCTCGTGCTCGACGACATCTCGCTCGATGTCGCCCCGGGCGAGTTCGTCACCCTCCTGGGGGCTTCCGGGTGCGGGAAGTCCACCCTGCTCAATCTGGTCGCCGGGCTCGACCGGCCGTCCGCGGGGTCCATCGAGACCCCGGGTGGCCGGCCGGCCCTGATGTTCCAGGAGCACGCCCTCTTCCCGTGGCTGACCGCGGGCAAGAACATCGAACTCGCGCTGCGGCTGCGCGGCGTACCGAAGGCGGAGCGGCGGCCGGAGGCGGAGCGGCTCCTGGAGCTGGTGCGCCTGGGCGGTTCGTACCGCAAGCGGGTGCACGAGCTGTCCGGCGGTATGCGCCAGCGGGTGGCGCTGGCCCGGGCGCTCGCCCAGGACAGCGATCTGCTGCTGATGGACGAGCCGTTCGCGGCGCTGGACGCCATCACCCGCGATGTGCTGCACGACGAGCTGACCCGTATCTGGCGGGAGACGAGGCTGTCGGTGCTGTTCGTCACCCACAACGTGCGTGAGGCCGTACGACTGGCCGAGCGTGTGGTGCTGCTGTCGTCCCGGCCGGGGCGGATCGCCCGTGAGTGGACGATCGACATCCCGCAGCCGCGCCGTATCGAGGACGCCGCCGTGGCGGAACTGTCCGTCGAGATCACCGAAGAACTGCGTGGGGAGATCCGCCGTCATGGCCAGCACTGAGACGACCGTCAAGGCGGATACGAACGACCTGGCGGGCCTTGAGGCGGGTCTGGACGCGCTGGACGCCGTGCAGGTGCGCCGCACTCCGGTGCGTGAGGTCCTGCTGAAGAAGGTACTTCCGCCGCTGCTGGCCGTCGCGCTGGTGCTGGTGGTGTGGCAGCTGCTGGTGACGGCGAAGGTCACCGACGAGTTCAAGCTGCCGCCGCCGGCCGCGGTGTGGGACAGCCTGTCCACGATGTGGCTGGAGGGCACGCTCTTCGACGTCCTGTGGACCAGTGTCTCGCGGGCGCTGCTCGGCTTCCTGATGGCGCTGGCCATCGGTACGCCGCTGGGTCTGCTGGTCGCCCGGGTGAAGTTCGTCCGGGCGGCGCTCGGTCCGATCCTGTCGGGTCTCCAGTCGCTGCCGTCGGTGGCATGGGTGGCGCCGGCGGTGCTGTGGATCGGTCTGAACGACTCGATGATGTACGCGGTGATCCTGCTCGGCGCGGTGCCCTCGATCGCCAACGGTCTGGTGGCCGGTGTCGACCAGGTCCCGCCGCTGTTCCTGCGGGCGGGCCGGACGCTCGGCGCGAGCGGCCTCAAGGGCGCCTGGCACATCGTGATGCCGGCCGCGCTGCCGGGCTACCTCGCGGGCCTGAAGCAGGGCTGGGCGTTCTCGTGGCGCTCCCTGATGGCCGCCGAGATCATCGCGTCCTCGCCGGAACTGGGCCTTGGCCTCGGCCAGTTGCTGGAGAACGGCCGCAACAACATCGACATGCCGGGGATCTTCCTCGCCATCATCCTGATCCTGATCGTCGGTATCGCCATCGACCTGCTGATCTTCAGCCCGCTGGAGCGTGCGGTGCTGCGCGGCCGCGGTCTGCTGGTGAAGAGCTGAGCTGGCCACGGTGAACCGCCCCGTCCTTCTCGTCGTCGCCCACGGCAGCCGCGATCCGCGGCACGCCGCGACCGTCAACGCGCTGGTGCGCCGGGCGCGGTCGCTGCGGCCGGGGCTGCGCGTGGAGACGTCCTTCCTGGACTTCAACGTGCCCTCGGTGGCGGGAGTGCTGGAGCGGCTGGCGCAGGAGGGGGTCCGGGACGTGGTGGCGCTGCCGCTGCTGCTGACCCGGGCCTTCCACGCGAAGGCCGACATCCCCGCGGTCCTGCGCCAGGCCCCGCCGTCCCTGCGGATCCGCCAGGCGCCGGTGCTCGGCCCGTCGCCCCTGCTCGTCTCGGCCCTGGAACGACGGCTGTACGAGGCCGGGCTCGCCCCCGGCGACAAGCGCTCGACCGGGGTCGTCCTGGCTTCGGCGGGCTCCACGGACCCGGAGGCGATCGCAGTGATCGCAGATATGGCGCGGGAGCTGCGGCACACCGGTTGGTGCGCCGTGCGGCCTGCGTTCGCCTCCGCATCTCTGCCCCTGACCGAGGACGCCGTACGCGCGCTGCGCGCCGACGGCGTGCGGCGGGTGGCGGTGGCCCCGTACGTGATCGCGCCGGGCCGGCTGCCGGACCGGATCGCGGCCGGGGCCCGCGAGGCGGACGTGCTGGCCGATGTGCTGGGGCCGGCGCCCGAGCTGGCGCGGCTGCTGCTGACCCGGTACGACGAGGCGCGCGCCGAGACACGCGCGCTCGCCGCCTAGGACGCCCGGGCGGGCTCAGCCGAAGTCGAGGCCGCCGGTGCGGGTGCGCTTCAGCTCGAAGAAGTCGGGGTGGTTGGCGAGGACCCGGAAGCTGTCGAAGATCCGGGCCGCCTCCTCCCCGCGCGGAATCTTGCGCAGGACCGGGCCGAACCAGACCGTGCCGTCCACATGGATCGTGGGCGTGCCGACGTACGCCTCGGCCGCCGGGTCCTTTCCGGCGTCGTGGCTGCGGCGGACCTCGTCGTCGTAGGCGGGGTCGTGCGCGGCGGCGGCGAGCTCCGGCGGCAGTCCCAGCTCGGCGAGGGCTTCGGTGACGACGGCGTCGAAGTCCTCGGTCTTCTTCTCGTGGATACGGGTGCCGTACGCGGTGTAGAGGTCGCGCAGGACCTCCGGCCCGTGCTGGGCCGCGGCCGCGGCGGCGACCCGGACCGGGCCTATCGACTTGTCGACGAGGGTGCGGTACCAGTCGGGCAGTTCGTTGCCGAGGTTGTGGAAGTACAGGCTCATCACATGGAAGCGCAGCTCGATGTCGCGCTGCTGCTCGACCTCCAGCATCCAGCGTGAGGCGATCCAGGCGAAGGGGCAGGCGGGGTCGAACCAGAAGTCGACTGTTGTCTTCTTCGTCTCAGTGGTCATGGGGTGAGCCTAGCCAGCGAGGTGGCCTGGTTTCCCGGGCCAATGAAAAGACTGTCATCTGGGCCACCTGGGTCACTTGGGCCGGTCAGCCGGGTGTCTCGTCGGCGGCATCGGCGGTCATCTCCACGAGCTTGGCGACGGTGTTCCAGTTACGGGTGGTGGCGACGAGGCCTTTGACCAGGGCGGGGCGGGCGAGGGCGTCGGCGAGCTTGGAGCGGCCGAGGCCGTTCGGGGCGTAGAGGTAAAGGGCGCGGTCGCCGAGGCGGAACTCCTCGGGGAGGAAGGCCTCCTGGTCGAGCGCGGCGAACCGTTCCGGCTCCACGGGTGCGGAGTAGTACGTCACATGGAGCTGCCGGCCCTCCAGCTCCGCGGCGGGGAAGGGGCAGGCGTCGGCGACGGCGCGCAGATAGGCGCCACTGCGGACCAGGCAGTCGACGCGGAAGCCGAAGCGCCGCTCGATGGCGTCCTCCAGGGCGGTGGCGAGCGCGCTCTCGTCGGCCGCGCCGGCGCCTGCGTCGGTGGTGAAGACGGCGTTGCCGCTCTGCAGATGGGTGCGGACGTCGCGGTGTCCCAGCTCCTGGAGGACCAGGCGGAGTTCGGGCATGGGGACGCGCCGGTGCCCGCTGACGTTGATTCCGCGGAGCAGTGCGGCATAGGTGGTCGACATGATCACACCATAGGACGGCCGCCGCGCCCCGTGGGGGAGGGCGCGGCGGCCGCCGTTCAGGGGGTGCCCGCTACTCGACGATCTTCAGCAGCTTGTTGGCCGTGCCCTGGCTCGGGTTGGAGATGGCGCCGTCGGTGGAGCCGTCGACGAGCGCCTTGGCGACCTGCTCCGGGGTGGCGTCCTGGTGGGCCGCCAGGTAGAGCGCGGCGGCACCGACGACGTGCGGGGTCGCCATGGACGTACCGGAGATGGTCTTGGTGGCGTCGCCACCGCCGATCCAGGCCGAGGTGATGTCCGAACCCGGTGCGTAGATGTCCACGACCGAGCCGAAGTTGGAGAAGCTGGACTGCTCGTCCTCCTTGGTGGAGGAGGCCACGGTGATGGCCTCCTTGACCCGGGAGGGGGAGCCCTCGCCGGCGTCGGCGGACTCGTTGCCGGCGGCGACACCGAAGGTGACACCGGAGGCTATGGCCTTGCGGACGGCCTCGTCGAGGGCGGGGTCGGCGCCGCCGCCGAGGCTCATGTTGGCGACGGAGGGGCCCTGGTGGTTCTTGGTGACCCAGTCGATGCCGGCGACGACCTGCTCGGTGGTGCCGGAGCCGCTGTCGTCGAGGACCCGGACGGCGACGATCTTCGCCTTCTTGGCGACGCCGTGGGCGGTGCCCGCGATGGTGCCGGCGACATGGGTGCCGTGGCCGTTGCCGTCGCTGGCATCGTTGTCGTTGTCGACGGCGTCGAAGCCGGAGGTGGCCCGGCCGCCGAAGTCCTTGTGGCTGGTGTTGACTCCGGTGTCGATGACGTACGCGGTGACGCCCTCGCCGCCGCCGTCGGGGTAGGTGTACTTCTTGTCCCCGGCGGTCTCGGCCTGGTCGACCCGGTCCAGGCCCCACGACGGCGGGTTGTCCTGGACCTCGTTGATGTGGAACTTCTTGTTCTGGACGACCTTGGCCACGGCCGGGTCGGCGGCGAGGCGCTTGGCCTCGGTCTCCGAAAGGCCGGTGGCGGAGAAGCCGTTGACGGCGGAGTTGTAGCTGCGGCTGAGCGTGCCGCCGTACTCCTTGGCCAGCTTGGTCTTGTCGGCGTTCTCGTCGAGCAGCACGATGTAGCTGCCGTCGATGGCGGTCGCGGCGTCGGCGCCGTAGATCGTGCCCTCCGCGGGGGCGGGGGCGGCTCCGGCGAAGGACGTTCCCAGGACGGTCAGTCCGCCGGCTGCGGCGACGGCGCTGATCGCCGCGACGAGCCGGGTGGTCCTGCGCGCACGCTTGTGAATGGCCATGAAGAGGGGTCTCCTCGGCATTTTGTTGTGTGGGGGGTTCGGTCACGGAGGCAGTGCTTCCGTGACCGCTTCGAAACCATTGCCGATTGACGGGCTCAGATCAAGACCTTCATACAGCTGTGACTTAGTCAACAAGGTTTCGTAATAACAAATCCGGCCTGGAGGGACCAGGCCGGACTTCTCCCCCAACTCCCCCTACCACTCAGCCTTTCGTGACATGAGGGAGCTCCGCCTCGATGAGGTCGGCGGCGCGCCGGGTGCCGCCCTCGGCCGCCATCCGCTGCCGGACGTCGTCCAGCCGGCGGGCCACCTCGGGATCGTCCACGAGCTCCAGCACGGCCTTGCGCAGCGCGTCGGCGGTGGCTTCGGCGAGCGGCAGTTGTCGGGCGACTCCGAGGGCCTCGAGCATCTCGGCGTTGCCGAACTGGTCGGTGGCGAGCGGCACGGCGACCATGGGGGTGGCGGTGGCCAGGCCCTCCTGGCTGCCGCCCGCTCCGGCGTGGGTGATGAAGGCGTCGGCCTGCTTCAGGACGGCGAGTTGCGGCACCCAGGAGCGCACCTCGACATTGCCGGGGATCTCGCCGAGTTCGGCCGGGTCGACGAACTTGCCGATCTGCAGCACCACATGCCAGCCGGGCAGGTCGCCGAAGGCTCGCAGGCACTCTCGGTAGAAGTCGGGCTGCTTGGTCATGGCCGAGCCGAGCGAGACGAGCAGCACCTTCTCGGCATCGGCCGGCCGCTGCCAGTCGCCCTGTTCGGCGCGGTCGCCCTGGCAGGCGCCGACGAAGGTGTAGACGGACTCGTCGACCCGGTCGGCATGCGGCTGGAGGGCCTCGGGGATGAGGACGACGGCCCGGCGGGGACGGGCGACGAACCGGTCCGGGTGGGTGTCGATGCCGTGGCCGGCGAGCCAGTTCTCGAAGCGGGTGTAGTACGCCTTGCCGCGCTCGGAGGCCTTGAGGCCGGCGAGCATCGGCTCGGCGACCTCTTCCTCGTACCCCTCCCACGGCACCAGATTGGGCCACAGGGAGACGGCGGGTACGCCCCAGCGGTGGGCGAGGACGGGCGCCGGGTAGGAGGTGATGTCGTGGAGGACGAGGTCCGGCTCGTCCCCGGCGAACGCGTCGGCGAGCTGCGGCAGCGCCTGGACGGCGTCGCTGAGGAACGGCTCGATGTAGTCGATGGGTTCGGTGCCCCAGGCGTCGGGGTCGTCGTCGGTCGGCAGCGTGGAGTTGTATACGACCGGCTCGGCACCGGTGGCGGCGACCTTCTCGGCGAAGGAGGCGGGGATGGCGTAACTGACGCGGTGTCCACGGGCGACGAGCTCCCGGATGACTTCGAGGCTCGGGTTCACGTGCCCGTGGGCGGCGATGGAGAACATGGCGACATGGGCGCGGTGACGACTGGTCATGCGCACACATTATTCGAGACGATACGTCTCGTCCAGTTAATTCCGCTGGTACCTGGCGAGGACCCGGTTGCCGTCGCCCACCAGACGCCCGCGCAGCTCGGCGAGGTCGATCGCGCCGCTGTAGTACTCCTGGAACGCCGGGGTGGCCACCTTGTCCTTCCACTCCGGATAGCCGCGTACGGACTGCGCGGGCGCGGGCCGCAGATGCCGGGCGAGCGCCGCGCCGGTCGCCCAGCCGTCCTTCTCGGTGTGCAGCGCGGGGTCGCGCAGCGCCGCCGTCCCGGTCGGCAGCATCCAGTCCCCTTGCGCCAGCCGCACCATGTTCCGTGGCTGGAGGAGGAAGTCGATGAACCGCGCGGCCTCCTTCTTGTACGGGCTGTCCTCGGCGATGGAGAGGGTCTGCGGGGAGACGCCCTGCGCGAGCCCGCCGGCGCCGGCCGGGGCGGGCAGGACCGTCCACTCGAAGCCCTCCGGTGCCTGCTGCGCGATCTGCTGCCGGTAGGAGAACCCGAGCGGCACCATCGCGTACGTGCCGCCGAACAGTCCGGGCAGGGTGTCGGAGCCGCCGCTGCCCAGGGTGGTGCGCGAGGCGCTGGCGTCGGTGTTGATCTGGTCGCGGACGGTGCCGGGGACGACCGCGTCGGCGTCGGTGAAGCGGATCGTCACCTTCCCGTCCTCGCCCCGATGGAAGAGCCGACCGCCGCCGGACAGGCCGAGGTTGAGGGAGACCGAGACGGGCTCCTTCAGCGGCCAGGCGACGGCGTGCTTCCCCTTGCCCATCGTGGCCGTCAGATCCTTGGCGACCTGGCGGAACTCCTCCCAGGTCCAGGGCTTGGCGGGGGTCGGGATGCGGACGCCGGAGGCCTCAAGGATCTTCCGGTTGGCGATGATCACCCGCGGTTCCTGCAGGAACGGCACGCCGTACACTCCCTCGCCGAAGGTGGTGGTCCGCCAGCTCTGTTCGGGAATGTCCGCGCGCAGCCGCTCGGGCAGCAGTCCGCGCAGGTCCGCGAGGTACCCGCCGTAGGCGAAGTCGGCCAGGTCGTCGGAGGCGTCGTGGATGATGTCGGGCGCCTCGCCGCCCTCGAAGGAGGTGAGCAGCTGGTCGTGGACGCTGTCCCAGCTGCCCTGGACATACTGCACCTGGATGTCGGGGTGGGCGGCGTTCCACTCCCGCACGAGCTCCTTGTTGGCGTCGACGGACTCCTTCTGCCAGGCGAGGGACTGGAAACGGAGTCTGATCGTCCCGTCGGAGGGTCTCTCGTCGCCGCCGCATCCGGTGAGCAGCAGGGCGAGCGCGGCGGCCGCCGCGGTCAGTGCCCGTACCCGCGTCGAGGTCCGTACCCGTCTCGATGTCCGTACCCGCATCAGGACTTCACCGCCCCGGCCAGCATGCCGCCGGTGATCCGCTTCTGGATGACCGCGAAGACGACGAGCGAGGGGAGGGTGGCGAGGAACGCGGCCGCGGCGAGCGGGCCGAGGTCGGCGACGCCCTCCGCGCCGAGGAAGTGCGTCAGGACGACCGGCAAGGTCTGCTTCTCCGGGGTCTTGAGCAGGACGAGCGCGAAGAAGAACTCGTTCCATGCGGTGATGAAGGCGAACAGCGCGGTGGCGACGATGCCGGGGGCGAGCAGCGGCGCGGTGACCGAGACGAGCGTACGGAGCCGGCCCGCGCCGTCGACGGCGGCGGCCTCCTCCAGCTCGGCCGGCACGGCCCGTACGTAGCCGACCAGCATCCACAGCGCGAACGGCAGCGACCAGACCACATAGACCAGGACCAGACCGATGACGCTGTTGATGAGGTGAAGGTTCTTGAGGATCAGGAACAGCGGAATGATCACCAGCACGAAGGGGAACGCCTGGCTGACCACGACCCAGCCGGTGGCGGCGGTGGAGAGTCTGCCGCGGTGCCGCGCGATCACATAGGCCATGGGGGTCGCGAGGACGACGCAGACGACCGCCGCGCCGAGGGCGGCGAGCAGGCTGTTCCCGGCGGCCTGGAGGAGCGGCTGTTCGTCGAAGGCCTGCCGGAAGTTGCCGAGGGTGGGGTTCTCGGGGATCCAGGTGGGATGCAGCGAGGCGAGTTCCCGCGCGGGCTTGAAGGCGGTGGAGATCAGCCAGAGGAAGGGGAAGGCGAGGAAGACGAGATAGGCGAGGAGCGCGAGGTACTGTCCGGCGCGCGCGGGCCCGCTGGTGCGCAAGCCGCTCATCGGTCCTCGCCTCCCTTCAGGCGGCCCACCAGATACAGGGCGAGCAGTACGGAGATGACGGCGACCATCACACAGCCCATGGCGGCGGCGTAGCCGAACTGGCCGTAGCGGAAGGCCTCTTCGTAGGCGAAGAGCATGGGCAGCCGGGTGCGGCCGCCGGGGCCGCCGCTGGTGAGGACGTAGACCAGGGCGAACGAATTGAAGTTCCAAATAAAATTGAGTGCGGTGATGGCGAGGGCGACCGGCCGCAGGGCGGGCCAGGTCACGGTCCGAAAGCGCCGCCAGGCGCCCGCGCCGTCCAGGGCGGCGGCCTCGTGGAGTTCGTGCGGCGTGTTCTGGAGGCCGGCGAGCAGGGCGACGGTGGTCTGCGGCATACCGGCCCAGATGCCTACGAGGATCACCGCCGGCAGCGCGGTGGCCAGGCCCGCCAGCCAGTCCCGGCCGTCGCCGAGGCCCAGGGTGCGCAGGGTTTCGTTGAGGATGCCCGCGTCGGGGTTGTAGACGAGCCGCCACATGATGCCGACCACGACCTCCGGCATCGCCCACGGAACGATCGCGAGGGCCCGCGCCAGCCAGCGCAGCCGCAGATTCTGGTTGAGCAGCAGGGCGAGGCCGAGGGCGAGCAGGAACTGCGGGACGGTGACGCCGACCGCCCAGAGCAGGCCGATGCGGAACGAGTCCCAGAACAGAGTGTCGTGCAGCAGGTCCTGGAAGTTGAGGGTGCCGATCCAGCCGGTGGCCTGGGTACGGCCGGACTGGGCGTCGGTGAAGGCCAGCGCGATGCCGTAGAGCAGCGGGCCGACGCTCAGGACCAGGATCGGGATCAGCGCGGGCA
This sequence comes from Streptomyces purpureus, assembly GCF_014648195.1. Classification (GTDB taxonomy): domain Bacteria; phylum Actinomycetota; class Actinomycetes; order Streptomycetales; family Streptomycetaceae; genus Streptomyces; species Streptomyces purpureus. Next base: position 127,143 of record NZ_BMQQ01000002.1, read on the forward strand.
GGACCAGGAACCAGGCGCCATGATCCCGGGGGCGTTCCGGTCGTCTACCGGCGGTGGCGCCGGACCGCTTCGCTGCGGTCGCCAAAGTCACAGAATTGACCCCTTATATGCCCTTTTATTAAGTTCAACCAGCTTCCGTCATGGTCCTGAGGGACCGTCGGTTCGTCAACCCGTCGTGCGTAGGTGCGAAAATTTGGCGCATTCGCACACGCAGAGGGAGAGACAGATGGACGAGTCCCGTGCCCGGGAGATCCTGGCCGCCGCGGCGCTGCCCGCCGACGGGACCCTGCTGGCGCTCGGCGAGAACGCCGTCTTCGCCGCCGGCGATCTGGTGATGAAGGTCGGCCGCGGCGCCGAGCTCCTCGCGCGCGCCGAACGGGAGCTGGCCGTGGCCGCCTGGCTCGCCGAGGCGGACGTCCCCGCCGTACGGGCCGCCGAGGCCGCGCCCCGGCTGGTGGACGGCCACCCCGTCACCCTCTGGCACCGGCTGCCTGACGCGGTGCGCCCCACCGAGCCCCGGGACCTCGCGCCGCTGCTGCGCCAGGTGCACGCCCTGCCCGCCCCGGCGTTCGAGCTGCCCCGCCGGGAGCTGCTCGACGGCGTCGAGCGCTGGCTGCGCCTGGCGGGCGACGCCGTCGACGCGGCCGACGCCGACTATCTGCGCGAGCGCCGCGACGGGTTCGCCGCCGCGGCCGCCGCGCTCACCCCGCATCTGCCCCCCGGCCCGATCCACGGCGACGCCCTGCCGCGCAACGTCCACGTCGGCCCCGGCGGCCCGGTCCTGGTGGACCTGGAGACCTTCTCGGCCGATCTGCGCGAACACGATCTGGTGGTCCTCGCCCTCGCCCGGGACCGCTACGGCCTCGACCCGGCCGCGTACGACGCCTTCACCGCCGCCTACGGCTGGGACGTACGGGAGTGGTCCGGCTGCGCGGTCCTGCGCGGCGCCCGGGAGACCGCGAGCTGCGCCTGGGTGGCCCAGCACGCCCCGGCCAACCCCAAGGCGCTGGCCGAGTTCCGGCGGCGGGTGGCGTCGCTGCGCGACGGCGACCCGGAGGTCCGCTGGTACCCGTTCTGACATCATGACGACAGTCCTTACCGGGCATAACTCCCTTCCGTGATCGGAGCGTTGTGACGCGTATCGAACTGACCGACGTGACGCTGGACGTCCAGGACAGCGGCTCGGGCCCGGCCGTCCTGTTGGTACACGGCTTCCCCGACACCCATGAACTCTGGCGCCACCAGGTCCCCGCGCTGAACGCGGCCGGCTACCGCACCGTCGCCCCCACACTCCGCGGCTTCGGCGCCTCCGGCCGGCCCGCGGGCACCGAGGCGTACGCACCGGCCCGGTCCGTGGCCGACCTCCTGGAGCTGCTCGACCGGCTGGAGATCGAGACCGCCCATCTGGTCGGCCACGACTGGGGCTCGGGCATGGTCCAGCAGCTCGCGATGGCCGCGCCCGCGCGGGTGGCGTCCTTGAGCATCCTGTCCGTGGGACATCTGGGCGCGCTGCGCGACGCGGGCTGGGAACAGCTCCAGAAGTCCTGGTACATGCTGCTGTTCCAGTTCGAGGACCTCGCCGAGGAGTGGCTGTCACGGGACGACTTCGCCCGCTTCCGCGAGATGCTCGGCAACCACCCCGACAAGGAGGAGATCGTCGCCCTGATGCGGGAGCCGGGCGCGCTGACGGCGGCGCTGTCGGTGTACCGCGCGGGTCTGCCCCCTCAGGTGCAGTTCGGCCCGCCGCAGCCGCTGCCCCCGCTGCCCGGGCCGGTCCTGGGCATCTGGTCGACCGGCGACCCGTTCCTCACCGAGCGGTCGATGACCGGCACCGACAAGCACGTGGACGGCACCTTCCGCTACGAGCGGGTCGAGAACGCCGGCCACTGGCTCCAGCTGGACGCCCCTGAGCGGGTCAACACCCTGCTCCTGGACTTCCTCGCGGAGCACCCGGCCAACTGAGCCTGCCGGCCCCGGCCGTGCCGCCTCAGTGCACGGCCGCGGTCAGCTCCCGCAGCGGCCAGCACGGGTCGATCACCGCGTCCGCGTTCCCCTTGCTCCGTAGGAACCGCTGGAAGTCCTCGGCCCACTCGGCGTACCAGACGATCTGGCGCTCATGGAGCTCTTGCGGGCTGAGCGCGGCCACCGACGGATGCCGCTCGGCTATCGCCCGGGCCACCCGCACCGCCGCCAGCGCGTCCGCCGCCGCCTCATGGGCGCCGTCGAGGACCACGCCGTACTCCCCGCAGACCGCTTCGAGGGTCCGCTTGCCGCGGCGGTAGCGGTCGACGGCCCGGTCGATGGTGTACGGATCGATGACCGGGCCGATGCCGGCGCCGCCGAGCCGCTCACCGAGCGAGGGCAGTCCGTGGCGGCGCAGCTCCGCCGAGAGCAGGGTCAGATCGAAGGCCGCGTTGTACGCCACGACCGGCACGCCCTGAGTCCAGTAACCGGCGAGGGTGTCCGCGATCTCGTCGGCCACCTCGACGACCGGCCGGCCCTCGGCCGTCGCCCGCTCCGTGCTGATCCCGTGGATCGCCGAGGCCTGGGCCGGGATCCGTATCCCCGGGTCGGCCAGCCAGTCCCGCTGCCGCGCCGGCAGTCCGTCGCGCACACCGATCACCGAGGCGGTCACGATCCGCGCCTGAAGCGGATCGGTGCCGGTCGTCTCCAGGTCGAAGCCGGCCAGTGGCAGCCCATGCCAAGCCATCGGGTCCTCCTTACGTGGTGCTCCCCCGTTGAACCCACACCCTCGCACGCGCCACTGACAACGCCTCCGGCCGCCGGGGCCGGGCGTGACTCACGACACCGGACGGGAGTCCAGCCACACCGACTCGAACTCCTCCCGGTAGGTCTCGAAGAGTCCGCTCTCACCGTCCCGGCCGCTCTGCCCGGAGCGGACCACCGTACGGCCGCCGCCGCGCAGCACGAGCACCGGGGCCTCCATGCCGCGGGCCCGGCGCAGATAGGTCTGGACGACGGCGACCCCGTCCGGCCCGTCGCCGTCGACGAGGTACGCGGTGAAGCGGGGGGTCTCGTCGAAGACATGGATCTGAAACGCGCCCGGGTCGCGGAGCTTGGAGCGGACCCGGCGCATATGGAGGATGTTCATCTCCACCGAGCGGCTCAGCTCGCCCTTCTTCAGGCCGAGTTCGCGCTCGCGCCGTTTGACGGCGCTGCTGGCCGGGTTGAGGAACAGCAGCCGTATCCGGCAGCCCGACTCGGCCAGGCGCACCAGCCGCCGGCCGGAGAAGTTCTGCACGAGGAGGTTCAGGCCTATGCCGGTGGCGTCGAGGCGGCGCGCGCCGCCGAACAGGTCCTCGGCGGGCAGCTGGCGCTGGAGGCGCACCCGGTCGGGGTGGACGGAGACCACGTCCGCGTACCGGTCGCCGACGAGGTCCTCGACCGCGTCGACCGGCAGCCGGTCCGCCGAGGGCACGCCCGCGCCGCTGCCGAGGATCTCCAGGAGCCGGGCGGAGGCCCGCTCGGACTGGGCGAGCACGGTCAGGGAGAGGGCCCTGTTGCGGGAGACGACGTTGCGGGTGACCTCCAGCTCGTCCAGGGCCAGTTCGACCTCACGCCGGTCGTCGAAGTACGGCTCGAAGCACGGCCAGTGCTGCACCATCAGCTCGCGCAGCTGCGGCAGCGTGAGGAAGCTGAGGACGTTGTCGTCGGCCGGGTCGAGGAGATAGCCCTTGCGGCGCGAAACCTCGCGGACGGCGACCGCCCGCTGCACCCACTCCTGGCCGGCCGGGCCCGCCGCGGCCACCACCCAGTCGTCCCCGTGGACCGGTTCGTAGACCGGGCGGAGCACGGCGGCCACGACGGCGCGCAGCCGCTGTTCGACGAGATTCAGCCAGATGTAGGCGCGGCCGGCCCGCTGGGCGCGGGTGCGTACCTCACTCCAGGCCTCCGCGCCCCACTCCAGCTCCGCCCCGATCTCCATCGGACGTGCGAGGGAGACCGCTCCTGGCGGGACTTCTGCGGGGTCATCGGAGTCCCCCTCGTGACCAGGGTCACCTGGAGGAAGCTCCAGCCCTCCCGAGCTCACCCGCGCACCGCCTTCTGCTCCTGGACACCCGTCTGTCAACGATCAAGGAAGGGTACTCCGGGAGCAGTGGGCGGTGCAGCCCGATGCGCAGGCTGCTTCGTCAACGCGGTTGATCCGGCTGGCCGTTCTCGTTGGCGAGGGCGGGCGGAGTGAGCGGATTCATAGCGGTCACGTCCCTGGGGGCGAGCTGGAAGCCCTGCCAGTGCACCGGCATGGGCTGCTGGTCCTCGTCCCGGGCGATGTGGTGGAACCCGATGTTGACCCAGGCGATGGGGTTGACGAGGGGCTCGCCGTTGACCCACTTGTCGACGCTGTCGGGGGCGCCGCGCCCGCAGTCGCGGATGTTGTTCGAGGCGAACTGCTCGCAGGCGCGCGCCTGGGTGAAGTAGATGTCGTGCCGGGTGAATCCGCGGCCGTCGTGCGTGGCGGAGGGGCCGGGCACGATCTCGTAACTGCGGGCGTGGCCGTCCTTGTTCTTGCCGTTCTGGCTCACCACGCGCCACCAGCGCATGGTCTTGGCGTCCCCGGCGAGCTCCTTGGTGACCGGGGTGCGGACAGTCCTCACCTTGGGGCCGCCGTTGCCGGTGGGGCGGGTGACCGTGGAGTCGAACTGCTCGACCCGGTCCTTGGGTGAGCCGTCGAGGCCGAAGTGGAGCCGCCAGAAGACGTTGTGGGCGTGGCTGGTGGCGTAGGAGCGGGCGCCCGTACCGATCGGCCAGCCGCGTCCGTCGGTGGCGTTGTAGTCCATGGGCGAAAGGCTGCCGGTGGCACCGACGTTGGCGGCGATCGTGCCGTCGGAGGAGAAGCGCCACTCGGTGATGTACTCGTACCAGGCCACCTTGTTGACGGTGTAGACGAGCAGGTCCTTGCCCTGCGCCTGCCAGACCTTGGTCATCTGGTCGTTGGCCATGCGGTAGGCGTGGCCACGCGCGCGTGTGGTGGTGCACAGACCCTTGACGGTGCCGAGGTCGGCGACGCGGACGGGTGTGATCGTGCCGCCGGGGCATTCGGCCGGCTTGAGGTTCTGCAGACCCATGCCGAATCCGGCGCCGGTCAGGTCGTCGAACTCGTTCTTGCCGTCGTCGTACGGGACGTGGATCTGGGCCAGTTTGGCGCTGGTGAGGACCCGGATCGGGGCGGCGGCGCTCTTGGGCTGGTAGGAGACCTTGTCCAGGACCAGTCCGGCGTCGGTGTCGTAGCGCCAGCACATGCGCCAGGTGGTGCCGCCGTCGAGGGTCTGCTCGATGCGGTGGGCGGCGCTGCAGTCGGGGCGGGCGGCGGCGGGCGCGGCGGGGGCCGCGACCGGCTCGGCCGCGGCCGGGGAGACCGGGCCCGCGGCGGCGGTGGCGGTGGCGAGGAGGGCGGCGGCGGCCAGCACGGCGCCGGTCCCGCGCAGCCGCGAGGCGGCTGCGAGCTGGGTGGAGAAGCGCATGGAAGAACGGACTCCCTCGTACGGACGTGCCCGCGTGACCGGCTACGGCACGCGGGTGGAAGAAGTGACGGAAGGGATCAGGAGGCGGTGTGGCTCAGCCGACGTCGGTGACCGTGCGGGTGCTCAGGTTCACCACGAGGTCGCGGGTGTCGATCCAGGAGCCGTTGAGGACCTTGGAGGCCAGCCGCACGCAGCGGTGCTCGCCGCACTTCGTCAGCGCCGGCGGCACGTTCTCCTCGCGGTAGGTGCGGTAGACGTCGCCGTTGAACCAGAGCTGATCGGGTGAGGTGAGGTCCTTGCCGGTGGCGTCCTTGTAGTCGTCTTTCAGCCCCTTGCCGAGCGGGCTCTTCAGGATCAGCTCGATCGCTTCGCGGAGCTCGACCGGGTGCGGCGAGGGCTGTACGCCGCGCTGCCTGCCGGTCTTCTCAACCTTCCCCGTATCGAGGTTGACGATGCTGGTGATCAGGGTGTTGTGCCGGTAGTCGTAGGAGCGCACCTCGGCGCGGCGTGGCGCGGTGGCCTCGGGCTCGCCTGGGACGGGGTCGGCGAGGTTGGTCGCGAGGTGCTGCGGCCCCCGGGCGCCCTCGACGTCGCTGAAGTCGGCCGCGGCCGGTGGCAGGGCCAGCTGCCGGGCCCGTTTCAGCTCGGTCTCGGTGAGCGGGTCGCTGCCCACGCCGCGCTCTCCCTCGGCCGGCGCGGCGGCCACGACGGCCGGTCCGGGAGGCGGGCCCGAGCCGTCCTCACCCTCCCCGGCGCCCTGTCCGCCGCCTTCGGCGGCTCCCCGGGCCGCGCCGGCCGTCCGCCCTCCGGTGGTGTCATCCGCCCCCGCGGTCCCCGGCAGGGTGACACCGACCATGACGGCCGTCCCCGTGACCGCCAGGGCCGTACCCGCCACCACCTTCCCCAGATGGCGGCGCAACTGCTTGCGCACATTTACCCCCTCTTGTGTCGGTCACCCGGTAGGACGGACCGAAGTCCTAGGAGGTTGGCCCTCTTTCGGGCAGGATCTGGCCGAAGTACACCCCACCACCCGGATCAGAAGTGGAAGAGTCTTATCTATGCAGGTCTGGCCGGGACAGGCGTATCCCCTCGGTGCCACGTACGACGGCGCCGGTACCAACTTCGCGGTCTTCTCGGAGGCCGCCGACCGTATCGAGCTGTGTCTGCTCCATGACGACGGCTCGGAGACGGCGGTGGAGCTGCGCGAGACGGACGCCTTCGTACGACACGCGTATCTGCCGGGTGTGATGCCCGGCCAGCGCTACGGCTTCCGGGTCCACGGCCCGTACGCGCCGGAGCGCGGGCTGCGGTGCAACTCGGCGAAGCTGCTCCTCGATCCGTACGCGCGTGCGGTCGCCGGGGCCGTGGAGTGGGGCGAGGCGGTGTACGGCTACCACTTCGGGCGGCCGGACTCCCGCAACGACCTCGACTCGGCGCCGCACACGATGACGTCCGTGGTGGTCAATCCGTACTTCGACTGGGGCGACGACCGACCGCCACGCACCGACTACCACCGCACGGTGATCTACGAGGCCCATGTGAAGGGGCTGACGATGCTCCATCCGGGGCTGCCGGACGAGCTGCGCGGTACGTACGCGGGTCTCGCCCATCCGTCGGTCATCGGGCACTTGCGGGAACTGGGCGTCACGGCTCTGGAGTTGATGCCGGTCCATCAGTTCGTCAACGACCACCGGCTCTCCGACGCGGGGCTCGGCAACTACTGGGGCTACAACACCATCGGCTTCTTCGCCCCGCACAACGCCTACGCCTCCTGGGGCGACCGGGGCCAGCAGGTGCTGGAGTTCAAGTCGGCCGTGCGGGCCCTGCACCAGGCGGGCATCGAGGTGATCCTCGACGTGGTCTACAACCACACCGCCGAGGGCAACCACCTGGGTCCCACGCTCTCCTTCCGAGGCCTGGACAACCCCTCCTACTACCGGCTCTCCGCCGACCGGCGCTACTACACCGACACCACCGGCACCGGGAACTCCCTGCTGATGCGGTCCCCGCACGTGCTCCAGCTGATCATGGACTCGCTGCGGTACTGGGTGACGGAGATGCACGTCGACGGCTTCCGCTTCGACCTGGCGGCGACGCTGGCGCGGCAGTTCCACGAGGTGGACCGGCTGTCGTCCTTCTTCGACCTGGTGCAGCAGGATCCGGTGGTCAGTCAGGTGAAGCTGATCGCAGAGCCCTGGGACGTGGGCGAGGGCGGCTACCAGGTGGGGAACTTCCCGCCGCTGTGGACCGAGTGGAACGGAAAGTACCGTGACACCGTACGGGACCTGTGGCGCGGTGAGCCGCGGACGCTCGCGGAGTTCGCGTCCCGGCTGACCGGCTCGTCGGACCTGTACCAGGACGACGGGCGGCGCCCGCTGGCCTCGGTGAACTTCGTGACGTGCCATGACGGTTTCACCTTGCACGACCTGGTGTCCTACAACGGCAAGCACAACGAAGCCAACGGCGAGGGCAACCGGGACGGCGAGAGCCACAACCGCTCCTGGAACTGCGGGGCCGAGGGGGAGACGGACGACCCGGCCGTGCTGGAGCTGCGCGCCCGCCAGATGCGCAACTTCATCGCCACGCTGATGCTGTCGCAGGGTGTGCCGATGCTCAGCCACGGCGACGAGTTCGCCCGTACCCAGGGCGGCAACAACAACGCCTACTGCCAGGACAACGAGGTCTCCTGGGTGCGCTGGCCCGAGCCGGGCGCGGAGACGGACGGGACGCTGCTCGCCTTCACGCGCGCGATGGTGGGGCTGCGCCGGGACCATCCGGTCTTCCGGCGGCGCCGCTTCTTCCACGGCCGGCCGGTGGAGGGCACCCATGACGAGCTCACCGACATCGCCTGGTTCACCCCGGAGGGGGTGGAGATGACGGCCCGGGACTGGCAGGCGGCGCAGGCCCGGGCGCTGACGGTGTTCCTCAACGGCAACGCGATCTCCGAGCCCGGGCCGCGCGGCGAGCGTATCGCCGACGACTCGTTCCTGCTGATGGTCAACGCGAGTGCGGAGTCCCGCGAGTTCGTGGTGCCGGACGACCACGGGGACAACTGGCAGGTGCTGGTGGACACGGCGAAGGCGGAGGTCGCGGCGGAGTACGAGGCGCCGAAGGTCTCCGCCGGGGAGCGGCTGCCGCTCCTCGGCCGGAGCCTGGCGGTGCTGCGCCGGCCCGCCTAGCGGGGGCCGGGAGCCACGGCGTCCGGGGCGGCCCGCTGGTGCGGAAGGCCATCGATTCGGCCGGTCGGGTGGTGGCGACGGGAGGCAGCCGGAAGGACCGGTCCGAGCAGGGTGAGTGTGTCGCGGTACGTCCTGGGCATCGGTCGAACGTAGCCCCGGCCGGTGGAACGGACGCATGGGCCGATGACACAGAAGCCGCTCAAGCGGGTACGTACGTTCGCATGACGCCCATTGCCACCTATCGGCTTCAGCTCCGGCCCGACTTCACCTTTCAGGCGGCCGCCCGGGCGGTGCCGTATCTCGCCTCGCTCGGGGTCTCCCATCTCCATCTGTCGCCGGTCCTGGAGGCGCTGCCCGGATCGACGCACGGGTACGACGTGACCGGTCACAGCCGGATCCGCGGGGAGCTGGGCGGCGAGGAGGGCCTGCGGAGGCTGGCGGCGGCCGCGCTCCGGCACGGTCTGGGCCTGGTGGTGGATCTGGTGCCCAATCACATGTCGTCCGTGGCACGGCACAACCGCGCCCTGTGGGAGGTGCTGCGGGAGGGCCCGGCCTCGCCGTACGCGCGCTGGTTCGACATCGACTGGGACGCGGGCGGCGGGAAGGTGCTGCTGCCGGTGCTCGGCGGCCGGATCGGGGACGTACGGGACCGGCTGCGGGTGGAGCCCGGTGAGGGGCCGGGGAGCGGTGTGCTGCGCTACGAGGACCACGTCTTCCCGCTGCGCGACGGCACGGCGTCGCTGCCGTTCGCGGAGCTGCTCGACGCGCAGTGGTACCGGCTCGGCTGGTGGCGGCTGGCCCGTACGGAGCTCAACTACCGGCGGTTCTTCACCATCTCGGAGCTGATCGGGGTGCGGGTGGAGGATCCGGAGGTGTTCGCGGCCACCCATGGGAAGGTGCTGGAGCTGGTGCGCGAAGGGGTGATCGAGGGGCTGCGGATCGACCATCCGGACGGGCTCGCGGACCCGGAGGCGTATCTGGAGCGGCTGCACGCGGCGACCGGGGGACGCTGCTGGACGGTGGTGGAGAAGATCCTCACCGGTGAGGAGCGGCTGCCCGCGCGCTGGCCGGTCGACGGCACCACCGGCTACGACGCGCTGCGGTACGTCGACGGGCTCTTCGTCGACGGTCCGGGGGCGGAGCGGCTGACCGAGGCGTACCGGGCGTTCGCCGGGCCGGCCCCCGACCGGGGCGGGATCTGGGAGCCGACCGTACGCCGGGCGATGGACTGGGTCGTCACCCATGAGCTGGCCACCGAGCTCAGCCTGCTGACTCGTACTGCCGGACGGATCTGCGCGGCCGACCCGGTACTGCGTGACCATGCCCCATGGGCGCTGCGTACCGCCACGACGGAGCTGATGGTGCGGTTGCCCGTCTACCGCCCCTACCGCATCGGGGGGCAGGAAGTGCTCACCGAGGAGGCGGCACGGGAGGCGAAGGAGACGTTCGCGGTGGAGGAGGAGGCGGTCGCGGTCGATGTGATCCGTGACCTCGCCCTGGGCCGCCTCGGCGAGGGGCCGGACCACACGGCGTTCCGGGCCAGGTTCGCGCAGACGGCGTCCGCGCTGCGCGCCAAGTCCGTGGAGGACACCGCCTTCTACCGCTACACCCCGCTGCTGTCGGCGAACGAGGTCGGCGGGGACCCGGGCAGGCCGGCGGTGTCGCCGCAGGAGTTCCACGGGTACGCGGCCCGGCTGGCCCGGGACTGGCCGGCCACCGGCACGGTCCTCTCGACCCATGACACCAAGCGCGGCGGGGACGTCCGGGCGGCGATCGCGGTGCTCTCCCAGTGCCCGGAACGCTGGGCCAGGCTCCTCGACGAGCTGACCGCCGCGTCGCCCGTACCGGCGCCCGATCCGCATCTGGCGTGGAGCGCCTGGCAGACGGCCTTCGGTCTGGGCCCGGACCTGGCCGCGGTGCCGGGCAGGCCCGGGGACGCGCTGCTGAAGGCGGTACGGGAGGCGGGTCTGCGGACCACCTGGACCGAGCCGGACCCGGGGTACGAGCAGGCGGTCACCGACTTCGTCGCGGCCTGGCCCCCGGGCGGCCCGCCCGAGCTGACCAAGGCCGTGCGGGAGCTCGCCCCGCACACCCGGGCCAACGCGCTGGGCGCCGCGCTGGTGCAGCTGACGATGCCGGGGGTCCCGGAGCTGTACCAGGGCACCGAGCGGACGTGCCGCACGCTCGTCGATCCGGACAACCGCCGTCCCTTCACGGCCGGGGAGCCGGACGAGCGGACGGCGCTGACCCGGGCGGCGCTGCGGCTGCGCCGCCAATTTCCGGAGATCTTCGGGGATTCGGGGCGGTACGCGCCGCTGACGGCGGCCGGCCCGGCCGCGGACCACTGTCTGGCCTTCGTCCGCTCGGGCGCGGTGGTCACAGCCGTCACCCGGCTCTCGCTGCGGCTCGCGGAGTCGGGTGGCTGGGCGGGCACCGTGCTCGAACTGCCGGACGGGCCGTGGTTCGACCTGCTGGCCGGGCAGCGGCGGGTGGAGGGCGGTGCGGTGGTACTCGCCGAGCTGTTCGCGGACCGGCCGGTGGCGCTCCTCAGCCGGCTGGCCGTACCAGAAGAGCCCTCGGTGCCCTTGTGATCACGCCGGTGTGGTCGGGGCGGAACCCGTCGGCCCAGCGCAGCCGCGGCATGGCCTCCAGCAGCGCCCGCAGGCCGAAGTCGGCCTCCAGGGCGGCGAGGACGACGGCCGGGCAGAAGCCGGTGCCGAAGGTGAGCTGGCCGGGATCGTCGCGGAGCAGGTCGAACCGGTCGGGGGCGGTGAAGCGTTCCGGGTCGCGGCCCGCGGCGCCGATGAGCAGGGCCACGGACGCGCCGGCCGGGATGGTGCCGCCGCTGACCTCGACCTCGTGGGTGGTGCGGCGTACGGCGATCTGGACGGGCGGGTCGCGGCGCAGTGACTCGGTCCAGGCCCGGCGGAGCAGTTCGGGCGGCCCGGTCCGTACGGCGGCCAGCTGGTCGGGGTCGTCGAGGATGTTGGCGAGGAAGGAGGCGAGCGCCTTCTGCCGCAGCGTGATCAGGCTGGTGCACCGCCCGGCGGCCGATCCGGCCGCCCGCCCCCGGACCAGCCGCATCATGTCCCGGTAGGGCACGCCGACGGCCGCGGCGGCCGTGCCGGCGGGCAGCCAGCGGCAGAAGTCCTCGACGAGGTCGACCTGGTGGCGTCCGGCGAGCCGGCGGGCCAGGACGTGGGCGACGCGTTCGGCGACATGGCGCAGTCCGGCGGCGGCGTCGCCCTGGTGGGCGGGGGCGCAGGGCGGGTCGCCGGGCCGGTGGCCGCGGGTGAAGCGCGGGTCGGTGAGGGCGGCGGCCACGTCGGCGTACCGGCTGAGCAGCCAGGCCCGCAGGTCCGGGTCGTAGGTGAGGGGGAATTCCTCGCGCAGGATCCGGTAGAGGGGGTACGGGTCCTTGGCGACGCCGTGGCCGAGGGGGCTGGGGGCGACGGTGCGGGATCCGGGGCGGTGTGGGGCGGGCGGGGTCTTCGCGGGCGAGGGAGTCTTCGTGCGTGCCGGGGTCGGCGGGCGGGCGGGCCAGGTGCCCGCGCCGCGCAGGCCCACGCGTCGTATGCCCACGGGCGGGTCGTCTCCCATCGCGCTCCCCGTCTCGGTGTCGGCGCCGCTGTCGCCATCGGTGCGCTGTCGGCTTCGGTGTCGGCCGCACCCCGGGATCGGCGGCGGGCGTCCTTCCACCTCAGCACCGCCCCCGCCACGACGCAGGCGACGTACGTCCATTCGAGTGAAGAAGAGGCGTACGAGACCGGCGCGTGAGGCGCCTTCCGGGCCCGGACATCACCTTTCACCCTGCCCCCACTGGCCTTCCACGCCGGGGCACACCACGGCGTGAGCGCGGTCGAAGATCGGCCAGCCGATGGAGAGCTCCTCACCGCGCCCGCCCCGAGCAATTCGTTTCAGCAGGCCGCCCACGCATGTCCGAAAACAAGCACATTTTCAGTCTGTATCACGACTCCCACGGCTTATGGAAGCGCTTTTGACACCCGGTGCCCGAATGAATGAAGCGAGGAATCGCGCGTTTGTGGGTCACCGTTCCGGACGATGAAAGTATCCGTGACCGAGGACGGGGCGGAAATCAACCACCGCATTCGAGGAGGGAGATGGACGGAGAGAAAGCAGAAAAGCAGCCACGCCTTCGCTCGGATCACCCGTGAACAGCCGGTGACCTTCGGGTTTATTGGAAAGGATTCAGCCAATGGCCGACAAGCCCAGTACCACGGATACCGTCAAGGATTTTCTCAGCGAGATCGCAGACAGCGCGAACAAGGCGTACAACGAACTTCTCGACCCGCCCCGCAAGGACAAGTCGAAGAATTCCGCGTTCGGCGAGATGCTGCCTTTTGGCCATCCACTTCAGGCCGTCGCCGGACTTCCCACCGAGACACTGCGTGCCGTGGGCGCGCTGGCCGCGCTCGGCGGCTCCGCCAACCCGCTGGCCGCTCTGGGCGGCTCGGCCAACCCGCTGGCGGCGCTGACCGCCGCCGCCAATCCCCTCGCGGCCCTGGCCCAGCCGGCGGCCGCCGCCGGGGCGGCGAGCAACCCGCTGGCCGCGCTCGCCGGGGCGATCCCCGGGCAGCTGCCCGCGCTCGGCGGCGGGACCCCGGCCAATCCGCTCGCCGCCCTCTCCGGGGTGGGCGAGACGGTCGGCGGGCTCGCCGAACTCCCCCAGCAGATCGCCCGGCTGACCGAGCTGGTGACGACCCTGCTCACCGCGCTGGAGGCGGTCCAGGGCATCGCCGGAGCCGTCGGAGGCGCCGTGCGCGCCCCCGCGCCCCGCAAGAGCGCCTCCTCCTGACCCTCGCCCCACCGGTCGTCCGCCGCTCCTCACCGCGGCCGGCCGAACCCCTGCCGAAGGAGAGATGACCTCATGGCGGCCATGGTCGGCGACCGTCTGCGTCTGGTCGTGAAGGTGCTCGGCGGTCTTGCCGCCGACGAGGTCGGCCGGGCGGCGCGCGACCGCCGCCGCCCCGTGAACCGCACGCCGTACCCGGAGGAGGAGCTCTCCTCCGGGCACGAGCAGCGGCGCGCTCGGGCATTACGCCGGGCCCTGGAGAGCCTCGGCCCCTTCTATGTGAAGCTCGGTCAGATCCTGTCGACGCGGCCGGACATGGTGTCGCCGACGGTGATCGCCGAACTTCAGAACCTGCACGACCAGGTCGACGTCCAGCCTTTCACGGTGTTCGAGCCCGTGCTCGCCCGCGACCTCGGACCGGACTGGAAGTACCGCTTCGACGACGTCGAGACGACCGAGCCGCTGGGCGCCGCGTCGCTCGCCCAGGTGTACCGCGTGACGCTGTCCGACGGCCGGCCCGCCGTCGTCAAGATCCAGCGGCCCGGCATCCGCGAGACGGTCCTCGCCGACATGGCCCTGATGCGCAAGGCGGCCCGGCTGCTGGCCCGTACCGCGCCGCGCTTCAACGAGGTCATCGACGGGGAGGCGATGCTCGGCTCCATCTTCGACGCGATGGAACCCGAACTGGACTTCACCGGCGAGGCCCGCAACATGGAGGAGGCTGCCGAGAACATCCGTCCCTACTCCACGCTGGCCGTTCCTGACGTCCTCCTCGCCACCCCGCGGGTCCTCGTCCAGTCGCTCGCCCCGGGCACGTCCGTACGCCACGTCGACCGCGGCCGCTTCAGCGACCGGGAACGCGACGCCATCGGCAAGGACCTGCTGCGGTTCATGTACCGCGGCTACTTCGTGGACCGGATGTTCCACGCCGACCCGCACGCCGGGAACGTGTTCGCCCAGCCCGGCGGGCCCGCGACGCTCATCGACTGGGGCATGGTGGGCCGGCTCGACCGGCGTACGAGCCTGCACCTGCTGCCGCTGCTGATGGCGGTGGCGCAGAACGACGGGCACGGTCTCGCGCGGGCCTGGGCGGAGATGGGGCGACTGACCCCATGGTCCAACCTGCCCGCGTTCGCCACCGACATGGCGGCGCTGGTCCCCAAGATCTCCGGTGCTTCGCTGGACGAGCTCGACTTCGGGGTGTCGCTGACCAAGGTGCTGGAGCGGGCCTCCAAACGGGGTATCGGCTCGGCGCCCTCCATCTCGCTGCTCGGCAAGTCCTTCGCGAACCTGGAGGGGTCGGTGCGCTGTCTGGCGCCCGAGATCGCGCTCGCCCCGGTGTTCAAGAAGGAAGTGCGCTCCATCCTCACGTCCCTCGCGGGCGAGTTCTTCGCGCCGGAGCAACTGGCCCGCGCCGCCATGGACTTCATGGTCACCGCCTCCACCGGCCCGGAGCAGCTGCGCGGCCTCCTCAACGACGCCGCGAGCCGGCAGCTCGGCCTCCAGGTCCACCAGCCCCGCACCCCGGCGGCGCTCGGCGGCCGGCACCCCGCACAGCCGTCGTGGCCGCTGCTGGCCCTGGGCGCCGCCGCGGTCTTCCTGGACCACCGCCGCCGGTCGCGCTGACCCCGGCCTCGTACGTACTCCCCTGCCTTCCGAGTGAGAGAGGAACGAAGCACCATGTCCGACAACGACAACCAGGACGCCGAGACCCCCTCGGGCCCGCTCGCGGGTGTGTCGCAGACGGCCCTGTGGACCGCGCGCATGCGCGCCCAGGAGGCCGCCAAGGACGCTCCGTGCGTCGAGGACCCCTGGGCCGCGCGGTTCCTCACCGCCGCCGGGGAGACCACCCGGCCGCCCGGATCCGGGCTCCTGCAGGACGTGCTCCCCGACTGGATCGCGGTCCGCACCCGCTTCTTCGACGACTTCCTCCTCGCGGCGACCGGCGCTGGCTGCCGCCAGGTGGTGATCCTCGGCGCCGGTCTCGACGCCCGCGCCCACCGGCTCGACTGGCCGGACGGGGTACGGGTCTTCGAGGTCGATCTCGCTCCGGTGCACGCCTTCAAGGCCGCGGCGCTGGCGGGGGCGCGGCCCGAGCGGGCCGAGCGGGTCGCCGTACCGGCCGATCTGCTGGGGCCCTGGGATCTCGCGCTCAAGGACGCCGGTCACGACCCGGCCGCGCCCACGGCCTGGCTCTGCGAGGGGCTGCTGTTCTATCTGGAGCCGGAACAGGTCGCCGGGGTCGTCGAGACGGTCGGCGGGCTCTCCGCCCCGGGCAGCCGGATCGGGGCCGAGTGCCTGAATGCCGCCGCGGCCGAATCGGCCTTCATGGGCCCCTGGCTGGAGGCGCTGTCCGCCTCCGGGACGCCGTGGCGCTGGCAGCTGCCCGCCGACTGGGAGACCTGGTGGGCGCGGTACGGCTGGACGGCCCGGGCGGCGGACCTCTTCGAGCTGCCGTACGCGGTGGAGCGTTTCTCCGCCTACCGGCAGTTCCTGGAAGGCAGCGACAACGAATCCATGCGTCTGATCACCGGGGTCCGCTCATGACGCCGCCGCGCCGCCCGGCGGCCCTGGACGGGGGGTGATCCGTGGACGCCCACAACCTCTGCCAGACGCCCACCACCTACCGGCTGCTGAGGCTGGAGTACCTCGTCGGGCTGCTGGTGGCCGCCGGGTTCTTTCTGGCCCACCTGGACGAGGTGCGCTGGTGGGTGGCCCTGCTCCTGTTCGCCCACATCGACCTCATCGGCTATCTGCCCGGGGCGCTCGCCCATCGCCGCAGCCCGGACGGCCGGATCCCGCGCGTGTACTACGTGCTGTACAACACGATGCACAGCCTGCTCACCCAGGCCCTGGTCGTCGGGGCGTGGATGTGGCTGGTCGGTCCGGAGTGGGCGCTGCTGGTCGTGCCGATCCATCTCTTCGGCGACCGGGGGCTGTTCGGCAACTTCGTCAAACCGTTCACGGTGGCTTTCGAGCCCCGGCCGCATCCGGCGGTGCAGTCGGCGCTGGCCGACTTCGCGACCGTACCCTGGCACGCCTGGCCACCTGCCGAACCCGGCCGGGACGGGCAGCGCATGGCGGCCGGCCGCGGGCCCGAGCACGGACTCGTCCCATGACGGCCCCCGGGACCCACCGGCCCCAGCAGACGCAGGGGACCCAGCGCACAGAACAGGTCTTCCGGGCGTTGAGCCGCCACGGGAACCACAGCAGCGCCTTCCTGACCATGGGCAGCGGGTTGCGTCATCTGTCCGTGCCAGGTGACGACGGCTTTGTCGCCCACCGCACCGCCGGGCGCCACATGTTCGAGCTGTGCGGCCCGGTCTGTGCCGACGCCGACCGGGAGCGGCTGCTCGCCGCGCTGCTCGACCGGGCCGCGGAGGAGCGCCGCAAGGTCGTCGGGGTGCAGCTCTCGCGCCGCGACGCCGTGCTGCACGCCGCTCATGGCTTCACCGCCGACCAGCTCGGCGCCTCGTTCAGCATCGCGCTCGACGGGTACTCCCTGGGCGGCAGGCGCATGGTGAAGGTGCGCAACATGGTCAACAGGGCGCGCAAGGAGGGTGTCACCGCCGACGAGGCATCCCCCGCGGACCGGGACGGCCCGGAGCTGGCCGCCGCGCTCGACGGCGTGGACGCCGCCTGGCTGCGTGCCAAGGGCCGGCACGTCAAGGAGCTGGACTTCATGATCGGCGAGCGCGGCGGGCCGGGTGCCCCGTACCGCCGCCTGTTCACCGCCGTCCACCAGGGCCGGATCGTCGCGTACGTGTCGTACTCCCCGGTCTTCGGCGAGCGGCCGGGCTGGCTGTACGACCTCACGCGGCGGACGCCCGAGGCGCCGCCCGGCACGATCGATCTGGTCTTCGCCACCGCGCTCCGGCGCTTCCAGGACGAGGGCAGCGCGTGGCTGCACCTCGGCTTCACCCCCTTCGTCCAGCTGGAGCCCCTGGAGCGGGCGCCCGGCCGGCCCGGGCGCGGGCTGCGGCCCTGCCTGGAGCTGGTGCGCCGGCGGGGCGCCGCGCTCTATCCGGCCGCCGCGCAGGAGTCCTTCAAGCTCAAGTGGCGTCCCCAGCTGATCGAGCCGGAGTACCTGGCCTTCCAGGGCGGGCCGAGTCCGCGCGCCGTCTGGGACCTGCTGCGGCTGACCCGCACCGTCTGAGCCTCCTCCGAACCGAGCCCCGAATTTTTCTACGGAAGGAAACGACCTTGACCAGTTCCGCGCTGCCCGTGCCGCCCGAGGCGGACCGGATGCTCGCCCCCGATCTGCTGGAGGGCGCCCAGACCATCGAGCTGACACCGGAGGAGTGCGACATCGCGTACTGGCTGCGCGCCGTACCGCAGGGCACGCTCCGCGGCGATCCGATGGGCCGCACCGCCGGGGTGAGCGTGCCGGCGCACATGAAGGAGGACGGGCCGCTGCGCCAGGCGGTGATGCAGGAGCTCGCGTTCCGTTCGATGGCCGAGGAGAAGGCGGCCCGCGCCCTGACCCGGCTCGTCGCCTACGCCCCCGACCTCACCGGCATGGACTTCTTCACCACCCAGCTGATGGACGAGGCCCGGCACGCCTACGCCTTCCGCGGCCATCTCCTCGAACTAGGCGTACCCGAGAGCGAGTTGGCGGCCACGATGGAGGAGCTGGCCGGGGCCGACCGGGAGGCGGTGCTGACCCCGCTGGAGGAGTTCGGACTCGACGTCATGGAGACCGGCCGGGACTACATCGGCGGTGTGGTCACGCTGACCGTGCTGGTCGAGGGGGTCCTCGCGCCCACGGCCGAACTGAGCGAGCGCAAATGGCGCCCTTTCGACCCGGCCGCCGCCGAGATCGAACGCGCCGCCGGAATCGACGAGATCCGGCACCTGTCCGTGGGCAGCACCATCGTCAGGCGCCATCTGCGGGCCCACCCCGAGGAGGCCGGGCGCCTCGCCGAACTCCTGGAGCGCGGCACCCGGCTGTGGGAACGCCTGCCCGTCGCCGAGCTGACCCACCGCCGGGAGCTGCTCTACCAGCAGGGTATGGAGCAGTACGGCGACCTCGTCGGCGACTACGAACTGTGGCCCGGGCGACGGCTCCTCGACACCACCGCCGAGGAGCGGATGGCGACCGCCGCCGAGTGGGCGCGGCGCACCCAGCGCTCCCGGCTCGCCTACATGGGTCTGGTCGGGTGAGCCGGTGACCGTGATCCCCCCGCACTCCGACTCCGGAGGACCCATGGACACCACGGCAACCCATGATCCCGCGGCGATGGACGCGGACTTCCGTGAACTGACCCGGCGCGTCCAGGCCGCCGGGCTGATGGACCGCCGTCCGCTGCGCTACGCCGGCCGGACCGCGCTGGTCTGGCTGATGAACGCGCTCGGCTGGGCCGGCCTGGCGCTCAGCCAGCGGACCTGGTGGCAGATCCTGCTGGCGGCCGGCTGGCTGGCGGTCTGGTCCTGCCAGCTCGCGTTCATCGTGCACGACGCGGGGCACCGGCAGGTCTCCCGCTCGCGGCGGGTCACCCGGGCTCTTGGCCTGCTCCACGGAAACCTTCTGCTGGGCGTCTCCTTCGGCTGGTGGGTGCAGCACCACACCCGCCACCACAACCACCCCAACCATCTGGAGCTCGATCCCGACATCCTGCGCCGGGTCGCGGTCTTCGCCCCCGAACAGGCCGAGCAGCGCACCGGCTTCGCCCGCTTCCTCGCCCGCAACCAGCGCCATCTCTTCTTCCCGCTGCTGGGCCTGGAGGCGGTGGTGCTGCGGATCGCGGGCCTGATCGCCCTGCACCGGCGGGCCATCCGCCACCCCCTCCTCGAAGGCGGCCTGCTGGCCGCGCACGCCCTGCTGTATCTGACGGCGGTGTTCACCCTGCTACCGGTGGCGGACGCGCTGCTCTTCCTCGCCGTCCACCAGGTCCTGCTGGGCTACCTCCTCGGGCTCGGCTTCGCGGTGAACCACAAGGGCCTGCCCACCCGCACCGGCGACGAATGGAGCTGGCTGGAGCGGCAGGTCCTCACCGCGCGGACCATCCCCACCTGGCGGGTCGGCGACTTCTTCTACGGCGGCCTGAACTACCAGATCGAGCACCATCTCTTCCCCGGCATGCCGAGGTCGGCCCTGCGGCACGCGTACCCGCTGGTCCGCGACTTCTGCCGGGAGCGGTCGATCACGTACTGCGTCTCGGGGATCCGGGAGTCGTACGGCGACCTGGCCGAGCACCTCGGCTCCGCCGGCCGGCTCCTGCGGGACCGGCAGTCCACGGCCGCCTGAACCGGCCGTACCGAGCCCCCTGAACCGGACGGTGCCCAGCCCTACGGGCTCGCGGCCGAAGCCATCACTCAGACAGGACGGATCACCATGAGATTCCTCGAACGTGAGCGCGCCACCCTGGAGAAGCTGCTGCCGGGTCTTGACGACGCCCTGCGGGCCGTACCGCTCATCACGCTGGAGAGCCCGGGCACCCCCGGCATCCGGCTCTTCCGCGAGGCCGGCGGCGCCGGGCTGCTCGTGCCGGCCTCCTCACAGGGGCGCGGCGCCACCGCCCTGGAGGCGCTGCGGGTGCAGCGCGCCCTGGGCAGCCGGTCGCCGTCGCTGGCGGTGGCGACCACCATGCACCACTTCTCGATGGCGACGCTGGTGGGCCTCGGCTCCGGCGGCGACGGCCTGGAGTGGATGCTCATCGAGGGGGTGGCCACCGGCGATCTATTGATGGCGTCCGGTTTCGCGGAGGGCAGGCGCGGCTCGGGCATCCTCTCGCCCAGCATGTCCGCCCGGGTCACGGCGGAGGGCGTAAGAATCAGTGGCGTCAAGCGCCCGTGCAGCCTGGCCCGTTCCATGGACCTGCTGACCGCGAGTGTGACCGTGCCCCGCCAGGACGGGCCGGGCGAGGAACTGGCCGTGGCGCTGATCCCGGCCGAGAGCGAAGGGCTGACCGTCAGTGACTTCTGGTCGAGCAGCTTCCTGGCCGGCGCGGAGAGCGACCAGGTCACCCTGGACGAGGTGCTCGTACCGGAGGAGCTGCTCGTGCGGACGGCGTCCCCGTCCGGGCAGCGGATGGACGCCGTGCAGACGGCCGGGTTCGTCTGGTTCGAACTGCTGATGACCGGCAGCTATCTGGGCGCCGCGAGCGGTCTTGTGGAGCGGGTGCTGCTCAACGACCGCGTACCGGAGCACGAGCGCGTCGGGCTGCTGATCGAGCTGGAGGGCGCGATGGCCGCGGCGGAGGGCATCGCCCGCCGGGTGGACGCCGAGGGACCCGACGAGGCGACGCTCGCCGACTCGCTGTACGTGCGCTACTGCGCCCAGGACGCCATCGCGCGGGTGGTGCCGCGCGCGGTGGAGCTTTCGGGCGGGCTGAACTTCATGGCGTCGGACGACGTCGGCCGCCTGGCCGCCAGCGCGGGCGGCCTGAGCCTGCACCCCCCGGCGCGCCCCCGGATGACCGGCCCGCTCGCGGCCCACCTGGCGGGGGATCCGCTGACGATCGCCTGAAGCGCCCGCCGGGCGGCGTACACGGGGCCGAACCGCAGGAAAGGCGGCCGAGGGACCGTCCCGAACAGCCCGCAGGAGCGGAGGTGTCAGGTCCTGCGCGGAACCACTCGCCGGTACGGCGACGTACGCCCTCACCGCCCGTCCGCCCGCACACACGCCCGCCCGCCGCCCCGGCGCCGTACGGCCGCCGTACGGCCGCCGTCGCCGGACCGGCCCCGCTCGGCTGCCGCCGACTCTTCTTGTCCGTGACCCGCGAGGGAGGAACCCCATGTCCCCGTCCCCGTCCCCGTTTCCGCCCCCACTCCCCCACCGACCGCCCGTGTTACCTCTCTCCGTCGCCCTGGGCGGGCGCCGGCCGACTCTGCTGCTCACCGGCGGTGCCGGGGTGCTGGGCCGGGCGCTGATCGACGAGCTGGCGGCGGAGTACCGCATCGTCTGCCTCCGCCATCGCACCCCGCTCCAGGACCCCCGGGTCCAGGAGGTGGGCGCCGATCTGCTCGCCCCCGGTCTGGGGCTGACCCCGGCCGTGTGGCGCCGGCTCGCCGCGGAGACCGACGTGGTGGTCCACTCCGCGGCGGCCACCAACTGGCGGGCCGAGCCCGCCGAGATCCGGCGCACCAACATCGAGGGCACGCGCGCGATGCTGGAGCTCGCCGAGGCCGCCGGAGCACCGCTCTACTACATGAGCACCGCTTTCGTCGCCAACCCGCCCTCTGCCGAGAACGCCGAACGGTTCCCCGGCGCCGCCGCCTACCTCGTCTCCAAGGCGGAGTGCGAGGAGGTGGTACGTGACAGTGCGGTCCCGGCCGTGATCCTGCGGCCTTCGGTGGTGATGGGCGACTCCGCCACCGGGCACATCTCCGGGGCGCAGGGGCTCACCCGGGCGCTCGGCGCCATCGTCAAGGGGCAGGTGCCGGTGCTGCCCGGGGCGCCCGAGGCCCGGATCGACACCGTCCCGCAGGACGTCGTCGCGCGCGCCACGGGCGATCTCGTCCGGGGCGGGGTGACCGGCGGGGCGTACTGGCTGACCGCCGGGGAGCACGCGCTGTTCCAGCACGAAGTGGTTGAGACCTGCCTGGAGTTCGCCGAGCGGTACGGGCCGCGGCCGCACAAGCCGCGGATGATCCCGCTGGAGGCGGTGAACCGGCTGCTGCTGCCGCTGATCGACGGCGCCGGCTTCCCTGCCTCGCTGCGGCGACGGCTGCGGGACTACGCGGAGCTGCTCCTGGTCTTCCAGCGGGACCTGCCCCTGGGCACCTCCCTGGGCACTTCTCCCGGCGCACCGCCCGGCGCCGTGCTCGGCGGCGAGGCGGTCTCCCGGGACTTCCTGCGCCAGGCACTGGTGCGCAACCTGGAGTACTGGGCGGGGCGCCCGGGCGGTATGCGGACCCGGCGCGGGGCCGAGCCCCGGCCGGCCGCCACGGTCACGCGGGAGCTGGCGTCATGAGCACCGCGCTGCCCGCGCCGCGCACCCACGGCGCGGAGACCGTGGAGCTCTACCGCAGACACCTGGGCTCCGGCCGGGCCGTCCTCGGCGCCGTCCTCGGCGGAATGGTCGAGGTGGACTCCGAAGGGCCGTGGGTGCACACCCATGACGGCCGCCGCTTCCTGGACTTCGGCGGGTACGGGGTGTTCATCCTGGGCCACCGCCACCCCTCGGTGGTCGCCGCCGTCCATGAGCAGCTGCACCGCCATCCGCTGGCCACCCGGGTGTTCCTGGAACCGGTCGCGGCCCGCGCGGCCCAGGTCCTCACCGCCCGTACGCCCCCCGGCCTCGATCTCGTCCACTTCGTCAACTCCGGGACCGAGGCGACCGAGGCGGCCCTGAAGCTCGCCCGCGCGCACGGCCGGAACGCCCTGATCAGCATGGAGAGCGGCTACCACGGCAAGACGCTGGGGGCGCTCAGCGTCACCGCCAACCGGCTCTACCAGGACCCGTTCGCCCCGCTGCTGCCGGACACGGCGCACGTGCCGTACGGGGACGCCGGGGCGCTCGCGACGGCGCTCGCGGAGCGCCGCGGCCGGGCCTGCGTGATCCTCGAACCGGTCCAGGGGGAGGGCGGGGTGCGGATCCCGCCGCCCGGCTATCTCGCCGAGGTGTCCCGGCTGTGCCGACGGTACGGCGCGCTGCTCGTCGCGGACGAGGTGCAGACCGGTCTGGGCCGGCTCGGCACCTGGTGGGGTGTGGACGCCGAGCGTGTGGTGCCGGACATGATGCTCGTCGGCAAGGGCCTGAGCGGCGGGGTGGTGCCGGTCGCCGCGATGGTGGCGACGGAGGAGGTCTACCACCCCTTCTCCCGCGACCCTTATCTGCACACCTCCACCTTCGCGGCCTCACCGCTGGCCTGCGCGGCTGCCGTGGCGGCCGTCGAGGCGCTGGACGGCGAGGACCATGTGACACGTGCCGCGGCACTGGGCGAGACGCTGCTCACCGGCGTCCGGGCCGTGTGCGCGCCGTACCTGAACGGCGGGCCGGTCCGGGAGGTCCGGGGCAGAGGACTGCTGATCGGTGTCGAATGCGCGCAGGAACAGGCGGTGGGCGAACTGGTCCTGGAGCTGATCGGCCGGGGTGTGCTGGTGAACCATTCGCTCAACGCCGGCCGGGTGCTGAGGCTCACCCCGCCCGCCGTCATCCGCGAGGCGGAGGTCCAGTTCTTCCTGGCCGCCTTCGCGCAGGCGCTGCGCACCGTCTCCGCGCGGCTGCGCTGACGCTTCGTCTCCCCTTGTCCCGCCCGCATTCAACGCCGTCAACGCCGCCATCCACGCCGACCAGCCCTCGGAGGGCCGATGCGCCATGTGACCGTGACTGTGACCGCTCCCGATCTGACCCCCGACGCCGCCTACCGCCGGATCTGCGACTTCGGCCGCTATCCCGAACTCACCGACACCGTACGGAACGTGGTGGTGCACCCACCGCGGGCGGACGGCTCCACCGTGTCGGAGTGGACCGTCTCCTTCCGTGACGGTCTGATGCGCTGGACGGAGCGGGACGTCTTCCATGAGCAGGAGCTGACGCTCTCCTTCGAGCAGCTCTCCGGCGACTTCGAGACCTTCGAGGGGTCGTGGCGGTGCGAGGCGGCCGGCGGCGGCACGCTCGTCACCTTCGAGGCCGCCTTCGACCTGGGGATGCCGACGCTCGCCGCGATCCTCGACCCGGTCGCGGAGTCGACCTTGCGCAGCAATGTCGAGTGGATCCTGCGGGGGCTGCTCGGCGCGGTCACCGCGGAGCTCGCGGGCGCCGCACATGACTGACCTCGCCATCCCCTCGCCGCCGGAGCGGCTCCTGGCGGAGCCGGGGCCGGACACCGCCCGCTGCCTGGGTCTTTACGCCCAGCTGGTGGCCGGCGTCTCGGTGGTCACCGCGCAGGGCCCGGCGGGTCCCACCGGGATGACGGTGTCGGCCCTGACGTCGCTGTCGGCCCGTCCGCCGCTTCTGCTGGCCTGTCTGCGCAGCGGTTCACGCACCCTTGAGGTGATCCGGGCCCAGGGCGCGTTCGCGGTCCATCTGCTGCGGCAGGAACAGCGTGAGCGGGCGGCCCGGTTCGCCGATCCGGCGGCCTCGTCCGCCGAGCGCTTCGCGGGCACACCGGTCCGCGCGGTGCTCGGCGTCCCGGTCTTCGACGACGCGCTGGCCTGGTCGGTGTGTCTGGTGGAGGACATACGCCGGTACGGCGACCACCACACGGTGGTGGGCCGGGTCGCCGCCGTCCAGGTGGGCACCGGCGCCCCGCTGCTCTGGCACAACCGGCGCTTCGGGTCGGTCGCGGCCCGGGAGCCTGCGGCGTGACACCCCGTAGGGGCGCGCAGTGTGACACCGCACACTGCGCGCCCCCAATGCGCGTCACCCCCTACATGCGGACCGCGTCCCGCGCCCCGGCCGCCTGGGCCGCTCCAGGCATCTGCGTACGTCTGGTGCCGCGCGCCCCGGGCCGCAGCGGCCACCAGCAGCGCTCCCCGAGGAGGGCCATCGCCGAAGGCAGGATGAGCGCCCGCAGCACGATCGCGTCGAAGAGGACCGCCACCGTCAGTCCGACGGCGAGCTGCTTCATCTCGACACGGTCGATGAACAGGAAGCTGACGAAGACCGAGACCATGATCACGGCCGCGCTGGTGACGACGCTCGCCGAGCCCGCGATCCCCTCGACGACCGCCTGCCGGGTCGGCGTCCCGCGCCGCACCGCCTCCCGGATCCGGCTCACCACGAAGATCTGGTAGTCCGTGGAGAGCCCGACGAGGATGGCGAAGACCAGCAGCGGCGTCCGGGAGCCGACGAAACCCAGCGACTCGAAGCCCAGCAACCCTTCGGCCCAGGTGTGCTGGAAGACGAGGGTGAGGACGCCCCAGGCCACCAGCACCGCGGCCAGGTTGAGGAGCGCGCCGATCGCCGCCATCACGGCCGAGCGGAACGCCGCGTACATGATGGCGAGGGTGGCAAGGGAGACGAGTACGACGACCCAGGGCAGCCTGTGTTCCTGGTGGGCGGCGTAGTCGGCGCCGTAGGCGATCTCGCCGGAGACGGCCCATTCGACGCCCGCAGCGCCCGCGGTGGCGGGCAGCAGCGTGGTGCGCAGCCGCTCCAGGGAGTCGGCGGCCTGGGAGGAGTTCTGCGCGTACGGAACGGGCAGGGCGAGCAGGGCCGTTCGGCCGTCGGCGGAGATCCGCGGGACCGGCGCGCGGTCCTGGGCGAACAGGGCGTCGCCCCGGGTGCGGGCGGCCAGCTCCCGCAGCGGCGCGGCCGGGTCGGTGCCGCGGACCAGGACGAGATGGGCGGGCCCCTCCGAGGGGTGGGCCCGGACCGTACGGTCGTAGGCGGCGACGGCGGGGATGCTGTCGGGGAAGGTCTCCTTGCCCTCGGTGCCGAGCTTCATGCCGAGCGTGGGCAGGGCGAGCGCGGCGGTGGCGGCGAGGCCGGCGAGCAGGGTGACGAGAGGGCGGCGCATCACCGGCCGGAGCAGGGCGGTCCACAGCTGGCTCTGCCGGTCGGCGGCGGGTCCGCGGTGCGTACGGCGCCGGGCGGCGCGCCCGTCCAGGCGGTGGCCGAGCTTGGCGAGCAGTGCGGGCAGGACGGTGACGGAGCCGGCCACGGCGACGAGCGTGACGAGGATGCCGCCGGTGGCGATGGACGAGAAGATCACGTCGTTCATCAGGTAGAGACCGGCCAGCGCGAGGGCGACGGCGAGACCGGAGTCGATGACGGCCCGTCCGGAGGTGGCGGCGGCGAGTTCGACGGCCTGCGCGTGGCTGAGGGTGCCGCCGGAGCGCTCTCGTTCCTCGCGGGCGCGCTTGAGGTAGAAGAGCGAGTAGTCGACGCCGACGGCCATGCCGAGCATGAAGATGGCGCTGAGCGCGGCTCCGCCGGCGTCGGGGAACGCCCAGGAGGCGAGTCCGTAGAGGCCGACGGCGCCGGCGAAGGCGGAGAGGGCGAGCAGGACCGGGATGCCCGCGGCGAGGACGGCTCCGAAGACGACGAACAGGATGACGAAGGTGACCGGGAGGCTGATCATCTCGGTCCGCTGGAGTTCCCGGCCCTGCTGGTCGTTGACGGCGTTGGAGATCGAGGCGCTGCCGGTCTGCTCGATCCGCAGGCCGCGGTGGGCGCCCTGGACGGCGGCGGTCTCCTTCAGGAGGGCGTCGACGTCCTTCTTCGCGGTCTCCTTGTCACCGCGCAATGTGACACTCACCAGCAGCGCGGAGCCGTCCTTGGACCGTACGGGGTCGGCGACGGAGACCACGACCGGCGCGAGGCTCATCATCCGCCGCTGGATGTCGCGGGCCGCGGCCTCCTTCTCCGCTGCCGTGCCGCTCCGTGCGGTGCGGTCGTCGGCGGGGCGGTCCTCGACGAGGATCTGCTCCACGGGCGGCGGGGTGAGACCGCTGTCGGCGGCCATGGCCTCGGCCCGGCCGGCCTCCCCCACCCAGAAGTCCTCGAACTTCCCCTTGTTGGTGCCGACCGCGGCCCCCGCGCCGATGCACAGGGCGACGAAGAGCACCCAGCCGACGACGGCCCGCCACGGGTGGGTGGCACACCAGCGTGCGGTACGGACGGTGATCGGCGTTCTGCCCGGCATGCGGGCACCTCCCCTGGAAGCGTTGATCTCTCTCGGGGATCAGCCTTCCGCGCGGGGGCCTTCGGATCATTGGTGGCCGTCGGCGTCTGCGACCGGGGGTTAACCCCACTCAGGGGGCGGGGAGTTGGGGCCGTTCGCGTCCTTCGGTGGCGGGCCCGGAGAGGCGGAAGCTCATCCGCCCGAAGGCGACCTGGTCGCCGGGGCGTACGGCGACGGCGCCGGTCACCCGCTGCCCGTTGACGGTGGTGCCGTTGGTCGAGCCCAGATCGCGCAGGATCCACATCCCGCCCTGGAGGCTCAGTTCGGCGTGCATGCGAGAGACGGTCTCGTGGCTCAGCCGCAGGCCGTTGACCGGGTCGCGGCCGATGCGCAGCGGATGCGGGCCGGGCAGCGGCAGCATGAGTTTCGGCAACCGCTCCGCCTGCCAGGCGCGCCCCAGCCGCACGGTGAAGGCGGACATCCGCTCCACCGCGCCGAACAGCCGCCGGGACCATCGGCCTTCGGTGACCAGGTCGGCGGTGAGCGCCGCCAGTTCGTCCGGGCGGCGGGCCTGCAGGGCCGCCTCCATCCGGTGCAGGAAGGTGTCGTGCGAGAGCTTGCCCTGCGCCGCGCCTTCCCTGAGCATCCACAGCGCCTTGTCCCGCTCGGCGTCCGAGAGCCGCGCGGGGTATGTGTGGAATTCGAAGGAGGACGTCACAGGGTGATTGTCGGTCCGACCGGCCCGGGGTGTCCAGAAGAAGGGCGCGGCCGTTGCCGTACGGGGACACTCCGCCCTCCCCTCTGACCAGCCCGGAAGCCGAAATCCCCACCGGCGGGGGCAAGATCGTCTGTTACGGTCTGCCGCATTCGACACCCTTGGGGGGACCCTCTCTTGACCACGTCTTCGACGACGTCCGACGCCGTGACCCTGCGCCCGCTCGCCGGTCCGTATGAGCTCGACCTCTTCTGCCGGCTCTCCTACGTCCTCGACCACGAACTGGCCGACGACCTCGCGACCGGGCGGCGCGTGCCCGAGTGGATGTGGGTGGCCCTGCGCGGCGAGCAGGTCCTGGCCCGTATCGCCTGGTGGACCAACGCGGCCGGCGGCGCCCCGCTGGCGCTGGACTTCTTCGACATCGACCCCGGCCTGCCGGACGAGGAGGCCGCCGAGGTCGGTCTGCGGCTTCTGCGGACCGCGGCGCGTCAGGTCGTACCGGCGGGTGCCACGTCCCCTGAGTACGGCAGATTCGTTCCTGCCCAGTGGCGTGAGGACGAGGCCACCCGCAGGGTCGTGGAGACGGTGACCGGCGTGGTGGAGCGGGCCGGCGCGCGGCTGCTCGTGGAGCGGCTGCGGCTGGAGTGGCGCCCTGGCACTGCTGTGCCGGAGCCTTCGACGCGGCTGGACTTCCGTCCGGTGAAGGACCGCGAGGACCTGATCGCGCTGATGGCGCTGGCGATCGAGGGCACCCTGGACGCGCACGGCCAGGGGGACCTGGCGTCCGGTCTGTCGCCGCGGGAGGCGGCGGAGAAGCACTACGACGAGGAGTTCGCGGCCTACACCTCACCGCGGGAGTGGTGGCAGGTGGCCCAACTGCCGGGCACCGGAGAGCCGGTGGGGTTCGTCGTCCCGGCCCGTAACAACTACCACCACACGATCGCCTACATAGGTGTGGTCCCGGCACACCGCGGCCAGGGGTACATCGACGACATCCTCGCCCAGGGCACCCGGATCCTCGCCGCCCAGGACGTGCCCCGCATCCGGGCCGCGACGGACCTGGGGAACGTCCCCATGGCGAACTCCTTCGAGCGCCTGGGGTACGTCAACTTCGAGCGGGCGATCAACTACGTGTGGGACGCCTCCTGAGCCGGTCCCGCTCACCGAGGGCGCGGAAGGTGCTCATCAGCGCGGCCGGCCTCGCGCGTCCGCCTGGTGTGCGGCCCCGCGGCCTTGCAGGATGGGTCGTGGGGCCGTGACTTTCGACGACGAGGGGATGCGCCGGTGCAGTTCGAGGTGTGGGCGCCGCAGGCGCGGGACCGGGTGGTGCTGCGGCTCGACGGAGCCGATCACGCCCTGGAGCGCGATCCGGCCCGCGACGGCTGGTGGATCTCCCACGCACGGGAGGCCCCCGAGGCCGGTGACGGGGCGCGGTACGGCTTCTCGCTGGACGGCGGTCCCGTGCTGCCGGACCCGCGCTCGCGGCGCCAGCCGGACGGCCCGGACGGGCTGAGCGCCGTCGTCGACCACGACGCGTACGCCTGGCGCCATCCGTCCGTGGCGGGCGGCGGCGCCGGGCTCCAGGACGCCGTCCTGTACGAGCTGCACATCGGCACGTACACCCGCGAGGGCACCCTCGACGCGGCCGCCGCGCACCTCGGCGAGCTGGCCGAGCTGGGCGTCACCCATGTGGAGCTGATGCCGCTCTGCCCCTTCCCCGGGACGCACGGCTGGGGGTACGAGGGCGTGTCGCTGTGGGCGGTCCACGAGCCCTACGGCGGACCGGAGGCGCTCAAGCGCTTCGTCGACACGGCGCACGGCCTGGGCCTCGGGGTGGTCCTGGACGTCGTCCACAACCACCTGGGCCCCTCCGGTAATTACCTGCCGGCCTTCGGCCCGTACTTCACCGACACCCACCACACCCCGTGGGGCGCGGCGGTGAACCTGGACGCGGCCGGTTCCGACGAGGTCCGCGCGTATCTGCTGCAGAGCGCGCTGGCCTGGCTGCGGGACTACCGGATCGACGGGCTGCGGCTGGACGCCGTCCACGCGCTCGCCGACGACCGGGCGCTGACCTTCCTCGAAGAGCTGTCCGCCGCCGTGGACGCGCTCGCCGCAGAGCAGGGCCGCGGACTGTTCCTGATCGCCGAGTCCGACCAGTGCGACCCGCGCACGACCACGCCGCGCGAGGCGGGCGGCCTCGGGCTGCACGCCCAGTGGAACGACGACTTCCACCACGCCCTGCACACTGCCCTCACCGGCGAGTCCCAGGGCTACTACGCCGACTTCGCGCGCGCCCCGCTCGCCGCCGTGGCCAAGACCCTCGGCCACGTCTTCTTCCACGACGGGACGTACTCGACCTTCCGGGGCCGTACGCACGGACGCCCCGTGGACCGTACGGCCACGCCCGCCCATCGCTTCGTCGGCTACGCCCAGACCCACGACCAGATCGGCAACCGCGCCCAGGGCGACCGGCTCTCGGCGAGCCTCTCCCCCGGGCTGCTTGCCTGCGCGGCGACGCTGGTGCTGACCGGGCCGTTCACGCCCATGCTGTTCATGGGCGAGGAGTGGGGCGCGACCACACCCTGGCAGTTCTTCACCGACCACACCGATCCGGAGCTGGCGCGGGCCGTACGGGAGGGCAGGCGGCGGGAGTTCGCGGCGCACGGCTGGGCGGCCGAGGACGTGCCGGACCCGCAGGATACGGCCACCCGCGAACGGTCCTGCCTCGACCGCGCCGAGCGGGGGCAGGCGCCGCACGCCCGGCTCCTGGCCTGGCACCGCGAACTGATCGCGCTCCGCCACGCCCACCCCGACCTGCGGGACCCGGACCTCGCGGCGGTGCGCGTGGCGTACGACGAGACCGCCAGGCGGCTCGCGTACCGGCGCGGTGACCTGCGGATCGCGGTCAACCTCGGCGGGGAGCCGGCGCGGATGGCGCTGGGCCGGGGCGGGCGGGTGCTCGCCGCCTGGGAACCGGTCGAAGGGCCGGAGATGGACGGGACGCTGGTGCTGCCACCCGAGTCGGCGGTGGTGCTCGCGGTGGGCTGAGAGCGCGGCCGAGCCGAGGACGTGGCCGATTTCCGTCGCTCATGCCCTGGAGCCCGCTCCACGGCCTAGCGTGCTGCCCATGGAACAGCGACATCTGGGCAGGACGGGTCTGAAGGTCAGCGAACTGTGCCTGGGGGCCATGCTCTTCGGCACGGAGAACGAGGCGGAGGCGCACCGCGTCCTCGACACCTTCACCGAGGCCGGCGGCACGTTCGTCGACACCGCCGACATGTACGGCCGGGGCGAGTCGGAGGAGGTCCTCGGCCGCTGGCTGAAGGGGCGCGACCGGGACTCCCTGGTCATCGCCACGAAGGTGTGGGCGCGGATGAGCGACGCCCCCAACGACGCCGGTCTGAGCCGCAAGCACATCGTGTCGGCGGTGGAGGGGAGTCTGCGCCGGCTGGGCACCGACTACATCGATCTCTATCAGACACATGCGTGGGATGCGGCCACACCGATCGAGGAGACCCTCTCCACGCTGGACACACTGGTGAGGGCCGGCAAGGTCCGCTACGTGGGCGCGAGCAATGTGGCGCCCGGACAGCTCCAGAAGGCGCTGAGTGTGTCGCGCGCCGAGGGCTGGGAGCCGTACATCAGCCTCCAGCCGCTCTACAACCTGCTGCGCCGCGAGGTGGAGTGGGAGCTCGCGCCGCTCTGCGTGGCCGAGGGCGTCGGAATCGTCCCGTACAGCCCGCTGCACCACGGCTGGCTGACGGGCCGCTACCGGCGCGGGATGACGGCCGCGCCGGAAGGCTCCCGGGAGGCGGGCCGCGAGGGGTGGCGCGCGCTGGACACCGAGGAGACCTGGCGGGTCGTCGACGCGCTGCTGGAGATCGCGCGCGAGACCGGGCGGGAGCCCGCGCAGGTCGCCCTGCGCTGGCTGCTGCACCAGCCGGGTGTGACGGCGCCGATCGTCGGGGCGCGGACGGTCGAGCACATCACCGGCACGCTGGGGGCGGTCGGCTGGACGCTGACGGCGGAGCAGTTGGCGAGGCTCGACGAGGCGAGCGCCCGCCCGCTGCCCTACCCGTACGACCTGCTGGCGCGGATCGGCCGCCCCTGACCGTGATCCCTATTCGACGATGGCCATCTCGCGGGGGGTGTTGTTGAGCCGGTGGCCGCCGGTCTCGGTGACGGTGACGATGTCCTCGATACGGACGCCGAAGCGGCCGGGCAGGTAGATCCCGGGTTCGACGGAGAAGCACATGCCGGGGACGAGCGGCTGCTCCTCGCCCTCGATCATGTAGGGCGGCTCGTGGGTGGTGACGCCGATGCCGTGACCGGTGCGGTGGATGAAGTACTCGCCGTACCCGGCCTCGGTGATCACCGCCCGGGCGGCCCGGTCCACGTCCTGACACGCGGCTCCGGGCCGCACCGCCTCGAACCCGGCCTGCTGGGCCTCGCGGACGATGTCGTGGACGGCGCGTTCCTCGGCGGTGGGCTCGCCGACGTGGACGGTACGGGTGGTGTCGGAGCCGTAGCCGTGCTTGAGGCCGCCGAAGTCGAGCACCACCATGTCACCGTGTTCGATGACACGGTCGCTCGCCTCGTGGTGCGGGTTGGCTCCGTTGGGCCCGGAGCCGACGACCGTGAAGTCGACCTGGGAGTGCCCGAACTCCCTTAGCAGCATGGCGAGATCGGCGGCGATGTCGTTCTCCCGGCGTCCGGCGAACCGCACCTTCAAGATCTCCCGGTACGCGGCGTCGGCGGCGGCGCCCGCGGCCTCCAGGCGTTCGAGCTCCCGCGCGTCCTTGACGGCCCGGAGCATGGGCAGCGCCTCGGTGAGGGAGACGTAGCGGGTCGCCGGCAGTGCCTTCTGGTACCCCAGCAGATGCATGGCCCAGGTGTTGTCACTGACCGCGAGCCGCCCCTGCGCGCCGAGCAGCGCCGCGGTGATCCCGTACGGATCCTTCCCGTCCACCCAGTCGCGCACCCCGAACGCGCCCGCCCCGGCGGCCTTCCCGGCATCCGCCGCCTCCAGCGCGGGCACGACGAGCACGGGCTCGCGCCCGGCGGTCAGCACGAGAACGGTGAGCCGCTCGGTGACGGCGGTGGGCTGATACCCGGTGAGATGCACCAGATCGGGCCCGGGCGCGACAAGCACCCCGTCGAGCCCGGCCTCTGCGGCGGCCCGGACGGCGCGGTCCATCCGGGCGCGGTAGTCGTCGGCGGTGAAAGGGGCGGGGGTGGCTGCGGGTGAGCTGGGCATGGAGTCTCCTCCTGTCACGGGGTGTCCACGGTGCCGCCGGTGCCGCCGCCCGGGCGGGAGGCCGGGGCGGGGAGCGGAGGGGGTGGGGTGTCGCCGGTGGTGATGTCGCCGTGGGCGTCGCCGCCGACCGCGACCGAGCCGGCGCCGGAGGCCACGACCCCTCCCGCGGCGGGCGGTTCGGGCGCCGGGGCGGGGGTTCCTGCGGGGGCGGGGGTGACACGGGTGGTGATTCTGCCGCGCGCGTCGCCCGCCACGGCTACCGAACCGGCCCCGGCCGACCGGGCGTTCGGCTGCGCGGGCGGGGCGGGGGCGGGCGGGGCGTGGGGCGTCTCGGCCGGGATCGCCAGGGCCAGGGCGACCGCCGTGACGACCAGCGCGCCGAGTGCGATCCCCCACGGCCAGGACGGACTGTCGGTCACCACGTTGGTGACGACGCCGCTCGCCGCCGAGACCACGATCGAGGCGGCCACCACCACGCCGCGCTTGACTGACGTATTCATCCCCTCACCCTCCTTGCGCCGTCGGACGTCCGAGCCTAGACCGCCCTGCTCAGCCGCCGCACCAACTCGCCCGCCGCGCCCGTCGGTTCCCCGGCGGTCACGAGTTCGGTGCGGTGGACGAGGCGGGATCCGGCGAGGGGGACGGCGACGCCGCCCGGCGTGGCGGCCGCGGCCGTGGCGGGCAGCAGGGTCAGGCCGTGGCCGGCGGCGGCCAGGGCGGCGAGGGTCCGTACGTCCGTACCGTCGTAGCGCAGGGCGGGCCGGAAGCCGTACGAGCCGTGGGCGGCGCGCAGGCGTTGCAGCGGGAAGCCGGCGGCGGGGGCGTCGATCCAGCGGGCGTCGACGAGGTCGTCGAGGCGCAGGCCGGTGCGGGCGCGGCGGGCGAGGGGGTGGTCGGCGGGGAACAGCACGGTGAGCGGGTCCTCGGTGAGACCGCGGGCGGTCCCGAGGGCCGAGGCGGTCAGACGGGCCATGTCGGGCAGCGGGAGAGGGTCGTTGGGGGCGGCGAGGCCGTCCGCGACTCCGAGGTCGGCGGCTCCGGTGGCGACGGCGGCGGGGACCTCGTCGCGGGGGATGACGTGCAAGGTGACACTTGTCGGCGGCAGGGCGGCGAGGATTCCCGGGTGGGCGGCGGCCAGCGGGGAGGCGGCGAGGGTCACGGCGCCTCCGGCCGGTTCGGCGGTGAGCCGGGCGAGGTCGGCCCGGGCCGCGTCGAGGCGCAGCAGCAGGGATCCGGCGTGTTCCAACAGGCGTTCACCGGCGCGGGTGGGTGCGACGGGGCGTCGCGAGAGCAGCGGGGTGCCGAGGTCGTTCTCCAGGGCGGCGATGTGCTGGGAGACCGCCGACTGGGTGTAGCCGAGTTCACGGGCGGCGGCCGAGAAGGACGCGAGGCGGCTGACCGTGACGAAGGTGCGGAGCAGATGCGGATCCATGTCCATGAGCATCGCTGATGCGGTCAGCAGTGATCATCGTTGGACGTGATGCCGGGTGCGCCGTGACGATGGCACACATGACACAGCACACCGCACGCATCGCCCTGGTCGGCGACCGCTCGCACCATGTGACCTCGCATGTCCGCGTCCCCGAACTGCTCGACACGCTCGCGGAGCGCGACGGACTCGTCCTCGACGCCTACTGGATCCCCACGCCGGACGCCCTCGAGCCCGACGCCGTCGCCGGCTTCGACGCGGTGTGGGTCCTGCCCGGCAGCCCCTACGTCAGCGAGGCGGGCGTGCTGACCGCGATCCGCACCGCTCGGGAGAACGGCATCCCGTTCCTGGGCACCTGCGGCGGGTTCCAGCACGCACTGCTGGAGTACGCGCGCAATGTCTGCGGTCTGACCCGCGCCGCCCACGCGGAGAACGATCCCGCGGCCGACGGCGACGATCTGGTGATCACGCCGCTCGCGTGCTCGCTGGTGGGCCACGAGGGGACGGTGCGGGTGACGCCGGGGACGCTGGCCGAGTCGGTACTGGGGACGGCCAGCACGCTGGAGCGGTACCACTGCTCGTACGGCCCGGACGGCCGCCACCTGGAGACCCTGCGGGCGCACGGTCTGGCCTTCACCGGCGCGGACGAGGACGGGCAGGTGCGGATCGCGGAGCTGCCGGGGCATCCGTTCTTCCTGGCGACGCTGTTCCAGCCGGAGTTGGCCGGGGACGGCACCCGCCCGCATCCGGTGGTCCGGGCGCTG
Source organism: Streptomyces purpureus (assembly GCF_014648195.1). Classification (GTDB taxonomy): domain Bacteria; phylum Actinomycetota; class Actinomycetes; order Streptomycetales; family Streptomycetaceae; genus Streptomyces; species Streptomyces purpureus. The sequence continues at coordinate 162,301 of NZ_BMQQ01000002.1, forward strand.
GCGGCGGCGGCCGTGGAGCACGCGGGTGCGCGGGTGGCGGCGGTCTAGCTCATCAGGACGACGAGGTGGGCGCGGTCCCGGCCGGGCGCCACCAGGCGGGCGTTGGCCTCGTCGGAGTCCCTGACCCAGCGCTCGGCGTGCGGGCGTTCCTTGCCGAAGCGCACATGACGCTCCACCAGCCGCCGCACGCGCCGCGGTTCGTCGAGTTCCAGGAACCACGCCTCGTCGAGGAGGCCGCGGACCGGAGCCCAGGGGCCGTCGTCGTGGAGGAGGTAGTTGCCCTCGGTGATGACGAGCGGTACGCCGGGCGGCACGGGGATGCTGCCGGCGACCGGTTCCTCCAGGGTCCGGTCGAAGGCCGGTGCGTACACGGTGACATCGCACTGTTGTGTACGCAGCCGGTGGAGCAGGGCGACGTATCCGGCGGCGTCGAAGGTGTCGGGCGCGCCCTTGCGCCCGGCGCGGCCGAGCCGGACGAGTTCGTCCTGTGCGAGGTGGAAGCCGTCCATGGGAACGAGGACGGCGAGCCCGTCGAGCCGCTCGACCAGCCGCGCGGCGAGCGTGGACTTCCCGGCGCCGGGCGCCCCGGCGAGGCCGAGGACGCGGCGGCGTCCCGGTACGGCGAGGCGCCGGGCCCGTTCGGTGAGCTCGGCGAGCAGCTGCGCGTCCATGCGGGCCATTGTCCCACCGGGCCGAGACGGCCCCGGCGGCCTCGCTGCCTCCGCGCCCAGCCGTCCGCTGTGCCCGGCCCACCCGCGCCGCCCGCCCTGGCCCTGGCCGCGGCACAGGCGGCCGGACCGGGGCCCGGCCCTGGCCGCCTACGCTGGGCGTATGTCCTTCATCGCCCTGGTCACACTCGTCGTCCGCGACTACGACGAGGCCATCGCCTTCTACACCGACTCCCTCGGCTTCACTCTGGTCGAGGACACGGACCGCGGGGACGGCTCCCGCTGGGTCGTGGTCCGCCCGCCCGGGGCCACCGGCGGTACGGACCTGCTGCTGGCCCGCGCGAAGGACGACCGCCAGGCCGCCGCGGTCGGCGCCCAGACCGGCGGCCGGGTCGGCTTCTTCCTCCACACCCACGATTTCGCCGCCGACCACGCCCGGATGCTCGCGGCGGGCGTCCGCTTCCTGGAGGAGCCGCGCCACGAACCGTACGGCTCGGTCGCGGTCTTCGAGGACCTGTACGGCAACCGCTGGGACCTGCTCCAGCCCGCGTGAAATAGGCCGTGCGGCGTGCGCGTCCGACACGGTACGGGGCGGCCTCGGTCCGGCGCCGAAACAGCCCCTGCCGACAGCGCATTGTCGACATCGTGGGGTCGTCAACCCGGAGTTGCTGCACCACGGCGCGGAGATCGCCCTGCTCCGTGATCTCTACCGGGCGCAGCAACCCTGACGAGCGTCCGCCGTGCCCTAGGAGAGAACCCTTCCCCGGCCACGGGTGAGGCTGTACCCCCAGATGCCGGCAAGCGCGGCGAGGGCCGCGCCGGCCGCTGTCCAGAGCCAGCGGGGGGACCACCAGCCGGACGACCAGCCGCCGTCGGGTTCGACCGCGCGGCCGGTGGAGGGGACGAGCGGGGTGGAGAGGGAGCCGTCGACGGCGGATGCGGCGCCCGCGTCGGCGGTGGTGATTTCGAGGGCGGCGTCCACGGGCTGGCCGAGGTCGGCGGCCGGGGCTCCGACGACGGTCAGGCGGACGTGGTAGACGCCGGGCAGCGGGTCGTTGGCCCAGGGCTCTGCCAGGGCGCGGACCGTTCGGAGGGCGCAGGTGAGTTCGACCGAGCGGGCGTCCGCGGCGAGGGACTTGGTGGTGCTGCCGTAGCGGCACGCCTGGTGGCGGCGCAGGCCGTCGTAGACGTCGAGCTGCCAGGTGTGCGCGCCGCTGCGGGGGGCCGCCTTCTCGGGAAGGGTGACGGTGGCCCGTACGGTGGCGCGGTCACCGGCGTCCGCCGGGAATTGCCAGTAGAGGTAGTCGCCGGTGGAGGCGTTGGCGGTGGCGCGCTGGCCGGGGCGTACGACGGTGGCGGTACGGAAGGACGTACCGGCTTCGGTCGGGGCGGCCTCGGCGCTCGCGCTCGGCGAGGGGGTTTCGGCGTGGGCCGTGCCCGGGAGGGCGAGGAGCGCTGCTCCCCCGAGGAGCAGGCTCGCGAGGGTTCGTACGGTTCGCATCAGTTGGTCCTCCACACGGTGACGCGCCAGCGGGACAGCCAGCCCCACAGCACACCGGCCGCGAAGCCGACGAGGATGAGCGCGGCGAGGAACCACCAGCCGCGGCCGAGGCCGAAGAAGGCGGTGTCGGCGGCTTCGTCGGGGCCGTCGACGACGTCGATGGTCAGCTCGACGGGCAGGCCGGGGGCGGTCTTCACGCCGGCGGGCGCGGAGAAGGAGTTGCTGACGCGCAGGCAGACGGTCTCGGCGGCGGGCTTGCCGTCGCCGTCCCCGGAGTCGGAGTCCGAGTCGTCGGTGTCGGGCTTGGGGTAGCGCAGGCCGGTCGAGATGACGTCCGTACGGCCGTCGCCGGCGGCCTCGCCGCGGACCATTTCGCGGCCGTGGACGGTGGAGGCGCGCAGCATGACGCCGTAGTCGCGGTTGACGGGGCGGTCGGCGGCGACGCTGACGGAGGCGCGCAGTTCCTGGCCCGGCAGCAGGTCGACCTTGTACCAGCGGTGCTGGCCGAAGGTTTCGCGGTCGGAGTAGAGGCCGGTCTTCAGCTGGGGAGCGTTCGCGCAGCTGTCGGCGCCCTGGGCGGGGGCGGGGGTGGCGACGGGGTCGGCGGCCCGGTCCACCAACTGGCCCACGCGGTCGGACAGTTCGTCCTTGTGCCGGATGGAGGTGTACGTACCGCCGGTGGCTTCGGCGATGCACATCAGCTGGGCCCGCATTTTGGCGTTGGGCACGAGGCCGAGGGTGTCGATGGTGAGGCCGATGCCCTTGGCCGCGATCTCGCGGGCCACCTCGCACGGGTCGAGGGGTGCGCAGGTGTCTTCGCCGTCGGTGATGAGGACGATCCGGCGGGTGGCGTTGCCGCCCTCCAGGTCCTTGGCGGCGCCGAGGAGGGCGGGGCCGATGGGGGTCCAGCCGGTGGGCGCGAGGGTCGCGACGGCGGTCTTGGCCTCGGTGCGGTCGAGTCTGCCGACGGGGTAGAGCTGGCGGGTGTCCTTGCAGCCGGTCTCGCGGTCCTTGCCGGGGTAGTCGGCGCCGAGGGTGCGGATGCCGAGCCGCACCTCGTCCGGGACGGCGTCCAGCACTTCGTTGAACGCCTGCTTGGCGGCGGACATCCGGGACTGGCCGTCGATGTCCTTGGCCCGCATGGAGCCGCTGACGTCTAGGACCAGCTCGACCTTGGGTGGTTCCTTCGCCGGGGCCGGTTCGGCGTCGGCGACGGCCGGGGCCGGAGTGAGGCCGCCGGTCAGGGTGACCAGCAGCCCGCACACGGCGGCCGCGAGTCGCTTTCGTGTGATCATCGCCGGATCATATTGATCAAGCGGCGCGCCGTCACACCGAGCCCTCGCCGGACCGCGACCGCCTCGGGGGGCGGCACCGCCCCCCGAGACAGGCTCAGCTCTCGTTCTCGTCCGGGGTCAGCCGCAGCGAGATGGAGTTGATGCAGTAGCGCTGGTCCGTCGGCGTGCCGTAGCCCTCGCCCTCGAAGACATGGCCGAGGTGGGAGCCGCAGCGGGCGCAGCGGACCTCGGTGCGGATCATGCCGTGGGAGGTGTCGGCGAGGAGTTCGACCGCGTCGGAGTCCTTCGGGTCGTAGAAGGACGGCCAGCCGCAGTGGGAGTCGAACTTGGTCTCGGAGCGGAAGAGCTCCGCCCCGCAGGCACGGCAGGAGTAGACGCCGGCCGTCTTGGTGTCGGTGTACTCACCGCGGAAGGCGGGCTCGGTGCCGGCCAGGCGCAGGACCTGGTACTCGGACGGTGTGAGTTCCGCCTGCCACTGCTCGTCGGGCTTTTCCACTTCGTACGCCATCACACGCTCCTCAGCTCGGCAGGCGGGTCAGCTCGACAGGCGGGCGAGGATCCGCGGACCGAGGTCCGTGACGTCGCCCGCGCCCATGGTGAGAACCAGGTCACCGGGGATCGCCATTCCCGCGATCACGTCCGGGACGGTTCCCTTGTCGTGGACCGGGGTGACGTCGGCGCCCGCCGCGCGGGCCGCGTCGACGATCAGCGCGCTGGTGATGCCGGGGATCGGGTCCTCGCGGGCGGGGTAGATGTCGAGCACCACGGACGCGTCGGCGAGTGCCAGGGCGTCGCCCATCTCCTTGCCGAGCTCCTGCGTGCGGGAGAAGAGGTGGGGCTGGAAGACGACCAGGAGGCGGGAGTTTCCGGCGGCGCCGCGCATGGCCTCCAGGTCGGCGGTCATCTCGGTGGGGTGGTGCGCGTACGAGTCGATGACCTGCACGCCCGCCGCCTCGCCCTTGAGCTGGAGGCGGCGGCCTACGCCGGTGTACGCGGTGAGGGCCTGGGCCAGGGCGGCGGGGTCGACGCCGGCGCGGGAGCCGGCGGCGAGGGCGGCGGCGGCGTTGTGGGCGTAGTGGCGGCCGGGGACGGAGACGGTGAAGGTGTGCTCGGTGCCGTCGAGGGCGACGGTGACCTCGCTGGTCATGCCCTTGGGGGTGATGGCGAGGATACGGGCGTCGGAGCCCTCGGACTCGCCGACGGTGATCACGTTCAGATCGGCGCGGCCCCGGACCCGGGCGGCCAGCTCGCGGGCGCCGGAGTGCTCGCCGACGACCAGGGTGCCGCCGGGGCGGATCTTGGCGACGAAGGCCTCGAACGATTCGTAGATCTCGTCCATCGAGGCGTAGTTCGCGTGGTGGTCGAGCTCGACGTTGAGGACGATCGCGACCTCGGGGTCGTACTTCTGGAAGCTCCGGTCGCTCTCGTCGGCCTCGGCGACGAAGATCGCGCCGTCACCGTGCAGGGCGTTGGTGCCGGGGCCGGCGAGGTCCCCGCCGATGGCGTACGACGGGTCGAGGCCGAGCTCGGTGAGGGCGACGGCCAGCATCGAGGTGGTCGTGGTCTTGCCGTGCGTACCGGCGACGGCGATCGCGCGCAGGCCGTCCATCAGGGAGGCGAGCGCGTCGGAGCGGTGCACCACGGGGACGCCGAGCTCGGCGGCGCGGGCCAGCTCGGGGTTGTCGGCGCGGATGGCGCTGGAGACGACGACGCAGGTGGCGTCGGAGGCGAGGTGGTCGGCGGCGTGGCCGATGTGGACGGTGGCCCCCAGCGCGCGCAGCGCGTCGGCGGTGGGGGACTCCTTGGCGTCGCTGCCGGCGACCTTGGCGCCGCGCTGGGCGAGGATCTTCGCGATGCCCGACATTCCGGCACCACCGATGCCGATGAAGTGCGGCCGTTCCATGGCGGAAGGGACGGCGGCGGCAGGGATGGCGGGTGCCATGCGTGTGTCTCCCCGGGGTGCGGCGTTCATGAGGCCCCCAGCCTAGTTCCTCACCACGCCCGGGCCGCCCGGCGCGCGGCCGGGCGGCGGCGCGCCGGTGCGCTCAGGCGGATTCCGGCTCGGCGTGCGCGAACAGCTTGAGGACGGGGACGCCGACCTTGTGGCGGGCCCGGGAGGCCCAGTCTCTGTGGAAGAACTCCTCCACGTAGTGCGGCGCCGTCAGGACGATCACCTCGTCGGCGTCGGACTCGTCCACGACGGCTTTGAGCTTGTCCAGCGGGTGGTCCTCGACGATCTGACCCACGGCCTCGCAGCCCGCGTCGCGCAGGGCCTGGAGGGAGTGCTCGAGGGCCACCGTGGCGGGGCGGCGGGCGTCCTCGCCCGCGGGCTCCTCGCCCTCGCGTGCGGCTTCCTTCAGCTCGCCCATGGCCACGTCGTCGATGGCGCGCAGCAGGACGTCCGCCTGGTCGCCGCGGGGCTGCATCAGCACGATGAAGGAGACGCCCTCGTCGCCGTGCAGGGTGGTGACGAATTCCACGTCGACGGACGTCAGGGGCTTCTCGATCATCAAAACGCTTGTGAACACTGCGTGAGCCCTTCTGCGGAAACCATCCTTCCCCGTGCCCGCACGGGGTCTGCAGAGTAAGTGTGCCCACCGGGAGCTAACCGGAACGACAAATTCCGCCGATTGTCAGATCCGGCGGTAGCGGGTGAAAAGGAACCCGGACTCCTCGAGGAGCGACGCCAGCGCGAACCGCTCCGGCACCGCCACCGACGGCCCTCCGGCGATCCGCTGCGCGCCCCCCGCCGTCATCGTCGGCGACACCGTCAGACACAGCTCGTCCAGCACCCCGGCCGCCACCAGCTGGCCCAGCAGCCGCGGCCCGCCCTCCGTCAGCTGGCGGCGCAGCCCCCGTCCGGCCAGCGCCCGCACCGCCCGCTCCGGCTCCACGCCGGGCCCGTCCCCGGCGACGATCACGACCGCGCCGGCCGCCTCGGCCGCGCGGACGCGGTCGGGCGGCGCGGCCGCACCGGTGAGGATCAGGGTCGGCACCAGCGGCTCGGTGAACAGCGGCAGGGCGAAGTCGAGGTTCAGGGAGGCGCTGACGACGGCAATCGCCGGCGCCGGGCCCTGTCCGGCGGCCTCCCGCCGCTTGGCGAAGGCCTCACGCGCGCGTGCCGGGCGGTAGCCCTCCAGCCGGACCGTTTCCGCGCCGACCACGACCACATCGGCGAGCGCCCGCAGAGTGCCGAAGATCCGCATGTCCGTGTCGCCGGAGATGGGCTGCGAGCGGCCCTCGTGCTGGGCCGCCCCGTCCAGCGAGGAGACCATGTTGGCCCGCAGCCAGGCCCCGGGCCCATGGACCCCCGCGCCGCCCTCCGCCTCCCGGGACCCCGCGTCCGAGGAGCCCGCGCCCACCTCAGCATTCTCGGCGTCCTTGGGGTACGCGTAGGCGTCGGCCAGCTCGTCGAGGGACCACTCCCGGTCCCCGGCGGTGTCGTCGGCTGCTGTCAGGTCGGTCACAGGGAACAGGCGTCGCATCCTCGCAGTCTGACACGGCGCTTACAGTGGGGAACTGTGTCGACCCGTGCCATAACCGAAGCGGCCCCGCTCTCCCTCTGCGCCCGAGAGCCGCATGTCCCCGCCGACCGACTCGTCGCGGAGATGGTGCCGCCGCCGCGCTTCGACGCGGTCCGCTTCGACACGTACATACCGGACCCGAAGCAGCCCAGCCAGACCGAGGCCGTGCGGGTGCTCTCCGCCTTCGCCGGCGGTCTGGGCGGGGCCCACGCCACCGGCGCCGGCAAGCGCCGCTGGTTCGCCCGCAAGCCCGCCGAGCCCACCGGCCCGCGCGGCGTCTACCTGGACGGCGGCTACGGCGTCGGCAAGACCCACCTGCTGGCCTCCCTCTGGCACGCCACGCCCGCCGAGCCCGCCCTGAAGGCCTTCGGCACCTTCGTGGAGCTGACCAACCTGGTCGGCGCCCTCGGCTTCCAGCAGACGGTCAAGACCCTCAGCGGGCACCGTCTGCTCTGCATCGACGAATTCGAGCTGGACGACCCGGGCGACACCGTCCTCGTCTCCTCGCTGCTCGGCAAGCTGGTCGAGGCGGGCGTCGCGCTCGCCGCCACCTCCAACACCCTGCCCGGCAAGCTCGGCGAGGGCCGGTTCGCCGCCGCCGACTTCCTGCGCGAGATCCAGGGCCTGTCCGCCCACTTCCGTCCGCTGCGGATCGACGGCGAGGACTACCGCCACCGCGGTCTGCCCGAGGCGCCCGCGCCGTTCTCGGACGAGCAGGTCGCCAAGGCCGCGTACGCCACCGCCGGGTCCTCCCTCGACGACTTCCCGCACCTGCTGGACCACCTCTCGCGCGTGCACCCGAGCCGGTACGGCGCGCTGACCGACGGCCTCACCGCCGTCTGCCTCACCGACGTGCAGCCCGTCCCGGACCAGTCCACGGCGCTGCGGCTGGTCGTCCTCGCCGACCGGCTGTACGACCGGGAGGTGCCGGTGCTCGCCTCCGGGCTCCCCTTCGACCGGCTCTTCAGTGAAGAAATGCTGAAGGGCGGGTACCGCAAGAAGTACTTCCGGGCGATCTCCCGGCTCACCGCGCTGGCGCGGGACGCAAAGAGGCTTGTGGACCAGTAGGTTGGGGGCCATACCCGATCGAAAGGGATTCACCATGGCCGCTACCCGTTCCGCCCATGCCGTCTGGGAGGGTGACCTCCTCAAGGGCTCGGGCGTCGTCTCCCTCGACTCCTCCGGCATCGGCTCGTACCCGGTTTCCTGGCCGGCGCGCACCGAGGAGCCCGGCGGCAAGACCAGCCCCGAGGAGCTGATCGCGGCCGCCCACTCCTCCTGCTTCAACATGGCGTTCTCCAACATCCTGGCCAAGGCCGGCAACCCGCCGGCCCGCCTGGAGACCAAGGCCGACGTCACGTTCGTGCCGGGTCAGGGCATCACGGGCAGCCACCTCACCGTCCGCGGGACGGTGCCCGGCCTGGACGCGGAGGAGTTCCAGTCCATGGCCGAGGACGCCAAGAAGAACTGCCCGGTCAGCCAGGCCCTCACCGGTACGACGATCACCCTGACCGCCGAACTGGCCTGACGCGTAGGGGCAGTGCGTCCGCATCGGCCGCACGCCTGATACGTCGTACGCCTCATGAGGCGACGTGGTCCGCATGGTTCACGTGCATCACTTCGAGTGATACACACATGCGGACCACAGTCATTTCCTGTCCGCCAGCAGGGAGTTGTTGCCTCATGACGTCCACATCCTCGCCTGGTTCCACATCTGGTTCCACGACACGCCGGCAGGTCCTCGCCCGCACCGGCGCCTCCGTCGCCTCGATCGCCTTCGCCGGGGCCCTGACCGAACTCTTCACCGGGACCGCCGCCGCCCGCGGCCACGCCGGATACGGCCCGCTCGTCCCCGACCCGGCCGGGCTCCTCGACCTCCCCAGAGGCTTCCGCTACAAGGTGCTCTCCCGGGAGGGCGAACCGCTGCGCTCCGGCGAAGGGCCCGTGCCGGGCAACCACGACGGGATGACCGCCCTGCCCGGCCGCCGCGGCCGGATCCACCTGGTCCGCAACCACGAGAACCGGGCCACCGCCCGCCTCGGCGTCCCCACCGTCGCCGGCCTCACCTACGACCCGGCCGCCAAGGGCGGCTGCACCGCGCTCGAACTCGACGGACGTGGCAGCGTCCTGGCCGAGCGGGTCGCCATCGCCGGGACGGCCGTCAACTGCGCGGGCGGGCCGACCCCCTGGAACACCTGGCTGACCTGCGAGGAGACCGAGGACAAGGCCGGCACCAACGGCTACACCAAGGACCACGGCTTCATCTTCGAGGTCGACCCGGCCGCCCCGCACCGCACCGGAGCCGTCCCGCTCACCGCCATGGGCCGCTTCCAGCACGAGGCGATCGCCGTCGATCCGTACAGCGGCATCGTGTACGAGACGGAGGACGCCTTCCAGCGCCCCTTCGGCCTCTTCTACCGCTTCCTGCCCGAGAAACCGCTCGGCGGCACCGGCTCCCTGCGCGCCGGCGGCACCCTGGAGGCGATGCGGGTGCCGGGCGTCCCCGACCTCTCCGCGATCCAGGAGACCGGGGCGAGCTTCGACGGCGTGAGCTGGGTCCCCGTACCGGACCCGCAGGCGATCGAGACCCCCATCCGGCTCCAGGACTTCGGCCCCCAGGGCATCACCCACGCCCAGAAGCTGGAGGGCTGCTACTGGAACGGGCGGTCCGTCTACTTCGTCTCCAGCTTCGCCCGCTCCGGGGACGGCTCGGCGGCCGACCACTACGGGCAGGTGTGGCGGTACGAGCCGCACCGCCGCCGCCTCACCCTCGTCGTCGTCTTCGGCCCGGACACGGACCTCCAGCTGCCCGGCGAGTCCCCGGACAACATCTGCCTGGCACCCGGCGGCGGACTGATGGTCTGCGAGGACGGGGACGGAGCGCAGCATGTGTATGGGGTGACGAAGCGCGGCGAGGTGTACGCGCTGGCCCGCAACGCCCAGAACATCGGCACCGCCGAAGCTCCCGAGTGGGGCGAGTTCGCGGGCGTCACCTTCTCCCCGGACGGGGACACGATGTACGTGAACTGCTATACGCCGGGCACAACCTTTGCGGTGACAGGCCCGTGGTGCTGACGGGCTGAGCGGG
>NZ_BMQQ01000002.1:172563-402386 GCF_014648195.1 Streptomyces purpureus
AGCGCGCGAGCGGAGGAGCCCCATGGCCAGGAAGAAGGACAGCCGCCCAGCCGGGCCACAGCACTCCGCGCGCCTCGGTGACCTGCTGCGCGTACCGGCCGGCGAGCGCCCCGACCTGGCCGCGTATCCGGCCGACGCCCTCCCGGCCGGGCCCACGGACAAGACGGCGGGTGTCGCCGCGACGGACGCGCTCGGCGGGCGCCTCGCCGGGCTCCAGGAGCGGCTGTACGCGGCGAGCACGGCGGGCGACCGCCGACGTCTGCTGCTGATCCTCCAGGGCATGGACACCAGCGGGAAGGGCGGCACGGTCAAGCACGTCATCGGCCACTTCAACCCCTCGGGCTGCCGGATCAAGGCGTTCAAGGCCCCCACCGAGGAGGAGCAGAGCCATCCGTTCCTCTGGCGGATCATGCGGGAGCTGCCGCGCCCGGGCGAGATCGGCATCTTCGACCGCTCGCAGTACGAGGACGTGCTGGTCGCCCGGGTCCGTGAGCTGGTCCCCCGCGCCCAGATCGACCGCCGCTACGAGCAGATCAACCGCTTCGAGCAGTCCCTGACCGAGGACGGGGTGACCGTCGTCAAGGTCTTCCTGCACCTCTCCTACGAGGAGCAGCGCCGCCGTCTGCTGGCCCGGCTCGACAATCCGGACAAGCACTGGAAGTTCAGCCCGGGCGACATCGACGAGCGGGCACTGTGGCCCGCGTACCAGAAGGCGTACGCGCTCGCGCTGGAGCACTGCTCGACGGAGGCGGCGCCGTGGTACCTCGTCCCGGCGGACCGTAAGTGGTACCGCAACTGGGCGGTCAGCACGCTGCTCCTGGAGCATCTGGAGGCGCTGGATCCGAGGTATCCGCGGGCGGACTTCGACGTCGAGGCGTGCAGACGGCGGCTGCTCGCCCAGGAAGGTGACGAGCCGGGCCACAGCGGGGTGTGACCACACGGGAAAGATGATGATCGGATACTTTCCGTGAGTGACCCATTCTGTACGTACGCTCTCCAGCCTGCTGGCTGTGCTGGGGGCCGCCCTCCTCGTCGGCTGCGCTGGTAAGGCGCCCGACACCGCCACACCTCCCGGCCCCGCGCAGCCGTCGGCCGCCCCTTCGGCGTCGGCCTCCGCCTCGGTACCGACATCGGCCGGCGAGCGTCGGCCGCCCACCATGGCGCCTGGCCCCGCCGGGCTGACGCCCGTCTTCGAACGGGCCCCTCAGGGCACGGAGAAGCGGGTCGCGCTCACCTTCGACGCCGACATGACCGCCGACCAGGGCCCGCGCGCGGCGGCCGGTGAGCGCTTCGACAATCCGGCGCTCATCGAGACCCTGCGCAGGCTCAAGGTGCCCTCGACGGTGTTCATGACCGGCCGCTGGGCGGAGGAGTACCCGGACCAGGCGAAGGCGATCGGGAACGACCCGGTCTTCGAGATCGCCAACCACTCCTACAGCCACTACTCCTTCAAGCCCGACTGCTACGGCCTGCCGGTCCTGCCGCAGAAGGAGATGGCCGCCGACGTCGAGCGTGCATTCGCCGCCTTCCGCGCGGCGGGCGCGCGCAATGTGGTGCCGTACTTCCGCTTCCCGGGCGGCTGCTACGACGACCGGGCGCTGCAGTCGCTGGCTCCGGCGAAGGTGACGGCCGTGCAGTGGGACGTGGTCAGCGGTGACGCCTTCGCCAAGGACGGCGACGCGGTCGCCGAGCAGGTCCTGGCCGGCGTGAAACCCGGATCGCTGGTGGTCATGCACTGCACGCGCAGCGCCGCCCCGGTCACGGAGGCGGCGATCCGCAGGATCGTGCCGGAGCTGCGCGCGCGGGGCTACCGCTTCGTGAAGGTCTCCGAACTGATGGCGGAGCGGGGCTGAGCGCCGAGGTCGGCCCGAGGCCTGGGCTCAGCCTGAGCAGGCCGTGCGCTCGGCCTCCCGCCATTCGCAGACCGGGCAGAGCGTGATGCCCTTCGTCGACTCGGGATACTCGGTCGGCTCGCGGCACAGAACGCACTCCGCCCACGGCGGCCCGGCGTCCGGCTGCGGGGCGCCTTCGGCGGCCGTGGGAGCGGGCGCGCAGTACAGGTCTTCGCGCGTGTCGTCTATGTATTCGAGCGTACTCGCCGCCGGACGCGTCTTCCGTACGCCCGTCGTCACTCGCGCCACGCCGTGAGCCGGCAGGCGAGTGCGACCGCGGCGGCCGCGAGGGCGCCAGCGCCGAGGAGGGCGAGCCAGGGGATGTGTACGGTGCCGTCGCGCGAGCCGGTCACCAGGGCCGTCACGGCGTGGTGTGCCGGCGAGCCGGTTGTCACGAGGACCAGCAGCGATCCGAGCAGGGTCGCCGCGGTCGACCAGCCGCGGCCGAGGACGAGCGGTCTGGAGCACAGCGTGCCGAGGGCCGTACCGGTCAGCACCGCGACGCCTGCGGCGACCGCCCCGGCGAGCCCGGCGGGCAGCGGAGCCACGTACGCCGAGTAGTCGGCGCTCGTCGGCCGGCTGACGTAGGTGACCAGGGGGGTCGCGAGGAGGGCGAGGAGTCCCGTGGTCGTGGCGGCGGTCAGTACGGCCGCCAGGTGGCCCCGCTGACGCCCGGCCGCGGCGGCGACGACGTGCCGGGCGGCGGGCGGCTCCTGGTCGAGGCAGATCCGTACCAGCCAGGCGGTGACCGGCACGAGCGCGGCGGCGGCCCAGCCGAGCGCGCCGAGCACCGGCTCGCCGACGCGGACACCGATCCCCAGGAAGATCACGTACAGCAGGACCGGGGGCAGCCAGCGCTGGGAGCGCAGGAGGAGGCCCGTCTGGTAGCGGAGGAGTGCGGTCATCGGGGGCGCCCGGTGGTCGTGGGGGCGCCGGCGGCGCCCACCTGGTGGATGTGCCAGAACGGCCGCGCCGTCAGCAGCGCCCGGAGCAGGGCGTCGGATTCGCTCGCGGCGACGGTGAACACCACCGTGCCGTCCGGGCCGGGGGTGTACGAGGGTGCGCCCGGCAGCTCGTCGGGCAGCAGCGGGCCGGAGGCCACGATCCGTACGCGCGGGACGGGTGCCGGGCCGGGCTCGCTCGCCGCCGTCAGCCGGCCGTGCTCGACGGCGTACACCGCGTCCGGGGCACCGGCGAGGCGCCGCGGGTCGTGGTCGACGAAGACGGCCGTGCCGCCGGCGGCGACCCGTTCGGTGACCGCCCGGTCCAGCTCCCCGCGGGCCGCCGTGTCGAGGCCGGTCCAGGCCTCGTCGAGGACGATCAGGCCGGGGTCGGCGAGCAGGGCCTGGGCGACGGCGACCTTCTGGCTGGTGCCCTTGGAGAGTTCGGCGAGCGGCGTGTGGGCGTGGGCGCCGGCGCCGAGCCGCTCCAGCCACTCGTCGGCGCGGGCGGCCGCGGCCGCCCGCCCGAGTCCCTGGATGCGGCCAAGGTGGACCAGATAGCCGGACGCGGTGAAGGGCAGGGCGGCCGGGAAGCGCTCGGGGACGTACGCCGTGCGGGGCGGGCGGCCCGTGATCCGGCCCTCGGTGGGGGCGTCGATCCCGGCGATCAGCCGCAGCAGTGTGGACTTTCCGGTGCCGTTGGTGCCCTGGATCCGGATCAGCCGGTGCGGGGGCAGGTCGAGTTCCATGCCGCGCAGCACCCACGGCCCCCGGGAACCGTAGCGGCGGCCGACGCCGTCGAGTTTCAGTTTGCCGACGCCTTCTGCGGGGTGAGCTCGCTCGGCCGGACGATCACGAAGCCGTCGCCCTCCAGCTTGAGCTGGACGGCTTCGCCGGATCCGCCCCGGAGCATCGAGCCGACGGACTGGGAGCGGTGCAGTGAGGTGTGCAACTGCGCGCTCCAGCCGACGACGGCGTCGGTGTCGGCGAAGACCGGCGCCTGCGGGCTCACGGGTATCACGATCGGGGTGCCCTCGCAGATCACGGCGAGCTTGCCGTAGCCGGTGAAGAGGCTGTTGAAGAGCCCGCCGCCGGTCATGCCGGCGCCCTTCACCGTCTTGATCTCGTAGGAGAGGGTGGCGTCGAAGCAGAGGACGTTGCGGCCGTTGACGGTGAGGGCGTCGCCCTGGTCGATCTCGACGATGAAGCAGTTCTGTGCCTCGTGGGCGAACCACGCCTCGCCCTGGCCGCGGACGGCCATCAGCGGCAGTCCCTCGCCGGTGACCGCGCGCTTGAGCATGCCGCCTATGCCCTGGCCCTTGCGCTCGAACTGGAGATTGCCACGGAAGGCGATCATCGATCCCTGCCGGGCGTGCATCTCGCCGTTGACGGCGTACTTGACCGACTTGGAGTTCTGCAGGGTCATGCCGGGGGTGGTGGCCTGCTGTGCGAGGTTCTCGGTGGAGAAAAGATCACTCTTCATGCCGGGCATCGTCGCCCGGAATGCTCTGTTCCGCCAAGAACGGCCCCGCTCGCCCGGAAATCGGCGGGTGGCAGACTGGCCAGGTGAGCAGCGACGACACCTCCACCATCCCGAACACCCACGGCGCCCAGGACGCGGCGGCCCGCTCCCGCGACGAGGCACCGCAGTTCGTCCTCCCGCTGGTCGTACGGATCGAGAAGGACGCCCCGCCGGCCCGTACGGACGCGATGGAGACCGCGGCCCGCGCGGTCCTGGAGATCCTCGCCGACGAGCGGTCCCACGGCGAGGGCGAGTGGGCCGAGGCGATGCGGGACTGGCAGGACGCCCGGATCCGCAAGGTCGTGCGCCGGGCGCGCGGCGCGGAGTGGCGCAAGGCGTCGGCGCTGCCCGGTATCACGGTCACCGGTGACACCGCGGAGGTCCGCGTCTTCCCGCCGGTCCCCCTCGACGGCTGGCCGAAGGAACTGGCCAAACTCCAGGTCTCCGGCACGGAGCTGGACGACCCGGCGGAGCCGGACGACCCGGAGTCCGACAAGGCTGCCGTGCTCTGGCTGAACCCCACGCTCGACATGTCGGCGGGCAAGGCGATGGCGCAGGTCGGCCATGGCGCGCAGCTGCTGTGGTGGGAGATGACGGACGCCGATCGGACCTCCTGGCAGGCGGCCGGCTTCCCCCTCCACGTGCGCACCGCGCCCCCGGAGCGCTGGGCGGCGCTGACCACGAGCGGCCTGCCGGTCGTCCGTGACGCCGGTTTCACCGAGATCGCCCCCGGCAGCTGCACGGTGGTGGGGAGTTTCCCGGCGTAGCGGATGAACTGCTCAGTCTCCCCGGGCCGTTGAACGGGATCGTAGAGAAATCCGTACCTCCCGGTACTGCGAAGTAGGTTCTTCGCCCACCGCGGCAGCGGTTGCGTGCACACTGCGGTGTCACACTTCGGATCGGGAGGCAGACTTGTTGCGGCGCATCAACGGGACGGCACTCATCATCGCGGCGCTCGTCGCCACAGTGGGGGCACTCGCTTTCCCCGTCTGGTCCTACGCCGACCGCTCCGGCACCGGCCAGGCCAACCTCAACGCCTCGACGGTCGCCACGCAGTGGGGGCCGCTCTCGGCGACGGACCGGGACTTCCTCGTGAAGGTACGGCTCGCGGGGCTGTGGGAGCTGCCCGCCGGGCAGCAGGCGATCGAGCGGGCGCCCAGTCAGGCGATCAAGGACGCCGGTGACCATCTGGTCGTCGGCCACGCCGACCTCGACCGGCGGGCCCGGGACGTGGCGGCGAAGCTGGGGGTGGAGCTGCCCAACCAGCCCACCGAACAGCAGCAGGGATGGCTGCGGGAGATGTCGGCCGCCCAGGGACGGGAGTACGAGCGGAAGTTCGCCAATCTGCTGCGCAACGCGCACGGCAAGGTGTTCTCGCTGATCGCGCAGGTACGGCACACCACCCGTAACACGCTGATACGGCAGCTGGCGTCCGACGCCAACCAGACGGTGCTCGACCACATCACCATGCTGGAGCAGACCGGGATGGTCGACTTCGACGCCATCGCCAACGAGGCGGCGGGCGGCGCGACCGCGAGCCCGACCGGCCCGCCGCCGCCCAACGGCAACCTTCCGCCCGCGCCGTCCCCGGCCGTGCCGACCGGCGAGGACCAGTCCTTCACCTCCCGGCCCTCCACCGGCCCCGGCGCGCCGACGGCGATCAACACCAACCGGCCGCTGATGGAGCACTGACGCGCCGAACATTGGTGCGGAACCTCAAATGAACCTCTGAACGTCCCCTTGTTCGGATTCACCGCCGCCCGGCGGGGCCATTACCCCTGCACCGCCGCACAACGGGGCGCAGAGGAGGGGACATGACGGGGACCATGGAGCTCGGTATCGGCATCGGCTGGCGTCCGGAGATCGCGGACGCGGTGGAGGCGCTGCCCGGTGTCGACTGGGTGGAGGTGGTCGCGGAGAACATCTGCGCCGGCCACCTCCCCGACTCTCTGGCGCGACTGCGCGCCCGCGGCACGAAAGTGATCCCGCACGGTGTCTCGCTGGGCCTCGGCGGCGCCGACCGCCCGGACCCGGGGCGGCTCGCGGAGCTCGCCGGGAAGGCCACGGCGCTCGGCGCGCCGCTGGTCACCGAGCACATCGCCTTCGTACGGGCCGGAGGCGCGCTCACCGCGACGCCGGCGCTGGAGGCCGGCCACCTGCTGCCGGTCCCGCGCACCTGGGACGCGCTGGACGTGCTCTGCGAGAACGTCCGTATCGCCCAGGACGCGCTGCCGGTGCCGCTGGCACTGGAGAACATCGCGGCGCTGATCTCCTGGCCGGGCGAGGAGCTGACGGAAGGCCAGTTCCTGTCGGAGCTCGTGGAGCGGACCGGCGTACGGCTCCTGATCGACGTGGCCAACCTGCACACCAACCACGTCAACCGTGGCGAGGACCCGGTGAAGGCGCTCGCCGAGCTGCCCGCGGAGGCCATCGCCTATGTCCATGTGGCGGGCGGCGTCGAACGCGACGGCGTCTGGCACGACACCCACGCCCACCCGGTCCCCCGCCCGGTCCTCGACATCCTCCACGAGCTGCGCACCCGCGTGGCGCCGCCGGGGGTCCTGCTGGAGCGGGACGACGACTTCCCTCCGGCGGACGAGCTGGACTCGGAGCTGACGGCGATCCGCGAGACGCTGGCGCGAGCCGCCGACGGGCAGAAGGCCGAGGCAGCGGGCCCGAAGCGGGAGACCACACCCGGGCCGGGCCCGGCCCAAGGCACCGACGCCGCGCGTGAGCGGCTCGGCGTCGCCCAGGCCGCGTTGCTGTCCGCCCTGGTCGCGGGGACGCCCACGCCCGAGGGGTTCGACGCGGGGCGGCTGCGGGTGCAGAGCCGGGCCCTCGCCGCCAAGCGGGCGGACGTGGTGGCCAAGGTGGCGCCGGAGCTGCCGGAGATCCTCGGCGGCGGGTACCGCCCGGCCTTCCTCGCGTACGCCAGGAGCCGGCCGATGCGCGGCGGCTACCGCCGGGACGCGCTGGACTTCGCCGAGCGTCTGCTGGTCGCCGGGGAGCCCGCCGACGCCGCCGCGCGGCGGCGGCTCACCCGCTGGTGGCAGGAGCGCGCCGGGGCCCGCCCGCCCGGCCGGGCCACCCGGATCGTGCGGGCTGCCCGCGCGGCGCTGGTGCGGGGGTGACGGGGCCATGGACGCTCTGCCCGTTCTGATCTTCTTCGCCGTCGTCATCAGCTCCGTCGTCCTGATCGTCCAGGTGCGGTCGGTGCGCCGCGGGTCCGGCGGTTCGGTCCACGACCTGTCCGAGGTCGCCTTCCTCAACGGCGGCCCGGCCAGGGTCGTGGACACGGCGCTCGCCGCCATGCAGGCGGACGGCCGGATCGCGGTCGGCGGCCCCGGGATCCTGACCGTCGTACGCCCGACCGCCTACCACCCCGTCGAGCGCGCCGTCCTCCAGGAGCACGCGACCGCCCCGAACGGCGCCCTGCACACCCTGCGCCTCGCCGTCATGCGCCATCCGGCGGTGCAGGAGATCGGCGACGGGCTGGCCGCCCGCGGGCTGCTCGTCCCGCCGGACGCACGGCGCCGGGGCGTGCGCTGGGCGGCCTGGCAAGGGTTCGGCTGTCTCGGGCTGCTGCTGGTGTCGTTCGTCGCCACCCTCACGGGGGCGAAGGCCGGCGGGGTGCCGTTCGTCGTGATGGTGCTGCCGTCGCTGCTGCCCGGCGGCGTCATCGCGCTGATCTGCGCGGGGTACGCCTCCGGCCGGATCACCGCGGCCGGCCGGCGCGCCGCCCTCCAGTACTACCGGGACAACGTCTACCTCGCCGACGCCGGACACCTCGTGGCCCTGCGCGGACTGCGGGCGCTGCCGGACCCGGTGATGCGCGAGCAGCTGACGGCGGCGGCCCGCCACTACGCCCCCGCGTCCGGCGGTGGTTCGTCGTCGTCCGACGCCGCGTTCCCGGTGGTGGTGTGGTGCGCCGCGAGCTCCGGCGGCTCCTCCTGCGGCGCGTACGGCGGCGGTGGCGGGGGCGGCGGTTCGTCCTGCGGGGTCGGCTCGGGCGGCGGCGGTGGCTCCAGCTGCTCCGGTGCCGGCTCCAGCTGTTCGAGCTCCAGCGGTGGCTCCAGTTGCTCAAGTTCCAGTGGTGGCTCCAGTTGCTCGAGCTCCAGCTCCTGAACCCACCCGCTCCAGATCCCCAACTCTGTCCGGATCGTGGAATATCGGTGGCGCCCGGACCCTTGGGTCCCGTAGAAACTCCGCCATGCTCCTCTGGGTCCCGCTCCTGCTGGTGGCATGTGCCATCGCCGCCCTCAGCTGTGCCCGGCTGTGCCTGGCCGCCGTGGAGGCGGCCGCGCGTCCCGCCCCGCCGCCGGAGCCGGAGCGGGCCCGCGCGCTGAGCCTCGCCGAGGCCGCGTATCTGTCCGGCGGGCCCCTGCGGGTCGCCGATCTGACCCTGCTGTCCATGCACCGCCACCGCCGCCTCCTGCTGGCGCACACCGGCTGGGTCACCGTCGTCGACCCTCGCGGGCGTGACCCCCTGGAGCGTGCGGTGCTCGGGGCGATAGGCCCCGAGGAGCAGTGCCGTACCGCCCCGATACGGCCCCTGGTGGCCGCCGCCGACCCCGTACGTGTGCTCGCGGACCGGCTGGTCGCGAACGGTCTGGCCGTGCCGGACGGCGGGCGGCGCAGCGTGGCGGGCGGGGTCCGCGCCGTGCGCGGCGCGCTGGCGCTGGCCCTTCTGCTGGGCGCGGCCGCACTGCTGACGGCCCCGCAGGCGGACATGGCATCGGTGCTCGGCTGGTTCACGATGCCGGTGGTGCTCACGGGCGGCTGTCTGCTCATCGCCCGCATGGAGGTGTACCCGTACACCCGCTGGGCCTCCCCCGCCGGACAGGCGCTACTGGGGGCGCTGCCCCCCGACGATCCGCTGGCGGTCGTCGCCACACGCGGCGTCCGGGCCCTGGACGACCCGGAGTTGCTGGCGGCGCTCACGGCGGGCCGGGGGGCGCGGCCCGGTCACTGAGCGCCGCGCGCACGACCCGGCCGGGGGCGCATCGGGGGCATTGGCCCCGACACCGTCCGTAGATCCTTTACTCGCGGGGCCGCGCTGCCGACGATCCCTGTGTCCGCGGTGCCGCCAGACGGTGCCGTACCGCACGAAGGGAGCGCGATGCGAGCCGTCGCCCTGTATGGAGTCATCGGATCGCTGGTGCTGTCGGCACTCGCCGCAACGCCCGCCGGGGGGCTCGACACCGGCTCGGCCGAGGCGGCCGGTACGAGGATCGCCACGGCGCGCGCCGCCGAGGCCGGTATCACCTTCGGTCCCTGCCCGGCGGTGGAACAGCTGCCGTCGTCCGTGCGGTGCGGCACGGTCGAGGTCCCGCTCGACTACGCCCGCCCCGACGGCCGCCGTATCTCCCTGACCGTCAGCCGGATCGCGGCGCGCGGCAAGGCCGCCGAGCGGCAGGGCGCGCTGGTGTACAACCCGGGCGGCCCCGGCGCCTCCTCGATGTACTTCCCGATGACCGCCGACCTGCCCGCGTGGAAGCGGCTCGCGGGGGCGTACGACTTCGTGGGGTACGCGCCGCGCGGGGTGGGCCGGTCGGCGCCCGTGTCGTGCCAGGAACCGAAGGAGTTCGTGAAGGCGCCGACGCAGGCGCCCACGCAGCCGTCGGAAGCCTTCAAGCGGGCGCGGATCGCGGACGCCAAGGCCTACGCGCAAGGCTGTGCGCGCCGCACCGGGGACGCACTGCGCCACTACACCTCGCTCAACAACGCCCGGGACCTGGAGGTGCTGCGGGCAGCGCTGGGCGAGGAGAAGATCACGTACATGGGGGCGTCGTACGGCACGTACATCGGCGCCCTGTACGCGACGCTCTTCCCGGGGCATGTGAGGCGGATGGTGTTCGACTCGGCGGTGCATCCGGGCACGGAGCAGGTCTGGTACCGCAACAACCTCGACCAGTCACCGGCGTTCGAGCGGCGCTGGGGGGACTTCCGGGCCTGGGTCGCCAAGCACCACCGGACGTACGCCCTCGGGGCCACGCCCGAGGCGGTGCTGAGCAGCTACGAGAAGGCGGCCGCCCGGCTCGCCAAGGAGCCGGCGGGCGGGAAGGTCGGCCCCGGGGAGCTGCAGGCCGCGTTCCTGACGACCGGGTATTACGACGAGATCTGGCCGACGCGGGCGCGGGCGCTGTCGCGGTATCTCAAGGGTGACCCGAAGCCGCTGATCGAGCAGGCGGCGCCGGACGAGGCAGGCGCCCAGGAGTCCGAGAACGGAAACGCCGTCTACACGGCGGTCGAGTGCAACGACGCGCCCTGGCCGACGGACTGGGAGGTCTGGGACCGCGACAACACCGAACTGGCGAAGGTCGCGCCGTTCGAGACCTGGGACAACGCGTTCCTGAACCTGCCGTGCGCC
The DNA here is from genome assembly GCF_014648195.1 of Streptomyces purpureus. Lineage (GTDB taxonomy): Bacteria > Actinomycetota > Actinomycetes > Streptomycetales > Streptomycetaceae > Streptomyces > Streptomyces purpureus. Next base: position 183,289 of record NZ_BMQQ01000002.1, read on the forward strand.
TACTGGCCGGCGCCGCGGCAGCGGCCCCTGGAGGTCGGTACGGAGCCGGGTGCGCTGCCGCCCGTACTGATCCTCGCCGCCGAGCGGGACGCGGCCACGCCGTACGAGGGGGCCGTGGAGCTTCAGCGGCGGCTGTGGGGCTCGGCCCTGGTGACCGAGGAGGACGCGGGGACGCACGGGATCGCCGTGGGCGCCAACAAGTGCGTCAACGGCCATCTGGAGAACTACCTGCTGAACGGCGAGACGCCGGTGCGGCGCGCGTCATGCGCGCCGCACCCGGAGCCGGACCCGGTGTCGCTGGAACGGCGAGGGGCGCGTGAGCCGGGCATGGCTCTGCCCGGGCGTCCGCCCGCCGTCTGATCTTCCGGGTCAGGAGGTGACGGGGCCCCACCTCCGCGTGGGGCCCGCCACCAGGTCTCGCTAGGCCAGGCCGGCCACGAGGTCCGCGACCGACTTGCGCCGGCCGGTGTAGAACGGGACCTCCTCGCGGACGTGCATACGGGCCTCGGAGGCGCGCAGATGGCGCATCAGGTCGACGATGCGGTACAGCTCGTCGGCCTCGAAGGCGAGGATCCACTCGTAGTCGCCGAGGGAGAACGAGGCGACCGTGTTGGCGCGGACGTCGGGGTAGCCGCGGGCCATCTTGCCGTGGTCGGCGAGCATCCGGCGACGGTCCTCGTCCGGCAGCAGGTACCAGTCGTAGGAGCGCACGAAGGGGTAGACGCTGACGTAGTCACGCGGCGTCTCGTCGGCCAGGAAGGCCGGGATGTGCGACTTGTTGAACTCGGCGGGGCGGTGCAGCGCCATGTTCGACCAGACCGGCTCCAGAGCGCGGCCCAGCTTGGTGCGGCGGAAGAGGTTGTACGCCTCCTGGAGCTCGTCCGAGGTCTCGGCGTGCCACCAGATCATGACGTCGGCGTCGGCGCGCAGACCGGAGACGTCGTAGGTGCCACGGATCGTGATGTCCTTGGCGGCGAGCTGGTCGAACAGCTCCTGGACCTCGTCGGCGTAGCCACCGCGGTCCTCGGGAAGAACGTCGCGCAGCTTGAAGACGGACCACAGGGTGTAGCGGATGACCTCGTTGAGGTCCTTCGCCTTCTTACCGGCGTTCGGGATCTTTTCGGGCGCACTCATACAGCTATTCTCGCCTGTCTCTCCGCGTGCCCCGCGCCAGGGTCGGCGTGGCGATGATCTCGTCCGCGGCGTGGTGCGCGCTCGCGACGCACGCGGGGATGCCGACGCCCTCGTAGACCGCGCCGCAGACCCGCAGTCCGGGCAGGGCGGCGACGGCCTCGCGGATGCGGGCGACGCGCGTGAGATGACCGACGGGGTACTGCGGCAGGCCGCCGATCCAGCGGGTGACCTCGGTGGCGACGGGCCGGGCGGTGAGGCCGGTGGCGGCGGCGAGGTCCTTGAGGGAGGCGGCGACGAGATCGGCGTCGTCGCGGTGCAGCTGCTCCTCCTCGCCGTGGCGGCCGACCGAGGTGCGCAGCACGAACAGGTCCGGGGAGCGGTCGGTGACCCACTGCCACTTCTGGCTGGAGAACGTGGAGGCCTTGATCGTGCGGCCGTCGACGGGCGGTACGAGGAAGCCGGAGCCGGGCAGGCCCTCGATGTCGGCGCGCCGGAACGCGAAGGTGACCAGCGCCATCGACGCGTACTCGACCGCGCCGAGCTCGGCGGAGGCGGTGGGCGAGACGTCGGCGAGGAGCGCGGCGGCCGACCAGGCGGGGGTGGCGAGGACGACGGCGTCGGCGTGGAGGGTCCGTCCGGCGGCGGTGATCTCCCAGCGGTCCTGCGCCGGGGAGCCGTCGGCCGCGGTCCGGCGCAGGGCCGTCACCGGGGCTTCGGTGACGATCTCGCCGCCCGCGGCGCGTACGGCGTCGGCGACCGCGCCCGGCAGGAGGCCGATGCCGCCGTCGATGCCCATGAACGCGGCGGCGGGCTGGGCCGCGCCGGACCCGGCGACGTCGGCGGGCTGGGCACCGGAGCGCTGGACGGCCCGCACTGCGTCGCCGAGGGTGCGGTGGGTGCGGGCCTCGTCGAAGAGCTTCGGCACCGCCGCCCGCATGGAGATCCTGTACGCGTCGCCGGCGTAGACCCCGCCGAGCAGCGGTTCCACGAGCCGGTCCACGATCTCGTGGCCCATCCGCTCGGCGACGTACGCGCCGATGGCGATGTCGTCGCCGATCTCGGAAGGCGGCAGGTCGCGGTCCCGCTCCACCCGGCGCAGGCCCTCCTCGGTGAGCAGGTCGCCGAGGACCGTGGCGTCGGCGGGGACGCCCATCACATGGCCCTTGGGCATCGGGCGCAGCGCGTCACGGGTCCAGACGGCGGCGGAGGTGGTGGCGGGTGCCTGGAGCCGGTCGCCGAGGCCCACGGCGCGGGCGAGGGCGACGGCCTCCGGGCGGCGGGCGAGCATCGACTCGGCGCCCAGGTCGACGGGGGCGCCGGCGATCTCACCGGCCTGGAGCTTGCCGCCGAGCTGGTGGGTGGCCTCCAGCAGGGTCACCGGGACCCCGGCGGTGGCGAGCCGGTGGGCGGCGGCGAGACCGGCGATGCCGCCCCCGATGACGACGACATGACCCGTACGTGTGTGCATGAGCCCACTCTCTCAAACCCGAAACGACTCCTGACCGTGACCGCTTCGGGACCGCCGGAGGGCAACCCGGTGGTGTGGCCTGTACGTCGAACCGGCAACACCCACATCCACCCCAGGGGGAGCACAGATGCGTGGACCGGGAATCGCCGCCGCGGCGGCGCTGGCGGCGGTGCTGGCACTGGCCGGCTGCGGCGCGTCGGACGACACGGGCGGCGACGCGAAGCGGGACCTGAGCGCGGCGGCGCCCGAGCGGGCCGGGCAGGGAGCGGGCGCCGACGAGGGGTACGCGTCCTCCGGCGAGCGGGGCGGGAAGGGGGCGCCGGCCACGTCCGCGCCGAAGAAGCCTGCGCTGCCGCAGCAGCACATGATCCGGACGGCCGAGCTGTCGGTGGAGGTCGACAACGCCGCCAAGGCGCTGGCGCGGGCCCGTACGGCCACCGAGAACGCCGGCGGCCATGTGGCGAGCGAGACGACCGAGCGGGTCGACGGGACGCATGTGACCTCGCGGGTGGTGCTGCGGGTCCCGCAGGCCGGGTACGACTCCGTCCTCAAGGAGCTGGCCGGCACGGGCACGCTGCTGTCCCGCAAGGCGGACGCGAAGGACGTCACCGAGCAGGTGGTGGACGTACAGAGCCGGATCGCCACGCAGCGGGCCAGCGTGGAGCGGGTCCGCAAGCTGATGGACCAGGCCACGCAGCTGAGTGACGTGGTGACGCTGGAGAGCGAGTTGAGCCGCCGTCAGGCGGACCTGGAGTCGCTGCTCGCCCAGCAGGCCTCGCTCAAGGACCGCACGACGCTGGCGACGATCACGCTGGAGCTGTCCGAGCGGGGGAAGACCGCGCCGGAGACGGAGGACGAGGGCCCCGGGTTCCTGGACGCGCTGAGCGGCGGCTGGAACGCGCTGGTGACGGTGGTGACGTGGATCGGGATCGCGCTGGCGGCACTGGCGCCGTGGGCGGCGGCGCTGCTCGTGCTGTTCGCGGTGTGGCGGTGGCTGGTCCGGCCCCGGCTGACCAGGCGCCGTACCGCCGCGGACAGCGCCCCGGCGCCCGCACCGGCAGCCGTCCCGGCACCCGCCCACGCCCCCGACCTGACACACAAGGAGGACTGAACGCCCGCCTCGTCGTAGCGTGTTCGCATGAGCGAGCGACTGGTGGTCATCGGCGGCGACGCGACGGGCATGTCCGCCGCGTCGCAGGCCCGTCGGCACAAGAGCCCGGAACAGCTGGAGATCGTCGCCTTCGAGCGGAGTCACTTCACGTCGTACTCCGCCTGCGGGATTCCGTACTGGGTCGGCGGGGACGTCGAGGACCGCGACGACCTGATCGCGCGGACCCCGGAGGAGCACCGCGAGCGGGCCATCGACCTGCGGATGCGGACCGAGGTGACCGAGCTGGACGTGGCCGGGTCACGGGTACGCACCCGGGATCTGGAGTCGGGCGCCGAGTCGTGGACGGGCTACGACCATCTGGTGATCGCGACCGGGGCGCGGCCGGTGCGGCCGCCGCTCCCGGGGATAGACGCGCCGGGCGTGCATGGGGTGCAGACCCTGGACGACGGTCAGGCGCTGCTCGACTCCCTCTCCGCGCTGGAGCGCACGGACGGCCGCCGGGCGGTCGTGGTCGGCGCCGGATACATCGGTGTGGAGATGGCCGAGGCGCTGCTGCACCGCGGCTACGAGGTGACGGTGCTGAACCGCGGCGAACAGCCGATGGCCACCCTCGACCCGGACATGGGCCGGCTGGTGCACCGGGCGATGGACGGCATGGGCATCACCACCGTCGGCTCGTCGACGGTCACCAAGATCCTCACCGGGGACGACGGCCGGGTCCGCGCGGTGGCGACGGACGACGCCGAGTACGCGGCGGACGTCGTCGTCCTCGGCATGGGGGTGGAGCCGGAGACCCGCCTCGCGCAGGCGGCCGGGCTGCCGCTGGGGACGTACGGCGGGCTGCTCACCGATCTCGCCATGCGGGTGCGCGGCCACGAGAACATCTGGGCGGGCGGCGACTGCGTCGAGGTCCTCGACCTGGTCTCGGGCCGCGAACGCCACATCGCACTCGGTACGCACGCCAACAAGCACGGCCAGATCATCGGGGCGAACGTGGGCGGCGGCTACGCCACGTTCCCGGGCGTGGTCGGCACGGCGGTGTCGAAGGTCTGCGACCTGGAGATCGCGCGCACGGGCCTGCGGGAGAAGGACGCCCGTGACGTCGGCCTGAGGTATGTGACGGCGACGGTCGAGTCGACGAGCCGCGCCGGCTACTTCCCGGGCGCCGCCCCCATGACGGTGAAGATGATCGCCGAGCGGCGTACGGGACGGCTGCTCGGGGTGCAGATCGTGGGCCGCGAAGGCGCGGCGAAGCGGGTGGACATCGCGGCCGTGGCGCTGACGGCGGGGATGACGGTGGAGCAGATGACGGCACTGGACCTGGGGTACGCGCCGCCGTTCTCGCCGGTGTGGGACCCGGTCCTGGTCGCGGCGCGCAAGGCGGTGGCGGCGGTGCGGGCGGCCGGGGTCTGAGAGCCGGGCGGGGCCGCGGGATTCCCCCCGGCCCCGGCCCCCGGCTCAGCGCGCCGCCGCCGTTCTCGCCGGTGTGGGACCCGGTCCTGGTCGCGGCGCGCAAGGCGGTGGCGGCGGTGCGTGCGGGCGGGGTCTGAGAGCCGGGCGGGGCCAGGGGATTCCCCCGGCCCCGGCCCCCGGCTCAGCGCGCGGTCTGCGTGTGGACGTAGTCGACCAGGCGCGTCAGAGCGTCCGGGTCGGTGGTCGGCAGCACGCCGTGGCCGAGGTTGAAGACATGGCCCGGGAGGTCCTTCGCGGCGGCGAGGACCTCGTCGGTCTTGGCCTGGACGGCCTCGGTGGTGGAGAAGAGGACGGCCGGGTCGAGGTTGCCCTGGAGCGCCTTGCCGGGGCCGACGCGGCGGGCCGCCTCGTCGAGCGGGACGCGCCAGTCGACGCCGACGACGTCCGCGCCGGCCTCGCCCATGAGACCGAGCAGCTCGCCCGTGCCGACGCCGAAGTGGATGCGCGGGACGCCGTACGACTCGACCGCCTGGAAGACCTTTGCCGAGGCGGGCATCACGGAGCGGCGGTAGTCGGCGGGGGCGAGCGCGCCGACCCAGGAGTCGAAGAGCTGGACGGCGGAGGCGCCGGCCTCGATCTGCACCTTGAGGAAGGCGGCGGTGATGTCGGCGAGCCGGTCGAGCAGGTCGGCCCACAGCTGCGGGTCGCCGTACATGAGCGCCTTGGTGTGCTCGTGGTTGCGGGACGGGCCGCCCTCGACGAGGTAGCTGGCGAGGGTGAAGGGGGCGCCCGCGAAGCCGATGAGCGGGGTGGCGCCCAGCTCGCCGGTGAGCATGCCGATCGCCTCGGTGACGTAGTGCACGTCCTCGGGGGTCAGGTCGCGCAGCCGGTCGAGGTCGGCGCGGCTGCGGATGGGCTCGGCGACGACGGGGCCGACACCGGGCTTGATGTCCAGGTCGATGCCGATGGCCTTCAGCGGGACGACGATGTCGCTGAAGTAGATCGCCGCGTCCACCTTGTGGCGCCGTACGGGCTGCAGGGTGATCTCGGTGACAAGCTCGGGCATCATGCACGAATCGAGCATCGGGATGCCCTCGCGCACCTTCAGGTACTCGGGGAGCGAACGTCCCGCCTGCCGCATGAACCAGACCGGCGTGTGCGGTACGGGCTCGCGCCGGCACGCCTTCATGAACGGGGAGTCGTAGGTCTGCGTCTGCTGGCCCGACGGCCTTTCGTTGGCACTCACGCCCAGAATCTTCGCATGTGCGCGCAAGCGGCTCGGCCGGGCCGGGTGTCCCTCCCTGCGCGCGGCCCGCGTTCCGCCTACTCTTCCCCGCATGGCTGCGGCTCAGGGACAGTTTTCCGATCATTCCGACGGCGTCGAGGGCACGGAGAGCACGGAGCGGGATTCCGTCCCGCCGGTCTTCCGGCTGGCGGTGGACGCGCTGCGTACGGCGCGGCTGCGGCCGGAGATCGAGGTCGACCCGACCCGCCCGCCGCAGCGGCTCGCCCCGTACGCGTACGCGCTGGAGGCGGCGGTCGTCGACGGCGAGGAGGACCTGGCGGACGGGCGGCTGGTGCTGCTGCACGATCCGGACGGCCACGAGGGCTGGCGGGGCACGTTCCGGCTGGTGACGCTGGTCCGGGCGGAGCTGGAGCCGGAGATGGCGGCGGACCCGCTGCTGCCGGAGGTGTGCTGGTCCTGGCTGACCGGGGCGCTGGAGGCGCGCGGGCTCACGTACGGGGAGGCGAGCGGGACCGTCACCCGGGCCGGGTCTCACTATTTCGGTGGACTCGCCGAGCGGCTGCCGGCCACCCAGATCGAGATCCGGGCCTCGTGGAGCCCGCGTGAGGGCCGGGGCGGAGCGCCGGACACGGCGGCGCACCTCGCGGCCTGGTGCGATCTGCTGTGCCAGGTGGCGGGGCTGCCGCCGTCGGGCACGGGAGGCGGGGAGCCGGCCGGCGGGCCGGGGGCGGGTGTGGTGTCGCTGCCGCAGCGCCGGGGGCCGCACCAGCCGTAACCATGTGTCCGGGCGAGAGGCCCGGCCGGCCGGACCGGCCTACGATGCCGCCGCGGGGCCCTGGCGGGCCTTCCCCCGGCGGCATTCTGCTGCCCGGACCGGCCGTGGACCACGAGGCTCACTCGTAGGATGATCGATCGCCCGTCCGAATTGCCCCGATTGTTACTCACTAAATCGTGATCTTTCTCTAAAGGCGGACGAGGTACCTGCCGAAGAGGTCAATGACCCCTTCAAAGCACGGGTTCCCCCCCCGGCTTCTTCCCCGAGCCGGCTCCGTCCCGCATCCTTCCCAGGAGGCCTGGTGTCCGTTCTCCTCGAGCAGCCCGCAAGCCTGGTCGCCTACCGCCCGAACAAGCCGACGGCCATGGTCGTCGTGGCCGACCCGCGCGTCCGTTCCACCGTCACCCGCCACCTGTGGGCCCTTGGAGTACGTGACGTCATCGAAGCGTCGTCCATCGCGGAGGCCCGTCCCCGCGTCGGCAACCCGCGCGACATCTGCGTGGCCGACGTCCACCTGCCCGACGGTTCCGGGCTGACCCTGCTGTCCGAGACCCGCGCCGCGGGCTGGCCCAACGGTCTGGCCCTCTCGGCCGCCGACGACATCGGCGCCGTGCGCAACGCCCTCGCCGGCGGCGTCAAGGGCTACGTCGTCACCGGCACCCGCACCAACATCGGCCACCCCAGCCGCCCCGGCGCCGCCCCCATCGGCGCGGCCGCCGCCCGGATGCACCGCCGTCCCCCCGGCGCCCCGAGCCATCCGGGCGGCTACCGCGAGCTCTCCGGCCGTGAGGTCGAGGTGCTCCGGCTCGTCGCCGAAGGCCAGTCCAACAAGGCGATCGGCGTCTCCATGGGCCTGTCCGCCCTGACGGTCAAAAGCCACCTCGCCCGGATCGCCCGCAAGCTGGGCACCGGCGACCGCGCCGGGATGGTCGCCGTGGCCCTGCGGACGGGGATCATCCACTGAAAGGTTGACGCAACACCGGCGCCTGTCGACGGAACGTTCCGTCGACAGGCGCTTGCCGTTCACAGATACCCTTGACAGGTGACCGACGCCCAAGAGACCGCAGCAGAGTCAGCACTGCGAACCGCCGGGGGCGCTCCCCCGGACGACGGCGTCGCAGGCGTCATCGTCGGGGAGGCGCCCATTCCCCTGCTCGAGCCCCGCGAGGGCATCCCGCCCGTCGTGGCGAGCGAGGCCGCCCTCGCCGAGGTGATCGCCGCGTTCGCCGCCGGTTCCGGGCCGGTCGCCGTCGACGCCGAGCGGGCGTCCGGCTACCGCTACGGACAGCGGGCCTATCTCGTCCAGCTCCGCCGCGGAGGCGCCGGCAGCGCGCTGATCGACCCCGTCGGCTGCCCCGATCTCTCGGCCCTCGGCGACGCGCTCGACGGCACCGAATGGATCCTGCACGCGGCCACCCAGGACCTGCCGTGCCTGCGTGAAATAGGCATGGTCCCCACCCGGCTCTTCGACACCGAGCTGGCCGGCCGGCTGGCGGGGTTCCCGCGGGTCGGCCTCGGCGCGATGGTCGAGAGCGTGCTCGGGTACGCGCTGGAGAAGGGCCACTCCGCGGTGGACTGGTCCACCCGCCCGCTGCCCGAGCCCTGGCTCCGGTACGCCGCGCTGGACGTCGAGCTCCTCGTCGACCTGCGTGACGCACTGGAGGAGGAGCTCGAGCAACAGGGCAAGCTGGAGTGGGCGCTCCAGGAGTTCGACGCGATCGCCTCGGCGCCGCCGGCCCCGCCGCGCAAGGACCCCTGGCGTCGTACGTCCGGGATGCACAAGGTCCGCCGCCGCCGGCAGATGGCGGTGGTACGGGAGCTGTGGACGGCCCGGGACGCGGTGGCGCAGCGGCGCGACGTCTCCCCCGGGAAGGTGCTGAGCGACGCGGCGATCGTGGAGGCGGCGCTCGCCCTGCCGGCCAACGTGCACGCCCTGACGGCGCTGCCCGGCTTCGGGCACCGCATGGGCCGGCGCCAGCTGGAGCAGTGGCAGGCGGCCGTGGACCGGGCGAGGGCCCTGTCCGACGCCGAGCTGCCGCAGCCCGGCCAGCCGGTGACGGGTCCCCCGCCGCCGCGCGCGTGGGCGGACAAGGACCCGGCCGCGGCGGCCCGCCTGTCGGCGGCCCGGGCGGCGGTCTCGGCGCTGGCCGAGGAACTGAACCTTCCCCAGGAGAACCTGATCACGCCGGACACGGTCCGCAGGATCTGCTGGGAGCCGCCGGTGCTGCCGACGGGCGAGTCGGTCGCCGCGGCGCTGACCTCGTGTGGGGCCCGGCCGTGGCAGGTGGAGCTGGTGACCCCGCTGCTGGTGACGGCGCTGAGCTCGACGGCGTAGCGGCTCGCGCGGCGTTTCGGCGCCGCCGAGGACGGTCATAGGGAAGGGGGCCGGGGGGAAGCCCCCGGCCCCCTTCCGCGTCCGCTCGGGTGTGACCTTCACCGCTCCCGCCACAGGGACTGGGCAGCATGGTTACCCGCAAGTAGCATGGGGGCCAGCAAGCGCACGCTTAGCCGTGCGCCCGCAGCAGTGCCACCCCGCACCCTGGAGGAGAGCCATCGTGCCTCGTACCGTCAGGGACGTCGTCTTCGTCGACGGCGTCCGCACCCCGTTCGGCAAGGCGGGCCCGAAGGGCATCTACCACGAGACCCGCGCCGACGATCTCGTCGTGAAGGCGATCCGGGAGCTGCTGCGCCGCAACCCGGACCTCGACCCGAAGAAGATCGACGAGGTCGCCATCGCCGCCACCACGCAGATCGGCGACCAGGGTCTGACCCTCGGCCGCACCGCGGGCATCCTCGCGGGTCTGCCGCAGTCCGTGCCGGGCTACTCCATCGACCGGATGTGCGCCGGCGCGCTGACCGCCGTCACCTCCGTCGCGGGCAGCGTGGCCTTCGGTGCGTACGACATCGCCATCGCCGGCGGTGTCGAGCACATGGGCCGCCACCCCATGGGTGAGGGCGTCGACCCGAACCCGCGGTTCGTCTCGGAGAAGCTGGTCGACGAGTCCGCCCTCTTCATGGGTATGACGGCGGAGAACCTCCACGACCGCTACCCGACCATCACCAAGCAGCGCACCGACGAGTACGCCGTGCGCTCGCAGGAGAAGGCCGCCAAGGCGTACGCCGACGGCAAGATCCAGCAGGACCTGGTGCCGATCTCGGTGCGCCGCACCAGCCCGGAGGCCGGTGAGACCGGCTGGGGCCTGGTCACCGCCGACGAGCCGATGCGTCCGGGCACCACGCTGGAGAACCTGTCCGGCCTGAAGACGCCGTTCCGTGTGCACGGCCGCGTCACCGCGGGCAACGCCGCCGGTCTCAACGACGGCGCCACCGCCTCGCTGATCGCCTCCGAGGACTTCGCCCGGGAGAACAACCTCCCGGTCAAGATGCGCCTGGTCTCCTACGCCTTCGCCGGCGTGGAGCCCGAGGTCATGGGCTACGGCCCGATCCCGGCGACCGAGAAGGCCCTGGCCCAGGCCGGTCTGTCGATCTCCGACATCGGCCTGTTCGAGATCAACGAGGCCTTCGCCGTCCAGGTGCTCGCCTTCCTTGAGCACTACGGCATCGCCGACGACGACGCCCGCGTCAACCAGTACGGCGGCGCCATCGCCTTCGGCCACCCGCTGGCCTCCTCCGGTGTCCGTCTGATGACGCAGCTGGCCCGCCAGTTCGAGGACCAGCCCGAGGTCCGCTACGGCCTGACCACCATGTGCGTCGGCTTCGGCATGGGCGCGACGGTCATCTGGGAGAACCCGCACCACAAGGACGCCGGAGGCAACAAGTGAGCACCACCGCTGAGCTGCTGAAGGGCGCGGCCGAGCTGTTCCCGGACGAGGTCGTCACGAGCGCCCACGTACGTCACTTCGAGCTGCCCGCGGGTGCGGGCCGGTTCGCGCTGATCACCCTGGACAACGGCTTCGACCACACCAAGCCGACCACCTTCGGCCCCCAGTCGCTGGCGAACCTGAACGCCGCCATCGACCAGGTCGAGAAGGAGGCCGCCGAGGGCGCGATCGTCGGTGTCGGTATCACCGGCAAGCCGTTCATCTTCGCGGTCGGCGCCGACCTCAAGGGTGTCGAGCTGCTGAAGCAGCACTCCGACGCGCTGGCCATCGGCAAGGGCGGTCACGACGTCTTCAAGCGGCTGTCGTCGCTCGCCGTGCCGACCTTCGCGTACTACAACGGCGCGGCGATGGGTGGCGGTGTCGAGGTCGGTCTGCACTGCACCTACCGCACCGTCTCCAAGGCGCTGCCGGCGTTCTCGCTGCCCGAGGTCTTCCTCGGTCTGGTCCCCGGCTGGGGCGGCTGCACGATCCTGCCGAACCTGATCGGTGCCGACAAGGCCGTCTCGGTCATCATCGAGAACTCGCTCAACCAGAACCGCCAGCTCAAGGGCGCGCAGGTCTTCGAGCTCGGCATCGCCGACGCGATCTTCGAGGGCGCGGACTTCCTGGAGCAGTCGCTCATCTGGACGGCGTCGGTCCTCAACGGCTCCGTGACCGTCGAGCGTCCCGAGATCGACCGCGGCGAGGCCTGGGACCAGGCCGTCGCCAAGGGCCGGTTCATCGCCGACTCCAAGGTGCACGGCGCGGCTCCGGCCGCGTACCGCGCCCTGGACATCATCGAGGCGGCCAAGGACGGCGACCTGCAGAAGGGCTTCGACGCCGAGGACACCGCGCTGGCCGACCTGATCATGGGTGGCGAGCTGCGCTCCGGCATCTACGCCTTCAACCTGGTCCAGAAGCGTGGCAAGCGCCCGGCCGGTGCCCCGGACAAGTCGCTGGCCCGTCCGGTCTCCAAGGTCGGTGTCGTCGGCGCCGGTCTGATGGCCTCGCAGCTCGCGCTGCTGTTCCTGCGCCGCCTGGAGGTGCCGGTCGTGCTGACCGACATCGACCAGGAGCGGGTCGACAAGGGTGTGGGCTACGTCCACGGCGAGATCGACAAGCTGCTCGGCAAGGGCCGGATCAACCAGGACAAGGCCAACCGCCTCAAGGCCCTGGTCACCGGTGTCCTGGACAAGGCCGAGGGCTTCGCGGACGCGGACTTCATCATCGAGGCCGTGTTCGAGGAGATGACGGTCAAGCAGAAGGTGTTCGCGGAGGTCGAGGCGGTCGCTCCGGCGCACGCCATCCTCGCCACCAACACCTCCTCGCTCTCCGTCAGCGAGATGGCCTCCAAGCTCCAGCACCCGGAGCGTGTGGTCGGCTTCCACTTCTTCAACCCGGTCGCCGTCCTCCCGCTGCTGGAGATCGTCCGCGGTGAGAAGACCGACGACGCCTCCCTCGCCACCGCGTTCGGCGTGGCGAAGAAGCTGAAGAAGACCGCGGTGCTCACGAAGGACGCCCCGGCGTTCGTGGTGAACCGCATCCTGACCCGCTTCATGGGCGAGATCCAGAACGTCATCGACGAGGGCACCCCGGTGGCCACGGCGGAGAAGGCCATCGAGCCGCTGGGTCTGCCGATGTCCCCGCTGGTCCTGCTGGAGCTCGTCGGCCCGGCGATCGGTCTGCACGTCTCCGAGACGCTCAACCGCGCCTTCCCGGACCGCTTCACGGTCTCCCCGAACCTGAAGGCGGTCGTCGAGGCCGGCAAGCGCGGCTTCTACGTCTACGACTCCGGCAAGCCGGAGCTGGACCCGGAGGTCGCCGCTCTCCTCAAGCAGGGCGACAGCGTCCTGACCGAGGAGCAGGTCCGCGACCGCGTCCTGGACGCGGTGGCGCAGGAGATCGGCCTGATGCTGGAGGAGGGTGTCGTCGCCGAGGCGCAGGACATCGACCTCTGCCTGATCACGGGCGCGGGCTGGCCCTTCCACCTGGGCGGCATCACGCCGTACCTGGACCGCGAGGGTGTCTCCGAGCGCGTCAACGGCAAGCGGTTCCTGCCGCAGGGCGTGGCGAGCGTCCCCGCGTAGTACGTACCGCGCCGGTGCCCGCCTCCACCTCGTGGAGGCGGGCACCCGCTTTTCCGGCCGCCGGCGGCCGGATGGCAGAATGGCGGATCTTGTCCACTTGAGCGGGCCTCCTGCCCGCCCGGCAGAACGGCGGCTCCAGACCGGCCATGGCGAACCCACCACCTCGTTTCAGCCGCAGGACCCTCCTTGTCACCGGTGGGGCCGCGGCCGCCGCGCTGGGTCTGGGCGGCGCGGCGGGCATGGCGCTGTGGGCGGACAAGGAGACCGCCGAGCGCGGAGGCGGCGACGACGGGCGCGGAGGCGACCACAGAGACCCTGAGATGGCCGGTGTCTTCGACATCTCCACCGGCACGCAGGTGTGGCCGCCGACGCCGCTGAACGACGTGACGGGACCGCAGTCGCTCGCCTTCGACGACGTGAACCGTCATGTGTACGTGGCGCAGCTCGCCCAGGGCGGTCTTCAGCTGCGCGGCGAGGACGAGGCGCTGGACGCCCAGGCGCGCAAGCGGGCCGGGGACATGTGCGTGACCAAGTTCTCCCGCTCCGGTGAGCAGCTCGGCACGATGTATCTGCGCGGCTTCGGTCACGGCATCTCGATCGGCGTGGAGCCCGACGGTACGAAGGCCCGGCTGTGGGTGGAGTCGCAGGCCAGTTCGCGGACGGGGTACGGGCGGTCGGTGGCCCGCGTCCGGTTCCGTGACGGGGCCGTCCTGGACAGTTCGGCGGACGCGGTCGAGCACCACCGTCCCGCGCCCGAGGGGGCGACCAGGGTGCATCCGGCGGTGGACATGGCCACCCGCCGGGTCCTGGTCAGTTTCTGGACCGGCGACGAGCACCGCTATTCGGTGCACCGGATGAAGGATTTCCTGGACGGGAATTACGAGCCGCTCCACTCGGTCCGGAATTCCGCCATTCTGGAGGGCGAGACCTTTCAGGGCTGCGCATTGCACGGGGATTTCATCTACCAGCTCACCGGAAATCCGTACAGCAAGCCGGGCGGGCGGAATCCGCGCTCTTCCGGGGGAAATACTTTCGTCTCCGCGATCGATCTGCGGACCGGAAATGCAGCGGGTCGCGAACATGTCACGGTCGATCCGACGCTCCGCTTCCGGGAGCCCGAGGGCATTGCCGTCCGTACCTCGCCGGAGCCCTTGCTCTGTATAGGATTCTCGGTCAAATCGCCCGGCCGCCGGAACATCGCGCTCTACGGCTTCGCCCCCTGACCATGCACGCTCCGTGACTGGTCCGTGACCCTCCGGCACAATTCCGCAGACCGGAAGGTAACGTCACAGACATCCGCCGACAACAGTTCCGCAACCATCCGGGGTGCGTTTACGGTATAACCTTTCGCAGTTCACCCCGGGTCTTCCGAATGCATATACTGCGGCGGGCACTTCACAAGTTCCACACGATCCTGCTGTCACGCCCCACCGTGGCGCGCTTTGGCGTGACGTGACGTGCATCACGAATTCCCGGCAGCACAGTCACGCACGGCACGTAGCAGCGTCGAAGGAGGGCCTCACCGGCCATGGGCAAGCAACACCGTCAGGCCTTCCTGGGGATCGTCATCTCCAGCGCGCTGGTGCTGAGCTTCGTGGGCATGATGGCCGCGGTGGTGATGGCCTCCCTGAAGATCTTCGCCGTGTCGGCGGCGGTCAGCTATCTCGCGGACCTGATGCTGCACTCCACCCAGTCCGCGACGCTGGACCGGCTGCGGGACTCGCGCTTCGGTCTGACCATCCGCTTCCTCATACGCCAGTTCCTGCTGCTTGCCCTGTGCGGGTCCATAGCGGACATCGACTCGTTCGTGGTGCAGATCACCTCGGTCGGCCTGCTGCTGCTGTTCGTGCTCCAACTCGCCTACGGCGCCGTGCTGAAGCATGTGCGCAAGAAGCGCCAGGATCTGCCGTACACCACCCGGGCGCTGGACCTGGAGTCGCTGGGCATCCGGCGTATGCCGCACCCGTTCCTGATGAACAAGCACGTCCGCAAGACGCTCCACCTGGACGTGCCGCTGGTGGCGGGCGCGATCGGCACGATGGCCACGGACAACTGGCGCTATGTCACCTTCGGCGGCATCATCGCCGTCTCGGTGGCCTACCTGGCGCTGCTGGTCCTGCTGCCCGGCGCCCGTAACGCCCTGATCCTGCCCACCGCCGACGAGGCGATCGACGAGCTCAACGAGCAGCTGGCCGACTACCGCCCGCAGGTCGCGCTGTACTTCACCTTCGCCGCCGTCTCCCGGGACTTCATGTACCAGGTGAACATGTGGCTGGAGTCGCTGGAGGCCCTGGATCTGCGGCCCATCATCGTGCTGCGCGAGCGGGCGACGCTGCGCTATCTGGACGCCACCGGTGTGCCGGTGATCTGCGTACCCAAGGCCGAGTACCTGGCCCGGGTCGAGATGCCCGAGCTGCGCGTGACCCTCTACCCCGGCAACGCGGGCAAGAACGTCCACATGCTGCAGCGCGCCGAGGTGAAGCACGTCTTCATCGGCCACGGCGACAGCGACAAGCTCGCCTCCAGCAACCGCGTCAGCAAGGTCTTCGACGAGATCTGGGTGGCCGGCCGGGCCGGCCGCGACCGGTACGAGCGCATCAAGCACGCCGTCAGCCACAACCAGATCGTCGAGGTCGGCCGGCCCCAGCTGATGTCGCTGCACCGCTGGACCGGCTCGGTCGCCCAGCCGATCCCCACCATCATCTACGCGCCGACCTGGGAGGGGTGGACCGACGACGCCTGCTACACCTCGGTCATCCCGGCCGGCGAGAAGCTGATCCAGACGTTGCTCTCGCACGAGCGGCAGCTGCGCATCATCTACAAGCCGCACCCGCTGACCGGCACCCGCTCCCCCGCGGCGGCCGCCGCGCACCGGCGCATCATCACCCTCCTCCAGGAGGACAACGCCCGCCGGTTCGGCCGCAAGGTGACGGACTCCAAGTCCGCGGCCCGCAAGCTGGCCCGGATCGACAAGCGCATCGCCGACCTCTCCGAGCGCGGTGTCCGCTCGCCGTACCCGGACCTCACCGAGCACGAGCGCACCGCCCGTATCCGCCGCAGCCGCAACCAGGCCGGCGCGCTGTACTGGAGCGCCATCCCGGACGAGGCACACCATGTGATCCTCGACCGGATCCCGTCGCTCAACGACTGCTTCAACCACTCGGACCTGCTCATCGGAGACATGTCCAGCGTGGTCTCCGACTTCGTGGCGACCCGGAAGCCGTACGCGATCTTCAACCTGGAAGGCCTGCCGGACAACGAGTTCCGCAACGAGCAGCGCACCGCGTACGCGTCGTACCTCCTGGACTCCGAGTGCAACGGACTGAGCGAGGCCATCGACGCGATGCTCTCCCCCGACCGGGACGTGATGGCGCCTTACCGCGAGCAGTTGAAGGAATACCTGCTGGGTCCGGACTATCCGCCGTCGGTCGTCCGGTTCAACGCGGCGGCGAACGACCTCTACGCGCGCGGGCTCCGGGACTTCCCGATCGAGTATCCGGACACGTCCGAATACCCGCAGACGCCACGCATAAACGCGTAAGTCCTTTCGATTCTTCTCCTTTTACGCTCCACACCCTCATCCAGGAGGCCTGACACCTTGACCAGCCGTGCATCCCGACGCCGTACCTGTGCCGTCGTCCTGGCCGGTGGCACCGGGCAGCGGGTCGGGCTCGCGATTCCCAAGCAGCTGCTGAAGATCGCAGGCAAGTCGATACTCGAGCACACGCTCTGCGTCTTCGAGAACGCCCCCGACGTCGACGACGTCATCGTGCTGATGACCGCCGACTACACGGCCGAGGCCGAGAAGATCGTCGCGAAGGCCGGGCTGACCAAGGTCACCAAAGTGCTGGCGGGCGGCGCGACCCGCAGCGAGACCACCAGCATCGCCATCCGCGCGGTCACCGAGTCGCTGGGCGAGGGCGAGGACTGCAACGTCCTGTTCCACGACGCCGTGCGCCCGCTGCTCTCGCAGCGTGTGGTGAGCGAGTGCGTCGGGGCGCTGGAGCGCCACCAGGCCGTGGACGTGGCCATCCCGTCCTCGGACACCATCATCGTGACCCGGACGCACGGCGACGACGGTGAGTTCATCACCGAGGTGCCGGACCGCTCCCGGCTGCGCCGCGGCCAGACCCCGCAGGGCTTCTGGCTCTCCACCATCCGCCGGGCGTACGAGCTGGCCCTGGCCGACCCGGCCTTCGAGGCCACCGACGACTGCTCGGTGGTCATCCGGTACCTGCCCGACGTCCCGGTCCACGTGGTCCTGGGCGACGAGTACAACATGAAGGTCACCCAGCCGGTCGACGTCTTCATCGCCGACAAGCTCTTCCAGCTCGCCTCGCACACCGCCCCGGCCCAGTCCGGCGAGAACGCCTACCGCGAGGGGCTCGAAGGCCGCACGCTGCTGGTGTTCGGCGGCGCGGAGGGCATCGGCGCGGACATCGCCCGGCTCGCCGGGAGCTACGGCGCCCGGGTGTTCGCCCTCGACTCCGCCACCACCGGCACCCGGGTGGAGAACCCGGACGACGTCGCGGACGCGCTGGCCGACGCCTACACGGAGACCGGCCGGATCGACTACGTCGTCAACACCGCGGGGGTCCTGCGCACCGGCCGTCTGAACGAGACGGACAACGACACGATCCGGGAGGCGACCGCGGTCAACTACCTCGCCCCGGTGAACATCGCCCGCGCCTCCTACAAGTACCTCGCGGAGAGCGGCGGCCAGCTGCTGCTCTTCACCTCCAGCAGCTACACGCGCGGCCGGGCCGAGTACAGCCTCTACTCGTCGACCGAGGCGGCCGTGGTGAACCTGACCCAGGCGCTCGCCGAGGAGTGGGCCGAGGACGGCATCCGGGTGAACTGCGTGAACCCGGAGCGCTCGGCGAGGCCGACGCGTACCCAGGCCTTCCGGCCGGAGTCCGAGGGGGCCGGGCTCTGCTCGGAGTCGGCGGCCCGCAGCTCGCTGGACGTGCTGCTGGCCCCGATGACCGGCCATGTCGTCGACGTACGCCAGCAGGACCCCGCCGACCGGTCCGCCGAGCTCTCGGGCTTCGAGCAGGCGATCGCGTCGGTCCTCAGCCGACAGGAAATACAGGAGCTCTAGGCCCACCGCGGGCCCGGTCCGTCGAGAGAGAAACATGACTTACCCACACGAGCACTCCGGCCACCGGACCAGGATCTTCCTGTCCGGCGGTTCGGGCACGGTCACCCGCCCGGTCAGTCATCTTCCGATGATGGGCTGGGGGCAGGCCCTCGACCTGTTTCTCACCGACGACGTGGAAGTCGTCAACTGCTCCCGGGGCCGGGCCAGCACGAAGAGCTTCCGGGAGCGCGGACGGCTCCAGTGGATCCTCGACAACATGGCCCCCGGCGACTACCTGATCATGGCCTTCGGCCAGATCGACTGGAAGCCGGACCCCGGCATCCACACCGAGCCGTTCGACGACTTCATGGAGCACCTGCGGGCGTACGTCACCGGTGCCCGGGAGGCCCAGTGCCACCCGATCCTGATGATGCCGTTCGAGCGGCGCCGGATCGACCGGCACGGCAACGTCAGCCGCTTCCTCGGCGACTACCCGCTGGCGATGCGGCAGTTGGCGCAGGAGGAGCACGTGCCCCTGGTCGACGTGTACGGGCAGAGCCTGCAGTGGTGGGAGGAGCTCGGCCCGGAGGACACCAAGCACGTGTTCACCTACCTGCGGCCCGGTGAGCCCCTGATGCCGGTCGTGCAGGACGCGGACAACGTGCACCTGCGGGCGGAGGGCGCCATCGAGGTGGCCCGGTTCGTGGCCCGCGCGCTGGCCACCCAGCAGATCATCCCCGCGCACTGGGTCAAGGACCTGGACCGCCGGACCTTCTCCTACGACGAGATGGGCTGGCTCGACGACGCCACCTTCCAGCACCGGACGAAGTCCCGTGTCTCTCCCGTCCGCGATCAGAAGGCCGGAGCATGAACTACGTGATGTGCCGCGGCAGGGCCGTCGGTACCGAGGAGAACTCCCCCGGGGTCGTCCACGCGGCGCTCTACAGCTCCGTCGCCCCCTTCAGCGGCGTCGCCCCGGGCGACATCGTGCAGCTGGGCCTCTCCGTCGCCGTCGAGGGCGCCCCCTTCGGCTATGCGTACCTGCAGGAGAAGTACTTCGCCGACACGGCCGAGATCGTCTCGATCCAGCAGCTGGAGTACTTCCCCCGCCAGCGCTGGTTCCGGGTCCGGGCGGAGCCCGGTGAGACCGGCACGGGTGTGATGGTGATCCGGGTGAAGCAGCCGAAGAAGGAGCCGCGGCTGCGGCCGCAGATCTCGGTGGCCGTACCCGAGCGGGAGACCGGCAAGCTGGTGCGCACCGCCAGCCTGAAGGACCGCGCGCTGATGATCAGTACGGCGTTCGCGCCGGGCCTGCGGATCGTCACCGCGGCCGGCGCGCAGGGCTCGGTCAACGTGCTGGCCGCCGTGGCGCCGGGCAGCACCCCGGTGTCGGTGACCCAGCCCCGCTGCGGCAGCGCGCAGCTCGCCCACGACGGCTGGCTGGCCTATCTGCCCCACCACGGCTTCACCGGCTACGACCGGTTCGAGTACACGGTGGCCACCCCGGACGGCAAGAAGATCACCGCCCCCGTGAATGTTCACGTCGGCGGCTTGGACGGCCGGGCCGGGGTGTTCCCCGAGCAGCAGCTCACCACCGAATTCCAGCAGTGGCAGTGGTCCAACCTCAGCGGCGAGATGCCGTGGCCCCGGACCCCCGTGAACCCGCAGAACGGATAGGCCCCGCCCATGTACCAGTCCGCACCTGTGCACCCGGGCGACATCCGCGACGTCACCGTCGTCCTGCATGTCCGCAACCACGCCCGCACCCTGCCGGCCTGCCTCGACTCGCTGCTCCAGCAGTCGATCGGCACCGACCGCATGGAGGTCATCGCGGTCGACGACGGTTCGACCGACGACAGCGGCTCCGTGCTCGCCGAGGCCCAGCAGCGGCTCGGGGGCCTGCTGCGCGCCGGGCGGCTGCCGCAGGGGCTGTCCACGGCCGAGGCCCGTAACTGGGGCATGAGCCAGGCCACCGCCCGCTACGTCATCTTCCTGACCGGCACGGACCGGCTCACGCCGAAGGCGCTGGAGCTGATGGTGGCCTCGGCGGACGCGAACGAGTCCGACGTGGTGCTCGGCAAACTGGAGAGCTCCGGCCGCCACGCGGTGGCGACGTCGATGTTCCGCAAGACGCAGGCGTCGGCGGATCTGTACACCACGCGCGTGTACTGGTCGCTCACGCCCGACAAGCTGTTCCGTACGAGCATGCTGCGCCGGCGCGGTCTGGAGTTCCCCTCCGACATGCCGACCGGTGAGGACCAGGCGTTCACCGCCGCAGCCTACATCGGCGCCGACAACATCTCGGTCGTCGCCGACGAGCCTTGCGTGATCAAGGGCGCGTCCTCGGCCACTGTGCAGCTCTCGCAGCGGGTGGCCCTGGCGTCCCGGATGATGACGCTGGTCGCGTCGCTGGTGCCGCCCGGCCCCAAGCAGGACCTGCTGTTCTCGCGCCATCTGGAGGCCGAACTCGGCAAGGCCACCGGTCCGTTGCTGCTGGCCTCGGACAACCACGCCGAGCGGGAGCGGGCGCTGTGGGCCGCCTCCGAGGTGCTGCGCGGCCAGGTCACCCCCGGCGCGCTCGCGCTGCTGCCGCGGCCGCTGGCCGTACGCCTCGCGCTGATCGCGGCGGGACGTTACGCCGAGGCCCAGCAGATGGTGGCGTACGAGGCGGACAAGGCGAGCCCGGTGCCGAAGAAGACCGTCGAGAACGGCCGGGTCTACACGATGCTGCCGTTCTTCCGGGACCCGGCCGTCGGGCTGCCGGACGAGATCTTCGACATCACCGACAAGATGACGGTCAATCAGCAGCTGACGAGCCTGCGCTGGAACGGGCCGCTGCTGCTGCTGGACGGTCATGCCTTCTTCGAGCAGCTCACCACCCGGGAGCGGGCCACGAAGGTGGTGCTGCGGCACCGGCAGAGCGGTGCGGAGGAGCGTTTCTCCGTCACGGCTCGGCGGGACGAGAAGCTGGTGAACTCCAAGGGCAAGCCGCGGGCCATGGGCCGTTTCTCGACCCGGATCAACCTGCGGCAGATGTCCAACGGCTGGCCGCTGCCGACCGGTGTCTGGGACGTGCTGCTGGCGGTGAGCTTCGAGGGCGTCACCCAGGAGGTGCCGCTCGGCCTCAAGCGGGCGCCGGAGGTCGACGTGGTGAGCCGGCCGCCGGTGGTCTTCGCGCCGTCGGCGACGACGGCCGGGCACGTCCTGGCCGCGACGCCCTTCTACACCCAGGCCGGCGACCTGTGTCTGGAGATATCCGAGCGGCTACCGCTGCCAGGGGCCCACTGAGCCGGCGTCGGCGCCGCCGTGCCGGGTCCACCCTCCGAAGGCGAGGCCGTCCTGCGTGAGGTCCTGGCGGGCCACCAGCAGGTCGCCCGCCTTGTCGAGGACGGCGACCACGATCCGGCCGGCGCCGTCCACGGCGACCTGCGGGGCGGAGGAACCCGGTCCGGTCTCGCCGAGCGACGCCCACCAGGCGCCGTAGCCCTCGTTCTCGGTGACGTACGCGCTGACCTCCACACCGCCGTGGCCGCCGCGCTGCGCGAGGACGGTGCAGTCGTAGCCGCCGATGGTGGTGCGGGCGGCGCCGGGCCGGCCGCCGCCACCCGCGCCGCCGAGGGCCATCAGTCCGCCCTGGGAGGTGCGGCTCTGGGCGCGCCAGGCGACCAGGGAGTCGTCGCCGGGGTAACGCCAGAAGTACGTGGTGCGCTTGGGGCCGGTCTCGACGGCGGTCTGGGTGCCGTCGGCGATCGGAGTGGTGAAACGATCCCTCAGTTCGAAGCGGCCGCCGCTCGCGCCCACCCAGCGGTCCACCCCGGCCCGTCCGACGGCCAGCACCTCCAGCGACCCGCCGGCCGGCATGGCCGCCGCGAACTCACCCGTGTACGGGTCGGTGGTGACGCTCTTCCAGCGGCCCCAGCGGCCCTCGCCGCTGCGGACGCGCCGTACGATCCCGCCGGCGCGCAGCGAGACCAGCACATGCACGCCGCCGGTGACCGGATTGACCACGACGACGGGTCCGAAGACGACCGTGTCCTCGCCCTCGACGCCGGGGGCGGCGGGCACACCGAGGTCGTACCAGTCCATCAGCCCGCGGCCGCTCTGGAACTGGGCACTGACGACGACATGGGCGGGGCCGCCGCCCACCGGCCAGCGAAGTCCGGCGAAGTGGACATATCCCTCACCACTGCGGGACAGGGTGAGCGGCCCGACCCAGCGGGGCACCTCGATCGACTCGGGGCCGGTGAAGGCCCCGGAGGGGGTTTCGGTCCAGCGGATCAGCCCCTCGGGGCCGCTCGCGTACGCCGTGACGAGCCCGTCGCTGCCGGTGAACAGCCAGCGGCCGGAGGGGACTTGAAGCAGTCCGTCGGTCGCGGCGTCCTGGTGTGTGGCCGCGCCGAAGTCCGCACCGCGGCCTCTGTTCCTCCCACGGATCACGACCACATTCCGCCTCTCCGTCTTCCCCCGTCTTCCCGTAGTGTCCGAAGTTTGTCACACGCTTCACCGCGTGTTCACAGGGAAGCAGCCACCCCCAAGGCCCCTCGCGCTATGCGATCTGCATATTATTCACAGCGTCCTGAAGCTGACAGGTGGGCCGGTCCTCGACACCGCCCGTTCCTCTCGCACGCCACGCACAGCGTCCCGACGGAAGGGGCTCGACCAGCCATGACCGACCAGAACACCGCGGTGAAACCCTCCGGTTCGCGCGGCGCGCCGCCCCGGCGCGCTCAGCGCCGCAGCGGCCGCAAGCGCCGCCCGCTGCGCATCGTGCTGCTGGTCCTGCTGGTCCTGGTGCTCGCCGCCGGCGGTGGCGCGTGGTGGATGTACAGCAGCCTGGACAGCAACATCAAGGGTGTCGATCTGGACAAGGCGCTCGGCGACGACCGTCCGCAGAAGCTGCCCACGGCCGGCCAGAACCTCCTGGTCCTCGGCTCCGACTCGCGCGCGGGCGAGAGCGGCGACCTCGGCGGCGGCAAGGGCTCGGTCAGCGGCGCCCGTTCGGACACCGCGCTGGTGGTGCACATACCCGAGGGCCGGACCCGGGCCACCGCGGTGAGCATCCCCCGCGACACCCTGGTCACCCGGCCCGCGTGCACCGAGCGCGACGGCGGCAGCATGCCGGCCAAGGACCGCGTGATGTTCAACTCGGTCTACGCGCAAGCCGGCCCGGCCTGCGTCGTCAAGACCGTCGAGAAGATGTCCGGCGTGCGGATCGACCACTACCTGGAGATCGACTTCGCCGGATTCAAGGAACTGGTGGACGCCATAGGCGGGGTCACGATCAAGATCGACGAGCCGATCAAGGGCGGCGCCGGCGGTCTCAACCTGGAGGCCGGGACGCAGAAGCTCGACGGCACCCAGTCCCTCCAGTACGTCCGCACCCGCCACGGTGTCGGCGACGGCAGCGACCTCGGCCGGATCGGGCTCCAGCAGAAGTTCCTGATGGCCCTGCTGACCGAGGTCAAGAAGCAGGACCTGCTCGGCAGCCCGGCCAAGTCGTACAAGATCGCCAACTCCGCGACCAAGGCGCTCACCACCGACTCCTCGCTGGCCTCGCTCAGCGCGCTCAGCGACTTCGGCCGCAGCATGAACGGCGTCGACCCGCAGAACATGGAGACGATCATGCTGCCGGTCGCGTACGACAAGAAGGACCCCAACCGCGTGGTGGCCGCCGAGCCGCAGGCCACCCAGTTGTGGAAGGCGATCCGCAACGACGAGCGGATCCCCGCATCGGCGAAGAAGTCCCCCGCCACGGGCGGCTGATCACCGCCGACCAAGGCGAACGCCCCGGAACTCCAGCGGAGTTCCGGGGCGTTTGTCCGTCGTGGGCGCGCCTTGCTCAGACGCGGGTCCAGGCGTCCAGCGCGAGGCCCGACTCGTCCTTCTGCCGGGTGACGCGCAGCGTGCCGTCCGTACCGATCGCCGCGAGGACCACCCGGCCACGGGCGTCGATCGCGAGGGCGGGCACGCCGACGCAGACGTCGCCGGTGAGCGACCAGTCGGCGCCGGTCTCCTCACGCTCGGCCGGGTAGGCGGTCAGGGCCGGGCGGCCGGTGGCGTCGCGCTGGGCGAGGAGCACACAGTCGACCCCGTCGACCGGGGTGCGCAGCAGCGAGACGGGGCCGGTGCCGCTCGCTCCGCCCAGCGTGCGCGGTGCGGTGCCGGGCCGCCAGGTCCGTACCTCGCCGGTGCCGGCGTCCCGCCAGAAGCGGGTGACGCTCTCCTTGCCGGTGCGTACGGCGGTGAAGGTGCCGTCGGCGACCTCGGCGGCCTGGTCCTCGCCGCGGGCGAACTCGGCGCCGGGCTTGGGCTGGCTCCAGCGCAGGACGGTGGTGCCGGTGGGGCCGTAGAAGTCGACGTTGCCGTCCTCGTTGACCGTGGCGGCGACCGTGCCGGTGACGTTCGAGCCCTTGAGGTCGGCCCACTTGGACAGCCAGCGGCCGGTCGGCGCCTGGCTGCGGGCGCACAGGCCGCCGCCCGCGTTACGGATCGCGATGTGCAGCGCGCCCGCCGAGTCGAGGGCCGAGACGGGCAGGCCGATGTTGGCGGCGTGGTGGCGGTTGCGCGGCGTCAGGTAGGGGGTGCCGAGCGCGTGCCAGTCCCGCATGGGGCGGCCGCTCTGGTACTGCACCCCGTAGACGATGTCGACGTTGAGCTGGCCGTCGGCGCCGGGGCGGCGGCGCAGACCCGTCAGGTACACATAGCCCTCGGGGCTCTGGGTGATCGACAGGTAGGGCACGAGCCCGTGCGCCGGAAGGAACGTGGCCGCCCACTCGGGGCCGCCGGGCGTGGTCTCCGTCCAGCGCAGCACGCCGCCCTCGACGGGGGCGTAGGCGGTGAGCCGGCCGTCCTTGCCGCGCAGCAGCCAGTTGGTGGTGGCGGGCAGCGGGGCGTCCATCGGAACACCGGCCTCCGGCCGGCCGGAGCGGGAGGACGGCGGCGGTTCGGACTTCCGACCCTGTGATTTACGTGCGGACCACACGGCCATGGTCTGTCGGCCACCTTCCCTGACACCCTTGAATCCTGGCGACAATAGCATTGGGAGGCTTCCCGGCATCGGTCGGGAGGACCCCCGACCCGAGGGCAGGACGCATGGCTGAGCGGACCGGACCGGTCCTGATCGTCGACGGCGCCAATGTCGTGGGGTCCGTCCCCGACGGGTGGTGGCGCGACCGCAAGGGCGCGGCCGAGCGGCTGCGCGACCGGCTTGTCTCCGTCGCGCGGACGGGGGTGGAGGCCCTGCCGGGGCCGGTGGAGGTGGTCCTCGTGGTCGAGGGCCAGGCGCGCGGTGTCGCGCCGGTTCCGGAGGTACGGGTCGAGTCGGCGCCCGGCAGCGGTGACGACCGGATCGTGGAGCTGGCCCGTGAAGCGGCCGGCCGGCCGTGTGTGGTGATCACGGCCGACCGGGAGCTGCGGAGGCGGGTCGAGGAGCAGGGCGCGCGGTGTGCGGGGCCGGGCGCGGTGCGCCGGGCCTGAGACGGCCCCGGGGGGTCAGAAGATGGCGTCCTTGCCGAGCTTGCCGAGGCGGCTGTGCCGGCGCCCGTACAGGAAGTACACGACGATGCCGGCGGCCATCCAGACGGCGAACCGGAACCAGGTCTCGCCCGGCAGGTTGAGCATCAGCCAGACCGAGGCGGCGATGGACAGGATCGGGAGCACCGGCACCCACGGGGTGCGGAAGGCGCGAGGCAGGTCGGGCCGGGTGCGGCGCAGCACCATCACACCGACGGCGACGACGACGAAGGCGAAGAGGGTGCCGATGTTCACCAGCGTCGCGAGCTCGTCGATGCTGGTGAAGCCCGCCACGATGGCGATGATCACGCCGAGCAGGATGGTGGGGCGGTAGGGGGTGCGGAAGCGCGGGTGCGTGACGGAGAAGAAGCGCGGCAGCAGTCCGTCGCGGCTCATGGCGAAGAACACCCGGGTCTGGCCGAGGAGCAGGATGAGGCAGACGGTGGTGAGGCCGACGGCGGCGCCGAAGCTGATCACGCCCGCGAAGAAGGGGCGCCCGACGGACTTGAAGGCGTCGGCGAGCGGGGCGCTGACCGACAGTTCCGTGTAGTGCTGCATACCGGTCACGACGAGGGCGACGGCGACGTACAGCACGGTGCAGATGAAGAGGGAGCCCAGGATGCCGCGGGGCATGTCGCGCTGCGGCAGCTTGGTCTCCTCGGCGGCGGTGGCGACCACGTCGAAGCCGATGAAGGCGAAGAAGACGACGGACGCGGCGGTGAAGATGCCCATGACGCCGAAGTTGGTGGGCTCGTAGCCGAACATCAGCTGGACCAGAGGGGCGTCCCAGCCGGAGCCGGCCTCGGGGGTGACCGCGGGGGGGATGAACGGCGAGTAGTTGTCGCCGACGACGAAGAACAGCCCCGCGATGATCACGATCATGACGACGGTGACCTTGATGGCGACCACCAGGGCCGTGATCCGGGCGGACAGCTTCATGCCGACGACCAGGATCGCCGTGAGGACCAGGACCAGCAGGAAGGCCAGCAGGTCGAAGACGCCGTCGGGCGTGTCCGGCCCTTGGATCACCGCGGGTAGGTGCCAGTCGACGTTGTCCATCAGGGATCGTACGTAGCCGGACCAGCCGACCGCGACGACGGCCGTGCCGAGCGCGAACTCGAGGACGAGGTCCCAGCCGATGATCCAGGCCGGCAGCTCGCCGATGGAGGCGTAGGCGAAGGTGTAGGCCGATCCGGCGACCGGCACGGTGGAGGCGAATTCGGCGTAGCACAGCGCCGCCAGCGCGCAGACGATGCCGGCGGCGACGAAGGCGAGCGCGGTCGCCGGCCCGGCGTTCTCCTTGGCCACCTTGCCGGTGAGCACGAAGATGCCGGTGCCGATGATGACACCGACGCCGAAGACGGTCAGATCCCACGCGGACAGGGATTTCTTGAGTGCGTGCTCCGGTTCCTCGGTGTCCCGGATGGACTGTTCCACCGTCTTGGTCCGGAACATCGAGCTGCCGTTCGACTGCTGGTCCGTGCTCACCGGCGTACCTCCGTACCCATGGCCGTATGCCCATGATCGGAAGGGGTGAGGGACGGCGCCCGCCGAGGGAGACCGTTTCACACGAAAGGGCCGGACGGAACCCCGGAGGGTGGTCCGTCCGGCCCAATGCGCGGGGCGCCGCGGCGGCGGCGGTCAGTCGCGGGCGGGCTCGACGATGCCGGCGCCGCCCGCACTGTCGGCGAAGCGGCCGTCGATCCGCGAGACGAGGCCGGTGACCTGGCGGGCGATGTCCGGCGCGGTCAGGCCGATCTCGGCGAGGACCTCGGCGCGTGAGGCGTGGTCGAGGAAGCGCGGCGGGATGCCGAAGTCCCGCAGCGGGACGTCGACGCCCGCGTCGCGCAGGGCCTGTGCCACGGCGGAGCCGACACCGCCGACGCGACTGTTGTCCTCGACGGTGACGACGACGCGGTGGCGGTCGGCGAGCGGGGCGAGGGCCTCGTCGACCGGCTTGACCCAGCGGGGGTCGACGACGGTGGTGGAGATGCCCTGCTGGTCGAGGAGGCCGGCGATCTCCAGGCACATCGGTGCGAGCGCGCCGACGGAGACCAGCAGCACGTCCGGGCGGTCGGTGCCGGGCTCACGCAGGACGTCCATCCCGCCGATACGGCCCACGGCCGGGACGGCCGGGCCCACTGCGCCCTTGGAGAAGCGGACCACGGTGGGGGCGTCGTCGACCTCGACGGCCTCGCGGAGCTGGGCACGTACCTGGTCGGCGTCGCGCGGGGCGGCCAGCCGCAGGCCGGGCACGACCTGGAGGATCGACATGTCCCACATGCCGTTGTGGGAGGCGCCGTCGGTGCCGGTGATGCCGGCCCGGTCGAGCACGAAGGTGACACCGCACTTGTGCAGGGCCACGTCCATCAGGACCTGGTCGAAGGCACGGTTGAGGAAGGTGGCGTAGACGGCGAAGACGGGGTGGACGCCGCCGGTGGCGAGGCCGGCCGCGGAGACCGCGCCGTGCTGCTCGGCGATGCCGACGTCGTAGACCCGCTCGGGGAAGGCCTTCGCGAACTTGTCGAGGCCGACCGGCTGGAGCATGGCGGCGGTGATCGCCACGATGTCCTCGCGCTCCTCGCCCAGCTTGACCATCTCGTCGGCGAAGACGCCGGTCCAGTCGGCGCCGGAGGAGGCGATGGGCAGGCCCGTGTCGGGGTGGATCTTGCCGACGGCGTGGAAGCGGTCGGCCTCGTCCTGGAGGGCGGGCTGGTAGCCGCGGCCCTTCTCGGTGAGGCAGTGCACGATGACCGGCCCGCCGAAGCGCTTGGCACGCGTCAGCGCGGACTCCAGGGCCTCGATGTCGTGGCCGTCGATGGGGCCGACGTACTTCAGGCCGAGGTCCTCGAACATGCCCTGCGGGGCGATGAAGTCCTTCAGGCCCTTCTTGGCGCCGTGCAGGGTCTCGTAGAGCGGCTTCCCGACGACGGGGGTGCGCTCCAGGATGTCCTTGCCGCGGGCGAGGAAGCGCTCGTAGCCGTCCGTGGTGCGCAGGGTGGCCAGGTGGTTGGCGAGGCCGCCGATGGTGGGCGCGTAGGAGCGCTCGTTGTCGTTGACGACGATGACGAGCGGGCGGTCCTTGGCGTCGGCGATGTTGTTCAGCGCCTCCCAGGCCATACCGCCGGTGAGCGCGCCGTCACCGATGACCGCGACGACGTGGTCGTCCTTCTTCAGCACCTCGTTGGCCTTGGCGAGGCCGTCGGCCCAGCCGAGCACGGTGGAGGCGTGCGAGTTCTCGATGATGTCGTGCTCGGACTCGGCCCGGGCGGGGTAGCCGGAGAGGCCGCCCTTCATCTTGAGCCGGGAGAAGTCCTGCCGTCCGGTGAGCAGCTTGTGCACATAGGACTGGTGGCCGGTGTCCCAGAGGACCTTGTCCTTCGGGGAGTGGAAGACGCGGTGCAGCGCGATCGTCAGCTCGACCACACCGAGGTTCGGTCCCAGGTGGCCGCCGGTCTTGGAGACGGCGTCCACGAGAAATGTCCGGATCTCCGCGGCCAGCTGGTCCAGCTGTTCCGGGGAGAGCCGGTCCAGATCGCGCGGTCCCCTGATACGGGTCAGCAGAGCCACCCGTGCCTCCTTGCCTTTGAGCTGGTCGAGCTTGTCGATTTTGCCGAGTCTAATGTTCCGCTCCGGACGATGGTCATCGGGCGGGGCGTTCTGCGTCACTCCACCGGCCGAATCGAGGGTGACGAACCGGTGACGGGGATGGAGACGCGAATGTGCCCGGCGCCGGTTCTCGGCGCCGGGCACGAAGTGGCCGGGCTAGGCGCGACCAGCGGTCTTCTGCGTACGGCGGGAGACCGAGTCGATCACGACGGCGGCCAGCAGGACCGCGCCGGTGATCATGTACTGGATGGCGTTCGCCATACCGATCATGTTGAGACCCTGCTGGATCGACTGAATCACGATCATTCCCAGGAGGGCCGACCAGACCTTGCCCCGGCCGCCGAAGAGGCTCGTACCGCCGATCACGGCCGCGGCGATCACCAGCATCAGGGTGTTGCCGCCGCCGACGCTCTTGGTCGCGCCGCCGGAGAGGCTGGCGATGAACAGGCCGCCGAAGGCGCCGAGCAGGCCGGAGAGACCGAAGACGGTGATGCGGACCCGGTCGACGTTGATACCGGCGCGGCGGGCGGCCTCGGGGTTGCCGCCGACCGCGAAGACCTGCCGGCCGAAGGTGGTGCGGCGGGCGACGAAGTCGGCGACGACGAGGACGGCCAGGAACAGCACCAGGGCCAGCGGCAGGCCACGGGCGCCCGCGGGCTCGTTCAGGACGTACGCGACGACGAAGCAGAGCACCGCGACGACCGCCGTGCGCAGCACGATCTCGCTGGTGGGACGGGCGGGCAGGGCTGCGGCCCGGCGGCGCCTGGAGTCCATGACCAGCGAGGCGGCGTAGGCGAGTACGGCGACCAGGGCGAGGCCGTAGGCGGCGGCCTTGTCCTCGAAGAAGTAGTTGGTCAGGTTCTCGACGACGCTGCCGGAGGGGGTGTTGATGGAGCCTTCCCCGCCCATGAGCCAGTCCTGCAGACCGCTCCAGCCGAGGAAGCCGGCGAGGGTGACCACGAAGGCCGGGACGCCGATCTTGGCGAAGAAGAAGCCGTGCAGGATGCCCAGCGCCATTCCGGCGAGGACGGCGATGCCGATGGCCAGCCAGTCGTTCATGCCCTGATTGACGTTGAGCACGGCCCACACGGCGGCGCCGACACCCGCGACGGAGCCGACCGAGAGGTCGATCTCGCCGAGGATCAGCACGAAGACGATGCCGACGGCCATGATGCCGAGGCCGGAGCTGTAGACGGCGATGTTGGCGACGGAGCTCGCCGAGAGGAAGTTGCTGTTCTGGAGCTGGAAGACGATCGCGATGACGATCAGGCCCAGGACGACGGGCAGGGAGCCGAGCTCTCCGCCGCGGACCTTGCGGGTGAACTCGGTCCAGTAGCCCTTGATGCCCTCCTCGCGGATGAGCAGGCGCGGGTCGACGGCCGGGACGGGCGCGGCGGATGCCTCGGGGGCCGGCGGCGCCGTGTCGTCACCGGGGCCGAGCGCGGTTCCGGGCGTCTGCGGACCCTCGGGGGTCTCGGGGGTCTTCTTGGCGAGGTCGCTCACTTCGCGTCCTCCTTCGTGGCCGTGCGCGCCTGCCGACGGGTCACGGCGTTGTCCGTGGCTCCGGTGATGGCCGCGATGATCTCTTCGTGGCTGGTGGTCTTCACGTCGAAGACGCCGTTGTTACGGCCCAGGCGCAGCACCGCGACCCGGTCGGCGACCGCGCGGACGTCGGCCATGTTGTGGCTGATGAGGATGACGCCGTGGCCGCGCTCGCGCAGCCGCTCCACCAGGTCGAGCACCTGAGCGGTCTGCTCGACGCCGAGGGCGGCGGTGGGCTCGTCCAGGATGACGACCTTCGGGTCGCCGATCAGCGCGCGGGCGATGGCGACGACCTGCCGCTGACCGCCGGAGAGCGCCGCGACGGGGATGCGGACGCTGGGGATGCGGATGGACAGGGTGTCCAGGAGCTCCTTGGCGCGCTTCTCCATCGCGATCTCGTCCAGGATCGCGGCGCTGCGCAGCTCGCTGCCGAGGAAGAGGTTGGCGACGACGTCCAGGTTGTCGCAGAGCGCCAGGTCCTGGTAGACGGTGGCGACGCCGAGGGCCTGGGAGTCCTGGGGACGGTGGATGGGAACGGGCGTGCCGTTCCACTCGATGGAGCCTTCGTCGATCGGGTGGACACCCGAGATGGTCTTGACGAGGGTCGACTTGCCGGCGCCGTTGTCGCCGACCAGGGCGACCACCTCACCGGCGTGGATCTCCAGCTCTACGTCGGTCAGCGCCTGGACGGCGCCGAACCGCTTGGAGACTCCGCGCAACGCCAGCACGGGCGTAGCGGACACGTGAATCATCTCCTTCGCCGCCTGACCGGCGGGGATGGTGGTGCGTTGTCGAGCACGAGGGGTGCGAGGAAGTCCGGCGCCCCGCCCCCGCTTGCGGGGCGTTGAACGGGGCGGGGCCGCCGGACCGGTACGAGAAGGCTTCCGTCCGGGTCTGGGCCCGAACCGCCTTGTCGTCAGCGGGTGTTGCTCCTGTGGCAGCGGCGGCGGGAGGAGCCGCCGCCGCCTGACCCGGCTGCCGTACGGAGGGCCGCCGGGGTGGGCCGGCTACTTGATGCCGGCCGCCTCGCAGGCCGCCTTGTACTCGGCGGTGCAGATGTCCGCGGCCTTGTAGACCTGGTCCTTGATGATCGTGCCGGCGATGTCGGCCTTGGTGACGATCTGGGCGTCGTACAGCTTCGCCGGGATGCCCTTGAACTCGCCGGTGAGGCTGTCGACCTTGACCGGGGCGAGGTCGTCGATCTTCTCGCCCTTGAGCAGGCGGACGGCGATCTCGGCGGTGGTCTCGGCCTCCGGCTTGATCTGCTTGTAGATCGTGAAGGCCTGGTCGCCCTTGAGGATGCGCTGCAGACCCGCGAGCTCGGCGTCCTGGCCGCCGACCGGGACCTTGATGCCCTGCTTGGACAGGGCGGTGATGATGCCGCCGGCCATGCCGTCGTTGGCGGAGTAGACGCCCTGGAAGCCGCTCTTGCCGAGCGAGTCGATGGCGGCACCCATCTTCTTGTTGGCCTCGTCCGGCGACCAGTCCGGGATGTCCTGCTCGTAGACGACCTTCTTGACCTGCTTGTCGAGGACGCTGTGGGCGCCCTTCTTGAACAGCGGGGCGTTCGGGTCGGTCGGCGAGCCGTTGATCATGACGACGTTCGCGTCCTTGGCGCCGGCGCCCAGCGCCTTGACCAGGCCCTCGCCCTGGAGGCGGCCGATCTTCTCGTTGTCGTAGGAGACGTAGGCGGCGATCGGGCCCTCGGCCAGCCGGTCGTACGCGACGACCTTGACGCCGTCGGCCTCCGCCCGCTGCACCCAGGACTTGGTCGCCTTGTAGTCGACCGCGTCGAGGATGATGACCTTCACGCCCTGCGTGACGAGCGCGTCGAACTGCTTCTTCTGGGTCTCGGTGTCCTGGGCCGCGTTGTTGTACTTCACGGTGCAGTCCGAGCAGAGCGTCTTGATCTTCGCCTCGATGATCGGGCGGTCGAAGGTCTCGTAGCGCGTGGTCTTGTTCTCCGGCAGGAGCAGACCGATGGTCTTGCCGTCACCGCCGCCGCCCTCCGCGCCCGTCTTCGCACCGCCATCGCCCGCCTTGCCGCACGCGGCGAGGGAGAGGGCCATGGACACCGCTGCCGTACCTATGACGACGCGTCGCGTCACTGCGTTCATATGGGGTTGCCTCCCTGACGAGGCCGCGTCGTTGCGGCCGAGGTGGCAGGAAGTCAACTCGGCCGCACCCACACCGTCAAGGAGTAAATCCTTAACGAGATGACAACGGTGCCATTCGTTATCTAAGTGAAGGCAAGGCTGGAGGCAGGCGTCGACGCCGGAAGTGCGCTCTCAAGCAGGGTCGAATCACCCATTTCGCTCAGTGCGAGCGCCAGGGCGCCCAACACCTCGGCGCGGCCGCCCAGTGCACCGGGCGCCACCGACAACTGCCGCGCGGCGCTGGGGATCGCGTACCGCGACACCGAGTCCCGGATGGGGCCGAGCACCAGCTCACCGGCCTCCGCGAGGTCTCCGCCCAGGACCACCCGGCTGGGGTTGAGCAGGTTGCAGAGGTTGGCGACACCGCTGCCGACGTGCCGTCCGACGTCGGCGATCACCCGGCGGCAGCCCGGGTCGCCCTCGCGGGCCAGCTGGACGACCCGCTCCATGGTGAGGTCGGCGCCGTGGCTGGGCTGGAGCAGCGGCAGTACGTACCGGGCGGCGGCGAAGGTCTCCAGGCAGCCGCGGTTTCCGCAGCGGCAGACCGGCCCGGACTCGTCGAGCGTGATGTGCCCGATCTCGCCCGCGGTGCCCCCCGGGCCCCGGTAGATCTGCCCGTCGATGACCAGCCCGGCGCCCACACCGCTGGCCACCTTGATGTACGCC
Source organism: Streptomyces purpureus (assembly GCF_014648195.1). GTDB lineage: Bacteria > Actinomycetota > Actinomycetes > Streptomycetales > Streptomycetaceae > Streptomyces > Streptomyces purpureus. The sequence continues at coordinate 216,909 of NZ_BMQQ01000002.1, forward strand.
AGGTCCTTCACGCCCCGGCCGCTGCCCCAGACCAGCTCCCCCAGCGCGCCCAGGTTGGCGTCGTTGTCGACGTACACCGGCACGCCGAGCCGGCCGGAGAGCTCCTCGGCGGGATTGATCCCGCTCCAGCCCGGCAGGATCGCGGTGGAGCCGAGCGTTCCGGAGGAGACGTCGATCGGACCGGGGACGCCGAGACCGACCCCGATCACCTTCTCCTGACCGATGCCGGTGGCCCCGATCAGCCGCTTGACCAGCTGTTCCGCCCGGTCGAAGCCCTCCGCGGCGGAGGCGTCGACATCGAGCGGCTCGGACTCCTCGGCCAGCACCTGATGGGCCAGGTTGCCGACCGCGACGCGCAGGTGGGTGTGGCCGAAGTCGACCCCGATCACGATCCCGGCGTCCCCGCTGAGCGAGACGCTCCGGGCCCGGCGGCCGCCCGCCGAGGTGGGCGTGACCTCGACCGTTCCGCCGTCCTTCAGCTCGCGGACGATGTTGGAGACGGTGGCCGCCGACAGGCCCGTGGCTCTGGCGATCTCGGCCTGGGTGAGCGACCCGGCCATGCGCACCGCCCGTACGACCCGCTCGAGATTGGCCCGATGCAGAGATGTCTGCGACCCCGGAGTCTCCATCGACTCACTCACTCCTGCCGTTTTCTCCAACATGTGAACTCTAAGGGGAGCCGTTGGGGTGCGACCCCGTCAAGACCTTGAGCGACCGGAGCCTCGGATGAGCGATCACCGGCGGGCGGAAAACGGCATGGACGGCGAAGGGCCCCAGTGAGCTGTGCTCACCGGGGCCCGTACGTGTCCGGGGCTTCGCCGCGGCTACTTCAGCGCGCCGGCTGTGAGGCCCGCCACCACCTGCCGCTGGAAGACGATGTAGGCGGCGAGGACCGGCAGCATCGCCATCACCAGGCCGGCGAAGAGGCCCGACCAGTCTCCCTTGTACCCCTGGCTGGTGGCGAGCTCGACCAGGCCCTGGGAGAGGACCCGCTTGTCCGGGTCGGTGTTGAGCACGGTCGGCAGCATGTACTGGTTCCACTGCCCGAGGAAGTTGAAGATCCCGACACTGATCAGGCCCGGCTTGGCCATCGGCAGCATGACCTGGAAGAAGGTCCGGGTGTGCGAGGCGCCGTCGATCATCGCGGCCTCGGCGATCGAGGTGGGGAGCGTACGGAAGAACGCCGTCAGGAAGAAGACGGTGAACGGCAGCGAGTACGCGATGTAGACCAGGATCAGGCCGTGGATGGTGTTGAGCAGCCCGGTGTTGTCCAGCACGTAGAAGAGCGGGACCAGCGCGAGCATCACCGGGAAGCTCATGCCGCCGACGAACAGGTAGTAGATGAAGCGGTTGCCGGGGAAGTCGAAGCGGGCGAGGACGTACGCCGCCATCGAGCCGAAGAGCAGCGTGCCGGCGAGCGAGCCGCCGACCACCACGATGGTGTTCAGGAAGTAGTCGCTCATATGCGCCTGGGACCAGGCCCGCGACCAGTTCTCGAAGTGCAGGGTGTCCGGCAGGGCCCAGGGCGAGTTGAAGATGTCCGCGTCGGTCTTGAAGGAGGTCATCACCGCCCACACCAGGGGCAGGACGACCATGAAGGCCCACAGGATCAGCATGCCGTGGGAGAAGACGTTGAGGACCGTGCCCTCGCTCTTGCTCTCCTTGGCCTTGGCGGCGCCGCCGGGGACGCCCGTGGTGCGCTGGGCGGGCAGGCCGGTCTTGCCGAGGCCGGCCGGAGGGGTGTCGGTGGTCTTCATCTGGTTCAGAACTCCAGCCGCTCGCGCCGGCCCACCCGCATCACGACGGCCGCGAAGGCCAGGGTGACCACGAGCAGGGCGACACCGATGGTGGTCGCGTAGGCCGCCTGGCCGTCCCGGAACGCCGCCTGGTACACGTACAGCGGCAGGACCGTCGTCGCGTAGTCGGGGCCGCCGGGGCCGACGGACATGATGTGGACGACGGCGAAGGCCTCGGCGCCGAGGGCCAGGATGCCCATGTAGACCCAGCCGGACTGGACGGTGTCCCAGAGCAGCGGCAGGGTGATCCGGAAGAAGGTGGTGATCCGGCTCGCGCCGTCGAGCAGGGCGGCCTCGTAGAAGTCCCGGGGGATCGAGGCCATGCCCGCGGAGAAGAGGACGACGAAGAAGCCGACGGTGCACCAGACGAGGACGGCCACGATGCACCAGAGCGCGAGCTGGGGGTCGCCGAGCCAGTTCGGCAGGGAGTCGCCCTCGACACCGGCGCTCCTGAGCAGGCCGTTGATCATGCCCTGGGCGGGGTCGAAGGCGAACTGGAAGAGGATCGCGACGATGGCGATCGACAGGACCTGCGGGACGAAGTACGCGATCTTGTAGAAGCCCGAGCCACGGACTCCCTGGATGGCGGCGCCCCGGCGGCGCCGCCCGCCGACGTTGATCATGAAGGCGAAGAAGAGGGCGAGGCCGAGCGTCACCAGCGGCAGCAGAAGCGCCAGCAGCACGCTGTGCCACAGGGACTTCCAGAAGATGTCGTCCTCGAACATCTTCGTGTAGTTGTCGAAGCCGACCATCTGGAAGTCGGGGCTCAGACCGGTCCAGTCCGTGAACGAGTAGTAGATGGACTGGACGAAGGGCCAGATGACGAAGACGGCGTACAGCGCCAAGGGGATCGCCAAGAACCCGAGAATGAACCGGTACTTACCGTGCTGCATCGTGTCCGACTCCGACCTTCCTGTGCTGCCGCCGCTGGTGACGAGCCATCACTTCTGGTGCTTGAAGTGCTTGATGGACGAGTCCTTCGCCACGGCGTCCGCGTAGCCCTGGATCTTCTTGATGGTCTCGGCGGGGGTGAGCCGTCCGGCCATCATCTCGCCGAGGCCGGCGACGCCGATCTGCTCCTTCTGGAGCTTGACGTACCAGTCCTGAAGGCGCGGGTTGACCACGTTCTGGCCGGCCTTCTCCAGGGCCGCGACACCGGACTTCAGGCCGTCGGAGAGGGTGATGCCGGTGGTGCCGCCGTTGAAGGCGGTCAGCGACTTGGTGTTGGCGGTGAAACTCTTCGAGGACGCCTCGCTCAGCATGATGCGCAGCTGCTCCATGCCGCCCTCGACGTTCTTCGCCTGCGCGGGGACGATGAAGGGCTCACCGCCCGACGCCCAGATGGTGCCGAAGGGCAGCTTGTCGGAGGAGTCGAGACCGGACGGCGCGCCCACGGACAGCTTGAAGTCCTTGGGGATGATGGCGGCCTCCTCGTTCTCGACCCAGGAGCCGTTGGGGATGAACAGCGCCTTGCCACGGGCCCAGGCGCCCTGCGAGCCCCGGTGGTCGAGACCGGGGGTGCCCTGGAGGACGTACCCCTTCTTGTAGAGCTCGTAGTACGCCTCGAAGGCGGCCTTCACGGCCGGGTGCTCCCAGGCCTTCGGCTCCAGGTTGTCGATGGCGTCGAGAACCTCCACCCCGCCGATCTTGGCGATGAAGGGGTAGAGGGAGAAGGGCAGGTAGTACGGGTGCTTGCCGGGGTACGTCCAGCCGGCGATGCCCTGCTTCTTCGCCTTCTCGCACAGGGCGAGCATCTCGTCCCAGGTCTCGGGGTACTTCGCGTCGAGCTTGTCCAGCGCGGTCTGGGAGTACCAGACGCCGTACACGGTGTAGGCGTAGTACATGATCCAGACGGGCGCGCCGTCGAACTGGCCCATCTCCACGATGCCGGGGCGGAGCGTGTCGCGGACCTTCTTGGACGGGTCGTCGACGGAGGGCGCGTCGAGCAGCGGGGTGAGGTCGGCGAGCTGCTTCTTGCCGACCAGGACGCCCATGTCCATCTGCTGGGCACCGGAGTTGTCAATCAGGTCCGGCGGGGTGCCGCCGTTGAAGCGGGGCTGGAGGACGGACTGGATCTTCTGGGTCTTCGAGAACTTGACCTTCGCCTTGGGGAAGTTCTTCTCATAGATCTTGTTGGCGTCCTCGGCGTACTGCGTGCCGAATCCGCCGTCGAAGATGACGACTTCGAGGGGGGCCGACTCGTTGACGGCCAGCGGGTTCTTGTCGGACTTCGTGCCCTTCTCGACCTTCCCCTTGTCCTCGCCGCCGGAGCCGCTGGCGCACGCGGACAGGAAGCTCATGGTGGGGACGGTGATCAGGCCGAGCGCGGCCGAACGCTTGATCAGATCGCGACGGCCAAGGCCCTCGTTGTCGCGGGCGGAGGTGGATCCCATGCTCAAGTCCTCGCCTTCTCCAGGACTCAGGCGGTGTACCGGTCGCCCGTTTCGTCGCCTGAGCGAAGGGCCCCGCCACCGCGTTCCAGTGCAGCTTGAGGTGGTGCGTCTGGTGCGTCGAAAGCTTGGGTCGTGACATTGGCGTATGAGTGGTGCAGGGTAGTCCGGTCGGCCGGACGCCGACAGGTATAGTCCACTTCCCGCCAACTGAGCAAGATCGAAAGCAGTTTTCGGCGGCAGTCTTTCCCGAGTTGAGACCTCCGGTATGTCCGTGGCGATTTTGCGCCCTTACGGCCACCGGTGAACTCCCCGAAATGGCCGAATCCACCCTTTCGGCGCTGTCAACACCCTTGACATCACGGGCCACTTAACTCCCTACTGGACCCTGCGCATCGCAGTTGACAACGTTGTCTCATCTCTTCGTCAGGAGATATGACTCCGCATGCAGCCCAGACCACGACCCCCTCAGAGACACCTTCGCGCGGCCGCCCTCGTGGCGGCCGCCGCGCTGCTCCTCGGCGGCGCACCGTCGACCGCCCTCGCCTCGCCGACCCAACCGGGCGGCTTGGAACGGGAGTTCCGCACCTCCTTCGAAGCGGACGAACCGCAGCCGACCTGGCGCAACACCGTCGAGACGGCTCCGGACGGCGTGAAGCGCGCGTCCGGGGTGGACGGTGGCTTCTCCACCGGAATACCGGGCAATGTCACCGACAAGGTCGTGGCGGTCCGGGCCAACGGCGAGAACGCGGGCGCGGGTGAGACCAAGGAGAATCTCGTCGATCTCCAGCCCAGCACCAAATGGCTGGTGTTCGAGCCGACCGGCTGGGCCGAGTTCGACACGGACGAACCGGTCAAGGTGGTGACCTATGCGCTGACCTCGGCGAATGACGCCGCCGAGCGCGACCCGCGGAACTGGACGCTCAAGGGTTCGGCGGACGGGAGGGAATGGACCGTCCTCGACAACCGGGAGGGCGAGACCTTCGCGAAACGCTTCGAAACGAAGACGTATTCGTTCGAGAACTCAACTCCGTATGCACATTACCGGCTTGAGATCACCCGGAACAACGGTGCCGCGGGGATCACTCAACTCGCCGACGTTCAGTTCTCGAACGGCGACACGTCCTCCCCGGTCCCCGAGGACATGCGCACGCACACCGACCGCGGCCCGGGCGGCTCCCCCACGGCCAAGGCGAATGCCGGGTTCACCGGCAAGCGGGCGCTGCGGTACGCCGGCCGCCACACGCCCGGTGGCCGGGCCTGGTCGTACAACAAGGTCCTCGACGTGAACACGGCCGTCGCCAGGGACACCGAGCTCTCCTACCGGATCTTCCCGTCGCTGCCCGAGACGGACCTCAACTACCCCGCCACGAACGTCTCGGTCGACCTGGCGTTCACCGACGGCACCTATCTGAGCGAGCTGGGGGCGGTCGACTCCCACGGCGGGGCGCTGACCCCGCAGGGCCAGGGCGCGGCCAAGCGGCTCTACGTCAACCAGTGGAACCAGGTCACCTCGGGCATCGGCACCGTCGCGGCGGGCCGGACCGTCGACCGGATCCTGGTGGCGTACGACTCCCCCAAGGGCCCGGCGGCGTTCCAGGGCTGGATCGACGACCTGGAGCTGCGGCCGAAGGGGCCGGAGCGGTCGCCCGGACGGCTCTCCGACTACGCGTCGACGACCCGGGGCACCAACTCCAGCGGCTCGTTCTCGCGGGGCAACACCTTCCCGGCGACGGCGGTCCCACATGGCTTCAACTTCTGGACGCCGGTGACCAATGCCGCTTCCAAGAGCTGGCTGTACGAGTACGCGCGCGGGAACAACGCGGACAATCTGCCCACCGTGCAGGCCTTCTCGGCCAGCCATGAGCCGAGTCCCTGGATGGGCGACCGGCAGACCTTCCAGCTGATGCCGTCGGCCGCGGCGAGCACCCCGGACACCTCGCGGACGGGCCGCGCGCTGCCGTTCCGGCACGAGCGGGAGACCGCGCGGCCGCACTACTACGGTGTGACGTTCGAGAACGGGCTGAAGGCCGAGATCGCCCCGTCGGACCACGCGGCGATGATGCGGTTCACCTATCCCGGCGAGGACGCCTCGGTGCTGTTCGACAACGTCACCGACGAGGGCGGTCTGACCCTGGATCCGGCGAGCGGCTCCTTCACCGGCTTCTCCGACGTGAAGAGCGGCCTGTCGACGGGGGCGACCCGGATGTTCGTGTACGGCGTCTTCGACGCGCCGGTCACCGCGTCCGGTGGGCAGGGGGTGCGCGGGCATCTGCGGTTCGACGCGGGTGCGGACCGTACGGTCACGTTGCGCATCGCCACCTCACTGATCAGCGTGGACCAGGCGAAGGCGAACCTGGCGGCCGAGATCCCGGCGGGTTCACGGTTCGAGCGGGTGAAGGAACGGGCGCAGAGCGCCTGGGACGCGCTGCTGGGGCGGGTCCGGGTGGAGGGCGCGACCCGCGATCAGCTGGTCACGTTGTACTCCAGTCTCTACCGGCTCTATCTGTACCCGAACTCCGGCTTCGAGAAGGTGGGGTCGGTCTTCAAGTACGCGAGCCCCTTCTCGCCGCAGACGGGCCCGGACACGCCGACGCACACCGGCGCGAAGATCGTCGACGGGAAGGTGTACGTCAACAACGGCTTCTGGGACACCTACCGCACGACCTGGCCGGCGTACTCCTTCCTCACCCCGCGCAAGGCGGGCGAGCTGGTGGACGGGTTCGTGCAGCAGTACAAGGACGGTGGGTGGATCTCCCGCTGGTCGTCGCCGGGGTATGCCGATCTGATGACGGGGACCTCTTCCGACGTCGCCTTCGCCGACGCCTATGTGAAGGGCGTGGACTTCGACGCGGCGGCGGCGTACGAGGCGGCGCTGAAGAACGCGACGGTCGTGCCGCCGAGCCGGGGCGTGGGCCGCAAGGGCATGGAGACCTCGCCGTTCGTCGGATATGCCTCGACGGCGACGCACGAGGGTCTGTCCTGGTCGCTGGAGGGCCATCTCAACGACTACGGCCTGGCGAAGATGGCCGAGGCGCTCCACCGCGGGACGAAGAAGGAGCGGTACAAGGAGGAGGCCGCCTACTTCCTCAACCGTGCGCGGAACTATGTCACGTTGTTCGACGCGAAGGCGGGCTTCTTCCAGGGCCGGGATCCGGGCGGTGGCTGGCGGGTGCCGTCGGAGCGGTACGACCCGAGGGTGTGGGGCTACGACTACACCGAGACCAACGGCTGGGGCTATGCCTTCACCGCGCCGCAGGACTCCCGCGGCCTGGCCAATCTGTACGGCGGCCGCCCGGGCCTGGCGAAGAAGCTGGACACGTACTTCGCCACGCCGGAGACCGCGAGCCCGGAGTTCGTGGGCTCGTACGGCAGTGTGATCCATGAGATGACCGAGGCCCGTGATGTGCGGATGGGGATGTACGGGCACTCCAACCAGGTGGCCCACCATGTGACGTACATGTACAACGCCGCCGCGCAGCCGTGGAAGACGCAGGAGAAGGTCCGCGAGGTGCTCTCCCGGCTCTACACCGGCAGCGAGATCGGGCAGGGCTACCACGGCGACGAGGACAACGGCGAGCAGTCGGCCTGGTACCTCTTCTCGGCGCTCGGCTTCTATCCGCTGGTGATGGGCAGCGGGGAGTACGCGATCGGCTCGCCGCTCTTCACCAAGGCGACCGTCCGCATGGACAACGGCCGCACGCTCGTGGTCCGGGCGCCGGAGAACAGCGCGCGGAACATCTACGTGAAGGGCCTGCGGGTGAACGGCAAGCCGTGGCACTCGACGGCGCTGCCGCACGATGTGATCGCCCGGGGCGGGGTGCTGGACTTCGCCATGGACGACAAGCCGTCCGCGTGGGGTACGGGACCGGGCGCCGCGCCGGTCTCCATCACCCGGGACGACAAGGTGCCGGTGCCGCGCGCCGATCTGGTGCGGGGCGCGGGGCCGCTGTTCGACGACACCTCGGCGACGAAGGCCCCGGTCGGGCCGGTGGAGCTGCCGGTGTCGGGTGAGGTGCGGGCGGTGCAGTACACGTTGACATCGTCCGACCGGGCGAAGGCTCCGGCGGCGTGGGTGCTCCAGGGCTCGTCGGACGGTGTCACCTGGCGGGATCTGGACCGGCGTACGGGCGAGACCTTCGCCTGGGACCGGCAGACCCGGGTGTTCTCGGTGACCGCGCCGGGCTCGTACGCGACGTACCGGCTGGTGCCGGCGGGTGCGGGCAGTGAGCTGGCGGAGGTGGAGCTGCTCGGCTAGGCGCCTGGTGCCTGGCGGTCCTGGGGGCCGTACTCCCGGTCGAGCACGGGCGCGTCCGGGAGTTCGCGGTCCAGGGCCTCGCGGTAGCGGACGCAGCCGCGCAGGAACCGGGGCCAGGGCGGGACGGCAACCTCGGGGGCGGCGGGTTCGGGCAGCAGCCCCCACAGCTGGGGGTGGTGCCAGCACAGGTCGTGGCCCGAGCTGTCGCGGTGGGCGCGGATCCCGGCGCGCAGCCGCCGCACCTCGGCGACGAGCGCGTCTCGGTCGAGCCCGTCGAGATCGTGGTCGAGGTCCATGGCGCGCAGGATAGGGGCCCGGAGCAACGCGGACCGGCCGCCACCCCGAGCGGGGTGACGGCCGGTTCGTACGACCGAGGGGGTCAGCCGCGGATGAGGTTGCGCAGCACGTACTGCATGATGCCGCCGTTGCGGTAGTAGTCCGCCTCACCGGGGGTGTCGATGCGGACGACCGCGTCGAACTCGACACCGGTGTCGGTGGTGACCTTGACCGTGCTCGGCGTGGTGCCGTCGTTCAGCTCGGTGATACCGGTGATGGAGAAGGTCTCCTCACCGGTCAGGCCGAGCGAGTCGGCCGACTGGCCGGCCGGGAACTGCAGCGGCAGGACGCCCATGCCGATGAGGTTCGAGCGGTGGATGCGCTCGTACGACTCGGTGATGACGGCCTTGACGCCGAGGAGGGCCGTGCCCTTGGCCGCCCAGTCGCGGGACGAGCCGGAGCCGTACTCCTTGCCGCCCAGGATGACCAGCGGGGTGCCGGCGGCCTGGTAGTTCTGCGAGGCGTCGTAGATGAACGACACCGGAGCGCCGTCCTGGGTGAAGTCGCGGGTGTAGCCGCCCTCGGTGCCCGGCGCGATCTGGTTGCGCAGGCGGATGTTGGCGAACGTACCGCGGATCATGACCTCGTGGTTGCCTCGGCGCGAGCCGTAGGAGTTGAAGTCACGACGCTCCACACCGTGCTCGGTGAGGTACTGGCCGGCCGGGGTGTCGGCCTTGATGGCACCGGCCGGGGAGATGTGGTCGGTGGTGACCGAGTCGCCGAGCTTCGCCAGCACGCGGGCGCCGGTGATGTCGGTGACCGGGGTGGTCTCCATCGTCATGCCCTCGAAGTACGGGGGCTTGCGGACGTAGGTGGACTGGGTGTCCCACTCGAAGGTGTTGCCGGTCGGGATCGGCAGCGCCTGCCACTGGGCGTCGCCCGCGAAGACGTCCTGGTAGGACTTGGAGAACATGTCCTCGCCGATGGCGTTGGCGACGACGTCGTTGACCTCGGCCTCGGAGGGCCAGATGTCCTTGAGGTAGACCGGGTTGCCGTCGGTGTCGGTGCCGAGGGCGTCCTTGGTGATGTCCACCTTCATGGAGCCGGCGAGGGCGTACGCGACGACCAGCGGCGGGGACGCCAGATAGTTCATCTTGACGTCGGGGTTGATCCGGCCCTCGAAGTTCCGGTTGCCGGAGAGGACCGAGGTGACCGCGAGGTCGTGGTCGTTGACGGCCTTGGAGACCTCCTCCGGCAGCGGGCCGGAGTTGCCGATGCAGGTGGTGCAGCCGTAGCCGACGAGGTTGAAGCCGACCTTGTCGAGGTAGGGGGTCAGGCCCGCCTTGTCGAAGTAGTCGGTGACGACCTTGGAGCCCGGCGCGAGGGTGGTCTTGACCCACGGCTTGCGGGTCAGGCCCTTCTCCACGGCCTTCTTCGCGACGAGCGCGGCGGCGACCATGACGTACGGGTTCGAGGTGTTGGTGCAGGAGGTGATCGCGGCGACGGTGACGGCGCCGTGGTCGATCGTGTAGGTGGAGCCGTCGGGGGCGGTCACCTGGACCGGGTTCGACGGGGTCGTGCTGGAGACGGCCGGGGCGTCGGAGGCCGGGAAGGACTCCTGGCCGGCCTCGTCGACGCTGTCCACGTAGTTGCGGACGTCCTGGGCGAACTGCTCGGCGGCGTTGGCGAGGACGATACGGTCCTGCGGACGCTTCGGGCCGGCGATGGAGGGGACGACCGTGGAGAGGTCGAGCTCGAGCTTCTCGGAGAAGTCGGGCTCGGCGGACGGGTCGAGCCAGAGGCCCTGCTCCTTGGCGTACGCCTCGACGAGCGCGACCTGCTGCTCGGAGCGGCCGGTGAGCTTGAGGTAGTTCAGGGTCTCGCCGTCGATCGGGAAGATCGCGGCGGTGGAGCCGAACTCGGGCGACATGTTGCCGATGGTGGCGCGGTTGGCCAGCGAGGTGGCGGCGACGCCCTCACCGTAGAACTCGACGAACTTGCCGACGACGCCGTGCTTGCGCAGCATCTCGGTGATCGTGAGGACGAGGTCGGTGGCGGTGGTGCCGGTGGGCAGCTCGCCGGTCAGCTTGAAGCCGACGACACGCGGGATCAGCATGGAGACCGGCTGGCCGAGCATGGCGGCCTCGGCCTCGATGCCGCCGACGCCCCAGCCGAGCACACCGAGGCCGTTGACCATGGTGGTGTGGGAGTCGGTGCCGACGAGGGTGTCGGGGTACGCCTGGCCGCCCCGGACCATGACCGTACGGGCCAGGTGCTCGATGTTGACCTGGTGGACGATGCCGGTGCCGGGCGGGACGACCTTGAACTCGTCGAAGGCGGTCTGGCCCCAGCGCAGGAACTGGTAGCGCTCCTTGTTGCGGCCGTACTCCAGCTCGACGTTCTGGCCGAAGGCGTCCTTCGTACCGAACTTGTCGGCGATGACGGAGTGGTCGATGACCAGCTCGGCCGGGGCGAGCGGGTTGATCTTCGCCGGGTCGCCGCCGAGCTCCTTGACGGCCTCACGCATGGTGGCGAGGTCGACGACGCAGGGCACACCGGTGAAGTCCTGCATGATCACGCGGGCCGGCGTGAACTGGATCTCCTGGCTGGGCTGGGCCTGGGAGTCCCAGTTGCCGAGGGCCCGGATGTGGTCGGCGGTGATGTTCGCGCCGTCCTCGGTGCGGAGGAGGTTCTCCAGGAGAACCTTCAGGCTGTAGGGGAGGCGCGCCGAGCCCTCCACCTTGTCCAGCCGGAAGATCTCGTACGACTCGTCGCCCACGCGCAGCGTGCTGCGGGCGTCGAAGCTGTTCGCCGACACGACAGTCTCCTTCATCAATGTGCGCGTTACTACCGCATCCTGCCGCGATGGCTCCTGGCCGATCCGCTAAGGTAAGACTTAGTTAGGTAACCCTTACCGGTGGCGCGGCTGCGGTGCGTCTTTCGGCAGATATCTCGATGTCGAGATAACTCTAGTACATCCCCCCGCCTCGCGACGAGGCACGCACCCGTAGGGCTGCGGGAACGACGACCGGGTGGGGTGTTTCGGCCTGCCCGGAGGCGGCGTGCCCGGACCCGGCGAGGCCGGATTCGGGGTGCCCGGGGGCGCCGGCGAGCTGGGGATTCCCGGCGAGCTCGACCAGGCGGGCGAGCAAGGTCACGGCCGTGCTCGCGGTGATCTCGGGGTGCAATGTCACCGTGCTCACGGGCGGGTCGGTCTCCGCGTACCCAGGATCCTCGCTGGCGCACACCAGACGCAGCGCATCCGGTACGGCAAGTCGGTGGCGCCGGGCCGCGGCGAGGAGCTGGCGGCCGCCGGGGTCGTAGAGGGAGTAGACGGCGTCGGGCCGCTCCTCGGGGCGGCGTCCGAGCAGCGGGTCGAAGGCGTGGCCGTCGGTGTCCGACGGATCGAAGTCGACCAGCAGCGGCGGCTCGCCCCGCTCGGCGCACCACTGCTCGTAGGTCTCGGTGACGGTGTACGTGTAGTGGTCGTGGCCCCAGCCCGCGTGCAGTGCGACATTGCGCGAGCCGGCCGCCGCGAGATGGCCGAGGACCTCACGGGTGGTGACGCGGTGGTCGTTGTCGACCCACAGGTCGCCGGGGAGCGCGTCGGCCGGGACGCCGTCGAAGACGACCGGGATGCCGCGGGCGCGCAGGGCCCGCAGCACCGGGTCGCCGGCCGGGCTGTCCACGAGGAGCATGCCGTCGACGGCGAGGGTGTGCCAGAGCTCCTCGGCGCCACGCTCCGAGGGGAGAGTGGTCAGGGCGTAGCCGTGGGCGTGGGCCGCGGCGGTCGCGGCGGTGATGGCCCGGGAGAAGAAGGGGATCTCGGCGAGGTCCCAGGCGACACCGGCGTTGGTGGTGACGGCGAGACCGAGCGTGCGGGTGCGCGGAGCCCGGGACGGCCCGTACCCGAGACCGGTGGCGAGCGCGCGGATCCGCCGGCGGGTGGCCTCGGCGATCCGGCCGGTGCCGTTGAGGGCGTGCGAGACGGTGGCCGTCGACACCTCGGCGGCGCGGGCGATGTCGGCGAGGGTGGGTCCGGACACGCGCGTCATCGTACGGATCCGGTGGCGGCGGGGGCAGCGCGCGGAGGGAATTCGTCGTCCGGGGCGTCTTCTGGTTAAGGGGTTAATCACGGAGTGTTCGGGCCATCGGGGCCGGGGCGTGTGCGGCGTTGGTGGGTTGCGTCCTCCCCGCTGCTTCCGTTCCGCGGCTGTCCGTTCCGTGCTCTTGTCTGGAGTGGTCCATGAGTTCTTCTGAGTCCCGTCCGTCCCGGCGTTCCCTGCTCGCGTCGTCGGGGGCGGTGGCCATGGCGGCCGCGGCCGGTGTGGCCGCGGGAGGGCCCGCCGCGGCGGCAGGTCCGGCAGCCGGTCCATCGGCGGGGCACGGGCGGCGCGGGTCCGCCGCGCTGATCGTGCATCACGCGCGGGTGTTCACGGGGCTGCCCGGCGGTCGGCCGGTGGAGGCGGTGGCCGTGGGCCGGGACGGGCGGATCCTCGCCACCGGTCGCGACGGCGAACTGCGGCGCCTGAGCGGCCGGGACACCGAGGTCGTCGACGCCCGGGGGGCGACGGTGATGAGCGGGATCCATGACGGGCATGTGCATCCGCTGGGCGCCGGGAAGCGTTCGCTACGGCCGTCGCTGGAGGGGGCCGAGACCACGGAGACGGAGCTGCTGGGGATCCTCACCGGGTTCCTGGAGGACTCCCCCGGCCAGGAGCCGGACGGCTGGCTGGTGGTGGAGGACTGGAATCCGGTGGGTCTGCTGCCGCAGGGCACCGCGCCGCATCACACCCTGCTGGACAGGCTGCCGACGCGTCGGCCGGTCGCGCTGGTCGGCGGGGACGGCCACAACATCTGGGTGAACGGCCGCGCTCTGCGGATCGCCGGAATCGACGCCTCGACGCCGGATCCGGTGGGCGGGAAGATCGTGAAGGGCGCGGACGGTCAGCCGACCGGGGTGCTCAAGGACGACGCCCAGCCGCTCGTGACACGTCACATTCCGGAGCCGGACCCGGCCGAGCTGACCGCCGCGTGCGCGCGGGCGCTGGAGCGGGCGGCCGCCTCGGGCGTGACCACGATGATGGACGCCTGGGTCGGCCGCGGTGAGCTGATGACGTATCAGGCGCTGGCCGCGAGCGGGAAGCTGCCGCAGCGGGTCGTACCGGCCATCCGGATCGAGGCGGACCAGGCGAAGGATCCGGCCGGCGCGTTGGCGTACGCGAAGGGTCTGCGGCGCGAGTTCGAGGGCGTACGGGCGCTGCGCTTCGGCATGGTGAAGGTGTTCCTGGACGGGGTGATCGAGCACCCCGCGCAGACGGCGGCGCTGCTGGAGCCCTATCTGGACGGCGCGGGACGCCCGACCGACAATCGGGGCGAACTATATGTTTCCGCCCTGGATTACGGGCGTCTGACGGCCGCGTTCAACCGGGCGGGGTGGCAGATGCACGCCCATGGGCTGGGCGACCGGGCGGTACGGACGGCGCTGGACGGATACGCGTGGGCGCGGCGCGCGACCGGTCTGCGTGACACGCGCAACGCGGTGGCGCATCTCCAGCTCGTCGACCCGGCGGATTTGGGGCGGTTCGCCCGGCTGGGAGTCGTGGCGTGTATGCAGCTGCAATGGGCGGCGCAGGACACCTGGACGATGGAGGCGCTACTGCCGTACATCGGTCCGGAGCGGCACCGCTGGATGTATCCGGCGCGGAGTCTGGAGCGGCAGGGCGCCCGGCTTTCGGGCGGGTCGGACTGGCCGGTCGACGCGCTGCAGGTGTGGAACCAGATCCGTACCGCGGTGGACCGGCGTGGCGCGCACGGTGAGGGTGAGCTCTACCGCGAGCTGGAGGGACTGGACCGAGGCTCGGCGCTGCGGATGCACACGTACGGAACGGCGTGGCAGCTGCGGATGGACCGGCTCACCGGGACGGTGCGGGAGGGCCGGGCTGCGGACCTGGTCGTGCTGGACCGCGATGTGACGCGCTGTCCGGTCGAGGACATCAGCGACACGCGGGTGGAGCTGACTCTGGTGGACGGGCGGGTGGTGCACGACGCGCGCTCGGAGTCCGGCCGGGCCGCGGCGGCGGGGCTTGCCCGGGCGGCCCAGGGCCCGCGTCCGGCGTCGTACGAGGCGGTGCACGGGGACCGCCACCGGGCGTGCGGCTGCGGCGGGCACTGACACGGCGCCGGGTGCGGCGGGTGCTGACACCGCGCAGGGTGCGGCGGGTGCGGCGGGTGCTGACACCGCACAGGGTGCGGCGGGTGCTGACATGGCACGGTGCGCGCGCGGCGCGTTGACGTGGCACGGGGTGCGGCAGACACTGACACGTCACCGGGCGCGGCAGGCACTGACGCGTCACGGGGTGCGGCGGGCGGTGACATGGCACGGTGCGCGCGCGGCGCGTTGACGTGGCACGGGGTGCGGCGTGACATGCGACACGCCGCACGGTCCGCGGCCCAACCCCCGACGGCGGCGCAGCGATTGCCACCGCCGTGGGGGCGGCCGAGGATCGGCGCATGTTCAGTGGTTCACATGTGATCCTCTACACACCCGACGCGGAGGCCGACCGGGCGTTCCTCAGGGACGTGCTCGGCTTCGGCCATGTGGACGCGGGGCAGGGCTGGCTCATCTTCAAGCTGCCGCCGGCCGAGGTCGCGGTGCACCCCAGCTCCGGTGAGCCGAAGCACGAGTTCTATCTGATGTGCGAGGACATCGCGGCTGTGCTGGCGAAGCTGGCCGAGCGCGGGACGGAGATCTCACGGCCGGTCAGCGACCAGGGCTGGGGGCTGCTGGCGTCGATCCGGCTGCCGAGCGGTGCCGAACTGTCCCTGTATGAACCCCGTCACCCCACTGCGCACGGTCTGCCCCACTGATGGGCCAGCCCAACGCGATCACCATCTCATATCTGAGATAGCCTGCGGCCATGGCAGACGACTACCTCGTACGCATCGGCAAGCTCATCCGTGACGCCCGGCAACACCGGGGCTGGACACAGACGCAGCTCGCCGAGGCACTGGCCACCAGCCAGAGCGCCGTGAACCGCATCGAGCGCGGCAACCAGAACATCAGTCTTGAGATGATCGCCCGCATCGGCGAGGCGCTCGACAGCGAGATCGTGTCACTGGGTTACGCAGGACCCATGCACCTGCGCGTGGTCGGCGGACGCCGACTCTCCGGTTCCATCGACGTCAAGACCAGTAAGAACGCCTGCGTGGCGCTGCTGTGCGCAACGCTGCTCAACAAGGGCCGTACGGTCCTGCGCCGCGTCGCCCGGATCGAGGAGGTCTTCCGGCTCCTGGAGGTCCTCAACTCCATCGGCGTACGCACCCGTTGGATCAACGACGGCGTGGACCTCGAGATCGTGCCGCCGGCCCAGCTCGACATGGAGGCGATCGACGCCGAGGCGGCGCGTCGTACCCGTTCCATCATCATGTTCCTCGGGCCCCTGCTGCACCGGCTCGACCACTTCAAGCTGCCGTACGCCGGCGGCTGCGACCTCGGCACGCGGACGATCGAGCCGCACATGATCGCGCTGCGCCGGTTCGGCCTGGACATCACGGCCACCGAGGGCCTCTACCACGCCCAGGTGGAGGCGTCGGTCACACCGACCCGGCCGATCGTGCTGACCGAGCGCGGCGACACCGTGACCGAGAACGCGCTGCTCGCCGCGGCGCGCCACGACGGCGTCACCGTCATCCGTAACGCCTCCTCCAACTACATGGTCCAGGACCTGTGCTTCTTCCTGGAGGCGCTGGGCGTACGGGTGGACGGCATCGGCACGACGACGCTGACCGTGCACGGCGTACCGCACATCGACGTGGACGTCGACTACTCCCCCTCCGAGGACCCGGTCGAGGCGATGAGCCTGCTGGCGGCCGCGGTGGTCACGGAGTCGAAGCTGACGATCCGCCGGGTCCCGATCGAGTTCCTGGAGATCGAGCTCGCGGTCCTGGAGGAGATGGGCCTGGACCACGACCGCTCGGCCGAGTACTCCGCGGACAACGGCCGGACCCGGCTGGTCGACCTCACGGTCCGCCCCTCCAAGCTGGAGGCGCCGATCGACAAGATCCACCCGATGCCGTTCCCCGGCCTGAACATCGACAACGTCCCCTTCTTCGCCGCGATCGCCGCGGCGGCGCAGGGCCAGACGCTGATCCACGACTGGGTCTACGACAACCGCGCCATCTACCTCACCGACCTCAACCGCCTCGGCGGCCGCCTCCAGCTCCTCGACCCCCACCGCGTCCTGGTCGAGGGCCCGACCCGCTGGCGCGCCGCGGAGATGATGTGCCCTCCGGCCCTGCGCCCGGCGGTGGTGGTCCTCCTCGCGATGATGGCGGCGGAGGGCACGTCGGTGCTGCGCAACGTCTACGTCATCAACCGCGGCTACGAGGACCTGGCGGAGCGCCTGAACTCGGTGGGCGCGCAGATCGAGATCTTCCGGGACATTTAAGCGCAGACCGCCCGAACTCGGGAACGACGAAGCCCCCGCCGCGGAGCGATCCGAGCGAGCGGGGGCTTCGTCGTCTCCCGAGTCAGCCCCCTGCCTGGAGCGTGCGGGGGCCTCCCGCGGGGAGAGCCGGACCGGTCAATTCACGTATTAAGCAGTAGAAGTGTGAACTTTCTCTGTATGTTGAGCGCCGCTCGCTTCACTGCTCAGGGAGCTCCCTATGACGCAACCACCACCCGGCTATCGCCACCCCCAGCCGTCCCCGCCGCAGTACCCGTACGTTCCGGTCCCCGTCCGGCGCTGGTGGCAGCATCCGGCGCTCGTCATCACGGCCCTGGTCGTCCTTCCGCCCGGCGGCATCGCGCTTGCGTGGCTTAGCCACTGGAGTCGGACGAAGAAGATCATCGCTACGGTCCTCGCCGGTCTGTGGTTCTTCACGCCCTTCCTCGGCGACCCGCCGAAGGAGCAGAAGGACGATGCCAAGCCGAAGGCCGCGGTGACGGCCGCCGCCACCACCGCACCCAGCCCGTCCGTGAGTCCGTCACCCGGCGGACCGGCCAGCTTCGTGGGTCAGAACCTCAAGAAGGCCAAGGGGGCCGCGTACGACGCCGGGTACAACGCCATCTCGCACGATGCTTCGGACGGCGACGTCGGGCAGTGGGACGACGACAACTGGAAGGTGTGCTTCCAGACGCCGGCGGCCAAGAAGGTCGGCACGATGCCCACGCTCGACTTCGGTGTCGTCCGCAACGAGTGGCCGTGTCCCGCGAAGGACGGCGAGCCCATCCCGTACCCGAAGATGCCGAAGGTCGTCGGGCAGAGCTTCGAGAAGGCGTCCGAGCAGCTCAAGCCTCTCGCTTTCCAGGCGATCGAGGCGGAGAGCGCCTACACCGACGTCACCGTACCCGCCACCGTGGACGACTGGACGGTCTGCTTCCAGGAGCCGAAGGCGGGCGAAGAGGTCGAGTACCCGAAGACCACCACGGCGCACCTCAAGGTCACCGCACCCGGCACCGCCTGCCCGAGGAGCGAGCACACCGAGCTGCACCCCGATCCGACGCCGCCCAGCACGGGCGGTGACGACTCGGACGACTCCAGCTCCTCGTCGTCCGGCGGCGGCAGCGCCTACTACGAGAACTGCGACGCCGTCAGGGCCGCCGACGCGGCCCCCATCCGCCGCGGCGAGCCCGGCTACCGGCCTGGCCTCGACCGGGACGGAGACGGTATCGCCTGCGACAGGTGACGACGGGCCCCGCCCAGCCCCCGCCTCCGGCGACAACCGGATCAGGCGGGGGCCCTGCTGCGTCATGGAGCAGGTCAGGGGACCGGGCCCGCGCCGCCCTTGAGGCGTTCGATGTCGGAGGGGCGGACCTTGATGGCGGTGAGGGAGACGATCAGGGCGACGACCGCGAAGGCCGCGGCGACGATGAAGCCGGCCGAGACGCCCGAGGCGAGAACCTCGTCGCCCCAGGGTGGCGGCAGTTGGCCGGTCTTCGCGAACAGGGCCTTCTCCAAGGGGGACGCCTGAGCGAGGAAGGAGGGGAGCTGGTCCTCCGCCTCGTTGCGGCTGACCGTGCCGAAGACCGTGACCAGGATCGACAGGCCCAGCGAACCGCCCACCTGCTGGGTCGTGTTGAGCAGGCCGGACGCCGCGCCCGCCTCGTGCGGCGCGACGTTGGAGAGGGCCATCAGGGTCAGCGAGACGAACATCAGGCCCATGCCCGTGCTGAACACCATCATCGGGCCGAGGATGGAGCCCGCGTACGTGGAGTGGACATCGGTCAGTGTCAGCCATGACAGTCCGGCCGCGAGGCACAGCGAGCCCAGCACCATGAAGGGTTTGGGCCCGAACCTGGGCAACAGCTGCGAGGTGACGCCGGCCGCCACCGCGACGACCGCGCTCACCGGCAGGAACGCCAGTCCGGCCTCCAGTGGGCTGAAGCCGAGGACCTGTTGGACGAACAGGGTCAGGAAGAAGAACATGCCGAAGATCGCCGCGGCCAGGCAGAGCATGATCCCGTAGGTGCCCGCCCGGTTCCGGTCGGCGAACATGTGCAGGGGTGTGATGGGCTGCCGCGACCTGCGCTCGATCAGGACGAACGTGACCAGCAGGACCACCGCGACACCGAACGAGGAGAGGGTCAGCGCGTTCCGCCAGCCCTCCTGTGCGGCGCGGATGAAGCCGTACACCAGCGCCACCATGCCCAGCGTGGACGTCAGCGCGCCCAGGAGGTCGAAGTGGCCGGGATGCCGTTCGGACTCCCGTACGTGGCGCGGCGTGAGGAAGGCGATCAGCAGCGCGATCGGCACGTTCACGAAGAAGATCCAGCGCCAGTCGAGCCATTCGACGAGGACGCCGCCGGCCAGCAGGCCGATCGCGCCGCCGCCGGCGGAGACGCCCGCGAACACGCCGAAGGCGCGGTTGCGTTCCGGTCCCTCCTCGAAGTTCGTGGTGACCAGGGAGAGCGCCGTCGGGGAGGCGATCGCTCCGCCGACGCCCTGGAGGGCACGGGCGGCGAGCAGTTGCCAGCTGCTCTGGGCGACTCCGCAGAGCAGGGACGCGAGGCCGAAGAGCAGCACGCCGAAGATGAAGACGCGGCGCCGGCCGAGGATGTCACCGGTGCGTCCGCCCAGCAGCAGGAGTCCGCCGAAGGTCAGCGTGTACGCGTTGACCACCCAGGACAGGTTGGTGGTGGAGAACTCGAGTGACCGCTGGATGTGCGGGAGGGCGATGTTCACGATGGTGATGTCGAGGACCACCATCAGCTGGCATGAGGCGATGACGAAGAGGGCGATGGCTTTGCCGTCACCCCGCTCGGGGGCGGCGGTCGTGGCCGAGTTCGTCTGCTTGCGAGTCCTCATGGCGAAATCGCGCTCTCGCGAGAGCCTGCGGGCGGGGCCGCCCACCATTCGACCGTAAGCCCCGCCCCTGACCCCCACCAGTCGATCAAGACGCCCCGCGCGCGGCCCCCAGCGTGCGGCGTGACCTGCGCTCCACCGGCTCGTCACGGGCCCGTGCCCACAGGGAGCGGACATGGCCGAGATGGCGGGCCATGCAGGCCTCGGCGGCCTTGTCGTCGCCTTCGAGCATCCGGTCGAGAAGCTCATGGTGCTCCTCGGCGGAGGCGACGAGCAGTCCGCGCTCGTCGAGCCCGGTCAGGCCGTAGAGACGGGAGCGTTTGCGCAGGTCGCCGACTGTCTCGACGAGCCGGTCGTTGCCGGCGAGGCCGAGCAGGGTGAGATGGAAGCGCCGGTCGGCGTCGAGATAGCCGATGAGGTTGTGCGCCCGGGCGCTGGTCACGATCTCGTCGGCGATCGGCCGTAGTTCCGTCAGCTGGGCAGCGGTCGCGATCCTGGTCACCCGGCCGACGGTGGGGACCTCGATCATGGCGCGGAGCTCGGTGTACTGGTCGAGATCGCGCTCGCTGACTTCCGTTATCCGAAAGCCCTTGTTCCGTACGGGTTCGACCAGGCCTTCCCGGGCCAGGTCGAGCATCGCCTCACGGACCGGGGTGGCCGAGATCCCGAAGTCGGTGGCGAGGCCCGGCGCCGAGTAGACCTCGCCGGGGCGCAGCTCCCCGGCGATCAGGGCGGCCCGCAGGGCGTGGGCCACCTGGTCGCGCAACCGCTCCTGGACGGTGGCCAGTTGATGCTGTTGCAGATAGCCGCCCATGGCGCCCTCCGTGGTGTGGTGACGAGTGGACGTACGATCTCACGGAAGGGCGACGGTCCGAATTGTCCTGTGGACAACGCGAGACCGGGGCGGACGAATCCACCCCGGTCCGACGTGCGGTCGAGCGGGTCCCGCGGTGCTCCGGCGTCAGCTGCGGAGCGGTCCTTCGCAGGTGTACGGGGAGGTGCCGGCCTTGCGGTCGCTCCAGATCTCGACCTCGCCGAAGGAGCAGTTCATGTCGGCGAGATTGGTGGACGCGGCGCCCGCCCGGTCGAGGATGAAGTGGTCGACGGTCTCGGACATGTCCTTGAAGACCCGGTCCGGGCTGCCGGCGTCGCCGAGGTTGGCGGTGATGCGGCCGGTGCAGATGAAGCGCGGCTTGCCGGTGTCACCGTTCTCGGTGCACTCGGGTGTGTTGTACGTGGCCGTGGCGAAGGAGGAGCGGACGGCCGCCACCGTCGAGTCGCGCAGCTGGTCGTTGGGGACGTACTGGGTGTCGGGCACGAACAGCTCGTCGACCTTGGCGATCTGGGCGTCGAGGAAGGCGTCGTAGCCGCGCTGGATTGCGGTGTCGTTGCCGAGCCGGTCGCGCCAGGAGTCGAACGCGGCCGGGTTGTCGGCGCGCAGATGACCGTACATCTCCCGGAGCAGAGCGGGCCGCTCGGTCCACAGGTACTCGAAGAAGGTGCCGGCGTAGCTGTAGAAGCGGAATCCGTCGCCGTCGTACGTGGCGTGCAGCAGCTGGTCGACGGTCATGCGCGGGCCGCCCTGTGCGGTGTCACCGATGACACTCTTCACCAGGGACTTGCGGACGGCGACGCCGTTGTCGCGGGTGGCCCCGTCGAAGAACTCGGCCGTTCCCTCGTCCATCGCGGTGGTGCGGTCGTTCTGGTACCACGGGCCCTCGCCGAAGTAGCCCGGCACGGCGAAACGGCCGTTGAGGTAGTGCACGTACTCGTGACGGAACAGCTCCTCCAGCGTCAGGGAGGAGTCCTGCGGCACCCGCCGCTCGTAGGTGTAGAAGGTGGCGCCGCGCTCGATGTAGATGCCGCCGTTGTTGGTGTCCATGCCCGTGAGGATCGGGTGGTAGTTCTCGTAGTCGGCGCGTGAGCCGTACAGCACGATGTTCAGGATGGTGTTGGTGTCGCCGGCGAGCGGGGTCTCGCTGCCGAGCACGCGGTGGAACTGCGCCTTGACCTGCTTGCTCGCGTAGTAGAGCTGGTCGACGGTGGCGCGGTCGAGACCGGTGCGGACCTTGATGGCGCCCTTGTCGTAGGTGTACGTGTACGGGAAGATCTGCCGCTCGATGTCGGCCTTGCAGACGCCGTACGGCTTGCAGGCCTCGTAGAAGTTCAGCCAGGACACGAGCTTGGCCCACGGCTGGCTGCCCTGGCCGAAGTCGCGGGCGACGGGGTCGAGCAGGGCGCCGAGGTCGGCCACGACACCGTCGCGGAGCCCCGCCACCTGCCCGAAGCGGCCGTACTCGGAGAGGGCGTCGCGCACCACCCAGGCGTTGTCGGTGCCATTGAGGTGGGTGTATCCGGCGAACTCCTTGAACGCCTCGCGGTAGCGCAGGTCCCGGGCGACGGCCGCGTGGAAGGCGGTGTCGCGGTTGCCCGGGTAGACGCCGAGGTAGTTCACGGAGAGCGCGGCGAGGGCGGCGTTGCCCCAGCGCCGGTCGGCGTGCTGGTTGGAGTGGTACTGGTCCATGGTGGCCAGGACCTTCTTGATGAGCCCGAGCTGGTGGTGGCGCAGGCCCGGCGCCGATCCGGTGTAGAGCGCCTCGCGCAGGGTGTCGGCGTTGGTGGGGGTGACGCGGAAGGTACGGGCCGCGGCGCCGAAGTCGGCGATGGCGCGGCGCAGTACGTCGACGGTGGGCGCGTCGGTGATGTCGATCTCGTCGCGCGAGAAGTCGTGGTACGCGACGGCGTGGAGATAGGTGAACATCTCCAGCAGATGGGTGCCGTTGCGGCCGTCGTGGGAGGCGGCGCGCGCGGATATCCGGCGGCCGACGGCCTGGACGTGGGCGTCGGACATGACCGGGGTGAGCCGGGCGTCCCAGGTCCAGATCACGTCGCGCAGACAGCCGTCGGCGGTGACGGCCGGGTCGGCGAGGAAGTCGGCGAACTGCTCGGGGCCGAGGCGGGTGACGCCGTCGAGCGTGCACGGCACGGCGGCGGCCCGGGGCGAGGCGGTGCGGGCCGCGGGCGGGGACTTGGGGGTCTGCGGGCCCGGGACGCGGGCCGAGGGGTGGCCGCCGGGAGCGGGGGCGGGCTGGAGGGTGCGGCGTGGTGCGCGGGCGAGGCGCTCGACCTCGTCGTGCGGATCGGCCCCATGGGCCCCGGGCGCCCCGGTGGAGGCCGGGTTGGAGACGGCGGCGGACACCGGGGCCGGGACGGCCACCGGGGCGGGTTGTGCCTGGGCGCTCTGGGCGAGCGGACCGAGCAGCGCCGCGGCGACGGCCGCGGCGAGCAGGGGTCTGTGCTTGGTTCTGGACTGGAACACCTACGACTCCTCTGGGGAGGTGGGGGAGCGGTGCATGTCAGCGGTGCGGGCGGAACAGAGGCAACTCGCCTGGCTCACGGTCGAGTTGAGACATGAGGGGCGGTGTGGCCCCAGCAGTAAAATAGTAATGTGAAATTGCACTGACAAGCCCCTGTGCTCTCCCTCTTCTTCACCTCCCCGGAACATTCGTCCAAGACAGGGTCCGCCCAAGTAGGCGACCGTAGAGGCATGCACAGCCACGAAGCGGGGGTCGCGCCCACCCGCACCCCCATGGATCGCGACGCCGAGAACGGCTGGGAGGTCGCCCGGCCCGCCGGAGGACCGTCCCTCGACGGCGTCCGGATGGCCGGGTTCCGGGACCGCGCCGCCGCCGGGCTGGACATGCACGTGCTCCCCCAGCCCGCCGTGGTCGTCGTCATCGGTCTCGGGGACGACCCGGTCACGGTGGAGTGCGCCTCCGGTCACCGGACCATGAGGAGCCTCGTCGCCTCCCTGTCGCCCGGTCCGGCCCGTATCCGCGGCGAGCGTGTCGAATGCGTCGAGGTGAACCTGTCGCCCCGGGCCGCCTACGGGCTGCTGGGCGTGCCCCCGCTCGAACTGGACGGTTCACTCACCGGACTTGAGGATCTGTGGGGAGGGCACGAGCGACGCCTAGGCGAGCAGTTGGCCGACGCCGTGACGTGGCAGGAACGCCTCACGCTGGTGGACGGGTTCCTCGCCCGGCGCGCCGAGCGGGGGCCGTCGATGTCACCGGAGGTCGCGGCGGCCTGGGCCACCATCGTGGCGCGCCGAGGCCGGATACGGGTCGGTGACCTCGCCGCGTCCTGCGGATGGAGCCGGAAGCGGCTGTGGTCGAGGTTCAGCGCCCAGATCGGCCTCACGCCCAAGCGCGCCGCCATGCTGGTCCGCTTCGACCACGCCGCCCGGGCGCTCCGCGCGGGCGAGAGCGCCGGCTCCGTCGCCATGGCGTGCGGTTACGCCGACCAGCCCCACCTCCATCGCGACGTCCTGGCCCTCGCCGGATGCACGCCGGGCGCCCTGGCCGACAGGACGACGACCGCCGACTGATTCTCGATCAGGCCTGCGACCACACATGCGATCCGAGCCGCGCTCAGGCCCCCCACCGGACCCGCGGCCGGACCGGAAGAACCGAAGCCCCCGGCGACGCGCACGAGCGCCCGCGCCGGTCCACGCACGTACCACCACACCCAGGAAGGACCCACCATGGCGAACACCGACGTCCTCGCAGCAGGACCGGCCGACC
This sequence comes from Streptomyces purpureus, assembly GCF_014648195.1. GTDB lineage: Bacteria > Actinomycetota > Actinomycetes > Streptomycetales > Streptomycetaceae > Streptomyces > Streptomyces purpureus. The sequence goes on from NZ_BMQQ01000002.1 coordinate 241,518, forward strand.
GCGACCTGATCGCTCGCCTCGCGTTCGGGAGCATGGCCGCTCAAACCCTGCGCGCGGCAGTGAGGTTGAGGGTGGTGGAGCTGATCGGCGGTACTGTACGCCCGGCCGCCGAAGTCGCCGCCGACGCCGGAGCCGGAGCCCAGCCCATGACGCGGCTGCTGCGCGCCCTCGCGGGCCTTGGCCTGCTGAAGGAACACGCCCCCCGTTCCTTCTCGGTGACGCCCGCCGGCGCGCTCCTCGCCCCCGGCCACCCCGACTCCCTCAGGTCGTTCGTGCGGATGTTCACCGAGCCGGCGATCGTACGCGCCTGGGAGCACCTGGACGACAGTGTCCGCACCGGGGAGATCACCTTCGACGCCGTCTTCGGTACGGACTTCTTCAGCCACCTCGCCCAGGACCCGGAGCTGTCGGCGGAGTTCAACGCGGCGATGAGCCAGGCCGTGGCGGAGACCGCGGCCGCGCTGCCGCACGCCTTCGACTTCGGCCGGTTCGCCACGGTCACGGATGTGGGCGGGGGCGACGGAACCCTCCTGGCCGGTGTGCTCCGCGCCCATCCCGGCGTCAGCGGAGTGGTCTTCGACACGCCGGAGGGCCTCGCCGAGGCACCGAGGACGGTGGAGCGGCACGGGCTGGAGGGGCGCTGCTCCCTGGTCGCCGGGGACTTCTTCCGGTCCGTCCCCGCGGGCTCGGAGCTCTATCTGATCAAGAGCGTCCTGCACGACTGGTCGGACGAGCAGGTGGTCACGATCCTGCGCCACTGCCGCGAGGCGCTGAAGCCCGGCGGTCACGTCCTCATCGTGGAGCCCGTGCTTCCCGAGGTCGTCGACACGCACACCGAGGCCGACGTCTCCGACGGCGGGGTCACCTACCTCAGCGACCTCAACATGATGGTGAACATAGGAGGCAGGGAGCGCACCCGCGAGGAGTTCGAGGACCTGTGCCGGCACGCCGGCCTGTCCGTCACCTCGGTCACTCCGCTCGCGGATGCCGCGCCGTACTCGCTCATCGAGGCCGTGGCCGCCTGACGGACAGGCCGCGTACGACATCGCCGGCCCAGGGACCGCCAGTCCAGGACCCCGAAGGACCGCTAGTCCAGGACCGCGAAGCCGTCCAGTTCCACCAGTGCCTGCTCGTCCCAGAGGCGGACCGCGCCGATCACCGCCATCGCTGGGTAGTCGCGGCCCGCCAGCTGGTGCCAGATCCGCCCCAGTTCATGGGCGTGGGCGCGGTACTCGGCGACATCGGTGGCGTACACGGTCACGCGTGCGAGGTCACCGGGCATGCCGCCGGCCGCGTGCAGGGCGGCGAGCAGGTTGGTCAGCGCCGTGCGGAACTGTTCCGGCAGAGTCTCCCCCACCACCTTGCCGTCGGCGTCGAGCGCGGTCTGCCCGGCCAGGAAGACCACCCGGGAGCCGGTCGCGACGACAGCGTGCGAGAAGCCGGTCGGCGGGGAGAGCCCAGCTGGGTTGTGACGGTGCAATGTCATCGGTACAGCTCCTTGGCGATGATGGTGCGCTGGACCTCGGTGGCGCCCTCGTAGATCCGGGGCGCGCGCACCTCCCGGTAGAGATGTTCCAGCAGATGGCCCCGCTGCAGGGCGCGTGCGCCGTGCAACTGGACGGCCGTGTCGACGACGTACTGCGCGGTCTCGGTGGCGAGCAGTTTGGCCATGGCCGCGCGCCGGGGGACGTCCGGGTCGCCGGCGTCGTACGCGGCCGCCGCCGCGTAGACGAGCAGCCGGGCCGCCTCCGTGCGGGTGGCCATCTCGGCGACCTGGTGGGCGACGGCCTGCAGGTCCTTGAGGAAACCGCCGAAGGCGGTCCGGCGGGCGGTGTGCCCCACCGTGGCGTCCAGCGCGGCCTGCGCCATGCCCACGGCGAAGGCCCCGACACTGGGCCGGAAGAGGTTGAGGGTGTTCATGGCGACCCGGAAGCCACGGTCGACCTCTCCGAGCACATCGGCGGGACCGACGGGGACCTGGTCGCAGACGAGGGTGCCGATGGCGTGCGGGCTGAGCATGTCGAGCGGGCTGCCGGTGAGGCCGGGGCGGTCGGCGGGGACGAGGAAGGCGGTGACGCCGCGGGCGCCCGCGTCCGCGGCCGTGCGGGCGAAGACGGTGTAGAAGTCTGCCTCGGGGGCGTTGGAGATCCACTGTTTCTCGCCGCTGAGCAGCCATCCGTCGCCGTGCGGGGCGGCCTCCAGGGCGAGGGCGGCTGCGTCGGAGCCGGCGTCCGGCTCGCTGAGCGCGAAGGCGGCGACCGCCCGGCCCGCGGTCACTTCGGGGAGCCAGCGGCTGCGCTGTTCGGGTGTTCCCGCGGCGGCGACGGGGTGGGCGCCCAGGCCCTGGAGGGCGAGGGCGGTCTCGGCCTCCGTACACGTATGGGCGAGCGACTCCCGCATCAGGCAGAGATCGAGCGCACCGGCCGTGAACAGCCTTTCCAGCAAGCCGTGTTCACCGAGTGCGGCGATGAGCGGGCCGTTGACGCGGCCGGGCTCGCCCTGGGCGGCGAGCGGGGCCAGTTTGTCGGCGGCGAGGGTCCTGAGCTCTGCACACCAGGCGGTTTGTGCCGGATCGAGCGAGAATACGGGCATCCGTGCCCCCTCTTCATACGCATCTATCGCGGAGCGTTGACTGTCGTCACCTTCACGATACGCTCGATGGGCGACGCCACCACGACAAGGGGGCGAACCATGGAGCTGACACCGTCGGCGCACCACGACACCTTCACCCGGGACCATCTGCCGCCCCCTGACCAGTGGCCGGAGCTGGTCTTCGATCTGCCGGGGCTTCGCTACCCCCGGCGGCTGAACTGCGGGACGGAACTGCTGGACCGTACGGTCGAACGGTTCGGCGCGGACCGGCCCGTCTTCCATGACGCCACAGGCGGCGTCTGGACCTACGGCGAGCTGCGCGAACGGGTGGACCGGATCGCCCATGTGCTCACCACCGACCTGGGCGTGGCGCCGGGCAACCGGGTGCTGCTGCGCGGCCCCACCACGCCGTGGCTGGCGGCCTGCTGGCTGGCGGTGATGAAGGCGGGCGCGGTGGCGGTCACCGTACTGGCCCAGCAGCGGGCCCAGGAGCTGGCCGTCATGTGTGACATGGCACGGTGCACACACGCGCTCTGTGACATCCGAACCGTGGACGACCTGGTCAAGGCGGAGGTGCCAGGGCTGCGGATCACGACGTACGGCGGGGACTCCCCGGACGATCTGCTCTGGCTGGCGGCCGGCAAGCCGACGGTGTACGAGGCCGTGGACACGGCGGCCGACGACGTGGCGCTGATCGCCTTCACCTCGGGGACCACCGGACGGCCCAAGGGCTGTATGCACTTCCACCGTGACGTCCTGGCAGTCGCCGACACTTTCTCCGAACATGTGCTGCGCCCCCGCCCGGACGACGTCTTCGCCGGCAGCCCGCCGCTCGGCTTCACCTTCGGGCTCGGCGCCCTGCTGGTCTTCCCGCTGCGGGCGGGGGCCAGCACCCTGCTGCTCGAACAGGCCGGTCCACGCCAGCTGTTGTCCGCCGTCGTCCGGCACCGGGTGTCGGTGCTGCTCACCGCCCCGACCGCCTACCGGGTGATGCTGGACGAGCTCGACGGGCACGACACCGGGTCCCTGCGGCGCTGTGTGTCGGCGGGCGAGAACCTGCCCGCGGCCACCTGGCAGGCCTGGCACGAACGGACCGGGCTGCGGGTCATCAACGGCATCGGCGCGACCGAGCTGCTGCACATCTTCATCTCCGCCGCCGACGAGGAGATCCGGCCCGGGACGACGGGGCGCGTGGTGCCGGGCTGGCAGGCGCGGGTGGTGGACCGCGACGGGCGGCCGGTGGCCGACGGCGAGGAGGGCCTGCTCGCGGTGCGCGGCCCGGTGGGCTGCCGCTATCTCTCCGATCCGCGCCAGCGGGAGTACGTACGCGGCGGCTGGAACATCACCGGAGACACCTACGTACGGGAGCCCGACGGGTACTTCCGCTATGTCGCCCGCGCCGACGACATGATCATTTCCGCCGGGTACAACATCGCCGGCCCCCAGGTCGAGGAGGCGCTGGTCGCCCATCCCGACGTGGTGGAGGCGGCGGTGGTGGGGCGCCCCGACGCGCTGCGCGGGCAGATCGTGGTGGCGTACACGGTGGTACGTGACGGTGTACCCCGCGATCACACCACCCGGGAGGCGCTGCGTGACTTCGTGAAGGCACGGCTGGTGCCGTACAAGTGTCCACGGGAGATCGTCTTCCTGGACGCGCTCCCCCGCACCGCCACCGGCAAGCTCCAGCGCTTCCGGCTGCGCGGTCCGGAGTGATCCCCTCCCCTCCGCGATCTAGAGTGACCACGTGGCCGAGCAGCACACCCCTCGTTCCCTGATCGTCTCCCTGTACGGCGCGTACGGACGGACGCCCGACAACGCCCCGCTGCCGGTGGCCGAGCTGATCCGGCTCCTGGCGGCGCTGGACGTGGACGCGCCGTCGGTCCGCTCGTCGGTCTCCCGGCTCAAGCGCCGCGGCCTGCTGGTGCCCGAGCGCACGGCGGACGGCGCGGCCGGGTACGCGCTCTCCCCGGACGCCCGGCAGCTCCTTGACGATGGCGACCGCCGGATCTACGCGCACACCGAGCCGACGCTCGACGAGGGCTGGGTCCTCGCCGTCTTCTCGGTGCCCGAGGCCGAGCGCCACAAGCGGCACCTGCTCCGCTCGCGCCTGGGCGGCCTGGGCTTCGGCACGGCGGCACCGGGCGTCTGGATCGCCCCGGCACGGCTGTACGAGGAGACCCGGCACACGCTGGAGCGGTTGCAGCTGGGGATGTACGTGGACCTGTTCCGCGGCGAGCATCTGGGGTTCTCGGCGACGGCGGAGGCGGTCGGGCGCTGGTGGGACCTGCCGTCCATCGCCAAGCAGCACGAGGAATTCCTCGCGGCGCACGAGCCGGTGCTGCGCGGCTGGCCGGCCGGGGCGCGGCGGCCGGCCGAGGAGGCCTACCGCGACTACCTCCTCGCCCTTGACTCCTGGCGCCGGCTGCCCTACGCGGACCCCGGCCTGCCGGCCGAGCTGCTGCCGCAGGACTGGCCCGGTGCCCGCTCGGCGGCGGTGTTCGGGGAGCTGCACGCGCGGCTGAGGGACGCGGGGGCGCGCTTCGTCGAGGAGGGCGCGGACGGCCCGGGCGCACACTCCGGCGCGTAACGGCCCCGCGCGCGTCGCGCACCAGGGCTCGTCACCCCCCGCCGTCCCATGTGCCGCCGTGGTGGCCGCGCCGGCTACCGGCCTGAGCCCGGGAGCGGGCCGAGGCTGAGCCTGGGCTTGGGGCCGTCCGTGCGGCCGGTGGGGGGCTTGCGGCTGCCCGCGCGGTACGGGGCCGGCCAGGGCGCGCCCGGGCCTTCGTAGCCCTGGTCGGCCGCGGCGTGGAGCGTCCAGTGCGGGTCGTAGAGGTGGGGCCGGGCCAGCGCGCAGAGGTCGGCGCGGCCGGCCAGCAGGAGGGAGTTGACGTCGTCCCAGGAGGAGATCGCGCCGACGGCGATGACCGGGATTCCCGTGGCGGCGCGGATCCGGTCCGCGAACGGGGTCTGGTACGTACGCCCGTACGCGGGGCGTTCGTCGGGCACCACCTGGCCGGTGGAGACGTCGATGGCGTCGGCGCCGTGGCGGGCGAAGGCGCGGGCGATCTCGACGGCGTCCTCGGGCGTGGTGCCGCCCTCGGCCCAGTCGGTGGCGGAGATACGGACCGTCATGGGGCGGTCGTCGGGCCACTGGGCGCGGACGGCGTCGAAGACTTCGAGGGGGAAGCGGAGCCGGCCCGCGAGGGAGCCGCCGTAGGCGTCGGTGCGCAGGTTGGTCAGGGGGGAGAGGAATCCGGAGAGCAGATAGCCGTGGGCGCAGTGGAGTTCGAGGAGGTCGAAGCCGGCCTCGGCAGCGCGCCGGGTGGCGGCGGCGAACTGGTCGCGGACGAGGGTGAGCCCGGCCCGGTCGAGCTCGTGCGGGACCTGGTTGACGCCCGCGCGGTACGGCAGGGGTGAGGCGGCGACCAGGGGCCAGTTGCCGGTGTCGAGGGGCTCGTCGATGCCTTCCCACATCAGCTTGGTGGAGCCCTTGCGGCCGGAGTGCCCCAGTTGGACGCCGAGCGCGGTGCCGGGCGCCCGGCCGTGCACGAAGTCGGTGACGCGCCGCCAGGCGGCGGTCTGTTCGGCGGTGTAGAGGCCCGCGCAGCCGGGGGTGATGCGGCCCTCGGGGCTGACGCAGACCATCTCGGTCATGACGAGTCCGGCGCCGCCGAGGGCGCGGGCGCCGAGGTGGACGAGGTGGAAGTCGCCGGGGACACCGTCGACGGCGGAGTACATGTCCATCGGAGAGACCACGACGCGGTTGCGCAGGGTCATTCCGCGCAGCCGGAAGGGGGTGAACATCGGGGGTGTGCCGGGCGGGCAGCCGAAGTCGCGGACGACGGTGTCGGCGAAGTGGGCGTCGCGCAGCCGGAGGTTGTCGTGGGTGACGCGGCGGCTGCGGGTGAGGAGGTTGAAGGCGAACTGGCGCGGCGGCTGGTCGAGGTAGGTGTCGAGCTCCTCGAACCAGGTGAGGCTGGCCTCGGCGGCGCGCTGGGTGGAGGCGACGACGGGGCGGCGTTCGGCCTCGTAGGCGGCGAGGGCCTCGGGGAGGCTGGGCTGTTCCTCGATGCAGGCGGCGAGGGCGAGGGCGTCCTCGACGGCGAGTTTGGTGCCGGAGCCGATGGAGAAGTGCGCGGTGTGGGCGGCGTCGCCGATGAGGACCGTACGGCCGTGGGACCAGCGTTCGTTGACGACGGTGCGGAACGCCGTCCAAGAGGAGTTGTTGCCGCGCAGTGGGTGGCCGCCGAGGGTCTCGGTGAAGATCTTGGCGCAGCGGTCGGCGGAGTCCTGTTCGTCGAGGGTGTCCAGACCGGCGGCGCGCCAGACCTCTTCGCGCATCTCGACGATGACGGTGGAGGAGTCGGCGCGGTAGGGGTAGCCGTGCAGCTGCATCACGCCGTGTTCGGTCTCGGCGATCTCGAAGCGGAAGGCGTCGAGGGCGAAGTCGGTGGCGAGCCAGATGTAGCGGCAGCGGTGGGTGGTGATGCGGGGGCGGAAGTGGTCGGCATGGGCCTGGCGGGTGGTGCTGTGGACGCCGTCGGCGGCGATGACGAGGTCGTGGTCGGCGGCGAGGGCCGCGGCGGGCGGGGCCTCGGTGTGGAAGCGGAGGCGGACGCCGAGCTCGGCGCAGCGGCGGTGCAGGATCTGCAGGAGCCGGCGGCGGTCGAGGGCGGCGAAGCCGTGGCCGCCGGAGGTGAGGGTGCGGCCGCGGTGGAGGATGTCGATGTCGTCCCACCGGACGAACTCCTCGCTCAGGGCGCGGTAGACGTCGGCATCGGCGTGCTCGATGCCGCCGAGGGTCTCGTCGGAGAGGACGACGCCGAAGCCGAAGGTGGAGTCGGGGGCGCCGCGCTCCCAGACGGTGATCTCGCGGCCGGGATCGAGGCGTTTGAGGAGGACCGCGGCGTACAGCCCGCCGGGTCCGCCGCCGATGACCGCGACGCGCAGGGGGTGGCCGGTCATGGCTAACGGCCCTGCCACTTGGGGGGCCTCTTCTCGGTGAAGGCCGCGTGGAACTCGGCGTAGTCGTCGCCGTTCATCAGCAGCGCCTGGGTGGCCGCGTCCATCTCGACGGCGGCGGACAGGGGCATGTCGAGCTCGGCGGTGAGCAGGGCTTTGGTCTGGGCGTAGGCGAGGGCCGGGCCTTCGGCGAGGCGGCGGGCGAGCTGGGCGGCGCGGACGTCCGCCTCGCCCTCGTCGGCGAGTTCGCTGATCAGACCGATCCGTTCGGCCTCGGGGGCGCGGACCGGGTCGCCGAGCATGAGCAGCCGGGTGGCGTGGCCCAGTCCGACCACCCGGGGCAGGAGGTAGGCGGCGCCCATGTCGCCGCCGGAGAGGCCGACTCTGGTGAAGAGGAAGGCGAAGCGGGCGGAGGGGTCGGCGACGCGGAAGTCGGCGGCGAGGGCGAGGACGGCTCCGGCTCCGGCGGCGACGCCGTGCACGGCGGCGATCACGGGGAACGGGCATTCGCGCAGCGCCCGTACGACCTGGCCGGTCATCCGGTTGAAGTCGAGGAGCTCGGCGGTGTCCAGGGAGAGCGTGGCGCCGATGATCTCGTCGACGTCGCCGCCGGAGCAGAAGCCGCGGCCTTCACCGGCGAGGACGAGGGCGCGGACGGCCCGCTCGCGCGAGAGCTCGGCGAGGAGGTCGCGCAGATCGGCGTAGGCGCCGAAGGTGAGGGCGTTGAGCTTCTCGGGGCGGGCGAGGGTGACGGTGGCGACCCCGTCGTCGAGGGTGAGGCGGATGTGGCGCCATTCCTCGGTGCGGGGCGCGGAGCTGGTAAAGGGGCTCATGGGATGGGGCCTCCCTCAGCGTGGGTGCGGGCGGCGGCACCTCTTCGCGAGCGTAACACCGATTGGTGACTGTCGTCAGGAGTACGCGATACGCCTGCTCCCGCCGGTCGCTGGTCGCTGGTCGCTGGTCGCGCGATTCGCCCGTCGCCGCGGCATCCGCGACGCCCCGCCCCTCTGCCGCGTGCCCTACGACTGGGCGGCGCCGCCCGCGAGGGTGGCCACGAGGACGGCCTTGATGGTGTGCATCCGGTTCTCGGCCTCGTCGAAGACGACGGAGTGGGCCGATTCGAAGACCTCGTCCGTCACCTCCAGCTCAGTGAGACCGTGGCGGGCGTGGATGTCCCGGCCGACGGCGGTGCCGAGGTCGTGGAAGGCCGGCAGGCAGTGCAGGAACTTCACGTCGGCGTTGCCGGTGGCGCGCAGGACGTCCATCGTGACGGCGTACGGGGCGAGGGCCGCGATCCGCTCGTCCCAGACCGCCTTGGGCTCGCCCATCGAGACCCAGACGTCGGTGGCGACGAAGTCGCAGCCGCGGACGCCGTCGGTGACGTTGTCCGTGAGGGTGATCCGGGCGCCGCTGGTCTCGGCGGCCTGCCGCGCGAGCGCGACGACCGGCTCGGCCGGCCAGTACTCCTTCGGCGCGACGATCCGTACGTCCATGCCGAGCAGGGCGCCGGTGACCAGGTAGGAGTTGCCCATGTTGAAGCGGGCGTCGCCGAGGTAGGCGAAGGTGAGCTTGGTGAGGGGCTTGTCGCTGTGCTCGGTCATGGTGAGCACGTCGGCGAGCATCTGGGTGGGGTGCCAGTCGTCGGTGAGGCCGTTGAGGACCGGCACTCCGGCGTGCGCGGCGAGCTCCTCGACGGTCGCCTGGCCGTCTCCCCGGTACTCGATGGCGTCGAACATCCGCCCGAGCACACGGGCGGTGTCCTTGACCGACTCCTTGTGGCCCATCTGGGAGCCGGCCGGGTCGAGGTAGGTGGTCGAGGCGCCCTGGTCCGCGGCGGCGACCTCGAAGGCGCAGCGGGTGCGGGTGGAGGTCTTCTCGAAGATCAGGGCGATGTTCTTACCGCGCAGCCGCTGGACCTCGGTGCCCGCCTTCTTGGCCGCCTTGAGCTCGGCGGCCAGCGCGATCAGGCCGCGGAACTCCTCGGCGGTGAAGTCCAGCTCCTTGAGGAAGTGGCGGCCGGTGAGGTCAGTGGCCATGGCGGTGCTCCCGGGTTCCGGATACGACGACCGTGGAAGTCTATACGAGCGTCAGAATTCTTATACAGGCCCCCTCCCGGCCGCCCGGCCAGGTCCGGCGCTCAGGGCCTCACCGGATCACGCTCCACCGGGCAGCTCATACAGCGCGGACCACCCCTCCCCCGCCCCAGCTCGCTGCCGGGGATCTCGATCACCTCGATGCCCTGCTTGCGCAGATGCGTGTTGGTGGTGGCGTTGCGCTCGTAGGCGACGACGACCCCGGGCTCCACCGCCAGCACGTTGCAGCCGTCGTCCCACTGCTCCCGCTCGGCGGCGTGCACGTCCTGGGTCGCGGTGAGCACCCGGATCTCGGTGAGGCCGAGGGCCGCCGCGATGGCGCTGTGCATGTGCTCGGGCGGATGGTCGCTGACCTTGAGGCTGCTGCCCGTGTCCCCCGGCTCGATGGTGTACGAGCGGAGCATGCCGAGCCCGGCGTACTGCGTGAACGTGTCGTGGTCGACCATCGTCATCACCGTGTCGAGATGCATGAACGCCCGCCGCTTGGGCATGTCCAGCGCCACGATCGTGCGGGCCGAACCGGCCGCGAACAGCCCCCGGGCCAGCATCTCCACCGCCTGCGGGGTCGTGCGCTCACTCATCCCGATCAGCACCGCCCCGTGGCCGATGACCAGGACGTCCCCGCCCTCGATGGTCGAGGGGTAGTCGGGCTGCCCCTCCGACCAGTGGTGAAACGTCCCTGCCGTGGGGCCGGTGAAGAGCGGATGGTGTTTGTAGATCGCCTCGAAGTGCACGGTCTCCCGCTGCCGGGCGGGCCAGCGCATGGCATTGATGGAGACCCCGTCGTAGATCCAGGCCGAGGTGTCCCGGGTGAAGATGTGGTTGGGCAGCGGGCCGAGCAGGAAGTCGTCCAGGTCCATCACATGGAAGCGGACCGAGGTCGGCTCCGGGTGGGCGGCCAGGAACTCCCGCTTGGTCATCCCGCCGACCAGCGCCTCCGCCAGGGAGGCGGCGTCCATGGTGTCGAACGCGGCCCGCAGATGGTCGGTGGCGAGCGGCCCGTACTCCTTCTCGTCGAAGACCCGGTCCATCACCAGCGCCCGGGCGGCCGGCACCTCCAGGGCCTCGCGCAGCAGATCGCCGAAGAGATGCACCACCACCCCCCGGTCGCGCAGCACGTCGGCGAACCCGTCGTGCTCCTGACGGGCCCTGCGCACCCACAGCACGTCGTCGAAGAGCAGGGCGTCCTTGTTGCTCGGGGTGAGCCGTTTCAGCTCCAGATCCGGGCGGTGCAGGATGACGCGGCGCAGCCGCCCGGTCTCGGAATCGACATGGAATCCCATGCCCTCATCCTCACCGGGCGGCTCGCTGTTCACCCCCCGAAACGGCGACCGGATGGTCACAACCGGGGGTCGACCGGTTCCGACTCCAGGGCCAGCACGGCGAAGACCGCCTCATGGACCCGCCACAGCGGCTCCCCGTCGGCCAGCCGGTCCAGCGCCTCGAGGCCGAGCGCGTACTCCCGAAGCGCCAGCGAGCGCTTGTGGCTCAGGAACCGGCCGCGCAGCCGCTCCAGGTTCTCCGGGCGCGTGTACTCGGGGCCGTAGACGATCCGCAGATACTCCCGGCCGCGGACCTTCACCCCGGGCTGGACCAGCCGGCCCTTGCCGTCCCTGGCCAGCGCCTGAAGCGGCTTGACGACCATGCCTTCGCCGCCCGCGCCGGTCAGCTCCAGCCACCAGTCGGTCCCGGCCCGCACCGACTCCTCGTCGCCGGTGTCGACGACGAGCCGCCGGGTGGCCTGGAGCAGACCGCCGCCGGACGCGGCGTCCTGCTCGACCAGCCGGTCCAGCCAGGACAGTTGCCGGTCGTGCGGCACGGCCGCCAGCGACCGCCCCTGGACGGCCAGGATCTGGAACGGCGCGAACCGCACCCCGTCGAGCCCCTCCGTCGGCCAGCAGTAGCGGCGGTACGCCTCCGTGAACGCGGCCGCGTCCTCAGCCCGCTCCCGCTGCCGGGTGAGCAGGTCTCCGACACCGACACCGCGCGCGGCGGCCTGCTCCAGCGCCTGGACCGCGCCCGGGAACACCGCCCCGGCCGCGGCGCCGACCGCCGCGTACTGCGTGCGCAGCAGCCCGGACGCCTTCAGCGACCAGGGCATCAGCTCGCCGTCGAGCAGCAGCCAGTCCGTGTCGAGGTCGTCCCACAGGCCCGCGGCGGTCACGGCCGCGCGCAGCCGGCCGAGGACCTGTTCGGTGACGGCGGGGTCGGTGAAGAACGGCCGGCCGGTACGGGTGTGCAGGGCGCCCGTCGGGCCGGCCACGCCGAACCGGTCGCGGGCCACGGCGGCGTCCCGGCACACCAGCGCCACGGCCCGGGAGCCCATGTGCTTCTCCTCGCACAGGACGCGGTCCACGCCGTCCGCGCGGTACTGCGCGAAGGCCTCGGCCGGGTGCTCCAGGTAGCCGTCGGTCTTCGAGGTCGGCGTGGGCGCCATGGTCGGCGGGAGGTAGGCGAGCAGGCGCGGGTCGACCGCGAACCGGCTCATCACCTCCAGCGCCGCCGCGGCGTTCTCCTCGCGCACCCCGACGTTGCCCAGCTGCCGGGTCTCGACGACCCGGCGGCCGTGTACGTCCCCGAGGTCCAGCGGGCGGCCCTGGTGGCCGCCCGGCGCCTCGGTCACCAGCGGCTTGACCGGCTCGTACCAGACCTTCTCGGCCGGTACGTCGACCAGTTCCCGCTCGGGCCAGCGCAGGGCGGTCATCCGGCCGCCGAAGACGGCGCCGGTGTCCAGGCAGATGGTGTTGTTGATCCAGGAGGTGTTCGGCACGGGTGTGTGGCCGTAGACCACGGCGGCGCGGCCGCGGTACTCCTCCGCCCACGGGTAGCGCACGGGCAGCCCGAACTCGTCGGTCTCGCCGGTCGTCTCTCCGTACAGCGCGTGCGCGCGGACCCGGCCGGAGGTGCGACCGTGGTACTTCTCCGGCAGTCCGGCGTGGCAGACGACGAGCTTGCCCTCGTCGAGGACGTAGTGGCTGACGAGTCCGTCGATGAACTCCCCCACCTGGGCGCGGAACTCCTCGCTCTCCTTCTCCAGCTGTTCGATCGTCTCGGCCAGGCCGTGCGTGTGCTGGACGTTGCGTCCCTTGAGCCAGCGGCCGAGCTTGTTCTCGTGGTTGCCGGGCACGCACAGGGCCTGACCCGCGGCGACCATGCCCATGACGCGGCGCAGGACACCGGGGCTGTCGGGGCCCCGGTCGACGAGGTCGCCGACGAAGACCGCCGTACGCCCCTCGGGGTGCGCGCCGTCCTTGTAACCGAGCTTGGCCAGCAGGGTCTCCAGCTCGGAACTGCATCCGTGGATGTCGCCGATGATGTCGAACGGCCCGGTCAGGTGCCGCAGGTCGTTGAAGCGCTTCTCCAGGACGACCTCGGCGGCGTCGACCTCCTCGGTCCCGCGCAGGATGTGCACCTTGCGGAAGCCCTCGCGCTCCAGCCCCTTGAGCGAACGGTGCAGTTCGCGGCGGTGACGCCGGATGACATGGGCGGGCATGCCGGCCCGGTCGGGGCGGGCCGCGTTGCGTGCCGCGCACACGTCCTCGGGCACGTCGAGGACGATCGCGATGGGCAGCACGTCGTACTGGCGGGCCAGGCGCACCAGCTGGCGGCGGCTCTCCGGCTGCACGTTGGTCGCGTCGACCACGGTCAGCCGGCCGGCCGCGAGACGCTTGCCGGCGATGTAGTGCAGGACGTCGAAGGCGTCGCGGCTGGCGCTCTGGTCGTTCTCGTCGTCGGCGACCAGGCCCCGGCAGAAGTCGGAGGAGATCACTTCGGTGGGCTTGAAGTGCTTGCGCGCGAAGGTCGACTTGCCGGAGCCGGTCGCGCCGACGAGCACGACGAGGGACAGGTCGGTGACGGCGAGCGTACGGGTCGGGGTGGTCATGCGGCCTGCTCCTCCTTCGGGATCGGACCGGTCTTCGGGTCGGTCTTCGGGGTCGAGTCGGTCTTCACCGCGGTCTTCGGTGTCGGGTCGGTCCGGCGGAACACCGCCATCTGGGTCGGCGGGCCCACCTCGGGGTCGTCGGGGCCGACGGGGGTGTACCGGACCTCGTATCCGTGGCGTGCGGCGACCTCGGCCGCCCAGCCGCGGAACTCCTCGCGGGTCCATTCGAAACGGTGGTCGCCATGGCGGACGTGCCCGGCGGGCAGCGTCTCCCAGCGCACGTTGTACTCGACGTTCGGCGTCGTCACGATCACCGTGGCCGGCCGGGCCGCGGCGAACACGGCGTACTCCAGGGCGGGCAGCCGCTCCAGGTCGAGATGCTCGATCACCTCACTGAGGACGGCCGCGTCATAGCCGGCCAGCCGCTTGTCGGTGTACGTCAGCGAGCCCTGGAGCAGCGTGACACGGCCGGCCTGCCGCTCCCCGAGCCGCTCCAGACGCAGCCGCCGCCCGGCGACGGTCAGCGCCCGTACGGACACGTCGACGCCGACGATGTCGGTGAACCGCACGTCCCTCAGGAGCGCCTGCACCAACTGGCCCTGCCCGCAGCCCAGGTCGAGGACGCGGGCGGCGCCGGTGGCCCGGAGCACGCCGAGGATCGCGTCGCGGCGCTGCTCGGCGAGCGGCACCGGCCTCTCCTCCGTGTCGACGCTCTCGTCGACGGCGTTGTCGACGTCCTCGACCTCAAGGCCGTCGGCCTCGGCGAGCCGGACCAGCTCCAGCCGCTCCGCGGCCTGCCGGGTCAGGCCCCAGCGGCGGGCGAGATAGCGGCTGGTGATCAGCTTCTGCTCGGGGTGGGCGGCGAGCCAGCCCTCCCCGGCGCGCAGCAGTTTGTCGACCTCGTCCGGGGCGACCCAGTAGTGCTTGGCGTCGTCGAGGACCGGGAGCAGAACGTAGAGCTGGCGCAGCGCGTCGGCGAGCAGCAGCTCGCCCTCCAGGACGAGCCGTACGTAGCGGGAGTCGCCCCACTGCGGGAACTGTGCGTCCAGCGGCACCGGTTCGGCCGAGACGGCGGACCAGCCGAGGGGCCCGAAGAGCCGGGCCACCAGCTCCACTCCCCCGCGGGCGGGCAGGGCCGGGATCTCGATCCGCAGCGGCAGCGGCTCGGCGGCCCGCTCGGGCAGGGCGGCGCAGACGCCGCGCAGCGCGGACTTGAAGACCGTGCTCATGGCGACGGAGAACAGCGACGACACGGCGTAGGGGCGGTCGTTCACATACTGCGCGAGCGCCGCGTCGGGCGCGCCACCGCGGCCCTTGCCCTTGCCGCGCCTCACCAGCGCCACGGGGTCGACCTCGAGGAGGAGGGCGGCCGTGCAGCGCTCGGCGTTCGCCTCGGGGTAGAGGACGTGCGCGGTGCCGTGGGCGGTGGTGAACGTCTGCGCCTTGTCGGGATGCTTGTGCAGCAGGAATCCGAGGTCGGTCGCGGGACGCTCCTGGGTGCCGGTGATGCTGATCGTCATGAACACATGACCGAGTATGGTCCCGGCGGACGCCTCCGACGAGGCATTTTCCGCGCGCTGCCCGCCGGACGCCCGGCGACGCGGCCCAGGCCGACGGGCCGGGGCACAGGCCGCTCCCCAGTGACAGGCCGGCGGGTCGCCGCCGCTCCCGAGCGACGGTGCCGGGACGCAGGCCCCTCCCCCGCGAGGGGGCCCGTGCGCGGAGGCCGTCCGGCTCACGGCAGGGCCGTTCACGGCGGGCCGGCCGCCAGGGATCTCGTCAGTTCGGCGATCCGGTCCGGGCCGACCCGGCAGCAGCCGCCGACCAGGCGGGCTCCCTCGGCCGTCCACTCCCTCACCCGGCGGGGGTCGTACCTGGCGGCGCCCCGCCACCGTCCGGTGGTGGCGTCCCACCGCTCGCCGCTGTTGGGGTAGACGACCACCGGCTTCCCGGTGGCCTCGGCGGCGATCTCCACGGCCAGGTCCACCTCGTCGACCGTGCAGCAGTTGACGCCCACGGCGGTCACCTGATCGAGGCCCGCCACGAGCGCGAAGGCGCCCGCCAGATCCTGCCCGGCCCGGGTCCGGCCGCCCTCGACCGTGTACGAGAGCCACACGGGCACCCCGCACCCCTCGACGGCCCGCAGCAGCGCCTCGGCCTCGTCGGTGTCCGGGACGGTCTCCAGGGCGAGGACGTCCGGCCCGGCCGCGGCGAGGGCCTCGATCCGGGGCCGGTGGAACCGTTCCAGCTCCCGCACAGTCAGCCCGTACCGGCCCCGGTACTCGCTGCCGTCCGCGAGCATCGCCCCGTACGGCCCGACCGACGCGGCGACCCACACCTCACGACCTGCCGGGTCGGCCGCGGCGCGGGCCAGCTCCACACTGCCGGCGAGCAGGTCGGCCGCCTCCTTCCGGTGGATGCCGCGGTGGCCGAAGCCTTCGAAGGTGGCCTGGTAGCTGGAGGTGATGAGAACCCGCGCGCCCGCTCGCACATAGGCCGTGTGGGCGGCCTCGATCTGCTCGGGTCCGTCCGCGAGCAGCCGGGCCGACCAGAGGGCGTCGGACAGGTCGCACCCCTGGGCCTCCAACTGGTTGGACAGACCGCCGTCGAGGACGAGGACCTCCTCGGCGAGCGCGGCGGCGAGTGTACGGGCGGGTCTCATGGCTCCTCCTGCGGCGCGCGGGCGCTCAGTTCAGCTGGGACTGGACCTTGGCGGAGATCAGCTCCAGATGGTCCAGGTCGTCGAGGTCGAGGACCTGGAGGTAGATACGGGAGGAGCCGATCGCGCCGTAGCGGCCGATCTTGTCGACGACCTCGTCGGGCGAGCCGGCCAGGCCGTTGGCCTTGAGCTCGTCCACGTCCCGGCCGATGGCGGCGGCGCGCCGGGCGACCTCGGCGTCGTCCTTGCCGACGCAGACGACCATGGCGTTGGAGTAGGTCATGTCGCCGGCGGACCGGCCGGCCTCCTCGGCGGCGGCACGGACCCGGCCGAACTGCCGCTCGCTGTCCTCGACCGAGGCGAAGGGGATGTTGAACTCGTCGGCGTACCGCGCGGCCAGCCGGGGCGTGCGGGTGGCGCCGTGGCCTCCGACGAGGACCGGGACCTTGGTCTGGGCGGGTTTGGGCAGCGCGGGCGAGTCGGTGAGCTGGTAGTACCGGCCCTCGTAGGAGAACGTCTTGCCGGTCTCCGTGTCCCAGAGCCCGGTGACGATGGCCAGCTGCTCCTCCAGCCGGCCGAACTTCTCCTTGGGGAAGGGGATGCCGTACGCCTTGTGCTCCTCCTCGAACCAGCCCGCGCCCAGGCCGAGTTCGATCCTGCCGCCGGACATCTGGTCGACCTGGGCGACCTGGATGGCGAGGACGCCGGGCAGCCGGAACGTGCCGGCGGTCATCAGCGTGCCGAGGCGGATCCGGCTGGTCTCGCGGGCGAGGCCGGCCAGGGTGATCCAGGCGTCCGTCGGTCCGGGCAGTCCGTCGGCGGATCCCATGGAGAGGTAGTGGTCGGAGCGGAAGAAGGCGTCGAAGCCGAGTTCCTCGGTGGCCTTGGCCACGGTCAGCAGGGTGTCGTAGCTCGCGCCCTGCTGGGGTTCGGTGAAGATTCGAAGATCCATACCTCCATCCTGCACCGCTGTTCGCGGCTCAACCTTTCCGCCGGTCTGGCGGGTGGAACGTCAACCTGTCAGGCCGCCGGGGGCGTGCTCCGGCCCGGTCGGGTGAATATCACTCCGCGCGGCCGCCCCGGTCCCATGTGGCCAGTGACCGGCGGCGGGCACCCGTCGTTGGCTCGGGCGGAGCCGGACCGCCCGGCCCGCGCGCCGGCGGCAGTCGTCCGGTGCGTCTTTTTCTCTTGCCGCCTTTCCCCGTGGGGAAGGCCTGGGCCGAGGAGGCCGCCATGTCCCAGGAAGCCGCGCCCGAACAGGCGATGCCCGAGCAGCCGGTGGGGCAGTCCGTGCCCGAGCAGAAGACCCCCGCCGCCCCGAAAGGGCTGCTGCAGCAGATGGAGGAGCTGATGGCGGCGCTCACCGCCGACCTGTCCCAGCTCGACGCCGACCTCCAGTCCTCGGCCGACCGCACGGACCGCGACGCGTCCGCCGCGGACCGCGGACAGGCGGCCGAGCACACCGAGCGCGGCCGGCAGACCGCGTGCGCCGAGGGCGTACAGGAGCACGCCGAGGGCGCGAAGGACAAGACCGGCTTCTGAGCGCGGCCACCGCCGCACCGCCTGCGCCGAGATCATGACGGCCCCGCCGTCGAGTCCGCCGGGTCGGCCCGGCCCCATGCCGCGCCGGGCGACCTGCCTCTCTCCCGGACCGCGAGTCTGCGCAGCATCCCCCTGACCCGGTCGTTCGACTCGTCGGCGGCGTCGATCGCCTCGATGCACTGCCAGTACAGCCCCTCCTCGTCGGTGGCGCAGGCGACACCGACGAGGGCGATCCCGACCTCGCCGAGCAGCGCGCTCAGCGCGGTCAGCGCGATACGGGCGTCGCCGACGCCGGTGAGCTGCGCGGCCCGTAAGCCGCCCGTGCGCAGCGCGGGATGGTCCAGCGGTCCGCGCGCGCCACCGATCTCACTGAGCCCGCGCGCCTCGCCCCGCAACTCCTGCGGTCCGCCGAGCGCGAGATGACTTCCCACGGCCTGGGCCAGGGCCTGTGCCTGCCAGGCCTCGGCCACGATGTCCAGCGCGTCCCGGCTCTGGGCCAGGGCATGCCGTCCGACTGCGATGAGCCGCTCCGCTTCCATGTACGCCGCCCCCGTTCGTACGACTGTCTGCTACTCATTCCACTACCCAGAGTGAGTGCGACTGAGCCCAAAAGCCAGGGGAATTCGGAAATCTGTGGACAGGAAGCTCGATGTGAATAAGTCGATCACTCCGAAGAGTGACGATCGGCGCGTGCGGAGCGTCCTGGAGGCCGTCCGACGGGGAAGCGGAGCTCGTTCCGGTCGATCTTCGCGGAGAGCGCGGCCAGCGGGTCGACCCCCAACGACCCGCAGAACTGGAGCAGGTACGCCAGCACATCGGCGACCTCGTCGGCCACCCGGTGGGCGGTGTCCGGCTCGTCCATGACGCGGGCGGCTTCCTCGGGGGTCAACCACTGGAAGATCTCCAGCAGTTCGGCGGCCTCCACGCTGAGCGCGGCCGCGAGGTTCTTGGGGGTGTGGTACGGCTGCCACTCGCGGGAGGCGGCGAACTCCGCCAGCCGGCGCTGCAGTCCCTGAAGGTCCATGTCTGTCACGGCTCCAGGTCTACCACTGCCGCTCCGGTGGTCTCCCGGGCGTGGACGGCGCCCGCGGCGCCGACCGTGCCGACGAGCCTGAGGTGGCCGTCGGCGCAGATGCCGGTGGCGAGCGAGAGCAGGGATGTGGTCTGGCGGTCGTCCAGGCCGCGGTCGAATCCGTCGGCGAGGACGGTCAGCGTCTGCATGGCGCCCGGCACTTCGGCGACCTGGTCCATCGCGAGCACACCCGGACCGGTCAGCAGCACGAGCGCCAGGGCGAGATAGCGCAGTTCGCCGTCGCCGAGCCGGCCGAACGGGGTGCCGTGCCCGGCGCCCGGGCCGCCGGCCGCCGGACCGCCCCGGTCCAGCAGGGCCCGTACCGTCCCGTCGGCGAGCGCTTCGACGTCCAGGCCCGCCACCGGTCCGGCGCACCCCGCCCGGGCCATCGCGGCGAGCCGGGCGTGGCGGCGGGTGCAGGCGGTACGGGTGCGGTGGAGCACCTCCGCCAGGTTGTCGCAGCCGCGCCGCAGCCGTCCCGCGCCGACGGCGACCGGGGCGCGCATGCGGTGGGGCTGCGGATCGCAGGCGAAGACCGAGCGCAGGGCGACGACGACCTGTTCGGCGGCGGCCAGGACCCGTAACTGCCCGGGTGTCCTGCCGGCCACCCGCAGCGGGAGCAGGGCGGTGGCGAGCCGGTCGTCGGGCAGCGGCGCGCGGGTGACCGGCGCGCCGCTGCCCGCCGTGTGCCACTCGGCCTGCACGGTGGCGCGCCCGGGGTCCCGCAGCGCCGTGGTCAGCAGGGTCGTCCCGTCGGCGGTGAGGCGTTCGCCGACGATCCGCAGGGCGGGTTCGGCCTGGACGGCCACGTCGAGGCGTACGGTCCCGGCCGGCCCGGCGGTGGTGCAGCCGATCCGGAAGCCGCGCCTGCCCTGGGCGTCGGGCCCGGCCCGCTCCGGTACGCACGCCTCGGCGTCCGGGAAGACGCTCGCGAGCCGGGCGCCCGCGCCCAGGCGCGCGAGCGCCTCGTACGCCTCCAGTGCGCTGGACTTGCCGGTGCCGCTCGCCCCCGCGAAGAGTGTCACCGGCCCCAGCGGATAGACGGCCGCGCGATGCGACTTGAAGGCCGAGAGCCGCAGGTGGGTGACTGTCGGGCGGGTCGGGCAGGCGGCGACGGAGTCCATGAGGGGGACGCTATGCAGCGCCCCGACGCTGAACCGTTTTGCCCGGTTGGTCTTCCTACGATTGGGGGACGGCGGCGGCCGCCGCACCCTCCACCTCGGTGCCCACGGGGGCGAGCAGGAAGACGTTCTTGTCGACGCGGTGCATGCCGCTGCCGAGGCCGAAGACGACACCGCTGCTGAAGTCCAGGATGCGCTTGGCGACTTCGGTGTCGGCGCCCGTCAGGTCGAGGAGGACCGGGATCTGGGCGATGAGGTACTCGGCGACCTCGCGCGCGTCCGCGAAGACCTGCACCCGCAGCACGATCATCCGGCGCTGCTCGACGGCCTCGTACGGCTCGGGCAGTGTCCGGTGGTCGACCCTGGAGGGCCATTCGTTGCGCCCCCGCAGCGGCAGGACCTGGGCGAGGCCCTCCCACTGCTCGTCGGTGACGTCGTACCTCTCGTACCTACTCATGCACCCATCCTCCCGTTCCTCACCCGTTCGGCCCAACAGCGACACGACCGGGCTGTCGACCGCAACAAGATCATTGGAAGGGCGCCACTGTCACGTCGGGTACCGCCGGGCGGTCATCCCGGTCGCAGGAAGCGGCGCAGACGCCCCAGTGGCCAGGTGTTGATGACGTCCTCATCGGTCAGCCAGCCGCGCTGGGCCATACCGATGCCGTAGCGCAGATACGGCAGATGAGTGGTGGAGTGGGCGTCGGAGTTCACGGCGAATTTCACGCCGTACGTCTTGGCCCGCAGGATGTCGTCGTCGCACAGGTCGAGGCGCTCGGGGTGGGAGTTGATCTCCAGGGCGGTGCCGGTGCGGGCGCAGGCCTCGAAGACGGCGTCGAAGTCGGCGTCCAGGCCGGGGCGCTTGCCGATCCGGCGGGTGGTGGGGTGGCCGATGACCGAGACGTACGGGTTCTCGGCGGCGCGGACCAGCCGGCGGGTGAGGCGGTCACGGCTCTGGTTGAAGTGGGAGTGGACGGAGGCCACGCAGATGTCGAAGCCGGCGAGGAACTCGCCGGGCCAGTCGACCTCGCCGTCGGGTCCGATGTTGAGCTCGGTCCCGTGCAGCAGCCGCATCCCCCGGTGTACGCGGTCGAGTTCACGGACGCGGGCACGCTGGGCGAGCATCTTCTCCTGGGTCATGCGCTGCATGGCGAGGTCGGGGGCGTGGTCCGTGACGGCGAAGTAGGCGTAGCCGCGGGCCGCGGCCGCCTCCACCATCGCCTCCAGCGAGGAGAGCCCGTCGGTGAGGTCGGTGTGCGTGTGCAGATCGCCGCGCACGGCGTCCTCGGTGATCAGGTCGGGCAGTTCGCCGCGTTCGGCGGCCGCGATCTCGCCGCGGTCCTCGCGCAGGGTGGGCGGGATCCAGGGCAGCCCGAGCCGTTCGTAGATCGCCTCCTCGGTCTCGGAGGTGATCTTGCGGCCGCTCTTGGCGTGGAAGAGGCCGTACTCGGAGAGCTTCAGCTTTCTGCGGACGGCGATCTCGCGGGTGCGGATGTTGTGCGCCTTGGAGCCGGTGAAGTACTGCAGTCCGGCGCCCCAGGAGCCGGGCGGCAGGACCCGCAGGTCGACCTGGAGGCCCTTGGCGGTGCGGATGGAGGTCTTCTTCTCGCCGTGCGCGAGTGTCTCGGCAACCTCCGGGAGCGCGACGAGCGCGGCCATGAAGGGGGCGGAGGCCTCGGCCGCGACCAGGATGTCGACGTCACCGATCGTGTCGCGCATCCGGCGCAGCGATCCCGCGTAGGCGCAGCGTTCGCAGCCGGGAAGGGCGGAGAGCTCACCGACGATCCGCTCGGCGACCTCCATCGCCGCGTCGAGGAGGATCCGCCCGCCGGAGGCGCGCAGCAGCTCGATGCCGTGGAGGATGTTCTGCTCCGTCTTCTCGCCGAATCCCTTGAGGTCGCGCAGGCGTTCGCCGTGGATGGCGGCGACGAGCGCGTCGACGGAGGAGATGCCGAGCTCCTGGTGGAGGAGCATCGCCTTGCGCGGGCCGAGCTGGGGGATGGCGATCAGCTCGCGGACCCCGGCGGGGATGTGCTCGCGCCGCTCCTCGACGGCCGAGACCTGGCCGGAGCTGAGGAACTCCACGATCTTCTCGGCGATGGAGCGGCCGACGCCCGGGATCTCCCGCAGCTCCTTGACGTCCAGGCCGGCGACGTCCGCGGGGTGCCCGCCGACCGCCCGGGCGGCCTTCTCGTACGCGCGGGCCTTGAAGGCGTCGCCGCCGCTGATCCTGACGAGGTCGGCGTACTCCTGCAGGAGTGCCTGGACCTCCGCGTTGGTCCGGGGCATGGTTCCAGGGTGCGCGCGCCGCCCCTCGGTCGCCACCACGCCGCCCGCCCCATGGGGCCACGCTCCGTGAACTATCTTGGGCTCGACGGGACACGAAGGAGGCACCCCGTGCCATCAGGGCAGCAGGCGCGCGCACAGGCCGCCGCCATCACGCCGGGCAGAGGCTCCGCCGAACCGGCGTCGGCACCCGCGGACCGGGTCCGGGCGCTGTTCGGCGGGCACCGGCTGTCCCCGGCCCAGCGGCGGATCGCCCAGTACATGATCGACCACCTCACCGAGGCCGCGTTCCTGTCGATCACGGACCTCGCGGAGCGGGTCGGGGTCAGTCAGCCGTCGGTGACGCGGTTCGCCACCTCGCTCGGCTTCAGCGGCTTCCCGGCGCTGCGGGAGGCACTCCAGCCGATCGCGCTGAGCGCGGTGGCCGGCTCCCCCGACGTGCGGGAGGACCGCCGCAACGAACTCCAGGCCGCGGTGGACGCCGAGATCGACAACCTGGAGTCGCTGCGCCGGGTGCTCGCCGACACCGACCAGGTCCTCGATATGGGCCGGGAGCTCGCCCGGTCCGTCCCGCTGACCATCCTGGGCCTGCGGATCTCGGTCTCCCTGGCCGAGTACTTCGCCTACGCGGCCCGCCGGATCCACCCCGACGTACGGGTGGTGACCCGTGGCGGCAGCGTCTCCTACGACGCGCTGCTCCAGGCCCGGGAGGCGGGCGGCACATGGGTGCTGGCCTTCGCGATGCCCCGGCACGCCAGGGAGACGCTGGCCGCGATCAGGGCCGCGCGGGGCGTGGGGCTGAAGGTCGCGCTCATCACCGACCTGGCGCTCGGATCGCTGGTGGAGGAGGCCGACGTGGCATTCACGGCGGGGACGGGGTCGCGGCTGGTCTTCGACTCGTACGCGGCGCCGCAGCTGCTGTCGGCGTCGCTGCTCCAGGCGATGGCGGACGCGGATCCGGAGCGGACGCAGCTGCGTCTGGAGGGATACGAGCAGGCCGCCGAGCAGCACAATTTCTTCCTGGAGGACTGACACCGGGGCCCGATGGCGCCCGGTCTTTTTTTCATGCCTCGCGCCGCATGAAATTTTTCATACCCTTGCTTACTCGACGGTATATATATTTACTGCTTGTGGCGCCCGGGCCCCTGCCGACCCCCTCCTCCTCATGTCGGCCCCTGGTGTTCCATCCGCGGCGGTCTCGGTCAACCCCTGGGCCGGGACCGCCGCACCCCCTCCCATCAGGGCATTCATCTTCAGGTCACCCTTCTGGAAGCGACAACGATGTCCCCGACCTACTCCCCCGTCAGCGCCGACTGGCCGTGCCAGGTCAGGACTCCGGGCAACCGCGACTGGGAACGCACGGCAGCCCGCTGGCTGCGTGATCTTCTGCCGGCCCGCTACGCCGGTTACTCGCCGCTCACCCGCCACCCGGTGCTGCTGGCGCGCCATGCGCAGCTTCAGATACAGCACGAGATACGCGCGGTTCGGGTGGCTCTGCAGACCTCTCGGGCGGAGCTGCCCACGCTCGGGGTGCCCGAGCCCACGATCGAGAACGCGATCCAGATGTACGCCGTCGAGCTGGAGCAGCTGGGACGGCTGGCGCGCGGCGTCCGCCTCGTGACGGAGGCGCTGCTCGCGGCCGGTTCGGCCCGGGACGGCGGGCCGGTACGGGGCGGTGCCCGTCAGGCGGCACTCACGCCGCGAGCCGCAGCTCCTGGCGTACCACGATCGCGTTGAGCCGGATCGCGTACGGGGCGATGTCGTCGACCTTCAGGACACCGGCCCGGGCCTTGTCCAGGCCGACGGTCACGTCGACGCAGAAGGCGATGGCGTACATGTGCTCCCCCGTCTCCTCGTCCTGGAGGGCGAAGAGCAGGTCACGGTAGTAGCTGGTGCGCTCCCGGTCCTCGGCGTAGTACGAGAGGCCGGGCTCGCCCTCCTGCACGGCGAGGCCGGTGAAGGCGCGTACGAGCTCCTGCTCGATCGTGCCCCAGAAGGAGGCGGCGGCGAACGACTCGGGCAGCGCCTGGCGGACGGCCTCCTTGAGGGACTCCACCATGACCTGGACCGGGGCGGTCTCCTGAAGGCCCCAGCCCCGGACCATCTTCACGATCGTGCTGTCAGGGATGGCGGCGGCCGCCTCCCGGATGTGGCCGAAGTCGAAGTTGACGGTCGCCGGGGCGATCGCCTCCTGGAACGTCCGGTCGAGGCCCCGGGCCTGGTCGAGATGGGCCGGGCCCACCTCGATGACCGTCCTGAAACTGGCAGCCATGACTCCTCCTGAGGGTGTCGCGGTGATCGGGAGGGGTCAGTATGCCCAGCGGCCGGGGCCCGGGGCGATCGTGTCTCAGATCAGCGCGGCCCGAACGCCTCCAGGATCCGCATCGCGGCCAGCGTCGGGGTCAATTCCCCCTCGCGGACCCGGCGTTCCAGCTCCGGGGTGAGGTCCCGTACCTCGGGGTGGGCCCGCAGCCGGCCGAGCAGCTCGTCGTGGACCATGGCCCAGGCCCAGTCAACCTGCTGGTCACGGCGTTTGGCGGCGAGCCGGCCGCCCGCGTCCAGGAGCGTACGGTGCTGCTCCAGGCGGTCCCAGACGGTGTCGAGGCCGGAGGATTCGCGGGCGCTGCAGCTGAGCACCGGCGGGGTCCAGGCCGCGTCGGCCGGGTGCATCAGGCGCAGGGCGCCCGCGAGTTCGCGGGCCGCGCCGCGGGCGTCGCGCTCGTGCGGGCCGTCGGCCTTGTTGACGGCGATGACGTCGGCCAGTTCCAGCACGCCCTTCTTGATGCCCTGGAGCTGGTCGCCGGTGCGGGCGAGGGTGAGCAGCAGGAAGGAGTCGACCATGCCGGCGACGGTGGTCTCCGACTGGCCGACGCCGACGGTCTCGACGAGGACGACGTCGTAGCCCGCCGCCTCCATCACGACCATGGACTCGCGGGTGGCCTTGGCCACCCCGCCCAGGGTGCCCGCGCTCGGCGACGGCCGCACGAACGCGGCCGGGTCGACGGCGAGCCGCTCCATCCTGGTCTTGTCGCCCAGGATGGAGCCGCCGGTGCGGGTGGAGGACGGGTCGACGGCGAGGACCGCGACCCGGTGGCCGAGACCGGTGAGCATCGTCCCGAAGGCGTCGATGAAGGTCGACTTGCCCACCCCGGGCACCCCGCTGATGCCGATCCGCCGGGCGTTTCCGGTGTGTGGCAGCAGCTCGGTCAGCAGCCGCTGGGCGAGGACGCGGTGGTCGGGGCGGGTGGACTCGACGAGGGTGATCGCGCGGGCGATCCACGCGCGTTTCCCGTCGAGCACCCCCTTCACACAGGTGTCCAGATCGATGCGCATGCGCGCCTACAGCTCGTCGTGGCCCAGTGTCGCGGCGAGCCGCGTCACCAGGTCATGGGCCGCGTCCGGGATCACCGTGCCGGGCGGGAAGACCGCCGCCGCGCCCATTTCCAGGAGCGTGGGCACGTCCTGCGGCGGGATGACTCCGCCCACGACGATCATGATGTCGTCGCGGCCCTCCTCCGCGAGCTGCTCGCGCAGCGCGGGGACAAGGGTCAGATGGCCGGCCGCCAGCGACGAGACGCCCACGACGTGCACGTCCGCCTCGACGGCCTGCCGGGCCACCTCGGCCGGGGTCTGGAAGAGCGGGCCGACGTCGACGTCGAAGCCCAGGTCGGCGAAGGCGGTGGCGATGACCTTCTGGCCGCGGTCGTGGCCGTCCTGGCCCATCTTGGCGACGAGGATGCGCGGGCGGCGGCCCTCCGCCTCCTCGAAGCGCTCGACGAGGGAGCGGGTGCGTTCCACGGAGGGGGATGCTCCTGCCTCGGTGCGGTACACACCGGAGATCGTACGGATCTGGCTCGCGTGGCGGCCGTAGACCTTCTCCAGGGCGTCGGAGATCTCGCCGACGGTGGCCTTGGCGCGGGCGGCGTTCACGGCGAGGGCGAGGAGGTTGGACTCCAGGCCGGTGCCGGAGTCCCGGCCTGCGGCCTCGGTGAGCGCGCGCAGCGCGTCCTGGGTGGCGTTCTCGTCGCGCTCCTCGCGCAGCCGGCGCAGCTTGGCGATCTGCTGGGCGCGCACGGAGGAGTTGTCGACCTTGAGGACGTCGATCTGCTCGTCGTTCTCGACGCGGTACTTGTTGACGCCGATGACGGGCTGGCGTCCGGAGTCGATACGGGCCTGGGTGCGGGCGGCCGCCTCCTCGACGCGCATCTTGGGGATGCCGGCGTCGATGGCCTGGGCCATGCCGCCGGCCGCCTCGACCTCCTGGATGTGCTGCCAGGCGCGCCGCGCCAGGTCGTAGGTGAGCTTCTCGACGTAGGCGCTGCCGCCCCAGGGGTCGATGACCCGGCAGGTACCGGACTCCTGCTGGAGCACCAGCTGGGTGTTGCGGGCGATCCGGGCGGAGAAGTCCGTCGGCAGGGCGAGCGCCTCGTCGAGGGCGTTGGTGTGCAGCGACTGGGTGTGGCCCTGGGTGGCGGCCATCGCCTCGACGCAGGTGCGGGTGACGTTGTTGAAGACGTCCTGGGCGGTCAGGGACCAGCCGGAGGTCTGCGAGTGGGTGCGCAGGGAGAGCGACTTGGCGTTCTTCGGGTCGAACTCCTTGACCAGCCGGGCCCACAGCAGCCGGGCCGCCCGCATCTTGGCGATCTCCATGAAGAAGTTCATGCCGATGGCCCAGAAGAAGGAGAGCCGCGGCGCGAACGCGTCCACGTCGAGGCCGGCGTCGCGGCCCGCGCGCAGGTACTCCACCCCGTCGGCCAGCGTGTACGCCAGCTCCAGGTCGGCCGTCGCGCCCGCTTCCTGGATGTGGTAGCCGGAGATGGAGATGGAGTTGTAGCGCGGCATCTTCTGCGAGGTGTACGCGAAGATGTCGGAGATGATCCGCATCGAGGGCCGGGGCGGGTAGATGTAGGTGTTGCGGACCATGAACTCCTTGAGGATGTCGTTCTGGATGGTCCCGGCCAGCTTCTCGGGCGGTACGCCCTGCTCCTCGGCGGCCACGATGTAGAGGGCGAGGACCGGCAGCACGGCGCCGTTCATCGTCATCGACACGGTCATCTTGTCGAGCGGGATGCCGTCGAAGAGCTGGCGCATGTCGTAGATGGAGTCGATGGCGACGCCCGCCATGCCGACGTCGCCGGTGACGCGCGGGTGGTCGCTGTCGTAGCCGCGGTGGGTCGGCAGGTCGAAGGCGACCGACAGACCCTTCTGTCCGGCGGCGAGGTTGCGCCGATAGAAGGCGTTGGACTCCTCGGCGGTGGAGAAACCGGCGTACTGCCGGATCGTCCACGGCTGGTTGACGTACATCGTCGGGTAGGGGCCGCGCAGGTACGGCGCGACGCCCGGGTACGTGCCGAGGAAGTCCAGGCCCTCCGCGTCACGGCCGGTGTACAGCGGCTTGACGGCGATGCCCTCCGGGGTCTCCCAGACCAGGTCGTCGGCGCTGCTGCCGGTCGATTCCTTGACGGCCGTACGCCACTGCTCCTCGGTGGTGCCGGCCGGCGTGCCGGAGTCCAGGGGGACTTCGGAGAAGTCCGGAATGTGCATCACGCCGCCACTCCCATGCGGTCCAGGACGGAGGACAGGACGCCGACGGCGTCGCAGCCCGCGAAGATGTATGCGTCGACGCTCGCGTGCTCGGCGGGCCGGCCCGCGAGGAACACCGACTGCGCGCCGGCCGACTTCAGCGCCTGGGCGACCTCGGCGGCCTGCTCCTCGTAGAGCGCGTCGCTGGAGCAGAGGCAGGCGATGGTGGCGCCGCTGGCGGTGAAGGCCTCGGCGGCGGTGGCCGCGTCCACGGAGACGGGGTCGTGGGCGGGCTCGACGCCGCCGGCCTGGAAGAGGTTGGCGGCGAAGGTGGCCCGGGCGGTGTGCGCCGAGGCCGGGCCGAGCGCGGCGAGGAAGACCTTGGGGCGGGCGCCGGTGGCGGCGAGGTGGGCGTCGGAGCGGCTCCGCAGCTCCTCGTACGCCTCGTCGCGGCGCACCCGCGGGAGTCCGCCGGCCGGCGGGACGGGGGCGGGCTCGCGCTCGACGGGCTTCTCCGCCAGGTGCGGGAACTCGCTGACGCCGGTGATCGGTTCGCGCCGCTTGGCCAGCTTCTTCTTGCGCGCGTCCCAGGTGGCGGCGATCCGCTCGCCGAGCAGCCCGGAGCGAAGGGCCTGCTCCTGGCCGCCGGAGCGCTCCAGCTCCTGGAAGAACTCCCAGGCCGCGTGGGCGAGTTCGGTGGTGAGGCGCTCGACGTAATAGGAACCGCCGGCGGGGTCGGCGACCCGGCCGAGGTGCGACTCCTCAAGCAGGATGGAGGAGGTGTTGCGGGCGATACGGCGGGCGAAGGCGTCCGGCAGGCCCAGCTCGTGGTCGAAGGGCAGCACGGTGACGGCGTCCGCGCCGCCGACCCCGGCACCGAGGCAGGCGATGGTGGTACGGAGCATGTTCACGTACGGGTCGCGGCGGGTCATCATCACCGGCGAGGTGACGGCGTGCTGGCGCTGCGCGCCCGCCCCGGGCGCACCGGACGCCTCGGCGATCCGGGCCCACAGGCGGCGCGCCGCCCGGAACTTGGCGATGGTGAGGAACTGGTCGGCCGTGGCCGCGTAGCGGAACTCCAGCTGCCCCAGGGCCGCTTCGACCGGCAGGCCGGCGTCGGTGAGGTGGCGCATGTGTGCGACGGCGGTCGCCAGCGAGGCACCGAGCTCCTGCGCGGCGGAGGCGCCGGCCTCGTGGTACGGCAGCGCGTCCACCGTCAGGGCCCGAAGCCCCGGGTACTGCTCGTGGCAGCGCCGGGCGAGCGCCGCGGTGTCCTGCCAGTCGACGGCGTTTCCGGTGCGGGCGGCGAGGGCGAGCGGGTCCGCCCCGAGGTTGCCGCGGGCCGCGGCGGGGGCGACGCCCTGGGCCTCGTACAGCCGCAGCAACTCCTCGGCGGCAGCGGTCGTTCCGGCTCCGGCGTCGAGAACGACCGGCGCGAGGTCGAGGTAGACGCCGTCGAGGGCCTGGGCGAGGCCGTCGACCGGCACGCCGAGGTCGCCGACGGTCAGCCACAGCGAGGTGACCCCGTTCTCCAGGTCGGCGAGGACCGCTTCGTTGGTACGGGCCGCCTCGGGCCGGCCATGCCGCTGCCGTACGTCCCAGCCGCCCACGGGGCGGCCGCCGCGTACATACGGGGCGAAGCCCGGATATCCGGTGTCCGCGACGGCGTCGCGCGGGGTGTAGAGGGGGCGGGCGACGAGTCCGTCGTCCAGCGCCGTCGTGAGCGCTTCCTCGGCCGCTTCGCCCGAGACGTCCTTGCCCGACTTGCGCAGCACACCTTCGACAAGGCGCTGCCACTGGTCATGGGTGGCGTCCGGGAACTCGGCGGCGAGCGAAAGCCCGTCATCGGGGAGAACCGTCATGCGGGGGATGCTAGGCCAGCGGCACGGATGAGCAGCAGGGGCTACAGCTGTGACGTTGCCCTCGCCAGACCCCACCCGTACGACCCCCCTGACCTCCGCACACGGGTGGGGAGGAGGCCTTCCCTCCCCCAGGGAATGTAGTAGACGTGCTACCGTTTTGATAGTAGACCTGCTACGAGAAAGACAACTACTTTGATCGTTACGGACGAACTCAAGGGTGGGCTCGGGCGGGCCGCAGGGGTCCGCGCGGCAGCCGCCGCGGCCCGCGGCCCGCGCATGCGATACGGATCACAGGGCGGGCGCGATGACTGACACCGTCCACAACAGGATCGCCATGCTCCGTGCGGAACGGGGCATCTCGCGCCGGCAGCTCTCCGAGGCCCTGGGCATCCACTATCAGACGGTGGGTTATCTGGAGAGGGGCGAGTACAGCCCGAGCCTGTATCTCGCCCTGCGGATCGCCCAGTACTTCTCCGTGCCGGTGGAGGTGGTCTTCTCGACCGAGCCGTTCCCCCGGCTCGGCAGCGGCGAGGGGTCAGGGTGACGTCCCGGGCGGGGTGAAGTCGGCGTACAGGCGCCGGGGCCACAGCGGTGCCTGGAGGGTGACCTCCAGGAGGAAGACGGTCCGCATGTCCACCAGTCCGGTGCCGCCGAGGATCCGCAGGATCGTGGGGTGGGTCGTGCCGGCGCGCTGCGCGAGGGCGCGCGCGCTCAGGCCGCGGGTGCGCATCAGGGCGCGCAGGGCGAGGGCGAGTTCCTGGCCGGCGTGGGCGGTGGGCGGTGCGTCCGGGAGCAGCAGGGCGTCCGGCCATTCACCCGCGAGGACGTAGGAGACCGGAGGGCGGTCGGTGGGGTTGCGCATGTTCCCTCCTCATCGGGAAACGGGTCGTTCATTTACCACCTGGGGCGAAGGGGGCGGCCCCCTCCGTGACGGAGGGGGCCTCGCGGGTCAGCCGCGGCGTTCGGCGACGACGTGCCAGACCGGCATCGTCGCCTTGCCCAGCTCGTCCAGGACCAGCCCGTCGAGCTGAGCGGGGTCGGCCTCGGCGTCCGGGTACTCCGCCTTGATCATGGCGGTGATGTCGTCGACGCCCAGCGAGCTGGAGTACGTAGCGGCCTCGACGGACACCACGTTCCAGACGCTGCCCACGACCTCCCGCAGGCTCTGGGCGCTGTGCCGGTGCGGTCCGGGGAACGGCGCTTCGAGCTCCTCGGCGAAGGAGAACAGGTGCAGCCGGGCCCCCGGGCGGCAGGCGTCGTGCAGCGCGGTGAGGTAGCGCTTCCGCTCGTCCTCGGCCAGCGCGTGGTAGCAGGCGCTGTCGACGACGGTGTCGAAACGGCCGTCGAAGCCGGTCAGCCGGGTGGCGTCGGTGACGACGAACTCGATGTCCACGCCCTTGGCCTCGGCCCGCCGCCGGGCCTCCTTGACCGCCGTCTCGGCCACGTCGACCGCCGTGACCCGGTGTCCCTTGGAGGAGAGGAAGGCGGCGTTGTCACCCAGACCGCAGCCGACGTCCAGGACGTCACCGCTGATCAGCCCGGCCTCGTGGACGGCGACCAGTGCGGGCTGGGGCCGGCCGATGTCCCAGGGCTGCACGGGCGGCGCCTCCGCGTCGCCGGTGTACATGCTCTCGAAGTCGTACCGGTCGGGGATGTGCTCGGTGGAGTACGTCATGGCTTTCTCCGGCGCTTGGCGGGTGGACCGGGCGGGCTGCGCGGGACAGGAGGACGGCAGCCGCACGGACAGGTCGTGGTGGAACACGTCGCGGGGGTCCCAGGCCGCCTTCACCGCCTGCAGGGCGGGGTAGTTGTCCTTGTAGTAGAGCTGGTGCCAGGGCACGCCCGAGGTGTTGCGCTCCGGGTCGGCGAGGTCGACGTCGGGGTAGTTGATGTACGACCCGTCGGCCTGGTCATCGGAGACCGGCGCCCCGCCGGTGGCCGCGTACAGCTCTTCGTACAGGCCGCGTACCCACCCGATGTGCAGTTCGTCCTCGGCCGGATCGCTCCAGGCCGCCGAGTACGCGGCCTTGATCACCGAGTCGCGCTGCGCCGACGCGGTGTCCTCCGGTGCCACGGCGTTGATGGCGCCGCCGTAGCCGTTGAGCATCATCAGCGACTCACGGCCGAAGTAGTCCTCGGAGGTGAACCACCGGTGGAGCCCGGCGATCTGCTCGTCGGTGTGGACACCCCGCAGGTAGGCGGCCTTGGACTTGTTACGGGCGCCCAGCACCGGCCCGGAGTCGCCCTGGCCCATGTAGCGCACCCCGGTCAGCCACGGCAGCTCGTTGCGGAAGACGAACGGCTCGGCCCCCACCCCCTCGTCGACGGCGGCGAGGAACTCGGCGAGCCGGGACTCGGCGTCCGGCGCCGTGGCATCCATCTGCACGTACATGGTCAGGTCGCCGCCGGAGCGGTGGCGGACCCACAACGAGGCGAACAGCCCCGCGTAGGGCGAGCCGACGCCGCTGTGCTCCACGTGCCAGGCCATGAAGTTGCGGATGAGGCGGGTGAAGGCGGGCAGGTCGAGTTGGTCCCAGGACCAGTTGACCATCGCGATCAGCAGCGACGCGGGCGGCCGGGGCAGCAGCTGCGCCGGGTCCGTGCCCGTCGCGCCCGGCGAGCGCATCCAGAAACGGGTCACGATCCCGAAGTTGCCGCCGCCACCGCCGGTGTGGGCCCACCACAGGTCCCGGTGCGGGTCGTCCGGTTCACGGGTGGCGACGACCGTACGCACCTCGCCCGCCGCGTCGACATGGACGACCTCGACGGCGTACAAATGGTCGGCGACCAGGCCGTGGAGCCGGGACAGCGGACCGTAACCCCCGCCGGTGATGTGGCCGCCGGCGCCGACCGCGGTGCACACACCGGCCGGCAGGGTCACGCCCCAGTTCCGGTAGAGCGTCTTGTAGACATGGCCGACGGTGGCACCCGCCTCGATCGCGACGGCGCCCATCTCCGGGTCGAAGGACACGTCCGCCATCAGCGACAGGTCGATGACGACCCGCACGTCCGGGTCGGCGATGAACGCCTCGCCGCAGTGGCCGCCGCTGCGCACGGCGACCCGCTTGCCCGCGCGCACCGCGCGCTCCAGCGCCTGGGCGACCTGCCCGGGGGTGCTGACGAGTTCGACGTGGTCGGGCCGGCCCACGAAGCGGTAGTTGTCGCCCCGTACCAGCTCGGCGTAGCGGTGGTCGTCGGGGCCGACGACCACCGGGCCGGTCACGGCGGTCACCGCTCACCGGCCGACGGGCCGGCGGACGACCGGGCGTAGACGACCTCGTAGGTGTTGGAGGAGCGTGAGGTCAGCAGCGGCCGGGCCGCGGCGCGCATGGCCCGCGAGTCCGCCGGGCGCTGCTCCTCGGGCAGGTTGTGGAAGGCCTCGTAGGTCTCGCGGCTGTCCCACTGGGCGTAGTTGACGACGTAGTCGCCGTCGAGTCCGCGCAGGATGGAGTGGGAGCGGTAGCCCTCCACGCCCTCCATGAACGGGTCGGGCTTGGCGAACAGCTCCACGAGCCGGGCCTGGTTCGCCGGCTCCACGCCCATGATCACGATGACGGTGAAGTCGTCGCGGTCGGGCGAGATCTCGATCCGCTCCAGCGCGGGGTGGAGGTGGGTGGCCACCACTTCGGTCTTGAGGAGATGGACCGAGGTGGTCAGCTCGGTGAAGTAGGGGACGGTGTTGTGCTTGAAGTTCTCGCCCTCGTACCGCTCCTGCAGATCGTCCACGCTGCGCCACTGGATGTAGTTGGCGGCGCAGGGCTGGTCGAGTCCGCCGTGCAGGGTCGAGGACCGCCAGCCGGGGTAGTTGGCGCCTTCGATGATGCCCTGCATCGTGTCCAGGAGGGTCTTCTGGTCCTCCCGGGTGCGCGTGTCGAACAGGTTGAACACCGTGAGCGATCCGTTGTCCGGTGTGATGAATGGCATGGTGTGCGCTTTCCTCCGGTTGGCTCGGGTCGGGGTGGTCAGGCCCGGACGGCTTCGACGACGCTGTGCAGGCCGGCGCGGACGATCCGGGTCAGCCGGAGCCCGGCCCGGGCGAAGAGGTCGGCGAATTCGGTCTCGGTGCGCTGGCGGCCGCCGCACAGCACGAGCATGTTGAGGTCCATGAGGGTCACGGTCGGGGACGGCTCGGACCGCTCCGGCATGACGGCCTCGACGAGCAGGACCCGGCCTCCGTCGGCGAGCGCCTCACGGCAGTTGGTGAGGATCTTCAGGGAGTTCGCGTCGTCCCAGTCGTGGATGACGTTGGACAGCAGGTAGGCGTCGCCGCCCGGCGGGACGGACTCGAAGAAGTCGCCGCCGACGGTGTCGACCCGGTCCTCGAGCCCGCGCTCGCGGAAGGTCTGCTTGGCGCCGACGACGACGTCGGCCTGGTCGTAGAGGACGCCGCGGACGCCGGGGTGGGCGTCGAGCACCGCGGCGAGCAGGGCGCCGTGGCCGCCCGCGACGTCGACGAGGGTGCCGATGCCGCTGAAGTCGTACGCGCCGACGACCGGGGCGATGAGCTGGCGGGACGCCTCGGTCATGGCGTCGTCGAAGATGCCGGAGACATCGGCGCGGTCCCGCATGAAGTCCCAGACGTTCTGGCCGTGGACCTTCTCGAAGGCGGGTTCGCCGGTGCGGACGCTGTCCGCGAGACCGGCCCAGGTGTTGCGGTCGGCGGCGAGGCCGACCCAGCGGGCGAAGTTCCGCATCGAGGTGGGCGCGTCACTGCGCAGGGCCTCGCCGACCTCGGTCAGGGCGAAGACCTCGCCTTCGTGCTCCTCGAAGAGCCCGATGTCGGCGCAGGCCCGCATCAGCCGGTAGAGGGTGGGGGCGTCGGCGCCGACGGCCCGGGCGATCTCGCCGGCCGGGCGGGGGCCGTCGGCCAGCGTGTCGGCGACGCCCAGTTCGGCAGCGGCGCTGACGGCGGCGGCCATCCAGCTCGCCGTCGCCAGTTGCAGCACACGGACGGAGGGCGGCGGCTTCGGAAGGGAGGAGGACTGCATGACGGGCGGACCCTTTCGTGTCGTTCAGCGCGTCGGGTTGAGGGCGGCGGCGCGTACCGCGGCGATGACGTGGGTGACGTCGTCGTCGCTCAAGTGCGGGCCCATCGGCAGGCTGAGCACCTGCGCGGCGATGGACTCGGCGATCGGATACGTGCCGGCGGGCCAGGTCGCGTCGTCGGCGTACGCCTGGGAGAGGTGTACGGGGACGGGGTAGTGGACGAGCGTGCCGACACCGGCCTCGGTCAGGCTCCGCTGCAGGGCGTCGCGGTCGGCGCACCGGATGACGAACAGGTGCCAGGCGTGCTCGGCCCAGGCCGCGACCCGCGGCAGCCGGATCCCCGGCAGACCGGCCAGGTCGGCCAGGTAGCGGGCGGCGATCTCGCCGCGGCGGTGGTTCCAGCGGTCGAGGTGCGGCAGCTTGGCCCGCAGCAGGGCGGCCTGGAGTTCGTCGAGCCGGGAGTTGGTGGCGCGCAGCTCGTGGTGGTACTTGCGCCGGGAGCCGTAGTTGCGCAGCAGCCTGATGCGCTCGGCCAGTTCGCCGTCGGAGGTGGTGACGGCGCCGCCGTCGCCGAGCGCGCCGAGGTTCTTGCCGGGGTAGAAGCTGAAGGCGGTCGCGGTGGTGCCCGTGCCGATCCGCTGCCCGCGGTGGCGGGCTCCGTGTGCCTGGGCGGCGTCGTCCACGAGGGCGAGACCGTGCCGGTCCGCGATCCGCCGCAGGGCCGCGAGGTCCGCGCTCTGGCCGTAGAGGTGGACCGGCATGATCGCCCGGGTGGCCGGGGTGATCGCGGCTTCCACCAGCGCGGGATCGAGCAGCTGGGTGGCGTCGTCCGCCTCGACCGGTACGGGCGTGGCGCCGGTCTCCGAGACGGAGAGCCAGGTGGCGATGTAGGTGGCGCTGGGCACGATCACCTCGTCGCCCGCGCCGATCCCCAAGGCCCTGAGGGTCAGTTCGAGCGCGTCGCATCCGCTGCCGACGCTGACGCAGTGCTCGGCCCCGCAGTAGGCGGCGAACTCGCTCTCGAAGGCGGTGGTCTCCTCGCCGAGCAGGAACCATCCGGAGTCGACCACCCGGTGGTAGGCCTCGTCGAGCTCGGCCCGGATCTCGGCGTGGGGGGCCTTCAGGTCCAGGAAGGGAACCTTCATGCGGACCGCTTCGCGTCGGCGGTGAACTCCTCGTACACGCGGTAGTAGTCCGCCTCGTCGTAGTGCTCGGAGGCCAGTACGAGGGCGATCGCGCCCTCGGAGAAGTTGACCAGCGAGTTCCACACCATGGGCCCGATGTAGAGCCCTTGCCGGGGGCTGTCGAGGTGGTAGACGGCGGTGCTGACGGTGTCGTCGACCGTCACGTCGAAGCTGCCGTGCAGGGCGATGACGAACTGCTCCAGATTGCGGTGCGCGTGGTCGCCGCGGATGGCGGGTACGGGCAGGTCGTACAGGTAGAACAGCCGCTTGACCTCAAAGCCGACGTCCTTCATGCCTTCGACGATGGACAGCTTCCCGCGGGTGTCGGCGACGGTCTGCAGGTCCATCAGCTCGCAGGGGCGTACGGTGCCGACCGAGGCCGCGGTGGCGTGCTGGGTCATGACCGCTCCTGGGCGTGTGCGGCGGACGGGGCGGGCCCGGCGCCGGGAGCGACGCCGACGAACAGACCGCGCCCGGAGGGTCCGCCGGTCAGGTAGGTGACGGTGAACCCGGCCCGCTCGAAGGCCCGCTCGTACTGCTCCTGGGTGAAGAGGGTCAGCACATGGGTGTCGGAGAAGCGCCGCAGGCCGGTGGTGGACTCGCCGACCGTGTACTCGACGTTCATCCGCGTACGGTCGCCCTCGCGGACGGTGTGCGAGACGCGGGCGATGGTCCGCCCGTCGACCTCGACGACGGAGCCGCCGACGTATCCGTCGAGGAACTCGCCGGGGAACCACCAGGGCTCGACCACGACCACCCCGCCGGGGTTGAGGTGGGCCCGGAACACGCTCAGGGTCCGGTCCAGCTCGTCGCTGGACGTCATGTAGCCGATCGAGCTGAAGAGGCAGGTGAGCGCGTCGAAGGTGCGGTCGAGGGAGAAGGAGCGCATGTCGTCCTGGTGCACCGGGACGCCCGGCAGGCGCCGTGCGGCGATGGCGTGCATCCAGGGCGACAGCTCGACGCCTTCGACATGGCCGACGATCTCGCGCAGGGCGGCGAGGTGGGTGCCGGTGCCGCAGGCCACGTCGAGGAGGCTGGTGATGTCGGAGCGGTACCCGCGCAGCAGCCGGAGGATGTCCTCGGCCTCGGCGGCGTAGTCCTTGCCCCGGCCGCGGTATACGGCGTCGTAGATCTCGGCGTGCTCGGCGCCGTAGCCCTGCTGGGTGCTGTAGGCCTCCGCCGTGGTCGCGGCCTCGGGCACGGGGGCCTCCTGCGTGCTGAGGGCGTTCATCCGCGTACCAGTCCTTCCAGGTCGGCGACGACGTCGTTGGGTGTGGGCATCGAGCCCAGTTCACGGGCGAGTTCGCGGGCCTGGCGGGCGTAGCTGTCGTCGGACAGCACCTTGGCGCAGGCCTCGAAGGTGCCGTCGGGGGATCCGTCGCCGCGGTGGAGCACCACGCTCGACCCCTGCTGCTCCAGCAGCCTCAGCGAGGGCTCGAACGCCACGAACTGGTTGAGGACGACCTGCGGGGTGCCGGCCGCCATGGCGTTGAGCGCGGTCAGCCCGCCGCTGTGCACGATCGTGTCGCAGGTGGGCAGGAGGAACTCCAGCGGCACCCAGCCGCTGCGGACCTGTGGGAAGAGGGTGCGCAACTTGCCGGCCGCCTCCTCGTTGGCCGCGACCACGATGTCGGCGTCGAGCTCGGTGAGCCGCGAGACCAGGGCGCAGAGGTGGTCGAAGATCTCGGGCATGGCGGTGCGGAAGCTGCCGTACGTGACGCAGACGCGGGGCCGCTCCCCCGGGGTGTACATCCACGGTTCCAGCGCGCGCTGGCGGTTGCCGGGCACCCAGCGCATCGGCGTGCCGGGGGGTGTGCCGGGCGGGATGAGGCTGGGCGGGCAGATGTCCAGGAACAGGTCCGGGGCGGGCAGCTCGTCCAGGCCCAGCAGGGCCAGTTCCGGGGCGAGTTCCTCGTTGGCGTACCGCTCCACGCCGTCGAAGTGGAGCCAGTCCCAGGCCTGGCGTACGTGCGGCACGCCGAGGTGGGCGGCGAGCAGTCCGGCGGCGTGGGCGTCGGTGCCGCCGACGACGAGGTCGGGGCGCCAGTGCGTGGCCAGGCTCAGCAGGCCTTCGAGGCTGACTGCCGCCTGGCGGCCGAACCACCTGCCGACGTAGGGCAGTTCCTGGTCGGGCGACCAGGGGAACTCGATGGGGCCGCCGGGCCGGTTCAGCTGCTTGATGCTCTCGGTGGTGTGGTCGGTGACCACGGCCACCGGCGGCAGCCCGACGGCCTCGATGGTGGGGGTGAGCTCGTCGAACGAGGCGACCATGATCTCGTGCCCGGCGTTGCGTACCGCCGTCGCGAGCGGAGCGAGGGCGAAGACGCCGGCCGGGCTCGTTCCCGCGGCGATGAAGAGGACTTTCATGCTTCTCCTTCGGAGGTGGCTGTCCCGGAGACATGACGAAGACCGCCGCGGCCGAGGAGGGCCGGGCGGTGGGTGGGTGCGGGGTCGCCAGGGGCCGGGGTCCATGACGCGGCGTACCGTGTGGACGACTACCGGCGGGGGAGACGGAACGGGGCCGCTGGGCACACACGTTCCAAGATGACCACTAGCTTCTTCACCGCAGGTGGCCTTGTCAAGCCCCTTGCGCGGAAGCGGAGTTGCGCCGTCGCGGTCAGCGGGTGCGGTACTCGTGGGCGAGCAGCGAGTCCATGGTCCGGCGCAGATCGTGGATGAAGTCCTCGAACCGCTGTAGCTGTTCGGGCGTGTGGCGCGCCATCTCGGCGACGATGCGCTCGGCGTACGGGCCGAAGAACTCCTCGGCGCGGGGCCTGACGTCGGCGCTGCTGCGCAGGGTCACGACCCTGCGGTCGGTGTGCTCTCGGGTGCGGATGACGTGTCCGGCCCGTTCGAGGCGGTTCAGCACGGCGGTCGTGGCGCCCGAGGAGAGCGAGATCCGTTCGCTCAGCCGGGCCGGGGACAGCAGGACACCCTGGTCCTCGGCGTACAGGATCTCGGCAAGCGCGGCGGCGTCGGTGGAGTGCAGCCCCAGCCAGCGGGCGAACCGCTGGGTGAACTCGGTGTAGTTGGCGCCGAACGCCCGCAGTCCGTCCATGACGCGGTCGCGCTGTGCTTCGAGATCGCGCTGTGCCTCGAGGTGGCCGAGCTCCGGTCGCTCCATCGACGTGCCCCTTCAGGTTGACAACCCCGACTGCCATTAACTATCTTCACTGTGAAGATACACCAGAGTGGAGGAATCTTGAACAGCACAGCAGACGCAGAATCCCCTCCCATGAGCAAGTGGCTCGGCCTCATCGCCGTTTCGCTGGGTGTGGCCCTGATCGTCGTGGACCTCACGATCGTCAATGTGATCCTCGCGCCGATCATCGAGGACCTCGCGATCGACTCCGTCGAGGCCCAGTGGATCCAGGAGTCCTACGCGATCGTCTTCGCGGCGCTGCTCCTGTTCACCGGACGCCTCGCCGACCTGCACGGCGCCCGCAAGATCTTCCTGATCGGCCTGGTCGTCTTCGGAGTGACGAGCCTGGTGGCCGCCGTCGCGCCGAGCGGCGGCATGCTGATCCTGGCGCGGTTCATCCAGGGCGTCGGCGGCGCGATGATCCTTCCGACCTCGCTGGCTCTGGTGAACGCGACCTTCACCGGCAAGGCACGTGGGCAGGCCTTCGCGATCTGGGGATCCACGATCGGTGCCGCGGCGGCCGTCGGTCCGCTGCTCGGCGGCTGGCTGGCCGACTTCTCGTGGCGCTGGGCCTTCGGCATCAACATCCCGCTGGTGATCGTGATCATGGCCGGCGTCCTGATCTACCTCGACGCGTCGCCTCGCACCCAGGGACGGGTCGACATCGCCGGCGCCATCCTGTCCGCGATCGGCCTCGGCTTCCTTTCCTTCGGGCTGATCGAGGGGCGCGGTCACGGCTGGCTCGTCACCACCGAGCCGCTGGAGATCGGCGGATTCACCTGGAGCGGCGGCCTCTCTCCGGCCCTCGTCTCGTTCGTCGTCTCCGCTCTGCTGCTCTTCGCCTTCTGGCGACGGCAGGCGGCCCTCGGCCGTAAGAACGACGAACCGCTGATGGATGTACGGCTGTTCTCGATCCCGTCCTTCCGCAACGGCAACCTGGTGACCGTGATCGTCGGTCTCGGCGAGTTCGGCATCATCGCGGTGCTGCCGCTGTGGCTCCAGTTCACCCTGGGCTACAGCGCCTTCCAGGCCGGCCTCGCGCTCGTCGCGCTCGCCGTGGGCAGCTTCTTCGCGTCCGGCGCCAGCTTCAACATGACCGCCTCGGCGCTGACGCAGGTACGGATCGGTCTGCTCCTGGAGGCCGTCGGCCTGGCGCTCCTCGGACTGATCGCCGCGACCGACAGCGCTTGGTGGCTGATCGCGATCGCGCTGTTCCTCTACGGCATCGGGGTCGGCTTCGCCACCGCGCAGGTCACCAATGTCGTCCTGGTGGACGTGCCGGTCGAGAGCGCCGGGCAGGGTTCCGGCATCCAGAGCGCGGCCCGCGAGCTCGGTTCCGCGCTGGGTATCGCCGTCCTCACCACACTGTTCTTCAGCTCGCTCGCCTCCGACCTGAAGGGCCGTCTCACCGAGGCCGGGCTTCCGGGCAAGGACGCCGAACAGCTGAGCGGAGTGGTGACGGAGAGCGCCGGATCCGTGATCCCGTCGCTGGCGGCCGATCCGAAGACCGCGTCGGCGGCGGACGCCGCCCGGGAGGCGATGTCCCTCGGTGTCGAACTCTCCAGCTACGTCTGCGCGGGCCTGCTGGTGCTGGCCCTCGTGGCGACGGCGACCCTCAGGCCGCGCGCCGCTGCCGCGTCCGACGAGCACAAGCCGTCGCACCAGGAGCCGAGCACCACCTGATCCGCCGCGCACCCCCGTGGTGCGCGGAGATCCGGCGCCGGCCCGGCCGGCGCCCCCTCGAACGACCCGGCCGGTGGGTTCCCCCCCGTAACCCCCGGCCGGGTCACCTCCTTGCCCTGATCCATGAATTCGTGCCGCAGGGCATGAGAAATACAGGTCCAAGTGGTGCAGAAATAACTTGTGCGGCACCGCCTCATTCGACGTTCATTGCATTATCACTCGTCAATTCAGCAGTGAGGACGGCGTCTCGTGAAGGCTCTTGTACTGTCGGGAGGCGCGGGAACGCGACTGCGCCCGCTCACCCACACTTCCGCCAAGCAATTGGTGCCGGTGGCCAACAAACCTGTTCTTTTCTACGGCCTGGAGGCCATCGCCGACGCGGGCATCACGGACGTCGGCATCATTGTCGGCGACACCGAGCAGGAGATCCGGGACGCGGTAGGTGACGGTTCCAAGTTCGGGATCGACGTCACCTACATTCCGCAGCACGCACCGCTCGGTCTCGCCCACGCCGTACTGATCGCCCGGGAATTCCTCGGCGACGACGACTTCGTGATGTATCTCGGCGACAACTTCATCGTCGGCGGTATCACTCATCTCGTCGAGAATTTCCGTCTGGAGCGCCCGGACGCACAGATCCTGCTCACCCGGGTCTCCGACCCCACCGTCTTCGGCGTCGCCGAACTCGACGAACAGGGCAGCGTGGTGGGTCTGGAGGAGAAGCCGAGCGTGCCCAAGAGCGACCTCGCGCTGGTCGGGGTCTATCTCTTCACACCGGCCGTCCACGAGGCCGTGCGCTCGATCCAGCCCTCCCTGCGCGGAGAGCTGGAGATCACCCACGCCATCCAGTGGCTCATCGACGCGGGGCGCACCGTCCGCTCCACCACGATCTCCGGCTACTGGAAGGACACCGGAAACGTCATCGACATGCTGGAGGTCAACCGCTCGGTCCTGGAGACCCTTCCGTTGCGGATCGAGGGCGACGTCGACGAGGAGAGCGAGCTCATCGGCCGGGTCCGGATCGAGGAGGGCGCGCGGGTGCGCCGCTCCCGTATCGTCGGGCCCGCGATCGTCGGCCGTGGGACGGTGATCAGCGACTCGTACATCGGCGCCTACACCTCCGTCTCCGAGGACTGCCGCATCGAGAACAGCGAGATCGAGTTCTCGATCGTGCTGGGCGGTTCGTCCATCCAGGGGGTGCGGCGGGTCGAGGCGTCCCTGATCGGACGGAGCGTCACCGTCACACCCGCCCCAGCCGTCCCGCATGCCCACCGGTTGATCCTCGGCGACCACAGCAAGGTGCAGATCTCCTCATGACCACGACCCATGTGCTGGTGACCGGCGGGGCCGGATTCATCGGCTCCCACTACGTACGCACCGTCCTCGGTCCGGCGGGACCGGGCGGCGTCGCGGTGACCGTGCTGGACAAGCTCACCTACGCGGGCAACCCGGCCAACCTGGACGCCGTCCAGGACCACCCGGGCCTCTCCTTCGTGCAGGGGGACATCTGTGACGCGCGGCTGGTCGGCCGGCTGATGGAAGGCGTCGACCAGGTGGTGCACTTCGCCGCCGAGTCGCATGTGGACCGGTCCATCCAGGGCGCGGCCGAGTTCGTCCGGACCAACGTCATGGGCACGCAGGTCCTGCTCGACGCGGCCCTGCGGGCCGGCACCCGCACCTTCGTGCACATCTCCACCGACGAGGTCTACGGTTCGATCGCCGAGGGCTCCTGGCCGGAGGAGCATCCGCT
This sequence comes from Streptomyces purpureus, assembly GCF_014648195.1. Classification (GTDB taxonomy): domain Bacteria; phylum Actinomycetota; class Actinomycetes; order Streptomycetales; family Streptomycetaceae; genus Streptomyces; species Streptomyces purpureus. The sequence continues at coordinate 283,858 of NZ_BMQQ01000002.1, forward strand.
GTGCCCCAACTCGCCGTACTCGGCGTCCAAGGCGTCGAGCGATCTGCTGGCGCTCAGCTACCACCGCACCCATGGACTGGACGTGCGGGTGACCCGGTGCTCCAACAACTACGGGCACCACCACTTCCCGGAGAAGGTCATCCCGCTGTTCGTGACCAACCTCCTCGACGGGAAGAAGGTGCCGCTCTACGGCGACGGACGCAACGTCCGGGACTGGCTGCACATCGACGATCACGTCCAGGGGATCGAACTGGTCCGCACGCAGGGCCGGCCCGGCGAGGTGTACAACATCGGCGGCGGTACGGAGCTGAGCAACCGCGAGCTGACCGGGCTGCTGCTCGCGGCGTGCGGCGCGGACTGGGACATGGTGGAGTACGTCGCCGACCGCAAGGGCCACGACCTGCGCTACTCCGTCGACTGCTCCAAGATCCGCCGTGAGCTGGGGTACCGGCCGCGGAAGGATTTCGCGGCGGGGCTCGCCGAGACGGTCGCCTGGTACCGCGACAACCGGGGCTGGTGGGAGCCGCTGAAGAAGCGCGCGTCGCTCTGAGGCGGCGAGGGGGCTCACGGCCTCAGAGGTGAACCTTTCGTTCCGTATATCCAAGCTCCGGTGGGGCGGGCCGACTTCATGAGTCGGGCCCGCCCCACCGGAGCTTCGTCGTCCGGGTGAGAGGCCGCCAGGTCAACCCAGGCGCAGCAAAAATTTTGCTCTGCAGAACTACCCCCCAGGAGTTAAGCTCTTGACCGACTAGCGCCATGCCGCGCTGCAGGACACTCATGTTCACCCCCTTGGAGGGAAAGTGATAACAGTTCTGCTCGCCGAAGACGTTTACATGGTACGGGGGGCGTTTCTCGCACTATTCGGGCAGGAATCTGACATCGATGTCGTCGCCGACTTAGGGGACAGCAACGAAATCCTGCCGGCTGCCCGGCTTCACCGACCTGACGTCGCGGTGATCGACATCGATATGCCCGGGCAGGAAGATCTCTCGGTGGTTCAGAAAATACATGACGAACTGCCGGAGACACGGACACTGATACTCACCAACCACTGGCGCCCGACCATCGTGCGGCGGGCACTGAACATGAGGGTCGGCGGGTTCCTGCTCAAGGACTCACCACCCGAGAAGCTCGTCAGCACCGTACGGGACCTCGCGGCCGGACATCGAGTGATCGACGCGGATCTCGCCGTGTCGGCCTGGCAGGCTCCCACCCCACCGCTGACCGAACGTCAGCTTGAGGTGCTGCGCCTCGCCGCCGCCGGGGAGGACGTGCCCGACATCGCCGCGCGGCTCAACCTGTCCCCCGGCACCATCCGTAACTATCTGACCTCCGTGACCACCAAGCTCAACGCGCGCACGCGCATGGACGCCGTGCGCATCGCCGTGGACGCCGGCTGGCTGTAGGCCCGCCCTCTCTCCACGTCCCACCCCTCACTCTCCAGGCATCGACGCCGACGACGACGGCCGACCACCGTCACGGCACGCCAAGACCGTAGGCGACAAAGCTCCCCTTGGCTCCTGTTGGCCCGCCGATGGGGGCTTTGTCGCGTCCAGGATTACCGGAGATTCGCGTCCGCCGGTAGTGCGAGGGTCACGAGCACGGCATGAGATTTTCATGACTTCGGCGGACGATTCCACTATGCATTGATGATGAAGACACTCCCGCATGGAGGCAATCTGGCATACCTTTGAGGACGAGAACAGGCCAGCAACGCGGGCCACAAAAAGGGGGAATTGGACCACCGTATGGGATGCCCTACGCAAAACCACCATGTTCAAGCCAGTTCCAGCGGGTGCCTGTCGACCAAGGAGACCGCACTCTGCGGCGATTGCAGAGACCAGCTCTCCGCCGGCCTGCGCGAACTGCCGGCTCTCTATCTCTCGTGCGAGCTCTCCCTCGGCGGCACGCGCACCCCGCAGGAGCGGGTGTCGCAGTCCGGCGGCCGGCAGGAGATGCCGTTCAACGCCGAGGCCGCCGAGGCCCGGTCCTCCGTCAGATCGACCTTGGCGTCGTGGGCGTCCCTGATCGCCGACGAGCGCGGGATCGAGGCGCCCGAGCGCCAGGTCGTCCAGCTGGCCCGGTTCATCCACGAGAACATCCCGTGGCTGTCGGCCCACCCGGCCGCGGGTGACGCGGTCGAGGAGTTCGGCACGCTGATCCGGCGCGCCCGACAGGCCTGCGAGCCCCGGCACGTACGGATCGTCCCGGTGGGCGACTGCGTACGGGAGGAATGCACCGGAAAACTCCGGGCCGTGGTCAAGGTGGTCGCGGGGGCCCGGCCGAAGCCGTCGGAAATCCGGTGCAGCGCGAACAACGCCCACTGGTGGGCGTCGGACGAATGGGCGGCGCTCGGTCTTGGCATGCAGGCGTCGCATGCGACGACCCGGCGTTCCTGGTACAGCGTGGCGGACATCGCGGCCCTGTGGAACATTCCGAACGGCAGCATCTACCGGCTCGCCAATCAATACCGGTGGCGCCGCCAGAAGGTGTCCGGGAAGGTCTTCTACCACGCGGCGGACGTGAACGCCGCCCAGCGGGGCTGAACAACGACATAAAAGGCGGGGTGCCGGGTGCTTTCCACCGGCACCCCGCCTCGGCATGGGAATTCACCGCTGCTGCGCGTGGGCCGGGCTCGCCGTCGGCTCCAGCCGCGCGAGTCCCTCCGTCCAGACCGTCCAGGCATCCCGGCCCCCGGGGGCCAGCAGGGGCAGCACCGTGCTGCGCCCCGCCCGGACCGACGGATGCCGGCGCGCCAGGGTGGCGAGCCCGCCGGCCGGCGCCGCGTCCACGACCGTGTACGCCCCGCCCCCGAGCACGGCGTCGAGGGCGGGCCAGAACAGCACCGGCGCCGCCATCTGCTCCGCCCAGAACCCCGGACGTACGGCCTCGGCGTCCGTGACCACCCGGCCGGTGCGCGTCGACACGATCGGGATCGTCGGGGGCCGCAGGGGCTCGGCCGCCACCGCGGCACCGAACCTGCGCGCGGCCGGGCCCATCGCCGGCGAGTGCCAGGGTTCGAGCGCCCGGACCCGGCGGGCGACCAGGCCCCCGTCCCGTACCGCCCGTTCGGCCTCGGACAGGTCCGGCTCCGGACCGGCGAGCACCGTCTGCTGCGGGCCGTTGTGCGCCCCCACCACCACGCTCCCGCCGACCGACCGGGCCCGCAGACAGTCCAGGACCGTCTCCGGCGCCCCGGCGACGGCGAGCATGCCGCCCGGCGGGGCCTCCTCGAGAGCGGAACAGCGCGCCGCCAGGATCCGGGCCGCAGCCGGCAGGTCGAGCACGCCGGCGAGCGTGGCCGCGGCCAGCTCGCCGACGCTGTGGCCGACCATCACGGCCGGGCGTATCCCCCGACTGGCCAGCACCTCACCTATCGCGTACCCGATCAGGAACAGCAGCGGCTGCGCCGAGGTGCCCCGGTCGGCCGGCCCGCCGTCGACGCAGGCCAGCCAGTCGTCGCGGACGGTGGCGCCCTCCGGGCCGAGCGCGGTGAGGAACTCGTCGGCGACGGCCGTGAAACGCGGCTCGCGTGTGTAGAGCTCGACGGCCATGCCGGCGTGCTGGAAGCCCTGCCCCGGCAGGAGCAGGGCGACCGGGCGGGCGCCGCTCATCGCGCCCCCGCCCCCTGTGCGGTGACCGCGCCCAGCGCCGCGACGGCCCGGTCCAGCTGCTCGGCGTCGTTGGTGCGGTAGACCGCCGCCTCCGGGCGGATGCGGCCGCACAGCTTGCTCAGCGCCTTGCCCGGCCCGACCTCCACGAAGTCGCCGACGCCGGAGTCCGCCAGCGCGAGGACCGTGTCGACCCAGCGCACCCGGCTGGTGAACTGGCGGCGCAGACAGTCGGCCGCCTCGTGCGCGGTGCGTACGGGCGCGGCGGTGACAGCGGACACCACCGGGACCACCGGATCGCGCAGATCCAGCGCTTCCAGGGCCCGGCCGAACTCCTCCTCGATGCCCGACAGCAGACTGCAGTGCGCGGCGCCGCCCACGGCGAGCGTCAGCACCCGCTCCGCGCCGGCCTCGTCGGCCAGTTCGAGGAGGCGGGCCACTCCCCCGGTCCGCCCCGAGACCACGACCTGCCGGTGGTCGTTGTGGTTGGCGATCTCGACGACCTCTCCGGTGTCGGCGGCCGCTCGCGCGCACAGGCCCTCCAGATCGGCCGGTACCAGACCGATGACGGCTCCCATGCTGCCGGGCGTCTCGCGGTGGACGGAGTCCATCAGTTCGCCGCGGAGCCGGACCAGCCGCAGCCCGTCCGTCCAGTCGAGCACCCCGGCCGCGACCATCGCCGCGAACTCGCCCAGGCTGTGCCCGGCCACGACGTCGGGTTCGACGCCCCGGCCGCGGAGCGTCTCATGGGCGACGACGCTGGTCAGGAAGACGGCCGGCTGGGTGACCGGCATGGCACGCAGTTCCTCGGCCGGGCCCCGCAGACAGAGCTCGGTCAGCGGGATCCCGAGTATCTCGTCGGCGACCCGGTAGTGGGATTCGAGGAACTCCGTGCGCCGTTCCATGAGTTCGCGGCCCATGCCGATGCGCTGCGAACCCTGGCCCGGGAACACGAAGGCAGTCGTACTCATTCTCGGTACCACCCTCCATTCATCGCGGGCGGCGCTCAGGCCGTCCTGAGCGCCGCGATCGGGCACATCTCCACCGCGCTGTGCGCGGCGTCCTGCTGGTCCGCCGGAACGTCTCCGTCGTGGACGGGCGTGGCGAAGCCGTCGTCGACCCGCAGCAGGTCCGGCGCCACGGCTTCGCACAGCCCGTGCCCCTCACAGCGGCTCCGGTCGACGACGAGCTTCATCCCGGCCGTCCTTCTGTCGAGGGGGATCACGTGCGCAGCGTCACCGGCAGGGAGGCGATCCCGCGGATCGTGTTGTGCAGACGCCAGGTGGGCTCGCCGATCTCGATCGAACGGACCCGCGTGGACAGCGCCTTGAGCAGGCTGTGGCCCTCCAGGCGGGAGAGCGCCTGGCCGACGCAGCCGTGGATGCCGTGGCCGAAGCCGACGTGCTGCGCGACACCGGGACGGTGGATGTCGAAGGTGTCCGGGTCGGTCCAGTGGCGCTCGTCGCGGTTGGCGGAGCCGTAGAGCAGCAGGACCCGCGCGTCGGGCTCGAGGGTGAGTCCGCCGAGCTCCCGCTCCCTGGTGACCAGGCGGGTGAAGCCGCGCAGCGGCGACTCGATCCGGATGATCTCGTTGAACGCCTTCGGGATCAGGCTCTCGTCCGCGCGGATCTGGTCCCACTGCCCCGGGTGCGAGCCGAGCAGCCACAGCATGCTGGAGAGCGCGCTGACGGAGGTGTCCATCGAGGGGGCGAGGAAGTCGCCGAGGAGGCCGGGGAGCAGATACTCCTCGATCTTGCCGTCCTTGGCGTCGCTCACCAGCTGCGCGCCCCAGCTGTCGGGCCGCAGGTTGCCGGGGATCGACATCCGCTGGAGGAAGTCGGACATCTCCTTCAGCAGCGGGAAGCCGGCCTTGGTGCGGTCGTTGAGCGGCCCGAAGGCGTTGAAGCCGGCGGTCGCCCACTCCAGCAGCCGCTCCTTGCCCTCCTCCACCGGCCAGCCGAGCAGGTCGGGCACGACGGCCAGCGGGAAGGCCTGCGCGAAGTCCGTGACCGCGTCGAAGGTGCCCTTCTCGATCAGCTCGTCGACCAGGCGCGCGGCCCAGCCTTCGATGTAGTCGTGGAACTGCTCCAGCGCCTTGGGCTTGAGGTGCCGGGCGACCAGGCCGCGCACATAGTCGTGGTAGGGCGGGTCACTGGTGAAACTGCTGCCCTTCTGCGCCTTGTTGAGCGTCTCGGTCAGGCCGACGCCGGAGCCGGAGGAGAAGGTGGTGTGGTCGTGCAGGGCGTCGTAGACCTCGCGGTAGCGGGCCACGGCGAAGACCTGGTGGGTCTCCAGCCAGACCACGGGCCCCAGGTCGCGCAGGCGCCGGTAGTCCTCGTACGGCGAGAGGATCGAGGCGTCGCTGTAGGGGTCGATGTCGCTGCGGGGGATGGTGGTGGTCGTCGTCATCCTGATCTCCTCGGTTAGCCGCGGGCCGCGTGGGACAGCAGATGGGCGTTGACGACCTCGACGAGGTCGCGCGGGGTCTCGACGTCGACGAAGGCCGTGTCCTCGAACTCCAGGCCGTACTCGCGGCCGATGCGGCTGCCGGTCTCCAGCAGCGCGAGCGAGTCGTATCCGAGGTCTTCGAAGCTGGCGTCCTGGAAGTCGCCTTCGAGCTCACCGCCCGCGCCCTCGCGCAGGATGCGCGTGAGGTCCTCGATGCCGAATTTCTTGGTCATGTTCCCGCCCCTTCAAGGAGGTCGTCGAAGGCCGGGCCGTTCGCCCGGGCGTGGTGGATCGGGGGGCCGCCGTGGCCGGGCGCGCCGGCGCTCACCGGGCCGCGCGGACCACGACGGCGGAGTTGAAGCCGCCGTGGCCCCGGGCGAGGACGAGCGCGGTACGGACCTGGGCCTCGCGGGCCGCGCCGGTGACCAGGTCGATGGAGTACTCGGGCGCCCGGGAGACGTGGACCGTCGGCGGGATGACGCCGTCGCGGATGGCGAGCAGCGCGGCCGCGACGTCCAGCGAGGCCGCGCCCGCCGCGAGCCGGCCGGTCATCGTCTTCGGGGCCGTGACGGCCACCTTCCCGGGCCCGAAGACGGCGTCGATGGCGTCGGCCTCGATGCGGTCGAGCTCGGGGACGGCGGCCGCGTCGGCGAAGACCACGTCGACCTCGTCCGGGTTGACGCCCGCGTCGTCGAGCGCGGTCACGATCGCCCGGCGCAGGCCCGGCTCGCGCGAGCTGCCCGGCCTCGGATCCATCGTGGCGCCGTACCCGGCGACCTCGCCGTAGATCCGGGCGCCGCGCCGCCGCGCGGCCTCCAGCTCCTCCATGACGAGCAGCGCGCCGCCCTCGCCGGCCACATGGCCGCCGGCGGCCGGGTCGAAGGGGAGGTAGGCGCGCTCGGGGTCGTCGGAGGTGCTCATCCTCGTGTCGGTCATCTGGGCGACCCAGCCCCAGGGGCACAGGGAGCCGTCGACACCGCCGGAGATGATCAGCTGGGTGCCCTTGCGGATCTGGCGCCGGGTCTGGGCGATGGCGTCGAGGCCGCCGGCCTGGTCGCTGACGACGACCCCGCTGGGGCCGCGCATCCCGTGCCGGATGGAGATCTGCCCGGAGTTGACCGCGTAGAACCAGGCGTACGACTGGTAGGCGCTGACGTACTTGGGGCCCTTGTTCCAGAGGTTCTCCAGCTCGCGCTGGCCGAACTCGAAGCCGCCGGCGGAGCTGGCGGTGATCACTCCGGCGCCGAAGTCGGGCAGCTCGGCCGGGTCGACGCCCGCGTCCTGGAGCGCCCATTCCGCCGCGGCCAGCGAGAGCCGGGTCATGTGGTCGGTCGCCGGGATGAGCCTGCTCGGCAGGTGGGCGGCCGCGTCGAACGGCACCTCGCCGGCGAGCTTCGCGGGATACCCCGACGCGTCGAAGCGGCTGACCGGCACGATGCCGCTGAGTCCCTCGACGGTGGATTTCCAGTAGGCGTCGGTGCCCTTGCCGTTGGGGGCGATGGCTCCGATACCGGTTACCGCTACGGCCGTCACGCGGCGCTCCTTTCGGGACGGGACAGGACCATCGCGCTCTGAAAGCCGCCGAAGCCGCTGCCGACCGTGAGCACCCGGTCGGTGCGCCAGTCGCGGGCGGTCAACGGCACGTAGTCCAGGTCGAGTTCGGGGTCCTGGTGGTGCAGGTTGGCGGTGGGCGGCACCACGTTGTTCTTGATCGCGAGCGCGGACGCGGCGATCTCGATGGAGCCGATCGCGCCGAGCGAGTGGCCGACCATCGACTTGATGGAGCTGACCGGGACGGCGTAGGCGTGGTCGCCGAGGCTGCGCTTGAAGGCGGCCGTCTCGTGTCGGTCGTTCTGCTTGGTGCCGGAGCCGTGGGCGTTGACGTAGTCGAGGTCGGCCGGGTTGAGCCGGCCCTCGTCGAGCGCCGCGGTGATCGCCTCGGCCATCTCGGCGCCGTCCGCCCGCAGTCCGGTCATGTGGTAGGCGTTGCTGCGGGTGGCGTAGCCGACGATCTCGGCGTAGATGGTGGCGCCGCGCCGCTTGGCGCTCTCGTACTCCTCCAGCACGAAGCCCGCCGCGCCCTCGCCGAGGACGAAGCCGTTACGGGTGGAGTCGTAGGGGCGCGAGGCGTGCTCCGGGTCGTCGTTGTGCACGCTCGTGGCCTTGATGGCGTCGAAGCAGGCGACCGTGATCGGGGAGATCGGGGCCTCCGTCGCGCCGGTGATCATCACATCGGCGGCGCCTTCGCGGATCAGCTCGACCGCGTGCCCGACCGCGTCGATGCCGGAGGTGCAGCCGGTGGAGACCACCGTGCTGGGCCCTTCGGCACCGATCGCCCAGGCCACCTCGGTGGCGAAGGAGCTGGGCACCAGATAGTCGTAGAGATGCGGGGTGGCGTAGGTGTGGTCGACCAGATGGGCCGAACCGTCGTCGCTCACCACCCGGTACTCGTCCTCCAGGCTTGTGGTGGCGCCGACGGCGCTGCCGATCGTCACACCGATGCGGTGCGGGTCGACTCCGGACCATTCGAGTCCGCTGTCGGCGGCCGCCTCGCGGCCGGCGACCACGGCGAACTGCGCGGCCCGGTCCATCCGGCGGATCTCCTGCGCGCGCAGGCCGTGCTCCTGCGGATCGAAGTCGACCTCCGCCGCGATCCGCGAGCGGTACGGCGTGGGGTCGAAGTGCGTCAGCGTCCTCGTCGCCGTACGTCCCTCGCTGAGCAGGGACCAGAAGTTCTTGGTGCCGACACCTCCCGGTGCCAGCACCCCTATACCGGTGATGACCACTCGCCGCCTGATCATTTTCCCTCCACGGAAACGACAGAGAAGTAAAAGAGCTGTTCATCGGGGCATGCCGGGGTCCGCCCGCGCGGGGCGGTGCCGGGGCTGCCGGTCACGGCCGGGCGGCGGACGCGTCGGCCTCGCCGAACCAGCGGCGCAGCGCGTCGCGCAGCGGCGTCGCGCCCGTGTCGGTCCACACGACGTGGGCGTCCGGCCTGACCAGGAAGACGGCGCCGTGGTCGAGGTCCCCGGCCGCCTCGGCGTGCACGACCCGTACCCGGCCGCTCCACTCCCGCGCCGCCGCGTTGGCCGTCGCCCGCCCGCCGGTGAGGTCGAGCAGCACACCACGGCCCTCGCCGAGCAGCCGGTGCGCGGTCGTCCGCGTGCCGTCCGCGGTGAGCGGGAGGTCGGGCAGCCGGGCCCCGAGGTACGGGGAGCTGTCGGCGCCGACGTCGTAGCGCACGTCGAGCCCGCCGACGGGGCCGGCGAAGAGGTGGTGGAGCGAGGTCCGGGCCAGCAGCTCGCCGAACAGCTGCCGTACGGGGTCCATCTCGGCCCCGCCGAACAGCAGCATGCCTTGCGCCTGGACGTTGTCCATGACCCGCTTGCCGGCCGGGTGGCGCTCCTGGTGGTAGCTGTCGAGCAGGCCGGGCGGTGCCCAGCCGTGCACCTGCGCGGCGAGCTTCCAGCCGAGGTTGGCCGCATCCTGCAGACCGAGGTTGAGCGCCTGGCCGCCGACGGGCATGTGGACGTGGGCGGCGTCCCCGGCGATCAGCACCGGGCCGCGCTGGTAGGCGGTGGCCTGGGCGCAGGCGTCGTCGAAGGCGTCCCGCCAGATCGCCGTGGCCCCCGAGACGTCCTCGCCGGTGACCGTCCGCCAGACCTCGGCGATCTCGGTGAACTCCGGCGGTCCGGTACGGGCCACCGGAGGCCGGCCGAAGGCGTGGACCATGATGCGGGTGACGCCGTCGGGCCGCCGCGCGGAGGCCGCGAAGCCGTGCGCGGACCGCGCGAAGCGGCGGTCGGGGATCTCGATCCCGGTGACGTCGGCGCGCAGCAGTTCACGTACGGCGGCGGTGCCGGTCAGCTCGAAGCCCGCCAGGGAGCGGACCGCGCTGTCGGCGCCGTCGCACCCCACCAGATGGCCGGCCTGGACGGTGCGCGGCCCGGCGGGGGTGTGGAAGTGCGCGAGGACGCCGCCGTCGGTGACGTCGAGCCCGACGAGCCGGTGTTCCCGGCACAGGTCGGCCCCTTGGGCCCGGGCCCGCTCCGCGAGGACCGCCTCGGTGCGGAACTGCGGGACCTTCCAGTTGCCGGCGTATCTGCTGGGGGTGGTGGTGGCGTCGAAGGCCAGGCCGCCGAAGTGGCCGGCCGGCTCGGGTACGAGTCCTTCGAAGGCGTCCACCAGACCTCGCTGGCCGAGGATCTCCATCGTGCGGGCGTTGAGCTGGGAGGCGCGTGACTCGGTCATGGGCTCGGCCAGGGTGTCGGCCAGCACGACCCGTACGCCGTACTGCGCCAGGTCCCCGGCGAGCAGCAGCCCGACGGGGCCGGCGCCGACGACGAGCACCTGCGTGAGCGTGTGCGGTGCCGTCATCGGGCCGGGCCCCTGGATGTGCCGGTGCCGGTCATCGACCGCCCTCGACATGGGCCTTGGCGTGGGCGAGCGTGCTGAGACTGTTGGTTCCGAGCGCCTTGCGGACCATCGCGCGGGCCTCTTCGAGACCGGCCTGCGCGCCGAGGACGGAGGCGATGTTGGCCTCGTTGATGACGACGGTGTGCTGGGAGGTGGCGAGGACGCCGTCGGCGTTCTCCTCGAAGCGCCACTGCCCGGTGTGCAGCGTCATCAGGGCGGGCAGCTGGATCTGCTTGTAGAGGATCCGGCCGGGAGACAGGCACACCCGTACGGACTTGGTGGTGTGCGTGGACCCGTCGGTGGTGCGGGTGTCCATCTCCAGCAGCTGGAGGCCGGCCTCGTCCTCCAGCTCCACCCGTGCCACGTGCGGCAGGCGCTCGGCCCAGAGATCGGCCTCGTTGATGAAGTCGAAGACTTCCTGGGCGGTTCCGGCGATCTGTGTCGTGTCCTCGAACGACAGCAGCTTCCCGGCGGCCTCGTCGCCGCCCTCCGCGGTGGCCTTGAGGGCGTCCAGCTCGGCGTGGCTGTTACGGTCGACCGCCGCGGCGATCCACTCCAGCGCGGCCGGGTCGTCGTCGACGGCGCGGTAGTCGTGGAGCAGCCGCACCCGGCAGCGCTCCTCACCGTCGGCCTCCACGATCCAGGCGCCGCCCATGGCGGCGACGGGCGGGCTGGAGACCTCTTGACGGAACTCGATCCGGCCCTCGGCCGGGACGAGACGGCGGCGGGAGGTCCAGGTCTTGGCCGCGCCGTTGGCGGTGGCCCAGATCCGTATCCGCTCGTTCTCGCCGCTCTGTTCGAGGCGTTCCACGTGGACGCTCGGCGGGAACATGAGCGGCCAGTTCTCCACCTCCACGAGTAGCTGGTACACGCTCTTCGCGGACGCGGCGACCGTGATCTCGTGCTCGACTTCGTGGACCTTCGGTCCGGACATCGTGCCTCCCGGCTCGTTCAGGGGCGGTTCAGGGGTGTTTCAGGCGGAGTTGACCAGCTCGACGAAGCCGCGGGGGGTGGTGACGGCGGTGACGGCGTCGTCGCTGAGCTCGACGCCGTATTCGCGTGAGATCACCGCGGCGGTCTCCAGGAGTGCGAGCGAGTCGTAGCCGAGGTCGGTGAAGAGCGCGTCGAGGATGTCGCCGTCCATGTCGACGCTCTCGTCGGCGCCGGCGGCGCTGAGCAGGATCCGCTTGAGGTCGTCGAGGGTGAACGCGGCGACGGTGGTCGTTGCTTCGCTTGTCATGAGTCCTGCTCCCAGTGGTAGAACCGCTGCGCGATCGCGTCGGCGGGCGAACGCCAGGTCGCGGGGTCGTAGGCGGTGATGTGCTGCTTGAGGTCCTCGCTGATCCCCACGAAGAGGGGGTGCGAGCGGGCGGCGGCGATCCGCTCGCCGCCGTCGTCGGACTCGAAGTCCTGGAGGTGGAAGTACAGGCCCTGGTAGCTGAAGAGCTGCCGGCGGACGGTGCCCATGCGCTGCGGCATGTCCGTACGGTCGAAGTCGGCGAAGAGCTTGCCGACGTCGCCGACGGAGCTCGGATCCAGCCGGGCGACGATCAGGGTGCTGTGCATCGGATGCTTCCTCGTTTCGGTAGGGGGCGTGGCCGGGCCGCTCAGGCGCCGGCGCGCGGGGCGCCCGGGCCGAACCAGGTGGTGAGCGCCTCGGTCAGGTCACCGCCGTCGGGCGTGGCCCAGGCGACATGTCCGTCGGGGCGCAGCAGCACCGCGCCGGTGCCGGTGAGCCGGTCGTCGGTGCTGGCCGCGGTGGTCACGTCGACCCGGTCGGCCCATGGGGCGGCCGACTCGCGCAGGGCCGGTTCGTCGGCGAGGTCGAGCAGGACGCCGCGGGCCGGGTGCAGCAGTCGCGTGGTGGTTGTGGCGCCCGCGTCGGTGACCAGGTCGCACGGCGGCATCCGCAGGCCGAGCAGCGGATGCGTGCCCGCGCCGAGGTCGTAGCGGATGTCGAGGCCGCTGACCATGCCGGCGAGGTGGGCGCCGACCTCCTCGTGGCGCAGCAGTTCGCCGAGGACGGCGCGCAGCGGCTCGACCTCAACGCCGCCGAGGTAGAGCAGCCCCTGCGCGCGGGTGTTGGTGAGCACCCGCTCGCCGACCGGGTGGCGCTCCTGGTGGTACGTGTCGAGGAGCGCCGCGTCCGCGCGGCCGGTGACGACCGCGGCGAGCTTCCAGCCGAGGTTCACCGCGTCCTGCACGCCGACGCTGAGGCCCTGCCCGCCGGCGGGTAGGTGGATGTGGGCGGCGTCCCCGGCGAGCAGGACCCGGCCGCGGCGGTACTCGGACACCAGCCGGGAGGCATCGGTGAACGAGCTGATCCAGCGGGCTTCGCCGTGGCTGACGTCCTCGCCGGTGAGGCGCTTCCACGCGCCGGCCACCTCGGCGAAGCCGGGCGGTGCGGTGCGTTCGCGGGGCGGGGCGCCGTGTTCGCAGACGATGACCCGGTCCAGGCCGTCGCTCAGCCGCGCGGACATGACCATGCCGCCCGCGACCCGCTCGCCGAGGAAGCGGGGCCGGATCTCGGCCCCGGCGATGTCGGCGAGGAACATCTCCCGGGTGGCGTCATGTCCGGGGAAGTCGAACCCGGCGGCCTGGCGGACGGTGCTGCGGCCGCCGTCGGCGCCGACGAGGTACGCACAGCGCAGGACGCGCGGACCTTCCGGCGTGGAGAGGGAGACCTCGACCCGGTCGTCGAGCTGCTCGACGCCGGTGACCTCGTGGGCGCGCAGGACCGTGACGCCGAGTCCGGCGGCCCAGCGGGACAGGACGCCTTCGGTCTCGGTCTGTTCGACGTTGCGCACCCCGAAGTGGGCGCCGGGCAGCACGTCGTAGTCCATCGGGATGCCGCCGAAGTGGCCCTTGGTGCTGATCTCGGGGCCGGTGAAGTGGTCCAGCAGGCCTCGCTGGTCGAAGACTTCGGTGGCACGGGCGGTGAAGCCAAGGCCCCGGGATTCGGTGACGGGCTCGGCCAGCCGGTCGACGACGATCACTTCGGCGCCGCCGAGCCGCAGTTCGCCGGCGAGCATCAGACCGGTGGGCCCGGCACCGGCGACGACGACCGCCGCGTCGAGGGCCGCTGTGCCGGGGGCGCTTGTGTCCGGGGCCGGGGTGCCGCTCATGCGGACGCCTTGCGTCGTACGGGCTCCAGGGCCTGGCTCCAGGACACGACCTCGTCGAGCAGGAGGTCGACGAGGGCCGGGCTCTCCTCACCGGGCCGGAAGGTGGTCCGGTCGGCGAAGTCGGTGGCGAAGGTCAGCGCCACCTGCGTGCGTACCGTCGCGACCCGCAACTCGGCGAGGATCAGCCGCAGATGCTCCACGGCCCGGGTGGCGCCGACGGGGCCGTACCCGACGAATCCGGCGGCCTTGTTGCCCCACTCGGCGAACAGGAAGTCGATGGCGTTCTTCAGTGCCCCGGGCACGGAGTGGTTGTACTCGGGCGTGACGAAGACGAATCCGTCGAGCCGGTCGATCCGCTCGGCCCAGGCCTGCGTGTGCGGGTGGCTGTACATCCCCGCCATCGGGGGGATCGGCTCGTCGAGGTGCGGCAGCGCCTGCTCGGCGAGGTCGATGAGTTCGTACTCCGCGTCGTCGCGGCGGCTCGCGAGGGAGTGGACCCAGCGGGCTACCGCTTCGCCGTTGCGCCCCGGCCGGGTGCTGCCGAGGATGATGCCTATTCTGGTCATGGGTACGCCTCTATTCCGCGCCGTCGGCCTGATAGGTCTCTTCGATTCCGATGAAGTTGTCGGTGATGGTGACGAACCTCCTGGCCATCAGCGGGGATTCGCGCAGGTCCTCGACGAGGCCGTTGTAGGCCGGTACGTCGTCGAAATGGACGAGGAAGAAGTTGGTGTGCCGGGCTCCGAACGCGGCGGCCCGGAAGGGACGGATATGGAGGAACGGCGAGTGCTTCCCAAGGATGGGAAACACATGCTCCGCCTCGAATCCATCGCGATCGGCCGGGTCCATGAGGAACCATTCGGGTTCGAAGCGGACGCCGAGAAATGCCGTGTACTTCACTGGACGTTCTCCTTGTGCTGCGAGCGGCCGGCGGGCCGTGCCGCGGGAAGACAGATCGCGGTGACGACGAGCGTGTCGCTCGCCGCCCAGCGTCCGGTGAGCCTGCGGAGCCGGCCCGCGCCCGGCACGTCCGGGAAGGACCGTGAAAGCCGGGCGACGAACCGGCCGGTGCCGGGATGGAAGGTGATGTGGGCGTCGCGGAAGCCGAGCCGGGCCCCGGTGAGCGGGAACCACGTCTTGTAGACGGCCTCCTTGGCGCTGAACAGCAGCCGGTCCCAGTGGACCTGGGGCGCGCGGTCGCGCAGGGCGGCGATGTGGGCCGCTTCGTCGCCGGTGGTGATGGCCGCCAGGGCGTCCTTCGAGAGGGGCCCGTTGGGCTCGGCGTCGATACCGAGTCCGAGGCCGTCCCTGGACCGGGCCACCACGGCCGCGCGGTAGCCGGCGCAATGGGTCATGCTGCCCCGTACGCCGGGCGCCCAGCGGGGCTGCCCTTTGGGCCCGGGCAGGATGGGCGCGGGCGCCACGTCGATACGGGCCAGGGCCTGACGGGCCAGCGCGCGGACAGTGGTGAACTCCCTGCGGCGCCTGTCTCCCGCCCTGGTCAACAGGGCCGATTCCGCTGGAAACAGCGGGGTGTCCAGGTCTTCCCAGGACTCCGCGGCCACGGCCCAGTCGGATACGATCCGCGCCATCATGGGTGCCACCCCTCGCAGAGCAAAGATGCTCCATGATGAAGTTGCATCGTCGTGTTATATCCTTGTGGAAAAGTACGAGCGCGAAACGCGGGGTAGGCAGATGGAAGACGAAGAGCTCGCGCAGGTGTCGGCGCAGAGCGCCCGAATCGTGAATGAGCTGCGTTCCTGGGGCGCCAACTACACCGAATTCACCCGGCGTTTCGCCAACTATCTGGGGCTGCATTCCACGGACGCCGCGGCGCTGGTGGAAATCCTTTACGCAGAGGACCAGAACGCGCCGCTCTCGCTGGCCCGCCTCAGCGAGCGCGTGTCGCTGACGTCGGGTGCGACGACCGCCCTGGTGGACCGGCTCGAGAAGGCCGGGCACATCGTGCGGACGCGCGGTGAGCACACCGACCGGCGGGTCGTGACCCTGCGCAGCAGCCCGGCGATCGGAAAGCCGGCCTCCGAATTCTTCCAGCCCTTCTCGGACCGGCTCACGGCGATGATGGCGCAGTATCCGCCGGAACTCATCGAGCAGTTCGAGGAGTTCCTCACGGACATGCGAGCCACGCTCACCTCGCTGCTCGACGACGAGTACCGCGAGACCCGCGGCCGAGAGCGGGCGTGAGGGGCCACGGACACCGGCGGCGGCCTCGGCCGGGGCCCGTCGCCGTCCGCCGTGGCGTCGGGCGGCCGGTCAGAAGTTGCCGAGGCCGCCGCAGACGTTGATGGCCTGGGACGTCACCGACGCCGCCGTGTCGCTGACGAGGTATCCGACCATGCCGGCCACCTCGTCCACGGTCGAGTAGCGACCGAGCGGGATCTTCGCCTCGAACCGCTGGAGGATGTCCTCCTCGGTGGTCTCCCACGCCTGCGCGTAGCCGGTGCGCACGCGCTCGGCCATCGGCGTCTCCACGTACCCGGGGCAGACGGCGTTGACCGTGATCCCGGTCTTGGCCAGCTCGTTGCCGAGGGACTTGGTGAACCCGACGACGCCATGCTTGGACGCCGAGTAGGGCGAGGCCAGAACGACACCCTGCTTCCCCGCGGTGGAAGCGATGTTGACGATCCGGCCCCAGCTCTTGTCCCGCATGCCGCCGAGGGAGAGCACATCCCGGGTGACGCGGAAGACGCTGTTGAGGTTGGTGTCGATGACGTTGAGCCAGGCCTCGTCGGTGAGATCGGCGGTGACCCCGCCCCCGCCGGTCCCGGCGTTGTTGACCAGGACGTCGATGGCGCCGTACCGCGCGACCGCCGCGGTCACCATGGCCCGGATCTGCTCACCGGAACGGACGTCGCAGTCGGTGCCGTCGGCGTCGTAGCCCTTGCCCCGCAGCTCCTCGACCGTCTCCTTGACCTTGTCCGCGCTCCGGGCGCACAGGAAGATCCGGTAGCCGAGCTCACCGAGATGGTGCGCGACCGCCAGACCGATGCCGCTGGTCGCTCCGGTGACGATCGCGGTCTTTCCGGCTCCGTTCGCCATGTTCTGTTCCCTCCGCAGACGAAAAAACGGCCCGGGTTCACCGGGCCGTTCATGAGAGTCATCGGGTTTGGAAAGGGGCCTCGATCAACAACCGAGCGCCAGGGCCGGCGGCGCGAGGCGTCGCCCGATGGGCACAGACTTTCCAATCTGGGGACTATGTTCTTCACCCCAGGTCGCGTTGTCAAGGCCCTTCCGCGGAAGGTCTGTTGACTGACCTGAAACCATCGCCGTTCCGCGCGCGCCGGTCCCGCCCGTACACGCGGCCCCGGGCCGTCAGACGCTGATGTGCAGGACGCAGATGTCGTCGCGGCGCGTGTCCGGGTGGACGAGGGCGTCCAGGATGCCGTCCAGAGGGCGCACGCTGTCGCTGCACTCCGCGGCCGTACGGGCGAGGCGGGCGAGGCCGTCGTCGAGCTCCTCGCTCGGCGCCTCGACCAGCCCGTCCGTGTAGAACAGCAGGTGGTCGCCGGGCAGCAGGCGGATGGTGGCCGAGTCGTACCGCGGGGTGGTCGTGGCGCCCAGGAGGACACCGTGCGGAGGAGCGAGGTAGCGGGCCTCGCCCTGGCGCAGGAGCAGGGGCGGCAGGTGGCCGGCCTGCACCCAGGTGAGCAGGCCCGCGTCGGGCTCGTACCGGGCCATGATCATGGTGGCGGTGCTGAAGCCCCGGTCGGAGCTGTGCCACAGGAGCGTGTTGAGCCGGCTCAGGATCGCGGCGAGCGGGGTGCCCGTGATGGCCATGCCCTTGGCGGTGAAGCGCAGTTGGGCCATGGTGGCGACGGCGTCGAGGCCGTGGCCCGCCACGTCGCCGACGACGAGCAGCGCGCTGCCGTCGGGCAGTTCGATGGCGCTGTACCAGTCGCCTCCGACGTTGAGCCCCTCCTGGAGCGGCTGATAGGCGACGTCGACGGTGAGGCCGGCCAGTCGCAGGGACTGCTGCGGCAGCGGCAGCAGGGCGTCCTGGAGCCGGACGGCGAGACTGCGCTCGGCCGCCAGCATGCCGTGCTGGGCCAGGGCGGCCCGCTCGTGCTGCAGCAGCCGCTCCTCGGCCCGTTTCACGGCGGTGAGGTTCTGGAAGAGGCCGTACACCTCGACCGGGTGGCCGCTTACGTCCGTCTCGGCCTCCGCGACGATCCGGACGTGCCGGACCTCCCCCGCGGGCGTGACGATGCGGAAGGTGTGGTCGATCGGTCTGCCGCGCCCGTGCAGGCTCCGCACGGCCCTGCTCAGGGCCGGGAAGTCCTCGGTGACGGCATGGCGGGGCAGTTCCTCCAGCGTCGTCGGACCGAGCGAGGGATCCCGGCCGAAGATGCTGTAGACCTCCTCCGACCAGGTGGTCGTCTTCCGGGCCAGGTCCCAGTCCGCCCAGCCCATGCTCCCCAGGCGCTGCATCACCGCCAGCCGCCGCTGCTCCCGCTCTCCGTTGTCCAGGCGTATCCAGGAGACGATCAGCCCTCCCTGGCACGGCGTCGCCCGGACGGTGAACCGGGAGAGCCGGGCAATGCCGCCGAGGACCTCCTCGTACTCGAACGGCTCCGCTTCGTAGCGGGTCCCGGTCGCCAGCGCTCCGAGGTAGCCGTCCCACAGCGCGGTGCCCCGCACGGTCGGGTACGTCTCCAGGAGGCTGAGCCCCACCAGCTCCTTGCCCCTGCGGCCCGCGACGTCCAGCGCGTCGGGGGAGGCCGCGGTGATCCGGAAGTCCTGGATCTCGCCGTCCGCCCCGGGCAGCGGCAGGAGGAAGGTCACCGAGCCGGACAGGCCGTCCAGCAGCTCCTGAACGGCCGCGGCCGGCAGGGCGGGGGCGCGCTCCGCCCCGGCCGACCACTGTCGACGGGGTACGTAACGGCTGGAGGCGAGGACGGCGTGACGGGTCGCGGCGGAGGCCGAGGCTGCTCCACCGAGGTTGCTGGTACTCGACTCAGGCACGTCCGCCTCGTCGCGGTTAGCCGTCATAGGACGAGCATGCCACGGATGGGCGCGGCTGCCCCCGGCGCGGGAGCCCCACGGGGAAGGGGCGGGCGATGGGGCTCACGCGGCGGCCCCGGTACGGGCCACGACGCGCAGGGTACGGACGGTGGGGTCGGCCGCGTCCGGGATCAGCACTCCGTGTTCGACGCCGCTGCGCAGGTGGTCCACGGTCTCGTCGGTGATCACTTCACCGGGGGCGATCACGGGTACTCCCGGCGGGTAGGGGCTGATGAGCTCCGCCGAGATCCGCCCGGCGGCTCGTTCCGCCGGGACGTGCTCCACCGGGGCGAAGAACGCCTCACGCGGCAGCATCGCCTGCTCCAGCTCAAGCGCCGGCGGCGCGGGCAGCCGCACCGGAGGCCGGGATTCGACGGAGTCGGCGGCCTCGACGAGGGCGCGCAGGGCGGCCAGGAGGGTCTCCTCGGTGGCGTCGTCGTCGGCGTGGGTGATCGAGGCGCTGATGCGGCAGGTGTCGGAGCTGCCGACGTCGACGTGCCGGTGGGCGCGGAGCCATTCGGCGGCCTGCATGCCGCTGATGCCCAGCTCCCGTACATCGATCACGACCTTCATCGGGTCGATGTCGGCGGCGAGCCCGGCCTGGACGACCTCGCGGTCCATCAGCCGAAGTCCCGGCAGCTCCCCGACCGCCGCGCGGATCCGGCGCGCGCGGCGGATCGCGGTGTCCAGCAGCTCGTGGCCGTGCTGGGCCATCTGCCGGCGCCAGCCGTCCAAGGTGGCGTAGACGAGGCTGGAGGCGCTGGTGGTGGCCAGGAGGTCTTCGCGCTGCTTGAGGACTTCGGGCGAGACCCGGTCGTACTGCAGGTGGAAGACCGAGCTCTGCTCGACCGCGCCGCCCATCTTGTGAACGCTCGTGACGACCAGATCCGCCTCGTGGTCCATGCCCCAGGCCGGCAGGTCCGGGTGGAAGGGCAGGTGGGCGCCCCAGGCCTCGTCGACGACGAGCGGTACGTCGAAGTCGTGGCAGGTCCGCGCCACCGCTCCGATGTCGGCGCAGGTCCCCCAGTCGGTGGGGGTGATCAGGAGCATTCCCTTGGCGTCGGGGTGTTCCTTGAGGCGGCGGCGTACGTCGTCCGCCTCGGGCGGATGGGCGAGGTGGCGCTCGGCGTCGAACTTCGGGTGGACCCAGACCGGCTCGACCCCGTTGATCACGACGGCGGAGATCACGGACTTGTGCGCGTTCCGTGACACCAGCAGCTTCTCGCCGGGTCCGGCGACGGCGAGCATGGCGGTCTTGACGGACAGGGAGCTGCCGCAGGTGGAGAAGAACGCCCGCTCGGCCCCGACTGCGTCGGCCATCAGCTCCTGCGCCTGGCCGAGGACATCTTGGGACTCGCGCCGGTCGTCGAGTCCGTTGAGGAGCAGGACGTCGGACCGGAAGACGTCGAGCCCGACGACGTCGGCCACCCTGGGGTCGGCCCCGCGCCCCTGCTTGTGCCCGGGCGGCCCGTAGACCACGTCCCCCCGCCGCCGGAACTCCTCCAACGCCTCCAGCACCGGAGCGCGCGAATGATCCATCGTCGTTCCTCCCATGACGGCTGCGCGTGCCCGGCCGCCCCCACGATCGGCGCGGTCGGGCTCTTCCCACGCCTTGCCGGTCAGGGGTCGGCGGAAACGTGCGTGTGCGGCGGCGGGGTGCGGCCGTGCCGGCCTCAGGCGGGGGCGGTGTGCAGCGTGGCCTCGCCCGACACACGGACACCGACCCGCTCGCCGAGACCTGCCGGCACGCCGCCGGGGGTGCGGATGCCGATCGGTGCGTCGAGGCCGTCGACGGCCACGGTGACCATGGCGTCGTGGCCGTAGAAGCAGACACCGGTCACCGTCCCCCGGGCGTCCGCCTGGTCCGGGTCGGTGAGGCGGAGTTGTTCGGGGCGCAGCAGCACGAGGCCCTCGCGCAGGTCCCGCTGGGCGGCGGCGAGGGGGACGCGGCCGAGGGCCGTGGTGGCGACGCCCTTGTCGGCCGTGCCGGGGACGAAGACGGCGTCGCCGACGAACGACGCCACCCACGGGTCGGCCGGGCGCTGGTAGAGCTCCTCGGGAACGGCGCACTGGGCGACCCGGCCGTCGCGCAGGACGGCGACGACATCGGCGGTGGAGAGGGCTTCCTGTTGGTCGTGGGTGACGAGGACGGCGGTGGCGCCGCCGGCCCGGAGCACGGCGCGGACGTCCGCGCGTACGGCTCCGCGCAGTGCGCTGTCGAGGGCGCTGAAGGGCTCGTCGAGGAGGACGAGTTGGGGATCGGGGGCGAGGGCGCGGGCCAGGGCGACGCGCTGCTGCTGTCCGCCGGAGAGTTCGTGCGGCATCCGGTGGCCGTAGCCGCCGAGCCCGACGAGGTCCAGCATCTCGTCGACCCGCCGCGCACGGGCGCCGCGCTCCGTCCCGGTGAGGCCGAAGGCGACGTTGCGGGCCACGCTCAGGTGCGGGAAGAGGGCGCCTTCCTGCGGGACGATGCTGATGCGGCGGCGTTCGGGCGGGAGGTGCACTCCGGGGCCCGCGAGCGTGCGGCCGGCGACGGTGACGGAGCCCGCCTCTGCGCGCAGGAAGCCGGCGATCACCCGCAGCAGGGTGGTCTTGCCGCAGCCGGAGGGGCCGAGGACGGCGGCGAGGTGCCCGCCCCGGACGGTGAGGTCGAGGCCGTCGAGGACGGTGGCGCCTGGGCCGTAGGAGGTGACCACCCCGCTGACCTGAAGGTCGTTCATGTGCGGTGCCTTCCGAGGAGGTAGGAGGGGACGGCGGCCACGAGGATCAGGACGGCGGCGTACGGCGCCGCGGCGGCGAAGGATCCGCTGCCGGTCTCCGTCCACAGCCGGGTGGCCAGGGTGTCCATGCCGGTGGGGCGCAGCAGCAGGGTGGCGGGCAGTTCCTTCATGCAGACGACGAAGGTGAGGGCCGCGCCGGCGGCGATGCCGGGTGCGGCGAGCGGCACGGTGACCTCCCGCAGTACGCCCAAGGGTGTACGGCCGAGGGAGCGGGCGACGTCGTCGAGGACGGGGGGTGCCTGGAGGACGGCGGCGCGGGTGGCGGCCACCGCCACGGGCAGGAAGAGCACGGCGTAGGCGCAGATCAGCAGGGGGGTCTCCTGGTAGAGCGGTCGGGCGTAGCGGACCGCGAAGAAGACCAGGGCGAGTGCGACGGTGATGCCGGGTACGGCGTGTCCCGCGTACGCGGCCTGTTCCAGGAGGTGGGCGAGGCGGCCCCGGTGGCGGGCCGCGATGACGCCGACCGGCAGGGCGAGCAGGGTGGTGAGTGCCGCGCCGGCGGCGGCGACGCCGAGGGTGGTGAGAGCGGTGGTGGTGAGGGCGGCGGGGTCCCAGGTCGCGGAGGAGCCGACGGCGAGCCAGTACGCCAGGGTGGCGAGCGGGAAGCCGACGGCGGCCGCGACGACGGTGGAGCACCAGGCGAGGGCGGGCAGCCGCAGTCGGCCGAGGGCGGCGGGGGCGGCCCGCCGGGCGGTTCCGGCTCCGGTGCGGGAGTACCCGGCGCGGCCGCGGGTCCGGGTCTCGGCGGCGACGAGCGCGACGGTCATGAGGACGAGTACGGCGCTCAGCGCGGCGGCCGGGGTGCGGTCGAAGCTGGCGCGGTAGGAGGTGTAGATGCCTCGGGTGAAGGTGTCGTACCGCATGAGGGACACGGCGCCGAAGTCGGAGAGCACGTAGAGCGCGACGAGCAGTCCGCCGCCTGCGGCAGCCGGCCGCAGCTGCGGCAGGGTGACGCTCAGGAAGGTGCGGAGCGGGCCACGCCCGAGGGAGCGGGAGACCTCTTCGTGCCCGGGGTCGGTGCCCCGCAGGGCGGCGGCGACCGGCAGGTAGACGTACGGGAAGCTCGCCAGGGTCAGTGCGAGGGCGGAGCCGGTGAAGCCGGCCAGCGAGGGGGCGGCGGACAGCCAGGCGAAGGCGGTGACGTAACTGGGCACCGCCAGCGGCAGGGTGGCGAGGACGGACCAGGCGCGGGCGCCGGGCAGGGCCGTGCGGACGGTGAGCCAGGCCAGCGAGACGCCGAGCACCAGGCAGGCGGCGACGACGGCCGCGGTCAGGCCGAGGCTGCGGAGCAGGAGTTCGCCGGTGCGGGCGTCGGCGACGACGTCCCACGCGTAGGCCGGGCCGCGTTCGAGGGCGCGGACGGCGAGGTAGCCGAGCGGCAGGACGGCGAGCAGGGCGGCGGCCGTGGCGGGCACGGTCAGGATCCACGCGGGCCGGCCGGTGGCACGCCGCCGCCCGGCGGATGCGGGGGCATCTGCCGGGCGGGAAGCGCGACGGGCCGGGGCGGAAGGCTCCGGTGAGGTCACGTCAGACCAGTCCGACTTCCTGGAGCATGGCCAGGGTCTGCTTGAGGGAGTCGAGCTTGCCGAGGTCGATCTTCGGCGGCTGGAGGGTCTCCAGCGGCGGGACGCCCTCGGCCGTCTTCACGCCGGCGACCAGCGGGTATTCCTTGGTCTCTTCGGCGAAGTACTTCTGGGAGTCGGCGGAGAGCAGGTAGTCGACGGCCTTCTGTGCGTACTCGGCCTGCTTCTTGTCGGCGCCCTTGAGGATGCCGACGCCGGCGACGTTGACCAGACCGCCCGGGTCGCCCTTGGGCAGGTAGTGGATCTTGGCGGTGACCTTGTCCGCGCCCTTCTCGGCGACCTGCTCGTACCAGTAGTAGTGGTTGAGCAGGCCGAGCGACACCTCGCCCTTGTCGACGGCGTCCAGGACCTTGAGGTTGTTCTCGTACGCCTTGGGCTCGTTGGCCTTCAGGCCCTTGAGCCAGGTGCGGGCGGCGTCGTCGCCCTCCAGGACGCGCATGCCGGTGACGAACGCCTGGAAGGAGGCGTTGGTCGGGACGAAGCCGATCTTGCCCTTCCACTCCGGCTTCACCAGCTCATGGACGCTGCTGGGCGGGGTGGGGACCTTGCCCGGGTGGTAGCCGAGGACGCGGACGCGGCCGCTGACGCCGGTCCAGTCGCCGGCCGAGCCGCGGTGGGCGGGCGCGACCTTGTCGAGGGTGGTTTTGGGAAGCGGCGCGAGGCGCTGCTCCTTGGAGAGGGCGCCGAGGGCGCCGGCGTCCTGGGAGAGGAAGAGCCCTGCCTCGGTCTTGTCACCCTCCTCCAGGAGCTGGGCGGAGAGTTCGGCGCTGTCGCCGTAGCGGACCTCGACGTTGGTACCGAGGTGCTTCTCCAGCTTCTCGATGAGCGGCTTGACGAGGTTCTCGTTGCGGCCGGAGTAGATGACGAGACCGGCCGGTTCGTCGCTGCCGCAGCTCGCGAGCGCGGGAACGAGGAGGGCTGCCGCGGCGACCGCGGTGAGCGTGCGAGCCAGAGGGCGGCGCATGAGAGGTGATGCCTTCCTGCCGTGCTCTCCGCCACCGCCGACGGGGGCGACTCGGCGGGCGAGCGACGAAGAACTACCGGGAGAACCCGTGACAGGGGAATTAATAAGGTAAAGCTAACCTAAGGTCAAGTCTGGATTCGATAACGACCCGGCCGCGAATGGACATGCAGAAGCGGCAACCCCCCTTTTCGATTAGGAAAGCCTTACCTACGATGCGCCCGTGACGCTCCTCCCCGCCCCGCCCACCGGCGGCCACGCCCTCCCCCTCGCCCAAGGCCTCGCGCAGTACGGCGACCGCACCGCCCTCGTGACCGCCGAGGGCGAGGTCTCCTACCGTGAGCTGGCCCGGCGCGTCGAGGACACCGCACGGCGGCTGGGCCCCGGGCGCCGGCTGGTTCTGCTGCCCGGCGCCAACACGGTCGGCGCGCTCGTCGTCCACCTGGCCGCGCTCGCCTCGGGCCACCCGGTGCTGCTCGTACCCGGCGACCACCCCGAGGCCGTGGAGTCCCTGGCCGCCGCCTACGACCCCGACGTCGTCGTCCACCCGGCGGCCGACGAGTGGCGGATCGAGGAGCGGCGGCCGGGCTCCGCCCACAGCTTCCACCCCGATCTCGCCCTGCTGCTGAGCACCTCCGGCTCGACCGGCTCCCCCAAGCTGGTCCGGCTCTCGTACGACAACCTCCAGGCGAACGCCGAGTCGATCGCCACGTACCTCGGCATCCGGGACACCGACCGGGCCGCGACGACCCTGCCCATGCACTACTGCTACGGCCTGTCCGTGGTCCACAGCCATCTGCTGCGCGGCGCCGGACTCGTCCTCACCGAACTCTCGGTGGCCGACACCTGTTTCTGGCACCTCTTCCGCACCGCGCGCGGCACCGCCTTCGCCGGCGTCCCGTACACCTTCGACCTGCTCGACCGGGTCGGCTTCGCCGACATGGACCTGCCCCACCTGCGCTACGTGACCCAGGCCGGCGGGCGCCTCGCCCCCGACCGCGTCGTCCACTACGCCGAGTTGGGCCGGCGGCGCGGCTGGGACCTGTTCGTCATGTACGGCCAGACCGAGGCGACCGCCCGCATGGCCTACCTGCCGCCGGAGCTCGCCACCACGCATCCAGGGGCCGTCGGAGTTCCGGTCCCGGGCGGGGCGTTCTCCCTCGACCCCGTCGAGGAGGCCGGCGGAGAGGGCGTCGGCGAACTCGTCTACACCGGGCCGAACGTCATGCTCGGCTACGCCCACACCCCCGACGACCTCGCGCTCGGCCGCACCGTCGACGCCCTGCGCACCGGCGATCTGGCGCGGCGCACCGACGCGGGCCTGTACGAGATCGTCGGCCGCCGCAGCCGGTTCGTGAAGATCCTCGGCCTGCGGATCGACCCGCAGCGGATCGAGGCGATCCTCGAAGAACGCCACGGCGTGAGCGCGCTGTGCGCGGGGGACGACGAGGGGCTCGCCGTCGTGGCCGTACCGAAGCCGGGGTGGGACGAGCGGCGGATCCGTAGACGGGTGGTGGACGAGTGCGGACTGCCGGCCCGCGCGATACGCGTCCACCTGCTCCCCGAACTCCCCCGCCTGCCCACCGGCAAGCCCGACTACCGGACGGTCCGCGCCCTGGCCCGCCCGGACGACGCCGGAGCCCCGGCCGGCGGCGCGGGCACCGACGACCTGTGCGCCCTGTACGCCCGGATCCTGGACCGTACGGACGTGACCCCGGACAGCACCTTCGTGGGGCTGGGCGGCGACTCCCTGTCGTACGTCGAGATGTCACTCCACCTCGAAGAGCGCCTCGGTCACCTGCCCGCGAGCTGGCACACGACACCGATCGGCGAACTGCGGTCCCCCGCGCGCAAGGCCGCCGCGCCGCGGCGGAGCTGGGGCCGGGCTGGGGGCCGGTCGCTGGAGACGAGCGTCGCGCTGCGGGCGGTGGCGATCGTGTGCATCGTCGGCTCGCACGTCCGGCTCTTCGAGATCCGGGGCGGTGCGCATCTGCTGCTCGCCGTGGCCGGCTTCAACTTCGCCCGCTTCCTGCTCACCTCGGCCGAGCGTCGCGAACGCGTCCGCCGCACGGGACGGAGCATCGCGCGGATCGCCCTGCCCTGCGTGACCTGGACCGCGTTCGCGATCCTGATAGGCGCCGACTACGACCTGAGCAACCTCTTCCTGCTGCACAACGCGCTCTTCCCGCAGGACATGGGCCCGGGCCTGCACCTGTGGTTCGTCGAAGCCCTGATCTACATCCTGCTGGCCACCCTCGCCCTGCTGGCCCTGCCCGCGCTCGACCGCGCGGAACGCCGCCTCCCGTACGGTCTGCCGCTCGCCCTCGTCGCACTCGGCCTGCTCACCCGCTACGAACTGGTGGGCCTCCCCGAGCGCTCCCACATCACCGACGCGGTCACCGTCTTCTGGCTGTTCGCCCTGGGCTGGGCGGCGGCGAAGTCCCGCACGCTCCCCCACCGCCTGCTCGTCACCGTCACCGCCCTCGCGACGATCCCCGGCTTCTTCCCCGGCGAACCCCGCCGCGAGGCCTTCGTCGCCCTCGGCTTCCTCCTCCTGGTCTGGTTCCCCACCCTGCCGAGCCACCACCGCGTCAACCAACTGGCGGGCCTCCTCGCCGCGAGCTCCCTCTCCATCTACCTGACGCACTGGCAGATCTACCCGGTCCTGGACGATGTCTCGGAGCCCCTGTCGCTGCTCACGGCCCTGCTGTTCGGCATCGCCTACGCGAAGACGTCGGACCGCCTGACCCGGAAACTGCCGCCCCGGTCCGCGCTCGCCGCCTTGCGCCCGGAGCTCCGCGGCTTGCGCCGGAAGCCGTCGTGACGGCCGGCGGCCATGACGCGCGCCATGGGCGCCGAGGGCGCGGGCCACCTGGTTGGCGCGGGCGTCGAGCTCGGCGTAGCTGAGCGGCCCGGCTCCCGCGGTGGCGGCGACGGCGGTCCGGCCGGGGGTGCGGGCGGCCTGTTCGGCGATGAGCCCGTGGACGGTTCGCCCGTCGGCGTACGGGGCGTCCTCGCCCTGCCACGCCTGGGTGAGGTTCTTGTACTCGGCCTGGTCGAGGAGGGGCAGCGTGACGGCGGCCCGCTCGGGCCGCTCGGCGCCGGCCCGGACGAGGGAGAGGATGTGCCCGGCCACCGAGGAGAGGGGGAAGTCCTCGTCGAAGACGTCGAGGGAGCCGTCGAGGTCGACGCGGATGTCGGCGTCGTCCTCGAAGGCGTGGACCATCACGGACAGGGCGTCCTGGGCATGCACGGGCGCCTTGACGGTGGTTTCCCGCACAAGGCCGGGCAGCGCGGCGGGGCGGGGGAAGCGCAGGTAGGAGACGGTGACATCGAACAGCCGGCGGTTTCCGGCCGGGCCGGCGGGCAGCTCGCGCAGCAGGTCGCCGAGGGCGAGGCGCTCGTGCGGGCGCAGGGCGTCGGTGGTGGTGCGGACCTGGGCGGCGAGCTGGTGCAGGGTGGCGTCGGCGGCCACCGGGACCCGGACCGGCAGGCTGTTGGCGACCTGGCCGACCGCCGCCAGCTCCCGCGCTCCGCGCCGGTTGAGGAAGGGCACGCCGACCACGGCCTCGTCGCTGCGGTGGATCCGGGCGAGGTAGGCGGCGAAGGCGGCGGTGAGGAAGGCGAAGGGGGAGCTGCCGCCCTGGCGGATCCGTCGCACCAGATCGGCCTCGACGGTGAAGCTGTGCCGAGCGCGGCGGCGGACGCCGTCGGCGGGGGCCGGGGCGGCGGTGAACAGGGCGGGCTCGACCCCGGCCAGGGCCTCACGGTGGTGGGCGCGGTCCCGCTCCTGGGCGGGCGAGCCTTCGTAGGCGGCCGCGGCCTCCAGGAGCGTGGTGACCGAGCCGGCTGCGGTGTCGGTCTCGACGGCGTCGGTCCCGGCGCCGGTCCGGCGGGCGTACTCGGCCCAGACGCGGCGGCTGACCTCGTTCAGCGCGTAGGCGTCGGCGAGCAAGTGGTGGGCGTTGAGGTGCAGATGCACGACCGTGGCGCTCTCGCGGAGCACCGCCGCCGTGAACAGACGCGAACGGCGCAGGGTGAACGGCGTGTTGAAGGAGCGTTCCTGCCACTGGGCGCAGGCCGCGGCGGGGGCGTCCGCGCCGGAGTGGTCCACGTACGTGGCCCAGGGGCCGGACTCCTCGGCGGCGAACCACTGGTGGGGCACTCCGTCGTGGTCGTCGAAGCGCAGCGCGAAGGCTTCGGTGTGCCGCAGGACATGGTCCAGGGACGCGGTGAGCGCCGCCGTGTCCACCTGCCCGGTGAGACGTTCCTGCAGGACGACGTTGAACTGCGGGTCGGTGGAGGAGACGGCGGATTCGGCAGCCCAGATGTCACGCTGATAGGCAGACAGCGGGAACTGACGTGATGCAAGCATCGGTCTTCCTTCGGTCTTTAGGGCCATGGAATTTTTGCTGCCCGATGCTCGTGATCCTACGTTTCCCAGGATCTGCGCCACCACTACTCGATTGAGTAGCCACACACCACCCGTTCAAGTAGTCCGGGTGTGGAATAAGCGGAAAGCCGCAGGATATTCCGGGGAAATCCAGGGCGCCCCTGGCTAGTATCTGGCCATGACCTCACCAATCCCTTCCATGAATGCCCCTCTGCTCCGGGGAACCGGCCCCGAGCTGCTGCTCGCGCACGGTGCGGGCAGTGACGTGCAGGACAGTTACGGCCCGCTGATCGACGATCTGACGGAATACCGGACGGTCATCGGCCCGGATTATCCGGGGTCCGGAAGCACCCCTCTTCCCGGTCGGCCGCTCACTCTTGACGAGCTGGCCGACCACATTGTGGAAAGCGCCGTGCGGCATGGCGCCGACACTTTCGCCATTTCCGGGTTCTCGATGGGCTGCTCGGTCGCCGTACGGGCCGCGGTCCGCCATCCCGAGCGGGTTACCGCGCTCATTCTCTCGGCCGGATTCGCCCACCCGAATCCGCGTCTCCGGCTCGCCGTGGAAACCTGGCGCGCCCTCGGCAGGCACCTCCCGGAGAGCCGCGAACTGGCCGCCTATCTCTCCCTGATGGTGGGCGGACCGGAGTGGCTCGACGAGCGCTCCACGGACGAGATCGAGGAGCAGCTCACCCTCTTCGCGGGCGGACTGCCGCCCGGCGCCGACGCCCAGCTCGCCCTGTTCGAGCACATCGACGTACGGCCGGACCTGGCCCGGATCGCGGTGCCGACCCTGGTGGTCTCCCCGCTGCGGGACCTGCTCATCACTCCCCTTCACTCCCGGGAACTGGCGGACGGCATCCCCGGCGCCCGGCTGGCGGCCCTGGACTGCGGGCACGCCATCGCCGCCGAAGAGCCGGCCGCCTGGGCGGCGTTGATCCGGGACTTCCTGACGTCGGTGGAGGAGACCCCGGGCCGCGTACGGGGGTGACGCGGCCCGGGGAGTCGAAGCCGGGCGGCCCGGCCCAGGCCTGGCAGGCCCGGGTTGGCCGGCCCGGCGGTCTAGCCGAGCCGGCCGCTCTCCGGGGCCCGGCCCAGGGCGGCCACCAGCAGGGCGGCGAGCGCCAGGCCGCCGCCCAGCCACATCACGGCCTCGATCCCGGCGCCGTCAGCGGTGAGACCGCCGACCAGGGCGCCCAGCGCGATCGCCCCGTTGAAGACGCCGACGAAGAGCGAGGACGCCGCCTCGCGGGCCTGCGGCGCGGCGGCCAGAAGCCAGGTCTGGGTGCTCACCGACACGCCGCCGTACGAGATGCCCCACACCGCGAGCAGCACACCGGCCGTCAGCACCGAGCCGCCGAGCAGCGGCAGCAGCCCCACCGTGGCCGCCAGGACGGGGGCGAGCACCAGAAGCGTGCCGCGCGGGGAGCGGCCTGCCCCGGCGCCGGCCGCGAAGTTCCCAAGGACGCCGGCGACGCCGTAGACGAGGAGCAGGGTGCCGATCATCGTGGGGCCGGCCCCGGAGATCTCCTCCAGCGCGGGCCGTACGTACGTGTAGGCGGCGAAGTGCCCGGTGACCAGGAACGCCACCACGGCGAGCCCGGTCGCCACCCGCGGGTTGCCGAACAGCTTCAGCACGCCGCCGAGCCGGATGTCCTGCTCGGCCGGGAGCGGCGGCAGCAGGGCCGCGAGCGCGATCAGGACCACCACGGCGAGGGCGGCGATGACGACGAAGGCCGTTCGCCAGTCGGCCAGTTCGCCGATGTACGTACCGGCCGGGACGCCCAGCACCGAGGCCACCGCGATCCCGCTGAAGATGAGTGAGGTGGCCGGGCCGACGGCGGTACCGGACACGAGCCGTACGGCGAGACCGGCGGCGACCGCCCAGACCACGCCCATGCCGATGCCGACGAGAACGCGGGCGACCACCATCACCCCGAAGTTGGGCGCCCACGCCGCGAGCAGGTTGCCCAGCGCGAGCACCGCCATCAGGGAGCACAGCAGCACCCGGCGGTCCAGCCGGCCGAGCAGCGGCGTCAGCAGCGGCGCGGAGACCGCACCGACCAGACCCGTGATGGTGAGGGTGAGCCCGGCGGTCCCCTCGCTCACATGGAGCGCGTCGCCGACGGGGGTGAGCAGCCCCACCGGGAGCATCTCGGAGGTGACCACCGTGAACGTCGCCCCGGCGACGGCGACGACCGCGGGCCAGCCCCCTCGTCGTACGGACTGCCCCTCTCCGGGCGCCTTGCCTGCGATTTCCTCTGTCTGTGCCATACAACTAGCCAACCCGCAGGGCCGTTCGGGAACAACGGCCAATCCCTCATACTGCCATGAGTGGGATTACTTGATCGGGTGAAGGAGGCCGGGGTTCCGTGGGCGGTATCGAGATCCGCGAGTTGGAGGCGTTCCTCGTCCTCGCCGAGGAGCTGCACTTCGGCCGGGCGGGCGAGCGGCTGTACGTCTCCCAGAGCAGGGTGAGCCAGCTGCTGCGCGCCCTGGAGGGGCGGATCGGCGCCCCGCTGGTCGAGCGCACCAGCCGCCGGGTGCGGCTGACCCCGCTCGGGGAGTCGTTCGTCGGCAGCCTGCGGCCCGCGTACGACGGGCTGCGCGCCACCCTGGACGAAGCGCGGGCCGCCGCCCGGGCGGAGGTGGGCGGGGTGCTGCGGATCGGCTTCCAGGGCACCGTCGACGACTACCTCGCCCAGGCGATGGCCCTGTTCGAGGAGGAGTGCCCGGGGTGCGCCCTGGAGCTGACGGAGATCCCGCTGTCGGACCCGTTCGGGCCGGTGCGCCGCCAGGAGGTGGACTGCGCGGTGGTGCTCCTGCCGGTACGGGAGGAGGACCTGGTGCTCGGGCCGGTCTTCTCCCGGCAGCCGCAGACCCTCGCCGTCTCCGTCCGGCACCCGTTCGCGGCCCGGGAGTCGGTGTCGGCGGAGGAGCTGGCCGACTGCCGGCTCATCGGCGTGGGCGCGGGCGGGGCGCCCGGTCCCGCGCCCGCGTACTGGCGCCTGGCGCAGGCCCCGGACCACACCCCGGAGCTGCGGCCGATCCCGGTGGGCCCGCTGGTCAACACCCTTCAGGAGGGGCTGAGTCTGACGGCGGCGGACCGGGGCGCGATGCTGCTGTGCCGGTCCACGGCCGACTACCACGGGCGGCGCAGCTCCATCGCCTTCGTCCCGGTCGACGGACTGCCCCCCTCGGAGCTGGGGCTGATCTGGCACCGCTCCCATGTCTCCCCCACCGCCCTCGCCTTCGCGCGTGCGGTGAAGGGCGTCACGCCGGTGCGGTGACCGTGACCCTCCCGGTGGCGGCCTCACGAAAGGGCGAGCTCGGCCCGGACCACCTTTCGTGGCACGAGCCCCAGTCGTACCCCCACTTCCCTGAACCGTCTCGACCAGCAGCAGCCCGTTGCCGACGGCGACGGGGACCGCATTCCTCATCGAAGGGAAAGGGCCAGGCCGTACGGAGGTCCACCGAGCCGCGGCCGGCGAGATGACGCGGGAAGACCTTCGCGGCCTGGGGGGCCGAGGTCGTACGGTCCTCGGAGGGACGCCCGTTCGGGGCGCGCGCCCGGCCGCCGACGGCGACGTGAGGCACGTCAGTGGGCAGCCCCCGCTCCGGGACCGCCGTCGGACGTCCGGGTGTCGACCATCCCCGCCGAGAGCGTCGCTCCGTCCTGCGGGTCGATGAGCAGGAACGAGCCGGTTCGTCTGTTCTCCAGGTAGTCGTCGATCGGGAGCGGCTCGGCGGTGCGGATCTGTACGCCGCCGATGTCGTTGGCGGAGAGGCCGTCCGGGCAGGGCAGCCGACGGGCGTCGGTGACGTCCATGCCGTAGTCGATCCGGTCCACCAGCGCCGGGACCGTCCTGGTGGCGTGCTTGAGCAGCACCCGCTGTCGCGCCCGAAGCGGGCGATCGTGCAGATGGCACACATGGGCGGTGATGTGCCGCAGCATCCGGGGAGCACGACCCGCGGTCAGCATGTCGCCCCGGGAGACGTCGATCTCGTCGGCGAGCCGGACGGCCACCGACTGGGGCGCCCACACGCTGTCGGTCTCCTTGCCGAGCACGCTGAGGCCGACGACCGTACTGGACGCGCCGGACGGCCGCACGACGACGCCGTCGCCGACCTTGAGGCGGCCGGAGGCCAGTTGTCCGGCCGACCAGCGCTCCACCGCCTGCCGCCGCTCCGAGGGGTGCCGGATCACGTACTGCACCGGCAGGCGCAGCGGCGTGTCGATCGGGTCCGCTCCGACCGGCACGTTCTCCAGGTGGGACAGCAGCGTGCCACCGCCGTACCAGTCCATCCTGGTCGACGGTTCGACCACGTTGTCGCCGGTCAGCGCCGACATCGGGATGGCGGTGACGTCCGCGACGCCCAACTCGCGCGTCCGCTGGGTGAATTCGTCCGCGATCGCGGTGAAGGCGGACTCCCGGTATCCGACGGTGTCCATCTTGTTGACCGCGAGCACGACGTGCGGCACCCGCAGGAGGGCCGCGATCGCGCCGTGCCTCATGGTCTGCGCGACCACGCCCTTGCCCGCGTCGACCAGGACAACCGCCAGATCCGCGGTGGAGGCGCCTGTCACCATGTTCCGTGTGTACTGGACGTGACCAGGCGTGTCCGCAAGGATGAATCGCCGCCTGGGCGTGGCGAAATAGCGATAGGCCACGTCGATGGTGATGCCTTGTTCCCGTTCCGCCCGAAGGCCGTCGGTGAGCAGGGCCAGGTCGGGGCCGTCCTGCCCGCGCCTGCGGGACACCTCCTCGATGGCCGTCGCCTGGTCGGCGAGGACGGACTTGGTGTCGTAGAGCAGCCGTCCGACCAAGGTGGACTTGCCGTCGTCGACCGACCCGCAGGTGGCCAGCCGCAACAGGCCACCCGAGCGGGGGTCGCTGGTGCACATCTGATCTGCCGCTTCCGCGACGCCCGTCGACATGTCTAGAAGTACCCTTCTCGCTTGCGGTCCTCCATGGCTGCCTCGGACAGTCTGTCGTCGGCTCTGCTCGCCCCGCGCTCGGTCACGCGGCTCGCCGCGATCTCCGCGATCACCTCGCCCACCGTCGCGGCGGTCGAGTCGACGGCGCCGGTGCAGGACATGTCGCCGACCGTGCGGTAGCGGACGTGCCGCTCGCACATGGACTCGTCGTCCCGGGGGCCGCCCCAGTCGCCGGGCGCCAGCCACATGCCGTCGCGCCGGAACACCTTCCGCCAGTGCGCGAAGTAGATCTCCGGCAGTTCGATGCCTTCGTGCTCGATGTACTGCCAGACGTCGAGTTCGGTCCAGTTGGACAGCGGGAACACGCGGAAGTGCTCACCGAACTGATGGTGCGCGTTGTACAGCTGCCACAGCTCAGGCCGCTGTCTGCGCGGCTCCCAGGCGCCGAACTCGTCCCGCAGGCTGAACACCCGCTCCTTGGCGCGCGCCTTCTCCTCGTCGCGCCGCCCGCCGCCGAACACCGCGCCGAAGCGGCCGTCGCGGACCGCGTCCAACAACGGAAGGGTCTGGAGCGGGTTACGGGTGCCGTCAGAGCGCTCGCGGAGCCTTCCGTCGTCGATGTACGACTGCACGGACGCCACGTCGAGCCGGAGACCGTGCGTCTCGACGATCCGGTCGCGGTAGGCGATCACCTCGGGGAAGTTGTGACCGGTGTCGACGTGCAGCAGAGAGAACGGCAGCGGCGCCGGGGCGAACGCCTTGAGCGCCACGTGCAGCATGACGATCGAGTCCTTGCCGCCGGAGAACAGCAGCGCCGACCGGTCGAACTCCCCTGCCACCTCGCGGAAGACGTGTGCCGCCTCGGCCTCCAGCATGTCGAGGTGCGTCATCGGGGGCACGTGACCCACCCGCGTGCCGAGCCGTTCAGGACGGCCGGCGGCCACGGCCGGCGCGGGGGCGGTCACGACAGACCCCGCGCCGTGAGCAGGGCACACACCTGCCGGACCGACTCGCCGACAGTCTGGTGCTGTGTGTGGACCCGCAGATCGGGGTCGACCGGCTCCTCATAGGGATCGTCCGCGCCGGTGAGGCCGCTGATCTCGCCCGCCGCCTGCCTGGCGTAGAGGCTCTTGACGTCCCTTTCGGCGCAGATCTCCACCGGCGTCGCCACGTGCACCTCCAGGTAGGGGACGCCGCGCGCCGCGTGCATGTCCCGGACCGCCGCGCGGGACGGCGCGTAGGGGGCGATGACCGGCACCAGCGCCGTGATGCCGTGCTCGGCGAGCAGCCCGGCCACGTAGCCGATCCGCCGCACGTTGGTGTCCCTGTCCTCCTTCGAGAATCCCAGTTCCGCGGAGAGGGCGGCGCGTGCCTCGTCGCCGTCGAGGACCTGAACCCGGTGTCCGCCGGAGCGCAGCAGCTCGGCGAGATGCGTCGCGATGGTGGTCTTGCCCGCGCTCGGCAGCCCGGTCAGCCAGACCGTGCCGCCCTGCCACACGGCTGGTGTGCCCTTCGGTCGGCTCATGTGCGGATCTCCCTTTCGCGAGAGCTGTGGGCAGGCGCTTCCGCGTCGCCGGAAATGCGCACCGTGGTGCCGGCTCCCGCACGTGCTCGGCTGACGGGTTCGGGGATGCGTCCGTCCGCGATGCGCACGGTGCCGACTCCGCCGGCGAGCGCTTCGCGTGCGGCGATGAGTTTGAGCGCCATGCCGCCGGTGGCGGACGGGTCGGGCGGGCCGGTGAGGGCCACCTGGTGGGTGCTCCGCACGCTGTCGGGGTCGCCGGGGTCGGCGAGCACGCCGGGTGCGCCGGTGAGCAGGAGCAGCTGGTCGGCGCCGAGCGCGGCGGCCAGAGCCGCCGCGGCGCGGTCGGCGTCGACGTTGACGGGTTGGTCGTTCTCGTCGATGGCGGGCGGTGAGACCACCGGTACGTATCCGGCGCGCAGCAGGGTCTCGGGAAGCTCGGTGCGGACTTCGGCGAGCTGGCCGCTGTGGTTGTCGCGGATCAGGACGGTGTGGCCGTCGACGACGGCACGCACGGCAGACTTCCGGCGGGCGCGGAGCATTCCACCGTCCATGCCGGTGAGACCGACCGCGGGAACCCTGTGGCGCGAGAGCTCCGCCACGAGCCGGGGCTTGACCGAGCCGGCCAGGGCGAGGACGACCACGTCGAGGGTGTCCGGATCGGTGTAGCGCGTGGTCACGTTGTCCGGGGCGACGAGGGTGCGTTGTGCGACGCCGAGTCGGCCGGCGAGGCGCGCGATCTCGCCGGATCCTCCGTGGACGAGAAGGATGGAGTGTCCTTCGTGGACGAGACGGGCGATGTCGGCGCAGACGCCCGCGGCGTCCACGGCTGGGTTGCCGCCGCATTTGACGACGGTCAGCGGCTTGGTGGTCACGGTCTCTCCAGGTGCGGGGGTCACAGGGGGTGGAGGCCGGGGAAGGTCAGGCCGAGGGTCTCGGGCCGGCCCATGCGGATGTTCAGGCACTGCAGAGCGTTGCCGGCGCCGCCTTTGACGAGGTTGTCCAGGGCGGCGATCGTGGTGAGACGGCCGGTGCCCTCGTCGAGGGCGTAGCCGACGTCGCAGTAGTTGGATCCCAGGAGGATCTTCGGGTCGGGGTAGCGGAAGATGCCGCGCTGGTGCGCGACGACGCGGACGAAGGGTTCCTCGGCGTACTGCTCGCGGAACGCCCGGCGCACGGCCTGCTTGTCCACGCCGGGACGCAGGGTGGCATGGCAGATGGTCTGGACCCCGCGGACCGCTTCGACGCCGGTGGCGGTCATCGCGGCCGGCAGGCCCAGATGCCGGGCGATCTCGGCTTCGTGCCGGTGCCCGGTGGGCGCGAACACGCGCATGGCTCCGCTGCGTTCGGCGTGCAGGTTGGCCGGGCCCGCGGTGGAGCCGGAGCCGCTGGAACCGGTCCGGGCATCGAACTGAGCCCCTTGCTCACGGTCGATCAGATCGCGGGCGGCCAGGGGGTGCAGGGCGAGCACGCCAGCCGCGGCCATGCAGCCGGGAATACTGATCAGGTTCGCACCGCGCAGGCTCTCGCGGTGCAGCTCGGGCAGGCCGGGCACGAATGCGTCCAGCAGCTGCGGGACCTGGTGCTCCTCGTTGTAGTAGCGCCGGAAGACGTCGATGTCGTCGAGCCGGAAGTCCCCGGTCAGGTCGATCACGACCTCGGACCGCTGGATCCACTGGTCGATCTGCGTCATCGCGGCCCGGTGCGGCAGGGCCAGGAACACCGCGTCGCACGCACCGACCTCGTCGGCGGAGCAGAACAGCAGATCGGTGGCGGACCGCAGATTCGGATGCACCCCGTCGACCCGCTTGCCGGGGAATCGCGAGGAGACCGCGCCCACCACCTCGATCTCGGGATGACCGATCAGCAGCCGCAGCAGTTCCCCGCCGATATAGCCGGCCGCACCGACCACCGCCACCCGGATCACGGCCACACGCCTTCCACCGACACTATCCGACCGACCACCACGGCTTCCTCCCGTTCGCACCGACTGCCGTACGAAGGGGAAATTACAAACTCCCCGCGTTGTCCGCGTCCGCGACAAGCGCACTCCGAAGGACGCACCGGAGTGGCTTTTCCCACCGCGCGACTGCGCACTCCGCTTACCGTCTCAGTCCCTCACGGGAACTGCCGCCATCTGGCGTCGAGTCCGCCGTAAGCGAGATGTTCAGTCGTCGGAGAAAAGGGTGTACGCCATGTGTCCGCGCGATTGATCCTGTCGCGGACGCCCGGGGTGCCCGCGTGCTCGTACGGTTCCTTCTCGGTGCGGTGGAGCGATGGCGTCATCCGGTCGACCGGTGATCCTCCACGGCGAACCGAACACGACAACAGCCCCGTTCTGAGGTGACTGACGATGTCAACCAGTTCCCCCACACACCCGAAACGAGTGGCGTTGGTCGACGCCTACT
Organism: Streptomyces purpureus; assembly: GCF_014648195.1. Classification (GTDB taxonomy): domain Bacteria; phylum Actinomycetota; class Actinomycetes; order Streptomycetales; family Streptomycetaceae; genus Streptomyces; species Streptomyces purpureus. Next base: position 321,066 of record NZ_BMQQ01000002.1, read on the forward strand.
CGATGGGAAATCAGCTCGTCCCCGCGCTGAACCGGCACGGTGTGGAGTGTGTCCACGTCCGATCCCCCCACCCCGACGTTCACACGGTCAAGCTGAAGTTCCCCGACGGTTTCATCGGTGATGTCCGGCATGACGGTGACGTCGCGGCCACCGCGTCCGCGCTGCGCGAGTGGGGGGTGAGCTGTGTGCTCGCCGGCGGAGAGTCAGGCGTCGAACTGACCGACCAGCTCTCCGCCGCACTCGGCACTCCCGGCAACGGAATGACCCGGCCGACGTCCCGCCGCAACAAATACGAGATGGTCCTGGCCTTGCGCGATGCCGGGATGGTCCACGCGGCCACCATCGTCTCGTCCGATGCCGACGAGATCATCGAGTGGGCCGAGGCGACTACGGGCTATCCGATCATCCTGAAGCCGGTCGCCAGTTCCGGCAGGGACAACGTCGTGGCATGTGCGTCCCCTGAAGAGGTCCGCACCAACCACAAGCGGATCACGAGCACCACCGACCGCGTGGGGAAGCCCAACACGGTTGTGCTCGCCCAGGAGTTCCTGGACGGCGACGAGTATTTCGTCAACACGGTCAGTCGTGACGGCATGCACCACACCGTCGAGATCTGGCGGTACTTCAAGCGTCGGATCGCCGGCGGCCACACCATCCACGACTACACCGAGCCGTTGGCACCCGACGATCCGAACGCCCGGAAGCTGGAGGCCTACGCTCACCAGGTGCTCGACGCGCTGGAGATCCGCAACGGCGCCAGCCATGCCGAGATCATGCTGACCGCCAAGGGCCCGGTGCTGGTCGAGTGCGCCGGCCGCGCCGGCGGCGGTGTGGTGCCGGAGATCCTCTCCCGCAGTCTGGGCGCCAATCAGATCGACCTGCTCGCCCTTTCGGTGGCCGAACCGGACGAGTTCAACCGCCTGCCCACCAGCGTGTACCGGCTGCTGCGGCACATTCGCTTCGTGAACCTCGTCAACTTGGGGGATCACGGCGTGGCCCCGTCCCAGGAGGCGATGGCAGGCATCCGAGCGCTGCCGTCCTGCGCTCATATCGTGCTGATGCACCAGGAAGGGAGCCCGCTGACCCGGACGGTCGATTTCGCCACGCAGCCGGGATACGTGTTTCTCATCTCCGACGACCTGGCAGAGCTCCGCGCCGATTACGAGAAGCTGCGGGAGATCGAACAGGACCTCTACGCCGGCGGTCCCGACCGGGAGCCCGCAGAAGGAGTACGGGCATGACCGCGGACGTCCTCTCCGTCCAGGACCACATGGCCCTCGCCGAGCGCTGGGGCGCGCACGACTCCGTACCGTTCCCCGTGGTGCTCGCGCGGGGGGAAGGCGCCTGGGTCGAAGATCTGGACGGCCGGCGCCATCTCGACTTCCACGGCGGGTACTCGGCGATCAACTTCGGCCACCGGCACCCCGACCTCGTCGCCGCGGCGAAGGCACAGCTCGACCGGGGGATGACGCTGAGCACCCGGGCGTTCCACCACGATCAGTACGGACCGTTCTGCCGTGAGCTGGCCGAGCTGACGGGCACCGAGACGGTGCTGCCCTCCAACTCCGGCGGCGAGGCCGTCGACACGGCTCTGAAGATCGCCAGGAAGTGGGCCTATCAGGTCAAAGGCGTGCCGGACGGAGCCGCCGAGATCGTCGTCGCGGGCTCGAACTTCCACGGCCGCACCATGACCATCGTCTCGTTCTCCACTCAGCCGAACCACCAGGCCGGTTTCGGCCCGTTCACGCCCGGCTTCAAGGTGGTGCCGTTCGGCGACATCGACGCGCTGCGCTCGGCGGTCACCGAGAACACGGCGGCGGTGCTGCTGGAACCGATCCAGGGCGAAGCCGGCGTGATCGTCCCGCCGAAGGGATACCTCGCCGAGGTCCGTGACCTGTGCGACGACAGCGACACGCTGTTCATCGCCGACGAGGTCCAGTGCGGACTGGCCCGGGCCGGCACGACACTGGCGCTGGACCACGAGGGAGTCCGTGCGGACCTGTACACCCTGGGCAAGAGCCTCAGCGGCGGACTCCTGCCGGTGTCCGCGGTGATCGGTCGCGCCGACGTCCTCGGTGTGATCACGCCCGGCGACCACGGCTCGACCTTCGGCGGCAACCCGATGGCGTGTGCGGTCGGCCGCGCGGCGGTGCGGCTTCTGGCCACCGGGGAGTTCCAGGAACGCTCCCGCGAACTCGGCGCGTACCTGCATTCCCGCCTCGGCGAACTGGACGGCGTGTCCGAGGTGCGTGGGCGCGGCCTGTGGGCCGGTGTGCAGATCGCCGAGGAGCGGCTGGCCGGGCGTCGGCTGACCGAGGAGCTGGCCGCGCGCGGGCTGCTGTGCAAAGAGGCCAAGGGACACCTGCGGATCGCTCCCCCGCTGGTCGTCACTCGCGAGGAGATCGACCTCGGCGTCGGCATCATCGCCGACGTGCTGGCCGGAACCGGGCCCCGGGACCGGAGCATGTCCTGACCGTCGAGTGGACTGGAGAGAATGCATGAGTGACTTCGCAGGTCTGGTCGCGATCGTCACCGGCGGTGCGTCGGGAATCGGTCTGGCCACGGCGAAGCTGCTGAGCAGCAGAGGAGCGCAGGTCGCCGCCCTCGACCGGAAGCCGGAGGGACTCCCGGACGGCATCATGAGTGTCCAGGCCGACGTCACCGACGACGTCCAGGTCGAAGCCGCCGTCGACGCCGTCGTCGAGCGGTTCGGCAGGCTGGACGTCGTGGTGAACAACGCGGGGATCGGCGCCGTCGGGGACGTCACCGCGAACGGCGACGACGAATGGAAGCGTGTGCTGGACGTCAACGTGGTCGGGATGGTCCGCGTCGCCCGGCACGCGATACCGCACCTGCGGCGCTCACCCGCCGCGGCGATCGTCAACACCTCCTCGATCGTGGCGTGGGCCGGGGTGGAGCAGCGGGTGCTGTACTCGGCCAGCAAGGGCGCGGTGTACGCGCTGACGCTGGCGATGGCGGCGGACCATGTCCGCGAGGCCATCCGGGTCAACTGCGTCGCCCCCGGTTCCGCGGACACCCCGTGGATCGGCAGGTCGCTCGAACAGGCGGCGGATCCGGTTGCCGCCCGGGCCGCGCTCGACGCGTTCCAGCCCACGGGTCGTCTGGTGACGGCCGACGAGGTGGCGGGCGCGATCGCCTACCTGGCCAGTCCGTTGTCGAGCGCCTCGGTGGGCACAGTGCTCGCCGTGGACAACGGCATGCACGCCCTGCGACTGCGGCCCCCGGGCAAGGCGTAGCTCAGCGGGCCGGACGGAGTACGCCACCGCGGGCCGCAGGGGATTCCCCTGCGGCCCGCGGTGCTTGCGTGGAACACCCGGCAGCAGCCTGCCGCCGGGACGTCAGGCCGACCAGACCCGCGCGGCGTCGCTGACACGTTTCGCGCCGCTGCGGACGGACGGCGACGGTTCGGACCCGCGTACCGCGAGCGACCCCACGTACGGGGCGGGCAGCGGGAGGTCACAGAGAGCGTAGTCCTCCGGGCGGCCGAGTTCCTCGGGAAGCGCGCGCAGCGTCGCGCCGAGCACCTCGATGCGCCCCGGGTGGATCGCGAGTCCCTTGCCGACGGCCTTGAGCACGGCTTCCTTGCGTGTCCACAGCCGTGCGAAGTCGGCGTAGCTCAGGCAGGTCTCGCGTTCCCGCTCCGTCAGTGCCGGAGCCAGCGGCTGCGCGCCGGCCGTGGTGTCCTCGACGTCGACGCCGACGGCCCGGTCCGAGACGGCGACCACGGCGAGCCCGCCGGCGTGCGAGAGCGAGAAGTCGAGAGCTGGGCCAGCCGTCTCCACGACCGGTTTCCCATGTGTCCGGTCACCGCAGTGGGTGCAGGTCCGGTCGAAACTCAGGGCCGCCGGATCTCGGCCAAGCCTCTCTCCGAGGACGAGCCGCGCCAGCACCCACGCGGCCAGAAAGAGATGCCGGTCCGTCTCGTGCACGATCTGTCGGCGGCGGGCGCGGTCACGCCCGTTCAGGAGTACGGCGAGCGACTCGGGCACCTGGTCGACACCGACGTACCAGACATCAGCCACCGATGCTCCGCTCCTCCCTGCGGTCCCGATCGTCAGCCACGGTCCCTCCCTGGCCGTTCGCCGTCCGCGGACGGCGCCGGCGTGCCGAAGGACGCCGGGTCGTCGCCGCCCCGGCGCCGGCACGGCTCCCTGTCGGGTGGTCAGGCCACCTTCGTCAGGAACTTCTCGTTGATCTGGTCGAGGGTGCGGAAATCGCCGACGCTCAACGAGCCGACGTCGATCCGCTCCCCGGAAAGCTCCTCCAGGAGAGCGATGAACTCCAGGAACGAGACCGACGCGATGAGCCGGGACTCGATGAGATCGGTGTCCCATGCGATCTCGCCCTCGAGATCCGGGTGCTTGCCCCGGATCCATGCGATGACTTCCTCCATACCCATTCCCTCCTAAGCCACAAGTTCGTGAATCGCGCCCAGCGCACGCTGGGGATCGCCGTGCGCCTGCAACAGCGCATGGACCCAGCGCTCCACGCCGAACGCGAGGCAGCCGCTGTAGGCGGACTCGTCCCCGAAGCGGATGCCCAGACGCTCGCCGAAGAAATTGCGGTGCCGGTTGACCGAGGCGATGGCGGTCCCGTCGTCGGAGACGAACTCGAACTTCACCGGATCCAGTTCGTTGAAGAGCGACCGCGCGCCGTCGCCGGCGTAGAACGGATCCGTCGCGGGCTCCTGACGCACCTTGATTCCGAGCCGGCCGGCCAGGCCCAGCACGAGCTCGGTCGACCGGGCCAGGTGGTCCACCACGCCGTCCCGGCTGCCGACGTAGAGCACTTCCCGCATATGGAAGGCGCGGAGCCGGCGCAGGCCGTCGTAGTGCTCCTCGTTCCTGAAGCAGCGGCCGATCGACGTGATGACCTCCGGTGTGTCGAGGCCGCGGTCCCGCAGCGTCAGGAGCAGGCCGTAGCACGTAGCCGTGGGCAGGCAGCAACCGGTCGAGACGAGCGTGTGCTCGGGGGCCGGGAGCGCGGCCTCTCCACGTGCCAGCTCCCCACGGGCCTCGTCCGAGAGCGTGGCCACGGGCAGTCCGAGGTGGGGGAAGTTGCGGAAGAAGTCGAGGCGTGCCAGGTCCTCCACGGGGAGCAGCGCCGGACCGGCCACCGCTCGGCCTCCCAGAGCGATGGCGATCTCCTGGAAGCGGGCCTCAAGGGCATCGAACAGGGCGGCCTCCTCGGATTCAAGAACCGCGATTCCAGGGGCGACAAATGTCGGCATGAGATCTCCCGTCAGTGGAACAGGCCGATGCGTCGATAGAAGTTGTTGGTTCGTTCGGTGATGCGAGCGGTGATCGGCGCCCTTGCCGGATCAGCCATGACGGAGGCACGGAACCGCGCGGGATCGGCGATTCCGGCGTCCTGGTAGGCATCGCGGCTGTACAGCATCTGGATGATCAGATCGATGTAGCCGCGCAGATAGCGACCGACCTCTTCGATCTCCTCGGTCGAGTGCGTCCTGCGGACCTCTTCGAACAGCGCCTTCACGAGCTTCCCACCGAAGGCGATGTGCCGGGACTCGTCGCGATGGTGAATGCGGTTGACTTCGCGCACGGTGTCCGGAAGCTGCTCGTCGGCCGCCATCTTGGCGTTGAAGTAGTCGCCGATCTGCTCGAAGATGAGGATCTGGCTGAAGACGATGAAGTTGTTCATCTCCGGCGAGCGCTCATCCGTCGGGAACACCATCCGACGGTCCGGGTAGATACGGCCGCAATAGCGCAGGCAGAACTCGGCGAAGAACCACATGTGCTCGTTCTCCTCACCGATGAAGTGGTGGAAGTACGGTGTGGGAATCTCGTAGCCGGGCGTGTGGATGCGGCGCATCACCTCGATGAGCAGCTCCCTGATGCCGTGGGCGATCAGGCTGTAGAGGTTGACGCTCTCCCATCGTGAGAGTTCGACGAGCTGTTCCGGGCTCAGTTCGCCCTCCGCGGCAGTTCCGTAGACGGAGAGCAGCTCGCGGCTCATCCACAGCCCTTCTCCTTCCGGCTCGATGGATTCGGGCCACTGGAAGGTGCGGTACGGGTTGTAGTAGTCGTCGACGGAGACGTCTATGAGTCTGCGTACGGCCCGGGCGAATTCATCCGTCCACTCGATCGTCGGCACTGCTGACACGGGACCTCCGTAATAGGACCATTGGTTGACCGGCCGACTCGACCGGTCTGCCGGACCGAGAAAGAAAATACGTCCGCGCCGGCTCCGCCCGCGTCCGCGACAAGTTCATTCGCGGAGGCATGTTGCGTTGACCCCATTTCTCCTACGGCTAGGCATGACGCTTACCCCCGCGCGGGCGGGGAGCCGAGCGGCGCGGGCGGAAGGCGATGGGCGGACGGATACGCGGCCACGCGCGACGAAGCTCCGTTGCGGAGGAGACTTCCCGTCCTCTTCGCGCAACGGAGCTTCGATGTGCCGTCAGAATGCCCTCCGTCCGGCTGTCGACCTCAGCGAGCCGGTACGGAGGAGTGTCTCGTTCCCGTTCTCGGCCGACTCAGCGCGACTCCAACGCCGAGTGGGTGATGTTCCTGAGGAAAGGCACCACGGTGGCCGTCGTGGCCACGGCGAACACCCCGAAGGCGAGACGTGAGTCGGCGAGTTCGGCCAGGAGACCCACCAGACCGGCGCCCAGTGGCAGGGCGCCGAAGGCGAAGAAGCGGAACGTGGCGTTGAACCGGCCGAGCATTTCGTCTGGGACCAGCCGCTGGGCGATGGTACGGGAGTTGACCGTCCAGAGCGTGCCGCCCATGCCGCCGAGGAAGGCTCCGACGGCTATCGACCAGACGCTGGTGGTCAGAGCAGGCAGAGCGACCATCGTGATGGTCGCGATGAGGTCGGCGAACATGGCTCCGCGTGCGCCAAGCAGCCGGTTGACCCGGGTCACCACCAACGCGCCGGTCAATCCGCCGATGCCGAGGGCGCTGAGCGCGATGCCGTACTCCTGCGGGCCCAGCCCCAGGGTCTCCTTGGCGTACAGCGGAAGCAGTGCCAGCCAGGCGCCCCACGTGGCGTTCAGCACGGACACGACGAGCATCAGGGTGCGCAGCACCCGGTTCTGCCAGATGAAGCGCAGGCCTTCGGCGATCCGGCTGCCGACCGAGGCGGGAGCCGCGCCCGGGACGGGCCGGGCTGCCTGGAACCGGCCCACCAGCAGAACGAGAACGAGCGCCGCCACGGCGTACGAGGCACTGGTCGCCCCCAGCGCGAGCCCGGCCCCCGCGGCCAGCAGCAGTCCGCCGATGAACGGCCCGGCGAACTCGAACCCTACGGTCTCGGCCCCGAGCATCCAGGCGTTGGCCCGTTCCCGGGCCGTCGCCGGCACCGCCGCGGGCACCAGGGCGGCGGCGGACGTCGAGGCGAGTACGTCGGCGACGCCGAGTATCGCGCCGGCGGCGAAGAGGTGGGTCAGGGTGACGCCGCCGCCCAGTGCGGAGGCGGTGAGCCAACCCATCGCCGCCAGCCGCATGCCGTTCGCCCCCCACAACAGCAGCCGACGGTCGAAGCGGTCGACGAGCACGCCGATGTGCAGCGCGATCAGCAGCCAGGGCAGCGTGAGCGTCAGCGAGACCGCGGTGACCTGGGAGGGGGAGTCGGTGAGCTGGGCGGCGAGGAACGGCAGGGTCGTCTTCATGACGCCGTCGGCGAGACTGGTCACGGCAGTGAAACCGACCAGGACCGCGGTGTTGCGGCGACCGGTGGCTGCCTGGGGGGCCTTGCGGAGCGCGTCCGCCTCCGTCTGCTGCAGCGCTTTCGAGGTGCTCACCTTGGGCCTCGCTTCACGGTCAGGTCCCTGGAGAGTCCGGAAGTCGACGCTCTCACCCCAGCCGCCGGCGCAGGAAGTCACCGATCACGTCCAGTGCGTCCCGGGCGGTGTCAAGCACGGACGCCATGGCCAGAAAGCCGTGCGGCAGGCCCGAATACGGGCGATACTCCACCGGCACGCCCGCGCGCGCGAGCGCATCCGCATAGGCTTCGCCCTCGTCCTGCAGTGGACAGAACTCAGCTGTCATCATGAGCGCCGCCGGAAGTCCGCTGTGGTCGGTCGCGTTGAGCGGTGAGGCGTAAGGGGATTCGCCATCGGCGGGATCGGCGAGGTAGAGGTTCCAGAACCATGCGGTCGAGTGAGCGTTGAAGAACATCGGATCGGTGTTGTCGCGCATGGACTTCGTCGCCGAACCGTGGCGCATGGCCGGATAGATGAGCACCTGGGCGGAGATCGACGGTCCGTCGTCGTCTCGGGCCATCAGGGAGACCGCCGCGGCCAGAGTGCCGCCGTTGCTGTCTCCTGCGACGGCGATGCGTGCACTGTCGGCACCGAGCTGAGACGCGTGGTCCGCCAACCATTTCACGGCGGCATAGCAGTCGTCGACGGCTGCCGGGAACGGGTTCTCGGGCGCCAGCCGGTAGCCCACGGCGACGACCACACAGGGGACCATGCTGGACAGCGCACGGCACATCGCCTCCGACGTGTCCAGGGAGCCGACGACGAATCCGCCGCCGAAGAAGTACACCAGCACGGGCAGCGGACTGTCGCTGTGGCTCACCGGGCGGTACACCCTGAGCGACAGCGGGCCGGCCGGACCGGCGACATCCAGATCGAATACCTCTTCAGGCTGTTTGATCCAATCCCAGATCGCGGCTTCGGTTTCCCGGTCCGCTCGCCGGGCCTCGTCCACCGACATGGTGTAGAGAGGTGTGAACCCGGTGGCCAGACGGTAGTTCCTGACTCCCTCAGCGATGGGATGAAGTGGCATCGATACTCTCCCAGCTCTTCGGCGCTCTTCGGCACCAACGGTGCAATGACCGTACGACCCGTTGGCACCTCGCGCGTCCACGAGAAACTCATTTGCGTGGGCACATGGCGTTGACCCTTCTTCCGCGGCTAAGCATCCTGGTTACTCCGGCGCGCCCCGCGCCCGTGCCACTCTTTCTCTGCCAGTAGTCCATCAAGGCACGTGGCCACACGGACTCGAGGGGAAGAACGCCGCGTCATGACCATCAACAACGTGACTCCACCGCCTGGCAGGGTCAGCGAACTCCAGAAACGCCCGGACGCGCATGCCGCGCGCGTCTACGACTACTTCATAGGCGGCGAGAACGGTCTTGAAGCCGACCGGGCGGCCGGTGCCTGGATCCATATGCAGGCCCCAGACCTGCTTGCGGCGATGCAGGCGAACCGCGCCTTCCTTTCCCGGGCGGTGCGTTGGCTGGCCCGACAGGGCGTCGACCAGTTCATCGACATCGGCTCCGGCTTCCCCGTCTCGCCGAACACGCACGAGATCGCCTTGTCCGCCGCCCCGTCGGGTTCCGTCGTCTACTGCGACCTCGATCCCGCGGTGGGGCAGCGCACGCGTGCACTCATCGCCGACAAGGAGGGCGCGGCCTTCGTGCTGGGCGACATCCGAAGCCCCGAAGAGCTGCTGGCCCAGCCGGCCGTCCGAGCCCTGATCAATTCCGGCCGCCCGGTGGCCTGCGTGCTGGCCGCGGTCCTGCACTTCGTGCCGGAGAGCGCGGACCCCGCCGGGATCACCGCGGTTCTGCGGGAAGCTCTTCCCCGGGGCAGCTATCTTGTCGTCTCTCACATCGCGGGCGATATTCCGTGGAGTGATCGCAACGACGAGGAGACACTGAGTCGCGCCTTCGAGGACATGTATCCGCGTACCCGGGAACAGGTCGCCGATTTCTTCGGTGATTTCGAATTCGTCGCGCCTGGCGTAGTGCCGGCAACTCAGTGGCATCCTGCCGAGGAGATCACCGAGGCAGAGGCCGGTCTCGCCATCTACGGCGGAGTCGCTCGCAAGCTCTGAGTCTCGGACCGACGACACACATCGAAGCTCCGGTTCGGCAGGGTGACATGAAAGGTCACCCTGCCGAACCGGAGCTTCGTCGCGTACAAGACGGGCCGATCAGTCACGTACGGGGACTCGGCCCGACGTGGAATCCCGACCCGATCAGCGCTCCGCGGTCGAGGTTTAGCACGTCGAGACCTCCGTCCACGGGGGCGACCCGGTTGAACAGCCCGCCGTATCCCGATGCCATTGTGACCACTCCCCAGTTCACGATCCACGGCTGTGACCCGCCGTCCGGCTCGGGGAACGGCTCGGGTACCGGGTGAATGCGCCGCTGCACCACGTACGGACCGTCCAGCGCGTCGACCAGCAGTTCGCGCCAGGCCTCCGGGGTGAGGTCCGGGGACCAGCCCGGCACCACGCCCCGCCCGCCGTGCAGCAGAGTGGGCTTGAGGATGAGCTCGTGCTGATCGGCCATGGCGTGTTCCAGCAACGACGTCTCGGTGCCGTCCTCCAGCACGACACGTCCCGATGTCACCGAGGAGGTCCAGGGAAGCAGGCGGTCGATGACATCGAGCTCTTCCTCCGAGAACAGATGCCGGTGTGCGCGCTGGGAGAGCATGCCCAAGGACGCCTTGCTGCCGCAGAGTTCCGACTCCAATGAGGTGAACATGCGGACCTCACCGCTCTCCAGCGCCCCGAGCAAGGGCTCCAGCTGCGCCTCGGTGTCGTCGTCCACCAGGTCCTCGATCAGGAACTGGCGGTAGACGATGTCGACGGGGCGATCCCCCAGCCACAGCCTGCCGGCCCGCCTCTCGAGCTGGCCGACATGGCACGGATACGCGTCCAGTCCGTGAGCTCGCCATCGCTTGCAGAGCGTGCTCATGTACGGCATGTTCTTCTCGATGTACGCGGGCCATTCGACATGCGCGATGACGGGGCGGTCGTCGGGCGCCAGCCCCATCTCGTGCCGGAACGTGCGGACCTGCTCCGTCAGCGTGTCGACGTGCTGGAGCCCCTCCTCCTCGGCGAACCGGCTGAAATCGGGGTTCTCCAGGATGCCGCGACAGATGTCCCCGCTGTCGAATCCGATCGTGCTCCCCATGTTGTACTCCATGAGGCGGAAGCCCGACCGGTCGGAGTAGAGATCCGCCCGCCCCATGCTGGTCGGCGGGTTCGGCACACCGGCGGAGGCGCGCTCGATGACGCGCGCCTGCGTCTCCCCCATCCCGTTCGCGCGGGCGAACGCGGCGAGATCCCCGCCGAACAGAAGGCGCGGCAGGCGGAAGAGCGCACCACGCAGCACCTCCAGGTCCCGGCACAGCTGCTGGACCTCTCCTGCGGAGAGGAACACCGGACGAGGTGCGTACCCTCCGTAATAGCCGTCGAGCTCCTTCGCAGAGGCTGGACCCAGAATGCGTCCCATCCTCTCCATGTACCTCTCGGTCACCGTGTGGTCGCGTGCCATCTTCCGTAACTCCCCTCGTCTCTTTCATGGACGTCCGGTGGAACCGTCGATGCCCGGCGGTCCGGTGTGGCTGATCAGATGGGCGCAGGTGATCAGGTCGAGGTAGGCGCACCCGGTGGAGGCGAAGACCGTCCGCCGTTCCGCGAAGCAGGACGACCCGGGGCGGACCAGGGCGTCGAGCTCCACGGCCGTGGAGTGACTCTCACCGGCCTCGGCTATCGCCGTTGCCAGGTCCTCGACGATCACGAGGCTGGTCCGCAGGAGTTCGTCGGACAGTTCGCGGGAGTCGGCGGTGTGCGCGCCCATGCAGTTGATGTGGGCGTGGGCGGGCAGGTCCGCCGAGATCGGCAGCGGAGTCGCCGACGTGGTCGCGGTCGACAGGATGTCGGCTCCCCCGCCGACCTGCTCGGCGGAGTCGCACACGACGACCTCCACCGGAGAGCCGGCGGCGCTGGCCATGGCGTCGATGTCACGGGCGAACGCCGCGGACCTGCCTCTGTCACGGGAGAAGACCCGCACCTCGGCGAGGTCGCGCACCGCCGACACCCCGAGGAACTGCTGCCGGGCCTGGACTCCGGACCCAATGATCCCCAGGACCCGGCTGTCCGGCGCGGCGCACCGGTCGGTGACCAGCGCCGTCACGGCCGCGCACTTCAGGTTGGTGACGGTGGCTCCGTCCAGCGTCCCGAGGTAGCGGCCGGTGGAGACGGAGAACATCGGCACCCGCGCGGTGACGGTCGCGCCGCGGCCCGCCACAGGGGTCGCCACAATCGTGGCGACCTTGTTGATGTAGAGGTCGTGGTCGGGGGACACGGCGGGCATGGAGAGGAACTTCCGCCCCGACGCGCCCTCGACGGTCTCGCGCTGCGGGACCAGCATCCGGGCCACGGACCCGCTGCGCAGGGCGTCAGCCATCGCCTCGGCCAGCGAGCGGACGAGCCGCGCGGCCGACGTGCGCGCGGTGTCCGTGGCCGTCATAGGAACCCGTCCAGCACGTCCTGCAGGGCGTCGACGAACTTGTCGGTCATCGCGGTGGTCATGTCGCCGCGCAACATCAGCCGGATGCCGGCCTGTCCGCGCGGGACGACCGGGAAGAACATCGCCGAGCAGTAGTAGCCGCGGCGGTACAGCTCGGTGGCCAGTTCCACGGCCCACTCGTTTTCGCCGACGGTGACGAACTTGATGTGCGATCCGACGCCGCGGATGGGGCGGTCCTTCATCCGCCGGTCGAACAGGGCTATGTTCTCGGCCAGTTGGCGCTGGCGCGCGCCGAGTTCCGGGGAACGGTGGACGGCGATGCTGCCCAGAGTGGTCCCGATGGCGGCGGTGCGCAGACCCTGGGACCAGCCCATCGGGCCGGAGCGGTACAGGAAGTCGAAAACGCTGTCCGAGCCGAGCATCGCGATCGCGCCGGTGCTGCCGAACGCCTTGGCTGTCGAGGCGACAATCATGGTGCGGTCGTCGAGTTCCCGGAACACCGACCGGGCGTAGCCCTCACCGTTCACGCCTTGGGTGGACAGGGCGTGGGAGTCGTCCAGGTAGACGTACATGCCGTACTTCTCCTGGAGGGACTTGATGCCCTTCAGGTCTGCGAGGCCGCCGGTGGAGTAGGCGCCCTCGCAGACGTAAGCGACGCGCGGGTACTTGCGGCACACGTCTTCGAGGAAGTCCATGTCGTTGTGCGGCGAGGTGAGCACGAGCGTCTCGTCAGCCACCACCGGTTTGACGAAGTTCATCGAGAAATGCGCGAACCGATCGAAAACGACAACCAGGGGGTCGGTGCCGGTGATGTGCCCGGACGCCAACAGCGGCAGTACGGCCGAGCTGATCACCCCGCAGGAGATCGAGGGCAGCACGGGCGTGCCGAACAGCGCCGAGAGCTCCTCCTCCAGCCGGTGCGCGGCTTCCAGCCGTATCCGGAACTCGGCCATGGCCAGCCCCGTGACGTTCTCGGTCCGCAGCGCCTGGACGCCGGCCTCGACGACCGTGGGGTGGCTGTTGAGCCCAAGGTAGGAGCAGGAGGCGAGGTTCAGGAACTCGTGACCGGTCCGTACGTCGCGCAGCCGGTTCTGGCCGTTCAGGGCGTCGACACGGATGTCGAGCATGCCGTGCTCCCCGGCGAGCTTCCAGGCCGCCTCGCCCGCCGGGACCATGCGCTGGTTGTTGCGGAACCGGTGTGGTCCCATCGTGGTGTCGTACCCGGGGTCGATCACGGTGTCGCTGGTGTGCATGCGTCTCCTCGTGTCCCGCATGAGAAGGACGGGCAGTCCATCGACTACCCCTCAGTTGCTTCGGACGGACGGGCCCTGGGCGGCGAGCGCGCTGTCCACGCCCCGGTGGTAGCGGTCGTGGTCGGAGGTGTTCGCCTCCGGCACCGTGACGTTGACCTCCGGCATGTCGAGGCGGTAGTGGCGGTACCAGTTGTTCAGGTTCTGCCCGTCCGCGAACTGAAGCTCGATGTGGCGCAGTGGGCGCATGCCGGGCTTGGTCGGATCCGCCAGGGTCGGCATGGAGCCCGCGTGCGCGAGTCCGCCGTCGACCTCGTTGTTGAGCACGACCATGACCATGTCGTTGAGAAGGTCGACGTCCACGGCGACCGCGTGGTCGGCGAGGACGGCCTCGGCGTGCTCCTGCCGGACCGCGACGTTGTAGCTGTGCGGCATCAGCTCGACGAGGTCGGCCGGCTCGATGCCCGTCGTGCGGCAGTACTCGCGGGTGTTGCACACGATCGGCAGGCCGCCTTGGATGTTGGTGTTCGGGCCGTAGACGTTGCCGATGAAGGTCGTGGCGGCGTCGAAGTGGACGCACTTGGTGGTGAGGAACTCACGCGACTCGGTATGGTCCGAGTTGGGCGTGAAGCTGGTGTTCTTGTTGAATCCGTCCACGTCCATGCTCGCCACCTGGTCGTAGTCCATGACGACCGGGGTGTGCTTCGCGAGGTCGGTCTTCGCCGCGAAGGCGCGGAAGATCGCCTCAAGGTAGTCGCGCGCCGCCGCGGCGTCGTCCTCGTCGTGGATGTCCTGTCCGTGTTTGGCCAGCAGCGTGCTGAGGCCGTGGCAGACGGCCAGACCGGCGCCGTCCGCGACCAGTTCCTCCAGCCGGGCCGTCAGGTCGGCGGGCACGGCGCCGAACCGGCCGTCGACGAGTTCGACCTCGTAGTCGGAGACGTCGACCATCGCCAACTGCGCGATGTCCGTCATCGGGGTGCTCATCACGTTCTCCTCGGTTGTCGGTTCTTCCGTGTCAGCGGACGGGGCGGGCGATGCCGTCGAGCAGCGCGATCATGCGCCGGGCCTTCAGGACGAAGGGCGGTGCGAGCACCCGGTCCTTGCTCACGGCGAAGCCCGCCTCGTCGGCCTCGTAGTCCTTGATGGTCTGGTGATGGGCGTCCAGCTCCCCGGGCGCGGTGCCGAACGTCTCGACGATGACGTCGACCTGCTTGGGGTGGATGGCCGCCTTTCCGGTGTAGCCGCACCTCTTCGCGGCCTCGCTCTGGCTCCGGACGGCGTCCATGTCCCACAGCTCGAAGGAGTTCGTGTCGATGACCGGCAGGCCGTAGCGGGACGCCGCCACGCACATCCGGGCCCGCGCGTGGGCCAGGTAGGACTCGTCCGGCGCCCACATCTCCGCGACCAGGTCGGCCTGTCCGAAGCAGAGGCCGTCGCTGACCGCCGCGATCTCGAAGGCGTTCTCGACGGCGTCCACCGTCTCGATGAAGCTGCAGATCTCCGGCGGGTTCGGCAGGCCGGACAGCAGCGAGCGGTAGATGGCGACGTCGCGGGCGTCGCAGACCTTCGGCACCAGCACCGTCTCCAGGGGCAGGCCGCCGATCTCCCCGCCGAGAGCGAGGACGGTCTGGATGTCGAGCATGCCGTCCGGGGTCTCGATGCTGTTGATGCGCAGCCAGACGCCGCTGTGGCCCGTGCCCGTCAGGTCGACCTCGCCGAGCCGCTGGCGAGCGGTGGGCTTCGCCTGCTTGGGAACGGAGTCCTCCAGGTCGAGGACCAGCGCGACCGAGTCACGCGGCACGTTCTTCAGCAGCCTGTCGACGCGCGATGCGGGAACGTAGAACAGACAGGGGTGCACCTTCACAACCGGACCTCCTCCCGCCCGAAAAGGGCGTCCATCTTCTGCGATGAGAACTGCTCGTCACGGATTGGCACGTACGTGGCCGGCCGCTCCCGGGTGGGCTCCGGGAACGATTCGACGACGGCGTCGTCGTTGGCCAGCTTGAAGAAGGCGATCGACTGCCGCGGGCGGTCGCCGAGCCCGACCCGCCGCGGTGTCGAGACGTATGCGTCGTTCGACCAGCGAGCGCTGAGGCCCCCGACGCCGACGATGAACCAGTCACGTCCGGGGACGTCCACATCGATCCAGTTGCCCGACAGATCGCGCAGCTGCAGCCCAGGACCGTCCTCGGTGAGCAGAGTGATCAGCGTGTCGTCGCCCGTGCCCCGGTCGCCGAGCGGCTCCTCCCGCTCCCCCAGGTGGTACGGGCAGCGCAGCGAGTCGTCGGACCGGTCGGTACGAGCGGCGGCGACGGCATCGGGCGGGTCCGGCGCCATGGTCAGCAGCTCGGTCACCCGGTCGGCGACGCTCCGGCATGCGGCGACGTAGGTCTTCAGCGCGTCGCGCAGCGCGATCCCGCGCTTGTCGGCGGGGAAGGGCAGCTGCTCGGTCTCGTCGAGGACGAGCCGTCCGACGCCGAACGACAGTTCGTAGGTGGTGTCGAAGACCTCCCGGTCGATGCCGTGGTCGCGTACGACGAAGAAGCCGGTCTCGGTGCAGGCCCGGGAGATCTCGTCGGCGACCTTCGCCTCGTCTCCCTGCTCGGCCCGGGCGAGGCTGATCACGGGAAGTCCGGTCATGGGCTCTTCCTGTCTCGTGACGGGGAATCTGAGGCGGGACCGTCCGGGTCGCGCATGGCCGCCAGAACGGTGCGGTCGAACTCGATGACCTTCACCCCGTCCTGGTTGCGGCCGATCGTGTGGACGGTGACGATGCCTTCGCCCGGCCGGGAGCCGGCGGGGCGCTTGGAGACGATCGCGGTCTCGGCGTAGAGGGTGTCTCCGACGAATACGGGTGCGACGAGCCGGACGCTGTCCCAGCCGAGGTTGGCGACGGCCTTCTGGCTGATGGTCTTGACCGTCATCCCGTTCACGATCCCGAACGTCACCAGGCTCGACACCAGCAGCTTCTTGAACGGTGTGCCCGACGCGTAGACCTCGTCGATGTGGAGCGGGTGCTGATTGAGGCTCAGCAACGAACTCCAGATGTTGTCCGTCGTGGTGATCGTGCGGCCGGGGCGGTGCTCGAAGACCTGGCCGACGACGTAGTCCTCGTAGTGCAGCCCCTCGTCCTCGCGGAACCGCCCGGGCTCCAGCTCGACATAGGACGCCGGTATGGAACGGGTCATCGGACTCCCTCCCGCGCCCCGGCCAGTTGCGGCACGGACCCGCCGTCGGCCGCCCGGGCCCCGCTGCGGTGCAGGGCGGAGAGCACCGCCTGCACAGCCGCCGCGTGGGACGTCGCGCCCAGGCCCGCGCCCCACACCGGCTCGTGCGCCACGAGCAGCTGTGCGTAGCAGACGTGCGCGGCACCGGACCCCGGCCCGCCCTCGTCACGGACCAGCTGTTCCACTTCGGCGTCCACCCCGCATCCGCGGACCTCGGCCAGCAGCGCCTCCACCGGGTCGCCGCCGGACGCGAACGCCGCGAAGCCGGCCCAGTCGCCGGTGTCGCCGTACTCGGCGCGGAAGACGTCCCAGATCTGGCCCGGCTCCACCTCCTTGCCGGACAGGTCGGTGACCCGCTGGATCACCTGGCCGAATTCGGCCCGCAGCCCGGCGGGCAGCTCGATCCCCCACCGTGTGCGCAGCACATGGGCGATACCGCCCTTGCCCGACTGACTGTTGACCCGGATGACCGCCTCGTAGCTCCGGCCGAGGTCCTGCGGGTCGACCGGCAGGTACGGCACGTCCCAGGGCAGCTCCCCGAGGGGCACCCCGGCGGCGCCGGCCCGGTCCTCCAGGTGGACCATGCCCTTGGCGATCGCGTCCTGGTGAGTGCCGGAGAAGGCGGTGAACACGAGGTCGCCGGCGTACGGGTGGCGGTCCGGCACCGGCATCTGGTTGCACTCCTCCACGGCGCGGCGGACGGCCGGGATGTCGGAGAGGTCGAGCTGGGGGTCGACGCCCCGGCTGAACAGGTTCAGCGCCAGGGTGACGAGGCAGACGTTGCCGGTGCGCTCGCCGTTGCCGAAGAGCGTGCCTTCGACCCGGTCGGCCCCCGCCGCCAGCGCGAACTCCGCCGCGGCGACCGCGGTACCGCGGTCGTTGTGGGGGTGGACCGAGAGGATGATCCCGTTCCGCCGGTCGAGGTTGCGGCTCATCCACTCGATCTGGTCCGCGAAGACGTTGGGTGCGTGCATCTCGACCGTGCTCGGCAGATTGAGCGTCAGGGGCCGTTCCGGCGTCGCGTCGACGATCTCGGCCACCGTGTTCGCGATCTCCAGCGCGAACTCCGGCTCGGTGACGTTGAACGTTTCCGGCGAGTACTCGAAGCGGATGTCGCCACCGGCGTGGTCAGCCAACCGCACCATGTGCTGTGCGCTCTCCTGGGCCAGCGCCAGCACCTCGGACGGCGTCTTGCGGAACACGACTTCGCGCCACAGACACGCCGTGGCATGGCAGAGGTGGACGACTGCGCGGTCCGTGCCGCGGATCGCCTCGAAGGTGCGGTCGATCAGCTCCGGGCGGGCCGGAGTGAAGACCGAGACGGTGACGTCGTCGGGGATGCGGCCGCCGGTGACGAGCTGGCGCACGAACTCGAACTCGGTCTCGCTGGCCGAGGGGTAGCCGATCTCGATGTCCTTGAACCCCAGCCGGACCAGCAGGTCGAACATCTTCCGCTTGCGCCTCAGGTCCATCGGGTGGGCCAGCGCCTGATTGCCGTCACGCAGGTCCACCGAGCTCCACAGCGGCGCACGGTCGGGCGATCGGCCGAGCCAGGTACGTGTGCCGGGCTCGAGCAGTGCCTGCGGCTCGGCCCGCCGGTATCGGTGAACCGGCATCCCGGACGGCTGCTGGGGGTTCCACCAGGGCTGCCGATGGTATGCGGTTGTCTTCGTCGTCATGGACTCCCCTTGGCTCATTGCTTCTCCGGCAGTTCTCCAGTGGGCGGTTCACTCCCGGTTCAGGGCGGGACTCCCGGGCGGGTCACGCTGCCCGGCCTGAAACCGTTACCGACGCGTGTCAACGTGTTCGAAGGGGACACCGCGCCGGTCGTAGGCGTCGTCGGCTCGAAGGCGTCGAAGGACGGTAACGACCGGTCAACCGCGTCGAAAGCACGCTACGAGCGCGCGGCACCAGGTGCGTCCGCCGCAAGCTCATGCATGAGGACGCGTCGCGTCGACTTTTCCGTCGCCGCGGCTGCGTATTTCACTTACCCTGTCCCGGTGACGCCTGTGACACTCTTGACCGGACGTGGACCCGGTCCGCACGGGCCGGCCGTGAAGCCTGCCGGGAGGACCGGGGCCCCTCGGGTCGCCGTATACGCGGTGGAGATCAGCGCGCGGCGAAGGCCATGATCAGGACGTCGCGATGGCCCGGTTCCTCGATGTTCTCGGGACGCACCGTCGTGACCGCGTGGAGGGTGCGCCGGTCGTCACCGAGCAGGATGTCGCCGGGCTCGGAGAGCGTCGTGGTGACGAGGCACTCGCCGTCGTCCGCGTGGACCGTGCTCTCCCCGCCGATGACGTTGGTGCGACGGATCATCAGCGACGTGATGAAGGTGACGCCGTCCCGGTGCCGGCCTTCCGGAGTCGGCTCACCGGCCTGGTCCTTCGTGGCGGTGGTACGGATGGGGGTCACCTTGACGTTCCACCTCCTGGTGCCGTCGACCCCGGTGAAGACCTCGGCCAGTCCCATGAGCACGTTCCGCAGCGCGGGGTCGTTCACGAACGACTCGGTCAGCGGTTCGTACACCCTGTCGACGCCGCCGTGCAGCTTGTTGACGTCCGCCTCCTGGCGGTACGGACCGTGCGGAAGCTGAGTGAGGTCACCGGTTTTCACATCGATGTCGAATTGGCCGTACCGGCGGTGGCGATAGGTGCCGCCGTCGGTCATGTAGGGGTCGCGCCGGAGGAATTCCCAGTTCTCGGCGAAGCGAGCCCAGTCGTCGGAAGAGACGCCTGTCAGGGACGAGAAATCGGTGTGCTTGACGAGGTGGGCGCCGGAATGGGACAAGTCCTTGATTGCGGCGAGGGCGACGTCGTGCGTCTGTTTTTCAGTGATCATCCTGGTACTCCATGGTGAGACTTGAGCGCCGGAGTTCTTCGTCCTCTTCCGTGC
Organism: Streptomyces purpureus; assembly: GCF_014648195.1. Classification (GTDB taxonomy): domain Bacteria; phylum Actinomycetota; class Actinomycetes; order Streptomycetales; family Streptomycetaceae; genus Streptomyces; species Streptomyces purpureus. The sequence goes on from NZ_BMQQ01000002.1 coordinate 340,696, forward strand.
GGCCCCGAGCGCGGGTCCGCGCGGCTGGACAGGGATCCGTCCTTGGCCGTTACTCCCCCCAGTCCTCTTCGACCTCGGGCGCGCAGGCGAGCACCAGGGGGTTCAGCGCCACTATCTCCAGTTCGCTCCGGCAGCCCGCACACTCCAGGATCTCGTTGAGCCGTACCGAGTCGCCGATCTGCACCGGCTCCTCGCACTCCGGGCAGGCCTGCGCGGTGGTCGTGGTCATGAGATGTGTTCCTTCCGATCGGTCCTCCCGGAGCGGGCCGCCGTGTCGAGAGCGGTACGGACCGCCCTCACGACCCGCTCCGCGGTGAGGTCGTAGTGGGCGACGAGGTGCTCCTGGCTACCCACCTCGTCGACGAACTGATCCGGCACGCCCAGCCTCAACACCCGTGTGGGCGCCGTCTCCGCCAGGGTCTCGGCCACCGCGCCGCCGAGTCCGCCGCTGCGCCAGTGCTCTTCGAGGGTCACCACGAGCGTGGCCGGCCGCGCGGCGGCCACCAGCGTCTCGGTGTCGAACGGCCGGAGGGTGTGCATGTTCAGCACGGTCGCCTCGATGCCGTGTTCGGCCAGCGCGTCCGCCGCGGCGAGGCAGGCGAGCACCGGGTACGGACCACAGCTCGCGAGCACCACGTCGCCACCGCGCCGCAGTGTCTGCGCCTGCCCGATGACCGGCGGCGGGGCCGGTGGCAGCGCCGGGGTCGGTTTGCGGCCGAGCCGGACGTACAGCGGCCCGGGCAGGTTCAGGCTCTGCTCGACGAACGCCTCCGTGGCCGTGGCATCGGCAGGCACCACCACGGTCATTGCGGGCAGGACCCGCAGCACGGCAAGGTCTTCCAGCGCCTGGTGCGTCGGACCGAGATGGCCCGCGGCGAGACCGCCGTGGGTGGCCATGATGCGGACCGGCAGCCGGTTGTAGGCGATGTCGATCTTGATTACCTCCAAGGCCCGGGAGGTGGCGAAGGCGGCCATGGTGTTGACGAAGGGCATCCGCCCGGACGCGGCCATCCCGGCGGCCACGCCCATCAGGTTGTGCTCGGCGATGCCGAGGTTGAGGTACTGGTCGTCGGCCGCGGCGGCGTGTTCGGCGCTGAACAGACCGGTGTCGGAGTCCAGGCACATCAGCTCGGGGTGCCGCTTCAGCAGCGGAAGCAGACTGTCCCGGTACGCCTCCCGGGTCGCGCGGCTCATCCGGCGACCTCCATGTCGCGTAGCGCGCGGACCGCCCGCGCGTGGTTGCGCGGCGACAGCGTCACGTAATGGCTGGCGCTGCGGCCGGCGAGGAACGGGAGGCCCTGGCCCTTGACCGTTCGGGCGATCAGCACGCTCGGCTTGCCCGGCTCCCACGGCGCGGCGTCGAGATGGTCCGCCAGTCGGTCCGGGTCGTGGCCGTCCACGTCGCGGACCGCCCAGCCGAAGCTGCGCCAGCGGTCGGCCAGCGGCTCCATCGGCGAGATGGACTCGGTGGAGCCGGTCAGCTGCAGTCCGTTGCGGTCCACCACCGCCACCAGCCGGTCCAGGCGCAGCGACGCGGCGGCGATGGCCGCCTCCCACACCGAGCCTTCCTGGAGCTCGCCGTCACCGAGCAGGACGAAGCTGCGCGACGTACGGCCGGCGTACCGGGCGGCCAGCGCGAACCCGCAGCCCAGAGCGAGCCCGTGGCCGAGCGATCCGGTCGGCATCTCGACGCCGGGCACGGCGCGAACCGGATGGCCCATCAGTCTGCTGCCCGGGCGGCCGTATCCGGCGAGTTCAGCCACGGGGAAGAAGCCTCGTTCGGCCAGCGTCGCGTACAGACCGACGGCGGCGTGGCCCTTGCTGAGCAGAAAGCGGTCGCGATCCGGATCCTCCGGCCGCCGCGGATCCACGTTCAGCACTGAGAAGTACAGCGCGGCGAGCACGTCGGCGCAGGAGAACGCGCCGCCGAGGTGGCCGCCTTCGGGCCCCGCGCACATGTCGACGACGTGGGAGCGGATGCGTGCGGCGACCGTGTCCAGGGTGTCCCGCTCCAGGACCCGGGTGACGGTCATGAGGCCGCCTTCGCGAGCGTGGCCACCATCTCGCGGTTCGCCCACACCTTCTCGAAGGCGTCCGCGTACAGGTCGAGCAGTTCGCCCGCACCCGGGTGGAGGTGGCGCTTCTGGATGGTCAGGGAGTCGGCGATGACCGCGCGGGCCACAGGGTAGCCCTCCCCCGCGACCGTGCCGGGCGCACCGGTCACGGACCACGGGTAGCCCGAGCCGAAGCCGACGCGGTCCACGAACACCTTCTGGTCGGGCAGCGGCATGAGCTGGTACTGCGACATCGGCACGCCCTCCGCGCGCAGCAGCCGCCGGAGAGCGGAGCGCAGCGCCTGTGGCCGCACCCCGTCCAGACCGAACGCGGCCGGGTCGAAACGGAACCGCAGGATGTGCCAGGCGTGGGTGGTGTCCGGCAGTGCGGTCGGCACCCGCAGACCGGGCAGCTGGGCGAGCCGCGCGAGGAACGCGGTGACGTTGCCCTGCCGCGCCTGCTCGTACGCGTCGAAGCGGGCGAGCTGCGCGTCGGTGAACGCGGCCTGGAGGGCGTTCATCTTGTGGTTCCAACCCAGGCCGTAGGAGACGTAGTCGCGCTCGCGACCGCTCTCGATCACCTCGCCGAACTGCCTGCCCCGGCGCATCGCCTCGGCCAGCTCGGCGTTGCGGGTCACCAGCAGGCCGCCTTCCCCACAGGTCGGGATGTTCTTGCTGACCTGGAGGCTGAACGCACCCGCGTCGCCGATCCCGCCGACCGGCCGGCCCCGGTGGGTCGCCCCGGGAGCCTGCGCGGCGTCCTCGATCACCGCGATGCCGTGCTTGCGCGCAATCTCGGTGATCCGGTCCATGTCGGCGGGCGCGCCGTGCAGATGCACGGGGATGATCGCCCTGGTCCGATCCGTGATGCGGCGTTCCACGTCGTCCGGATCGATGTTGAAGGTGACCGGGTCGATGTCGGCGAACACGGGCACGGCCATCTGGTGCACCGGTGCAAGCCCCGTGGCGATGAAGCTGAGTGCGGGCACGATCACTTCGTCCCCCGGTCCGACGCCGAGCGCGGCCAGCGCGAGGGACAGTGCCGCGGTTCCGTTGGACACCGCGATGCAGTGCTCGAAACCGAAGCGACGGGCCCAGTTCTCCTCAAGCGCGGACACGGGGTTCACACCGTCCGTGTCGGACACCAGTCGCGCGCCGTCGAGCGCGTCGAGGACGGCCTTGCGGTCCTCGTCCTGGACCAAGGGCCACTGCACGTGGCGCCGGTCCTTCGGCACGGCCGCCGTGCCGCCGAACGCTGCCAGCTTGCTCATTTCTCCCCACTCCACAGAGTCACGGTGGTCGATGCGGGTGCGGTCACAGCAGCGCCGCCGCCGCGCCCACGGCATCGACCGCACGTGCGTACGTGCCGCGCAGCACCGTGGCGTGGTGCGCGATGTCGGCCTCGACCGCGCGCGGGTCCGCGAGCCCGTGCGCGCCGGTGAACCGCAGTCCGGTCCACGCGTGGGCGACGGCCTCGACGGCACGTCCCGCTCCGGCGAGCGCCGGATCCTCCCATCGGCGGCCACAGCGGCGCAGCAGTTCACCGTGGAGTGACGCCTGCGCCTGCATGGCCCAGCCGAACGGGTACAGCTCGCGCAGCGCGCCGGCGTCCCCGGCCCGGCACCGGTCGAGGAGTTCCGCGGCGAACTCGTCGTATCCGGCGAGTCCGGTACGGGCCGAGCCGACTGTGGTGAAGCCGTCGACGTCGGTGCGCAGGAAGCCGCCGAGCAGCGCCGGGGTCAGGGGCGGGGGCGGGGCGTCGAGGCGGACGTCGAGGCAGCGCCGGTCGATCCGCGAGTCGCTGAAAAAGGCGTCCTGGACATCGGTCGGGTTCGCCGAACCCCAGCTCCGCAGGAACTCCTTGATCGGGACGGCACCGCGGAACGAGGGCGGCATCGCGTCCGAGACGTGGACCACGCCGCGGGTCTCGTCGAGGCCGTAGACCACCACGAGGTGTGCGGCGTGCACGTCTCCGTACGCCGGCCGGAACGGCAGGTGGTAGTTGTCCACGGCGGCGATGACGAGCCGGTCCTCGGCCAGCGTCTCGCGCACCTCCCGCCAGACGTCGTTCTCGTCGGCGGGCTGCCACCACCGCGCGTGCAGTTCGTGGTGCGGGGCCAGTGCGGCTCCGAGGTCGGCGGCCTCGGACTCGCCGGGCGGGCAGGGGTAGTAGAACTCCTCGGACCGCACGTCGCCCGGCAGGTGCAGAAAGCGCCAGCCCGCTCCGAGCACCTCCAGCGGATCGGCGCCCGCCCGGGTCAGCACCGAGCCGAACGTGGCCTGGAGACAGCTGATGAGGTCGCGGTACCACAACTCGGGTTCCGGACCGATGATCATGTATGTGCGTGCCGTCGCGTCGACGGTCATGTCTCAGAGCTCCGTCCGCTGGAGGGTGACCGCGAAGACATGCACCGCGACGTTGCGGGGCAGCAGGATTCCGGTCAGGTCGGCGCGCCGGGTGACCGGCACCCGCTGCGCCCACATGACCGCGGGAATGCCTCGTTGCACGTGGTGCGGGTAGTGCATGACCAGGCTCTCGAACGCCCTGACCTCGCCGAACCAGGCGGGTGCCGCCCAGAAGTCGGAGATCCGCAGCGATTCCGCGTCGACCGAGCTGTCGGCGAAGTTCAGCTCGACGGTGTCCTCGCAGCGCCGTTCGGACGCCGCCAGGACATGGATCCAGTCGTAGCGGCCCACGGGGACGCGAATGAACTGTCCGGCGCAGCGCACGTTGTCCGGTCCGTCGCAGACCGGAGGAAACTCGAAGGGAACACCGTCCACGTGGACGAGACTCTGGCCCGCCGGCAGGTATTCGGCCGCAAACGAGTTTCTCCATACATTGAACGCCCCCGCCCTGGTCTCCGTCGCTGCGGAGATGGCTGTGTTGTTGCGATGGTCGGATATGTCGACCGGATCGCACAGTCTGCCTCTGGCGGAGGACACCGAAATGCCCGTCAAGTGACCCACCTCGCTGGAACGGCAATTTACATTTCAAACCTAGCCCGCTGATTCGCCCGCCTCGTCCGCATGGCGATTACCTTGAGAGCCCGAATTCTGGTCCGGCGTACTCGCCGGGTAATCATGCTGACGATTCCGCTGGGCCTCACGGCCGGAGCGCGGCGGCGCGCAGCTTCTCGTAGTACGGCAGGTGGTAATCGCGGTAAGCCCGCAGCACCGGGTCCGCCTCGACCGCCGCGGCTCCGCCGCTCCTGCCGCGCGTGAAGCCGGCGGTCTCACTGGTCGACTTGTGCCACTTGCTGGTCGACTGCCATTCCGACCGCATGCCCGGCTCCCAGCTCAGCGCATCCGGGAGGAAGGGAATGCCCACCGCCGAGCAGTACGCCCGAACGGTCTTCGCCGGCCGGTCGAGCAGGTCGTCGGAGTCGACCACGACGGGCGTGGTGCCGGTGGCGGCCTGTACGGCGGTGAAGATCTCGTACAGCCGGGCGAAGCCGATCTCGTCGCGGCCGAGGTCCGGGTTGAGCGCATGGTGCGACGCGATGGCCTCGGACGGGTCGCGGATGATGAAGGTGTGCGTCGCCGCCGAGAGGAAGGCCTCGTCGGCGAGGAGCGCCGGGTAGTGGAAGTCCGTGGTGTCCTTGAAGAACACCGGCTGCCGATTCGCCATGGCGCGCAGCGTCGCGAGCACGTCCTGCTCGCTGCGCGCGACCCGGTCGCCGACCTCCACCTCACCGAAGTCGACGACGCGGGAGAACGGTTCGTGCACGACGACCCGGTCGCCCCGCTCCGTCATCATCCGCGCGAACGCGGTGGAGCGGCAGCGCGGCGCGCTCCACATGGCGATCACCGGAATCCGCTCCTGTGTGTGTCCCACGATTTCCCCCTCTTCGCCGGCGGCAGTGAGCTGTTGCGGCAGATATTCGAATCCGGTCAAGAATGACACGATGGTTGCCGGATTCGGGTAATCAGAATTCGCAGCCGGAAGGGGGAAAAATGTCAACGTAATGCGTCCTCGCAAATGAACTTGTCGCGGACGCGCCAGGCTCCGGCGTGCTCGTAGTTTCTTTTCCACTCGGCGGGCCGGCTGTGCCGTCCGTCAACCAGTGGTCCTATGACGGAGGTCACGTGTCAGCGACACCATTGCGCTCAGGTGACGGCAGGATCGCCGTACTCGCCAGCAGGATCGGTGCGGACGAGAAACGACTCTTCGACGCATTCGACCGGCGCGGTGTCCCCTTCGAACATGTTGATACGCGCCGGCAGTGGTTCCTGGCCGGGCAGCGTGACCTGCCGTGGAGTCTCGCCCTGAACCGGGAGATCGGTCAGGTGCGCGCGGCGTACGCGGCCCGCTGTCTCGCTTCGGTCGGGGTCGACGTGGTCAACAGCGCGGACGCGACCGAGGTGTGCGGCGACAAGTGGCGCACCACGCTTGCCCTGGAGGCGGCCTGGGTGCCGACACCGCGCACCGCGCTCGGTCTCACTCCGCAGGCCGCGCTGACCGCCCTGGACTCCATCGGCTACCCGGCGCTGATCAAACCGCTGGTCGGCTCGTGGGGCCGGCTGGTGGCCCACCTGCCCGACCGCGCCGCCGCGGAAGGTGTGCTCGAGTACGCCGCGGCGCTGTCCGGGCCGCAGTCCCACCTCGGGTACGTGCAGGAGCTGATCGACAAGCCCGGCAGGGACATCCGGGTGATCGTGGTCGGCGGTCAGGTGCTGGGCGCCGTCTACCGGACCAGCGAGTCCCTGCGTACCAATGTGGCACTCGGCGGGCAGGTCCGGCCGTGCGAGGTGACACCGGAGATCACGAAGCTCTCCCTCGACGCCGCCGCCGCCGTCGGCGCCGACATCGCCGGTGTCGATCTGATCGAGGACCTCGAGGGCCGGCTGCTGGTCCTGGAGGTCAACCACCGGGTCGAGTTCACCGGTTTCCAATCCGCACTCGGCGACCAGGTCGATGTCGCGGACCTCATCGTCGACCACCTACTGGAACGAGCGCAACGATGAACTGGGCGTTCACCTCGTCCGGCAACGTCACCGAGACGTACGCCGTCGGACTGCTGCGCAAGATGCTGGAAATCCCCTCCTCGTCCTACCAGGAGCGCGCGCTGGCCGACTACTTGGCCGAAGTGCTGACGGACCTGGGCTTTCAGGCGCACATCGACGGCGTGGGCAACGTGATCGGCGTGATCGAGCGCGGTGCCGGTCCGACCCTGATGCTGCTGGGGCACATGGACACCGTCTCGGGCCACCTCCCCGTCCGCTCCGAGGACGGCAGGCTCTACGGCCGCGGCGCGGTGGACGCGAAGGGACCGCTCGCCGCGATGATCTGCGCCGCGGCCGGCGCGGTCGACTTCCCCGGCCGGATCGTGGTGATCGGCGTCGTCGAGGAGGAGACCCCGCGCTCCCGTGGAGCGATGGCGATCCGCGCCACGCATCAGCGGCCGGACGCCCTGATCATCGGCGAACCGAGCGGTTGGTCGAGCGTGGTGCTCGGCTACAAGGGCAAGCTCGACCTGCGCTACACCGTCAAGTGCCCCGCCACCCACCCGAGCAACCCCGTGCCCAAGGCGTCCGAACTGGCCGTCGCCTGCTGGGACGCGCTGGTCGAGCTGCTCGGGCCGGACGCGAGCCACGGCGTGTTCGACCAGCCGGGCGCGACCCTGTGCCGACTGAACGCCGATCTGACCACGGCTACGGCGGACCTCAGCGTCCGCATCCCACCGGGGTTCGACGTCGACGAGCTGGTGCGCGAGCTGCGCGACCGCCTGCCGGCCGGCAGCCTCGACGTGCTGAACTCGGTGGCGGCCTGCCGGGTGGGCAGGGCCGACCCGGCGGTTCGCGCGCTGGTGTGCGGCATCCGGCAACTGCACGCCAGGCCGCGGCTGGTGGTGAAGACGGCCACATCGGACATGAACACCCTCGCCGAGGTCTGGGACATCCCGATGGCGACCTACGGCCCGGGCGACAGCACTCTCGATCACGCCGACGACGAGCACATCGTGCTGTCGGACTACCTGCGCGGCATCGACGTGCTGACGATCGCCATCTCGGAGCTGGCACACCTGCCCGTGCGCGCGGACGACCGGGTGAGCGACGCGCCGCTGCGCGTGAGGAGTCTCAGGTGACCGACATGACCCAGCGTCTCGCCGCGCTGCCCGCGGAACGCCGCACGCGGTTCCTCGTACGGCTGAGGGAGCACGCGGAAGCTGTGGCGAGGCGCGGTCCGACGCCGCGCGGTGACACCGGTCCGACGCCGCTGTCGCACGCGCAGGAGAGCCTGCGCTTCCTCGACCGCGCGGCGCCGGGCAGCCCCGCCTCCGGCACGCCGCTGTGCCTGCGTCTGCGGGGCGGACTGGACGCGGACGCGTTGCGCTCGGCGCTGGCCGCGGTCGTCGCCAGGCACGACGCGCTGCGGACCGCGATCGTGGCACGCGAGGGCGGCCCGATGCAGGTGGTCGCGCCCGAGGTACGGATCGACCTGCCGCTGGTCGAAGCGGAGGGCGACGACCACGAGAAGCGGCTCGCCGCCGCACGGGCCCTGGTCGAGCGGCAGGCCCGGGAGCCGTTCGACCCGAGCAGAACGCCGATGTGGCGCGCAATGCTGATCAGAGTGGCGCCGGACGACCACCTCTTCCTGTTCGACGTACCCCCCGTCCTCTGCGACGCCTGGTCGCGCGGACTACTGCTGCGTGACCTCGGCGAGTTCTACCGGTCGTCGATCGAGGGCGACGCACCGCGGTTGCCCGCCCTGCCTGTGCAGTACCCGGACTACGCGGTGTGGCAGCGCGACCGGCTCGCCGGCGGCGACCTGGACAGGCTGGCCGCATACTGGCGGGAGAGGCTGAAGGGCGTCGAGGTACTGGAGTTCCCGACCGACCGGCCACGTGGTGAGACCCGGACCTTCGCGGGCGGCAGCGGCAGCTTCACCGTCGGGCACGAGGGCCTGGAGCGGGCTCGGGAGCTGGCCCGGGAGGATGGCGCGAGCCCGTTCGACGTCCTCGCCGCCGCGTTCTTCACCCTGCTGCACCGCTACTCCGGCCAGGACGACCTGGTGATCGGCGCGCCGGACGCGAACCGGCGGCACGACGCCGTGTCCTCGGTCGTCGGACTCTTCGCCGACCTGCGCGTCCTGCGTGCGGACCTCTCCGGCGACATCACGTTCCGCGAGCTGGTCCAGCGGGTCGGGCGCGTGTCGTCCGAGGCGTACGAGCACGGCGGCCTGCCCTTCGACAGACTGGTCGACGCGGTGGATCCGGTCGTCGACCCGTCGCACTCGCCGATCTTCCAGATCGTGTTCGGCGTGACGAACGCGGACCTCACGACCGGCCTGCCCGGCGTCGCCACCACGCACGAGGCCGTACGGACCGGCGCCTCCCGGTTCGACATGAGCTGGAGCCTGGCGGAGCCGACGGCTCCCGGCGCCGACGCGTCCCTGGCCATCGAGTTCGACACCGACCTGTTCGACGCCGAAAGCATCGCCAGATTCGCCCGGCACTACGACGAGCTCCTGCGCACCCTGACCGCCGCCCCTGACGCTCCGTTGTCCGCCGCCGAGATGCTGAGCCCGGCGGACCTGGCGTTCCTCACCGAGGTCGCCGAGGGACCGATGCGACCGATACGCGAATCCACCGTCGTGGCGGAGTTCGAGGCGCGCGTCCGGGAGTTCCCGGACAACGTGGCGGTCGTCGTCTCGGGTGTCGAGACCAGTTACGCCGAACTCAACGTCCGGGCGAACCGGCTCGCCGCCCTGCTGCGCGAGCGCGGCATCGAACCGGGCACGAGGGTCGGCCTGTGTCTGCGCAGGAACGTGGACCTGCCGACCGCGATCCTCGCGGTGCTGAAGACCGGCGCGGCGTATGTGCCGCTCGACACGGGGCATCCGCCCGCGCGGGTCGCGGAGATCGCCGGCGACGCGGGGGTGTGCGTCGTGATCGCGCACACCGAGGCAGGCAAGGCCTTGGGCGAGGTCGCCGCGCCCGTCGTGGCGCTGGACGACGTCCGCGAGGAACTCGCGGCGATGCCCGCCCACGACCCGCCGCTCGCGGCGCGGCCCGGCGACGTCGCCTACGTCATCTACACCTCCGGCAGCACTGGCAAGCCGAAGGGTGTGCTGCTCGAACACCGCGGCGTGGTCAACTTCATCGACTCCACGCGCGACCTGTTCGGTCTGGTACCGGCCGACCGGGTGCTCGGCTTCGCTTCGGCGACCTTCGACGTCTCCGTGTTCGAGACGTTCTCGGCACTGCTCACCGGAGCCCGCCTCTGCCTGGCGACCGACGGCGAACGGCTCTCCGTCGACCGGCTCCAGTCGCTCATGGAGCAGGCCGGCATCACCGTCGTCGACCTTCCCCCGACGGTGATGCCGCTGCTGACGCCCGAGAAGTTCACCGACCTGCGGATCGCGTTCGTCGGCGGCGAGGCCTTCAGCGGTGAGCTGGTGAACCGGTGGAACCCGGGCAGACGGCTGTTCAACGGCTACGGTCCGACCGAGTGCACGGTGACGATGATCGTGGAGGAGTGTCCGGGCGCCTGGGACACCTCGCCGCCGATCGGCCGGCCCATGGCCAACCATGTGGCGCACGTGCTGGACCGCGACCTGCGCCCGGTGCCGGTCGGTGTGCCGGGTGAACTGGTCATCGGCGGTGCCGGGTTGGCGCGCGGCTACCTCAACCGGGACGAGCTGACCGCGGAGAAGTTCATCGCCGACCCGTTCGGCACCGCGCCCGGCGGGCGGTTGTACCGGACCGGAGACCTGGTGAAACGGCTGGCGGACGGACGGCTGGTCTTCGTCGGCCGGCTCGACCAGCAGGTGAAAATCCGCGGACTGCGCATCGAACTGGGCGAGGTCGAGTCTGCGTTGACCGGCTTCGAGGGAGTCGGACCGGTCAGCGTGCAGCCGTGGGCCGACGACAATGGGGACAGGCACCTGGTCGGCTATGTGACGGGCGTCGCCGAGCAGCAGGTGGCCGCGGTGCGCGAGCATCTCGGCACGCTCCTGCCGACGTACATGATCCCGTCGTATTTCGTCGTCCTCGACGAGCTTCCGCTCACCAGCAGCGGCAAGATCGACCGGCGCAGGCTGCCCGCGCCGGACCTGAGCCGGGCGGGCGAGGGGGTCGGCGACGAGTCGCTCACCGCGACGGAGCGCGGACTGCTGCGCGACGTGCTCCGTCCCCTGCTGCACAACGACCGGCTCGGCGTGCGCGACGACTTCTTCCTGTCAGGCGGCAACAGCCTCCAGGTCGTTCGGCTGCTGTCGGCAATCAACCGCAGGTTCGGGGTTGAGATTTCGCTGACCGACTTCTTCGTCTCCCCCACCGTCGCGCACCTGGCCGCCACCGTCGACACCGTCCGCGCCGCGCGGCGCGACCACGACGATCCGCTCGACGCGCTGGCGAGCCTGTCCGCGCGGGACACCGCCCCGACCGGCTCGCCCGGTGACGACCGGCCGCCGGTGGTGATGCGGGCGTCGGGCCCGGCGCAGGTGATCCTGCTGCACCCGTCGGGCGGTGCGCTGTTCTGCTACATGCCGTTGATCAGGGCGCTGCGCGCGGACCTCGGTGTGATCGGCTTCGCCGCCGATCCGCGGGACGCCGCCGCGGCTCCGCGGGACGGGATGGCGGCGACCGCCGCCAGGATCGCGCGGACCCTGACAGAGAGCGGCCTGCCGGAGTCGTGCTGCCTGGCCGGCTGGTCCTACGGGGGTGTGCTCGCCTTCGAGGTGGCCAGGCAGATCGAGCGGAGTACCGGCCAACGGCCGCCGGTGGTCCTGCTGGACGCCGCCCACGACGAGGACACGGTCCCGCTCGACGAGCCGACGGTGCGGCAGCGGTTCGTCCACGACGTCGCCAGGCTGACGGGACGGGACGGCCGGTCGGTGCGCACGGCCCTCGACGACCCGGCTGCCGGGGTGGCCGACGTCAGGGAGACCCTGACCGGTCTGGGCGTCGAACTGGAGCTCACCGAGGAAGAGTTGACTTCGCGCTTCCAGACCTTCCGAGCCGCCGCCCTGTCGATGCAGGCCTACCGGCCGGGGCCGTACGGCGGACCGGTCACCGTCCTCACCGCCTCGCCCCACATCGCCATGGAAGAGCAGTGGCGGAGGGTCTGCACGGGTCCGTTCCGGGCCGAGAGCGTGCCCGGCGACCACTACACCCTGTTCACCGAACCGGCATTGAGCCGGGTCGTCGCAGCGATCGAAGAGACGCTCGCGTCGTGAGGAGACGTACATGCGGTTCGGATTCACCGAGGAACAAGAACGGTTCCGGGCGAGCGTGCGGAAGATGCTGCGCTCCGCCGAGGTGCGTGCCGCGGCGGCGGAGGCCACCGGCGCGGACGGTGTCGAGCCGGACGCCCGCCCGCTCTACCGTCTGCTCGGAGAGCGGCGACTGCTCGCCGTGCACTGGCCCGTCGAGTACGGCGGAGAAGGCCGCCCGCTCACCGACGCCGCGATCGTCGCCGAGGAGCTGGTCCATGCGGGAGTGCCGGACACCCTGCACGTCAACACCATTCAGATCGTCGGCCAGTTCCTGCTGATGGCGGGCAGCGACGAGCAGAAGCGGCGGTACCTGCCCGCGCTGGCCCGTGGTGAGGGTTTCGCTTCGGTGCTCTACACCGAACCGGACGCGGGATCGGACCTCGGTGAGCTGCGGGCCGTGGCCGAACCGGACGGCGACGGCTATCGGATCACCGGCACGAAGGTGTTCAGTCTCAAGACCCGGTTCGTCGACCTCGGACTGTGCGCGGCCCGGACGACCCCGGGTACCGGGAAGTACCAGGGAATCAGTCTGTTCCTGGTCGACATGGCCGCTCCCGGGGTGACGGTGTCGGTGATCCCCAGTGTTGGCGACGAGCACTTCCACCGGGTGGACCTCGACTCGGTCCCGGTGTCGGGCGACAGCCTCCTCGGTCCGCGCGACGAGGGGTGGCCGCTGCTCAACGAGGCACTGGCCATCGAGCGCACCGGTCTCGACTACCACCTCAAAGCGGAGCACTGGCTCAAGGCCGCGCTGGACGCGCTGATCGACGGCGACCAGGACTCCGCGCACGACGCCCACCTGGAACGGATCGGCCGCTGGCACGGGGCGCTGGCGGCCGACCACGTCCTCGCCTGGGAGGTGCTCACCGGGCTGGCCACGGGCCAGGTCGATCAGGTGTCGGCCGCCGTCGCCAAGTACCACAGCAGCGAACTCGCCCAGTCCATCGCGGTGTGGGCTGCCGACGTCCCCAGCCCCGGGCAGCGGGCGCACCGCAGCCGGGCGGCTCTGACCTTGGACTCCGCCTACCGGGAGGCGCCGGGACTCACGCTGTCGGCCGGTACCTCCGAGGTGATGCTCCAGATCATGGCCGCCGCGTTCGACTCCATCGGACAGGAAGAGCATTGACATGGACCTCACCCCCGATCCACTCGTCATCCAGTTGCGCAAGGCACTTCGTACGGGCCTTGCCGGCGTCCCCTCCCGGATGGACCTGCACGGCGCGCCGGTGGCTGACGGAGCCTTCGGTCCCACGCGGGCGGTACTCGACGAGCTGGGCGCGGCCGACTTCGAGCGGCCCGTCTCCTCCGGCGGCCTCGACCTCGGCCTGACGGCCGGAGTGCTCGTCAGCGAGGAGCTCGGTCGCGCGGCACGCGGCAACTCCTACCGGGCCGACGCGCTGGCAGCCGACATGGGCGGTCCGGCGGGCGCGGCACTGGCCGGACTGGAAGTCCTGCCGATCGGCCACGGGGTCACCGCCGCCCCTCGAACGGGTGGCTGGGAGCTGACCGGCACCGTCACGGTCGACGCCGCTGACGCCGGGACGCTGCTGGTGGCCACCAGGACAGGCGGCGCGCCGGTGCTCGTCGCCGTAGCGCGCGGGACGGCCGACCGCGTCACGGTGAGCGGGTGCTGGCCGCCGGTCGTCCGGTTCGAGGCCACGCCGGTCTCCGCGGCGGATGTGATCGGGACCCTGGGCGGCTCGCCCACCGGTCCGCTCGCCAGGGCGCGGCTGCGGCAGGCCGCCTACCTGCTGGGCATCGCCGACGGCGCGCACCGGATTGCCCTGGGATACGCCGGATTCCGGAGGCAGTTCGGCGCCAGGTTGCGCGATCTGCCCGCGGTCTCGTTCCCGCTGGCGCGAGCCCTGGTGGCGCTGCGGGCGACCAGGGGGGCGGTGTACCGGGCGGCCTGGCTGGTCGACTCCCGGCCGGACGCAGTCGGCACCGCGCCGGTCGAGGCGCTGGCGATGGCCGCCGAGACCGCGCGCACCGTGGTGCGGCTGAGCATGCAGAGCTGCGGGGTGCGCGCGATGACGGCGGAACTGGGCCTGCACCGGTACTTCCGGCTGACCGCGGCCGAGTCCGCCCGGTATGGCGACCCCGCCGCGCTGTGGCGGATGGTCGGCGCCGATCGCATCCGGACGGCCCGGCACGCCGCCGCCGCCGACACGGAGACTCCGGTCGCGGCGACGACCCGGTCGTAGGCGGTCAGCTCGCCCGCAGGCCCTTCCCCGACACGACCCGCTCGTCGCCCAAGGGCTGTCCGGCCGAGTGGATGAGTCCGGTCCGGTAGGCCAGTGACACGAGCTCGGCGCGGTCGCGTACACCGAGCTTGGTGCGTACGCGATAGAGGTGGGTGCGGACCGTGGCCTCGCCGATGATCAGTTCGCGGGCCACCTCCTCGGTGGACATACCCCGTGCCACCATCTTGGTCACTTCCCGTTCCCGCGGGGTCAGCTCGGTCACCTCCGGGCACGCCGCGGCGGCCTGGGGCTCGGGCTGCGCGCGGAACCAGGTGACCAGGCGTTGGGCGATGTTCGGCGCGAGCATGGTCTGCCCGGCGGCTGCCGCCTGGATCGCGGTGATCAGCTCCTGCGGGCTCGCGTCCTTGCCGAGCAGACAGCTCGCCCCGGCATGCAGCACGTCGCTCACCGTCTTGTCGGCGTCGGACGCGGTGAACACGACGACGTTGGGCGGCTCGTCCTCCTTGCCGAGCCGGCGGATCATCTCAAGTCCGGATATTGTCTGGAGGTTCAGGTCCGTGACCACGACATCGGGCCGCGTGGTCCGCACGAGAACGATGGCTTCCATGCCGTTCTGGGTCGTACCGATCACGTCGATGTCGGGCACCGCGTCGAGGAGGGTCTTGAGACCGGCCGCGATGACGGGCAGATGGTCACAGATGAGCACCCGGATGGGCATGGTGTTCCCCTCGATGAGGATTGGGCGGAAGGGACGCGAGTCCACCGCCCGATGCGGTGTCGACTCTCAGCGGTGACTCTTGCGGGCTGCTGGACTGCTGGACCGCAGCCGGTGGCTGCGGCCCACCGGCTCAGCCGTTGCCGTTGTTGTCACCCGGCCCGCCGGTCTCCTCGTCCGTCGAAGAGGCGAAGGCGACTATGCGCGGCTGGACCGTGTCCGAGGCGCCGGCATCGGCGGTGGCCGCGAATCCTCCCAGAACTGCCCCGAGAGCGATGGCAGCGGCGGCGACAGGAGTGAAGCGCATGAGTGAACTCCTCCGGAAAGACAGATCATTTCGACTCCGCTGATGCTCCCGATCCGTCTTCCCGGTCCGTTCCCCTCTGGACACCCGCCCGGTCCCCGAGGCGTGGACCGGCCGACGACCGGGAGTCACCGTGCAGAATCCGGCACGTTCATGAGAGCGAAGAGCTCCCCCGCGGCCGAGCGGTGCTGCCGGGCCACCTGCGGAAGTCCCTGAGCCTCGGTGGTACGGGCGAGACCCCACAGCGCGCTCGCCTCGTCGTAGCGCAGCTCCATACGGCAGGCGATCTCGTGGGCCAGGAGCTGCTGAGCCTGTGCGCTGTCCAGGTCCCCCTGCGCGTACAGCACGCGCCCGACCGAGAGGTGTACGGCGGCACGGTGGATGTCGTCGGTGCTGCTGGCGGCCTTGACGAGCGCGTGTCCCGCACTGTCCGCCGCCTCGTCCAGCTCACCGAGGCGCACCAGCACGTCGGCTCTGCGGGCGAGGACCAGCGGCAGCACGGAGGGCATGCTCATGCGCTGACACCGCTCCAGCGCCGCGTCGGCCCGGGCGAGCGCCTCTTCGAAGCGGCCCAGTCCTTCGATCGCCTGCGAGAGATTACTCAGCGCGTCCACGGAGAGCTGGATCTCCTTGATCGAGTCGAAGATGGCCACCGCCCGCTCCGCCGACTCGACGGCCTCCTCGAACCGCCCCAGCCGCACCTGGATCAGGCTCAGCGTGCTCAACGACGAGCCGTCGAGCCGGGTAAAGCCGAGTTCCTGCGCGACCGCGTTGGCCTCCTGACACAGCCGCAGCGCGCGCTCCAGCTCCCCCATGCTGTTGTACGCCTGTCCCAGCCGGGCCCGGCACTCCGCCTCGCTGTGCACGTCCTCCATCAGCCGGGACAGCTCGACGGCCTCCTCCAGCCGGTCGACCGCGTCGCGCAACTGCCCCAGCCGCCACTTGCCCATGGCCAGGTTCATCAGATTCAGCCGGGTCAGGGAGCGGTCTCCGAGCTGCCGTGACGCGCTGACGCCTTTCTCCAGAGCCACGTTGGCACTGGCGTCGTAGCCGCGAATGCTGGAGTGGAAGCCCAACTCACGAGGCAGCCGTGCGGCATGCCACAGCAGTCCCGCGTCGTATGCGGCGTCCACCGCCGCCAGCAGGCTCTCGCGATGCTGGTCGAGCCACTGGAGCGCCTTCTCCTTGCGGTCGAATTCGTCACGGACCCGGCCTTCTCCGCCGTCCTCCCCGAAGCGGCGCCGTCCGGGGAACAGCGTGTCGCAGGCACGTTCCGCCGTGCTCAAGTAGTGATCCAGCAGTCGCCGCACCGCCTGCCCGTCCTCCGGCGCCCGCTGCCCCTGCGCGACACGTTGCACGAAGCTGCGCACCAGATCGTGCAAGGCGTACACCCCCGGCTCCCGGGCCTCCAAGAGCCGTACGTCGACAAGTTCTTCGAGCACGTCCTCGGCCGTCATGACATCGGTGTCCAGCAGCGCGGCGGCTTCCTCGGTGTCCAGATAGCGTCCGGGGTGGTGTCCCAGAAGCCGGAAGGCAGTCCGCTGGTCGGGTGGCATGGACTGGTACGACAGCAGCAGCGCGCCCGCGACTCCGCGGCCCTCGCTGGTGAGCTCGTCCAGGCGCCGGTCGTGGTCCCGCAGCCGTTCGACGAGTCGCTGGACGGTCCAGTGGGGACGGTTCGCCAGCCGGGCGGCGGCGATCCTGACCGCCAGCGGGAGTCCTCCGCACAGCCGCAGCAGCTCACGGGCCGCCTCCGGCTCCTTCGCCACGCGCGCGGCGCCCAGGGTGTTGCGCAGGAGCTGGTGGCTGTCCAGCTCCGGAAGGGCGCCCACGGAGTGCCACTCCACACCGTCCAGTCCGGTCAGCCGTGGGCGGCTGGTGATCAGGACCAGGCTGTCGGACGAGGCGGGGATCAGCTCCCGCACCTGCTCCGAGGCGGCGGCGTTGTCCAGCACCAGGAGCATGCGACGGCCTCGCATGTAGGACTGCCACCGCGCGGCACGTCCCGCCGGCACCGTGGGTATCTCGTCGCTGGGGGTGCCGGCTGCGGCGAGCAGGTCTCCTTGCGCCTGGAACGCGCTGAGCGGCGTCTGGCCGGGGGTGAAGCCGTGCAGGTCGATGAAGAGGCTGCCGTGCGGATACCGCTCGGCGAGCTGATGGGCGGCCCGGACGGCGAGGGCCGTCTTGCCGCCACCGCCCATGCCGTCGAGTGCCAGGACCGTCGGCGCGCCCTCCGGGGTCCGTCTGGCCGCTTCGCAGATCCACTCCAGCTCGGAGCTGCGGCCGGAGAAGTCGGGCACGTCGAACGGCAGCGCGTGCGGAGCCTCGGTCACCTGGCGCGCGACACGGGACACGGCGCGTTCCGGGCGGGTGAGCGAAGGGTCCTGGCGCAGGATGCGTTCGTGCAGTCCGGTCAGATCGACGCCGGGATCGATGCCGAGTTCGTCCGCGAGGTAGCTTCGGGCGCGGACGAACTCGTCCAGTGCGGCGGCCTGTTGCCCGGAGTGGTAGAGGGCGAGCATCAGCCGGCTGCGCAGGGTCTCGCGCAGCGGGTGCTCGTCGACGAGCACCCGCAGCTCACCGGTGATCTCGGCGGCCTCGCCCGCGTCGATGCGCAGGTCGTAGAGCTGCTCGGCAGCGGTGAGCCGTTGCTCCTCCAGAGCGGTCGAGGCGGCGTCGACCACACGGCCGCCGGAACCGGCCAGCACCGGCCCCCGCCACAGGGCCAGCGCCTCACGTAACTGTGCGGCGGCCCGCTGCGTCTCCCCCGCGTCCAGTGACGCCCTGGCCTGTTGCAGCAGTACCTGGTAGCGCAGCAGATCAAGCTGCTCGGTGTCCACGACCGCGCGGTAGCCGGGCCCGTCGGTGACGATGATGTCGGGACCGCACGGAAGGCGGCTGCGCAGCTTGGCGACCGTCTTTCGCACCTGATGCTCGGCGCTGCCCGGCGGCTCTTCGTTCCATGCCGCCGCCACCAGACGGGAGACGGGGACGACGCGTCCGGCCTCCAGAAGCAGCATCACGAGAACGCGACCTTGGAGAGCTCCGTTGACCGATATGCGTTCGCTGCCGCAGCGGACTTCCAGAGATCCCAGAACCGCGAATTGTGGTCTGGGACTTGTGTGGTCCTGATTATGGCTTGATATCGCAGCCCTCACCTGATCCTCCCCCGCCAGCGATGAGATGGACACACACCACTGCGAGAGTAGGTCATCTCGTGCAGCACAGGCACCAGGCATGCTCAGTCACGCGTACCGCCCCCGGTCTCTTACCAGTTCCAGACCGAACATATCCACCAGGAGCACGTCATCGGGCGGTTAGCCGGATATCGGCGACAAGGTCCTGTCGCGCTTTGGCGACTCGTTCGCGGGTGAGTTCCGGTGTGGCCCCCTCGACCACCACGTAGGCGCGACGGGCGCGCGGATCGCCGACGGGGGCGATCCAGTCGCCGACGGTGTAGGGGAATCGGGCGCCGCACACCCACGGGGTCACGGCGATGTCCTCCGTGCCGGTGTACGTCTCCAGCCGCCCCTCGGGCAGCAGGAAGAAGCCGACCTCGGCATACCGGGAAGGGCTCGGCACGACGGGGCGGTCCCCTCGAAGGGCCGTGAACACCGCCGCCTCCAGGTCGAACCCGCGCGCGATCTCGATGAGCAGGGGGATTCGGTCGGCGCCCGGACGCGCGCGGCAGGACACGATCCGGGGCCCGGCGGGCAGCAGCGCCACCTGCGTGCTGGCCAGGCCGAAGCGGTATCCGCACGCCGTCAGCCGCTCGTCGACCACTGCCTCGATGATCTCTTGCTCGTCGTCGGCCAGAGGCGCCGGATGGAGATGGCCCGTGACGAGGAAGTGCGGTGGCCCTGTGGTGCGTTCGGCCGTCATGCCCACGACATGATGGGCCCCGTCCAGGGTCAGCGTCTCGACGCTCACCCGGGGGGCCTCGGCAGGGGCCCAGTCGTCCCGTTCGCAGACCTGGAACCGTTCGTACACCGCCGGAGGGTTCGGGGACAGGCCCAGCCGCCATGCCTCCCGGACCACCGGCAGGACGGAACCGCCGTGTCCGCAGTGCAGCACGGTGTCGATGCCATGGCGCCCAGCGGTCCGCGCGACGGCATCACGCAGCCCGGCCTCGTCGGCAAAGTCGGTCAGCAGCAGCTGCTCGGAGACCTCTTCGATGCGTGGCTCGAAGTCGACCTCCAGCTGCGACGGATCCCAGACCGACCAGATGCGGAACCCCAAGTCAGCGCCCTTCCGCACAAGTTGATGACTTGGCATGATCAGGAGCAGCCTGAACTGCGATTTCCGCGCGGAGTATGCACACATACACGCCACTGTGTACGGCGGTCTTCCCGCCCGGTTCCCCTTCCCTTCCCCCACCGGGCCGATTCGGCCACCGACCGGCTCAGTAAGCGAGATGCGCAGCCGCGGCGGCGGAAGGTCAACGCCAGGCGTCCCGGCGGATGAACCTCACGCGGAGGCGCTGAGCGCCGGTGCGTCCGTAACGTCCGTTGCAGTCGCCGGCAGGCCGCCCAGTCAGGGAGATGCCGTTGTACACCCTGTGAGACCTCCCGAGCGCTGATTTGTCGCGCGTCGCGCAGATGCGCCGCGCTGCCTTTTGCCGAGGACTTTCTCACTGAATCGGGTGTACCTCTGTGCTCAAAACCTGGGTAGTCGAACCCGTCTGTCTTCCGCTCATTCGCCGCCGTTGCCACGCATGCGCGTCCGAAAGCTTTCGGACAAGCGGCAAGTTCCGCGTCAACGCGAACCACAAGCGCCTCGACGTGTGGCTCCTCGCACTCTGTACCGCCTGCGGGGAGACGACGAAGCTCACCATCATGGAGCGGATGAACGTGCGCTCGGTACGTCCGGATCTGCTGGACCGGGCGCATGACAACGACCTGTCTCTGGCAGCCGAGTTGCTCCAGGATCCGGCCGTGCGGCGCCGGAACCGCATCTCCCTCGACTGGGACGACGCCTGGCGTCTCGACACCGGCGGATCGGCTCACCTGGACCGCGAAGTGATTGACGTCTCGGTCCGCTTCGCGGCGCAGATCCCGGTCCGGCCGGTGCGACTGATCGCCGAGGGGTGCGGCCTCTCGCGGTCCGAGGTCGAGAGACTGCTCACGGAGGGGAGTCTCGTGTCGGCGGTCCGGCTGGGCGGCAAGCTCTCCAGCGACTTCGCCTTCACTCTCAAGCGCTGAACCTCCGATCGACCGCCGCACGGCTGGTGAGCGCGTCGGTCCCTGTCCGGCCGCGGCATCCGCGCCTGCCGTTGGTAAGCGGCCGCATAGGATCGCCGGCATGGCACTGCGACCTGCTCATGTGAACATCAAGGCTCTCGATCCCTCGGCGGTCGGCCGGTTCTGGGCGGCGGCGCTCGGCTGGACCGCGTACAGCCCCGGCGTGACCACCTACATCGGACCCGAGGGCGGCCTCGTCTGGCCTGACCCGGTCGTCCTCGGCATCGACGTCGTTCCCGTCCCGGCGCTCAAGTCCACGGCGAAGAACCGTGTGCACCTCGACCTCGCGACCACCTCCGCGGACCATCAGGCGGAGCTGGTCGCGCGTCTCCGGGCCCATGGTGCGACGCCCGCCGACGTGGGTCAGGGCGACGTACCGTGGACGGTCCTCGCCGACCCCGAGGGCAACGAGTTCTGCGTGCGGGAGCCGCGGGAGGTCTACCGGGACACCGGCCCGATCGCCGCGGTGGTGGTCGACTGCGCCGATCCGCGGGTCATGGCCCGGTTCTGGGGCGAGGCGATGGACTGGACCCTGCACGAGGTGACCGGCGAACGCGCGGTGCTGCGCTCCGCCAAGGGTGTCGGCCCGTATCTCGAGTTCCTCCGCACACCCGGCGCGAAGACCGCGCCGGACCGCGTCCATCTCGACCTGCTGCCGTACCCCGGTGACGACAAGGCGGCGGAGGTGAACCGGCTGCGGGCCCTCGGCGCCACCGACCTCGACCTCGGCCAGGGCGACGTTCCGTGGACGTGCCTGACCGACCCCGAGGACCACGAGCTCTGTGTCCTGGCCGTGTCCTCCTGACGCGGCGACGGGGGTTCGGGGGGCGTACGTGCCCACGGGCGCTGCACCCCATGTGCTGCCGGAGGACCCCGCCCGGCCGCCACCGCGAGGGCGGCGAGCGCGGAGATCAGCCCGGCGGGGGCGTCCGATCCGGTGTCGGCGAGGCCGCAGTCAGGATCCGGGGCGCTGCACCCCGGCCTGCCCCGGACGGTCGTCGTCGGGTCCGGGGCACCCGGCCCGGTCGCGGACGGGGTGGGATCCGGCTTCCCGGGGGCCGCCGGCGAGCGCGGCCGCCAGGACAGGTCCGATCTGGGCCAACGCCGGGGGGCGCATCATCCGGAGATGTGTGGTGGCGATCTCGTGGGTCGTGATGCGGCCGCCGATGTGCTGACGCCAGGCGTCGGCCAGTGCATTCGGCCCGGCCGTGCACAGCAGCAGATCGCCGCCGAACCGGCCGGGGGTGAAGCGGTCACGCAGCAGGCTGCTGTGCCCGACGGTGGCGGCGATCCGGGCGATCGTCTCCTCCGGCAGGCAGGCATCGCCGATCTCCTCAGCGAGGGCCTCGTCGAGGGCGTTGTCGGTGAGACCCTCCGCCTGCATGCCGTCGGTTTCCGCGGCCACCGGCGACACGTCCAGAACGGCAAGCAACGCCACCTGCTGCCCTTGCCGCTCGAGTTGGACCGCGATCGCGTGGGCGACCAGACCACCGAACGACCAGCCGAGCAACCGGTACGGTCCACTCGCTTGTACCGTACGGATGCGGCACAGATAGTCCGCCGCCAGCTGCTCGATGGTCTGCGGCAGGACGGAGTCGCCGCTCAAGCTCGGTGCCTGCAGTCCGTACAGCGGCGTCTGAGGATCGAGGTGGTGCAGCAGGCCGGCGTAGGACCAGCTCATCCCGCTGGACGGATGAATGCAGAACAGCGGTGGCTGGCTGCCGTGCCCGCGCAGCTCGAGCAGTACGTCATGGGCCCCGCCCTCAGTGGTTTGCCCCGCGACCAGCCGCGCGAGCGCGGCCGGTGTCGGTGCCTCGAACACGGCGCTGACTCCCAGCTCCACCCCCAGCGCGGTCCGCACCCGGCTCACCAGACTCGTCGCCACCAACGAGTGACCGCCGAGGTCGAAGAACCCGTCGTCCGGGCCGACTTCGTCGATGCCGAGCACGTCGGCGAACAACGTGCACAGCACCGCCTCCACCGGCGAGCGCGGGCGACTGGCCGACACCTCGAACGTCGGTGCGGGAAGCGCCCGCCGGTCGACCTTGCCGGTGGGCGACAACGGGAACTCCGTGGAGACCATGACCACCGCCGGCACCATATGGGCGGGGAGATGCCGGGAGGCGAACTCCCGTGTGATCACGCCGAGCTGTGACGGGTTCACCGAACCGGTCGCCCTGCCCGGCGTGACATGCCCGACCAGGCATGGCTCGCCCCGACCGTTCGTGCCGGCGACGACGACTGCGTCCGCCACACCAGGGCACCGGGCCAGCACCGACTCGACCTCGCCCAGCTCGATCCGGAACCCTCGGATCTTCACCTGGTCGTCCATCCGCCCCGAGTACTCCAAACCCCAGCGCCCCCAGCGCACGAGGTCGCCGGTCCGGTACAGCCGCTCGCCGGCACCACCGAACGGATCCGGTACGAACCGGTCGGCCGTCAACCCGCCACGACCCCAGTAACCCCATCCCACGCCCACGCCACCCACGTACAGCTCTCCCACCACACCGGGCGGTACCAGGTTCAACCCGTCGTCCAGGACGTAGCATCGAACGCCGGGGAGCGGCCGGCCGACCAGGCCGGTCGCGGCAGTCCGGTCGGGTTCGAGGGCGGCGTGGGTGACATGCACCGTGGTCTCGGTGATTCCGTACATGTTCACCAGCTCGGGCTTGCCCGGACCGTGCCGCCCGTACCACTCCTCCAGCCTCGCCAGATCGAGCGCCTCGCCGCCGAACACCACGTAGCGCAGAGCCAATTGGCTGGAGGTGACCGCGTCCTCGGCATCGGCTCGTGCCAGTTCGTAAAACGCCGACGGGGTCTGGTTGAGGACGGTGACCCGCTGGTCGGCCAGCAGCCGCAGGAAGTCCGGCGCGGATCGGGCGGTGTCGACCGGAACCACCACCAGCGTGCCGCCGTGGAGGAGCGCGCCCCACAGCTCCCAGACCGAGAAGTCGAACGCATAGGAGTGGAACAGTGTCCAGACGTCGTCCTGGCCGAAGTCGAACAGTTCGCGGGCGGCGGCGAACAAGGCCATGACGTTGGCGTGTGCGACGACGACTCCCTTCGGTCGTCCTGTCGACCCGGAGGTGTAGATCATGTAGGCGGCGTCGCCAGGATCTCGCACGACCGACGGAGCGCCGTCAGAGGTGTCCGCCAGCCGGGCCGCCACGGCCGGATCGTCCAGCAGGAGCACGGATTCCCCGGACCGGAGCGCCTCCGACGTGCCGACGACCACGACCGGGTCGGCGTCCCGCACCATCCACGCGACACGTTCCTCGGGATAGCTCGGATCCAACGGCAGATAGGCCGCGCCGGTCTTCACCACGGCGAGCAGCGCCACCGGCAGGTCAACGGACCTCGGCAGGCACACCCCGACGAACGCGCCGGGGCGGGCGCCGGACCCGGTCAGCAGGTGGGCCAGCTGGTTCGCCCTGCTGTTCAGTTCCCGATAGGACAGGGACCGTTCACCGCACACCACCGCGACGGCGTCCGGTCGTCGGCGCGCCTGCTCCTCGAACAGGTCGATCAGGTTCGTAGTCACGATGGAAGGCACTCCCTTTTCCTCGGCGCCGGATCGGAAGAAGCACTGAGCCGGACCCAGGTGGCCTCCGCCCGGCCGAACTCGGTGCCGTCAGGACCGAACAGCGCGCTGGCCACCCGCGCGGTCCGTCCGACGGTCGCGATGTGCTGGGCCACGACGATCGTTGGCTCGCCGGACGGTGGGACCGCGTGGACGCGCGCGGACATCCTGCCGAGCACGTACGGAGAACCGCTCTGGTCGAGGGTCCAGCCGCCGGGGCAGTCCAGCACGGCCCACATGGTGTCGAGGTCCGGGTCACCAGGGGTCCAGGTGCACGCGACGACACCCGGAAGACCGTCCACGCCCCCAGGAGTCAGGTGCAACGCAGCCGGGTCGGTCCTGGCGGTTCCACACACCAGGCACTCCGGGAACGGGTGCGCCGCCGCACCCTTGAAGAACGCGCTCGCTCGTTCCGCGGCGGCGACGGCGACGAACGGTGCCACTGCCGGCTGGTCGTGCCTCGCAGCGGAAACCGTCGCGACGAGCTCGTCCTCGTGCCAGACGAGTGCTCGCCCGCGATGCGCGCGGACGGCCAGCTCGGTGTCGAGTGGTGGGGCCGCGTGCAACTGGACCACCGCGGCCGTCCCGACCACATCGACGGCGATCCTGGCGAACATCCCACAGGCGTATCCACCGTTCGCGCTGCCGGGTGGACCGTTGTGAGTTCCGGCGATCCGGCAGGTCCGCAGCTCAGTCATCCGAGGCCATTCCCTCGGCGAATTGCGTCAGCAGCGCGGCCGGGGCGTCGAGGAACGTATGGTGCACGCCCGGCAGCACCACTCGGTGGACCTTCTTGGAGTACTCCTCCCACCCGCTCATGAGCTCGGGAGCGACCTCCTGGTCGGCCGACCAGCCGATCGTGGTGATCGAGGTGTCCAGCAGCACCGGCTCGACCCGCTGGTAGGCCTTGTTGGCCTCGACGTCCGCTCTCAGCACCTCCGTGACAAGGTCCAGAACGGTGTCGTCGAGCTCGCTGTCGCTAAGTGCGAACAGCTCCGCTCGAAGTTGTTCATCCGTCATCGTCAAGTAGCTGCCGTAAGGGCCTTCGTGAGGTGCGACCTGGGAGGAGCAGAACAACTGCCGTGGCATCGGCAACCCTTCGCGGTGCAGCACAGCGGCGATCTCGAACGCGATCAGCGCGGAACTGCAGTGCCCGAAGAGTCCGAAGGGACGGTCCATGACGGGCAGCAGCGCCTCGACCACGTCCTCCGCCAGCTGTTCGTAAGTCCCGAAGTGCGGCTCCCGCAGCCGGTTCTCCCGGCCCGGCAACTGCACCGGGCAGAGTCCGGTAACGCCCGCGACGTCCGGCCATCGGCTGAACATGGAGGCACCCGCGCCCGAGTAGGGCAGGCAGAAGATCCGCGACGGAGTCCCCGGCAGCGGCCGGGGCAGCCACCTGCGCAGAGGAACAGCCGATCCGTTCACCATGGCCGTACTCCTCGTGCCGTCACCGGCAGACTGGTATATCCCGCAATGAAGTTCGACCGCAGCCGCACAGGTTCGCCGACGACCTCGATGTCGGCGAAGCCGGTCAGCAGCTCGTGGAACAGGACCCGCAGCGCGACCCTGGCGACGGTGTGCCCGACGCAGTAGTGCGGGCCGACGCCGAAGGCAACGTGCTTGTTGGGGCGCCTGCGGATGTCGAACGTGTCGGGCCGCGAGAACACGGCCTCGTCCCGGTTGGCCGAACCCAGCCACGCGACGACCGCGTCGCCCGCGTGCACCGTGACCTCACGGATCCGCACGTCCCGCGTGGCGTAGCGCATGAAGTGCTGCGCGGGCGAGGACCAGCGCAACGCTTCTTCCACCCCGCTCACGAGCAGGTCCGGATGCGCCGCCCAGTCGGCCAGCGCGTCGGTTCCGGCGAGCTCGAGCAGTACGGCGCTCGGTGGCTGGGCGGTGGTCACGTTGGCACCGAGCAGCAGGCTGTAGCAGTTGGACACGATCTCACCCGGTGTGAGCCTCGCTCCGTCGACACGCATGCCCAGCAACACGCCGATCAGGTCGTCGCCGGGGGCGGCGCGCCGCTCCGCGACCACGTCCTGGAAGTAGGCGAACAGCTCGCGGTGTGCTCTGACGAGTGTCCTCTCCGGACCGCCCGGGCCGACGAAGGCCGGGTCGTCCGGAGCGATGGACGCGGCCGTCAGCCGGGTCAGCTCGGGCCAGTCCGACCGGGGAAGCCGCATCCACGAACCGATGACCGCCATCGGCATGGCCGCCATGGCCGCAGCGAAGTCGAACACGCCGCCGTCCTTCATGGGGGCGAGCAGTTCCCGGATCAGGGACCGGATACGCGGCAGGTCGCGCTCCACCTCCTTGACCGACAGGGCGCGCTGCAACGGTTCCCGGAGCCTCGCGTGCCGGGGTGGGTCGGTGACCGCCATCTGCCGGCCACCGGCCGGGTCGCCCTTGCCGAGGAGGGTGAGCAGCGATCCCTTTTCGGAGGTGAACGTGGCGTGGTCGCGCAGAACGTGTTGTACGTCGTCGTACCGGGTCACGGACCAGAACCCGTCGTCGCCGACCGGATGCCGGCTGACTGGCGCCTCCCGTCGCAGGGTCCGCCAGACGGCGTGCATGTCCGTCGTGGCGAACGTGCCCGGCTCGAACAGATCGATCTCCGGGCCGGCGTGCATCGGGCACCGGCCCGCCTCTACGGCGACGGTCATCGCGGCGCTCCGCTCCGCATGGCGGTTTCCAGCTGTTCGCCGAGCTCGCCGAGGGTCGGCTGCAGGTAGAGGACGCGCGCCGGAATCGTGACACCGAATTCCGCCCGCACCGCGCCCAGCAGTTCCGTGGCGTTCAGCGAATGGCCGCCGAGGTCGAAGAAGTCGTCGTCGGCGCCGATCGGCTCCACACCGAGCACGCCTTCCCACAGCTCGGCCAGACGGTGCTCCACGTCGGTCCGCGGCGCGACGAAGTCGTTCGGCACGTTGCGTGCCATCAGGTCCGGAACCGGCAGCGCGCCACGGTCGATCTTCCCGTTGCTGGTCAACGGCAGGTTGTCCCGCACCAGAACGGCCCACGGGATCATCGGCGCCGGCAGGATCGCACGCAACTGTTCGCGCAGTTGCTCGCCCCAGTGTGGCGGTGGTGCGTCCTCCGGTACGACGTAGGCCACCAGTCGTTTCGTGCCGTCTGCGGCGGTCCGCACAACGACGGCGGTTCGGCTGACCCCTGGCAGGCGGTGCAACGCGGTTTCGACGGACCCGGGCTCGACCCGGTGGCCGAGGATCTTGACCTGGTCGTCGACCCGACCGACGAACTCACAGGCGCCGTCGGGCCGCAGCCGGACGATGTCGCCGGTGCTGTACATCCTCGCCCCCGGCTCACTCGTGAACGGGTCGGGAACGAACCTGTCGGCCGTGGCACCCGGCTGACCGAGATAACCGAGAGCAAGCCCGGCTCCCGACACGTACAGCTCGCCGCAGGCTCCTGCCTCGACCGGCTGCAGTTCGGAGTCCAGCACCGCTGTCCGCGTGCCGTTGACGGGCGTTCCGATCGGAATCGTGTCGAGGCCGTCCCCGGCAGCGGCGCTGGTCGTCCAGGTCGTGGTGAAGGTCGTGTTCTCGGTCGGACCGTATCCGTTGGTGAACGTGATGTTCGGATGCGCCGCGAGCAGACGCGCGACCGGACCTGGCTGGATCACGTCGCCGCCCGCGACGAGGTGACGCACGCCGGCGAACCCGCCGATGTCGTGCGCGACCATCTCGTGGAACAGGCCGGCCGTCAGCCACATCACTGTCACACCGTGCTCACGAACGGCTTCCGCCACCCCGTCCAAGGTCATCCGGCCGGACGGCGCCACCACGAGGTGGCAGCCGTGGGTCAACGGTGCCCAGATCTCGAAGGTGGAGGCGTCGAACGCCAGTGGAGCCGCCTGGAGGAACACGTCGTCCTGGCGGACGGTCATCCAGTTCATGTCCGTGACGAGTCTGAGGACCGCGCGGTGCGGGACCATCACGCCCTTGGGCCGCCCGGTCGAGCCGGACGTGAAGCTGACGTAGGCGAGGTCGTCGGCGGTGGTGCTCGCCGGAGCGCCGGAGGACCGGCTCACGGCCGACGGCGAGAGCGTGGTGAGCCGGCTGGGAACGCACCCGCGCAGCTCGTCGTCCGCCACGACGAACTCCACGCCGGCGTTCATCAGCAGGTCGTTCCGCCGCTGTGGCGGGTCGTCGGGGTCGATCCCGACGTAGGCGGCGCCGGCCCGAAGGATCGCCAGCAGCGCCGAGATCATCCCGGTGGACCGCCTCATCAGGACGCCGACGACGTCGCCCCGCCGGACCCCGGCCGTCGTCAGCGCGTCCGACAGCCGGTCTGCCCGGCGAACGAGCTGGTCGTAGGTCAGCGTCTCGCCGTCGAACGTGACCGCGGGAGCCGAAGGATTCCGAAGGGCCTGCCGGACGACGCGTTCGTACAGCATTCTTAATTCCCTTCCATTCGCCTGCGGACACTCAGCGGCCTCATGTCGGTCCACACAAGGTCGATGTGGTCCAGGCATTCCTGCCGAGACCCGCGGAATCCTTCGGCGACCCACCCTGCCGGAACTTCGCGGTCGGCCAAGAGAATTGAGTACTGTTCCTCACCGTTGAGTACGACGATGCAATCGACGTTGTCGTCGATGTCCACCATGATCGACCTCCGCATTTCGTCGACAAACAATGTTGACCGTTGCGAGACACCGTCCGACCGCATATTTCTCTGCGATCGGACCTTTCTATTTCTTGCTGCCGCGAGCCGTCACCACCACCACGACCGCGACCAGTGGTGCCAGTCCCGCCAGGAGCAGACCCGCCCCGGCGCCGAATCGCGTCACGAACCAACCGGTGACCGGGCTGGCGAGCGCGATACCCACGTAGCCGATGGCGGAGAAGTATCCGAACGCCTCCGCCAACCGCTCCGGCGGAGCCTGTTCGGAGACCAGCAGAATGACCGCGCTGTCGCCCGGTGCGAAGGCCAGTCCGGCGACCAGAAGGCAGCTGACGGAAACCCACAACTGAGGTGTCGCAGCAGCGCTTGCCATGAGGGCGCCGTACGCGGCCATCAGTACGCACGCCACCGTGCGGGTCTTCACCTTCCGCAACGGGTTCGTCGACGGCAGGGCGGCGTAGACCGAACCACTGATCGCGCTGGTGGCGAAGAGCCCGGCGAGCACGAGGCCGCCGTTCGTCGCGGCCTCACCGTGATCAGTCATCAAGGCCGGCAGCGCCACGTCGAGCGCGCCGAGGTTGATCCCGATCCCCGCGTTGAGCACGAGCGGCGCCCACAGCCACCCGAGCAACGCGCGTACCGAGGAGTGCTGCCGCGTCGGGCTGCCCGGTTCCCTCCTCGGCAGCGTCCAGCTGAGCAAGGCTCCCCCGGCCGTCACCGCGGCCACGACGCCGACGCATGCCTGCGGTCCGACCGCGGCAGCCACCACGGCCGCCAGCGCTGGACCACCGATCCACGCGACCTGCACCGCGACCGCGTCGACCGCATATGCCTGTGTGAGCTGTGTGGAGTGGAGGAAGTGGGGCAGGACCGACCGGTAGGCCCCTCCCACCCCGGAGCCGGCGCACGCGGCCAGGACGACGAACACCAGCAGCAGCCACAAGGGAGCACCCGCGGCCGCCGCGATCGACGTGGCGACGAGTCCGGCGGCCGCCGCGAGCAGTGACCACCCGAGGGCGTTGGGCAACAAGGCCCGGTCCATCTGCCGGCCCCGCCACGGAGCGCACAGCGCGTAGGTCATCGCACTCGCGCCGCTGAGCAGTCCACTGCCCACGAACGACCCGGTCGCCTCGTGCGCGGTGAGCACCAACGCGACCGGAAGCGAGGTCTGCGGCAGCCTGGCCAGAGACGCCGCAGCCAACCACCGCAGCCAGATCGGCTGGTGCCGCAGCGGCTTGGTCGGCGCGTCCATCGGTGGACCGACAGTGTCCTGCACGTGGTGACTCCTCATCTCAGATGGGCATCGCGCCGCTGAGCAGCGCTTCGCGCTCGCTGGGCAGCAACACGTCGGCCGTGTCGAGCCGGGCCGCCGGATCGGCCACCGCGGCACGCATCACCTGGACCAGACGCTGGGTCAGCGCGACGACCGTCTCCCGGTCGAAGATGTCGGTGGCGAACTCGACCAGGCCGGCCATACCTTCCGGACTGCCGTCGGCGCCGCGCCGTTCGGTGAACGAGAACGACAGGTCGAACTTGGCGGTCTGCACATCGATCTGCCGCCT
Organism: Streptomyces purpureus; assembly: GCF_014648195.1. Taxonomy (GTDB): domain Bacteria; phylum Actinomycetota; class Actinomycetes; order Streptomycetales; family Streptomycetaceae; genus Streptomyces; species Streptomyces purpureus. The sequence goes on from NZ_BMQQ01000002.1 coordinate 371,221, forward strand.
GGTCGCCGCGACGCCGGGGAGGTCGAGCGCGGCCTCGCCCGCACCTTGCAGCGTGAGCGTCACCTGGAAGAGCGGGTTGTGACTCAACGAGCGGGTCGGCTTGAGCGCCTCGACCAGTCGCTCGAACGGCACGTCCTGGTTGGCGTACGCGGCCAGGTTGGTCTCGCGCACCCGCGCCAACAATTCGGTGAACGTCGGATTGCCACTGGTGTCGGTGCGCAGTACCAGAGTGTTGACGAAGAAGCCGACCAGATCGTCGAGGGCGTCATCGTTGCGACCGGCGATCGGCGCGCCAAGCGGGATGTCGGCACCGGCGCCGATCCGGGTGAGCAGACCAGCCAGAGCCGTCTGAAGTGCCATGAACAGGCTGGCGCGTCCAGCGCCGGCGAATTGCGCGAGACCGGCGTGCAGGTCGGCGTCCACTTCGAAATGGACGGTCTCGCCCCGATGACCGCGCACGGCCGGGCGGGGCCGGTCCAGCGGCAGCTCCAGTGGCTCGGGCAGGCCGGCCAGCTGCTCGGTCCAGTACTCCACCTCGGTCGTGACGGCCCCGCCGTCTGCGCCGAGGATCTCCCGCTGCCACAGCGTGTAGTCCGCGTACTGAACCGGCAACGGCGTCCACTCCGGTGCGTTGCCCCCACGCCGGGCCGCGTATGCGGTGGACAGGTCCCGCAGCAACGGCCGCATCGACCAGTGGTCGGTGGCGATGTGGTGCAGGCAGATCAGCAACACATGCCGGTTCGGGCCGAGCCGGAAGAGCACTGCCCGCATCGGCGGCGTTCCCGCGAGATCGAACCGACGCTCCACTTCGGACCTCATCGCGTCGGCGATCTCGGACTCCGAGGAGTCCACCGTGGTCAGAACAGGGCTCCCAGGGTCGAGGATGCGCTGCCACGGCTCGTCGCCGGACACCGGGAACGCGGTCCGCAGGGTTTGGTGTCTGGTCATCACGTCACCGAACGCCGCTCGCAGTGCGGCCACATCCAGCTCACCGGTCAGTGAGAAGGCCGACGGGATGTGGTACGCGGAACCATGCCCCGCCGACGTCTCCAGCTGTTCGACGAACCACAGTCGGCGCTGCGCGAAGGACAACGGCACCCGCTCCGGGCGGCGCACGACCCGGACGGGCGGCCTGCTCGGCGCCAGGTCGTCGATGGCGTTGGCGATACCTGCGACGGTCTGTCGTTCGAAGATCACTCGCACCGGCAGGGCCACGTCCAGCACCGAACGCACCCGGCTCGCCAGCCTGGCGACCTGCAACGAGTGACCACCGAGCTCGAAGAAGTCGTCGTCGACCCCGACCTCGGCGATCTTCAGCACATCGGCGACCAGCCGACACAACAGCTCTTCCTGAGGGGTGCGCGGGGCGCGGCCGCCGGCCGTCCATTGTGGTGCCGGCAGCGCCGAGACATCCACTTTCCCGTTCGCGTTCACCGGCATCCGGTCCAGCACGACGAACGACGCCGGGACCATGAACGCGGGAAGAGTGTCGGAGAGGTACCGCCGCAACCGCGCCGGTACGAGCCGTGTGCCGTCCACTCCCACCGCGTACGCCACCAGCCGGACGTCCCCCGGCACCGGCTCGACCGCGGTCACGACCGCACGTGCCACGTCGGGGTGCTTGAGCAGAGTCGCCTCGACCTCTCCCGGCTCGACCCGGTAACCCCGGATCTTGACCTGGTGGTCGGCCCGGCCGGCGAAGACCAGGGTGCCGTCGCTGGTCCACCTCGCCAGGTCGCCCGTGCGGTACATCCGCCCACCGGTGCCCACGAACGGATCGGGCACGAACCGCTCCGCGGTAAGTCCCGGCCTGGCCAGGTAGCCGCGGGCGACGCCCGCACCGGCGACGAATATTTCGCCGACCACTCCCGGCGGGACCGGCCGTAACTCGTTGTCCAGCAGGTAGATCCGCTGGTTCCACACCGGACGGCCGATCGGAACGGCCGCGGACCGCGCCCCGGCGGCCACCTGCCCGGACTGGACGAGCATGGTCGCGGCGTGCGTCTCGGTCGGACCGTAGTAGTTGAGCAGCCTGCGCTCCACGGGGCCGCTCAGCAGCGAACGAATGTCATCGCTCAGCATCAGGGGCGACCCCGCCTGCGCGACGTCGGTGAACGCGGGCAGTTCGAGGCCCTCGGCGACAGCGGCCGAGCAGATGCTGTCGATCATCAGTGTCGGCGCAATGACCATGGTCACCCGGTGCCGGTCCATCCAGTGCACCAGCCGTACCGGATCGGTGCGCACATCCGGTTCGGGAATCGCGATCGTGCCGCCGCTGACCAGGGCGGGAAGGATCTCCTCCAAGGACACGTCGAACCCCACGCTCGCCAGCTGCGCGATGACGCCGCTGGAGCTCCCCGTGTCGCGGTCCGCCTGCCAGCACACCATGTTGAGCAGACCGGCGGCCGGCATGACCACGCCCTTGGGCACGCCGGTCGAGCCGGACGTGTAGATCAGGTAGGCCGCGGCGGCAGAATCGCCGGTATGGCATTCGTCCTCGGTGAGGGCCGTCGACGGGTGCCGCTCGATCCGCGCCATGTCGCCAGGGGAGTCGACGACCAGCGCGCCGGGCACCCGGTGTGCGTGCTCGCGGTGGGTCACCACGACCACCGGCGCCGCATCCTCGATCATGAAACCGAGCCGTTCGTCGGGGTAGTCCGGATCCACCGGCAGGTAGACCGCGCCGGCCTTGACCGTGGCCAGCAGCGCGACCAGGAGGTCCACGGACCGGTCAAGGAGCACCGCAACAACGCGCTCCTGGCCCGCGCCCCGGCTGATCAGCTCTCTGGCCAGCTGGTTGGCCCTGGCGTGCAGCTCCGCGTATGCGACGCTGCTCGTGTCGGTGACGGCGGCGATCGCCGATGGCGTTCGCCTGGCCTGCTCCTCGAGCAACGTCACCAGGTCGGCAGCCGGAAGGCGCCGGGTGGAGTCGTTCCACTCGGTCAGCACCCGATGCCTGCCGGTCGCGGACAGCAGTTCGCCCCGCGACACCGGCCGGTCCGGATCGGCGACGGCCTGTGCCAGCACCAGGCAGAACTGCTCGGCCATGGCCTCGACGGTGCCCCGGTCGTACAGGTCGGTGGAGAACTCGACCACTCCGTCGATTCCGCACGGCGTGCCGTCGGCGGATCGCCGCTCCTGTATCGAGAAGAACAGTTCGAACCGGGACACCCCGATGTCGACGGGGTCGAACCGGGAAGTGATGCCGGGCGCGTCGATCGCGGGATCGACGTGCGTCTGCACCGCGAGCATCACCTGGAAAAGTGGGTTCAGGCCGGACGAACGAACCGGGTTGAGCGCTTCGACCACCTGCTCGAACGGCACATCCTGCGCGTCGAATGCCGCAAGATCGGTCGCCCGGACGCGCTCGATCAACTCTCGGAAGGTCGGCTCACCAGAGGTGTCGGTGCGCAGCACCAGCGTGTTGACGAAGAAGCCGATGACGTCGTCGAGCGCCGCGTCGGTGCGCCCGGCGACAGGTGCCCCGATCGGCAGGTCGGTGCCCGCGCCGAGCCTCGTCAGCAGAGCACCGAGGCCCGCATGCAGAAGCATGAACAACGTCGCCTGGTGCTCCCGACCGAGATCGGTGAGCCGCTGGTGCTGTTCCGCGTCGAGGTGGAAGGGCACTCGTCCACCGCGGTAGCTGGTGCTGGAGGCGAAACGAGGGCGGTCGGCGGGCAAGGCGATCTGCGCAGGCAGGTCTTCGAGCTCCGTCAGCCAGTAGCTCAGCTGCTTGGCCAGCATCCCGCCGGCGTCGTCGTCGGCAAGTTTCCGCTGCCACTGGGCGTAGTCGGTGTACCGCACCGGCAGGTCCGGCCACGTCGGAGCTTCACCAGCCAGCCGAGCACGGTAGGCGGCGGACAGGTCGTGCCGCAACGGCTCGAACGACCAGCCATCGACCGCGACGTGGTGGAACGAAAGCAGGAGCACGTGTTCCTGCGGGCCGAGGACGAACAGGCACGTCCGCAGTGGCACGTCGACGGTCAGGTCGAAGCCCTCGGCCGCACGCCGCCGGACCGCCTCTGCCGCCTCGCCGGGCTCGACGTGGACCACCGACATGACGGTTGCCAGGTCAGGAACCTCCAGGACCTGCTGTCTCGGCGTGCCCGACTCGGACGGGAAGATCGTCCGGAGCGATTCATGCCGGGAGATCACGTCGCGCACCGCGTGCCGGAGTGCGTCGCGGTCCAGCTCGCCCGACAGCCACAACGCCACCGGGATGTTGTAGCCGGACCCACCGTCGGCGACCTGGTTGAGGAACCACAGTCGTTGCTGCTCGTACGACAAGGGGACCTGCGCGGGCCGTTCCTGCGGTTCGACGGACGGACGTGTCGTCCGGTACGAGTCGAGCTTGCCCGTCAGACCGATCGGAGTCGGCGAAGCGAAGAACTCTCGCGCCGTGATCTCAACCCCGAAGGCGGAACGCAGCCGGGCGAGAACGCGGGAGGCCAGCAGCGACTGACCGCCCAGTTCGAAGAAGTCGTCGTCCGGAGCCACCGCAGGCAGACCGAGGAGCTCGGCGAATATCGACCGGACCAGGTCGCTTCTCGGATCCGTTCCCGATCGCTCCCGAGTGGAGTCGTGATACACGGACATTGACGCCCCCTTGTGCGGCAACACAGCGCTGGCCAATGTCCAGCAACTGTTCAGTTTCCGGCCAGTTGAAAGTGCGTTAAAAGAGGTCGATCGAGCTGGACAGTTCCGATCACTCGGAATAGAACGCGAGGGGTAAATACTCGAGACTATTGGTGACGTAGGACGGTGTGCGCCGCGGCTCACCAACCTGCTCGATCCTCGCCACACTGCGCATTGTTTCTTCGAGGAAGACCCTGATCATCAGCCTGGCCAGCGGTGCCCCGATGCAGAAATGGCGACCGCCGCCGAAGCTCACGTGCCGGTTGGGGCTCCTGTCCAGCCGGAGCTCCATCGGCCGGTCGAACACGTTCTCGTCCCGGTTGAGCGACGACAACCACACACTCACCGCCTGGCCTGCCTTGATCTCGACGCCACCGAGAGGCGTGTCGGCGACAGCTGTGCGCATGAGGTGGGTCACCGGCGCCGTCCAGCGCACGAGCTCCTCGATGGCCGACTTGAGCGGGACCGTCCCGGAGCGCAGCGCGTCCAGCTGTGCCGGGTCGGCGAGGAGCGCGAGCAGCCCGCCGCTCAGCACCTGACGCGTCGTCTCCCCGGCTGCCACCGCCAGGTTGTCGCAGGTCAGGATGATCTCGTCGTCAGTGATGTCCAGCCCGTCCGCCTGCGCGAGGACGAACGCCGACACCACGTCGCCCGTCGGTCGCGCCCTGCGCTCCTCGATCACCTCGGCGTAGTAGGCGAGCACCTCGAGGTGCGCCTGCTGTGCGGCCGTCCCGTCAAGGTCCACGATGTTGCCCACGGCCGCCTCGGCGTAGGCGGCGACCCGCTCCACATCCTCACCCTCGACACCGAGCAGACCGGCGATGACCTGGAGCGGGTACGGCGCCGCGACGTCGTTGACGAAGTCGTGGGGACCGGCGTCGACGACACCACGCAACAGAGACCGCGACACCTCTGTCGCCCTGCCCCGAAACCCGGCGGCCGCCTTGGGCGTGAAAAGCGCGGCTGCCGCCTTTCGGAGCACATCGTGCCGCGGCGGGTCGGAAAGCGTCATCATCACGCCCGCGCCTGGGTACGGATCCGAGAGATTGGGCCGCAGGAACGTTCCCTTGGCCGAGCTGAACCGCTTCCAGTCGCTCAGTACAGCAAGACCCTCGTCATAGGTCGTGACAGCCCAGAACGGTTCATGATCCGGTTCGTCCTGCCAGGAGACCGGGCATTCTCTGCGTAGTCGTGCCCAGGTGGCATGCGGATCCCCATGGGAATAGAGATGCGGATCGGTCAACCTCGTTATGGCGGGGGCGGTCACTTGTCAACTCCTTCGCGTGGTGAGCGTCAGTCGCCTTCTTCGGCAGAGACCGCATTGGCCACTGAGAACTCCCTTTGTCGAACCGGACTGTTCGCACCAGCGCTCAACGACCATCGCCTTTATCCCGCCCGCCGGCATCGTCCATCGGGAGCCGACCAGTCGGACGGCTCGATGGATCAGCACTCGGCGAGCAGCCTGGACGTGTCCTCAGGATCGTCCGGAAGGCACGATCGTCCCGGTCTCGATGGCCAGTCGGTCGAAGAACGCGGTCCAGTGACGCCACATCTCCTCGGCCGAGTCGAGGACCGCCCGTTCCTGCTCCAGGGTCAGTCCCGAGAACAGGGCGTTGGTCGCCTGGTCGACGTGGTCGGGTTCCTGTGTGACATGGATGTCGACCCACGCGTTGCGCTCCGTGCCGGACTCCCGCCTCACCGCCTCGCCTATCGCCGAGACCATCAGCAGGTCCGTGACCTCGGTGGCAAAGATGCCGCCGAGCGCGGAACACCGGTCCGCCGAGCACTTCTCGTACCAGGCCACCAGTTGGGCGGTCTCCGCGAACGGCGCGGATCCGGTCACCGTCCGGCGGTCGTATCCCGCCTTCTCCATGCTGTCGGCATAGATTGCCTCGTGGGCGGCCTTGGCTGACCGGACACCGACTTCCTGCGAAAGAATCCGTGTTATCGCGCTCTTGGACTCGATGTCAGGCAGGACCGAGACGCAGCGCGCGAGGAAGGTCGGGAAGTAATGCAGCGGGTGCCACCACTGGCCGAGGAACATCCCCACATGCTCGTGCGAAAGTTCGCGGCTGCGTACCTGCTTGAAAAACTCGTGGTCGACGAAGGCGCGGTGCGCCTCGGTTCCGGTGAGCCGATCGGATATCGATCCAACGATTTCGACTGTCATGATGTTCGTCCCTTCTCGAGGTCGGCCCGCACCGTCCGAGATTCCAATAAAGTCCCCTGCACCGAGGACCAGTATCAGGGCGCTGGCTGAACGAAGGCAGAAACATCAGGCTTATCAAGTGCAGTCACCACGACTACCGGCAGTGCGCACTCCAGCTACGATCAGGGTTCGGGCTTACCCGTATCGACGGTGACGCTTAGTGACCAATGGCTGTCTGACCGTCCCGCGCTGCGTCGGCATCACCGTCCAAGCCGCCGGCACCGGCAACGGCGCGAAGGTCCAGATCTACAGCTGCTGGGTGGCGGCAACCAGCGCTGGACCCGCACCTGACCTGACGCAGTGACACCCGCACCACGGAGGGGAGCCAGGGCGATCCTGGCTCCCCTCGCTGTGGTCAGACCGAGGGAGGGTTGCCGTAGTAGGCGTCCGGGCCGTGCTTGCGTGTGAAGTGGCGGTCCAGGACGTGCTGCGGGGGTTCGACCGTGCCCAGGGCGATGGTGTGGAGGGCCATCTCGGCCACCGCCTCGCAGATGATGGCGTGTTCCAGGGACGTGGTGGCGTCGGCGCCCCAGGTGAAGGGGCCGTGGTGGGCGACCAGCGCGCCGGGGACCTCCTGGGCCCGAGTGTCGTCACGGTCCAGCAGGTCCACGATGACCTGGCCGGTGTTGTACTCGTAGTCCGTGGCGCACTGCTGGGGGGTGAGGGCCGCGGTGACGGGGACGGGTCCGTTGAAGGTGTCCGCGTGGGTCGTGCCGAGCACCGGTATCGGACGTCGTGCCTGGGCGAAGGCGACGGCGTGGGTGGAGTGCGTGTGGGTCACGCCTCCGATGGAGGGGAAGGCCAGGTAGAGGCTCCGGTGCGTCTCGGTGTCGGTGGACGGTCGCAGGTGGCCTTCCACGACGCTCCCGTCGGACAGGGAGACGACGACCAGGTCCTCCTCGCTCAGTACGTCGTAGGCCACACCCGAGGGCTTGATGACGAAGACGCCGGCCTTTCGGTCCACACCGCTCACATTGCCCCAGGTGAGGGTGGCCAGGCCGGCTCGGGGGATGCGGAGGTTGGCCTCGAGTACCTCTCGGCGCAGCTCCTTGGAAACGGCGGCGCTCACGGAGGGCTCCGTCCTGGTGGGGGTGGGGGTGGCAGCGGAGGTGCTCACAGGCTCTGGGCCAGACGGTGGTACGCCTGGTTCCAGCGCAGCTCGCGCGAGAAACGCCGGACGGTGGTGTCCTCGTCGATGACGGCGAGTTCGGTCCGCAGCATCTCGGCGAGGTCTTCGAGCTCCTCGCCGCCGAGAGCGGTGGTCAGGACGGTGTGGTGCGGTGCTCCGGCCGTCAGCCATGCCTCGGTGGAGGTGCGCAGGTCGGGGCGGGGCTGCCAGACGGCTCGGGCGACGGGGAGCTGGGGCAGCGGCTCGGGCGGGGCGACGACGTCGATGCGGTTGGCGACGAGGCGGAACCGGTCGCCCAGGTCGGCGAGACCGACGACGACGGCCGGACCGGGATCCGCGTCGAAGACGAGGCGGACAGGGTCCTCGCGTCCGCCGATGCCGAGCGGATGGATCTCGCAGGTGGGCGTCGCCGTCGTGAGCGAGGGGCAGACCTCGAGCATGTGGGCGCCGAGGATGAGTTCCTGGCCGGGCGTGAGGTCGTAGGTGTAGTCCTCCATGAAGGAAGTGCCGCCGGGCAGGCCGTGGGCCATCGCCTTCAGTGTGCGCAGCAGGGTGGAGGTCTTCCAGTCTCCTTCGCCACCAAAGCCGTAACCGTCCGCCATCAGGCGCTGCACGGCGAGCCCGGGCAGCTGGCGCAGGCCCCCGAGGTCCTCGAAGTTGGTGGTGAAGGCGCGGAACCCGCCTTCCGTGAGGAAGGTACGTAGACCGGCTTCGATGCGGGCGGCGTGGCGCAGGGAGTCGTGGCGCTCACCGCCGGGCCGCAGCTCGGGCGCGAGGGCGTAGAGGTCCTGGTACTCCTTGACGAGGTCGGAGACGGCGTCCTCGGGGGCGGCGTCGACCGCGGCGACAAGGTCGTTGACGCCGTAGGTGTTGACCGAGACCCCGAACCGCAGCTGCGCCTCGACCTTGTCGCCCTCGGTGACGGCGACGTCGCGCATGTTGTCGCCGAACCGGGCGAGTTTGAGGGTGGTGAGTTCGGAGCGGCCGAGGGCGGCGCGGGCCCAGCCGGCGATGCGGTCGACGACGTCGGGAGTGGAGACGTGGCCGGCCACGGTCTTGCGCGGGACACCGAGGCGGGTCTGGACGAAGCCGAACTCGCGGTCGCCGTGGGCGGCCTGGTTCAGGTTCATGAAGTCCATGTCGATGGTGGACCAGGGAAGTTGACGGTTGGCCTGGGTGTGCAGGTGCAGCAAGGGCTTGCTCAGGGCGTCGAGGCCGGCGATCCACATCTTGGCCGGGGAGAAGGTGTGCATCCAGGCGATCAGGCCGATGCACCGGTCGTCGGCGTTGGCCTCCAGGCAGACCGCGCGGATGGCGGCCGCGTCGGTGAGGACCGGCTTCCACACGAGGCGGACGGTCATCTGGGGCCGGCCGGCGAGGGTGTCACAGATGGCACGGGACTGGTCGGCGACCTGGGCCAGGGTGTCGTCGCCGTAGAGGGCCTGGCTGCCGGTGAGAAACCAGATCTCGCGGTCGGGCTGGGCGAGCGTCATGTCGGGTGTGCTCCTCGGAGGTGCGGGGCGGAGAGGTCGGGCCGATGGAGGCTGGGGGCGGGCAGGCTTCCCGGTCAGCCGGTGGTCGCGACGCTTGCGGTGTTGCGGATCCGTCGCAGGCGGTGCAGGAGGAGGTCCGCGCCGGTACCGAAGTGCTCGTGCAAGGCGCGGTACTCGCCGAACAGCGCGTCGTAGGCGTCGGCCCGTGCGGGGTCGGGCACGTACGCGTAACGCTGGACGCTCCCCATGACGGAGGCGGCTGATCGGACGTCGGGGTAGGCGCCCGCGGCGACGGCGGCGTGAATGGCCGAGCCGAGCGCCGGCCCCTGCTCGGATATGCCGACGGAGACGGGGCGTCGGAGCACGTCGGCGTAGATCTGCATGAGCAGCGCGTTCTTCTTTAGTCCTCCGGTGACGATGAACTCCTCGACGGGGATCCCGCCGCCCTCGAAGGTCTCGACGATCACCCGGGTTCCGTAGGCGGTGGCTTCGAGCAGAGCCCGGTAGACGTCTTCGGGCCGGGTGTCGAGGGTGAGGCCGGCGATGACTCCGGAGAGGTGGTGGTCGACCAGAGGGGAACGGTTGCCGTTCATCCAGTCCAGGGCGATCAGACCGTGCGCGCCGACCGGCTGGTCGGCGGCCTTGCGGGTCAGGAGCTGGTGCAGGTTCTCGCCCGATGCCTCGGCCTCGGCGCGGTAGTGGTCCGGGACACCCTGGCGGAGCCACCAGGCGAAGATGTCGCCGACCGCGCTCTGGCCGGCCTCGTAGCCGTAGGCGCCCTCGACGATGCCGCCGTCGACGACCCCGCAGATTCCGGGGACCTCGGCGAGGGCGGTGCTGTTGAGGACGTGGCAGGTGGAGGTGCCCATGATGGCGAGCATCCGGCCGTTCTCCACGGCGCCCGCCGCGGGTGCGGCGACGTGGGCGTCGACGTTGCCGGCGGCGACGGCGATGCCTTCGGGCAGGCCGGTCCAGTGCGCGGCCCGGCTGCTCAGGGTGCCGACGCGGGAGCCCAGTGGGGACAGCGGGTGCTCCAGGCGGGTGGCGGGGAAATCGGCGAAGTCCGGATGGAGGCGGGCGAGGAAGTCGGGCGAGGGGTAGGCCCCGTCCTGGTGGATGCCCTTGTAGCCGGCGGTGCAGGTGTTGCGGGACTCGGTGCCGGTCAGCTGCCAGACGATCCAGTCGGCCGCCTCGATCCAGCGGGCGCAGGCGGCGTAGACAGCGGGGTCCTCCTCCAGGACCTGCAGGGCCTTCGCGTACTGCCACTCGGCGGAGATCTTGCCGCCGTACCGTGCGATCCACTTCTCGCCGTGTGCGTGGGCGAGGGCGTTGATGCGGTCGGCCTGGGCCTGGGCCGCATGGTGCTTCCACAGTTTGGGCCAGGCGTGCGGGCGGTCGGTCCACTCGAGCGTCAGGGCGAGGGGGATGCCGTCCGCGGTGGTCGGCAGGACCGTGCAGGCCGTGAAGTCGGTGGCGATGCCGATGACGCGGGCCGGATCGACTCCGGCGTCGGCGAGCGCCGCCGGAACGGCCGTACGCAGGACGTCACGCCAGTCCTCGGGGTGCTGCAGGGCCCAGTCGGGAGGCAGGGGGGCTCTGGTGGAGGGAAGGTGGTCCTCGATGACGGCGTGGCGGTACTCGTGGACCGACGAACCGAGTTCGGCGCCGTCCCGGACTCTGACCACGACGGCACGCCCGGAAAGAGTGCCGAAGTCGACTCCGATCGTGCACGCCTCGGAATGGTGACGGGCTGCGGGGTCGGAAAGGGTGTGTGTGGTCACGATGTGGTCTCTCTCGTCATGAGCGGGGCCAGAGGAGCGCTCTGATTGTTAACGCTCACAATTGGGTTGGACAAGAGCTGGACGCACTTCGATCGAACATCGAGCAACGAATGAAGCCCCTTGGGTGAGCGCTCACTTGCACACCGGGGAAGCCCCGGGAGACGCGACCAGCCTGGCGGGAGGCAGGGAGGGCCGTAGCGGCCGATGGAGCGGAGCAGCGGGCGGGGCACCGACGCGAGCGGTTCGGCGCCGTGCGTCGGCCAGACGCCGAACGGCCGGTAGGAGGCCCGCGACCGGCGGCCAGGAGGCGGCGGTCAGGGGGTGTCCGAGAGCCGCCCTCCGCGTCAGGCTTCGTTCAGGGGGCGCGTGCTCGCGCGCATGATGAGCTGCGGTTCCACCAGGAGGTGCTCGGCCTTCCGGGCGCGACCCTCGATGTGGTCCACCAGGAGCCCGATGCTCCGGCGTCCGATGGCGGCGAAGTCCTGACGGACCGTCGTCAGCGGCGGAGGGAAGAACTCGGCCTCCGGGATGTCGTCGAAGCCGGCGACGGCCACCTGCGCGGGGGTGCGGATCCCGCCCTCGCGCAGCGCCCGCAGGACGCCGAGCGCCATCTGGTCATTGGCGACGAAGACGGCCGTGACCGGTGTCGCCCCACGGCGGGCCAGGGCGAGTCCCGCGAGTTCCTGTCCCGCCCGGTACCCGGACAGCGGGCTCCAGTCCCCCGTCAGGACGCGCGGAGGCCGGATGCCGCTCTCCTCCAGCACCGCGCGCCAGCCCGCGGTGCGGGCCTCGCTCTCCAGCCAGTCGTCGGGACCCGCCACATGCCAGACGTTGCCGTGCCCGGCGGCGAGCAGGTGCTCGGTGACCATGCGGGCGCCGAGTTCCTGGTCGAGGGAGACCCCGGGCAGGTCGAGCTGATGACCGCCCTCCACGGTGACCACGGGGAACGGCGCGTCCAGTTCGGCGAGCGCCTGCACGTGCGAGCGCTGCGGAGTGATGGCTACGACACCCTCCACACCCCAGGCCGCGAGGTGGTCGATGGCATCCTTGAGCCCCTGGCCCCCTCCGGTACGCAGGCTGACGGTCGAGACGAGGTAGCCCTCCTCACGAGCCGCCTCCTCCAGGCCGGTCAGGGTGCTGGCAGGCCCGTACAGGGCGGTGTTGACGGCGATGACACCCAGCGTCCTCGTACGGCGCGTCACCAGGGCACGTGCGGCGGAGTTGCGGCGGTAGCCGAGCCGCTCGATGGCCAGGGTGACCTGTTCCCGGGTGACCGCGCGCACGTTGGGGTGGCCGCTCAGCACCCGGGAGACGGTCTGATGGGAGACCCCCGCCTCCCGTGCGACGTCGGCCATCGTCGGCGGGCGGACGTCTTCCGCGGGATGCGCCACGTTTGCCTCCCTTCTCCCTGCTTGCGGCTGTGTATCGATACGAGAAAAACCTTAGCGCCTCTTGTATCACGCTGTTGTGAGCGCTAACAATCAAGCTCGACCGGGGCGCCGAGCCCCGGCGACCCAGCCGGAACGGTGCCGTCCCGGTGGTGCGAGGACACGCGCTGCCGTCGAGCCCGTCCCCGGTCGGAGCCGCCCTCGACGACGGGATGGGTAACGCCCATGAAGAAGTTCCGATCCGTATCCGCCCTCCTGGCCGTGACCACCGGCTGCGCCCTGCTCCTGACCGCCTGCGGACAGAACAGCGAGGGCGGCAGCCAGGAGTCGAAGGACAAGAAGGACCTCACCATCGGCATCGCCATGCCCACCAAGTCCTCCGAGCGGTGGATCGCCGACGGCCGCAACATGACCGAAAGCCTGAAGAAGGCCGGCTTCTCCACGACCCTGCAGTACGGCGAGGACGACCCCGACCAGCAGGTCGCCCAGATCGAGAACATGATCACCCAGGGCGTCGACGCCCTGGTCGTGGCCGCCATCAACGGCGAGGCCCTGTCCAATGTCCTGCGGCAGGCGGCGGACGCCGACATCCCGGTGATCTCCTACGACCGGCTCATCCTGGGTTCCCCCCACGTCGACTACTACGCCTCCTTCGACAACGAGAAGGTCGGCGAGCTCCAGGCCACGTACGTCGTCGAGAAGCTGGGGCTGAAGTCCGGCTCGAAGAAGGGGCCCTTCAACATCGAGCTGTTCGCCGGGTCCAACGACGACAACAACACCAAGTACTTCTTCAACGGCGCCATGAAGGTGCTGAAGCCCTATCTCGACAAGAAGCAGCTGGTCGTGCGCTCCCAGCAGACCCAGCTCAACCAGGTCACCACACTGCGCTGGGACGGCGGGACGGCGCAGAAGCGCATGGACGACCTGCTGACCTCCTCGTACTCCACGGCCCGGGTCGACGCCGTCCTCTCCCCGTACGACGGCATCTCCATCGGCATCCTGTCCGCGTTGAAGTCCGACGACTACGGGAGCGCCGCCAAGCCGCTGCCGATCGTCACCGGCCAGGACGCGGAGGTCGCATCCGTGAAGTCGATCATCGCGGGCGAGCAGACGCAGACCGTCTACAAGGACACGCGCGCACTCGCGCAGGTCGCCTCGGACATGGTGGCCGCCGTCCTCGCCGGCAAGAAGCCCGAGATCAACGACGACACCACCTACGACAACGGAAAGAAGGTGGTTCCGGCCTTCCTGCTCGACCCGGTCAGCGTCGACAAGTCGAACTACCGGAAGGTCCTGGTCGACTCCGGCTACATCGACGCCGGCGCCCTGCGGTGACGCCCGCCGCGCCCCCTTCCCCCGGCGCTCCCGCTTCGTCCCCGGCCGGCCCCATCCTCGAGATGCGGTCCATCGTCAAGACCTTCCCCGGAGTCAGGGCACTCTCCGAGGTGACCCTGTCCGTGGAGCGCGGCGAGGTGCACGCCCTGTGCGGAGAGAACGGTGCCGGGAAGTCGACCCTCATGAAGGTCCTGTCCGGCGTCCACCCGCACGGGACCTACGAGGGCGAGATCCTCTTCGACGGCGAGCCGTGCCGCTTCAAGGACATCAGGGCCAGCGAGCAGCACGGCATCGTCATCATCCACCAGGAGCTCGCGCTCGTCCCTTACCTGTCGATCGCCGAGAACATGTTCCTCGGCAACGAACCGTCCCGGCACGGGATCATCGACTGGCACGAGGCGCTGCGCCGTGCGTCCGAACTGCTCAGGCGGGTCGGGCTCGACGAACACCCCGAGACCCGGGTCGCCGACATCGGTGTCGGCAAGCAGCAGCTCGTGGAGATCGCGAAGGCGCTGGCGAAGGACGTCCGCCTGCTGATCCTCGACGAGCCCACCGCGGCACTCAACGACGAGGACAGCGCGAAGCTGCTGCGGCTGATGCGGGAACTGAAGAGCCAGGGCATCACCTCGATCATCATCTCGCACAAGCTGAACGAGATCGCCCGGATCGCCGACTCCGTCACCATCCTGCGCGACGGGCGCTCCATCGAGACCCTCGACGTCACCGACCCGGCCACCACCGAAGAGCGCATCATCCGCGGCATGGTGGGACGGGACCTCGACAGCCGCTTCCCCGACCGCACGCCGTACGAGGGCCCGGCCGACGCCGAGCCTGTCCTGGAGATCCGGGACTGGACCGTGCGTCACCCGCTCGACCGCGGCCGCAAGGTGGTCGACGGGGTCTCGCTCCAGGTCCGACGCGGGGAGATCGTCGGGGTCGCGGGACTCATGGGGGCGGGCCGGACCGAACTCGCCATGAGCGTCTTCGGCCGCTCCTACGGCCACTACGAGCGGGGCACCGTGCTCAAGGACGGCCGCGAGGTACGGACACGTACGGTCCCCGAGGCGGTCGCCCACGGCATCGCGTACGTCACCGAGGACCGCAAGCACTACGGGCTCGACCTCGGGGACTCAGTGAGCCGGAACATCTCCCTCGCCTCCCTCGGCGCGCTCGCCCGCCGCGGAATCGTGGACGGGCACGAGGAACGCAAGGTGGCCGAACGGTTCCGGCGGACCATGAACATCAAGGCTCCGAACGTCCTCGAACCAGTCGGCCGCCTTTCCGGCGGCAACCAGCAGAAGGTCGTCCTCAGCAAGTGGATCCTCGCCGGACCGGACGTCCTCATCCTCGACGAACCCACGCGCGGAGTCGACGTCGGAGCCAAGTACGAGATCTACACCGTGATCGACCGGCTCGCCGCCGAGGGCAAGGCGATCCTCCTCATCTCCTCCGAACTGCCCGAACTGCTCGGCATGTGCGACCGCATCTGCACCATGGCCGCCGGACGGCTGACCGGCGAGGTCACCCGCGAGGACGCCACCCAGGAAGCGCTGATGCGGCACATGACACAGGACACCCCCGCACCGCCGGCGGTCACCGCAGACTCCGCCTCCAGCGAAGGACACCAGGCATGAGCACCGAAGTCGGCACGACAACGACCGCCCCGGCGCCCCCGGGCAGCGGGTCCCCGTCCACCGGGACACCGGTGGTCCGGGTACTCCTGGACGGCGTCCGGCGGAACATGCGCCAGTACGGGATGCTCTTCGCCCTCGGCCTGATCGTGCTCCTGTTCCAGATCTGGACGGGCGGCGACCTCCTGCTGCCGCGCAACGTCTCCAATCTGGTGCTGCAGAACAGCTACATCCTCATCCTGGCCATCGGCATGATGATCGTCATCATCTCCGGGCACATCGACCTGTCGGTCGGCTCCCTGATGGCCTTGGTCGGCGGCATCGGAGCGGTGCTCATGGTCGAGCACCATGTGTCGTGGCCCGTCGCGGTGCTCCTCACCCTGCTGCTCGGAGCAGTCGCCGGCGCGCTCCAGGGATTCTTCATCGCGTACGTCGGCATACCGTCGTTCATCGTGACCCTCGCCGGCATGCTGCTGTTCCGCGGGCTCACGGAGATCTTCCTCAAGGGCCAGACGCTCGGCCCCTTCCCGGACGGACTGCAGAAGATCGCCAACGGCTTCCTGCCGGAGGCGGGGCCGAAGACCAACTACCACAACCTGACCCTGCTCCTCGGCGTGGGACTGATCGCCTACGTGGTCTTCCAGGAGGTGCGGGACCGTCGCCGTCAGCGGGAGTTCGCCCTGGAGACGCTCCCCACCGGCCTGTTCGCCCTCAAGGTGACGGCACTGGTCGCCGCGGTCCTGGTCACCACCCTGCTGCTCGCCAGCTACAAGGGCGCCCCCGTGGTCCTCCTGATCCTGGCCGCGCTGCTGGTGGCCTTCGGATACGTGATGCGCAACGCGGTGATCGGCCGCCACGTGTACGCGATCGGGGGGAACCTGCCCGCCGCGAAGCTGTCCGGGGTCAAGGACAAGAAGGTCACCTTCGCGGTGTTCCTCAACATGGGAATGCTCGCGGCGCTCGCCGGACTCGTTTTCGCGGCCCGCTTCAACGCGGCCTCACCGAAGGCCGGCGTGAACTTCGAACTCGAGGCCATCGCCGCCGCGTTCATCGGCGGGGCGTCGATGAGCGGGGGCGTCGGGACCGTTCTGGGAGCCATCATCGGCGGCCTGGTCCTCGGCGTGCTCAACAACGGCATGAACCTCGTCGGGGTGGGCACCGACTGGCAGCAGGTCATCAAGGGCCTCGTACTGCTCGCCGCGGTCGGCTTCGACGTGTGGAACAAGCGAAGGGCAGGCGCCTGACGCCGCTCCGGACATGGCTGTGCCCGCCGGTTCCACCCCCGGCGGGCACAGCCGTGTCGGCGTGTCCGTACGGGTCAGTCGCGAGTGCTGAACCGCAGGACCGTCCTCGACCGGTATTCGTCGCCGGGTCGCAGCACCGGGGACGGGTCGCCGGGGCGGTTCGGGGAGTCGGGGAAGTGCTGGGTCTCCAGTGCGATGCCGGCGCCCGCCCCGTAGGGCGTACCGCTCTTGCCCAGGACCGACCCGTCGAACTGCCCCGCGGTATAGACCTGGAGTCCGGGCTCCGTGGTCAGCACCTCCATGCGGCGACCGGTGGCCGGCGCGTGGAGGACGGCGGCCCGGCGCAGCGTCTCGTCGCCGTGCGGGCTCAGTACGAAGTTGTGGTCGTACCCGCCGCCCGCGTCGGGGCGGGCCAGGACTTGGGCGATCCTGAGTGGCCGGCGGAGGTCGAACGCGGTGCCGGAGACGTGGCGGTGGTCCCCGTAGGGGATGAGATCCCCGTCGACCGGTGTGTAGCGGGTGGCGTCGACGGCCAGGTCGTGGCCGAGGATGTCTCCGGTGCTCTCGCCTTCGAGGTTGTAGTAGGCGTGGTTGGTCAGGTTGACCAGGGTGGCCGCGTCGGTGACCGCAGCGTAGGAGAAGGCGAGTTCGTTGTCGCGGCCGATGAGACAGCTGACGGTGACGTCCAGGTTTCCCGGAAATCCCTGGTCGCCGTCGGGGCTGCGGAGGCGCATGAGCACACCGGTCCACTCCGGGGTGTGCACGCTCTCGGCTTCCCAGAGTCTGGTGTCGAAGCCGTCGGTTCCGCCGTGCAGGCAGTGGCCGTTCTCCTGGGTGGTCAGCTGGTACTGCTTCCCGTCCAGGGAGAACCGGCCTTGTGCGATGCGGTTGACGTAGCGGCCCACGGTGGCGCCGAAGTACCGGGCGGCGGTGGCCGTCTGGGCCGGGTCGCGGGGAGCGAGGACGACGTCGGCCGGGGTGCCGTACCGGTCCGGCACCCACAGTGCGTGGAGGCGGGCGCCGCGGGTGTGCACCTCCGCCGTGAGGCCGTCGGGAAAGCCGAAGATCCATCGTTGCCCGGAGTCCGTGCCGGGGTGGCAGGCCGGTGGGCCTCCGGTGAAAGGAGGGCGGGAGGACGGGGTCATGGGAGTTCCTTGTCCGGAGTACGGCACAGCCGGGAAAGAGGGCTGAAGGCCCCGCTTCCCCGGCCGCGGTCGCCGTGGTCGGTGATCAGTGGTCTGCTCGGGACCTGGGCCTGCCCGGGAGGTCTAGTGCGCCGGTCGGGATCCGCCGAAGAGCCGTTGGAGGAGGATGAAGACGAACAGCAGGCCGCCGATGACGATGCGCGTCCACCACGAGCTGAGCGTGCCCTGGAAGCTGATGATGGTCTGGATCAGACCGAGGACCGTCACGCCCAGCGCGGTGCCCAGGACGAAGCCGGAGCCTCCGGTGAGCAGTGTCCCTCCGATGACCACGGCCGCGATGGCGTCGAGTTCCATGCCGACGGCGTGCAGGGCGTAGCCGGACAGCATGTAGAAGGTCAACAGCAGACCGCCGAGGGCGGAGCACAGGCCGCTCACGGCGTACACCGCGACCTTGGTGCGTCCCACGGGCAGGCCCATGAGACGGGCGGAGGACTCGTTGCCCCCCAGGGCGTAGACGGTGCGGCCGAAGCGGGTGTGGTGGAGGACGACGAAGGCGAGCGCCAGCACGACCAGGGCGATGACCACGGCGGGTGAGATGAACAGCCCCCCGGGCAGGAGCACCCGCGTCTGGGCGATCCGCGTGGTCGTCGGGTCGGTGAGGGAGATGGACTCGGTGCTGATCATGTAACAGAGGCCGCGGGCGAGGAACATGCCCGCGAGGGTGACGATGAAGGGCTGGATCTCGAAGGTGTGGATCACCCAGCCCATGAGGGCGCCGCCTCCTGCTCCCACCAGCAGGACCAGCGGCACCGCAAGGGCGAGCGGCGCGCCGTTCTGTTCGACGAGCCAGGCCGTCAGCATGGTCGACAAGGCCACCATGGAGCCGACGGACAGGTCGATTCCGCCGGTGAGGATGACGAACGTCATGCCGATCGCCACGACGAGCAGGAAGCCGTTGTCGATCAGGACGTTGAGCAGGACCTGTGCGGAGAAGAAGCCCTCGTACTGCAGGGAGCCGATCGAGAACATCGCGACCAGCAGAGTGGCCGTCACCATGAGCGGCAGACGGACGGCATGCCGTACCGAGAACCGCTGGAGCGGCCTGGTGAGGGAGCTGAGGGTGGTGTTCACGGGTGGACCTCCTGCTGGCGGGCGCCCACGTCGCCGGCCGCGGGCGCCCGGTCCGGGGCGGTCGCTCGGCGACGGCGTGAGAGTCGCGCGCGGAACGCGGGCGACTGGACGAGACACACGACGATGACGACCAGGGCCTTGAAGACGAGGGTGGTCTCCGGCGGTACGCCGAGGGTGTAGATCGTGGTCGAGAGGGTCTGGATGATCAGTGCGCCCAGGACCGTACCGCCGAGGGAGAAGCGGCCGCCCGTCAGCGCGGTACCGCCGATGACCACGGCGAGGATCGCGTCCAGCTCGATCCACAGGCCCGCGTTGTTGCCGTCGGCACTGGACACGTTGGAGCTGATCATCAGGCCGGCCACCGCGGCGCACACGGCGCTCACGACGTAGACCATGACCAGGAGCCCGGCCGCCCGGATGCCGACGAGCCGGCTCGCGACCGGGTTGCCGCCCACCGATTCGATGAGCATGCCGAGCGCCGTCCGCCGGGTGACGAGGGAGGTGACGGCGACGAGGGCCGCGGCGAGCAGGACGGCGAAGGGGAGGGTGAGCCAGTAGCCGCCGCCGATCATCTTGTAGGCGCTGCTGGACACGCTGATGATCTGGCCGTCGGTGATCAGCTGGGCCACGCCCCGTCCCGCGACCATGAGGACCAGGGTGGCGACGATGGGCTGGACGCCGAGCCGGGCGACGAGGAAGCCGTTGAGCAGTCCGATCGCGGCGGCCACGCCGACCGCCAGCGCGATCGCCGACATCACGGTGGGCAGGCTTCCGGGGTCCTTGGCGGTGGCGATGTGCTCGCACGCGAGGGCGCCGGCGATGGCGACCGTCGAGCCGACCGAGAGGTCGATGCCCCGGGTCGCGATGACCAGCGTCATGCCGAGCGACACCAGGATCAGAGGGGCGCCGAACTGGAGGATGTCGATCAGGCTGCCGTACAGGTGCCCGTTCTGGACGCGGACGGCGAGGAAGTCATGGGTGAGCGCGACGTTCCCCAGCAGCAGGGCGGCCAGGACGGCGGCGGGCCAGAACAGGCGGTGCTCGGTGAGCTGCCGGGCGCCGGGCGCCCGGGCCGGACGCCCCCCGACGCCCGTGTCGTCGGGTGGTGTCATGAGGTGGCTCCGGTGGCGATGGTGCCCAGGATCCGGTCGGGCGTCAGGGTCGGGTCGTTGGGAAGGGTGGCGACGAGCCGGTGGTCGCGCAGGACACCCACGCGGTGGCTCAGCCGCAGCACTTCCTCGAGTTCGGCGGAGATGAAGAGGACCGCGGTGCCTTCCGCGGCCAGGCGGGTGACCAGTTTCTGGATCTCCGTCTTGGCACCGATGTCGATGCCCCGGGTCGGTTCGTCCAGGATCAGCATTTCGGGGTCGGTGAGCAGCCACCGCGCGAGCAGCACCTTCTGCTGGTTGCCTCCGCTGAGGTTGCGGACCTGCGCCTCGGGGGCAGCCGGACGGATGTCGAGGACCTCGATCCACCGGGCGGCGATCTCGTCCTGCCGGGTGCGGGAGAGGGGTCTGGTCCAGCCGCGTGCGGCTTGGAGGGCGAGCACGATGTTCTCGCGCACCGTGAGTTCGCCGGCCAGCCCCTCCTCCTTGCGGTTCTCCGAGCAGAAAGCGATCTTGTGGGCGATCGCGGCGCGCGGCGAGCGCAGTACGGCGCGTTCGCCGTCGATCCGGAGCTCTCCTGCGTCGGCGTGGTCGGCTCCGAAGAGCAGCCGGGCCGCCTCGGTGCGTCCGGAGCCGAGGAGCCCGGCCAGGCCGATGACCTCGCCACGGTGGATGTCCAGGTCGTAGGGCTGGACGGCGCCGGACCGGGCAAGCCCTCGGGCACTGAGGAAGGGGGTGTCCGCGGACTCGGGGGTGGCCGCGGTGCCGGTGTGGGACCTCTCGGCCAGTTCGTCGAGGGTGCGCAGTTCGCTGCCGACCATGCGGTGTACGAGGGTGACGGAGGTCAACTCGTCGACCCGGTACGCGCCTTCGAGCCGGCCGTTCCGCAGGACGGTCACCCGGTCGCACAGGTCGAAGACCTGGTCGATGAAGTGGGTGACGAAGAGGATCGCGACGCCCCGGTCGCGCAGCCGGCGCACCAGGGCGAACAGCTGGACGACTTCGTCCCTGTCGAGGCTGGAGGTGGGCTCGTCGAGGATGAGGACCTTCGCCTTGACGTCCACGGCCCGTACGATCGCGACCAGTTGCTGGACGGCGAGGGAGTGCGCGCTCAGCGGCAGGCGGACGTCGAGGTCGAGTTCCAGCTCGGTGATGAGCCGCTCCGCGCGTTCGTGGAGGGCCGACCAGTGGACCAGCCCCAGGCGCCGGGGTTCACGGCCGATGAGGATGTTCTCGGCGACCGAGAGGTTGGGGCACAGGTTCACCTCCTGGTACACCGTGCTGATTCCGGCGTGCTGTGCCTCCAGTGGTTCGGCGAACCACTGGAGGCTGCCGTCGACGGAGACCGTTCCTGCGTCGGGCGGGTGGACGCCGGTGAGTACCTTGATGAGGGTCGATTTGCCCGCGCCGTTCTCGCCCATCAGGGCGTGGACCTCGCCTGGGAAGAGGCTCAGGTCCACGCCGTCGAGGGCGAGGACTCCGGGGAAGGCCTTGCGGATGCCGTGGGCCTCCAGGACCGGCCGGTCGGCGCCGGTGGGTGTGCGGGGGGTGGGTGGGGCTGCCATCCGCCCTCCTCTCCGTAAGGGTCGGGGGCGGCGCGAGGGCCGCCCCCGGTCTGCTGCGGGCGGAAGGTCAGTACTGACGGCCGGGCAGGGCGGCCGCGGCCTCGTCCTGGGTGAAGACGCCCTCCTTGACCTCGACCCGCCGCGGGACGCTCTCGCCCGCCACGACCTTCTTGGCGAGTTCCATGAGCTGGCCGCCGAGGAGCGGGTTGCACTCGACCACCACGTTGATCTTCTTCTCCTGCATGGCGACGAAGGCGTCCTTGATGCCGTCGACGGAGATCACCTTGATGTCGACGCCCGGCTTCTTGCCCGCTTCCTCGATGGCCTGGATGGCGCCCAGGGCCATGTCGTCGTTGTGGGCGTACAGGACGTCGATGTCCTCGTGGGACTTGAGGAAGGCCTGCATGACCTCCTTGCCCTTGGCCCGGGTGAAGTCCCCGGTCTGGGAGGCGACGACCTTGAACTTGGGGTCGCCCTTGATGACGTCGGCGAAGCCCGCCTTGCGGTCGTTGGCGGGTGCGGAGCCGGTGGTGCCCTGGAGCTCGACGACGTTGACCGGCTCGGAGGTTCCCTCGTACTCCTTCACGAGCCACTTGCCGGCCTCCTGTCCCTCCTTGACGAAGTCGGAGCCGAGGAAGGTCCGGTAGAGGGAGGTGTCCTGCGAGTCGACCGCGCGGTCGGTGAGGATCACCGGGATGCCGGCGTTCTTGGCCTCCTTCAGGACGGTGTCCCAGCCGGACTCCACCACGGGCGAGAAGGCGATGACGTCGACCTTCTGCTGGATGAAGGTGCGGATCGCCTTGATCTGGTTCTCCTGCTTCTGCTGCGCGTCGGAGAACTTCAGCGTGATGCCGGCCTTCTCGGCCGCCTCGCGTACGGACTTGGTGTTGGCGGTGCGCCAGCCGCTCTCGGCTCCTACCTGGGCGAACCCGAGCACCAGCTTGCCGTCGGAGGAGCCCTTGCCGGTGGTACCGGTGGTCGCGGGCTCGGTGGTGCAGGCGCTCAGCACACCGCCGACCAAGGCGGCGGCGATGATGCGGAGGGCTCTGTGGGCCATGTCGTGGTTCCTCTCGGGACGTGCGTCGTACCAGGCGGAGCCCTGAAGGAGATGGGCCCAGCGAAGGCATGGCTGCGCAGCGGTGGTTGAGCCGGGCGGAGGCAGAGTGAAGCGTCGGCCTCCGACGACCGGCGAGCTGGCGAACGCGACACATTGTGAGCGCTAACAGACTTGTAACTCAAGGGCTCGTACGGCTGTTACCCGTTCTTGACGCTCAAGGGCGAGTCGGCGGAGAGTACAATGTGAGCGTTAACACCCATGGCCGTTCCGTACGCGCGCACCGGAGCAGGCCTCGACACGTGCCCTTCTCACGCCCGGACCCCCTGCCGAAGGGCCGCCGGAGTATCACCACGTTGATTGCGCCTCCCGCGAGCGGTTACGGCCGTCACGCCCTTGCAGGACAGCCCGTTCGGCCCCACGTGCACCTTCACCGGCCCCGGGGGCAGGGCGAACGAGTAGTCGGCGCAGGGGTGGGAGCGGCCGTGTCCCGGTCCGGTGGCCCGACCCGGTCACCGTCTCGGTCCTGCGACGGCGTAGGCCGCGGTGCCGGCGACCGCGAGGACCACGGCCGTCCAGGTGCCCGCTGCCGTACCGGGCGGCAGCAGCATCCAGGTCGCCACCTGCATCGGCACACTCGTCGGGGGCGGGGCGAAGAACGAGAACGCGAGCCAGGCGAACGGCAGCGTCCAGGCGTACTGGCCGCCCGAGAGCGCCGCGCCCAGGGCGGCCAGTCCCATCAGACCCTCCAGCCGAGATGTCGCTCCGGTCAGGAGGGCGGCTTCCTGTTACTGGCAGCGTGTCAGTTCATGCGTCACACGTGCGTCCGCTCCGGCGTCGGAGTCAGGACGGGTCGCCGTACTGGAGGCCGCGTCCGTTGGTGCCGACGTAGACGCGGCCGTAGGTGTCGGGGTCGCCGGTGATGACGCCGACGCCTCCGATGCTGCCCCACTGGTGGGCGTCGTCGTTGACGCGCAGCCAGGTGGCGCCCTTGTCGGTGGAGCGGAAGACGCCGGTGACGTCCCTGACGGTGCCGATCAGGTACAGGGCCTGGTAGGAGGCGCCGGGTGCGGCCTTGCCGAAGCCGAGGGCGGAGGCGGACTGCACCGCTTTGAGCGTGGTGAAGGTGCGGCCGCCGTCGGTGGAGTGCAGCAGTCCCTTGCCGCCGCCGGCGATCCACAGGTCCCTGGCGATGCCGGGGACGGCCGTGAGCCGGCCGGTGGGCAGGTTGGTGGCGCGGGCGGTGAAGGTCGCGCCGCCGTCGGTGCTGGCGTAGAGCGTGCCGCCGGCCAGTGAGTAGAAGGTCTTGGCCGAGGAGCGGTCGGCGACGACCACGGCGCCGGTGCCCAGGCCGCTGACCTTCGACCAGGTCAACCCCTTGTCGGTCGAGCGGTACGGGGCCTGGCCGGCCTGGGTCCAGACGATGGCGGAGCCGTCCGCCGCGAGCGCGATGTGGCCGTCCTGGGCGCCGGACACCGGCTCCGCCTTGAAACCGTTCCAGTTGCTGCCGCCGTCGGTGGAGTAGGCGCCGTCCTGCGCGCCACCACGGCCGACGCGGACCATCATCGAGGGCTTGGACTGGGCGAAATCGATGTCGGTGCTGTTGGTCATCATCGGGTCCTTCAGCCGCCCGGAGGGCACCTTGGTCAGGGAGTCGTGCCGGAAGCCGCCCTGGTCGCCCATGGCGGTGATGACGGTGGCGCCGCCGGGAGGGGCGATCGCGTCCATCAGTGCGGTCTCCTCCAGCCCTCGGGCGCCCATGCTCCAGTGGCTGGTGCCGCCGCTGTCGGAGGCATTGGCGTCCTTGCTGCGCAGGATGCCGTTGCCGGTGCCGTACAGCACATGCCCGGAGTTGAAGGGATCGATGGCCAGCGCGGTCATCCAGTGCCCGGTGTGGGTGCCGACGTAAGGAGCGGCGGAGGCGTCCCGCACCGACTTGTCGGCCAGTGCCTTCCAGGTCGTGCCGCCGTCCGTGCTGCGGTAGATCTCGTCCTCCGGCCACCAGCGGCCGAGGGTGGTGACCATCACCGTGGAGGGCTTGCGGGGGTCGACAGCCAGACCGGAGAACCCGTAGCTGCCCTGGGACGGGGAGATGTTCTTCCACGCCCCGGAGGCCGGCGTGTGCTTCCACACCGAGCCCGCCGTCACGCCGTTGGGTCCGAGGGCGTTGGTGTACGTCAGGTAGAGCGAGCCGTCGCCGGAGAGGACGCCGTGCTGCGGCAGCTGGCCTGTGGGCTGCCCGGAGACGGCCTGCCAGGTGCTGCCGCCGTCGGTGGAGCGATACAGGGAGGTGGACCTGTCGGCCACGCCGACGTAGATCGTCTTGCTGCCGGCCGGGCCGTACGTCACGAAGGAGATGCCCGCGCCGCTGCTCGCCCCGTCCTTGACGGGGAACGAGGAGACCTGCCTCCACGTCACGCCGTGGTCGGTGCTGCGCCACAGGCCGTTCTTGCGGGTGCCCAGCAGCAGGGTGCCGTTGTCCGCGGGGTTGATCGCGAGCCGTTCGCCCGCGCCGCGGCCGTCCTCGTTGGCGCCCAGCTTGAAGGGCAGATCGGTGCGCTGGAAGGTGCGGCCCCGGTCGGTGGAGCGCAGGAGTGCGCCGTTGCCGGCCCAGTTGTTGGTGTAGGTGCCCGCCGCCAGGTAGAGCCGCTTGGGGTCGACGGGGTCGGTGGCCAGCGCGTCGATGCCCAGCAGGTTCCAGTCCTTCTCGCCGACCCAGTCGGTCAGCGGGATCCACTGCTCGGCCGCGGTGTCCCAGCGGTAGGCACCGCCCATGTCGGTGCGCGCGTACAGCAGGCCCTTCTCCCGCGGGTTGAACACCAGCCCGGTCACGTAACCACCTCCCACCACCTGGGCGTTGTTCCACCTATACGGTCCGTTCCCGGCCGCCGGGTTCTCGGCCGTCCTCACCAGCTTCCACTGCTGATTGGTGCTGCCCCTGCCGGGATACTGGATGACTACCGCGCCGTCGGCAGTGGAGCCTCCAGAGACGTCCAGGACCTGGCCGCTCCTGCGGGAGGTGAGGGTGACGGCGCGGGAACCGCTCACCTCGTCGATCCGCCACTCCTGGGAGGTGGAGGAGCTGTCTGTCTGCTGCTCGGCGGCGGCCGCCTGGGCGGTCGAATCGCCGGCTATGCCCAGCACTTTGCCGCTGTTGCGGTTCACCAGCTCGTAGTAGCCGTCCCCGGTGGGGCGCAGCCTCCACTGCTGGTTGGCGGTGTTCTGGTCGGTCCACTGCTGGATGCGGGTGCCGTCGGCGGTGGAGAAGGCGTTGACGTCCAGCGCCTTGCCGCTGCGTACGGAGACCAGCCGGTAGTAGGCATTGCCGTCGACCGTCGCAGCCTGCGAGTCATCCTGCACGAACACGAGATACGGCACGAGGACCGCGGGCACACCGAGCAGCAGTCCGGTCGCGGTCCAGCGACGGCGGTGACGCGCGCGGCGCCCGCCGTTCTTGGGGTTCTTCATGGGGGGTTGTTTCTCCTTGCGTATGACGATGGATCGGGCAGTCAGCGCTGCAGGGTGAGGACACCTGGCCGGTACGGCAGTCGGTCGTAGTCGCCGCCCGCTGTGGGGGACTTGCCCTGGTAGAGGAACCGCAGGTTGCAGGTGTCGATGGTCATCGTCTGGTCGGGGTTGCTGCGGACCAGGTCACCGTGGCTGATGTCGTTGGTCCAGGTGGCACCGCTGTTCGCCTTGCCGGCGAAGGGGTTGCTCTCGCTGGCGGCCTGCGGAGTCCATGAACCGCTCAGGCTGGAGGCCGTGAACGAGCGGAAGTAGCGCTGCTCGTTCGCACCCCGAGCCTCAACGATCATGAGGTACTGGTTCTGGCCCTGGACCTTGTAGACCTGCGGCGCCTCGAACAGGTTCTTCACCGTGTCGCTCATGACCGTCGTGTACGACGAGCCGAAGTTGCCCGGGAAGTTCCCGATCGGCATGCTCGCCCGGTAGATCTTGCCGTTGTCACCGGCGAAGAACAGGTACATGTTCTTCTCGTCGGCGATCAGGGTCTGGTCGATCGGGCCGGTGCCGGATTCGGTGCGGGGAATGCTGCCGGTGAACAACGGCTGCGGCGCGGACCAGCCGTTGGGGTTGGTGGGGTCGCTCGACGTGCGGTAGCTGAAGGGCGATGCACCCCACTGGTACGCCAGCACCCAGACCTTCTTGGGCGCGAAGTAGAACAGTGTGGGCGCCACCGCGTTCTGGCTCATCTTGGTCTGGCCGGCCGACGCCATGTCCGACCAGTTCGTGAAGGGGCTGAACGCCATCGAGCCGTACGAGGTTCCCGACGCGCTCGACGCGTAGACCAGGTGCTTGCCGTTGTGAATCACGCTGGTGAAGTCCTTCACCGCGAGCCACCCGTTCGACGGCTGGGCAAGGGGGCCGGTCGACGTCCACTTGTACGTCGACGGAAGAGCGCACGTGCCGCCGCCCGTCCCGGAATGGGCGGTCCACTTCTGGTTGCTGCCGGACCAGCAGGCGTGCAACTGGATCTTGGTGCCGTTCGCGGTGGCCGCGCCGACGGCGTCGAGGCACAGCCCGGACTGGACGCCGGTGATCGTGCCGTTGGTGTTGATGTTCCACTGCTGGTTGGCGCCGCCGTTGCAGTCCCAGATGACCACCGTGGTGCCGTTGGTGGTGCCCTTGCTCTTGGCGTCCAGACACTTGTTGTCGTAGACCTTCAGCTGCTTGGCGGCGGTGTAGGTCCAGCGCTGGTCGGCTTGTCCGCTGCAGTCCCACAGTTGCGCCTGGGTGCCGTTGGCGGTGACGGAGTTGGGGATGTCGATACAGCGGCCGGAGGCCACGCCCTTGATCTGCCCGGTACCGTCGGCCGGCTTGGCCGGGGTGGTACCGGTGCCGGAATTGAGAGCGTTCATGACGGCGGTGTACGCGGGCTTGGGCTTGCCGTTGTTGTCGAACAGCAGGGGGCTTTCGCCGCTGCGCCAGGAGTCGCGGTCACGCACGCCCCACACCGTGATGCCGGTGCACCGAGCCACGGACAGGCAGGCGCTGACCGTGTTCGCGTAGTGGGTGGGTGATGCCTGGGCGATGTCCAGCTCGGTGATCTGGACGTCGACGCCCAGGGCGGCGAAGCTCGCCAAGGTGTTCTTGAAGCTCGCCGGCGGGCCGCCTGCCCCGAAGTGGCTCTGGAACCCGACACAATCGATGGGCACATCGCGGGACTTGAAGTCCTTGACCATGCGGTAGACGCCCTGGGTCTTGGCATCCGACCAGTTCTCGATGTTGTAGTCGTTGTAGCAGAGCTTGGCCGAGGAGTCGGCCGCACGGGCGGTGCGGAACGCTTCCTCGATGAAGCCCTTGCCCAGCACCTTCTGGAAGACCGAGCTGCGGAGCTGGCCGCTGGGGCCGTCTGCGAAGGCCTCGTTGACCACGTCCCAGGCGTAGACCTTGCCCTTGAAGTGGGTCATCGTGGTGGTGATGTGGCGGTTCGTCACGCTGCGCAGCGTGTTCGCGTCACCGATCGAGTTGACCCAGGCCGGGAGCTGCGAGTGCCAGACCGTGGTGTGGCCGCGCACGCGCTGGCCGTTCGCCTTCGCACGGTCGACGATCCGGTCGGCGGGGCCGAAGTTGAAGTTGCCGCGGGACGGTTCGATGGCGTCCCACTTCATCTCGTTCTCCGGGGTGATCATGTTGAACTCCCGGTCGGCGATCGCGGTGTACGCCGGGTCGCCGAGCCTGCCGGCGGCCACAGCGGTGCCGAAGTACCTGCCCGAGGGGGCCGCCTGCGTACCCAGGTTCGCGGCTCCGGCGGAGCTGGGGAGGAGCGTCACGACACCGGCCACCACCGCCGCGGCCGACAGTCCTACCGTCACTGTTCGGCGACGCCGGCTGAGCCGGTGCAGGCCCTTCATGATTCTCCTCGGGAGTCGCGGGTCACCCCGGGTGCCGTGATCGTGCGCGCATCGGCCAGTGCGGCCTGATCTGCCGCGGGGCGGGTGCGGTGCAGGATGCGGGGCCGTTCCTGCGTACCGGTCGCCCGGGGTTCGAGGGTGTGTCGCGTCATGGGAAGGCTTTCTTCAGGGGATACGTACGGGGAAGGCGGGAACCTGCCACGCCGGCACGTCATGGTGAGCGGCGGGAAGGGCACCCCCCGAAGTGGAGGCTTCCGGACTCGCGGTCGCGTAACAGAAAAGTCGCGCCGGCCGGACGATTGCTCGGTGATGCATCTCGCAGGCGGAAAGTGTTACGCCAAGCCCTGCGGTCTGGTCGTCCCTGTGGCAAGCGCGCCGAACTGCACAGCAGTGGGGGTCGCTTGAGTGGCATCGGTGGCGGCTGCGGTGATCAGCCTTCAGGCCGGTCACGGCGAGGCAGCCGTAGATGAGATGCGGATGGAAGCTGGATTCGGCGCACCACTCGGCTCACTGCCTTGAGAAAGACGTGGTGCGGTGAGCGACCCGGTCCGAAATGCTCAAGGAACGGTTCTCAGGCCCAGGCCCTGCGCATGATGAAGGAAGCCTGGCCGGCGAAGGCCCGAGTGCCGTCGGAGCCGTCGAGCCAGATGCCACCGTCGCGGTGGCGGAGGACCGATCCGGGATAGTTGTGCGCGTGCAGGGTCACCGACCCGGCGGCCGCCCCGGGGCGCGGACAGAAGGTGGCGTCTTCCCGGAACAGTTCGCTGCCGTCATTGGTGCTCAGCCGTAGCCGCAGGTAATGATGGCGCAGGTACCGGCCGTCGGCAGCACGGAAGGTGACGCACTGTGTGTCGGCCAGACCCCGGACGACCGTGAAGGTGACCCGCTGCCGTTTCCGCGCGCTGCTGGACGCGGAGACTCGGCCGAGCGTCGCGAAGTCGCCGGCATACGTGAGGTACAGGCCGGGTTCGTCCACGGACTCCAGCGACTGTGCGCCCAGCGGAACAGTGCCTGCGACGGCGGACGGACTCACCGGAGACGGTTTGGCCGGCGTGGTGCTGCGCGA
The DNA here is from genome assembly GCF_014648195.1 of Streptomyces purpureus. Lineage (GTDB taxonomy): Bacteria > Actinomycetota > Actinomycetes > Streptomycetales > Streptomycetaceae > Streptomyces > Streptomyces purpureus. The sequence continues at coordinate 401,006 of NZ_BMQQ01000002.1, forward strand.
CGGGATCGGCGTGGGAGTGCCGACCGTGGGAGCGGCGATGACGCCGGGTACCCGAGGCGCCGGTTCGGGCCAGGTCGCGTAGGTGGCGGTCCCTGCGATGAGCACCGCGCCGGTGGCGAGGCTCGCCAGCGGATGAGCGGTCACCGCGTGGAGTTTGCCGATCAGCGCGCTGTGCAGACCACTTCCCCCCGTCGCCGTGCCGGCGGCGACGTGTGCCGTGGCCAGCCCGGCGGCGCTCGCGGCCGTCCCCGACAGCAGGCCCTTGGCGGCCAGCGCGGCGATCAGTCCGGCCGGGACGACCAGCGTCGTGAGGCTGAGGGGCAGCAGTTCGGCCGGAACCCGCTCTGTCGTCGTCGCCATGCAGACCGGGCAGCCACGGGTGTGCCGCGCTATGCGCTTGCGCCACACCGATGCACGGAGACCGTCCCAGCCGACGACGGTCTCGTCCAACTGCGGACAGCGCGGGTCGGCCTCCAGCGCGTCGACGATCGTCCTGCACAGTTCCAGCTGCTCGCGCATCCGTTGCAGGCGCACTCCGACGTGGGCGACCGTGAGCCCCGTCGCGGCGGCGATGTCGTCACGGCTCAGCAAGCCGGCGCATTCCTGCCACCACAGCGACAGCAGCATCCGATGGTCCGGGTCAAGCCACCGGCTGGCTTCCACAACCCGACGGCGCTCGTCCGACACATGCAGCCGCAGGATCGTCACGTCCACAGGCTCGGCGCCGGCGTCCGGTATCTGGCGTGCCTCGTCGATGACCGTGGTCCGGTCGGCGACGGCGTGTTGCCGCTGCCAGTGGGTATTGATCTGACGGAGCGTGATCGACACCAGCCAGGACCGGAAGCTCTCCGGGGCACGCAGGGCAGGCAGGTCGCGCACCACGCGCAGCAAGGTTTCCTGGACGACGTCGTCGACGTCGGCATGTCCGCTCAGCGCTCGCCCGACGATGTTGTAGACCAACGGCAGGTACGCGGCGATCAGTTCCTCGCGCGCCCGATCGTCACCGCCCTGCGCCGCGACGACCAGCCCCGCGTGGTCCGCGTCAATGAGCCCCATTCCCACCTTCTTCAGGGGAGCGATCCGCCGAGTACGGCGGCATACCTTAGCCTCGGCAAAGGTATACGGCCAAAGCCTGCGCCTTGGGCGGACGGGCCGACCCGTACCGACTCGAAGGGCCCGGCACCGCGGGTGCGTTCGGGTGGCGGGCGGCCAACTCGCGGACGGCCCATTCACCGACGCCCAGGGATGTCACCGCCAACGCCGATCGCCCTCCCGCCGGGGGTTCGGGGGCCGCCTTCCCCGGCCTAGGGCCTGTTGTGAAAGTGCGGGTCACAGCCATTCGTTGATGGCTGCGACCAGCACTGTCGCTTCGTAGCGGACG
>NZ_BMQQ01000003.1:0-4797 GCF_014648195.1 Streptomyces purpureus
GACCGGCCACTGCCCCACCTGCCGACAACCCACCCCGTGGCAGTCCTACGACACCGCCTAACAAAGCACTACTAGGCGGTGCCCGCCGGTCCGCGCGGCGCTGACCGGCCGACGACCGTACCGGCGCGGTCGATGCACACCACGTCGACCGCGACCGGCGCGCCCCTCAGCACCTCCAGCGCCTGGTCGCGGGCGGCGGCGGCGACCAGATCCCCGAGCGGCACCCCGGCGGAGGCGCACAACTGCAGGGCGGCCAACCCCGTGTTGGCGACCGCGATCTCCCCGGCGAGCGCCTCGTCGGCGCCGCCCGTACGGGCCAGCTCGGCGAGGAACCCCTTGTCCACCTGCGACCGCGCCGAATGCAGATCCATGTGCCCCACCGCAAGCTTCGACAGCTTCGCGAAACCACCGCAGACGGTCAGCCGGTCCACGGGATGACGGCGTACGTACTTCAGCACCGCGCCCGCGAAGTCACCCATGTCCAGCAGGGCGATCTCCGGAAGGTCGTACAGCGTCCGCACGGTCCGCTCCGACGTCGAGCCCGTGCACCCGGCGACATGCGTGAGCCCGGCCGCCCGCGCCACATCGACCCCCCGGCGGATGGAGTCGATCCACGCCGAGCAGGAGTACGGCACGACGATGCCGGTCGTGCCGAGGATCGACAGCCCGCCGAGGATGCCGATCCGCGGGTTCCACGTGGACCGGGCGATCTCCTCGCCGTGGTCGACGGAGACCGTGATCTCGACGTCACCGCTGCCACCGTGCCGTTCGGCGACCCGCGCGATGTGGTCCCGCATCATCTGCCGGGGCACGGGATTGACCGCGGGCTCGCCCACCTCCAGCGGAAGCCCGGGCAGGGTCACCGTGCCGACGCCGGGCCCGGCACGGAACACCACCCCCTGCCCGGCGGGCAGGGGCCGTACCGTCGCCCGGATCAGCGCCCCATGCGTCACGTCCGGATCGTCACCGGCGTCCTTGACCACACCAGCCATCGCGCGGCCCTCGGCCAGCTCTTCCACGGCCAGCGCGAACGCCGGCGTCTGCCCCTTCGGCAGCGTGATCGTCACCGGGTCCGGGAAGTCACCGGTGAGCAGCGCGGTGTACGCGGCGGTCGTCGCCGCCGTCGCACAGGCACCGGTGGTCCAGCCCGGCCGCAACCCGGTGTGCTTGAGTTGGGCGCTGCGCCCGCCGGTGGTGGCCGCCCCGCCGCCCGTCGTCCCGTCGCCCGTCGTCATGAAGGAACTCCGATGCGTGTCCCGATGCGTGTCCCCATGCATGTACTGATCCTCGGAGGCACGACCGAGGCCCGCGCCCTGGCCGGTCTGCTGCACGGGCAGGGCGGGCAGAGCGGCGCCGTCCGCGTCACCAGTTCGCTCGCGGGCCGGGTCGCCGCGCCGAAGCTGCCGCCGGGCGAGGTCCGCATCGGCGGCTTCGGAGGCGCGGAGGGCCTGACCGGGTGGCTGCGCGCGCACCAGGTGGACGCGGTCATCGACGCCACGCATCCTTTCGCCGGAACGATCAGTTTCTCCGCGGCGTACGCGGCGGAGAAGGCCCATGTTCCCCTGCTGGCCCTGCGCCGCCCCGGGTGGGCCCCCGTGGCGGGCGACGACTGGCACCCGGCCGGGTCCCTGGAGGAGGCAGCCTCGCTGGTGGACGCCCTCGGCGAGCGGGTGTTCCTGACGACGGGCCGTATGGGACTCTCCGCGTTCGCCGCCTGCACGTCATGGTTCCTCGTCCGCAGCGTGGACGCCCCCGAACCGCCCGCTCCGGCCCGGATGGAGGTCCTCCTCGACCGCGGCCCCTTCACGCTGGAGGGCGAGCGGGACATCCTGCGCCGGCACGCCGTCGACGTCCTGGTCACGAAGGACAGCGGCGGCGAGGCGACGGCCCCCAAGCTCCGCGCGGCACGGGAGGCGTCCCTGCCGGTGGTGATCGTCCGCCGCCCGCCCGTACCGGAGGGGGTGCCGGTGGCGTCGACGCCGCCGGAAGCGGCGGCCTGGGTAGCGAACCTGGCGGCGTAACCCCTTGGTGTGACCCCGGGATTCGGCCACGGGAGCGCGGGGCGCGGAACGTACCGACTACCCTCAGGGGCATGTACGGCTACGACCAGAACCAGGGTGCCCAGCAGCAGTACACCCAGCCCCCGCAGCAGCCGATGCAGGGCGGGTACGGGCAGCAGCCGCCGCTGTACCCCGAGCCGTCGCCGCCTTCGCTCGCCGACGCCGTGCGCGCCTTCACCACCGGGTCCCTGGCCGCCGAGGACTTCCAGCAGATCTTCGCGACCTCCAAGGTCTACTGCCCGCGCGGCGACAACCCCGGGTTCCTCGCGCTGCACAACACCCAGCACCCGGTGATCCCGATGTTCACCACGCTCAAGGAGCTGCGCCGGTACGCGGGCAAGGAGTCCAAGTACTTCGTGATCACCGGCGCCGAGGTGATCGACCTGCTCCCGACCGGGTACGGCTTCGTCCTCGACATGGAGGGCGACCACCGGATGGTCTTCGACGCGAAGGCCGTGGAGCAGATGGTGGACTTCGCCATGCGCCGTATGTACGGCTGATCGGCCTGTACGGCTGATCAGCCCTTCCCCAGCCCGAGCCCGGCCCTGCGGCCGGGCTCTTCGCGTTACGGAATGGAAGGAGCCGTCGCCGCGTTCAGGTGGCAGGAAGTTCGACATTCAACTAATCTGGGTGTCGAAGGATGGAGGTCCTGACATGCCTGCCGTAACCGCCGAGAACCCGCTGACCCTGCCGCGTGTCTCCGCGCCCGCCGACGCGACCGCGCGCCCGGTCCTCGCCGTGACCACGGCGCCGGCCGGCTTCGAAGGGGTACCTGATCGACGGAACCTTCGTCCACCAGGACAGCAACGGCGGCGGCGGAACGATCCAGAACGGCGACACCCAGTGGATGACCGCCGGCTCCGGACTCCTCCACATCGAGGCCCCGCCGGAGTCGCTGGTGATGTCGGGCGGCCTCTTCCACGGCCTCCAGCTGTGGGTGAACCTCCCCGCGAGCGACAAGATGATGGACCCCCGCTACCAGGACATCCGCGGCGGCCAGGTCCAGCTCCTCACCTCGCCCGACGGCGGCGCCCTGATGCGGGTCATCGCCGGTGACCTCGACGGGCACGAAGGCCCCGGCATCACCCACACCCCCATCACGATGATCCACGCCACCCTGCGGCCCGGCGCCGAGGTCTCCCTGCCATGGCGCGAGGACTTCAATGGCCTCGCGTACGTCCTGGCCGGGCGCGGCACGGTCGGTACGGAGCGGCGCCCCGTCCACATGGGGCAGACGGCGGTCTTCGGCACCGGCGGCGCGCTGACCGTACGGGCCGACGAGAAGCAGGACGGGCACACGCCCGACCTGGAGGTCGTGCTCCTGGGCGGCCGCCCGATCAGGGAACCGATGGCGCACTACGGGCCGTTCGTGATGAACACCCGCGAAGAGCTCCAGAAGGCGTTCGAGGACTTCCAGAAGGGACGCCTGGGGACGATCCCGGCCACCGGCCGCACCGGCCTGGGCCACCGCGGCACCGGCCCGGCGGAGGACTGACGGCGGCGGGGGCGCGGGCGGGGGTACGGGCGGGGGTACGGGCTACGGCCCCGGGTACGGCGCGCTTCGGGACCTCGGCCCGGGCCCGGGCGCGCTTCTGACGCTCCGTCACTCGGATGGCGCGCCCCCACGGGCCGTCACCCCCCGGCCGTGATCGGCTGGCGGGGTGCCGACCTCGACCGCCCTCCTCCCCGAGCCCGTACGGCGGCTCGCCGCCTGGTGCGTCGTCGCGCTGCTCGTCGCCGGGGTCGCCGCCGTCGGGATCTGGCTCGTCATCACCTTCAAGACGGCCGTCACCCCTGTCCTGCTCGCGCTCCTCGGCACCGCGCTCCTCGGCCCCCTGCACCGGCGGCTCATCCGGATGCGGATGAACCGCTCGCTCGCCGCGGGGCTCACCTGCGTCGCCGTCGTCGTGGTCGTCGGCGGAGCCACGTACATCGTCGTCAGCGCCCTGCTCGAGACCGGCGACCAGATCCTCGCCTCGCTCCGGCAGGCCGCCGGCGACCTGACCAAGCACCTCGGCGCCGCCGGCACCTCGCTCGACGACCTGGCCAAGAACGCCAGGAACCTGCTGACCAAGTTCGGCGGGACGGCCGCGACCGGGGTGATCAGCGGGCTCAGCGTGGTCGGCGAGTGGATCGCCATCGCCGTACTCGCCCTGCTGCTGGTCTTCTTCTTCCTCCGCGACTCGGACAAGGCCACCGCCACCCTCACCTCGCTCACGCCCCGCTCCACCGCCGCCACCGTCGAGGCGATGGGCCGCCGCGCCTTCGAGGCCGTCGAGGGCTTCATGCGCGGCACGACCTTCATCGCCCTGATCGACGCGATCCTCATCACCATCGGACTGCTGATCCTGCGGGTGCCCGGCGCGGTGGGACTCGGCGCGCTCGTCTTCGTCGGCGCGTACATCCCGTACCTCGGCGCCTTCATCTCCGGCGCGGTCGCCATCCTCGTCGCCCTCGCCGACCGGGGGTTCGTCATCGCGCTCTGGGCGCTCGGCGTCGTCCTCGCCGTGCAGCTGATCGAGGGGAACGTCCTCCAGCCGGTGATCCAGAGCCGGACCGTGCAGATGCATCCGGCGGTGGTGATGCTGGCGATCACGGCCGGGGCGTCGGTGGCCGGGATCCTCGGCATGCTGCTGGCCGTACCGGTGACGGCCGCCGCGTTCGGGATCGTCGGCGAACTGCGCAGGCACTACGCGGACGACACCTGACGGACGACGAACGACCGATGACAGCTGAC
>NZ_BMQQ01000003.1:4942-28922 GCF_014648195.1 Streptomyces purpureus
GCGAGCATCTCCTCAAGGGCCCGCTGGTCCGGCCCGATGAACGGATCGGACTCCGGTGCCATGGTGATCGTGCCGAGCATCACCTCGGTGAGCCGTACGGCGGGCGGCAGATGGGTGGAGAGCACGATCTCCGGATCCATCGCCCGCAGCGGTTCGATCGTGGCGACGTACTTCACCGGGTCGACGATCTGCACCCACGGACTGTCCAGGGTCGCCCACAGCAGCTGCGCCGCCCGCAGGTCCTCCGGCGGCAGGTCGGAGGCGTGGCCGCCCTCCGCGATCTCCTGGCTCGGCACCGGCCCGCCGAAGCAGTCGGAGCTGAACATGATCCGCGTCTTGTCGTCGTAGAAGCCGACCGTGACGGGGCTGTCGTACAGCGGCGGCCGGAAGCCGTGCAGCGTGCGGTCCCCGACGTCCAGGGACTGGCCCGGGTTGAGGAGGTACAGGCGGTCCATCGGGAAGGGCCGTTCGGTGGACATGATGCCCGCGCCGATGAACGTGGTGACGACCCGGCATTTGGGCGAGGCCTGGAGCAGCTCGAAGATCCCGCCGGTGTGGTCGCGGTCGGGGTGGGTGAGCCAGATCCAGCGGACGTCGGCGGGGTCCATGACGGAGCCGAGGGCGGCCACGAAGTCCCGGTCGGGGAGGGAGAGGCCGGTGTCGACGACGACCGGCTCCGCGGCGCGCAGGACGAAGGCGTTGATGGGCAGGAAGCCGATGCCCGGTATTTCGAGGCTGTCCCCGATGACGGTGGTGTCGCTGCCGACCTTGTGGATGTCCATGGCGCGCTCCAAGGTCCCCCGGCGGCCGTACGTCTCCAGTCTCCCCCCGTACGCCCCGCCGCGCCCTCGGAAGCCCCCGCCGCACGCCCCCGGAAGCCCGGGAGCCCCCGCGCCCCCGAAGGCCCCTACTCGCCCCGCGCGTCCTCGTACAGCTCGAACCAGATCGACTTGCCCTCGCCCCTCGGGTCCACGCCCCACGCGTGCGCCAGCATCTCCATCAGCAGCAGGCCGCGGCCCGAGGAGGCCATCTCGCCGGGCCGCCGCCGGTGCGGGAGTTCGTCGCTGGCGTCGGCGACCTCGACCCGTAGCCGGCGGGTGCCGTGTTCGCCGGTCGCCTCCGCGACGAGGAGCGCGTCGCCGTCGGTGTGGACGAGGACGTTGGTGACCATCTCGGAGACCATCAGCACCGCCGCGTCGATCTGCTCCTGGTCCGTCCAGTCGTGCAGCAGCTCCCGCACGTGCTGCCGGGCCGCGGCGATCCGCTCCGGTTCGGCCTGGGCGACGGTCATGGCGCTGCGGCGCGGGGCCTGGCGGGGCGGGGTGCCGAGCCGGGAGAGCAGCAGGACGGCGATGTCGTCCTCGCGGCGGTCGGCGAGCGGGCCGGTCGTGTGGTGCGAGCCGGGGCCGTGGACGGCCTGAACGAGGCTGTCGGCCAGTGCTTCCAGCGAGCCGCCGTCGTGGGATTCGAGGAGCGTGCGGATCCGGGTCCAGCCGCTGTCGAGGTCGTGCCCGCCGGTCTCCAGGAGTCCGTCGGTGCACATCATCAGCGTCTCGCCGGGTTCCAGGGTGAGCCGGGTCGTCGGGTAGTCGGTGTCGGGGACGATGCCGAGGGGCAGGCCGCCCGCGGTGGGGCGTTGGACGACCGTTCCGTCGGCCATCCGTACCGCCGGGTCGGGGTGCCCGGCGCGGGCGATGTCGATGGTGCCGGTCTCCGGGTCGACCTCCAGGTAGAGGCAGGTCGCGAAGCGGGGGCCGCCGAAGCCGTCGGTGCCGTCGGTGCCGTCGGTGATGCCGTAGAGGAACCGGGAGGCGCGGGAGAGGACGGCGTCGGGCCGGTGGCCTTCGGAGGCGTAGGCCCGTACGGCGATCCGGAGCTGGCCCATGAGACCGGCGGCGCGTACGTCGTGGCCCTGGACGTCCCCGATGACGAGGGCGACCCGGCTGCCGGCGCGGGAGCCGCCGCCGGGCAGCGGGATCATGTCGTACCAGTCGCCGCCGACCTGGAGGCCGCCGCCGGTCGGTACGTACCGTGCGGCGATCGACATGCCCGGGATGGCGGGTCCGAGGACCGGCATCATCGAGCGCTGGAGGCCGAGGGAGAGTTCGCGTTCGGACTCGGCGACGCCGGCGCGGGCGAGGGCCTGGGCGAGCATCCGGGCGACGGTGGTGAGGACGGAGCGCTCGTCGGGGGTGAAGGCGACGGGGTGTTTGAAGGCGGCCATCCAGGCACCCATGGTGCGGCCGGCGACGATGAGCGGGAGGAAGGCCCAGGACTCCCTGCCGAATCGTTCCGCCAGGCGCCAGGCCGCCGGGAAGCGGCGCCGGTACTCCTGCGGCGAGGGCAGGTAGATCGCCCGCCCTGTCCGTACGACCTCGGCCGCGGGGTAGTCGGTGTCCCGGGACATCTCGGTGAAGGGTCCCTCGTCGCCGGGGTGGTGGCCGTGGTGCCCGATGATCGTGAGCCGGTCGCCCGCCATGCCGAAGACGGCGAGGCCGTCGGGCGAGAAGCCGGGCATCGACAGCGACGCCGCCACCCGCAGGACCTCCGCCGTGGAGCGGGCCTCCGCCAGCGCCCGCCCGGCGTCCAGCAGGAACGCCTCGCGCGAGCGGCGCCAGTCTCCGGTGACGGGGGTGGCGGCGGCGGTGCCGGGCTGAGGCTCGGCGACCTCCTGGAGGGTGCCGACGAGTTCGTAGTCGTCGCCGTCGATCAGGGGCTTGGAGCGGCTGCGTACGGTACGGAGGACCCGCCCGTCGGTGTCCATGATCCGCAGGCGGGCCTCGGCGAGGGTGCCCTCGGCGACGGCGAGGTTGACGACGCCGTCGATCTCGTTCCAGTCGACGGGGTGGAACCGGGAGCGCACCTGCGCCTCGGTGAGCGCCACGGGCTCGGCGGGCAGCCCGAGGAGCCGGGCCGCCTCCGCGTCGAGGGTGACGGTCCCGGTCGCGTTGTCCCAGCGCCACAGGCCGGTCGCGATCGCGGCCAGCACGTCCTCGGTGCGCATTTCCCCACTTTAAGAAGATTGACGGATCGGTCGCCACTGAGGGTGTCCGACAACGGTTCGACCCCCGGTGTCTGCTTCGCGTACGTGGAGTATTCGATAAGCGATCTTGGCCGGACGGGTAACCTTGACCAGTCGAGCCATACCCCCATACCGAAGACTGGATGAACGACGATGCATCGGTACAGGTCCCACACCTGCGGCGAGCTCCGCGCCTCTGACGTCGGCACCGACGTCCGGCTGAGCGGCTGGCTGCACAATCGGCGCGACCTGGGCGGCATCCTCTTCATCGATCTGCGCGACCACTACGGCATCACGCAGCTCGTCGCCCGGCCCGGCACCCCGGCCGCCGAGGTCCTCGACAAGCTGACGAAGGAGACCGTCGTCCGCGTCGACGGCAAGGTCGTCTCCCGCGGCGCCGACAACGTCAACCCCGACCTCGCCACCGGCGAGATCGAGATCGAGGCCGGCGAGGTCGAGGTCCTCGGCGCCGCCAAGCAGATCCCGTTCACCGTCAACGCCGACGACGGCGTCAACGAGGAGCGCCGTCTGGAGTACCGCTTCCTCGACCTGCGCCGCGAGCGCATGCACCGCAACATCATGCTGCGCACCGCCGTCATCTCCGCCATCCGGCACAAGATGACCGCGCTCGGCTTCAACGAGATGGCGACCCCGATCCTCGCCGCGACCTCCCCCGAGGGCGCCCGCGACTTCGTCGTGCCGTCCCGTCTCAACCCGGGCAAGTTCTACGCGCTGCCGCAGGCCCCGCAGCAGTTCAAGCAGCTGCTGATGATCTCCGGCTTCGACCGCTACTTCCAGATCGCGCCCTGCTTCCGCGACGAGGACGCCCGCGCCGACCGCTCGCCGGGCGAGTTCTACCAGCTCGACGTCGAGATGAGCTTCGTCGAGCAGGAGGACGTCTTCCAGCCGATCGAGAGGCTGATGACCGAGCTCTTCGAGGAGTTCGGCGGCGGCCGGCACGTCACGTCCCCCTTCCCGCGGATCCCGTTCCGCGAGGCGATGCTCACGTACGGCTCCGACAAGCCGGACCTGCGCGCCAAGCTGGAGCTCGTCGACATCACCGACGTCTTCGAGGGCTCGGAGTTCAAGGCGTTCGCGGGCAAGCACGTGCGCGCACTGCCGGTCCCGGACACCGCCGAGCAGACCCGTAAGTTCTTCGACGGCCTCGGTGAGTACGCCGTCGAGCAGGGCGCCAAGGGCCTGGCCTGGGTCCGGGTCGGCGAGGACGGCACGCTCAGCGGCCCGATCGCCAAGTTCCTCACCGAGGAGAACGTCAAGGTCCTCACCGAGCGCCTCGGCCTGCAGGCCGGTCACGCCGTCTTCTTCGGCGCGGGCGAGTTCGACGAGGTCTCGAAGATCATGGGCGCGGTGCGGGTCGAGGCCGCGAAGCGGGCCGGCCACTTCGAGGACGGCGTCTTCCGCTTCTGCTGGATCGTCGACTTCCCGATGTACGAGCGGGACGAGGAGACCGGCAAGATCGACTTCTCGCACAACCCGTTCTCCATGCCGCAGGGCGGCCTGGAGGCCCTGGAGACCCAGGACCCGCTGGACATCCTCGGCTGGCAGTACGACATCGTGTGCAACGGCGTCGAGCTGTCCTCCGGCGCCATCCGGAACCATGAGCCCGAGGTCATGTTCAAGGCGTTCGAGATCGCCGGCTACTCCCGGGAGACCGTGGAGCAGGAGTTCGCGGGCATGCTGCGCGCGTTCGAGTACGGCGCCCCGCCGCACGGCGGCATCGCCCCGGGCGTCGACCGTATCGTCATGCTCCTGGCCGACGAGCCGAACATTCGCGAGACGATCGCGTTCCCGCTCAACGGCAACGCGCAGGACCTGCTGATGGGCGCGCCGACGGAGCTGGACGAGGCGCGGCTGCGTGAGCTGAACATCCAGCTGCGCAAGCCGGTCGCGAAGGAGAAGCCGGCGGACGAGCGGCCGATCGGCGAGGCGGTCCACCCGGAGGCGGGTCGGTAAGTTCACCGTCGGAAGGGCCTCGGAACCACTTGGTTCCGAGGCCCTTCTGCTGTCTTCCCCTCCCCTCTTGTTCTCTGGAATTGGACGGCAGGGCAACCCGTTCGGCAGGCCACCGCGTTCCACTGGCGTGGAACACCTACGGGAACGCCGGGAGGACCGGCGGCACAGGCGGCGACGGACGGGGACGGAGACGGATGCGCGGCGGGCGGCCCGACCACGGCGACTTCGAGGAGTTCGTCGCCGCGCGCGGCACCAGGCTGCTGCGGATGGCGTGGCTGCTCACCGGCGACGCGCACCTCGCCGAGGACCTGCTCCAGACGGTCCTGGCCAAGGTGTGGCCCAAGTGGCCCCGGATCGCGGCCGACCACCCCGAGGCGTATCTGCGCAAGGCCCTCATCCACACCCACACGTCCTGGTGGCGGCGGCGCTGGCGGGGCGAGGTCCCGCACGGCGTACTCCCGGAGCGGGCGGCGCCCTCGGACGCGTACGAGGGCGTGGACCTTGGCCAGACACTGGGCGCCGCGGTACGGCTGCTGCCGCCCCGGCAGCGGGCCGTCGTGGTGCTGCGCTACTTCGAGGACCTGAGCGTGGAGGAGACCGCTGCGACGCTTCGCTGCTCCCCCGGCACGGTCAAGAGCCAGGCCGCGAAGGCGCTGCGCACCCTGCGGGCCGTGCTGCCGGAGCCCGTGGAGGAGCGCTGTGACTGAGGACCGGAAAGCTCAGGAGGCGGGGCTGAGGGCGCTGCTGGAACGGGCGGTGCCGGAGCTCGCCGCGCCCGAGGGCCGGATGCGGCGGGTGCGGGAGCGGGTCGTACGGCGCCGGCGCCGGCGGGCCGCGGTGGCGGGCGGCGCGCTGGCGGTGGCGGGCGTGCTGCTGGCGGGGGGTGTTCTGCGGCCGGAGTCCCTGCCGGCGCCGCAGGGGCCGCCCGCGTCGCCGGCGACGGTGCCGGCCGACCCGGCCGTGCGCTATCCGGAGCTGGCCGGGCTGTCGCTGCGGCTGCCGCCGGGCTGGTACGGGCTGCACTCCCCGGCACGGCCCGGGCTGAAGGCCGGGGCGACCGGTTTCGCGGCGCCGCAGCGGCTCACTCCGTACGAGGAGACCTGCCGGCCCGCGCCGGACGTGTTCTGTGCGCCGCTGGAACGGCTCGACGCGGACGGGGCGCTGTTGGTCCTGCGGATCAGTGGGCAGCCGTCCCTCCAGCCGAAGGTGCGGCCGGGCCGGGCTCCGAACCGTGTGCGGCTGAGCGGTTCCTGCCGGGCGCTCGGCGGCGCCCACGAGTACGTCACGCTCCTCGACGCACCCGAGGCGGCCGGGACGGGTTCGGTGCTCGTCGTGACCGCGTGTCTCGGCCGGGACGGCGACCGGCGGCTGGAGGAGATCCGGCAGATCCTCGCCACGGCGGCGTACGACACCTCATACCTCAAGGAAAGGCACTGACATGGCGGCACTCCGACCCCCGCGAGGCTCCCTGCGAGGCTTCCTGTGCGCGGGGCTGCTGCTCGCGGTGGGCTGTACGGCGCCTCCGGCTTCGGCGCCCGAGCCGCGTACGACCACCCAGCAGGCGGCCGACGCCAAGGCGGAGGCGGTCCGGCCGGCCCCCGCGCCGCCGCGTGAGATCCCCGGGCTGGGCCCGGCGACGCGCGCCGCGATCCCGGCGACGGCCCGTCAGGCGGTGGTGGTCACGGGCGCGGGCCCGAAGTCGTACCGCTCGACGGTGGTCCGCTACGTCCGTGACCCGGCCACCGGCTGGTCGCCGGTCGGCACGCCGTGGCCGGCCCACAACGCGCTCAAGGGCTGGACGGGCCATCACATCCAGGGCGACAAGCGCTCCCCGATCGGCGTCTTCGGCCTCACGGACGCGGGCGGCCTCCTCCCGGACCCGGGCACCCGCCTCCCCTACGACCGTGGCCGCGCCTTCACGGCCCGCGGCACGGGCGCCCTGGGCGAACCCCTGGCGGGCTCCTTCGACTACGTCGTCGCCATCAACTACAACCGCCGCCCCGGCCGCACCCCCCTGGACTGGACCCGCCCCCTCGGCCCGAAGCGCGGCGGCGGCATCTGGCTCCACGTCGACCACAACGGCCCCACAGAAGGCTGCGTCTCGGTGACCCGCGCCCACATGCGGGAACTGCTGCGCTGGCTGGACCCGTCGATGCGGCCGGTGGTGGTGATGGGGGACGGGGGAGCGCTGCGGCGGTGAGGGATACCGGGACCTGAGGGGCCGTCGGCGGCAGAGAAGCATTCGCGTAGGCTTTCGATCACTCGCGTTCGTACGGGATGGGCGCAGTGGTCGGGGGGCCGGGATGCAGAACGCTGATCTTGACGTGTCGGAGGACGGGCTGTCCAAGCTCGCCGACGACATGGATGCCATGCAGAGGTATCTGGAGCAGCAGACGCGGCGGATGGACGCCGTGGTGGACAGCATCGAAGCGGGCTGGCGAGGCCCCGCGGCCAAGGCCTACCGCAGCCTCCACCGGGGTGTGGCGGAGGACGCCGTACGGATCCGGAACATCCTCGTGCTGCTGGAGGAGGCGACCCGGCTCAGCCGTGACGGCTTCACCGAGCAGGAGCTGGACACGCTGGGGCGGATCAGCAAGCTGCAGGACGGCGCCGACGTCTCGGCGACCGCCCGGGCCTGGTCGGAGCCGGCCCCCGGATCCGCGCCGGCGCAGCCGCAAAGCCGGATTCTGGACGTCTAGATCTCACGGGGAAACAGCAACGCCATGTCGGAAGACGACCACATCACCGTCAACTTCGCCACGCTCCAGCGTCTTTCCGGCGAGCTGGAGGACATCCTGCGCACCCTGAACGAGAAGCTGGACCTGTTGTACAAACGTACCGAGAAGGCCGTGCTGAGCTGGGACGGCGAGGCCCGCGAGGCCTTCATCGACGAGCTCGACACCTGGGACCGCTCCGCGCAGGACCTGCGGGCCGCCCAGGCCTGGCTCCACGAGGTGGTCGTGAACGGCCACCTCAACTACGCCGCGGCCAACCGCTCCGTCCTCCAGGGCTGGGGAGGCGGCGCCTGATGGCCGGCCCCACGCCCGGGCCTCCGTCGGCGCAAGCGCCCGGCGGCACCGGGAACATCGACGTCAGACCCAGCCACCTCTGGCGCGCCTCAGGTCAGGTCGCCCACCAGCAGACGACCCTCATGAACGGCGCCAAGGACCTGCTGACCGGGCTCGAGAAGTACCCGGACGCGGGCGGCGCGGGCAGCGACGCCCGGGAGTTCTCGGTCGAGTACCAGAAGGTCGCCAACCGGTGGCTGGAGGTGTGGGCCAAGTCCGTCGCCAGCACCGGTGGCGTGGCCATCGGCTTCACGGAGACGGCCAACGCCTACACGAAGGCGGACGCGGCGACGAACCCGAAGCCCGGTAAGACCGCGGAGCAGAAGCCGCCCCCGGGCAACGTCATCGACAAGCCTCCGGCCCTCGGCACCGTTCCCGACCTCAAGTGGGGCGACAACGACGGCGGCGACGACATCCTCCGCTCGCTGCTGGAGAACATCTCCCCGCCCATACGCGCCGCGCTCCACCCGGTGTTCAAGAACGTGTTCCGGCTCGGCAAGGTCGCGGACGTCTACCCCTATCCTCAGCAGCACTACCTCCACTCCCTGAGCCAGAACTGGTCGCAGACCCTCAACACGCTCAGCACCGTCTCCAGCGAATTGTCCGGGGCGCTCGCCCCCCTCACCAACACCCAGCAGGCCGACTGGGCGGACGCCATGCAGATCTTCTGCAGCGCCATCTGGGGCGCCACGGACTGGGGGCATCAGCGTCACGGCCAGCAGTGGGCACAGCAGGGGAACTCGGGTCCCGGAACCCCGAAGCGCCCCACCGGAAGCCAGCCGGTGTTCTCCGTCCTCTTCACCACCGCCGAGGCCATCAGCAAGATCCTCAAGGAGTACGCCGAGGCCGCGGTGAAGCTCAACGAGGAGGTCTGGGACGAGCTCGTCGAGGCCATGAAGAAGGCGCTCAGGGACATGGTCGACAAGGACCTGAACCTGAAGGACGGCGTCGGCATGAAGGACGTCGGCGGCCTGGTCAAGACCGTTGCGAAGGGCGCGGGCAAGAGCGTCGGTCTCCTGGCCGAGTTCGACGTCAAGACCATCCTCAAGATAGACACCGCAGAGCTCAACCGGATCGTCGACACCTACACCAGCACCCTGGACGGTCTGACGACCCGGATGAGGGCCCTGATGGACCCGCTGAACGAGGCGTACCTCAGCGCTCCCACGTATCAGGCGGGTGTGGCACGCGCGCGGGGGTACGGCGCCCGGGCCCTGGACGAGTTCAAGACCCCGCAGCGGTGGATCAAGGAAGACGCGAACGGCAACTACACCATCGACCTGGCGAGCAACGAGTGGCTCAGCAACGGCCACACGCTCGACAAGCACGTGGGCAAGACGGACGAGCAGCTCGCTCAGCGGCTGCGCGACCAGCAGCAGAACATCCATCACACGACGCCGACCTGGCCCCAAGGCAAACCGAAGATCGGTGCGTCGTCGTCCTTCCCGGACTATGCGCGCGCGCAGGAACTCACCCAACGGAACATCAACCAGAACTCGGCCGAAATCAAGGCCTGGCTGGCGAGCAATCCGACCGGTGCCGACCGGTGGAAGACCATCCAAGGGGAAGCGCCCCCCAATGAGACCAGCGGCATATCGGTGAGCAAGGGAAGTCCCGACCCCAATGACGGCACGGGCTACCAGAAGAACGGCCTGGGCGCGAAGGCGACCGACGTGAAATACATCGAAACCCGCATCAAGTACGATCCGTCCCTCCCCGATCCGAAATTCACCGTCGTCACCTCCATGCCATCCGACAAGGCACCGAGCACCCCCTGAGGAGAATCCGCATGAACGTCGACAGGAGCTCGTGGGACGGTGCGGTACGCCACCTCTACGAGGACGCTTTCTGCTGCATGGTCACGGGACCCCGGTGCCATGAGGACTGGCGCTCGGACGTCCTCGCGGTCATGCGGCGTCCCGTGCCGGACCCGCGGGGATGGCTCACCCTGGACGACACCGCTGAGGATCCCGAGCGGGAAGTACGGCCCGCATATCCCTTCCGCGTCTTCACCGCCGAGGAACTGGGCGAGCGTCTCTTCCCGATCACCCACGCTTCCGCGGAGGAATTGCTGCTCGCCCTCACCGACGACTCGTGCACTCTCCAGAACGTACGGCGATTCGGCGAGAGCATGGACGAACTTCGGGTTTTGGCTCGCACCGTACTCGCGCGCTACGGAACCGATTTCGCCTGCTACACCAACATCACCGACGCCAGTGACGCGGGTGTCATCGACTTCACAACATCAGGCCGGTCATGGGTTCAGTTGAGTGAGTACGCGGACGACGCCGTCCTCGTCGTCGTCTCCGAGGACGAGGTCGGGCTCTTCGCCACCTTCGGCGACTACTGACCCCTTCTCACCGCCCGAGTAGGGACCCTACGAGAGAATGGCCCCATGCTGACCCGATCCGCCACCTACCCCGACCGGGAAACCGCCCAGTGGGCCACCCAGCAGGTCGTCACAGCCAACGAGCAGGTCATCCACCGCTGGCTCGCCCAGGGCACCCGGGCCCGCCTCACCATCGAGGCCGCCTGGCCGTCCCGCGAAGACCCCGTCGGCAGGGTGCTGCTGGAGGCGATGATGCTCGCGGGCCGGGAGCCCGTCGACGTGCGGGCGGCCCGCGTCGTGCTGCGCCGCGAGCCGGCCAGCCCGCACGGTTTCGTCGTCCAGACCACCCTCCCGTTCTACCTGTAGAGGCCCCGCGACCGTGTCCATGAAGCCCCTCGAACACGACCGCCGCTACGGCGAGCTCGATCAGGTCCTCCGCGCCTACCTCGGGCAGCCCGCCGACGACACCCCCGAGCAGCGCAGCCACGCCCTTGACGCCTACCTGCGCCACACCTGGCACACCCGCCCCTGGGCAATCGCCGAGGCGGAGCGCCAGCTGCGCGAGTACAGCCGCAACCCGCCGGGGCGGCTGCGCCTGAGCCTGGGCGAGTTCTACTCGGTCCCGGACACCGGCCTGCCCGAGTCCGCGATCCAGGACTGGTTGCTGGTCGTCGCCGACCACCTCAAGCAGAGCATCGAAACCGGCGAGGCCCCCACGCCCCGGCCCGCCCCGCGGACGCACTGGGAATGGCATGCCCGCTTCCCGGAGACGGCCCAGCTGCTCGGCGGCTGGTTCTCCCAGGACATCGTGGACGAGTTCCCCGACCACGACGCCGCCCTCGCCGACTACCTCGCCACCACCCACCCCCAGCTGACGGCCCGACTCTGCGGTGAGCTGAACGAACTCCTCGCCCTGCCCCTCGACGAGTCCGACTACGCCGTCGGCGCCGCCGAACTCGGCATGGAGGTAGCCCCGCCGGAACCCTTCTCCTACAGCGCCTGGTTCCAGTCGGTGGCCACGCGACTGGCGGACGCCGACGCCTGACACCCGCCGGCGTCGGTCGGCGCCCGCGAAACTGTCGCACCCGCCGGTAGCAAGGGAATGACTGACCAATCCACATCATGGAGCGTGGCGTGATGGCCCCTCGGGGATGGCTCGTCCTCGCCCGCTACGGAATCGGAGCCACCTTCCACACCGACGTCACCGGTGCTCGCGGCGCACCCAAGGCATGGATCGATGATTGAACACGGCCGGGTCACCTCGATGCGACGACGGCTGCACCCTGCAGAACACCCGTCGATTCAGGGAGAGCACGGACGAACTGCGTGAGCTGGCGCGTCACATCCTCGCCCGCTACGGAACCGGAGCCACCTTCCATACCAACATCACCGGGGCAAGGAACACCGGCACCCTCGACTTCACCAGCTCCGGACAGGCCTGGGTGGAGCTGAGCCTGTATTCGGACGGCTTCAGCCTCGTCGTCGTCTCCGAGGACGAGGTCGGACTCTTCACGACCTTCGGCGACTTCCACGGAGCCGCTGTACTGCACACCGACCCTCACGGGAGACGGGAAGCACCATGACGGTAGGAAACAGCAACCTCCTTTCACTCGTCCGGAACCTGTCCTCCTTCTCCCCCGAGCTCCGGGAAGAAGCGGCGGAGACCATCTGCGACTGGGTCCGGTCCTTCAACCAGCACGAGGTCGGAGTAGTCGCCTCACTGCTGTCCGTCGCCGCAGCGGTGGAGAGCGTTCCGAACTGCCGCGAGAGCGAGTTGAACGCTCTGGGCGAGCTCACGCAGACCGGATTCGTCGAGGCTGAGTTTCTGGCGCCCTTGTGGGATATCGATCGCAAGGAACTCTGCCGGTCGGCGGGGGACCACTTCGACCACCTGGCCGGCGAGTACCTCATCCCGGACCTTGCCCCACCCCCCGGTCAATGAAGACCCGAGGGCCCGGGATCCGTAATTGGATCCCGGGCCCGTCGGCGGGTTGGCAGAAACCCGTCAGTCCTTCTTCGGCTCCTCCAGGCGCGGGAAGAGCACCGCGCCCTTCGTCACCGTCGCGCCCGCCGGGAGCTGGCCCCACGTGCCCGCCGCCTGGAGGGGCTGGGAGGACAGGGCGCCCAGGGCGGTGGATTCCGCGCCGAGGGAGTCCCAGAGCTTCTGGGAGGTCTCCGGCATGACCGGGTTCAGCAGGACCGCCACCGCGCGCAGCGACTCGGCCGCCGTGTAGAGGATCGTCGCCAGGCGGGCGCGGCCCTCCTCCGACTCGTCCTTGGCCACCTTCCACGGCTCCTGCTCCGTGATGTAGCCGTTCACCTGCTTCACGAAGTCGAAGATCGCCAGGATGCCGCCCTGGAAGTCCAGCTCCTCGCCGATCTTCCGGTCCGCCTCCGCCACGGCCTTCGCCATGCCCTCGGCGATCGCCTTCTCCGCCTCGCCCGCGGCCGTCGCCGCCGGCAGCGTGCCGCCGAAGTACTTGCCGACCATCGCCGCGACCCGCGACGCCAGGTTGCCGTAGTCGTTCGCCAGCTCGGAGGTGTAGCGGGCGGTGAAGTCCTCCCACGAGAACGAGCCGTCCTGACCGAACGCGATCGCCCGCAGGAAGTACCAGCGGTAGGCGTCCACGCCGAAGTGCGAGGTCAGGTCCTGCGGCTTGATGCCGGTCAGGTTCGACTTCGACATCTTCTCGCCGCCGACCATCAGCCAGCCGTTCGCCGCGACCTTGCCCGGCACCGGCAGGCCCTGCGCCATCAGCATCGCCGGCCAGATCACCGCGTGGAAGCGGAGGATGTCCTTGCCGATCAGGTGCACGTTCGCCGGGAAGGTCGACTCGAACTTCTCGGGGTTCTCGTTGTAGCCGACCGCCGTCGCGTAGTTCAGCAGCGCGTCGACCCACACGTAGATGACGTGCTTGTCGTCCCACGGCACGGGGACGCCCCAGTCGAACGTCGAGCGGGAGATCGACAGGTCCTCAAGACCCTGCTTGACGAAGTTCAGCACCTCGTTACGGGCCGACTCCGGCTGGATGAAGCCCGGGTTCGCCTCGTAGAACTCCAGAAGCTTCGGGCCGTACTCGCTGAGCTTGAAGAAGTAGTTCTCCTCCTTGAGGATCTCCACCGGCTTCTTGTGGACCGGGCAGAGCTTCACACCCTGCTCGTCCTCGATCAGATCACCGGGGAGCTTGTACTCCTCACAGCCCACGCAGTACGGGCCCTCGTACCCGCCCTTGTAGATCTCACCCTTGTCGTACAGGTCCTGCACGAACTCCTGCACACGGTCCGTGTGCCGCTTCTCCGTCGTCCGGATGAAGTCGTCGTTCGCGATGTTCAGGTGCTCCCAGAGGGGCTTCCACGCCTCCTCGACGAGCTTGTCGCACCACTCCTGCGGGCTGACGCCGTTCGCCTCCGCGGTGCGCATGATCTTCTGACCGTGCTCGTCCGTGCCGGTGAGGTACCACACCTTCTCGCCACGCTGACGGTGCCAGCGCGTGAGCACGTCGCCTGCGACGGTCGTATAGGCGTGGCCCAGGTGAGGAGCGTCGTTGACGTAGTAGATGGGGGTCGATACGTAGTAAGACTTCACGCCGTTCGCCCCCTGCTTCTCGGATCCAGTGGCCGCCATGGTCAAAATCCTAACGGTCCGCCGAAGATCCACTCACCCGCGTTTCCGTCCGTGGACACCCCCGAGAGCTCCGGAGACGTTCGCGAAACAACCTCCTCCGTAGAAAGACGCATCCTGGGGAGAGGCGGGGGCCCGTGAACGAGGAAGAGAAGATCATGCGCGTACTGGTGGCCGAGGACGAACAGGACCTCGCCGAGCTCGTCGCCACCGGCCTGCGCCGCGCCGGGTTCGCCGTCGACACCGTCTACAGCGGCGACGCCGCCCTCGCCTACCTCGGCCTGTACGACTACGACGTCGTCGTCCTCGACCGCGACCTGCCCCGCGTCCACGGCGACGACGTCGCCCGCCACCTCGTCGCCGGCTCCTCCCGCACCCGCATCCTCATGCTCACCGCCTCCGCCTCCCTCGACGACCGCGTCGAAGGCCTCGACCTCGGCGCCGACGACTACCTCGGCAAACCCTTCGACTTCCCCGAGCTCGTCTCCCGCGTACGCGCCCTGCGCCGCCGCAGCGCCCGCCCCGTACCGCCCCTGCTCGAAAAGTCCGGCGTACGCCTCGACACCGTCCGCCGCACCGCCACCCGCGACGGACGCGACCTCGACCTCTCCCCCAAGGAGTTCTCCGTGCTGCAGATCCTGCTGGAGGCCGACGGCGGCACCGTCTCCGCCGAGGAGCTCCTCGAACGGGCCTGGGACGCCCACACCGACCCCTTCACCGGCGCCGTACGCGTCTGCATGAGCAAGCTGCGCGGCAAACTCGGCGAGCCCGCCCTCATCCGCACCGTCCAGGGCGTCGGGTACGCCCTGTGATCGGCCCCGGCTCCACCATCCGCACCCGTGTCGCCCTCGTCTTCGGGGGCGTCTTCCTCGTCCTCGGCACCTGCCTGCTCACCGTCGTCAACCTGCTCTCCCGCGCCGGTACGCAGGACCGCGTCGCCCAGATCCGCTCCGAGGCCGTACCCGCCCTGCCCGCGCCCGCGGCCGGTCAGTCGTACGACCTGTACGGGGAGGGGACGTCCTTCTCCGTGGTCGAGCTCACCGACACCGTCCAGGACGCCGCCGGGCAGCAGATGCTGATCTGGTCCGGCTTCGCGCTGCTCGCCACCGCCCTGTGCGCGGTCGCCGTCGGCTGGTGGACCGCCGGACGGGTCCTGCGGCCCGTCCACGAGATGACCGCCCGCGCCCGCCGCCTGTCCGAGCGGAACCTGCACGAGCGGATCGCCGCCGTCGGCCCCGACGACGAGCTGAAACACCTCGGCGACACCATCGACGCGCTCCTCGGCCGCCTGGAGACCGCTTTCGACAGCCAGCGCCGGTTCATCGCCAACGCCTCCCACGAGCTGCGCACCCCGCTCGCCACCCAGCGCACCGCCATCCAGGTCGGACTCGACGAGACCGCCTCCGCCGAGGAGCTCGCCGCGACGAAACAGCTCCTCCTCGACAGCAACCGGCGCAGCGAGCGGCTCATCGAAGGGCTGCTGGTGCTCGCCCGCAGCGAGCGCGGCCTGGAGGAACGCGACGACGTCGACCTCGCCGACGTCGTCGCCGAGGAGTGCCGGCGGCACGGCGTGGCCTTCGACCCCGCGACCGCCGCCGACCACGCGACCGCCGCCGACCCGGCCGGGGCCACCGGCGCGGCCGTACGCGGCAACCGGCTGCTCCTCGCCCAGCTCGTACGGAACCTGCTCGCCAACGCCGTCGCCTACAACGTCCCGGACGGCTTCGTACGGGTCACCGTCTGCGGCGGTCAGCTCGTCGTCGCCAACACCGGACCCGAGGTACGCGCCGAGGACATACCCGGACTTTTCGAACCATTCCGGCGGGGCGAGGGCCGCGACCGGATGGGGCCGGGCGCGGGGCTCGGGCTCTCCATCGTCCGCTCGATCACCGTCGCCCACGGCGGCACGGTGACGGCCGAGCCCGGCCCCGGCGGGGGCGGGCTCGCCGTCACCGTCACCCTGCCGGTGACCCTCTAGGCCTGCGGCCGGGGCTGGTCCGGCTGCTGCGGCTGGTACGAGGCGAGCAGGCCCCGGAAGAACGCCGGGTGCGGCGTCTCGGCGGGGGCCGGCCCCGCGTGGTGGAAGCCGGCGTGGTCGACGGCCAGCTTGCGCAGGTAGTCGAAGGCCTTGGCGTCCTCCTCGCCGAACGCCACGAACTGCCAGTGGACCGGCTTGTCGGCGGCGGCCGCGAGGGCCTGCGTCGCGGCCGTCTTCGACTCCGGCGCGCCGTCGGTCTGGAACACGACGAACGCCGGCCGGTCGCCGCCGGCCTTCTCGTGCTGCGCCAGGACCTCTTCGATCGCGCGGTCGTAGTTCGTCCGGCCCATCCGGCCCAGCGAGCCGTGCAGCTCCTCGATCCGGCCCTCGATCGCGTCGAGGGTCAGCTCACCGGTGCCGTCGATCTCGGTCGAGAAGAAGACGACCTGGACGGTGGCCTCCTCGTCGAGGTGCGCGGCGAGCGCGAGGGTCTGCTCGGCGAGGCGCTGGACGGTGCCGTCCTTGTAGAAGCCCCGCATGGACAGCGACCGGTCGAGCACGAGGTAGACGGCCGCGCGGGCGCCGACGAGCTCCTGCTTCTTGAGAACAGCCCCGGCCGCCTTGTACGCCTCCACGAGCTGCGGCGCCCGGGCCTTCACGCGGGCGAGCGTGACGGCCGGCTTGGGGGCGGGGGTGGTGGGGGTGGGCTCGGGCTGGGGGGTGGGCTCCGCTGCCGCGGCGACCGGCTCGGGGGCGGGGGCGGGCTCGGGGGCCTCCTCCGCCGCGGCGGGCTCCGGCTGCGGCTCCGGCTCGGGAGCGGCCTCCGGCTCCGGGGCGGGCGCAGGCTCGGGCCCCGCCTCGGCCACGACCGGTTCCGGCTCCGCGACCGGCTCGGGCTCGGCCAGGACCTCGGGGGCCGTCTCGGGGGCCGTCTCCGCCACCACGGGCTCAGGCTCAGGCGTCGGCTCCGGAGCTGCCTCCGGCTCAACCGGCTTCTCCGGCGTCGCGGTTGCCGGGGCCGTACCCTCCGGGACCGACTCCTCGCGGGCCGGCGGCACCGTGGTCGTACGCGGCTTCGGGTTGTCGAAGGACGCCGCCACCAGATCCGCCGCCGTCCTTTCGACCTGGGTCTGGGCCTGGGCCGGGACCACCGGCTCCGAGGCCGACGCGGCCGAGGGGGCCGAGGGGGTCGAGGGGGTCGACGGTTCCGAGGCCGAGGCCTCGGCGGAACCGGAGGCGGACGCGGAGGTGGAGGCGGACGCGGTCGCCGGGGCGGACGCGACGGAGGAGGGTTCCTGGGTGGTGCGTTCCGTCTGGGGCGGGACGGAGGCTGCCGCCGACTCGTTACGCTCCGCACGGTCGCGTCCAAACACCTTGCGCAGCAAGCTCCGAATGCCCATGGGCGAGGCCTTTCGCATGAGTTGGGTGCGGTGTATGTCCGTACTGGTAGGAATCATCCCTGGCCAGGGCGGACACGTAAGGTTAGCGGCCCCGTGAGTCGCCCGGTGAGTCGCCGAACAGCGGCCTTCGGCGCGCCGCCGCCAGGTCAACCCCGCCCCGGTCGCTCCGGATTCATCAGCCGTTCATTCTCACGCCTCCATAGGGCAGATGTACGCACATAACGTCACCGCCGGACGGAATCCCGACACCATGTCGGCACCACGTGGGCGCAGGCTGCGCCTGAGGAGGACCAAGTGCGCAAACTGCTGCCGCTGCTGAGCAATCCCTCACACGCGGGCGGGCGATCCGCCCTGACCTGCCGTTTCCGCTGCGGCGACGCCTGCTTCCACGAGGTGCCCAACACCAGCGACAACGAGTACGTCGGTGACGTCATAGCCTCCGCGTACTCCCGCCGCTCCATGATGCGCGCCGCCGCCGTCGTCACCGTCGCGGCCGCCGCCGGCGGTGCGGTCGTCGCGCAGGGCGGCTCGCCCGCCGTCGCCGCCCCGGCCGAGGGCCTCGGCGCCGCGCCGGGCGCCCGCGGCAAGGCCGACGGCGCCCGTGGTCTGCGCTTCGCGCCCGTCGCCCCGAACAAGGACGACAAGGTCACCGTCCCCGAGGGCTACGCCCACAACGTCGTCATCCGCTGGGGCGAGCCCATCCTCCGCGGCGCCCCGGGGTTCAACGCCGACAAGCAGACCGCGAAGGCGCAGGCCGGGCAGTTCGGCTACAACAACGACTTCATCAGCCTGCTCCCGCTCGGCGGCGCGTACGAGCGCCAGCAGCTCATGGTCGCGAACCACGAGTACACCGACGAAGTCCTGATGTTCAAGGGCTACGACTCGGAGAACCCGACCCGCGAGCAGGTCGAGATCGCCTGGGCCGCGCACGGCCTGTCGGTCGTCGTCGTGCAGGAGGACCACCGCAGCGGCAAGCTCACCGCCGTCACGCGCCACCAGCTCAACCGCCGCCTCCACACCACCAGCGAGTTCAGGCTCACCGGCCCGGCCGCCGGCAGCGACCTGGTGAAGACCTCCGCCGACCCGAGCGGCACGAAGGTGCTCGGCACCCTCAACAACTGCGCCGGCGGCACCACCCCGTGGGGCACCACGCTGCACGGCGAGGAGAACTTCAACCAGTACTTCGCCAACGGCGGCGGCGTCACCGACCCCGTACAGGCCACGCGTCTCAAGCGCTACGGCGTCACCGGCGCCGCGTCCGAGCGCAAGTGGGAGCGGTTCGACAAGCGGTTCGACGTCGCCCAGGAGCCCAACGAGCCCCACCGCTTCGGCTGGGTCGTCGAGCTCGACCCGTACGACCCGGACTCCACGCCCCGCAAGCGCACCGCCCTCGGCCGCTTCAAGCACGAGGCCGCGCAGCCGCGACTGACCGAGGACGGCCGTCCGGTCATCTACATGGGTGACGACGAGCGCTTCGACTACTTCTACAAGTTCGTCTCCTCGAAGCGGATGAAGAAGGGCAAGAGCCGCGCCGCGCGCGAGCACAACCTCACGCTCCTGGACGAGGGCACGCTGTACGTCGCCAAGCTGACCGGCGACTCGCCGGCCGAGGTCGACGGCACGGGCAAGCTCCCCAACGACGGCGAGTTCGACGGCAGCGGCCAGTGGATCCCGCTCGCCACCGGCGACGTCTCGCACGTGCCCGGCATGACCGCCGAGGAGGTGTACGTCTTCACCCGCCTCGCCGGTGACAAGGTCGGCGCCACCAAGATGGACCGCCCCGAGGACGTCGAGCCGTCGCCGCGCACCGGCCGCGTCTACGTCGCGCTCACCAACAACACCAACCGCGGCAAGGCCGGCTACGCGGCCGCCGACGAGGCCAACCCGCGCAACGCCAACAAGCACGGCCAGATCCTGGAGCTCGCCGAGCACTGGGACGACCCGGCGAGCGACGGCTTCGCCTGGCGCCTCTTCCTGGTCGCCGGCGACCCGAACGACCCGGCGACGTACTTCGCCGGCTTCCCCAAGGACAAGGTCAGCCCGATCTCCTGCCCGGACAACGTCGCCTTCGACCCGTACGGCAACCTGTGGATCTCCACCGACGGCAACCAGCTCGGCTCGCACGACGGCCTGTTCGGTGTCGCCACGCACGGCGAGCGGCGCGGTGAGCTGAAGCAGTTCCTGACGGTCCCGGCCGGTGCCGAGACGTGTGGGCCGGTCATCCAGGACAAGCGGGTCATCGTCGCCGTGCAACACCCGGGCGAGGTCGACGGCGCGTCCGTCGAGAAGCCGGCGTCGACGTGGCCGGACGGACCGGGCAAGATCGTCCGCCCGTCGGTCGTCTCCGTCTGGCGCCAGGACGGCCGGGGCATCGGCGTCTGACGCCACGCCTCACGTGAGCCACTTCTGAGGGGCCCGGCCGGTCAGCCACGACCCGGCCGGGCCCGTCCGTCGTCAGCGGACCGCTGTCGCCTGTCGTCTGTCATCCGTTGTCCGTCATCGGTCGACAGTCAGCCGATATCTGTCATCTGTCAGCCCACATCTGCCGGCGGTCATCGCTCATCGGTCAGCGTTCATCCGTCAGCCGCCGCTCCCACGCTCTCCCTGAACCGGCAGAACTGCTCCCCCGGCGCGCCCGTGTACGCCCACGGCACCCACGCCGCCCGCTTCCCCAGCAGTCCGAAGACCTCCCGCGCCAGCTCGGCCTGACCGGCGTAACATGCCGCGTGCACCAGGTAGTTGAGGTCGGCGACCTCCTCCGGTGCCACCGGGACCGGGGGGCGGCCGGTGAGCCAGCGGTCGTAGGTGCGGCGTAGTTCGGTCACCGCGAGCTCGTGTTTCCAGTGCTGGTCGAAGCCGCGTACGGGGCCGCGGCCCTTCGCCCCGTCGGCGATGTAGCGGTATTCCTCCACGCGGGCGATCTGGACGACGATCGGCAGGGAGGTGCCGGGCGGGGCGACGCCCGCCGCGTCGCGGGCGAAGTCGTACATCGAGCCGTGGGTGCCGTGCCACCGTGCCGACCAGTAGCGGAGCAGCTGGGCGTGGCCTTCGGTGTTGTACGGGTCGCGGCGGCGCAACTCGTCCCACCAGCCGCGTATTTGGCGGCGGCCGACGCCGTTCTCGTACAGCCGGGCCACCGTTATCAGGGAGACCCAGGGCATGGGGTCGGCGGGGCGGGCGTCGGCGGCGCTCAGGCAGGCCATCACCGCGACGTCGAGGCGGGTCCGGTCGACGGCGGTGCCGCGGCCGGCGGCGATGGCTTCGTTGAAGGAGCGTACGACCTCGGTGGCGGCGCGCAGGACGGCGGCGTCGGGGTTGTCGGGTTCGGCGGCGCGCCAGGACTCGACGGTGGAGCTGCCGGCGGCCGCGTGGGAGAGGAGTCGCAGGCGGTGGGTGCGGCGGGCCCAGTCGTCGCCGGTGGCGTGGAGCAGGTCGCGTACGCCCTGCCAGCGGCCGATGACCATGTCGTGCCGGGCCGCGGTGAGGGCGCGGTCGCCGTAGTCCGGGTCGAAGTCCGGGACGAAGCGTGCCGTGCGGCGGCGTGGGGCCATCCGGTTTCCTCCCTCGTGACGTGAGGTGGTGAGGCGTGCGGTATGAGCTATGACTGAGGAGGGGCGCGGGCCTGGCGGGGTTGCGTGGGGCGGGGGATCGGCGTGGGTCGGCGGGGAGTTCGCCGGGTGCGCCGGGCCCGGGGTGGGTGGGGGTCAGAAGTCGGTGGCGAGGGCTTCGTCGGCGCGGCGGCCGCCGCGCGTGGTGGGGACGTACGGTTCGGCGGCGGCGAGGGCGCGTTGGGCGTCGAGTTTGGCCGGGGTGTAGTAGGCGCTGCCCTTGTGCCAGTACCAGAGCATGGGGGCGATGCCGGCGGCGAGGCCGCCGAGTCCGATGGTGACGGAGGCCGTGGAGAGTTCGGTGAGGGATTCGAAGAAGGCCCAGAGCATGAAGGCGGAGCCGAGGAGGGGCCAGGCGCCGCCGAGGACGAAGTTGCGTACGGAGCTGAGCAGCATCGAGCGGTAGGCGACGACGGCGGCGATGCCGGCGAGGCCGTAGTAGAAGGCGATCTGGAGGCCGATGGCGCTGACGGCGGCGCTGAGGACGTCGGCGACGGAGCCGAGGGTGGTGGAGGCGACGAACATCAGGGAGGCGACGGCGCCGACGACGGCGATGGCGACCCAGGGGGTGTTCCAGCGGCGGTGGACGGTGCCGAGGGCGGCGGGGAGGGTGTGGTCGCGGCCCATGGCGAACAGGGAGCGGGTGACCTGGATGAGGGTGGTCTCCAGGGTGGCGACGGTGGAGAGCAGGACGGCGGCGACGAGGAGTTTTCCGCCGGTGCCGGGCCAGATCTCGTGGCCGAGGGCGGACAGGACGCCCGCGCCGTTGGCTTCGATCTGGCCGGAGGTGAGGATGATGTTGACGGCGATGGTGAACGCTTCGAAGAGGAGGAAGACGACGCCGACGCCGATGAGGGCGGCGAGTCCGGCGGTGCGGCGGCTGTCGCGGGTCTCTTCGCTGAGGTTGCTGGTGACGTCCCAGCCCCAGTAGTAGAAGGCGGCGATGAGGGCGCCGGAGGCGAAGCCGCCGGCGCCGTCGAAGTGGCCGAAGCCGAGCCAGGACCATTCGAAGGCGTGGGCGGTGCCGCGGTGGAGGACGGCGGCGAGGACGAACGCGAGCAGGATGAGGAGTTCGACGCCGGTCATGAGGAGCTGGGCGCGGACGGTGAGCCGGGCGCCGCCGAGCACGACGAGCAGCATGATGAGGAACCAGCCGGCGCCGACGGTGGTGGACAGGGCGGTGTTGTCGGCGAGTCCGGGGTCGAACAGGGCGAGGGTCATGGCGCCGGCGGGGAGGGATCCGGCGACCATGAAGAGGGTGGCGGCGATGACGAGGGCCCAGCCGGAGAGGAAGCCCAGGAAGGGGTGGAGGGTGCGGCCGACCCAGGAGTATCCGGCGCCGGCGTTGACGTCGATGCGGCCGAGGCGGCTGTAGGCGAGGACGATGCCGAGCATGGGGATGGCGCAGTAGAGCAGGGCGGCGGGTCCGGCGAGGCCGACGGCGCCGAAGAGTACGGCGGTGGTGGCGGCGAGCGAGTAGGCGGGGGCGCTGCCGGCGACCGCCATGACGATGGTGTCGAACGTGCCGAGGACATTGGGCTGGAGCCCTCTGCCGGGGTGTGGGCGCATGGCGAATGTCCTTGTCGGGCACGGCGTGTGGCGGTGGGTCACGGGCTGGTGCCGTTCGCGTGCCGGGTGCGCGGGGGGTTGATCGAGCGCATCGTAGTCGTACTGGTCGGGTTCGGTGAGGGCGGTGGGGCAGCTCTGCCGGGATGCATGGAATTCGGTCGCCCGATGGCGGCGCGGCCCGTAATTCCTTCGCCTGGAGGGGTTTTGGGCAGGGATTCCTCGGATCGAGACCCGTCAGGGTTGGTCAGGGCTGGGTGGTGACGGCCCGGGCGGCGCGGACTTCTTGGCGGAGGGGGGCGAGTACGCCGTGTTCGTCACCTTCGAGTTGGGCGCGGACGTTGACGAGGGCGCCGTCGGTGGCGCGGATGCCTTGGGCGAGGTCGTGGAGTTGCTGGGCGATGTCGGTGATTTCGACGGGTGCGGGGGGTGGTGCGCCGTGGGTGACGCGGACGCGGGCGGCGGTGGTGGCGTCGACGATGCGTTCGACGGCGACGACGAGGGGCCACCAGGCGGCGGCGCGGGCCCCGGTGGGTGGGGGTTCGGTGAGGGCGCGCTGGAATTCGGAGCGTACGGCGGACAGGTCGCGGTAGATGCGGCGGCGGGCGCGGACGCGTTCGCCGGGGTCCCAGGTGGAGTCGAAGGCGCGGGCGACGTAGTGGGCGGTGTCGTCGACGGCGTCGGCGAGGCGGTCGCCGATGCGGCTGCGCCAGCTTTCGGGCCAGAGGAGGTAGCCGGCGATCAGGGCGATGGCGCAGCCGATGAGGGAGTCCCACAGGCGGGGCAGGACGAGGCCGAAGCCCTGTCGGTTGAGGAGGTCGGACAGGAGCAGGATGACGGGGGTGATGGCGGCGGTCTGGAAGGCGTAGCCCTTGGCGGAGAAGGCGGGGATGAGGGCGGCGAGGGCGATCATGACGGGGATGTCCCACCAGCCGCGGGGGACTTCGGCGAGGACGGCGGCGGCGGTGACGAGGCCGGCGGCGGTGCCGAGGGCGCGCATGACGGCGCGGGAGAAGACGGAGCCGAAGTCGGGTTTGAGGACGAAGGTGACGGTGAGGGCGACCCAGTAGGAGCGGGGGACGTCGATGAGGGAGACGAGGGACTGGGCGAGGCCGATGCACAGGGCGAGGCGTAGGCCGTAGCGCCAGGAGGCTTCGGTGAGCAGGACGTCGCGCAGGGTGCGGCGGGCACGGATGCGCAGGGCGGCGGGGCGGCCGAGGCGGTCGTCGATGTTGTGGGGGTCGGGTTCGGCCTGGTGGACGACGGTGGCGGCGTGGCGCAGGGCGTGGTCGACGGCGCGTTCGGCGGGGGTGGTGGGTGGGGGGAGGTCGAGGGTGGGGGTGGTGGTGCGGCCTTCTTCGACGGCGTCGGCGAGGTGGCGTACGGCGGCGGGGATGGCGGGGTCGAGGGGGC